>CBDIBA010000001.1:0-69907 GCA_965276595.1 Beijerinckiaceae bacterium
GAGCGGACGGACGACGTTGTAGCTCGTCTTAACAAGTATACTGATAAGGCCAGAATGCGGTATAATTTACAGTTTTTTAAAACGGAATGGTACGCTTTTGGACTTGACGTGACTTTAGTTTAGGTTATGATGGCTTTATCGGAGCGATATGGCCATGAACGTTATCGAACTTTTCCAGACCTTTCAGACGCAAGAGCAGGCTGTCGAGTACCTTGAAAAGGTTCGCTGGCGCGGCAAGCCGGTCTGTCCATATTGCAAAAGCGAATCGGTCGGGCGCCACGCGAGCGGCGACCGCGCCGGCACGCGGTGGCAATGCCGCGCTTGCAGCAAAGCCTTCGCCGTCACTGTGGGAACGCTTTTCCACGGGACGCATATGCCGTTGCGAACTTGGTTTCTCGTCATCGCGCTCATGATGAACGCGAAAAAGTCCGCGAGCGCCTATCAGATTTCTCGCGACATCGGCGCTCGTCGGGCCACGGTGTGGAGCATGATGCACCGTGTCCGAACGGCTATGGCGCAAGATCCGGCGCAAGAGTCGCTCTTGTACGGCATTGTAGAGGCCGATGAGACTTACGTTGGCGGGAAGCCTCGCAAAGGCAACCGCCGCGATGATGATCCGCCGAACAAGCGCGGGCGAGGCACAAAAAAGGTCGCTGTTATCGGGCTCGCGGAACGCTTCGGTCGGGTTGTCGCGCGAGTAGCGCAACCGGGCGACTTGTCTGCGAAGGGTATCTCGAAGTTCATCGAACGCTTCGTCGAGCCGAATGGAACGGTCCTCGTATCGGACGAATATAAGGGGTACTCGCGCGTCAATCGAACGATGCTACATGCCGTCGTGAACCACGCCTATGAGTATGCCGACGGGCATGTTCATACAAACACGATTGAGGGTTTTTGGGCTGGCGTGAAGCGGGCTTGGTACGGTTCGCATCATCACTACAGCCGCAAGTACATGCCGCTCTATATCGCGGAGGCTTGTTTTAAGTACAACCGCCGCAACTCTGGCGACGAGTTCGAAAGCTCCATCGGATTGTTCGTCGGAGCGTGACGTGAACCGTCTTTATTATGGTGACAATCTCACCATTATGCAGCGCATGCCGAAACATTGCGTTGACCTGATCTATCTTGATCCGCCGTTTAACTCCAAAAGAAACTACAACCTCATTTACAAGAACATGACAGGGAAGCCAGTTCCCGATCAAGCGGACGCCTTCTGCGACACGTGGGATATGGACGCGGAGAAGGAGGAAATTGCGAGGGCGATGCCGATCCTAATGCGGGAGCATGGTGTCGAGGACTACTATGTCGAATTCTGGCGACTTTGGATAAATGCGCTGCGCCATACGCAACCACATTTGCTAGCGTACCTGATCTACATGGTGCAGAGACTTCTCCACATGAAGAGCATCCTTCGTCCGACCGGATCAATTTATCTGCACTGCGACTCGACCGCGAGTCACTACATCAAGGTGATGATGGATGGCATCTTCGGTCACAACAATTTTCAGAACGAGATAATCTGGCAGCGGACAAAAAGCCATAACTCCGCAAAGCGGTATGGGCGCATTCATGATGTGATCCTGTTCTACACCGCGTCAAAGAAGTTCGTATGGAACAAGCAATTTACGCCGTATGGCGAGGCCCAGTTGTCACGGTACGAGCAGGATTCCAATGGGCGACTCTTTAAAGGAGAGAATCTTACCGCAGAGCGGGTCAACAGTTCTTCTGGAAAGTTTACATGGCGAGGAACGACCCCAGGTCCAACGCGAGGATGGGCTTACACCGAAGAGCAACTTGAACAATGGTGGGACGAAGGTCGCATCCTTCTCAAGAAGGACGGCACACCCCGAATGGATGGGCTTAAGGTTTACTTAGACGACATGCACGGTCAGCCGCTTCAAGATATTTGGACGGACATTGAACGAGTGTCGAACACCGGAGCCGAGCGTGTCGGATACCCGACACAGAAGCCGATCGCTTTGTTGGATAGGATCATTAAGACTTCTAGTAACAAGGGCCAGGTCGTATTCGATCCGTTTTGCGGCTGCGGTACGACGATCTACAGCGCGGAAAAAAACGGCCGTAAATGGATTGGTTGCGACATAGCAATCCTGTCGATTCAAATGATTTGCGACAGACTCACAGAAAGGATGCGCCTTACGGAAGGCGTGCAATTCGACGTAACGGGTGTTCCGGTCAGCGTTGAACAGGCAGAAAAGCTGTTCAAATCTGACCCGTTTCAGTTTGAACATTGGCTTGTGGAGCGGGTGGGCGGCTTTCCGACGAAGAAGACGAGCGACAAGGGCATTGATGGCCGGATGTACTTCGAGACGAAGGCGGGTCTCAAGGCGATGGTGCTGTCTGTCAAAGGTGGCAAGCTGCGCCCGACCGATGTCCGCGACTTGCGCGGCGTTCTAGCGGATCAGCCTGATACCGAGCTAGCAGGATTTCTGTCGCTTCAGGAGCCGTCCAAGGCGATGCAAGAAGCGGCTGCGATGGCTGGTCAATACGAGTACTCTGGTATCAGATACGACCGACTTCAATTCCTCACGGTCCAAGACATTCTTGAGCGCAAACGCGAGTTTCACACGCCCACAAAGATGGGCGCGAAAGCCGCAACCGGCCAGCAATCGTTTGCCCTTTAGGGGTTTACTGACTGGAGTCGAATCGGTACTTATATACACGTGGGTGGCACCCGCTGCCCCCGTTACCTATCCTTCAGCGGGCAGCCTTAGGTAGGATACGACCGGCAGTGAGCGCGGACGCGCTCCCAACGGCCAAACCGGAAGCGAATGTACGTCGTAACGGACACCGCCTTCGGCCACGTGCATACGATCATCTCGTACTCCGGGGTTGCTAGGTTCAAGCCTAGCGGCTCCGGAACGCCCTATGCGCCCCGCCGCCGAAAGGGCAGCAAACCGGGCGATAGACGAATCGTAGGCAGCGGGTACCGACTCGGAAGCTAGCCGATCCGGTCAAAAGAGTCGATTCGGAAAACGGTCGCTTTCGGACTTTCTCGCCTTATTAGTCCAAAAGCGTACCATTCCGTTTTAAAATACCATTGGTCAATGACGTAAACATAGTTGCTGACGCACTTCTTTCTGATACAAGGCTTCCTTAATGCCCACCGGCCCAAAAGGCGAGCGTCGCCCCGCCGACGTGATCGGCAACGCCGTGAAGGTCATGCGGATTGCCACGGGCGATGAAACTGAAACATTGACCGATGATGGCAAGAACGCTGCCGCCGTGGCGCTCGGCAAGCGTGGCGGCAAAGCGCGGGCCGAAGGCATGACGCCGGAGCGTCGGGCCGAGATCGCTAAAAAGGCGGCCGTGAAAAGGTGGGCCAAGCCTAGCTAGACTTTGCCGATAAGGACATCCTCGATTGGTTGCGTCGTCGTTTGTGCGTCGTCCTTTGTCAGATTGTCCCTAGCCCAAACTGAACACATGGCCTGCCAAAGTATGTTGCTTGGGACGAGCATTTTATTTGCTGCGGAGCTGACCCATTGATGATGATCCGTAAGTGTCATAGCCATCGAACACGCATCAGCAACCGTAGAATATTGTCGGCCAAGTCGTTGCGGAAGCGCGCCCCAATTACTTTTTTCCAGGGCGTCGAAAACGACCCTTTCAGGCGCGTCTTCTCCCGGAAGCAAAACGCACCCATTCGATTTCGCGTTATCGCCGTCGAGATAAACGCATGTAGGTCTAGGAAAACGATTTGCAGCGTTCATTTCCCCTAATGAGCGGCCCAGATTGGCGGCTCCAAATGGTACGATCCGACATCTGCTTGCGAGGTCAGGAAGATGTGCGCTGATTATTTCCGTAATCATTGCTTTTGCCGCTTCGTCTTCCACAAATAGCTCACAATCCGGGTGACTTTCATCATCCATGTTTGTCATAGCAAAATTCGCACTGACTCCAGAGACGATTTGGCGAGTTGGACCGCGCCCTAATATATACATTCTAGCTTCGAGCGGCAGTTCTTCGATGATATAAGGAGAATGGGTTGTAAAAATTATTTGGGCCTGCTTGTCTCGACAAATTTCAGCTAGCGCGCGAACGAGTCTTCTTTGAGAACGCGGATGCAGGGATGTTTCGATCTCGTCGATAATCAATACGCCGTATTCTGGAATGTCCGACTGGAGAAACTCAAGCATGGTAGTTTCGCCGGTCCCTGATGGAACCCAGAGTATGAGGTCCCCTCGTCCGCCAGCACAGGAATTTTCCTTTTGGAATCTGTGCTACTTATAGCCATCTTGGCGGACGTATATTTCCGCCCCATAATGGTGGAAAGGCGCTCCACCCGTTTCTGGTCAAAATCAGTAGCTGAAATTTCGACATGTGCCGACTTCGCAATTTTCGCGTAACCGACGCGGGCCGAAACCGGTTGAATGCGCCGCAGATCAACGTATTCGACCTCGCGAATGGGCCGCTCATCATTCCCTAGCCACCGCGTGGTTGGTTTTCTAATTATGCCGGATTTAGAAGTCTCTGCACCTTGCCTATACATGTACCTGATTTGAGCGCTGCTATAATCATCCCAAGCTGTTTTCGGAAAAAAATCGGAAGCGAAGCGCGTGTTTTTACGCTTTGAACCATTATAAACGCTCGCCGCTGCTTGGATGATCGTGCTCTTGCCAGAACCGTTCTCGCCAACGATCGCGCACATCGGGAATTTGAAATCTATTCTCTGATTTTTCCAACCACGAATGTTGTTTATTTCCAGCGTTTCTAGACGTTTGGGCCAGCCGCCGCCGCTGTTCCATTTTGCCTGGAGGCGCCGCATTTCATTGCTGATAGGCATCACTATCCCTTACTGCTTCGCAACGCGCGCCGTAGCGCAGCGTGCTAGCGGCCTAAACTGCCAATTAATATTGCCACACGAAAATTATTGAGGCAATCCTGACGCTCCCGCCCCGCGAGCGAGGCATGCTTTGGTCGCTAGGGAGGCTAAAGGCAGCAATGTACTGAAGATAACGCTTGACGCTAAGCATAAAAATTCATACGATGGGGCCATGAACAAGCTTCCTGTTCCCACCCGCGTCCAAATTCTCGCCACGCTCTGCGAAGGCGCTTCGATGCGATCTGTGTCGCGGCTGGCGGACACAAGCATCAACACGGTATCGAAGTTGCTGGTTGATGCCGGCCGGTTCTGCGCCGGCTTCCACGACGCCAAGGTGCGCGGCGTGAAGGCCAAGCGCATTCAGGTGGACGAGATTTGGAGCTTCACGGGCGCAAAACAGAAGAACGTCGCCGCCATGAAAAGCCCGATCGATGGCGCCGGCGACACTTGGACCTGGACGGCGATCGAAGCCGACACGAAACTCTTGGTTGGTCACTTCGTCGGCGGCCGTAATGGCGAGTGCGCCAAATGGTTCATGGACGATCTTGCTAGCCGCCTCGCCAACCGCGTGCAACTAACGTCAGACGGCCACAAGGCCTACCTGGACGCCGTGGAAGGCTCGTTCGGGGCCGATGTTGACTATGCCATGCTCGTGAAGCTCTACGGGGCTTTCAGCGACGCCGTGAAAGGCCGTTACAGCCCCGCCGAATGCACGGGCATCATCAAGAAACCGATTGAGGGCGCGCCGGACCCGAAGCACATTTCGACCTCGTATGCCGAGCGTCAGAACCTCACCATGCGCATATCGATGCGCCGCTTCACGCGGCTCACCAATGCGTTCTCAAAGAAATTCGAGAACCACGCGCACATGGTCGCGATTTACGCTGTCTGGTACAACTGGCTGCGCATTCACAAAAGCCTTCGCGTGACACCCGCGATGGCCGCCGGCTTGTCTAAGAAGGTCATGGATTGGACGGAGATTGTCGAAGCGATGGATGCGGATGCGCCTGCCAAGAAGCGCGGCCCCTGCA
Organism: Beijerinckiaceae bacterium; assembly: GCA_965276595.1. GTDB lineage: Bacteria > Pseudomonadota > Alphaproteobacteria > Rhizobiales > Beijerinckiaceae > Terripilifer. The sequence continues at coordinate 5,875 of CBDIBA010000001.1, forward strand.
AAAAGGCTCAGGCCGAAATTTCAAACTGAGACACTACCCGAAAAGCTGCTGCATCGCCGTCCTGGCGGTGATAAGCCGCGCCCGCACGGTCGCGCGGCGGCCTCACGGACCAGACGATGAGCGCGACCGGCCTGCCCTTCGACGACATCCGCGCGCTGTTCGAGACGATGCCCGGGCCGGCGCAAACCTGCGTCGACGACGTGCGCGCGCGCGATCGCACGTTGACGAAGCCGGCGGGCGCGCTCGGGCGGCTCGAAGGTCTCGTCGAATTCCTCGCCGCCTGGCAAGGCAAGTCGCGCCCGACGATGGAACGCCCGCAGGTCGTCGTGTTCGCGGCCAATCACGGCGTCGTGGCGCAAGGGGTCTCCGCCTATCCGCAGGCGGTCACGCGCGCCATGCTGGAGAACTTTTCCGCCGGCGGCGCGGCGATCAACCAGATTTGCGGAACTTACGGGCTCGGGCTCAAGGTGTTCGACCTCGCGCTCGATCTGCCGACCGGCGACATCACGCAGGAGCCGGCGCTCGACGAGAAGGCGGCCGCGGCGACCTTCGCCTTCGGCATGGAGGCGATCGCCGACGCCGACCTGCTCTGCCTTGGCGAGATGGGCATCGGCAACACGACGATCGCGGCGGCGATCTACTGCGCGCTTTACGGCGGCGAGGCGCGCGACTGGGTCGGTCGCGGGACCGGCGTCGACGATGCGGGTCTGGCGCGCAAGATCGACGCGGTCGACCGCGCCGTCGCGCTGCATGGCGACCATCTCGGCGATCCGCTCGAGACGATGCGGCGGGTGGGCGGACGCGAGGTCTGCGCGCTCGCCGGCGCCATCATGGCCGCCCGCATGGAGCGCGTGCCGGTGATCCTCGACGGGTATGTCGTCACCGCCGCCGCAGCCATCCTGCATGCGCTCGACCCGCGCGCGCTGGACCATTGTCTCGCCGCGCATGTCTCGGCCGAAGGCGCGCATGGCGATGTCTTGCGCCGGCTGGGCCTGACGCCGCTGCTCGATTTCGGTCTGCGGCTCGGCGAGGGCAGCGGCGCCGCGCTCGCGGCGGGCCTGATGCGGGCCGCGCTCGCCTGCCACACCGACATGGCGACCTTCGAGCAGGCGCAGGTGCCCGAGAAAAACGCCTGAGATCAGGGGCGAAGGTAGATGTAGCCCTGCTGCTGCAAGTCCGCGATGCGGACGACGCCGCCTTTCTCCGCCGCGACGAAGCCCGGGAGCAAATCGCGGAGCGACAGGTCCATCGCGTCCATCGTGTGAATGCAGGCGTTGAACTGCACGCCGGCCTTGGTGAACCCCGCGACGCGCGTCTTCGTATCGGCCGGGCTCGCCGACGCCTGAAACGCCTTCAAGGCCGGCCCATGCACGACGAGCGCGATCGTCACCTTGTCGGGACCGCCCATGCCGTCGATGTGGTTCTTGATGTTGCCGAGGACGAAGCTGACCTTGTCGGCGTCGGCGAGATGGTAGACCACCTTCGGAACGCCGCCGCCGGGCGCCGGCTCGGCGTTGGCGCGGGTCGCCATCGCGCCGGCGAGAGCTGCAAGGCCGGCTTGAAAGATGTTGCGTCGATCCATGGCGTGCCCCGCTGGCGCTCGATTGGCCGGAGCGGACTCTCGCGGGGCCGCCGTCGAATGGCAAGCGGGAGCGCAGCCTCAAGCGCGCGGCGGCGCATCGCGAAGACCTGCGTCGCCGCCATGGCGCGTTCGCGGAGAAGCCCGACGAGACCGCCTCTCCGATCGTGTCGCGCTCGCAGCGCGCTTGGATCGCTGTTAGGGTGGGCGAACACGACCAGATGGGAGAGACGGATGACGGGTCGGGAAGAGCTGGAAAGCCTGCACACCGCGCTGTTGGACGCCCAGCATGGGTACGAGACGGCGGTGAAGGACGCTACATCGCCTGAGCTCAAGGCGATCTTTCAGAGGATGCACGACCTTCACGGACGAGCGCACGCCGAGGCGCACAAGCTGCTGACGGCGATGGGCAAGACGCCCGACGAGTCGGGCTCGTTCATGTCGACCGTGCATGAGACCGTGATCGGCGCGCGCTCGGCTTTGGTCGGCCTCGACGACGGCTCGTTGTCGTCATTCGCAAGCGGCGAAGAACACACGCTCGCGAAGTACGACGCCGCCATCGGGGCGCTGGCGGGCGCAGCGGGTGCGGAGCCGCTCACGAAAGCCCGGGAGGAGCTGGCCGCCATGATCGCGGAGATGAAGCGTCGCGCCGACGGATGACGCGGCCTCAGGCGGCGAGCGGCGCGCGGGCGACATGCGCGATCGCCGCGCGGATCGTCTCCGGGCCGGCGCCGCGTCGGGTCGATTCGGTCGCCAGATGTCGCCGGTAGGCGCGCGCGCCCGGCGCGCCGGCGAACAGCCCCAGCAGCGGCCGCGCGAGGTCCGCCAAGCGGTCGCCTCGGGCGAGCCGCCGTTCCACATAGCCCAGATACGCCTCGACAGCCTCGAACGCGCTCCGGACCGGCGCGTCGTCGCCGAACACCTCCGGATCGACCGCGAGCAGCAGGCCGGGGTTCTGATAGGCCGCGCGCCCCAGCATCACGCCATCGACGCGCGACAACAACTCGCGCGCCTGCGGCAGCGTGCGGACGCCCCCGTTGATGACGATCGGCAGGCGCGGATAATCCTGCTTGAGCGCGAAGACCAGATTGTAATCGAGCGGGGGCACGTTGCGGTTCTCGCGCGGCGACAGACCCTGCAGCCACGCTTTACGCGCATGCACGGTCAGCGCGTCGGCGCCGGCCGCCACGATGGCCTCGGCCATCGCCCAGAGGGCGGCGCTAGGCTCCTGGTCATCGACGCCGATGCGGCATTTGACGGTCACCGGGACCGCGACGGCCGCCTTCATCGCCGCGACGCAATCGCCGACCAGCGCCGGCTGGCGCATCAGACAGGCGCCGAAGGCGCCGCTCTGTACGCGATCGGAGGGGCAGCCGCAGTTAAGGTTGATCTCGTCGTAGCCGAAGTCTGCGGCGATGCGCGCCGCGCGCGCCAGCGCTTGCGGATCGGAGCCGCCGAGTTGCACGGCGACGGGGTGTTCGGCGGCGTCGAAGCCGAGCAGGCGCGCGCGATCGCCATGCAGGACCGCGCCGGTCGTAACCATTTCCGTATAGAGCCGCGCCCGCCGCGACAGAATGCGGTGAAAGAACCGGCAATGCCGGTCCGTCCAGTCCATCATCGGGGCGATGGAGAAGCGGTGCGATTGAAGTAGCTGCATTTTTTGCACATTCCGATCGCTAGGGAGTTTCATCGTGCGCACGCGATTTTGCGATGTCATACGACGCTTTTTCCGGGTTTTCGACGCCTCGGCGCACACGGAGCGCACACGCCGTGGCGACCGCGCAGATTAAAGTCGGGCTCGTGGGTGGCGCGCCAATTCCTCGATCCGACTCAGCTTCGGAAGGTTCACACCCGAGGCCGACTCCTCGACGGTATTGGACGCCCTTTCGGAAGAGCTCGGCGCCCAAGATGCCGCAAGATGACAAATAGAAATAAGAAGTTATATATGAACCCGTAATGTCGACACTGGATCATATATAAGACCAGAAATGAAATCGGCCGTTACCGACACCCTGCCGCCCAAGGTCCGGCGCTTGCTGGTTAAGCTGGGCGTTGACCTCGCCACGGCGCGCAAGAAGCGCAACCTGACCGCGGCGATGATGGCTGAGCGGCTGGGCGTCGCGAAGAGCACCTATCTGCGCGTCGAGAAGGGCGATCCCACGGTTTCCATGGGAGTCTACGCCATGGCGCTGTTCGTCCTGGGCTTCGGCGACGCGCTCGGCGAAATTGTTGATCCGCGTCGGGACGATCAAGGCCTCCTGCTCGACGCGGAGCGCTTGCCAAAGCGGGTGCGGGTCAAGAAATCGGCGTCCGCACTATGAAACGCACGATCGAAATACAAATCGGCGACGACGCCCGCCCCCTTGGTGCCATCCACCACAACCAGCAAGGAGCCCGAGAAATCTTGGGGCGCGTCGAGGCCGCTATCGCGCGCTGGCGCGAGGAAGGCCGCACCCTTGGCATGACGGAAGACGAACTCGATCAATTTGTCGAGGCTTTTGAGCACGGCGAGCGCGCGGAGGCGAGGAAACTCTCGACTTAGAGTGCGAGTCACGGGTGGCGTCCGTGTTTGCAAATCTCCCAAAGACGATGGCGCCAGAGGAGATCAAGGCGCCATCGCTGAAGCTGCTGAACCTCGTGAAGACGAAGGGGCTGCGGGCGATCGCCTAGGTAAATGCAACCCGGAATGGATTGGCGCATCGCCGAGCTCTTTGCCAACAGGGCAACTCGCCTATATATTGCCCCTTTTATCGGTTAATGGAGCGGCCCATGACGCAAGCATCCCCAAAAGTCTCCGCGTCGGGCCGGCCACGCGTCGGAAAAATCGTCCGGCGTAGCGCGTCCGGGCGCTTCTCGATCGCCAGCCTTATGGACGAACGTGGCGCCGTAAACGTCGACGACGTGGCGGCGGCGTTCAGCATGTCCAAGGCCCAATTGGCGGACACCGCCGGCCTTGCCCGCGAGGTCTTCCAGAAAACCAGCCGGCGTGACGGCCCCAAGGCCCAGAGCCGAGTGCGCGAAATGCTGGAGATCGTCAATCTGGTCCAGGGGTGGGCCGGCGGCGCGGCTCAGGCCATGGCCTGGTATCGCGCCGAGCCGATCCCGGCCTTCGGCGGCCGCACGGCCGAAGCCCTGGTGAAGGCGGGCGCTGCGACGGCGGTGCGGGACTATGTCGATCACCTGGCGACCGGCGGCTATGCTTGAGGTTTAGGGGCGAGTGCTTCCGGGCGCATGATCCCGCCTGGGCCTGGAGCCCCCTGTCGGGCGCCGGCGCGGCGCTCAAGGGCCGGCGGTTCAATTGGCCCGGCCTCGAGACGCTATACCTCTCGCTCGGCTTCAACACCGTCTTTCGCGAAGTCTCCGGCGGCTTCGCTCATCGGCTGACTCCCTATGTGCTGTGCAGCTACGATGTGGACTGCGACGACGTCGCCGATCTGCGCGCCGAGGCCGATCGGGCGAAGCTGGGCGTCCTGTTGAGCGATCTGGCCTGCGCGTGGGGCGACGCCTTGATCGCCGGCCGCGAGCCGGCGTCCTGGGGCGTGGTGCGGCGCCTCTTGGCTGACGGCTACGCCGGCGTTCTGGTCCCGAGTTTCGCTCATGGCGCGACGGCCGACGATCAGAACCTCGTGCTGTGGCGCTGGGGACCCGAGCTTCCGCACAAGGTCACGGCCTACGATCCGACGGGGAAGCTGTCGAGGGCGACGACCGCGCCTTGAATTCTCCCGAGCGGCGTTCAAGCGCGGCTGGCGACGGGAACGGGTTGGCGCTAATGACGAGAGCCGGGCCAGCTTGACGAAGGAGACCAGCGATGGCGATCAAGGATATCCTTCTGCATCTCGACACGTCCGGACGCGGCGATGCGGCGACGGCGTTCGCCGTCTCTCTGGCTTCGACGCTGCAGGCGCATCTCACCGTCGCCGGCGTCGCCATGCAGATCGTGCCGCCGACCTCGTTCATGGGCGACTATCCCTACGATTTGATGGTGGAGGCGACGACGGCGGCGCAGAAGGCGGCGGAAGACGCCTACGCCAAGCTGCGAGCCGCCGCGCCGACGGGCGTCGCCACGGAGCTCGTGACCATCACGGCGCCGAGCGGGGAGGCGCGCAACGAATTCGGCCGCCTAGGCCGCCACTTCGATCTGATCGTCGTCGGACAGGGCGGCCCCGAATACGGGACCGACGACGAGTTGATGGGCGAAGGCGCGCTGTTCCGCTCGGGCAGACCCGTCTTCGTCGTGCCCCGCATTCACCAGGGGGCGGCGAAGCTCGGCAAGGCGATGGTCTGCTGGGACGGCGGGCTCGCCGGGGCGCGCGCCGTGGGCGACGCCCTGCCCTTGCTGACGCGCGCCGGGCGCGTCGAAATCGTCAGCGTCGAGCCGAAGAAGCCGCCGGTCGACGATGCGTCGGGCCTCGCCATCGCGCGGCATCTGGCGCGCCACAACATCAACGCCACGTTGCGCAAGCTGCCGCCCTCCAACGACATCGGCGCCGCGCTGCTGTCGCACGCCGCCGACGGCGCGGCGGATTACCTGGTGATGGGCGGCTACGGCCATTCGCGGTTTCGCGAATTCGTGCTCGGCGGCACCACGCGGACGCTGTTCGAGGCGATGACCGTCCCCGTCCTGATGTCGCATTGAGCGCGCCGCCTGCGGCCTTCCGCGGACGCGGCCAGGCGGCGACAGCCTTTCCGATGCATTAACCGGATCGTCAAAAGAAACATCGAAACAAGGCGCATGGCGCGGACCCGGCGACCTTGTCCGTTTCGCCTCACCCATTTTTAAGCCCTTCCGTCGATGGTCGAAACCACGTCGCTTGCGAGAGGGCTCGCGAGGACGCTGCGGCCAGCGGGGGCGCTCATGATCATCACCATTCGGCAACTTCTGGCGCAGCACGGCCGCCTGCCCGTCGACGTCGAGACGCTTGCCGACGATCGGGACCTCTACGCGGCCGGCCTGACCTCCTTCAGCGCCGTTCAACTGATGCTCGCCCTCGAAGAGGCGTTCGACATCGAGTTCCCCGAGCGCATGTTGAACCGCAAGACCTTCGCCTCGATCGCCGCCATCGCGGCGGCGATCGCTGAAATCGCCCCTTCGCAAGCCGCCGCCTGACGCCATGCCGGCAGCGTCCCTGCTCGATCGCGCCAGCGCCGCGGCCGCAGTCGCCGCACAATATTGCGACGAAGTCGACCGCGAAGGCCGCTTTCCGCACGAGGCGATGCGCGCCCTGCGCGACGGCAGGCTGCTCGGCGCGCGCATGCCCGCCGATCTCGGCGGCGAGGACGCGACGCTCGCCGACATCGCCGAAGTCTGCTGCCTACTGGGCCAGCATTGCTCCGCGACCGCGATGATCTTCGCCATGCATCAGATCAAGGCGTCGAGCCTCGTCTCGCACGGCGCGGCGAGCAATTGGCACCGCGCCTTCATGCAGCGTATCGCCAAAGATCAACTGCTGCTCGCCTCGTCCACGACCGAAGCCGGAACCGGCGGCGACCTCGGCGCCTCGGTCTGCGCGATCGAGCGCGACGGAGACGCCTTTCGCCTGCGCAAGGACGCCAGCGTCATCTCCTACGCGACGCAGGCCGACGCGATCCTCATCACCGCCCGGCGCGCGCCCGACGCGCCGCCGTCCGATCAGGTCATGGTCGTGGCGACAAAGGATCAATACACGCTCGACAAGACATCGGACTGGGACACGCTCGGCATGCGCGGCACCTGCAGCGAAGGCTTCATCCTCGAGGCGCGCGGCCCGGCCGAGCAGATCTTCCCGCAGCCGTTCGCCGAGATCGCGGCGCGATCCATGCTGGCGCATGCGCATATCCTGTGGGGCAGCCTGTGGTGCGGCATCGCGATGAACGCCATGGCGCGCGCGCAGGCCTTCGTGCGCGCCGAGGCGCGGCGCAAGTTGGGCGCGCCGCCGCTCGGGGCGCCGCGCGTCGCCAGCGCTTCGACCATGCTGCGGCTCGTCAAGGCGTCGCTGAAGAGCGCGATCGAACGCTACGAGCGCGCGTTGCAAGCGCCGGACGATCTCGCCTCCGTCGCCTTCGCGCTCGACATCAACCATCTCAAGATCAGCGTCTCGAATCTGACCGTCGACATCGTGCGCGAGGCGCTGATGATCTGCGGCGTCCAGGGCTACAAGAACGGGACGCCCTACAGTCTCGGCCGCCATCTGCGCGACGCCCTGTCCGCGCCGTTGATGATCAGCAACGACCGCATCGCGGCGAACCTATCGAACCTCATGCTCGTGCATCGCATCGACCAACGTTTGGCGGGATGATCCATGTGCCAGTCTTGCGACTTTCGCGACGGTCTTTTCCAGCACGGCTTGCTGATCGAAACCGGCGTTGACGGCGTCTACGGCCGCGGCGGCGCGTTCGAGGAGGTGGTCGCCGGTTTCGATGCGCTGATCGCCTCGTTCGGCGGCGTCGATCGACCCGAGGTCGTGCGCTTTCCCCCCGGCATGAACCGCGCGCTCTTCGAGAAGAGCGGCTACCTGAAAAGCTTTCCGAATCTCGCCGGGACCATTCACGCGTTCAACGGCGGCGAGCGCGACCATGCGGCGCTGCTCGACAAGCTCGCTGGCGGCGAGGATTGGACGCTCGGCCAGGAAGCGACGGATGTCGTGCTCGCGCCCGCCGCCTGCTACCCGCTCTACCCAACCGTGGCGCGCCGGGGCGCGCTGCCCGACGAGGGCCGCCTCTACGATCTCCAATCCTACTGCTTCCGCCGCGAACCGTCGAAAGACCCGGCGCGCATGCAGATGTTTCGCATGCGCGAATACGTGCGCATCGGCTCGCCCGAGCAGGTCACGACGTTCAGACAGACGTGGCTCGATCGCGGCCGCGCGCTCGTCGGCAAGCTTGGATTGCCGTTCGAGGTCGATGTCGCCAACGATCCCTTCTTCGGCCGCGCGGGGCGCATGCTCGCCAACAACCAGCGCGACCAGCGATTGAAGTTCGAACTTCTGGTGCCGATCGAGAGCGTCGAAAAGCCGACCGCCTGCCTCAGTTTCAATTATCATCAGGATCACTTCGGAACCTTGTGGGGAATCAAGACCGCGACGGGCGATATCGCGCACACCGCCTGCGTCGGCTTCGGCATGGAGCGCGTCGCGCTCGCGCTGTTCAAGCATCATGGCTTCGATCCGCGCGAATGGCCCGCGCAAGTGCGCCACGCGCTCTGGCCCTGACATGCGCCTCGTCATCGACGGCTTGTCTGCGCTCGAACATCGGTCGCATCGGCTGCACGATCCGGCCCGCGACTGGCCCGAGACGAATTGCTACGTCGACCTGTGGATCGAGCTTCTGCACGCCCGCGGCGACGATCCGCACGCATCGCTGGCGTTCACCGCCGCGCTCGATTTCGAAGGGGACCAGTTCACCTTCTTCAAGTTCCCGCTCGAAGATCTGGCGTTGATCCATGGCGTTTGGGTCGGCGAGCTCTCCATCTACGACACCGTCGAAGCCCACGCGCTCGCGCAAATCGCGCGCGGCCGCATGACGCTCGTCGAGGTCGACGCGTTCTATCTTCCGGACACGCGCGGCGTCGCCTACGAGCGCGAACACACGAAGACGACGATCGCCATCAACGGACTCGATCCGGAGGCGCGGCGCCTCGCCTATTTCCACAACGCCGGCTATTTCTTGCTTGAAGGCGAGGATTATGCGGGCCTGTTTGCGCGGGGCGAGCGGTCCGTCGACCCGCTTTTCCCCTATGTCGAGTTCGTGAAGTTCGGCGCGCCCCTCCACGGCGCCGCGCGCCGCGACGCCGCGGTCGCGCTTCTCGATCAGCATGTCGCGCGGGCGCCCGCCGCCAACCCCGTGCGCGCCTTCGCCGAGGGGATCGAAGATCGCGCGCGCGCGCTGTCGAGCCGCGATCCTGCGTTTTTCCATGCCTACGCCTTCAACACGCTGCGGCAGCTCGGCGCCAACTTCGAATTGCTCGCCGCTCATCTCGATTGGCTTGCGGGCGCAGGCGGTCCGCGCCTGCTCGACGCGGCGCGCGCCGCGCGCGCCCTCTCGGCCGGCGCGAAGACGTTCCAGTTTCAACTCGCCCGCGCCGCGACGCGTCGCAAGTACGAAGGCCTGGCGGCCGCGCTCGACGGCGTCGCGCAAAGCTGGGACGATGCGCTGGGCGCGTTGCGCGCGCAGGCCTTCGGCTAAACGAAGATGGCGCGCGTCCACCGCATCGACGGCGTCGCGCCAGAACCGTTGACGGAAGGCTGGCGATTGATCGCGAGCGCGCCGAACGCTTGGGCGCGTCCATCCGACGTGTCGACGGACGCAAAGACCATTCCGGCGCGCGTTCCCGGAACGGTCGCCGCGGCCCTGCGCGACCAAGGTCGGTTCGATCCCGCCGATCCGGAGGAGCTCGACGACCGCGACTGGTGGTTCACGACGGCGATCGAGGGGCGCGGGCGCAAGACATTGCGCTTCGAGGGGCTTGCGACGATCGCCGACATCTACGTCGACGACGCGCGCGTCGCCCAATCGACCGGCATGTTCGATCCCGTCGAAGTCGACATCGACCTCGCCGGCTCCGCGCGCGTGTCGATCTGCTGCCGCGCGCTAAGCCCGCTGTTGGCGCAGCCCGGCCGGCGCGCGCGCTGGCGGACGAAAGCGGCGGCGCCGCAGACGTTGCGATTCTACCGCACGACGCTGCTCGGCCGCATGAACGGCTGGTGCCCGCCCGTTCACGCCGTCGGTCCGTGGCGCGGCGTGAGCATGCGCGAGGCCGCTCCGCGCGTCGTCGAGGCCGATCTCAAGCCGCGCTGCGAAGGCGGCCGCGGCGTCTTGACGGCGCGGTTCCGCCTCAAAGGATTGGACGCTGGCTCGGCGACCTTGCGCTGCGGGGAGCATGAAGCGTCGCTCGCGCGAACGGGCGATGGAGCGTTCGCCGGCGAGCTCGTCATCGAGGATGTCCGACGCTGGAGCCCGCACACGCACGGCGATCCGCGCCTCTACGACGTATCGGTCAAAGTCCGCTCGCGGCTTTTCGACTGCGGACGCGTCGGCTTTCGCGACGTCGTCGTCGATCGCGAGGCGGATGGCGAAGGGTTCGCGCTCGTCGTCAACGGCGCGCGCGTCTTCTGCCGCGGCGCGCTCTGGACGACGCCCGATCTGGTTTCGCTCGCCGGCGATTGCGCGGCTTGCGAGCCGCTCCTGCGGCGCATGCGCGACGCCGGCATGAACATGGTGCGCGTCGGCGGGACGACGGTCTACGAGTCGGACGCCTTCTATTCGGCGTGCGACGAACTTGGCCTGCTGGTGTGGCAGGACTTCATGTTCTCGAACTTCGACTATCCCGTCGACGACCCGGCCTTCGCGGCGCTCGTCGACCGGGAGGCGCGCGCGTTCCTGGATCGCACGCAAAACTCGCCCTCGATCGTCGTGGTGTGCGGCGCGAGCGAGGTGGCGCAACAGGCCGCCATGCTCGGCCTGCCCGCAAAGGCCTGGACGAACGCGCTCTTCGAAGAGACGTTGCGCGACGCCGCGACGGCGCTTCGGCCCGATGCGATCTATCTCGCGCAGACGCCCTTCGGCGGGTCGCTCCCCTTCGAGCCGGCGCGCGGCGTCTGCCATTACTATGGCGTCAGCGCCTATCGGCGCCCGATCGAAGATGCGCGCGAGGCGCGGGTCCGCTTCGCCGCGGAATGCCTCGGCTTCGCCAACCCGCCCGAAGGGCCGGTAGCGATCGAGCCCGATCGCGCCGCGATCGTGCAGCCCTGCTGGGGCAAGTGTTACGAGCGCGATGTCGGCGCAACTTGGTTCTTTGAAGAGGTGCGCAACCATTACCTGGCGTCTCTCTACGGCGTCGATCCCGAGGCGCTGCGGCGCGAGGACGCCGACCGGTATCTCGCCTTCTCGCGCGCCGTCGGCGCCGAACTGATGGAGTCGGTCTTCGCGCTGTGGCGGCGCGCGGGATCGCCTACGGCGGGAGGTCTCGTGTGGTTCCTGCGCGACGTTGTCGAAGGCGCGGGCTTCGGACTGCTCGATGCGCGCAACCGCCCGAAGTCGGTGTGGTGGGCCTTGCGCCGCGCCTTCCGGCCGTTGCAGGTCCTGCTGATCGACGAGGGCCTCAACGGCCTGCACGCGCATCTCGTCAACGAGCGCGCGGTCGCCATCGAGGCGACGCTGTCGCTGGTCTGCCTGCGCGAGGGCGCGACGCCGGTGATGCGCGCCGAACGCGCGCTGCGGCTCGCGCCCGGTTCGACCGTCGCGATCCCGGCGGCGGATCTTTGGGGCGGCTTTTTCGATACCGGCTACGCCTATCGCTTTGGGCCGCCCTCGCACAGCGCGACCGTCGCGCGTCTGACCGACGCAAAAGGCGAGACGATCGCGGAGGCCTTTCACTTCCCGCTCGGGCGCGGCGCCGCGCTCGATGACAGCGCGCTTCATGCGCGTCTCGAAGCAACCGGCGAGCATTATTCGTTGATTCTGACCTGCGATCGTCTCGCCCAGTCGGTCCATCTCGACGACGCGTCGTTCGAACCCGATGACAATTGGTTTCATCTCGCGCCCGGCGTCGAGCGTCGCCTGCGGCTGACGCCGTCGCAACCCGGCGCAAAGCCGCGCGGCGCCGTTCGCGCGCTCAACGCGCCGACGATTTGCTATGGAGAGCCGTCGTGAGGCCGGTCGCGTTCAACGGCTGCTTTGGCCAGCTTCACGAGGCGCGCGGCGACACCGCGATCGTCCTGTGCGGCGCGATCGGCTTCGAGCATCTCTGCGCGCATCGCGGCTGGCGCGAACTCGGCGACCGTCTGGCGGCGCACGGCTACCCGACGCTGCGGTTCGACTGGCCGGGCTGCGGCGATTCGCTCGGCGCGGACGGCGACCCGTCGCGCTTGACGGCCTGGCGGCACGCGCTCTCGGACGCGATCACGTTCATCCGGGGGCGCCTGTCGCCTCGCCGCATCGTTCTGGTCGGCTTGCGCATCGGCGCGACGCTCGCAGCCGATGTCGCCGGCGAGCGCGGCGACATCGACGGCCTTGTTCTGCTTGCGCCCGCGATCAGCGGGAAGCTTTACGGCCGCGAGCTGGCGGCGCTCGCGACGGTCATGGCGCCGCTGGCGCCGGAGCGGATCGAAGGCGGGCTCGTCGTCGGCGGCTTTCGTCTGACGCGCGAGACGCTCGACGCGATGACGACGCTCGACCTGCGCAAGCAGGAAAAGCGGGCGGCGCCGTTCGCCGCGATCTTCGCGCCGGCGGCCGCGCTCGGCGTCGAAGAGACCGCGCGTCATTGGCGCGCCCTCGGCTGCGACACGGACGTGCGAGAGTTCGACGGGGCTGCGGCGTGGCTGGCCGAACCGACCCTATCCCAAACGCCGTCGGCGATGTTCGACGACCTTATCGGATGGCTGATGCGGCGATTGCCGCCGGCGCCTGCGGCTCATTCCAAATCGATCAAGCCGGCGCGGCTCGACGGCGGCGCCTTCATCGAGACGGCGATGCAGTTCGGCGCCGAGGCGCGGCTGTTCGCGATGCTCTGCGAGCCGCGCGCGCGCTCCAAGAAAGGGCCGCTCGCCATCTTCCTCAACGCCGGCGCCAACTCGCATGTGGGCTGGGCGCGCATGCATGTCGAGGCCGCACGCCGGCTCGCCGCGGCGGGGTTCGCAAGCCTGCGCATGGACGCCGCCGGTCTCGGCGACAGCCCGCCCGCGCCGCTGCGCAAGCCGCAACCCTTGTACGATCTCGCGCTTTGCGAGGACGTGAGCGCGGCGATCGACGCCGTCGCCGCCCGGGGCTACACCCGGATCTGCGTCATCGGTCTGTGCAGCGGCGCGCATACCGCATTTCACGCCGCGTTGCGCGATCCGCGCATCCACGGCCTCGTCTTGGCGAATTTGCAGAAGTTCGTCTGGCGCGAGGACGATTCTCTCGCCGTCGCCATCCGCCACGCCTACCGCGCGACGGGCGCCTATCGGCGCGGCGCCTTCCGGCTCGACACCTACCGGCGGCTGCTGCGCGGCGATGTCGACGCCCGCGGCATCGCGCGCGCGCTGCTGCGCCGGGCCGGCCGCATCGCGGTCGCGCGCCTGCGCGAGATCGAGCGGTCGGTGCGCGACACGGGCGACGAGACCTCGTCGGTGCGCCGCTGGTTTCGCCATCTCAGCGAGCGCGGCGCGCGCATCCTGCTCGTCTACAGCGCCGACGACGGCGGCCTCGACGAACTCGCGTTGCACGGCGGCGCGGGCGGCCGCCGATTTCGCCGCCTGCGCGGCGTCGAACTGGCGCGCATCGGCGACGCCGACCACAACCTGACACAGCGCGCCGCGCGCGCGCAGTTCCTGGCTCTCGTTCTGCCCTTCCTGCGCCAACTCGATCCCACGCCGCGGATCGTGGCGCAGGGCGATCCCGAGCGGACGCGTCGGTCCCCGCCGCTGCGGGGCAGCGACGCCGCATAGGTCCAACGTTTGGGCTCCTGCGCCGCTTGCGCTCTTGCTTTCGCGGCGGCCGGCCCTAGAAAAGACGCGAGGTGGGGGAGGAGCCCGGTCGCGTGGCGCAAGACGACGTGCTCGAAACACGGAAGCTGACGAAACAATTCGCCGGCTTCGTCGCCGTGCGGGATGTCGACTTGCGCGTCCGGCGCGGCTCGATCCATGCGCTGATCGGTCCGAACGGCGCGGGCAAGACCACCTGCTTCAATCTTCTGACGAAGTTCCTGTCGCCGACAAGCGGCGCCATCCTCTTCGACGGCGAAGACATCACCCGCGAGAAGCCGGCCGATGTCGCGCGCAGGGGCATGGTGCGCTCGTTCCAGATTTCGGCGGTCTTCCCCCATCTCACGGCGCGCGAGAACGTGCGCATCGGCTTGCAGCGCGGCCGCGCGCATAACTTCGACTTCTGGCGTTCGGCGCGCGCGCTCCGCTCGCTCGACGCAAGCGCCGTGGCGCTGCTCGACGATGTCGGCCTCGCCGCCTTCGCGCAGACGCCGGCGATCGAACTGTCCTATGGCCGCAAACGCGCGCTCGAGATCGCCACGACGCTGGCGCTCGATCCCGCGCTCATGCTGCTCGACGAGCCGATGGCCGGCATGGGCCAGGAGGACATCGCGAAAGTGGTCGAACTCATCCGCCGCGTCTCGAAAGGACGCACCGTGCTGATGGTCGAGCACAATCTCGGAGTCGTCGCCGACCTCTCCGACACGATCACCGTGCTCACGCGCGGACGCGTGCTGGCGGAAGGCGATTATGCGACGGTCTCCCAAGACGCCGAGGTGCGTCGCGCCTATCTCGGGACGTCGCATGGGTGAGAGCGACGTCATCCTCGCCGTCAGCGGCCTCGAGGCGTGGTACGGCGAGTCGCACGTTCTCCACGGCGTCGACTTCAATGTGCGCCGCGGCGAAGTCGTGACGTTGCTCGGCCGCAACGGCGCGGGCAAAACGACGACGCTGAAGGCGATCATGGGAATGATCGGCGAGCGACGCGGATCGGTCGTCTACGAGGGGCGCGAGACGATCGCCTTGTCCTCCGACCGGATCGCGCGGCTCGGCGTCGCGATCTGTCCGGAGGAACGCGGCGTCTTCGCGAGCCTGACGGTGCGCGAGAACCTGATGCTGCCGCCGCGCGTGCGCGACGGCGGCCTCGACCTCGAAACGATCTTCGACCTCTTCCCAAATTTGCGCGAACGCCTGACGAGCCAGGGCGGGAAACTGTCGGGCGGCGAGCAGCAGATGCTGGCGATCGGGCGCATCTTGCGGACAGGCGCGACCTTGCTGATGCTGGACGAGCCGACGGAAGGCCTCGCGCCGGTGATCATCGAGCAGATCGGCGCGACGATCCGGCAGTTGAAGCAGCGCGGCTTCACGCTTCTGCTCGTCGAGCAGAATTTCCGCTTCGCCGCGACGGTCGCCGACCGGCACTACGTCATGGAGCATGGCGCGATCATCGACGGTTTCGCCAATTCCGATCTCGCCGCCCATATGGACCGCGCGCAGGCCTACCTCGGCGTCTAACGATTGAAACCATAACAGGGGAGAAAAAGCATGAAACGCAGCATCGCAATCCTCGCGCTGGCGACGGGCGTCGCGCTCGCCGCCGGCGTCGCGCAGGCGCAGGACAAAAAGGTCAAGATCGGCGTGCTCACCGACATGTCGGGGCTTTACGCCGATGCGGGCGGCCAGGGTTCGGTGGTGGCGGCGCAGATGGCGATCGAGGACTCGGGCCTCGCGTCGAAAGGCTGGACCATCGAGGTGGTCTCCGCCGACCATCAGAACAAGCCGGACGTCGGCGTCAGCATCGCGCGGCGCTGGGCCGACCAGGACAAGGTCGACGGGATCTTCGACGTTCTCACGTCGAGCGTGGCGCTCGCGGTCAGCGGCGTCGCCAAGGACAAGAACCTCGTCTACATGAATTCGGGCGCCGCCGCCTCCGATCTCACCAACGCGGCCTGCACGCCGAACATCGTGCACTGGACCTACGACACCTATCTGCTCGCCCACGGCACGGGCGCGGCGATGGTGAAGGCGGGCGGCGACACGTGGTACTTTCTGACCGCGGACTACGCCTTCGGCGCGGCGCTCGAACGCGATACGACGGCGGTCATCGTCGCCAACGGCGGCAAGGTGCTGGGCTCGGTCAAACACCCGCTGAGCTCGTCCGACTTCTCGTCCTACCTGCTGCAGGCGCAAGCCTCGAAGGCCAAGGTGATCGGCCTCGCCAACGCCGGCGGCGACACGACCAACGCCATCAAGCAGGCGGCGGAGTTCGGCATCGTCGCGGGCGGACAGAAGCTCGCCGCGCTGCTGCTGTTCATGTCCGACGTGCATTCGCTCGGATTGAAGACCGCGCAGGGCCTGACATTCACGACGACGTTCTACTGGGACGCCAACGACGGGACGCGCGCCTTCGCGAAGCGGTTTTCCGAGCGCATGAAGAACAAGCCGATGCCGACGATGGTGCAGGCCGGCGTCTACGCCTCCCTCAATCACTACCTGAAGACGCTCGTCGCCATGGGCGGCAACCCGCACGACGGCGCCAAAGTGGTCGCCAAAATGAAGGAAACGCCGACCGACGATCCGCTCTTCGGCAAAGGCATGATCCAGGCGAACGGGCGCGCGATCCATCCGGGCTACCTGCTCGAGGTCAAGAAGCCCGAGGATTCGAAATATCCCTGGGATTACGCCAAGACGCTCGCCACGATTCCCGCCGACCAGGCGTTCACGCCGCTCGACAAGAGCACGTGTCCGTTGTTGAAGCAGTAGGCCGTCCGCCGCCCTTCCCGCGCCGGGCGCGGGAAGGGTCGCAGACCTCGCCGCCATGGTCGCCATCAGTTCGCAAGCCTTGTTCGCGCAGCTCCTCGTCGGGCTGATCAATGGCTCGTTCTACGCGTTGCTGAGCCTCGGGCTCGCCGTCATCTTCGGCATGCTCAACATCATCAACTTCGCGCATGGCGCGCTGTTCATGATGGGCGCTTTCGGCGCCTATTTCCTGCTGGACGTGTTCGGCCTCGGCTATTGGTGGGCGCTCGTCCTCGCGCCGATCGGCGTCGGGCTGTTCGGCGTCATCCTCGAACGCACGATGCTGCATCGCATCGCGCAGCTCGACCATCTTTACGGCCTGCTGCTGACCTTCGGCCTCGCGCTGATCATCCAGGGCGTGTTCCAGAACTACTTCGGCTCCTCGGGCCTGCCCTACGCCATCCCGCCGGCGCTGACGGGCGCGCAAAACCTCGGTTTCATGTTCCTGCCGAATTACCGCGCCTGGGTCATCGTCTTCTCGTTCGTCGTCTGCTTCGCCACCTGGTTCGCGATCGAGAAGACGCGGATCGGCGCGGACCTGCGCGCGGCGACGGAAAACCCGACGCTCACCCGCGCGTTCGGCATCAACGTGCCGCGCCTCGTCACGCTGACATACGGCTTCGGCGTGGGTCTCGCCGCGCTCGCCGGCGTGCTCGCGGCGCCGATCAACCAGGTGCGGCCGCTGATGGGGGCCGATCTCATCATCGTCGTTTTCGCCGTCGTCGTGATCGGCGGGATGGGTTCGATCCTCGGCTCGGTTCTCACCGGCTTTGCGCTGGGCCTGATCGAAGGCTTGACGAAGGTCTTCTATCCCCAGGCGTCGAACACCGTCGTGTTCGTCATCATGGCGCTCGTGCTGATGGTCAAGCCGAACGGCCTGTTCGGCCGGGCCGCTTGACATGACGA
Source organism: Beijerinckiaceae bacterium (assembly GCA_965276595.1). Lineage (GTDB taxonomy): Bacteria > Pseudomonadota > Alphaproteobacteria > Rhizobiales > Beijerinckiaceae > Terripilifer. The sequence goes on from CBDIBA010000001.1 coordinate 23,596, forward strand.
TCGTCAATCCCGCCGAACCGGCGGCGGCGGAACCGGTCTTCAGCGCGCAGGTCGCCGTGTTCGTTGTCATGGCGGTCGCTCTGGCGGCGCTTCCGCTCACCGGGCTGGTCTATCCGTATTTCATCATGCAGGCGCTATGCTTCGCGCTGTTCGCGTGCGCCTTCAATCTGCTCGTCGGTTACGTCGGGCTTTTATCCTTCGGGCACGCGGTGTTCTTCGGCACCGCCGCCTATGTCGCCGGCGATGCGGCGACCGCCCGCCACCTGCCGCCGGAACTCGCGATCCTCGCCGGCGTCGCGGCCTCGCTGGGCCTCGGCGCCATCATCGGGGCGCTGGCGATCCGCCGCCAGGGCATCTACTTCGCGATGATCACGCTCGCCCTCGCGCAGTTGATGTATTTCGTCTATCTGCAGGCGCCCTTCACCCATGGCGAAGACGGCGTTCAAGGCGTGCCGCAAGGACGGCTGTTCGGCTTCATCGACCTGTCGCAGCCGCTGACGCTCTATTACGCCGTCCTGATCGTCTTCCTCGCGGCGTTCCTGCTGATCCATCGCGCCATCCACTCGCCGTTCGGCGAAATCCTCAAGGCGATCCGCGAAAACGAGCCGCGCGCCATTTCGCTCGGCTACCGCACGGAGCGCTACAAGCTCATGGCCTTCATCCTGTCGGCGGGCCTCGCCGGGCTGGCGGGCGGCCTCAAGGTCATCGTGGCGCAAAACGCCTCGCTGACCGATGTGCATTGGACCATGTCGGGCGAGGTGGTGCTGATGACGCTCGTCGGCGGCCTCGGGACGGTGTTCGGCCCCGTCGTCGGCGCGTTCGTCATCACCGCCATGCAGCAATATCTTGCCGGCTTCGGCCAGTGGGTGCAGGTTATTCAGGGCGTCATCTTCGTCGCCTGCGTGCTCGCCTTCCGGCGCGGACTCGTCGGCGAACTCGGTCGGCTGCTGCGCGTCTCGCTCTGACCACCATAATCACAGGCCAATGTGGTAAATTTTATCATTCCCTAGCATTGATCTGTGATTAGGCTAGAATGCGACCCCCGCCACCATGAGACCGCCATGCCGCAGGTTCTTTCCGCCAACCGCCTGAGCGACGGCGCCGTCGTGTTCCTGGCCCCCGACGAGTCCTGGGCGGAGCGCATCGGCGCCGCGCAGGTGTTCGAAGGCAAGGCGGCGCTCGCCATGGCCTTGGAGCGGGGCCAAGCGGCGATGGCGCACAACGTTGTCGTCGACGCGGCGCCGGTCGATGTGGAGATCACGCCGCGCGGCCCGCTTCCGACCCACATCCGCGAACGCATTCGCGCCGCCGGGCCGACGGTCCGTCTGGATCACGGCAAGCAGGCGATGGCCGGTTGAGCCGGCGGCCGCACGGAGCTTCTCATGTATCGCTACGATGAATTCGACGCCGCCTTCGTCGCCGACCGCGTCGCGCAGTTTCGCGACCAGGTCGCGCGGCGTCTTGCCGGCGAGTTGACCGAAGACCAGTTCCGCCCGCATCGCCTGATGAACGGCGTCTACTTGCAGTTGCACGCCTACATGCTGCGCATCGCCGTGCCCTACGGCACGCTCTCGTCGCGGCAGATGCGCAAGCTCGCGTTCATCGGGCGAACCTACGACAAGGGCTACGGCCACTTCACGACGCGGCAGAACCTGCAATTCAACTGGCCGGCGCTGAAGGACATCCCCGACATCCTCGCGCACCTCGCGCAGGTCGAGATGCACGCGATCCAAACCTCCGGCAATTGCATCCGCAACGTCACGGCGGACCATTTCGCCGGCGCGGCGGCGGACGAGATCGAAGACCCCCGTCCCTACGCCGAAATCCTGCGGCAATGGTCGTCGATCCATCCCGAGTTCACCTTCCTGCCGCGCAAGTTCAAGCTGGCGCTCACCGGCGCGCCGAGCGACCGCGCGGCGATCCAGGTCCACGACATCGGCTATCAGGTCACGCGCAACGCGGCGGGCGAGGTCGGCTTCGTCGTCTATGTCGGCGGCGGCCAGGGCCGCACGCCGATGATCGCGCATAAGATCCGCGATTTCCTGCCGCTCGAAGACCTGCTCGCCTACACGCAGGCGATCGTGCGCGTCTACAATCTCGATGGGCGCCGCGACAACAAGTTCAAGGCGCGGATCAAGATCCTCGTGCACGAGATGGGCGTCGAGAAGATGCGCGAGGCGGTGGAAGCCGAGTTCGCCGCGATGGCGCGCGGCGAGTTGCGCCTGCCCGAGGCGGAGGTCGCGCGCATCCGCGCCTATTTCGCGCCGCCCAATCTGCCCTCGAAGCCCGCGCGGTCCGAAGCGCTCGAGGCGCGGCGCGCGCGCGACGAGCCCTTCGCGGCTTTCGTCGACGCCAACGTCACGCCGCACAAGGCGCCGGGCCACGGCGTGCTGACCATTTCCCTAAAGCCCATCGGCGGCATTCCCGGCGATGCGACGGCGGAGCAGATGGAAGCCGTCGCCGATCTCGCGCAAACCTACGCGCACGACGAGATCCGCGTGTCGCACGAGCAGAACCTCGTGCTGCCGCACGTCGCCCTCGACGATCTTCCCGCGATTTACGACGCGCTTGTCGCGCAGGGCCTCGCCACCGCCAACGTTGGGCTCGTGTCGGACATCATCTGCTGCCCCGGCCTCGATTATTGTTCGCTGGCGACCGCGCGTTCGATCCCGATCGCGCAGCAATTGTCCGACCATTTCGGCGGCGGCGAACGGGCGCGCGAGATCGGATCGCTGAAAATCAAGATCTCGGGCTGCATCAACGCCTGCGGCCATCATCACGTCGGCCACATCGGCATCCTCGGTCTCGAACGCAAAGGCGTCGAGACCTACCAGATCACGCTCGGCGGCTCGGGCGACGAGACCTGTTCGCTCGGCGACATCACCGGTCCCGGCTTTTCGGAGCACGACATCGTGGGCGCCGTCGATACGATCGTCGAGACCTATGTGGGGCTGCGCCAGGATGCGGCGGAGCCGTTCCTGCAAACCTATCGCCGCGTCGGGATGGCGCCGTTCAAGAAGGCGCTGTACGAGCGCGACACGGGCGCGGACATCTGAGATGGCGCTCTACAAGAACGGCGCGTTCGTCCCCGACCGGTGGCGCGCGTTGCCCGACGGCGAGGCGCCGCCGGCGTCGGGCCACGTCATCTTCCCGTTCGACTGGTGGCGCGAGGAAGGCGCCGCGTTCGACGGCTCCAACGTGCCGCTCGGCCTGCGCATCGAACCCGGGACCAAGCTCGACGTCATCGCCGGCGACATCAAGCGCTTCTCCGTCATCGCCCTGGCGTTCCCGAAGTTCGGCGATGGACGAGCGTTCTCGCTCGCGCGCCTCCTGCGCGAGCGTCACGGCTATATGGGCGAATTGCGCGCGGTCGGCGAGGTGCTGATCGACGAGATTCAGTTGATGCTGCGCTGCGGCTTCGACGCCTTCGACATCACCGACCCGGTGACGGAGAAGGCGCTGCGCGCCGGCCGCATCCCCGGCGTCTCGCATTTCTACCAGCCGTCGGCCGGCGAAGCGGCGGCCCCGGCGCCCGGAGCCTGGGCCCCCCCGCGGCGCGACAAACCCGCCGATGGCGACTAACAGCAGCCCCGCTCGCGGCGCCTCGTCGACTGCAGGATGTAGTCGAGCCCGGCGAGAACAGGAGCCGGCGCGCCGCGCATCGCGCTGCGGAGCGCAGAGCGCTCGCCGTCGTCGGCCTGCACGGCGAAGCAGCGCACGGCCGACGAGACGTAGTGGCCGACGCTCATGTCTTGCGAGGTCGCCACGCCCACCACGTCGCGCAGGTAGCCGTCGCCCAGCGACGCAACGGCCGCCGCCGCCACGCGGTCGTGCGCGCAGCTGTTGAAGAGTTCCGCCAATTGCATGGGATCCATCCGGTCGTCGTCTCGCCAGACGCGCGCTCGCGGCGTCCGGCTTGCTGAGGAAAAGCGATAGCGGCGGAACGCGACGGCATCGTGACCGCCCGGCGCCGGACCTCGGTTTGAACATGAAGGTTTCTTCATGTTCGCGGCTGGAAGTTCTTGGGCGAACGAGCGGAAGCTCGTTATGGCGAGGAGCGTAGCGCCCGCTCATGCGACCGGCATCGTTTCACAAAAGAGGACATGATGCGGATGAAGCGCTCGATGCGTCCCCTCGCCCCGCCGGGGGGGGGGTAGGGTGAGCGACTCGCCGTCGTCATCTGAATTGATGACGACGGTTCCGGCTTGTCCATCAATCGCGACCGGATCATAACGGACGCATCGGAGTCTCGGGACGAGAAACTCAAAGGCGCCGCCATGACCGTTCATCGCCGCCAAGTCCTGCGCCTTGCGACCGGCTGCGCAATCCTTCCATCGCTGACCCGCGCGGCGTGGGCTGAGACCTACCCGTCGCGACCCATTCACTGGATCGGCGGCTTTTCCCCCGGCGGCCCGGGCGACGTGATCCAACGCGTGGTCGGGCAATCCCTCTACGAGCGGCTGGGTCAACCCGTCATCGTCGAACACCAGCCCGGCGCGGCGGGCACGCTGGCGCTTCAGACGGTCGCGCGCTCCGCGCCCGACGGGTATTCTCTGTCGTGGCTCGTGTCCGCGGACGCGATCAACGTGACGCTGCGCGCCTCGTCGCGCTACAACGTCGTCCACGACATCGCGGCGGTCGGGAGCCTCGCCCGGGTGGCCAACGTCCTGGCGGTCATTCCTTCGCTGCCGATCAAAACCGTCCCGGACTTCATCGCCTACGCCAAGGCCCATCCGGGCGAGTTGAACCTGGGGAGCGCGGGCGTCGGATCGGTGGTTCACGTGACCGGCGAGTTGTTCAAGATGATGGCCGGCGTCGACATCGTTCAGGTTCAGTACGCGGGAACCACGCCCGCGGTCAGCGACCTGCTCGGCGGACGCGTGGAGGCCATGTTCGGCAACATGCCGAGCGTCTTGCAGCATATCCAAGCCGGCAAGCTTCGCGCGCTCGCGGTCACCAGCGCGTCGCGCTCTGAATTTCTGCCGGAGGTTCCAACGGTCGCGGAAACCGTGCCGGGGTTCGAGGCCAGCACATGGTTCGGCGTCGGCGCGCCGCGCGAGACTCCGTCCGACGTGATCGACAAGCTCAACAGCGAAATCGGCGTGGCGCTGGGCGAGCCGAACGTCAAGGCGCGGATCGCCGACATCGGCGGCGTCCCCATGCCGATGGCGCCCGCCGACTTCGAGAAGTTCGTTGCGGACGACGCCGCGAAATGGGCGAAGGTCATCCGCGCGGCCAACATCAAGGAAGGCTGAGGCGTCGTCCGTGATAAAGCGAAGCGATCGAGGGGGCGCTCGTCATCAACTCAAATGGCGACGCGGCAATGCGGCGCCGCCCCTCACCCTAGCCCTCTCCCCGCAAGCGGGGCGAGGGGACAGGTCGCGCCGCGCCGGCAAACCATGCGGGTTCGCATGCACGGGCGCCGGAGCGCCCCCTCTCCTCGTCGCGACGGGGAGAGGGCCGGGGCGAAGGGCAAACGATCGCCGCGCGCGTCGCAGCTATCGATGAAAGGAAGAACCATCATGAAAGTCATCCGGATCGAAGACCTGACGCTCCAGAAACCAAGTTCGACGGCGCGGGGCGGCCTCGAATATTATCGGATTCTGGAGGGCGAGCCCGGCGATCCCGGCAATTTCATGCTGCTTCTGTCGGCGACGCTGCCGGGCTATTACGCGCCGCGCCACAAGCACAATTTCGAGCAGATCCGCTTCAAGGTCGACGAGTCAGCGTCCAACTACGAGGACCTCGGCGACGCTGGAAAGGGCAGCATCGCCTACTTTCCGGAGGGCACGCCCTACGGCCCGTCCTCATCGCCGCACCGCAGCCAGGGGCTGATTCTGCAATATGGCGGACCGAGCGGCAGCGGCTACCTGTCGCGCGGCGAATACCAGGAGCATTACGAAGCGCTGCGTCGGACGGGCGCATTCGAGAAGGGCGTCTACGTCTGGACGGACGAGCGCGGCGAACAGCACAGTCAGGACGCCTATGAAGCCGTTTGGGAGCATTGGTCGGGCCGGACGCTCGAATATCCGAAGCAGCGCTACCGCTCGGCCATCATGATGGATCCCGCTCACTTCCCGTGGATCGCCGACACAGATCTGTCGGGCGTCTCGCGCCGCCATCTCGGCGTGTTCGGCGATCCGGGAACGACGCTGGACTTCGTCCAGCTCGATCCCGGCGCGCGCCTGACGCTTTCCGGGCGCAGCATCTACTTCGTCGTGGACGGCGCCGGGCGCACCCCATCGCCATGGACGAAATATTCGACGTTGTTTCTGGAAACCGGCGAGACCGGCGAAATCGAGGCCGCCGAGCGGTCCGAGCTGCTGCATATCGGCATGCCCGATCTGAGCGCGCTCAGCCGCGTGCGCCCCGATTATGCGATCGCCGCAGAGTAATAGCGTCGACGCCTCAGCCGGGATCGGCGACCAGGCCGGCGGCCGTGATCGCCGCGACGGCGGCCGCCTCGTCGTTGTCGGACGTGTCGCCGGAGACGCCGATTGCGCCGACAATGGTTTTGTCGGCGTCGCGGATGGCGACCCCGCCCGGCACGGGGATGAGGGCGCCGTCGGTCAGCCCCACCAAGGCGTTGACGAAATGCGGCCGCTCCGCGGCCATGGCGTTGAGCCGGCGCGACGGCATGCCGAGCGCCACCGCGCCATAGGCCTTCCCGTAGGCGACGCGCCAGCGCAGGAACGGCGTCTTGTCCTCGCTCGCTGCGGCGCGGATGGCGCCGTCGGCGTCGAGAACGACCACGGCCATCGGGTTGAAGTTGTGCGCGCGGCAATGCGCCAGCGTATCGGCGAGCATTTTTTGAGCGACGGCGAGCGTGAGTTTGGTCATAGGGCGATCCTTCGCTGTTCGATGTCCGATCCTTCCATTTCCGCCGCAAGTCGTCCATCGTCGGGCCCCGATGTCCGCCACGAGGGACGCGCATGAGCGACTTCGATCTGAGACGAGCGATCATCGCGACGGCGCGGTCGCTGGAGGCGCAGGGCCTCAACCGCGGAACGTCCGGCAACGTCTCGGCGCGCGACCGCGACGCGATGCTGATTACGCCGAGCGGCGTTGCGCCCGCGGCGATGACGCCGCGCTCGATCGCGCGGCTCCCCCTCGACGGCGGCGGCGCCTGGACCGGCGCGGCGAAGCCGTCGAGCGAATGGCGATTCCACCTCGACATTCTCAGCGCCCGCAGCGACGCCGGCGCGATCGTCCACACGCACGCGACCTATTGCACGGCGCTCTCGATGCTGCGCGAGCCGCTGCGCGCCACGCACTACATGATCGCCGCCTTCGGCGGTCCCGACGTGCGCTGCGCCGGTTATGCGACTTACGGCACGCAGGAGCTATCGAACCTCGCCGTCGAGGCCCTGCGCGACCGGTTTGGCGTCCTGCTCGGCAGCCACGGCATGATCGTCATCGGCCGCGACCTCGAGGAGGCGGCCTGGCGCGCCGTCGAACTCGAGGCGCTCGCGCAGCAGACCTGGATCGCCCGGCTCGCCGGGACGCCCGTCATCCTGCCCGACGACGAGGTCGCGCGGGTGGTGGAGCGATTTTCCGCTTACGGCCTAAATGCGGCTCGCCAAACCGATCCGCCGTGATAAGCTTGGGCTGCGGCATCCTTTGCGCAGACGCGCTCATCAGGGGGTCTCAGCATGGAACGACGAAAGTTTCTGAAAACGCTGGTCGGCGTCGCGGCGGCGGCCTCGGCGGTCACAATGCTTGGCGCGCAGGACGCGATCGCCAAAACCTTGACGTCGACCGAGGCGAAGTCGGGCGCGGGGGCATCGTCGGCGCCGGCCGAAGACATGCCGGCCGCCGAAGCGAAAGACTCGTACTGGGTCATCTATCGCCGCCGCTTCGTGCGCCGCTATTACTATCCGCGGCGCGTCATCTTCTACCGGCGGTATTACCGGCCGCGCTATCGCCGCATCTACCTCATCCGCCGCTTCTACTGACGCGATCGGCCGATGGCCGGCGAGGACCGGCCATCGGCCCGCGGTCACCAGGCCCCGGTGTTCGGCATCGACGTCCAGGGCTCGGCGGGCGTCAAGGCGTCGCCCTTCTGCAGCAGTTCGATCGAGACGCCGTCCGGCGAGCGGATAAAGGCCATCTTGCCGTCGCGCGGCGGCCGGTTGATCGTCACGCCGGCTTGCATCAGCTTGCCGCAGAGCGCGTGGATGTCGTCGACCTGATAAGCGAGATGGCCGAAGTTGCGGCCGCCGGAATAGGTCTCGGGATCCCAATTGTAGGTCAGTTCAATCAGCGGCGCGCGCGTCTCTCGCGCCGCCTCGACATCGTCGGGCGCAGCGAGAAAGATCAGCGTGAAGCGGCCCTTCTCGTTGTCGACGCGGCGCACCTCGGCGAGCCCCAGCTTGTTGCAGTAGAAGTCGAGCGCCTGCTCGATGTTGGCGACCCGGACCATGGTGTGCAGATATCGCATGCGCGCCTCCAAATTCGGCTTGTCATGGACCCGGAGCGCGGCGGCGCGCAAGTCTCGCCGAACGCGTCTCGCTGAAGATTCGCGCGGCGACTTTCCGCTCGCCCGGATCGAAGCCGCGCGTTAGACCGTCGGCGCGTCCGCAAGGCTGGCGCGCCCGGGAGCCCGACATTGTCCGGAACCGCCATGACCGACGCGCACGACCGCAAGGCGCGCGCCGCGCTGGCCTCGATCGCGGCGAGCGCGCTGCTGACGCTCGGCAAGTTCGCCGCCGGCCTCGCCTCGGGATCGCTGTCGCTCATCTCGGAGTCCGGCCACAGCCTGCTCGACACGGGCGCGACGATCCTGACGTATTTCGCGGTGCGCGCCTCGGCCGAGCCCGCCGACGACGAGCACCATTACGGCCACGGCAAGGTCGAGGCCGTGGCGGCGCTCGCCGAGACCGGCCTGCTGATGATCCTGGCGGCCGGCGTTCTCTTCATCGCGGCGCGCCGCCTCGTGACGCACGACGCCGAGCCGATCGACGCCGGGTGGCCGGTGTTCGCGGTGCTCGTCGTGTCGATCGGCGTCGACGTGGTTCGCTTCACGTCGTTGCGAAAGATCGCCAACGAGACCAAGAGCGAGGCGCTCGCGGCGGACGCGCTGCATTTCTCCAGCGACCTCATGGCGTCGGTCTGCGTCCTCCTCGGCCTCACGGCCGCCGCCTTCGGCTTTCGGCAAGGCGACACGCTCGCGGCGCTCGCCGTCGCGCTCTTCATCGGAACGGCGGGATGGCGTCTCGGCCGGCGCACCATCGACACGCTCGTCGACACGGCCCCGGCGGGGCTCGCGGAACGCATGCGCGCGCGCATCGCGAACGTGCCCGGCGTCGTGCAGATCGAGTCGATCCGGCTGCGCCCGGTCGGCGGCGTCGTCATCGGCGAGGTCAGCGTCGGCGTCTCGCGGTCGCTGCCGCTCGTGCGCGTCGCGACGATCAAGGACGCGATCGGGCGCGCGCTGCGCTCGGAAGAGGCCGATTGCGAGATCACGATCACGGCCGATCCGGTCGCGCTCGACAACGAAAGCATTCTCGAACAGGTGCTGCTGATCGCCGCGCGGCGGCGCGCGGCGGTGCATCACGTCACGGTGCAGTCCGTCGGCGGCGTCAAGTCGATCAGCTTCGACATCGAGCTCGACGGCGACATGCCGCTCGGCCGGGCGCACGAGATCGCCAGCGCCCTCGAAGGCGCGATCAAAAGCGAACTCGGCGCCGAACTCGAGGTGGACAGTCACATCGAGCCGATGGAGATCGACGAACTCGCCGGCCATGACGTGGCGCAGGAGCGCGCCGACGACTATGCGCAGACGCTGTCGCGCCTTGCGGCGGCGAGCGGCCTGCTGCGCGACGTTCACAACGTGCGGGCGCGCGACACGCGCCAAGGCGTCGTCGTGAACTACCACTGCCGCGCCGATCCGGCGCTCAGCGTGAACGCCGTGCACGATGCGGTCGACCTGATCGACCACGGCATGCGCGACCATTACACCGACCTGGCACGCGTCGTCGGTCACGCCGAGCCGCCCGACGCATAGGCCGGTGTTCGCAGGGGCGCTCGAGCAGACGCTCGTCATCAACCCAGACGACGGCGCCGCGACGTGGACCGGCCCCTCACCCCGGCCCTCTCCCCGCAGGCGGGGAGAGGGAGCGCGCCGCCCCTCGTGCGACCGGCATCGCTTCACAAAAGAGGACATGATGCGGATGAAGCGCTCGATGCATCCCCTCTCCCCGCAGGCGGGGAGAGGGCCGGGGTGAGGGGCGAACGATCGTCGAGCGCGTCATTACAACTCAGATTGCGATTTAAGCATTCGGCTTTGCCACTTTGGCGCCTACGGCCGCGTTCGGCGCACGACGGCTCCCGCGCCGCCTTTCGCGGCCCTCGCCCATCGCCCATCGCCCCCCATCGCCCATCGCCCGATTGACGACGCCGCCATCCACATGTTAGTGAACACTCACTTAACGGGGTGAACGGATCATGCTCGCATCGCTGATGGGCGCCCGGCGTTTCGCGCCGCTGTTCTGGTGCCAGTTCCTGTCGGCGTTCAACGACAATTTCGTTCGCCAGATGCTGGCGATGACGATCCTGTTTCGCTTGGGCGAGGCGCAGTCGGGCCCGCTCATCACCTTGGCGGTCGGCATCTTCATTCTGCCGTCGCTGCTGATCTCGGCGCTCGGCGGCGAAATCGCGGATTCGCATGACAAGGCGATCATCGCGCGGCGGCTGAAGTTCGCGGAGATCTTCGTGCAGATGGTCGCCGCCGCGGGCTTCTTTTTCGGCGCGCTGCTCCTGCTCTACGCGGCCCTGTTCGGCCTCGGAATCATCTCCGCGCTGTTCGGCCCGATCAAATACGGCATTCTGCCCGATCATCTCGCGAGGCGGGAGCTGCCGGCCGGCAACGCGCTGATCGAAGGCGCGACGTTCCTCGCCATCCTGCTCGGGCTCGTCGTCGGCGGCTATGCGGCCGACCACGCGCGGGCGCCCGCCGGCGTCGTCGCGCAATTGTTGACGGTCGCTATCGCGTGCTGGGCGACGAGCCGGTTCATCCCCAAGACCGGCGTCGCGGCTCCGTCGCTGAAGGTCAACCCCAACATCCTGGCCTCCACCTGGCGGATGCTGGCGGAAACGAAACGCGATCGGCGCATCTGGATCGGCGCCATCGCCGTCAGCGTCTTCTGGATGACCGGCGCGATCGCGCTGTCGCTCGTGCCGCTGATCGTCAAGACGCGCATCGGCGGCGGCATCGATGTCGAGACGGCGATCAGCGCGCTGTTCGCCATCGGCATCGCGCTGGGCTCGCTGCTCGCCGCCGCCCTGGCGCACGGGCGCATCATGCTGCTGCCGACGCCTGTCGCCGGCCTGCTGATGGCGGCGTTCCTCGTCGATCTCGGCGTCTCGACCTACCATCTGCCCGCCGCCGGCGCGACGATCGCGCTGACCGACTTTTTTCGGAGCGCGACCGGCGTTCGCCTCGCGCTCGACGTCGCGGCGCTCGCGGGCGCCGGCGGCCTCTTCGTCGTGCCGGTCTTCTCCGCCGTCCAAGCCTGGGCCGGCGAAGATCGCCGGGCGCGCGTCGTCGCGGGCGTCAACATCCTGACCGCCCTGTTCATGGTCGGCGGCACGCTCCTCGTCGCGCTGCTGCAAGTCGCGGGCGCCAGCGGACCGGCGTTGCTGATCGCGCTCGGCCTCGCCAATCTCGGCCTGGCGGCGTGGCTGTTCCGCGCCTTGCCCGGCAATTTCATCGCCGATTTCGGCTATCTGCTGTTCCGCTTCGTCTATCGCGTCGAGGTCGTCGGTCTCGACAACATCAAGACGGCCGGCGAGCGCTGCGTCATCGCGTTCAATCACACGTCGTTCATCGACGCGGCGGTGGCGCTCTCCGTCCTCGAGGAGAAACCGGTCTTCGCCATCGATTCGCAAGTCGCGAAGGCGTGGTGGGCGAAGCCTTTTCTCAACGTCGCGCGCTGCGTGCCCATCGATCCCTCCAAGGCTCTGTCGACGCGCGCGCTCATCAAGGAGGTCAGGGCCGGCAATCACCTCGTGATCTTCCCGGAAGGCCGCATCACGGTCACCGGATCGCTGATGAAGATCTACGACGGCGCGGCGATGATCGCCGAGAAATCGGATGCGACGATCGTTCCCGCCCGCCTCGAAGGCCTGCAGCGCACGCCCTTCTCGCGCCTGACGAAGGCGCTGACGCGCAAGGCGCTCTTCCCGAAGGTGCGCGTCACCTTCCTCGCGCCGCGCAAGCTCGCGCTCGATCCGGACCTGCTCGGCCGCAAGCGCCGCGTCGCCGCCGGCGAGGCGCTGCAAGACATCATGACCGACCTCGTCTTCGAAACGACGCCGATCGACATGACGCTGACGCAGGCGCTGACGCAAAGCGCGCGCCGCTTCGGCGCCGCCAAGATCGTGCTCGAAGACCCGCTGGCGGGCAAGATGAGCATGCGCGCGTTGCGCGCGGCCGCCGCCGTTCTCGCGCGCAAGATCGCGGTCTTCACCGCGCCCGGCGAATGCGTGGGCCTGCTGTTGCCGAACGCCAACGGCGTCGCGGCGACGTTCTTCGGCGTGCAGGCGGCGGGCCGCGTCCCGGTCATGCTGAACTTCAGCGCCGGCGCCGACGCCGTGATCTCGGCCTGCGCGACGGCGCGGATCAAGACCGTGCTGACCTCGCGCGCCTTCGTCGAACGCGGACGCCTCGGCGATCTCGTCGAGCAACTCGGCCGCAATGTCGCGATCCGCTACCTGGAAGACGTGCGCGCGGGCGTGACGGCCTGGGACCGCGTGCGCGGGCTCGTCGAGTCGGGCCGCGAATACGCGCCGCGCAAGCCCGACGATCCCGCCGCGATCCTATTCACGTCAGGTTCGGAAGGAACGCCCAAAGGCGTCGTGCTGAGCCACCGCAACCTGCTTGCAAACGTCGCGCAGGTCGTCGCCGCCTATGACATCACGCCGCGCGACATCATGTTCAACCCGCTGCCGGTGTTTCATTCCTTCGGGCTGACCGGCGGCCTGGTGCTGCCGCTCATGTCCGGCATGCGGACGTATCTTTATCCCTCGCCGCTGCACTACCGCTACATCCCCGAACTCGTTTACGGGACCAACGCCACGGTGCTGTTTGGGACGGACACGTTTCTCGCCGGCTACGCGCGCGCGGCCAACGCCTACGACTTCCGCTCCGTGCGCTACATCGTCGCCGGCGCCGAGCGCGTGCGCGACGAGACGCGCAAGACCTACATGGACAAGTTCGGTCTGCGCATCATGGAGGGCTACGGCGTGACGGAAACCTCGCCGGTGCTGGCGGTGAACACGCCGATGTTCAACCGCCCCGGCACGGTCGGGCGCCTGATGCCGCGCGTCGAGCATCGGCTCGAACCGGTTCCGGGCATCGAGGACGCCGGGCGCCTGATCGTGCGCGGGCCCAACGTCATGCTGGGCTATTACCGCGCCGAGCAGCCGGGCGTTTTGCAGCCGCCGCCCGAGGGCTGGTACGACACCGGCGACATCTGCGCGATCGATCGCCAGTCCTTCGTCACGATCAAGGGCCGCGCCAAGCGCTTCGCCAAGATCGCCGGCGAGATGGTTTCGCTCGCCGCTGTCGAGCAGATGCTCGCCGATCTTCTGGCCGATCATGGCGGCGCCGTCGTCGCCGCCCCCGACGCGCGCAAGGGCGAGCGCATCGTGTTGGCGACGACCAAGCAGGGTCTCACGCGCGGCGAGGCGCAGGCGCATGTCAGGCAGCGCGGCGGCGCGGATTTGATGGCGCCGAGCGAGGTCTTGGTTTTCGACAAGCTGCCGCTGCTGGGCTCCGGCAAGACGGATTACGTGGCGCTCGACCGTCTCGTCCGCGAAAAGCTCGGCGACAAGGTCGGAGCCTGACATGGAGGCGATCGCCCCGCGACGCAGCCGCGACAGCGCCGCCACGCGCGCGCGCATCGAAAAGGAAGCGCTGCGGCTCTTCGCGGAGAAGGGCGTCGACGCGACCACCGTCCGCGACATCTCGCAGGCCGTCGGCGTCGCCGATGCGGCGCTCTACCGCTACTATCGATCGAAGGAAGAGATCGCGCGCGACATTTTCGCGCGGCACTACGCGGCGCTCGCCCAGCGCATCCGCGCGATCGGCGCGCGCGAAACCGATTTCATCGCGCTCATGCGGGCGCTCGTCGACCTGTTCTGCGCCCTGTTCGACGAGGAGCCCGACGTCTTCGCCTTCATCCTCCTGAACCAGCACGCGCACCTGCATTACGTCGGCGACGACGACAACGCGGTTGAGGAGCTGCGCGCGATCATGCGCCGGGCGCGTCGCCGCAACGAGATCGCGATCGAGGATCCGGAGCTTGCCGCGGCCATGGCGCTGGGCGCCGTGCTGCAGCCGGCCGTGTTCAAGCTTTACGGCCGCTTGCCCGGCCCGCTCCGCGACCGCGCCCTCGTCCTGGCGCAGGCGGCGACGCGCACCGTCGGCGCGACCCCGGCCTGAGCGCGAAAGGCTGCGCAGGCTGTAAACGTTAAGGGGGAGCGCTGAGCCAGTAGTACGACGCGAGAGCGGCAGTTTGAAGTTGCCAAGGTCGCCGTTAAAACGACCAAAAGATGAGGGATTAAACCTGTGCTGGAATAATAACAGGAATATTTTTCTTGATTTATGGGAGCGGTCGTACGAGGATACTCCGCTAGCAGGAGTCTGAATTCCAGTGGTCGACCGAACCATGGCGGAAATGCTGGATACGCTTGGCGCGCTCTTGGACGATTTCGACCAGATTACCAGAACCGCGCATGCTCGCTTTCGCGCGTACACCCCGGCCGACATAGTCGAGTTGGACGCACGGGCGCAGGCGGCTTGCACTTATTGTCATATGGCTGCCGAAGCGGATCGACGGTTTGTAGGCCGCGAGGGCATTCGCTCGTTGGACCTATCCGGCTTGCGACTCTGGATTTGCGAAGAGGCAAACGTCGTTATCCGATTTAAGAAGATGGATGAAGATGGTCGCGTCCGAAATTATCCGACGAAACAGGCCATAGACTTCGACCGAGGCGACGATCTTCCAGGGCTTCCAATGCCCCCGGAGAGACTTACTGCAGGCTATTTGCTCGATCCTACGGGGACAGCTTTCATTCGCGCCCAAATCGCTCGGCCGATGGGGACAAAGCGGATTATGTGGTGCGCCGCCATTGTTCCGCACGAACGGCGGCCTAAGGGGGCGCGGGCGTGGGAGGATGTTACTCGGCAAGGGCGTTTGTAAGCCGATAAGGAGCGCGACTCGGGGATGGACCGCTTCAATCACCATATGATGACACTCGCCCGCGACGCGCGCGGGTTGACGCAGGCCGAACTCTCAGGCCGCCTGAAACTTGGACAAGGAACCGTGTCCAAATATGAGACCGGTTTTAGTGAACCGCCGCCGGAATTCGTAACCGAATTAGCCGACGCGCTCGGCTTTCCTTCGCCATTCTTCTATGAGCCTGGTCGTCCTTATGGGTTGCCGCCGTTCCATTACCGGCGTCGAAAAAAGCTGTCCGCCAAAGCCTTGGCTCACATCGTCGCCGAAATGAATATTCGGCGTATGCACCTGTCGAAATTGCTTATTTCGTTTGAATGGCGAACGAATGCGTTCATACCTGAAATTGATCGGGACGAGTATCGGGGAAAGGCGAAAGCGCCGCTTTCAATTGAAGATGTGGCGCGTTCCGTGCGCGAAACGTGGCTACTTCCAAGCGGCCCTGTTCCAAATATGGTTGAACTACTTGAGAGCAACGGCGGCATTGTCATTCCATGCGACTTCGGAACGGATTTGCTTGACGCCGTAAGTCAGCGGATCGACGGACTGCCGATTTTGTTTTTCGTCAACGCGAACGCCCCGGTTGATCGGCTGCGCCACACGTTGGCTCACGAACTTGGCCACATGATTTTGCATACGACCGTGCTTAAGAGCGACGAGGAGATGGAGGACGAAGCCGATACGTTTGCGGGAGCATTTTTGCTTCCGGCAGAGGAGATACGGCCTCAGCTCAGGCGTTTCGACCTTCGCCAACTTGCGAATTTGAAGGGTTATTGGAAGGTTTCTATGGCCTCTATCGCCGTTCGGGCTGACCGGCTTAAGCTTGTTACCCCCTACCAAAGCAAAATGTTTTGGATTGAAATGGGGAAGCTCGGATATCGCAAACGAGAGCCTAACGAACCGTCGAAGGAATATCCGAAGCTTTTGCGGCGGATGATTGCGTTCCATATAAAAAAACTCGGCTACAGCGTTGATGAGGTGGCGCGTCTACTGCACCTGCGAGTTTCCGAGTTTCAAGAAATGTATTGTTCCGAGTTGAGCGCATCAACGGGCTCCTCCGGGAACAGGCCTCAGCTACGTATTGTACGATAACTGGTAGACGCTTGGCGGGCCGGCCTCGCGCGGGCATACTCGCGCGATGCGCACAGACACCGCCCGCTCGCCCGTCCTCCTCGCCGACTATCGTCCGACCGACTATCTGATCGATACGGTCGATCTCGATGTCCGCCTCCACCCGAGCGCGACGCGCGTGATCGCCCGTCTCGGTCTGCGCCCCAATCCTGCGGGGCGTCCCGGCGCGCCGCTTTCGCTCGACGGCGACGGCGTCGATGCGCGCCGGATCGCGCTCGACGGCGAGGCGCTCGATCTTGCCAGCGGGTTCGCCAAGCCCGACGGGCTCGTGATCGCCTCGCCGCCGCAGCGCCCCTTCGCGCTGGAAATCGAGACGATGGTCGACCCGACCGCCAACACGCAGCTGAGCGGGCTCTACCGGTCCGGCGCGGTCTATTGCACGCAATGCGAGGCCGAGGGTTTTCGCCGCATCACCTACTTCCTCGATCGCCCCGACGCGCTCAGCGTCTACACGACGCGGATCGAGGCGGAAAAGGCCGAGGCCCCGGTTCTGCTCGGCAACGGCAATCCGGGCGAGCGCGGCGATGTCGCCGGGACGTCGCGCCACTACGCGCTCTGGCGCGACCCGCATCCAAAGCCAGCCTATCTCTTCGCGCTCGTCGGCGGCGACCTGCAGGTCGTCGAGGACAGCTTCACGACGATGTCGGGCCGCCGCGTCGCGCTCGGCGTCTACGTGGAGCGCGGCAAGCAGGATCGCGCCGGCTATGCGATGGATTCGCTCAAGCGCTCGATGGCCTGGGACGAGCGGGCGTTCGGCCGCGAATACGACCTCGACGTCTTCAACATCGTCGCCGTGTCCGACTTCAACATGGGCGCGATGGAGAACAAGGGCCTCAACGTCTTCAACGACAAATACGTGCTGGCCTCGCCGCGCACGGCGACCGACGGCGATTACGCGGGCATCGAGACCGTCATCGCGCACGAGTATTTCCACAATTGGACCGGCAACCGCATCACCTGCCGCGACTGGTTCCAGCTCTGTCTCAAGGAAGGCCTGACGGTCTTTCGCGATCAGGAATTCTCCGCCGATCAGCGTTCGCGCCCGGTCAAGCGCATCGCCGACGTGCGGACCTTGCGCAGCGCGCAGTTCACCGAAGACGCCGGGCCTTTGGCGCATAACGTGCGGCCCGAGAGCTATATGGAGATCAACAACTTCTACACGCCGACGGTCTACGAGAAGGGCGCCGAAGTCATCCGCGCGCTGCGCGCGTTGATCGGCGATCGGGCGTTCCGCGCCGGCATGGATCTCTACTTCGCGCGTTGCGACGGCATGGCGGCGACGGTCGAAGATTTCATCGCCTGCTTCGCCGAAAGCTCGGGCCGCGATCTCGGCCCCTTCATGCAATGGTATCGTCAAGCGGGAACGCCGACGCTGACCGCGCATGGCGCCTACGATCCGAAGGCGCGCACCTACACGCTCGACCTCGCGCAATCGACGCCCGCCACGCCGGGCCAGCCGACCAAGCAGCCGGTCGTGATTCCCATCGCGCTCGGCCTCGTGGGACAGAACGGCGGCGACATGCCGCTCGACACGCCGAATGAAGACGAGAGCGGCGGCGCGAGCGCGCAAGAGCGCGCCAGCGGCGTGTTCGAACTGTCGGGCGCCGCGCGGCGGCTCGTCTTCCGCAACGTGGGCGCCGCGCCGACGCCGTCGCTCCTGCGGCGCTTCTCCGCGCCCGTGCGTCTCGACATCGACCTCGCCGAGACCGACCTGCTGACGCTGTCGCGCCACGACAGCGACCTCTTCAATCGCTGGCAGGCGGCGCAGACTTACGCCACGCGGCTCCTGCTGCGCTCCGTCGCGGCGATCCGCGCCGGCGGCGCGGCGATCTCCGATCCCCGCTTCGTCGAGGCGATCGGCGCGCTCGTCGCCGAACGGTCTGACCCCGCCTATGTGGCGCAGGCCATCGCTCTGCCGAGCGAGAGCGACATCGCGCGCGAGATCGGCCGCGACGTCGATCCAGACGCCGTCTTCGCCGCGCGCATGGCGCTCAAGCGAACGATCGGCGCAGGCCTCGCAGCAATCCTGCGCGACGCCTACGACGCGTTGACGCGCGCGCGCGCGATGTGGGCGCCCGATGCGGCGAGCGCCGGCGCCCGCGCGTTGCGCAACGCCGTCCTCGATTATCTCGTGGCGGGTGAGCCGGCCGTCGCCGGCGATCTCGCCCTGGCGCAGATCGCCCAAGCCGACAACATGACGGACGAGTTCGGCGCGCTGTCGGCGCTCGCGACCGTCCCCGACGCGCGGCGCGAACGCGCGCTCGAGGCCTTCCACGACGCGCACGCGCAGGATGCGCTGGTGGTCGACAAGTGGTTCGCGGTTCAGGCCTCGATCCCCGAACCCGAAACGCTGCAACGCGTGCGCACGCTGATGGCGCACCCGGCCTTCTCGATGACCAACCCGAACCGCCTGCGCGCGCTCGTCGGCGCGTTCGCGGCCGGCAACCCGACGCAGTTCCATGCGCGCGACGGATCGGGCTACGCGTTCGTGGCGGGCGTCGTGAGCGAGACCGATCCGCGCAACCCGCAGGTCGCGGCGCGCCTGCTCGGCGCCTTCCGCTCCTGGCGGACGATGGACGCGCAGCGCCGCGCGCACGCCGAGGCGTCGTTGCGGACGGTCGCGGCGGTCGCGACGCTCTCGCCCGACACGCGCGACATCGTCGAGCGCATGCTCGCGTGACGAAACCGTTCACGTTTTGATTCTCTTTTTCACGCGCGACGCGCAGCGCGCTTTGCGCGCGTCTTTTCGGTTGCGATTCACCGCACGATATTTCGCTAAACGATGCATTAACCGCTGGACAAAACGGCGCGTCAGGATTCAGATGACGTGATTCGACGCGATGCGGCACATCGGCGTCGATGGGTTTCTGGGGGCATCTACATGACGCGGGCTAGCGCCGCGGACGCGACCGTTCAATCGGGCGCGCCACGTGGATTCGCGCGTTCGTCGAAGGACGCGCATCGACAGCGTGATTGGTCGCGTCATCTGCTACCCGGTTGTGTCGCTCTGTTCGTCGTCGCGATCTCCGTCCTCGCGACCGCGCGCGCGCTGCAAGGCCGCGACGAGGCGATCAACGACGCCATCGACGACCTCGACATGACGGCGAACGTCGCGGCCGCGAGCATCGACGGCGCATCGCCGGACCGCGTGTCGGGCCCGCATGGCGAGATCCTTCTGCCGGCGCGCGTCTTCGCGCATGGACGCGAAGTGCTCGTCAGCGATCGGTCCGGCGCGCTGATCGCCGCATGGCCGCAGAACGCCGTCCCCAAAGCGACCTTGACCGATCATCTCGGCGGCGCGCAGGCGCTGACGACCTTCGCCGAACGCGCGGGCGTTCTGCGCGTTACCCTGGCCGACGGGTCGGACGCGCTCGCCACGGTCCGCAATCTTCTGCCGCCGCACGGCCAGATCGCCGTCGTGCATCGTCTCTCCGACGTCCTCGCGGATTGGCGCGGCGGCTCGTTGCGCGCGGCGGTCGCGCTCGGCCTCGGCGGCCTCGTCATCGGGCTTCTCGCGCTCGGCTACACCTGGCAGGCGCGGCGGCGCCAGGACGCGACGATGCTCGTGCTCGCGATGCGCGACCGCATGGATACGGCGCTGGTGCGCGGACGCTGCGGGCTGTGGGATTGGGACATCGCGCGCGGGCGCATCCACTGGTCGCGCTCGATGTACGACATGCTCGGCATGGCGCCGGAGAACGACTTCATCTCGTTCGGCGACGCGAACGCGATGATCCACCCGGAGGACGGCGACCTCAGCGCCATGGCGCGCATGGTCGCGGCGACCGAGACGAACACCATCGATCACGTGTTCCGCATCCGCGACGGCTCCGGACAATGGGTCTGGATCCGCGCGCGCGGCGAACTCATGCGGCAGGGACCGCGCGGCGAACTGCACCTCATCGGCATCGCCGTCGACGTGACCGAGCAGAAGGCCCTCGCCGAGCGCTCCGCCACCGCCGACCTGCGGTTGCGCGACGCGATCGAGACGATCTCGGAAGCCTTCGTCCTGTGGGACGCCGACAATCGGCTCGTCATGTGCAATTCCAAGTTCCAGCGTCTGCACGATCTGCCGCGCGAGGCGATCGCGCCGGGCGTCGCCTACGACGAACTGATGGCGGCGGGCCTTCCGCCGCTGATCGAAGCGCGCTTCGCCTCGCCGGAGGACGCGGACCGGGCGGACGCGCGCAGCTACGAGGCGCGCCTCGAAGACGGGCGCTGGCTGCAGATCAACGAGCGCCGCACCAAGGACGGCGGCTATGTGTCGGTCGGCACCGACATCACCACGCTGAAGCGCCACGAGGAGCAGTTGCTCGACTCCGAGCGCCGCCTGATGGCGACGGTCGCGGACCTGCGGCGGTCGCGCCAGACGCTCGAGACGCAGGCGGCGCAACTGACCGATCTCGCCGAGCGCTATCTCGAACAGAAGCTCGTGGCCGAAAGCGCCAACCACGCCAAATCCGAGTTTCTCGCCAACATGAGCCACGAGCTGCGCACGCCGCTCAACCACATCATCGGCTTCGCGGAACTGATGGAGCAGCAGACCTTCGGCGCGCTGGGCTGCGATCGGTATCTCGACTATTCGAAATGCATCCGGTCGAGCGGGCAATCGCTTCTCGCCCTGATTTCCGACGTGCTCGACATGTCGAGCCTGGAAGCCGGACACGCGCGCGTCCATCGCGCTCCCGTCGACCTACGCGCGCTCATCGGCGAGACGGTGGAGAAGGAGCGCAGCGCCGCCGCGCAACGCGGCATCGAGATCGTCGTCGACGGCGCCGGGCCCGGCGTGATCGATGCGGATCGCGACGGGCTGTCGAAGGCGATGACGAGCCTCGTGCGCAACGCGGTCAAGTTCAGCCCGGACGGCGGCCGCGTGCGCATCCGCTCGCGCCGCCGCGGCGATCGGGTCGAAGTCCTGATCCAGGACCGCGGCGTCGGCATCCCGCGCGATGCGCTCAACCGGGTCGGCCGCCCGTTCGAGCAGATTCAATCGCCTCTGGCGAACGGCATGAAGGGATCGGGTCTCGGCCTCGCCATCGCCCGCTCGCTCGTCGATCTGCACGGCGGCTCGCTCAAGATCCGTTCGAGCCTGGGCGTCGGCACGGTCGTTCGCATGCGCCTCCCCGTCGTCGCTCCGCCGGCGCCGATGCTGGCGCTGCTGCACGAGTTCAAGGCGCGCGACGCCGCCTGATCGCGGTCAGCCGATCACGCGGCGGAAAATCTCGCGAACCTGCGCGCGCGTGTCGCCCAAGGCCGCCTCGAGCGTCTTGAAGTCCGGCGCGCCCGCGGCCTGCGCCATCCGCCGCGCGGCGCCGACCGCCAGCGTCGCCGGGTCGAGCGGCCCCTCGATCGCGATCCGCGCGACTTGCGTCACCGCCGAAAACAGCGTCCGCGCCTCGCGCAGCGTCTCGCAATCGTCGGACGTCAGGGCTCCCTCGCCCGCGGCGCGGGCGATGACCGCCTCGACATCGAACGACGCGTCCTCGGGCCACGCCTGCGCGCGCGCGAGGATCAGGTATTGCGCGATGAAATCGATGTCCGTCAGGCCGCCCGCGGCGAGCTTCAAATCCCACAGGTCGGCGTCGCCCTTCTCCCGCGCGATCAAGGCGCGCATCGCGCGCACGTCGTTGCGGACCGCGCGCGCGTCGCGCTCCGCGGCCAACAGGTCGCGAATGGCGCGCGCGGCCTCGGCGCACAGCGTCGGCTCGCCCGCGACAGGACGCGCGCGCGTCAGCGCCATATGCTCCCACGTCTCGGCCTCGCGGCGTTGGTAGGCCTGAAAGCTGCGAAAGCGCGTCGCGACCGGCCCCATGCTGCCGGACGGCCGCAGGCGCAAATCCACCTCGTAGAGCTTGCCGCGTCGGGTCGCGACCGTCAGCGCCGTGATCAGCCGCTGCGTCAGGCGTGTGTAATATTGCGCCGGATGCAGACCGCGCGGCCCGTCGGAGGCCTGGACGGCGTCGTCGAACTCGTAGATCAGGATGAGGTCGAGGTCGGAGGTCGCGGTCATCTCGCGCGCCCCCAGCCGGCCCATGCCGACGACGGCGCAGCGGCCGGTCGGAACGCCGCCGTACTCCAACGCGAAATCGGCCTCGACGCGCGCCAGCGTCGCGCGCACGATCGCTTGCGCCAGCGCGGAAAAGGCGCGTCCGACAAGCGCCGCATCGAGCGCGCCCGACAGCGCGCGCACGCCGATCAGGAACATGTCCTCTTGCGCGATGTCGCGCGCGCCGTCGAGGAAGGCCTCCATGCGCGGCGCCTGCCGCGCCATCGCCGCCACGCGCGCTTCGAAGGCCGTCTCGTCGATCGCCGCGCGGCTGACGGCGGGATCGATCGTGGCGTCGAGAATGTGCGGGCGCCGGGTAACGGCGGCGGCGAGTCGCGGCGCCGCGCCGAGAATATCCGCGAAAAGCTCGCGCACGTCGGCGTTCGATTTCAAGATGGACAGCAGTTCGACGGCGGCCGGCATCCCCGCGAGCGCGTCGTCGAACGTCGCCAGCGCCGCGTCCGGATCGCCGCTCCCTGCGAACGCTTCGAGCAGCGCCGGAACGATCTCGGTGACGACCTCGCGCGCACGGGAGCCTCGCAGCGCGTTGCGGCGCCCGAAGTGCCAGCCGCGGACGATCTCGATCGCGCGCGCCGGTTCGCGGAAGCCCATCGCCTGGAGGGTCGCGATCGTCTCGGGATCGTCGGCGACGCCGGTGAAGACCAGACTTCCCGCACGCGCGTCGAGCCCCGGCGCATGTTCGAACAACCTCGCGTAATGCGTCTCGACGCGGCGAAGATGATCCGTCAAATCGTTCTCGAACGCGCCGACGCGCGCATAGCCGAGAAACCGGGCGAACCGCGCGATGTCGTCCGCCTCGAGCGGTAGACGCTGCGTCTGCTCGTCGGCGATCATCTGCAAGCGATGCTCGACCATGCGCAGGTAGCGATAGGCGGCGGACAGGTCTTCGACCGCCTCCGCCGTGATCCAGCCGTCGCGCGCGAGTTCGACGAGCATGTCGAGCGTTCGCGGCCCGCGCAGACTTGGCCGGCGGCCGCCGAAGATCAGCTGCTGCGTCTGGACGAAGAACTCGACTTCGCGGATGCCGCCGCGACCGAGCTTGACGTTATGCCCGGCGACCGTCACGTCGGCGTGGCCGCGCACCGCGTGAATCTGGCGCTTCATCGCGTGGATGTCGGCGATCGCCGCGTAATCGAAATACTTGCGCCAGATGAACGGCGCGAGATCGCGGAGAAAGCCTTCGCCGAGCGCCCGGTCGCCGGCGATCGGGCGCGCCTTGACGAGCGCCGCGCGCTCCCAATTCTGGCCGAGCGTTTCGTAATAGGAGAACGCGGCCGGCAGCGAGATCGCGATCGCCGTCGAGCCCGGGTCGGGACGCAAGCGCAGGTCGACGCGCAGGACGAAATCGTCTTCGGTGCGCTCCTGCAGCAGCCGCACGAGCCCGCGCGCGACGCGCGTGAAAACCGGCCCCGGCGGTTCGCCGGCGCGCAGCGAGGCGGCGGCGGGGTCGAAGAACACGATCAGATCGACGTCGCTCGAATAATTGAGTTCGCGCGCGCCATGCTTGCCGAGCGCCAGCACGACGAGCCCGCATGCGCGCTCGGGCTTGTCGCGGTCTTGCAGGACAAGCCGCCCCTCGTCGGCGGCGGCGCGCAGGCACGCGCGCAGCGCAGCGGCGACCGCGGCGTCGGCGAAATCCGACAAGGCCGCGACGGCGTCGTCGACGCTCCAGACGCCGCCGATGTCGGCGAGCGCAATCAGGAGCGCCGCCTCCTGGCGCGCCAGACGCAGCGCGCGCATGGCTTCGCGATCGGTCTCGGCGCCGTCGCATTGCCGCTCCATCGCGGCGATGCAGGCGCGCAGCGTCGACCACGGATCGCCGCGCAGGCATCGCGCGAGCCGCGCCGGATCGCGCTGCGCCAGGCGCCACAGGAAGATCGAGTGATCGGCGACGCCGAGCAGAAGCGCGCGAACCGGGCTCTGCGACAGCAACGCGCCCAACCCCGACGGCGCCGTCTCGTCGTCGGCGAGAAGCTCGGCGATCCGTTGGTTCGCCGCGCGCGGATAGGCGAGCTTCGGCGCGCGCGCGATCCGCGCCGCAAGCGCCGTCATGACGCGACGAGCGCCGGCGTCGATGCGGCCGGCGCCAGCGCGGTCTTCAGCGCCGGCAGTTCGAGGACGGCGCGGAGGCCGGGCTCGTTGTCTTCGAGCCGCAGCGATCCCTTATGCAAGTGGGCGACGGCGGAGACGAGCGATAGGCCGAGGCCCGCTCCCGGCGCGGAGCGCGACGTTTCGAGCCGAACGAACCGTTCGAGCACGCGCGCGCGGTCGGCCGCGGGCACGCCGTCGCCGCGGTCGGCGACTTCGATCCTGATCGCGTCGCCTAACCGCCCGGCGCGCACCAGGACGATCGCGTCGGCCTCCTTCGAGTCGGGGCCGCCATACTTCAGCGCGTTGTCGACAAGGTTGGCGAGCGCGCGCGCCAGCAACTCGCGATTGCCGTGGACGCCGAGTCCTTCGTCCCCCTCGAAACTCAAGGCGACGCCGCGATCCTCCGCCAGCGGCTCGTAGAGCTCCACCACGTCGCGCGCGACGGCGGAGAGGTCGAAATCCTCCATGCCTTCCGTCACCGATCCCGCCTCCAGGCGCGCGATCATCAACAGCGCGTCGAAGGTGCGGATCAGGCCGTCGGATTCCGCGATGATCCGCTCCAGGGCGGCCTTGCGGTCGGCGTCGGTGCGGTCGGCGCGCAGCGCGTCGTCGGCGCGATTGCGCAGCCGCGTGAGCGGCGTCTTCAGATCGTGGGCGATGTTGTCGGAAACCTCGCGAAGGCCGAGCATCAGTTCGGAGATGCGCTCCAGCATGGCGTTGAGGTTCATCGCGAGGCGGTCGAGTTCGTCGCCGGTGCGCGCTAAGGGCAGCCGTTGCGTGAGATCGCCCAGCATGATCGTGCGCGCCGACTGGTTGAGGGCGTCGACGCGCCGCAGCACGCGCGCCGCCACGAAGACGCCGCCGGCGACGCCGATGATCGTCAGCCAGATGAGCGAGGTGACGAGCGTATGCAGGAGCACGTCGCGCAGCCGTTCGCGGTCTTCGAGGTCGCGTCCGACCAGCAGGCGAAAGCCGCCCGGCAAAACGAACACGCGCGCGACCGCGCGATGCGGGGCGCCCTCGCCGCCCACCCGCTCGTAGGCGATGTTCGCGACGCCCGGACGATCGAGCGCGCCCGGCGTCACGGCGGCGACGTTGCCGGCGATGGTCTCGCCGGCGTAGGTGGTGACGAGATAGACGGAGGAACTCGGCTGGCCGACGCGTCGTTCGATGGCGCTGACGAGACGCCGCAGGCCGCCCTGCGTGTATTGCTCGGTCAGCGCGGTGATCTCGCCTTCGGTGTTCTCGGCGATCTGATCGTCGATCAATTGGCTTGCGGTATAGCCGACGCGCGCCATCAGCAGCAGGCAGCCGACCGCAAAGATGACGAGGTAGGCCAGCGACAGCTTGAAGACCGTGGTGCGGACGAGTTTACCGAGCGCCGTCACGGATCATGTACCCCGCGCCGCGGATCGTATGCAGCAGCTGATTGTCATGGCCCTTGTCGATCTTCGAGCGAAGCCGAGAGACATGCACGTCGATCACGTTGGTCTGCGGATCGAAGTGATAGTCCCAGACGTTTTCGAGCAGCATGGTCCGCGTGACCACCTTGCCCGCGTGTTTCATGAGATATTCGAGCAGCCGGAATTCGCGCGGCTGCAGGGCGATCTCCTTGTCCGCGCGCTTCAAAGTATGGGAGAGGCGATCGAGTTCGAGATCGGCGACGCGATAGAGCGTCGGTTCGCCGCCGCTCGCGCGTCGGCGGCGCGCCAGAATTTCGACGCGGGCGAGCAGTTCGGAAAACGCGTAGGGTTTGGCGAGATAGTCGTCGCCGCCGGCCCGAAGGCCTTTCACGCGGTCGTCGACCTGGCCGAGCGCGGAGAGGATCAGAACCGGCGTTTCGAGCTTCTGTTCGCGCAGTCCGCCGATCAGCGACAGCCCGTCGAGCTTGGGCAGCATCCGGTCGACGATCAGCACGTCGTATTCGCCGTCGCGCGCGAGCGCATAGCCTTCGAGCCCGTCGGACGCGTGGTCGGCGACATGCCCCAGCTCGCGAAAGGCTTTCACGAGATAGGCCGCCGCCTCCATGTCGTCCTCGATGACGAGAATGCGCATGTCGTCCATATAGCGCGCCTCGCAATAAAACGGCAGGCCGGGGGCGCCGGCCTGCCGCTCTCGCCTGGATGTCTCGCGCGTCAGCCGTTGGCGCTCAGGCCCAGCGCCACGTAGCGCGTGCCCTGGCCGCTCTTCACCCGCATCAGCACGGCCTTGCGGCCCTCCTTGCGCGCCTGGTCCACCGCCGCGCGCACCTCGCTCGGGCGGGAGACGGCGTGACCCGAGACTTCCATGATCACGTCGCCTTCGTGGAAGCCCTTCTGCGCCGCCATGCCGTCGGGGTCGACCTGCGCGACGAGGACGCCCGGGCCGCCGCGCTCGGCCGGCGACAGGCGCAGGCCGAAGCTCTGGAAGGCGCTCGGCGCGGCCCGCGTGGTCGCGTCGGACTCGGCGCTGGCGCTCTGATCGTTGGGCAGAGCGCCCAGCGTCACGTCGGCTGTCTTCTCCGATCCGTCATGCACGTAGGCGATCGTCACATGCTTGTCGGGCCCGTAGCCGGCGATGCGGCGCGCCAGGTCGCGCGGCCCGTCGACTTTCTCGCCGTTCACCGCCGTGATGACGTCGCCGTCGTGGATGCCCGCGGCGGCGGCCGGCGAGTTCTTCTGCGTGTCGGCGACGAGCGCGCCCTTGTCGCCCTTCAGGTTCAGCGTTTCGGCGATCTCGTCGGTGACCGGCTGAATCTGCACGCCGATCCAGCCGCGGGCGACGGAACCCTTGTCCTTCAGCGAGCCGATGACGTCCTTCGCCACTTCGGCGGGGATCGCGAAGCCGATGCCGACGCTGCCGCCCGAGGGCGAGTAGATCGCCGTGTTAACGCCGACGACCTGGCCGTTCGAATTGAAGGTCGGGCCGCCGGAATTGCCGCGGTTCACCGGCGCGTCGATCTGCAGGTAATCGTCGTAGGGTCCCGAGCCGATGTCGCGCCCGCGCGCCGAGACGATGCCGGCCGTCACCGTGCCGCCGAGGCCGAACGGATTGCCGACCGCGATGACCCAGTCGCCGACGCGCGGCGTGGCGGCCGCCCAGTCGACATGCGGGTAATTGCCGGCTTCCTTGATCTTCAGCAGCGCCAGATCGGTCTTCTTGTCGGTCCCCACGACGGTCGCGGGCACGGTCTTGCCGCCGTCGAGCGTGATCGTCACGTCCTTGGCGTGCTCGACGACATGGTTGTTGGTCACGACGTAGCCGTCGGCCGAAATGATGAAGCCCGAGCCGAGCGCCATGCCGTGGCGCTCGCGCTGCTGCTCGCCGCCCGGCATGCCCGGCATGCCCTCGCCGCCGCCGAACCGCTTGAAGAAGCGATAGAGCGGGTCGCCCGGCTGCAACTGCGGGACGCCCGGATTGTCTTCGTTGTCGGCCGACGTCTCGACGATGCTGACCTTGACAGACACCACCGCGCCCTTCACGCGGTCGACCGTGTCGGCGAAGGACGTCGGCTGCGCGGATTGGGTCTGCGTCTGCGCGACGGCGGCGTTCGGCGCGAACGCCTGCGGCAGCGCGACGCCGGCGACGGCGACGACCGCCGTGGCGCCGAGCAGCGCGGCGCGCAGAGAGACTTTGGTCCTGAATGGGGTTTGCGACGGCATGGGGTTTTCTCCTCGACCGAGTGTGTGGACGCCGGCGGTCTAGGCGACGCCGCTGTCGAGGAGGAACATGGGGCATGCCGGCTTACATCGGCATGGCGGCCGCGTGAATTATTGTTAATGGGCGGCGAGGCCGAGGACGGCATCCGTGTGGCGAGCGGTCATGCGCTGGCTTGCGCCCGAGGTCTCGCACCGACGCGTCGATGAAACAGCGGAGCTTCAGCGTTTGCTGCCGATCGGGAAGCGTGATCGGCCACTTGGACGAAGCTTCGCATGGCGGCGAGCTGGTCCATTCGTAATCCTCATTCATCGAAGACGTCAGCATCAGGCTTTTAACCATGCGCGCATCGGATTAACTCTTCCCTGGAGCACAATGGAGGCGATGCGATGAGCGAAAGGGCTTGCAAAATTCTGGCGGTCGGCGCGGCCGGCAAGTTCGCCGGATTGGTCGTTCCAGAGCTCGTCAAGCGAGGAGCGAGCGTGCGCGGCCTGACCGCCGACCCGAAGCACGCCGATGCCGTTCGAAAAAACGGCGCCAGCGAAGTCGCAGTGGGCGATCTGCGCGATGTCGGTAGTCTCCGGGCTGCGCTCGAGGGCGTCGACCGGGTGTTCTACGTCGCGCCCGCGTTTGCGCCGGACGAAGCGCAGTTGGGCCTCAACATGGTCGAGGCCGCGACGTCGGCGCAGGTCCGCCGCCTGGTGTTCTCGTCGGTGATTCATCCAACCCTGACGACGCTGGAGAATCACCGTGAAAAGGGCCCGGTCGAGGAGGCCATTCTTGGCTCGAACTTGGAATACAGCTTCCTCCATCCGACGATCTTCTATCAGAATTACGCCGCTGCATGGCCTCAGGTGGTCAAGACAGGCGTGTTCGCCGAGCCCTACTCGGCGGACCAGCCCGTGACGCGCGTCGACTACCGCGACGTCGCGGAAGCGGCGGCGATTGCGCTGACCGAGGATCGGCTGCTCTATGGCGCTTTCGAGCTCTGCGCCGAGGACGATCTCGACCGGCATGGGGTCGCCGCGATCATGGGAAAGGTTCTGGGTCGGGAGATCAGGGCGGAAACGTCGCCGTTCGACGACTGGGCCGAGAGGGCCGGCATCCCGACCGAGGGCTCGATACGGCCGGGGCTCAAGAAGATGTACGCTTGGTACGACGCGCACGGCTTCCTCGGCAATCCGCTGACCTTGCGGGCGATCTTGGGTCGCGAGCCGCGAACGTTGCAGGCGTATTTCGAGGAACTCGCCTCGAGCGGCTAAAGCTGACGATCGACGTTAATTGAGCCGGCTTACTTTAGGCTCTGTCTTAATTAAGCCGAGGCGAGATTTCTTAAATAAGACCGCCCGCTCCGCCGCCCGATAGCCCATGCGGCGGAAGAATGGCGGATTGTCGAACGCCTATGCGGCGACGACGGAGATACGCCCGGCCGGACGCGACCGGGGCTTGTTGCGGATGACGATGTCGACGTCCTGGTCGAGCGCCGTCAGGAAGGTCATCAGCCGTTCGACCGAGAAGCCGTCGAGCTTGTAATTCGCCAACGCCGACACCTTCGGCTGATGGATGCGCAGCTTCGCGGCCGCGGCCGCTTGGGTCAGCCGTCGACGGGCGACGACGCCGTTGATGGCGTTCGCAAGACGCAGCTTCGTCTGCCGCTCGTCGGCGTCGGCGTAGCCGAGGTCCGCGAACACGTTGCCCGTGCCGCGGATGATCGTCTCGTCGTCAATCGTCGCCTCAGCGTTTCGGCTTGCCATAACGGGCCTCATGATCCCTTCGCCTCGATGCGGTAGACCGCTCTGCTGCCGACCTCGCGGTAGAAGTCGACCCGCGCGCCGTCCCAATGATAGTCGAGATGGCGTCCCTGAACCGGATTGGACGCCAAGTCGGGGTAGAACAGCGCGACGCACTCGCCGCCAGGCTGGCGGCGGCTGGGATAGGCGATGCCGTCCGAGCCCCCGGCGCGCAGGTCCGCCGCCAAGGCTTGGCTCTCCGCGTAGCTGTCCGGCTGGAGCGCTTCGGCGAACAGCGCCTCGCCGCCGCGCAGATCGTGCGCTAGCGCGTTCACGTCAAGGACGATCTCGCGGACCTGCGAGGTCCAGCCAGCCGGCTCGGCCGTGCGCGCCATGAACCGTTCGTGATGGTGGATCGTCTCCGCGAGAGCCGTCGCGAAGCGATCCGCCGCATAGAGCACGCCGTAGCCGCCGCTCGTGAAGCGGCTCGGTCGGTCAAAACTGACGTGCGTGAACGGCGCCATCAGGTAGCTCGCGCCAGGGCCGCCGACCCGGCGTGCAGCCGGAACGAGATCGATATTGCCGATCGTCTCCATCAATCGCGGGTTCGTCTTCTGCTCGGCGGATAGGAGCAGCGGCCAGTCGGCCGGGTCGGCGATGTCTTCGAAAAGGTCGATCGGTGGGTAAAGGCTCCGGATGATCCGGCGCGCCCCGATCCACGCGATCTGACTGCGCGGAACGGCGCCGCGATCGATCACCAGCCGCCGCGCTCGGCGTCGAGCAGCCGCCGCACGCGCATGAGGTCGGTCAGTTCGCCGCCGAGCATCACGTCGAGCGCCGAGCGACCGCCAAACGTCTCGTTCGCCGCCCGGATCCAGCGATAGCCGCGCTCCGCTTCGCGGAAGACGATCCTCAACGCCTTGTGGACGCCCATCAGGTTCGACAGACGGGCTCTCGTATCGCGATCGATGCGACCTTGGTCGCCAGCCTTCCAGCGCGCGTAAGTGCGGTTGGGCAGATCGAGCAGCGTCGCCGCCTGCTCGTCGGTGAGGTCCCAGCGCTTGAAGAGATTGACAACCGCGCGGAACATGGCGGCCGCCTCATCCTCGCGGATCGGCCCAGGGGCGAAGGCGCGGGGTTGCGTGTTGACCAGCGTCGAAACAGTCACGTGGACCTCCACTGGCGTAAATATAAAGAAAACGCCATTTGGCAAGAGGCGGCGGCCGCCTCGCCAAAACACAGCGTCGGCATAGCCGAGGTCCGCGAGCACGGCGCTCGCCGATCGGCATCACGATGAACGCGAGAGCGCACGATGCCGCGGCGGCATCGACCCCATCATACTCGCATCTTCGCGCTCGTCTGCGCCTGCGTTAGCCTACGGATCGACGTTGGCGCTGTTCCCCACGCGGCGCAGAGCGTCCGACGATAACGAACGCCGACGATCCTGGGAGGGAGCGCAGTATGGCGAACAGGCCGGTTCTTCTCGTCGGCAGCGTGCCGTGCGAAAACAACACGGAAGTTTTCACGCTGCTGGCGCGCGAGCTTGGCGACCGGGCGGCGCGCTATCCCGATGGCGAGACCGGCGATCGCATCCAATGGGTGCGCTGGCAACGGCATGTCTTCGACGACAATCCCGACCTGCAACTCGTGGACACGTCCAAGAAGATCGCGGGATATCAGGACAGTCTGGTTCGCCCGTTCTATTCGTTGAAACCTGGCGCCGACCTTCAGGCGTTTCGGTTCAAAGAGCTCGGCTACGCGCGGGAAGCGATCAAGTCGTACGAACGCTTCGCCGAGCTTCGGACGCGGGGCGAAATCCCTGCCAAGGTGAAATTCCAGGTATCCCTGCCGACGGTCGTCTCTCTGTTGACGGTGTTCGTCGCCAAGGACGATCGAGCCAAGGTCGAACCGGCGCTCGAAGCGGCGATGAAGCGCGAAGTCGACGCCATGGCGGCCGCGATCCCGCACGAGGACTTGGCGATCCAATGGGACGTCGCCAGCGAGATCATCGGCCATGACGGCGGCATCGATCTCCACTATTCCGATCCCCTCGATGGCTCCGTCGAGCGTCTTGCGCGGCATATCGCCTTCGTGCCGGATGGAGTCGAAGCCGGAGTCCACCTCTGTTACGGCGACCCCGGGCATAAGCATGTGATCGAACCCAAGGACGCCGGGACGTGCGTCGCGTTCGCGAACGGCGTTTGCGAGCGGGCGCCACGGCAGGTCGATTGGATCCATGTCCCGATCCCGCGCTGGTGCAGCGAGGCCGACTTCTACGCGCCGCTCGCCGGCCTGAGGCTGCCCAGGGAGACGGAGCTGTTTCTCGGGCTGATTCACTTCACCGACGGCGTGGACGGCGCGCGGCGACGCATGCAGCTCGCCGGCGAGCGGCTCGCCGATTACGGCGTCGCGACCGAGTGCGGGTTTGGACGACGCGACCCCGCCACGATGGCGTCCTTGCTGGAGATTCACAGGCAGGCCGCCGCCACGCCATAACCGCAGCCATGCCGCCCCTCTTACAACTGCCGCGCCTCTATCTCGCCTACGGCGCCGTGTCCGTCCTGCCGGACGAGCTGGAGCGGCTCAAGATCACGCGCCCGTTGTTCGTGACGGACCGAAATTTGATGGCGCTCGGCGTCTTCGATCAGGCGTGCGCCGGCGCGCCAGACCGCGCGCGGACGGTGTTCGCCGACACGCCCGAAAACCCGACCGTGGCCGCCGTCGAGCGATGCGCGGCGCTGTTCCGCGACGCCGAGTGCAACGGATTGGTCGCCGTCGGCGGCGGCTCCGTCATCGATTGCGCCAAGGCGGCGGCGCTGCTCGGGACGCATCCGGGCCCGCTTTCGGACTATCTCGGGAAGCCCGAGCGCATAGTCGCGCCGCCTGCGCCGTTGATCGCCATTCCCACAACGGCGGGGACCGGCAGCGAGGTCTCGCGCGGATGCGGGATCCATCCCGACGCCACGACCGTCGCGATGGGGATCAACCACCCTCTCATGGTTCCGCCGGCGGCGATCTGCGATCCGGAGCTGACCCTGAAACTGCCGGCGCGTCTGACGGTCGGGACGGGGCTCGACGCGCTCTCGCATTGCGTCGAAGGATTTTTGGCGACGCCGGAAAACCCGCTGGTCGACGCCATTGCGCTCGACGGCGCGCGCCGCCTGGTTCGCCACATCGAAAGGGCGGCGCAGAACGGCGATGATCGCGAGGCTCGCTATCAAGTCATGATGGCCGCCGCGCAGGGCGGCGTCGGCATTTACAAGGGCCTCGGCCCCGCGCACGCCATCGCCAACACATGCGGCGACCGTGGGCTCCATCACGGCCTCCTGACGGCGATCGCCTTGCCGGCCGTACTGCGGCTCTACGAAACGAAAGGCGTCGAGAAACTCGGCGCCCTGGCTGAGGCGATCGGCGCCGCACACGGCGGCGGCGTCGCGGACGCGATCGCGGCGCTGAACGCCGGACTGGGCGTCCCCGCCACGATCCGGGACCTCGGTTACGGCGACGCCGACATCGAGGCGGTCGCGCGCGAAGCCGCCGAGAGCTTTTTCAACCGGGCCAGTCCCTATCGGCCGACTCTGCAGGAGTACCGGGCGCTCGTTGAGCGCCTGCTCGCCTGACGAGCGGGGCCGGCGCCTAACCGCGCTGAAACAGCATGGCCAACAACGCCCAAACGAGGCCGGGCTTCAAGAACCGCATGCCCCTGCGCAATTCGCTCGGCCGCAACACGGCTCGCATCGGCATCGCGCCCATGATCGTGCCGGCGATCTCGACGCCGTGCTTGTGCGGGGCGACCGACGTCACCTCGATGAGTTCGGTGTTTTCGGGCGTGTAGAGCTTCATCGTCAGGCGACCAGCTTCTCGAAACTGACGCCGAGATCGCCGCACATCTTGATTGCGGTGGCGCGTCCGCCGCCGGTGACGCCGCCGGGCGGATGCATGAACGTTCCGGCCAGATAGAGCCCCTTCACGCCCGGCACCGCATATTGCGACAGCTCCGGCGTCGGCCTATGCCCGCCGATCTGGTAGAAATACTTGCCGATTCCGCCGACATCCGCGCTCTGAAACGTCGGCGAGTAGCGTTGCACGTCGAGAGGCGTCTCGAACTTCCACGCGATGACGTTGTCGCTGTCGAGGTTCGATACGTAATGTGCGTAAGCGCGACGCAGGATGTCGGCCGCCTCGCTCTTGCGCTCGTCCCACGCCGCGGCGCCGCCGTCGCGCAGCGCGAACGGGGCGAAGCCGTACAGACCCAGCGCGGCTTTCCCCGCCGGGGCGCGGGACGGATCGAAGTTGGAGTTGCAGTGGGCCGCGATGATCTGATCGCGCGAAAGATCGCCATACTTGAAATCGTCGAAAATGCGCCGGTACCGTTCGAGCGTCGCCGGCGCGAAATTCGCGAGCGCGACGCGGGCCGGCGCGTCGCCGGCGTGATATTTCGGCGGCGCGTTCAAGGCGAAATGGGCCGACGAAAGGGCGAAGCTCGCCGGATGCGTGCGCCGGGCGTTGGCGACCAGGCGCTCGTCCAAGCCGTCGACCATGTCGCCAAGCAGGTGCGGGTGAATCTGTCCGATCACGGCCGACTTGGCGCGCAGGACCTCGCCGTCGGCGAGGCGCACGCCGGCCGCGCGGCCGCCCTCGACGACCACCTTGTCGACCTGCGCGTTACATCGCACCTCGGCGCCGTGATGTTTCAGGCAGCGGACCAGCGCGTCGGTCAACGCGCCGCTGCCGCCTTCGGGAACGCCCGGCGGGTAGGAATGCACGAACCCGGGCATGCTGTAGAGCACCATGCCCGTGCCTTTCTCATCCGGGCCGACGAGCGTCTCGGCGGCGAATTTCAAAAGGTGAATTTTGAGCTTGTCGCTCTCGAACCATTCGTTGACGATGTCCAGCATGCTGCATTGCATGATGCGCATCAGTTCCCGCCCTTGCGGACTCTGATCGAGCAGCGCCCAGAAGGCGCCTTGCGGCGCGGGCGGGACGAACAGGCTCGTGGCGATCAGCGGCAGCGTCTCGAGACCCTTCGCCGTGAAACGCCTGTAGGCGTCGGCGTCTCGCGGCGACACCGCCGCGATCGACCGGCAGGTCTCGTCGATGTCCGCGTAGCTGACGATCGAGGTCTGGTCGTCGAAGATCGTCGAAAAGACCCCCTCGGGGTGGATGTACTTCAGGCCGAACCTTGCGACGAGGCCCAGCTCGTCCTTACGGATGAGCGGATTGCCTTGAATGACGATGTGCGTCGCCGAGTGGAGGTCGTGGCGGAAGCCCGGCGCAACGATCTCCCGCGTGGCCACGCCGCCGCCGACGAAGGCGCTGCGCTCCAGGACCAGAACCTTCTTGCCGGCCTTGGCCATGTAGGCGCCCGCGATGAGCCCGTTCGCGCCGGCGCCGATGACGAGAATGTCGAAGTCCGCCACGTCCCCTCCCGATTTGTCTTCGGCTTTGCCGATTGGCGCCGAGTTTCGGACGCGCCGGCCCGGCGCGCAAGATGACGGAACCGGCGCATCGATGCCGTCGGCGCATCGGGCCTCGCAGGCGTTTCGAGGCGTCGCGAATAGGGTCTCGGCGTCGGGCGTCTTGGGCGAAGAACACCAGCGTCCTTGATCCCGTTACTTAAGCTCGCTTGTCTTGGCTTTTTGCTAATTAAGCAAAACGATGGTTGCTTAAATAAGAGGGTTCAAGGCCGCATTGAGTTCTGCGCGCTCAAGACAGACTATTTTGCCTTGGCTGAGGAGCCGCGCAACGTATCGACGAGCGACTTGGCGACGCTGAGAACCGGCAATCCTAAACACAGCATCGCCACCGCGGGCTGCCCCAGCCAGGCCGTGAAGCCAGAAGCCGCCAAAGGTCACGCAAGCGCCAAGCCAATGTCCTCGCTTGGTGTCGGCGGCCAAATACGATTGCTCCCGCTCCATCGCTTTGATTTGCGCGTCTTGAGCCGCCTTGGCCATTTGCAAGATGCGATCGAAAGCGCCCGGACAGAGTTGCTCGTAGACTTTGGCTTCTTCTGCGGGCGGGAATGGCGACTGACGAAAGTTCTGGATTTGCATGCCTGCGATCACCGCAGGCTTCGGCAAATCAGTCGACGACGGGAAGTGGGCGGTCGCGCCACCCTCGACTTGCACCGAAACCTTGTTGTCGCCAGGTCGGCTTCGGCCGCTCTTCGGCCTAGGCTTCTTCATGCCGCTGAGCCTGACGCAACGCCAGCCTCAAAAAGGCGCCGACCTGCGCGAAGCTGTGAGCGGGCGAAACATCTCGAACCGCCGATCGATAAGGCGTCGGCGCGGCATAAAGCATCGTTGGCGAAGCCAAGCCCATGAACAAAGCTTTCCAAAACCGCGGACGGATTTTCATGGCGGAAAACCAAAAAGACCGAAGGTCGCTCTTGCTTGCGCGCGATGTCCTAACATGGCGTTCCTTTATGGCGCAACCAACCAACCCGCGAGAGCCTTGCGCCATCGGCGCACTGCCGATCCGACCGTTCACCTCCGTGGCGGTTCGCTCATCAGCGCGGCGAGCTTCGCCTCTTCGTCGGCGGAGAGCGGCACCGGGCCGCCCGCGGGCCGCCGCCGGCGCGCGCCGACGAAGAGGCCCAGCGCGCCGAGCGCCAGCAGGCCGAAGGGCGCGCCCCACAGCAGGATCGTCTCGGTCTTCAGCGGCGGCTTCAACAGCACGAAGTCGCCGTAGCGCGCGACGAGATAGGCGCGCACCGCGTCGTCGCTGTCGCCCTGCGTGAGACGCTCGCGCACCAGCAGCCGCAGGTCCTTGGCGAGCCCGGCCTCGCTATCGTCGATCGATTGATTCTGGCAGACGAGGCAGCGCAGTCCCGACGAGATGGCGCGGGCGCGCGCTTCGAGCGCGGGATCGCGCAGCGCCTCGCCGGGATCGAGGGCGAACGCCGCCGAGGCGAGCGAGACGAGGAAGGCGACGAGCGCCAGGCGCCGCATGGGTCTATTCCGCCGGGCGCGCGGCGGGCGGCATCGCCGCGGCGCGGGCGCGCTTGGCGACGCCGATCCGCAGGCGCCGATCCGACAGGGAGAGCGCGCCGCCGAAGCCCATGACGAGCGCGCCGAGCCAGATCAGCGCGACGAGCGGTTTCCAGTAGAGCCGCGCGTCGAGCGAGCCGTCGGCGTTCTCGTTCGAGAGGCTGACGTAGACCTGGCCGAAGCCCAGCGTGGCGATGCCGGCTTCCGTCGTCGTCATCTGCCGCGTCTGATAGAAGCGCCGCGAAGGCTGGATGTCGGCGACGGTCGCGCCGCCTTCGAGCACGCGGGTGCGCGCGACGTTCTCCTGGTAGTTCGGTCCGGCGCGCCGATCGAGCGCCTGCACGACGATCTGGTAGGGGCCGAGATCGACCGCGTCGCCGGCCTTCAGCGTCGTGATCTTTTCGACGCCCCAGCCGGTCGCCGCCAGCCCCATGAGCGTGACGCCGAAGCCCGCATGGGCGAAGGCCGATCCCCAGGCCGAGCGCGGCAGCCCGCGCGCGCGCGCCAGCGCCGTCGTCCAGGTCGCCCCGCGCGCGACGATGCGTCCGGCGATCTCGACGAAGGCGCCGACGATGAGCCAGACCGCGACGCCGACGCCGACGATCGCCACGACCGGCTCGCCATGGACCGCCGCGACGATCAGGGCGGCGGCGAGGCCGGCGACCGCCGCGACGATCAGGCGCTGCGCCGCCCCCAGGAGGTCGCCGCGCTTCCAGGCGAGCATCTGGCCGATCGGCATCAGCAGGACGATCGGCGCCATGATCGGCCCGAAGGTGACGTTGAAGAACGGCGCGCCGACGGAAATCTTGTCGCCGTTCACCGCTTCGAGCGCGAGCGGGTAGAGCGTGCCGATCAGCACGGTGGCGCAAGCGGTGGTGAGCAGAAGGTTGTTGGCGACGAGCGCGCCCTCGCGCGAGATCGGCGCGAAGAGGCCGCCGGGCTTCAGCATCGGCGCGCGCCAGGCGAACAGGCCGAGCGCGCCGCCGATGAAGACGACGAGGATCGCGAGGATGAACACGCCGCGCTGCGGATCGCTCGCGAAGGCGTGCACCGACGTCAGCACGCCCGAGCGCACCAGGAACGTGCCGAGCAGCGACAGCGAGAAGGTCAGGATCGCGAGGAAGATCGTCCAGATCTTCAGCGCGTCGCGCTTTTCCATCACGGCGATCGAATGCAGCAGCGCCGTGCCGGCGAGCCAGGGCATCAGCGAGGCGTTCTCGACCGGATCCCAGAACCAGAAGCCGCCCCAGCCCAGCGTGTAATAGGCCCAGTAGGAGCCCATCGCGATGCCCAGCGTCAGGAAGATCCAGGCGAGCAGCGTCCACGGCCGCGCGAAGCGCGCCCAGGCCGCGTCGATGCGGCCGCAGACGAGCGCCCCCGCCGCGAAGGAGAACACGATCGAGAAGCCGACATAGCCGACGTAGAGCAGCGGCGGATGGATCGCGAGGCCGGGGTCTTGCAGGATCGGGTTGAGGTCTTGGCCTTCTATGGGCGGCGGCGCGATGCGCGCGAACGGGTTGGACGTGAGCAGGATGAACAGCAGGAACGCGGCGACGAGCCAGGCTTGGGCGGACAGCACGCCGGCCAGAAGATCGCGCGGCATGGCGCGCGAGAAGACCGCGACCAGCGCGCCGAACAGCGCCAGGATCAGAACCCACAGGAGCATCGAGCCTTCGTGGTTCCCCCAGACGCCCGAGATCTTGTAGACGAGCGGCTTCATCGAGTGCGAGTTCTCGACGACGTTGACGAGCGAGAAGTCGGACACGACATGCGCGTAGGTCAGCGCGCCGAACGCCATCGCGATCAGGACGAATTGCATCACCGCCGTCGGCGGCGCGATCGCCATCAGCTGCGGGTCGCGCCGCAGCGCGCCCCACAGCGGCAGCGCCGACTGCACGAGCGCCAGCGCCAGCGCGAGCACCAGGGCGTAATGGCCGGTTTCGACGATCACGAGCGCGCCCTCATTCGCGCGCGGCTTGCGGGCCGCCCTCGTTCCATCGCCCCTCTTTCTTCAACTGGTCGGCGACCTCGCGCGGCATGTAGCGCTCGTCGTGCTTGGCGAGCACGCTGTCGGCGCGGAAGCTCGTCGGCGAGATCATGGTTCCTTCCGCGACGACGCCCTGCCCCTCGCGAAACAGATCGGGGGTCTGGCCGGCGTAGGTCACGGCGACGTCCGACTTGCCGTCGGTGACGACGAAGTCGACGCGCTGATCGGGTCCGCGCTGCACCGAGCCGTCCTTGACCAGGCCGCCGATGCGCAGCCGCACGCCGGGCGCCGGATGCTTCTGCGCGACTTCGCTCGGCCCGTAGAAGAACACGATGTTGTCGCGCATGGCGTAGAGCATCAGGCCCGAGGCCGCGCCGACGAGACCGAGCGCCACGGCGATGACAACGAGACGGCGGCCTTTGCGAGTCATGTCAGCCGCCCAATCCGAGTTCTTGCGACGCGGCGTCGAGCCGCCCGGACGCGGCGGGGTCCGCGCCGAGCGCCTTGCGCGCGTCGGCGAGCGCGGCGCGCGCCTTGTCCGGCTGCTTCAGCACGGCGTAGGCGCGCACCAGACGCAGCCATTCATCGAGACCGCCGCCGCCCTGAGCGAGACGCGACGCCAGGCCGTCGACCATGCCGCGGATCGTCGCCTCGCGCTGCTCGGCGGGCATCGCCGCGATGGCGGCGCCTTGCGCGCTCGCCGGACCGGACGCCGGCGCGCCCGCACCCGCGCCCAGCGCCGCAAGATGCGCCCGCACGGTCGGCGCGAACGGCGCGTCCGGCGAGGCGTCGGCGAGAAGCTTGGTCCACAGGTCGATCGCCTGCGGTTTGTCGCCCGCCTGCTCGGCGGCGAGGCCCAGGAAGAAGCGGGCGCGCGCGTCCTGCGGATCGTTTTGCACGGCGATTTCGAAGGCGCCGCGCGCGGCCGGCGTCACGCGCCCGTCCTCGGCGTGGACCAGCGCCTCGCCGTAGGCGCCGGCGCGCTCGGCGGTGACGCCCTGCAACTGCATCGTCCTGCGCCACGCCTCGGCGGAGTCGCGGGCGCGGCCCAACCGCATGTAGACCGGCGCGAGAATCTCCCATCCGCGCGCGTCGTCGGGATGGTCGGCGAGGTGCTTTTCGATCTGCGCCACCGCGACGTTGATGTCGGCCGCGCCGGGCGGCGCCTTGAGCCGGGCCTCGAGCGGCTGGTCCGGGTAGTCGGCGGCGCCGATCGCGCGATAGAGGCCGAACGCGAGGCCCGGGATGAAGACGAGCGCGATCGCGGCCGCCGCGCGCCGGCGCGCGGTCGAGGCGCGAGGCGGCGGGTCCTCGCGGGCGGCGATCAGCCGACGCGCGGCTTCCGTCTTGGCGGCGCGCGCGTCGTCGGGGGTGGCGAGCCCGCGGTCGAGATCGCGATCGATGCCACAGAGTTCGGCCTGGTAGAGCGCGCGCTCGACGCCGGCCCGATCCGCGCCGGCGTCGAGGCGGGCGAGCGGCCAGAGCGCGGCCAGCACGGCGGCGCCCGTCATCAACGCGAACACGACCCAGATCATAGGGCCTGTCTAGCCGCAAATCCCGGCGATCGAAAGGCGTCTCGTCGGTTCTTTCGCCCCTCACCCCGGCCCTCTCCCCGCAGGCGGGGAGAGGGGGCGCGCGCCGATGACGCGCTCGATGCGTCCCCTCTCCCCGCCTGCGGGGAGAGGGTTAGGGTGAGGGGGTAGCGGCCGAAGAAGCGCGTCAATCCGGCGGCAAAAACGGCGACCGCAAAGAGGACGAGTTGCATCGTCGTCGGCATGGCGTCGGCCTTGCCGCGCAAATAAGATCGGCAAAATCAAAAGATCGTATGGAGAGGAACACATGATCGATAAAACGTTCCTGATCGCTGCGGTCCTGTTGGGCTGCTCGGCAAGCTCGCTATCAGCGCAAGACTGGCCTTCCAGACCCGTGCGATTGATAGTGCCGACGGGCGCGGGGTCGGCGACAGATGTGATCGCCCGCGTTGTGGCGAATGAAGTGTCCAAGGCTGTCGGTGGGTCCGTCTATGTGGATGACCTGCCGGGCGCGTCCGGCATTCCTGCGCATCAGGCCGCCGCGCGAGCGACGCCCGACGGATACACCTTCCTGTTTACCGGCACCTCCGGCCTGACCTCGAATCCCGTGTTGTTTAAGCAGTTGCCTTACGATCCGGCGAAAGACTTTAGCTCCGTTGCTATTGTCACCGATCTCGGACCGCAAATGCTGTCCGTTTACAAAGATATTCCGGTAAAATCTCTGCCGGAATTAATCGATTGGGCGAAACATAACCCGGCTCAAGCGGATTACGCGGTGGATATAACGGCAGGCTCCGCCCCGGTTTCAGCTCGCCTCCTCAGCGAACGATCGAATGCGGGAATGACGCAGGTGCCCTACCGTTCAGCTTCCCAGATGGCCCAAGATGTCGCCGCAGGTCGCGTCGCTATGATGGTTAGCTCGATCATTGTGTCCCGGCCATTTATCGAAACGGGAGCGATTCGGCCGATCGCCGTATTCTCGGCGAAGCGATTTCCGACGTATCCAGACGTTCCCACCGTCGCCGAAACGATTCCGGACGCAATCGTCGACGGGTTTCTGGCTATTGTCGCGCCTTCTGGAACTCCGCCGGAAATTACAGCTCGATTCAATCGTGCGGTCGGTCGCTTTCTCGATACGCCCGAGGCCGCGAAGCGTCTGGCCGACATCGGACTGGCGTCGAGCGGTCCACGCACGGTCGAGGAGTCGGCAAAGCTGATTGCCGGCGAACAGCAGCGCTGGCGCACATTTGCGCAAGAGCTGAAGCTCGAACCACAGTAACGGGCTGTCGAACGGTTCACTACACAAACAAGCCGTCATAACGACCTTCTAATCTAAATATCCCGAATTGGGGCGGCGTTTGCCCCCGTTTTCCGGCATGACGCCGCATCCGGTGGCGAAGGAAGACACGCATTGCGGGCGCTAAAATGGCGAGGCGAGCCTAACCCCACGGTCGCCTCGCCATGCGGATTTTCTACGCGGCTTCGTTCATTGCTGTTTTGTTGGCCTTGTTAAGCAGTTGGCGGATGGTTTCCCCATCTCTTTCTATCAGCATGATGTATGCGCGCACCCCGCCAATGGGACGCGAGCGGCGTTGCTCCCAATCTCTGATTTGCGTCACGCTAAATCCAAACTCGGACGCAAAATCTTCCTGCGAAAGTTTGAACCTTTGCCGAACCTTGCGCACGTCGATTTCTGCCGGAACATGCAGACGAGCAGGCTTTTTCTCACCCCGAGCAATCGCCGCAGCTTCCTCGGCCGCTGCAATCAGTCTTTTCCCGATCTTGCTCATGACGCTTTCTCCGACAATTGCTTCACCCTCTCCTTCGTGGCTTTTCTGTAATCCTCCGCAATCCTCCCTAAAGCTTTTCTAAAATCCTTCTTTTCGGCTTCCGAGAGGTTCAGCCGCTCTCCCTTATCGAGAACGTCCAACAGAAAAACTGAAACGTCTAAAGCCGCGAAATAAGAAATAATCCGGTATCCGAACCTCTTCCCTATGCCCGAGCCGGCCTTGGCGAATCGAAACTTTCTAGCCCCTCCCGCTCCTGGAATGAGGTCGCCGCGCATTGGCTCTTCAGAAAGGAGTCTCGCTACTTCGTGACGCTCGTCCTCCGTCAATCCGACTTTTGCGGCCTGCCGAGCAAACGCCTCGGTTTCCACCACACAATGCATTTGCCGCGCCCCTCTCGGATTGCGTAACTTACGTAGTCAATATTCGCCCGCTTGTCAAAGGCCAAGAAGCCCTTCGCTTATCGCCTAACGCTTCTTCACGCGCGCGACGACGCGGCCGACGATGGATATTTCATCGCCGTTCTCACATCTTCCAGCCGCCGCCGTTGGGCAGCCGGCAGGCGCGGCCCTTGCCGACCTGCGAGCGGCCGTCGATGAACACCGTGTCCGTGTAGTCGCGGCAATTGGCGTTCTCGGGTCCGGGCTCGATGAAGCCGAAGGCCGTGCCCTTGCCGCGCCAGGATTTGCGCTGGCCCGAGTCGACGGCATTGTATTGCGCGTCCGAGGCGATCTGCCGGTCGGCGTCCGAGAGCGATGCGCCGAGCGGGCCGGCGATCGCGCCCGACGGCGGCGGCGGCCCGGCGGGCGCAGGCGGCGGCGCTGCGGCGACGGGCGCCTGCGGCGGGGCGGCGCAGCCGGCCAAAGCCAGCGCGCCGAATCCGGCGACCGCCAGGCTGCGACCCATCCAACCCCGCATCGAGCGCCCTCCCCCCTGGGCGCGTCCCGCCCGATCGGCGTTGCGGTAGACCGCCCTCACAGGGATGGCAAGCGAAGCCGCGCCCGCAGGCCGCCGAGCGGACTGTCCTCCAGCGTGACGCTGCCGCCATGCAGGCCGGCGACCTCGCTGACGATCGAGAGGCCAAGCCCGCTGCCGGGTT
Organism: Beijerinckiaceae bacterium; assembly: GCA_965276595.1. Classification (GTDB taxonomy): domain Bacteria; phylum Pseudomonadota; class Alphaproteobacteria; order Rhizobiales; family Beijerinckiaceae; genus Terripilifer. The sequence goes on from CBDIBA010000001.1 coordinate 66,887, forward strand.
TCGATTCGTCGAGCCGGCGCCCGCGCGCCAGCGCCTCGGCGCGCAGCGCCCGCGGCAGGCCCTTCCCGTCGTCGTCGATGACGAGATCGACGAACGGCCGCGCCGCGTCGGTCTGCGGCGCCGGCTGCGCGGCGATCGCGACCCGGCTCGACGCCCACTTGCCGGCGTTGTCGACGAGGTTGCCGAGCATCTCCTCGAGGTCGCGCCGTTCGCCGCGAAAGCGCACCCCCTCGGGCACGGCGTTCTCGAAGGCGATGGCGCGGTCGGCGTGGATTTTGCCGAAAGCGCGGGTCAGCGAGGCGACGACGGGCGCGACGTCGCTTGCGGCGCCGACCACGCGAGTGCGCGCGGCGGCGCGGGCGCGATCGAGATACCAGGTCACCTGCTCGCCCATGATGGCGGCCTGTTCGGCGACCTTGCCGGCGAGCGGACCGTCGGCCGCGCGCGCTTCGTTGACGATCACGCTGAGCGGCGTCTTGAGCGCATGCGCGAGGTTGCCGACCTGATCGCGGGCGCGTTCGAGGATTTCGCGGTTGGAGCCGATCAGGAGGTTGAGTTCGCCCGCGAGCGGCGCGAGATCGTCCGAATAGGCGCCGTCGATGCGCTCGCCGTCGCCGCGCCGGATCGTGGCGACCTCGTCGCCGAGCTTGCGCAGCGGCCGCAGCCCGAACCGCACCTGCGCGACCGTGACGGCGGCGAGCGCCAGCGCCAGCGACGCGAAGGCGATGGTCAGCGCCAGCTCGAAGCGCCAGATCTGCGCCTCGACCTCTTCCGTCGTCGCCGCGACCTGAACGAGGTAGAGGCCGGAATCGCCGACGTCGATCTCGCGTTCGACGATGCGGATGGGCCGGCCGTCCGGCCCCGTGGCGTTGCCGCGCCGCGCGCCGCCGACGCCGGCGGGGACGCCGAGATCGGCGAGCCGCGGCAGTTGCGAGGCGAACAGCGAGCGCGAGGCGCGGATATCGGGCGTCGCCGAATCGAGCCGCGTGATCTGCCAGTACCAGCCCGACAAGGTGAGTTCGAATTGCGGATCGCCGAGCTGGCCCGGGCCGCTGCGCGAGTCCTCGCCCGGCGTCGCGACATCGGCGACGAGCGCGCGCAGATAGACGCCCAGCCGCTCGTCGAACGCCTGCTCCGTCGTGTTGCGATAGAGCGAGGACAGGATGATCCCGGCGATCAGCAGCAGGGCGACGCTGCAAACGATCGCCGAAAGCAGCAGCCGGGTCGCGATCGACCAGGGCTTGCGGCGCGCGTCGGGCGCGCTCACCCGGCGGGCTTCGTCGCCGCCGTCGCCTCCGGCGCCGCGATGATGTAGCCGAGCCCGCGCACCGTCTGGATCGCGTCGACGCCGAGCTTCTTGCGCAGACGGCCGACGAACACCTCGATCGTGTTCGAGTCGCGGTCGAAGTCCTGATCGTAGATGTGCTCGACGAGTTCGCCGCGCGAGACGACGCGGCCGACGTGATGCATCAGGTAGGAGAGCAGCCGAAATTCGTGCGAGGTCAGCCGGATCGGGTTGCCGTCGACGGCGACGCGGCTGCCCTTGGTGTCGAGCGAGATCGGTCCGCAGACGAGGTCGCTCGTCGCGTGGCCGGCGGCGCGCCGCACCAGCGCGCGCAGCCGCGCCAGCACCTCCTCCATGTGGAACGGCTTCGCCACGTAATCGTCGGCGCCGGCGTCGAACGCCTGCACCTTGTCGCTCCAGCGGTCGCGCGCGGTCAGCATCAGCACCGGCGTCTTGCGCCCGGCCTTGCGCCACTCTTCGAGCACCCGCACGCCGTCCTTCTTGGGCAGGCCGATGTCGAGGACGATGGCGTCGTAGGGCTCGGTGTCGCCGAGGAACCAGCCTTCCTCGCCGTCATAGGCGCGGTCGACGGCGTAGCCGGCCTGCTCCAGCGCAGCGACCACCTGCCGGTTCAAGTCCTTGTCGTCCTCGACCACCAGAAGGCGCAACGCAGCTCCCGTTCACTTCTCGGCCTTGCCGACGATCTGGCCGTCGGACGCCCGGATGTTCACCTGCCGAAGCCGGCCGTCGCGCGGCAGCAGGCTTATCTCATAGACGTATTCGCCGTTCCAGCGGCACAGACGGCTGCGCAGCAATTCGGCGCCGCCGGCGTGGCTGATCGCCGAGCGCTGCACGGCGACGGGATTGGCGAGCTTGCGATCCACGACGGCGGCCCGGGTCTGCGCGGCGTCGAGGCACTCGCGCACCGTGGCGGCGCGCGCCGGCGCGGCGGCGAGCGCGAAGAAGGCAATCCAGATCGAGGAAACCCAGATTGAAAGGAGCGCCATCCGGATCATTGAAGCAGTCTCCGGCCGATCGCGTGAACGCCCGATGAATGGCGGGTTTTACGCGCCGGCGAGGGCGGCGGCCTAATCGGGGGAACGCCAGCAGGCCTTGGCGACGGCCGGCCCGCGGCATGTGACGTGACACGTCGAGAGCGCCATGAGATATAAAGGCATGGCAAGCCCTTCGACGATGCGGTTCCAGTTCGACGAGAAGAAGGGGGTCGAGGCGCTGACCTTCATCGCGTCGCGGTGGCCCGGCGTGACCGCGTTCTTCGCGGCCAAGGTGCTGTTCTTCGCGGAGAAGCGCCACCTCAACCGGTACGCGCGGCCCATCGTGGCCGACACCTTCATCGCCATGCCCAACGGCCCCGTCCCGTCGACCCTCTACGAGTTTATTAAGGGTCGATTGGATCAAGCCGGCGATCCTGACGCTATCGCCCAAGCCCTCGCGATCACGCGCGACCCCTATCTTCGAATGACCGCCCGGCGGGAAGCGGACCCCGACACATTGTCGCAGAGCGATATCGAGTGCCTGCAAGAGGCGATCGACTTCTGCCGCGCGCGGACGTTCGGCGCGCTCTCCAACCTCACGCACCAAGAGCGCGCGTGGCTTGAGGCGCCGGCGAATGGGCCAATGGATTATGAGGCGATGATCGATGCGGACAATCCCGCCCGCGAAGAAATCATCGAAGAGGCAAGAGAGTTCGCGGCCTACGGTGTGTTGTGATCGTC
>CBDIBA010000002.1:0-71206 GCA_965276595.1 Beijerinckiaceae bacterium
CAACGCGGCCGCGACGGGCAATGAAGCGTCGGCCTTCGGCGCCTTCGCCACGGCGTCCGGTACGAACAGCACGGCGCTCGGCCGCTCGGCGGCGGCGACGGGCGCGAGCAGCACGGCGGTCGGCTTCGGCTCGAGCGCGGCGGGATCGGGCTCGGTGGCGGTCGGCGTCGGCGCCTCGGCGCAGCAGGCCAACAGCGTCGCGGTCGGCTCCGGCGTGGCGACGACGCGCGCCAACCAGGTCGCCATCGGGACGGCGAGCCAGACCTACACGCTGGCGGGCCTCGCCTCGGCGCAGAGCCTCGCTGCGCAGACCGGCGCGACCGCCTTCGTCACCACCGATCCTGGCGGCAACCTCGCCGCCTCGAACTTCGGCCCGGGCAGCATAGCGGCGATGGACAATCGCATCGGCACGCTGGAGGCCGGGCTCGACGCGCTGACCAACTACGCCGTCCAGAGCCGGCAGGAGGCGCGCCAGGGCATCGCCGCCGCGATGGCGATGTCGTCGGCGCCGCTTCCCTCGGCGCCGGGCAAGCTGACCTACGTCTTCAACGGCGCGGCCTTCCGCGGCGAGTTTGCGGCCGGCGGCGCCGTCGCCTATCGTCTCGACACCAACGCGCCCCTCGCGCTGACGGCGGGCGTGGCGGGCGGCGGCGGCGGCAACGTCGGCTTCCGCGTCGGCATCATGGGCGAATTGTAAGACAGCGAATTGTGAGACAGGCCTGGCGCTTAGCCGCTGCAATCGTCGCCGGGTCGTGGCTTGCGCAGCCGGCGCTCGCCCAGCCGAAGCCGCCGCCGGATCAGGCGCAGGCGGCGCCGCATCCGGCGCAGATCGACCGCAACGGCGTGCTGATCCTGATCCGCTCGACGCTGTTGGCCATCAACCAGGCCAACGAGACGGGGAACTACACGGTTCTGCGCGACCTCGCCGCGCCCGGGTTCCGCGACGCCAACACCGCCGCGCGGCTGGCCGAGATCTTCGCCAGCCAGCGGGCGCAGAAGCTCGACCTCTCGGGCGTGGCCGTGCTCGACCCGCAGCTCACCGTGCTGCCGCAGATCGAGGCCAACGGCCTGATGCGCATGGCGGGGTTCTTCCCCTCCGTGCCGGCGCAGGTGAACTTCGAGCTGCTGTTCGCGCCGGTCGAGGGGCGTTGGCGGATGTTCGGCGTCAGCGTGAACGTCGGCTCCTCGACGCCGGCCGCGCCGGCGCCGCCTCAGCCCCCGCCGCAACCCGCGCCCGCGGCCAAACCGGATGCGGGCAAGCCCGCTCCGAAGCCGGCGCCGCACGCGTCCTCGCACCGCGGCGGCAGGCCGGCCGAGAAGGCGGAGCGTCCTGCCGACGGTCGGGAGGGCGGTCCCTGAGGCGGAACCGCTCGACGGTTCGCGGCGCTACCCTGCAATGCCGAGGCGCGGCGCGGGCGGCGCGGGCGCCGGCGGCGCATCCCGGCGGAATCGAAAGAGCGCCGCCGGCCGGCCGCCGGTGGCGCGGGCCATCGCGCCGGTCGGCTCCACGACGGCGCCGGTTTCGACCAGCCGGCGGAAGTTCTGCGTGTGCAGGCGCCGGCCTTGCAGCGCCTCGGCGACGCGCTGCAGCGCCGAAAGCGTGAAATCGTCCGGCATCAACTCGAAGATGACCGGGCGGTAGCGCATCTTGGAGCGCAGCCGGCTGATCGCGGTCGCCAGGATGCGGCGATGGTCGTGCCGCATCGGAATCCCCAACGGTCCCACCTCGGCGATCAGCGGGCTGGCGCGCCCATCGCGCCGCGCCTCCTCGACGAGCCCCGCCTCGTAGAGCAGTTGATAGCGGTCGAGCACGGTCTCGTCGGCGCCGCCGCCGTTCTCCGCGTCGAACAGGATGCGCACGCGCTCGCTGCGCGACAGACCGTCGGCGTTCGGCCGGTGCGGGTCGCGCGCCGCCCATTTGCGCAACGCCGGCAGAATTCTCGCGTCGACCATCGCGGGCCGCGCGCCGCGCCAATCCTCCCAGGGGAAGAAGGCGTACCAGGGTCGGAACGCCGCGCCCCACGCCAGCGCGTCGTCGCCCGCGCCGCCGAGCCGCGTCAGCGCGAGATAGCCGATCGAGACGACGTGCGGCTCGCGGTCGGCCGCGCGCGTGTGCCGCCCGCGGTCGCCGAACGTGTAGAGCTGCTCCACATAGCCGAGCGGCGCGCCGGTCTGCTCGCTCACCCAGGCGCGCAGGCCGATCTCGAAGGTGCGATGGGCGAGCGGATCGAACGGGCCGGACGGCAGCGCCGCCGCACGGTCGCCGTGCGCCGCTTCCGCGACGAGGATCATCGGCTCGCCGGCGCGCACGCCGACGACGGCCGCCGTGAGGCCGACTTCGAGCGGGAACTGGGTGGGCGTCGACACCGTCATGCGCGTGGCGCGCAATGTAGCACGGACGCGCCGGACTCGGGGCGCACGGCGCCGCTCAGTCGAGTTCGAGCGCGAAGGGCGCGCCCTCGAAACAGTCCTCGCCGCGGCCGATCGATTCGACGGCGGCGCTGAGCCGGCCGCCGCGCGCCAGGATCGCGTCGGCGTGGCGGATCAGCAGCCGGTTGGGCGTCGCGGTCGGCGAGGCGGCGCGCAGCGCCTGCGCGACGGCGCGCTCGTCGCGGTGGGGGCCAAGCGCGCAGGCCGCGATCAGCGCCGCGGCGGTCGAGCGGCTGACGCCGGCGTAGCAATGGATGAGCAGCGGCTCGCGCCGGTCCCACGCGCGCACGAAGGCGAGCAGCGTGTGAATATGCGATTCCTCCGGCGCGACGAATCCCTCCAGCGCCATGTCGATGTCGGCGACCGACAGGCGCAGATGCCGCGCCTCCTCAATCGGGAGAGGGCGCTCGACCGCATGCTCGCGATCGATCAGCGTGACGAGGGATCGCGCGCCGGTGGCGGCGACCGTGCGCTCGATATGGGCGAGCGGGCAGACGTGGATGCGGGGCATGGCGCCTCATCGGGATCGCTGGGCGGCGCTTTCGCTTTCGAGGCGCCGGAACGTCGACAGGAACCGCTCTTCGGCTTCGTTCGAGGGCAGCGGCGCGATCAGCGCTTGCACGTCGCGCAGGCCGACGTCCGGTCGACCGAAGAAGGATTCGGCTTCGGCGATGGTGAAACCAGCCAGTTGTGTCGCTTCTATGAAAGCGGCGGCGCGATCGGCGCGCTTGATGAGCTTGGCGGCGCCGGGCGGGGCGGCGGCCGGCAGCGAGAACCGCATGTGGATCGCCGCGAGAATGCGCGCTTCCACGCTTTTGTAGCTCGCGCCGACGGCCGCCTTGAACGGCGAGATGATGTCGCCGATCACATATTCCGGCGCGTCGTGCAGCAGCGCCATGAGGCGCGGCGCCGCGGGGCTTTCGGGATCGAGCGCCGCGGCGATGCGCTCGACGAGCAGCGAATGCTGCGCGACCGAGAAGATATGCGGCCCGCGCGTCTGCCCGTTCCAGCGCGCCACGCGGGCGAGGCCGTGCGCGATGTCCTCGATCTCGACGTCGAGCGGCGAAGGGTCGAGCAGATCGAGCCGGCGGCCGGACAGCATGCGCTGCCAGGCGCGCGCCGTGTCCGACCGCGCCGCCATCAGCGGGCCTTCGCCAGCGCCGCGCATTCGGCGTGGCGGAAGCAGGTCGTGAGATGGTCGTTGACCATGCCGACCGCCTGCATGAAGGCGTAGACGATCGTCGGCCCGCAAAACTTGAAGCCGGCGGCTTTCAGATCCTTCGAAATGCGGCTGGACAGCTCGGTCTCGGCCTGGATCTCGCTGCGGTCGCGCAGCGCGTTCTGGATCGGGCGGCCGTCCACGTATTTCCACAGATAGGCGGAGAATCCCTCGCGCTCCTCGATGGTCAGATAGACGCGCGCGGACGCGACCGCGCCCTCGATCTTGGCGCGGTTGCGCACGATGCCGGCGTCGCGCATCAGCCGCTCGATCTTGCGCGCGTCGTAGCGCGCGATTCGCGCCGGCTCGAAGCCGTCGAAGGCGGCGCGAAAGGCGTCGCGCTTGCGCAGGATCGTGATCCAGGACAGGCCGGCCTGAAAACCGTCGAGCAGCAACTTCTCGAACAGCGCGCGGCTGTCGTATTCCGGCGCGCCCCATTCGGCATCGTGATAGGCGACGTAGAGCGGGTCGACGCCGGGCCAGGCGCAACGGCGCCGCCCGTCCTCATGCAGAACGGGAACGCGGAGCGGCGTATCGGGCGCGGGCATGTCGCGAGATTAGCGCCGCGGCGCCGGCAGCGCGAGCGAGACGGCGCGATTGTCCAGAAGGATCGGCGCGCCGGCCGCCACCGCCTCGGCGAGCCGATCGATCCGCACGGCGGCGAGCGCATGGCCGTCCGTCGCGGAACTGACGATTCCGATCTCGACGTCGTTCGCCACGAGCGCCGCGCCGATCGCGGGAATGTCGCCGTGAAAGGCGACCCGCGCGATGCGCTTGCGCGCGGTCCCGCGATGCTCGACGCGCGAGACGACCTCCTGCCCGACGTAGCAGCCCTTCTTGAAATCGACGCCGTTCAAAAGATCCATGTTGGCCTCGTGCGGAAACGCGTCGCCATAGGCGAAATCGGCGCCGCCTTTGGGGACGCCGCAGAGGATGCGCTGCGCCTCGTAGGCCGCGGCCTCGGCGTCGTCGCGCTCCACGCCGTCGCGCGCCACGATCTCCCGCGCGCCGAGCGCCGGGTCGCGCGGGTCGGGGACGCCCGCCTCCGACGCCCCGTGCGCGACGACGCCGAGCGCCGCGCTCACGTCGTCGATCTCGACCTTGGCGCGCAGCTTGTACAGGCGCAGGCGTTTGGCGAATTCGGCCGTCCGCGCGATCGGCGCATCGAGAACGAACGCCTCGCCGTCGGAACCGGCGAGAAAGTCGCAGACGATCTTGCCTTGCGGCGTCAGCAGCGCGCCATAGGCCGCGCGCTCGCGCGAGACGGGCGTCATGTCGCAGGTGAACAGGTCCTGCAGGAACGCCCGAGCGTCGGCGCCGCCGACGCGGACCACGCCGCGATCCTCCAGAAACGCCGAGGGCATGCCTGCGTCCTTCCCGTTCCGCCGCGCTCTTGCGGGGCGCCCGCCCGCTCGCTAAGCCGCCAGGCCGGCCACAGCGCATATGGGGGCGCGACGCGATGACGACGACCTACGATCTCATCCTGAAAGGCGGCGCGCTCGTCAACCACGAGGCGCGGTCAGCATGGTCGCCGTCATTCTCGGCCATGCGCTGGGCCGTGCGGCTTTTTCGAACGGGAGACGACTATCGATCGGAAAAGCGCAGGGCTCGCCTCGCAGTCGACCATTCGTGGGTACGGCTCATCGCCGCCGCGAATGTCCCAGTCTAGTCGCACCAAAATACGTTCCACCGCGGAACCGCGACGCGCGCAGCGTCGAAAGCATCGTTGACGAGATATTCCGGCAAATGGCCGTTGTCGTTCGGTTCGCGAATGATGAGCAGTTCGTTGGTTCGGCTTCGAAAGATGACCTGATGTTCCGTTGTTCCAATCTGCCGGAAGCCGATTGTTGCAAGATAGGTCACGATCTCGCCAAAATCGACACAGTAGATCAACGCTACGCAGCCGCGTCTTCGTATACCAGGTCGATTGCCTTCAACCGGCCGATGCTGTGACCAGCGTCCGCGCGGCGAATGAAATCAAGCACGGCGACTGCGGCGCGCTCGGCTTCCTCTTCGGTCTTTCCGGTCACGTGAAAGCCGATGATGTCAGGCGAGGTCACGACGTGATACTCGCCGACTTTTTTGTGCTCGAGGCGAATGCGGCGATCCATTGACGTCTTTCGTTGCATTACCGAAATAAACTTGGCGACGAACGGACGATATGTGGTCTGATCGCCCTAATAAATAGGAAATGTCTGACGCGATGACGACGACCTACGATCTCATCCTGAAAGGCGGCGCGCTCGTCAACCACGAGGGAACGGGCCAGCGCGACATCGGCGTCAAGGACGGCAAGATCGCCGCGATCGGCGATCTGGCGCGCGCCTCGGCCGGGGCGATCGTCGGCTGTTCGGGCCTGCACGTTCTGCCGGGCGTGATCGACAGCCAGGTGCATTTCCGCGAGCCCGGGATGGAGCACAAGGAAGACCTCGAGACGGGTTCGCGCGCCGCCGTCCTCGGCGGCGTCACGACAGTGTTCGAAATGCCCAACACCAATCCCCTCACGACGAGCGAGGAGGCCCTGGCGGACAAGGTGGCGCGCGGCCGTCATCGCATGCATTGCGACTTCGCCTTCTGGGTCGGCGGCACGCACGAGAATGCGAACGACATCCCCGACCTGGAGCGCCTGCCCGGCGCGGCGGGGATCAAGGTGTTCATGGGGTCGTCGACCGGGTCGCTGCTGGTCGAAGACGATCCCGGCGTCGCCGCGATCTTGGCCAAGACGCGCCGTCGCGCCGCCTTTCACGCCGAAGACGAATACCGGCTCGAAGCGCGCAAGGGCCTGCGCATCCCCGGCGATCCGCGCTCGCACCCGGTCTGGCGCGACGAGATGACGGCGCTGCAATGCACGCAGCGCCTCGCGCGCATCGCCCGCGCGCACCGCGCGACGATCCACGTGCTGCATGTCTCGACCGCGGACGAGATCGACTTCCTGCGCGATCACAAGGACGTGGCGAGCGTCGAGGTGACGCCGCACCACCTCACGCTCGACGCGCGTCTCTACGAGACTCTCGGAACGAAGCTTCAGATGAACCCGCCGGTGCGCGACAAGCGCCACCAGGACCGCCTCTGGCAGGGCGTCGGGCAGGGGATCGCCGACATCCTCGGCTCCGATCACGCGCCGCATACGCTGGAAGAGAAGGCCAAGGCCTATCCGGCGAGCCCGTCGGGGATGCCGGGCGTGCAGACGCTCGTGCCGCTCATGCTCGACCATGTCGCCGCCGGGCGTCTCAGCCTCGAACGCTTCATCGACATGTCGAGCGCCGGCCCTGCGCGGCTGTTCGGCGTCGCGGGCAAGGGCCGCGTCGCGGTCGGCTACGACGCGGATTTCACCATCGTCGATCTCAAGCGGCGCGAGACCATCCGCGACGCCTGGATCGCCTCGCGCTGCGGCTGGACGCCCTACGACGGAAAGACGGTCACGGGCTGGCCGGTGGGGACCATCGTGCGCGGCGCGCGCGTCATGTGGGAGGGCGAGATCGCGACGCCCTCGCGCGGCGAGCCCGCGCGGTTCTGGCAAGCGCTTTAGGCGAAGCAACGTCGCGCCGCCCCTCACCCTAAGCCTGTCCCCGCAAGCGGGGCGAGGGGACGCATCGAGCGCGGCATCGGCCATTGTCGCGGTTGCGAGCGAAGCGAACGAGACTCGCTTCGATGGGCTGGATTCGTCGTTGCGCTCCTCGCAAGGACGACGCTGGTTGGGAGCGCCCACGCGCGAGCCGGCTGTGTCCATGATGGCCGATCGCTGCGACGCCGCGATTAATAGGCGCTATCGATTGATTTCGGGCTCGACGAGGCGGGCGAGATTTCGCAGCGACTCCTGCCAGCCTAGATAGCACGCTTCCACCGGAATGGCGTCGGGAATGCCTTCCTGCACGATGGTCGCCTCGGCGCCGCAGAAGACCTGCTTCAGCGCCACGCTCACCTGCATTTCGCCCGGCAAATTGGGATCGTCGAACGTGTTCGTGTAGCGCAGGCGCTCGCCGGGCGCGAGCTCCAGATATGTCCCGCCGAAAGAATGGCTCGCGCCCGTCGTGAAGTTGCGGAACGACATCTTGAAGGCGCCGCCGACTTTCGCGTCGAGGCGATGCACCGTGCAAGCAAAGCCGTTGGGCGGCAGCCATTTCGCCAGCGCGTCCGCCTCGATGAAGGCGCGATAGACCTTGTCGGGCTTCGTCGTCAGGACACGGTGCAATCGAACGGTGTTGGGCACGGCTGTTTCTCCCGAGCAGGCGCTTCGACGAGGCGACGGGTCGTGACCTTACATCGTCCGACCCGGTCCGTTAACCGAGGCGTCCGGCGTGGGTCCGATCGTCAAGGAGGGAATCGAACATCAGGATCGGCCGATACGCCGCGTTGCCAGACCCTTCGGGCCTCTTTAACCCCAGCCTCGACGGCAATGTGAGGCGCGCCATCGATTGGATTAGAGCGAACCAGCAGTCTCAGGTTCCCCCGGACGCAGTCCGCCAGTGCAGAAAATACGCTTCGATCTGGATGAACACGAAGTTCATGAAATAACCGAGCACGCCGAGCGTGAAAATGCCGGCGAACATCTCGGGCACGCGAAAGATGCGCTGCATGTCCAGGATGAAGTAGCCGACGCCGCTGTTGCCGCTGATCATTTCAGCGATAATCGACACGATGAGAGCAATACCCAGGCTGATCCGCATTCCGGTCAGAACGCTTGGCAATGCGGCCGGTAGGACGATCTGGCGGAGCGCCCTGCCGCCGGTCACGTTAAATGTCCGGCCGGTGTCGATCAGGATGGGATCGATCCCCCTGACGCCACCGTAGGTGTTCAGCAGGGTCGGAAACACGCACGCGATGAAGATGACAAAAATTTTCATCTCGTTTCCGATGCCGAGCAGCAAGATCGCCACTGGGATGTATGCCGAACTCGGAATTGGCCGGATGATCTCCGTTATCGGTTCTAGAAGCCGGTAGGCGAAGGGAACCGTTCCCATCAAAAGACCCAAAGGCACGGCCACGAGGGTCGCAAGCAGGAAACCGGAGAAGAGTCGCCACAAGGTGGGGCCCAACTGCCTCGGGAGCTCGCCGTCGGCGATCGTCTCAGCCCACGACGCCAGAATGGTGCTCACGCGGGGAATGGAGACGGTATCGACAAGACCTGTCGCAGAGGCAAGCTCCCAAAGGGCGAGAAGCGCCGCGATCAGCGCAAAGCCGGGTAGACGAGCCCTCACGCTATCGCCTCCAAGATCTCGATATCTCCAGCGTTTCAGAGCTTTCGGCGCTCCTTGCATTCAAGCTCTCATCTGTCAGTATCGTATTACTCGATGTAACGTCCAAAGGCATGATGAGCGACGTTCCTGTTATTGAACTGGCCAATATCACCAAGAGCTATGGCGGCGGCGGCCGCAGTGTCTCGGTGTTCAGAGACTTCTCTTGCAAGATCTTCGCCGGCAGCTTCGTCTCCATCGTAGGGCCGTCCGGCTGTGGTAAATCAACGCTGCTCAAGCTTATCGCGGGCCTGGAGTCTACGTCGGGCGGATCCCTGTTTTTCAACGGGCGCAAAATTTCGGCGCCGCCGAAGGGCGTGATCTACGTTTTCCAACAATATACGAAGTCGATCTTTCCATGGCGGACGGTGGTTCAGAACATCGCCTTCGGCGTAAGCAACCAGCAGTCGATTGGCGGCTCGGTCCTGCGACAGAAGTGCAGCGAATATGCCAAGTTGGTGGGGCTCGAGGGATACGAAGACTACTATCCTTCGCAATTGTCGGGAGGGATGCAGCAGCGGGTCGCCATCGCGCGCGCCCTGATTTGCGAACCGCAGGTTCTTTTGATGGACGAGCCTTTCAGTGCAGTCGACGCGATGACCCGGGCGCTGCTCCAGGAGCTGCTTCTGAAGATATGGCAAACGATCCCGGTCACGATTCTTTTTGTGACCCACGACGTCGATGAGGCGGTGTTTCTGTCTGACCGTATTTTGTCGCTCGGCAGATCCCCCGCATCGCTTCGCGAAGACGTATCTGTGGATCTCCCCTACCCGCGAGACCAGATCGAAACCCGCGGCCTCGACGAGTTTCGCGCAATCCGTCAAAAGCTGTTCGCAAGTATCTTCCTTCAAGAAAAGGCGATCGCTGCGGAGCAGCACTGACATGCCGCCGGCAGACTTAAGGCCGGAGTCCGAAATCAGAACCGACATCTCAGAGGCCGCAGGCCCGCAAGGAAACCCCTCGCAGCCTCCGCCCAGGACCTCCGACGCTTGCCCGAGAAGCAATCGTAAAATCGACGATGATCGGCGCGCGTCGTGCGCTCGTTGCGAGCATGCCCAGCCTGCTTTATTGAACGATGCTCGTTCTCGCTCTGACCTGGGCTTCGGCCGCCGAATTGGACAAGCCGCGTTCGCGGCCAAGCAACGGAAGGACATCCTCGGCGAACATGTCGAGCTGTTCCAGCATCGGGGAGAACTTCAGCATCAAGAGCTCGATCCCGATGTCCTCTAATCTGCGAATCCGTTCGGCGATGACCTCGGGGGCGCCGATTAGTCCGACGCCGATCCCACTGACCGCGATAGCGGGAATTCGGCCGCCCTTGCCGTAAGCCGCAAGTTCGTCTGCTCGAAGCATCGCCTCTTCGTTGGTCGTCGCGCAGACGACGTGGGCGTTGAGGGCGCAGCGGACGTTGCGGCCGTGAGCCGAGCTTCGCTGGCGCATGTCCCGAACTTCGCGCGCAATTGCAGACCAGTGTTGTTCGTGCGCCTTGTGATCCGCGCCAGCCATGATGAACCAAGTATCGCAATGCTTCGCGATGGTATCCTTGCCCGCCTCAGTCCTGCCGGCGGCGTAGATGGGAGGGCAAGGCGATTGTTGCGGCTTGAAGGGCACCTCTCCCAGCACAACCTTGAAGAAGTCTCCGCCGAACGAGAAGTTCTCTTCGGTCCAAAGTCCCTTAAGGACTTGGATGAATTCGTCGATTCGTCGGTATCGTCCTTGGTCGTCGTCGAGCCAGCCGCCGTTGCCGAAGATATTGAACTCTTCCTTGTGCCAACCGCCGACGACATTCACCGCGCACCTTCCTCCGCTGATGCGATCAAGGGTCGCCCCCATTTTTGCGGCGATCTGCGGGCAAATGATGCCGGGATGGACCGCCGGCATGATCTTGATGCGAGTGGTCTTCGCGGCAAGGGCCGAAGACAGCATCCACGATTCAAGATCCGGCCCAAGAAAACGTTCGGCGACGAGCGTTATTGAGAACCCGTACGCTTCGGCCTTTTGCAACACGTCTATGGCGAACTGCATCGCCAGATCGGGTTTACCGGGCCCGCGGAGCGCGCTGCTCGCTATTGCCGCGGCCATCGTGGGCTCGTCACGAATCGTATGCGGAAGAGGCGTCCAGATACCGAAGTCCATCCATCGCCCCTTTTAAACAGCGTTGTTCACCCCCTTAAGTCATCATCTCTCGCCCTTCCCGACCACGTATGGCGTAATCTCTTTTGAGAAATACTCGGCGGCCTGATGCGATTTTTTAAGCTCGCCTGAACTCCTGAGCAACTCGATCAACTCCTGCCACCGGTCGGGCCTAACGCGGTAGTCCCAGCCGATCAGCGGCATCATTTTGACAAGTCCCGCGTCGAGCCCCGTGAAGGCCACAACCTTCTCATGCGCCCTTTCCGGATCAGCGTTCAGGAATTCGTCGGCTTCCTTTAGCGACTTGCCGAACTTGGCCACGGCATCCCCGTTTTTCTCCAAGAAGCTGCGTTTGACCCACCACGAACCCAGAGGCTGCTGCGGGATCGATTCGACATAGTTCCACGAGATGACCCGACCGATCCCCCTTGCGGTGAGCACCGTCGTGAAGGGGTCGACCGTCACCACGGCATCGACCTGCTTTGTCCTGAGGGCGTCCACGTGGGCTACAAAGGGCAACTCGACGAACTGAACCTTGGATAAGTCCACTCCGGCTTTCTGCATCACCGCTTGGGCGTCAAGGGTTGCTTGATTGCGAAACTGAAGGATGGCGACCTTCTTGCCTTCGAGATCGCGGAGCGTTTTGATGTCGGAATCCACGCGAACCTGAACCGAGCCGGAATCCGGCGGTGTCGCCTTCGCAATCTCGTTTTGGAAGACAAGCGCCAGGTCGAACCCGCGCTCTACAGCGATCAGCGCCCCGCCCGGAATGACCTGCACAATGTCGACGCTGCCTGCCTGCAGCGCCCCGATCATATCGGTACCGCCTTGCATTTCGACGAAGCTCACATCCAGTCCGTTCTTCTTGAAAATTCCCTCGTTTAAGGCGACCCACGCGTTGGTGAGAGCCGCGATCTTGAGGGTCCCGGCGCGCAACGTTTCTGCAGAGACCGTTGAGGCGCAAATTCCGAACAGGGAAGTTAGAATGACGAGCTTCTGAAGCCACGCTTTCATTCTTCGTCTCCTTGCGCTCTCGCAAACTTCCCCAACACTTCAAGTCGTCAGCCTACGGACGGAAATATTACTGTCAATCCTCTGTCCGGACTTTTGTCGATAGCTCCTGAAAATGTCCGATCTGGTAGCAAAGGCCATGTGGATCGCGCATCGCCTGATCGATGACAGCGCCTGTGGTGTGGAGGGCGAGATCGCGACGCCTGCGCGGCTCCGGCAGGCGCTCTAGGCGCTTCAGGCGTCGCGCCGATAGGCCTGATACCAATCCACGAAGGCGCGCACGCCCTCTTCGATCGAGGTGTGCGGGCGATAGCCGGTGATGCGTTCGAGCGCCGCGCCGTCGGCGACGGTGCGCGGCGCGTCGCCCGGCTGCATCGGCATGAGGTTGCGGATCGCCTTGCGCCCCAGCGCGCGCTCGATCGCATCGACGAAGTCGGTCAGCTTCACCGGCTCGCCGCGGCCGATGTTGACGACGCGGTAGGGCGCGACGGGCGAAAGCGTGCGATCCGCGCCGGCCTCGCCCGAACCGGGCGGCGGCGGCCGCTCCATCAGAAGCTCGATCGCGTGCACGAGATCCTCGACATAGGTGAAGTCGCGCCACATCTCGCCGTGATTGTAGAGATCGATCGGGCGTCCGTTCTCGATCGCCTCGACGAATTTGTTGAGCGCCATGTCCGGCCGCCCCCACGGGCCGTAGACGGTGAAGAAGCGGAAGCAGGTCGTGGGGATCGACCACAGATGCGCATTGGAATGCGCCATCGCCTCGCCGGCCTTCTTCGTCGCTGCATAAAGCGTCAGCGGGTAATCGGCGCGATGATCTTCTGCGAACGGAAGGATCGGGTCCGCGCCGTAGACTGAGCTCGTCGAGGCGAACAGGAAATGCCCGACCCGCCGCGCGCGCGCCATCTCCATGACGTTGAACGCGCCGACGAGATTGGAATCGACGTAGGCGCGCGGGTTCTCGAGGCTGTAGCGAACGCCGGCCTGCGCGGCGAGATGCACGATGACGTCGGGTTGCGACGCCTCGACTGCGGCGCTCAGCGCCGGCGTATCTTCCAGCATGGCGAGATGCGCGTGAAACGCGTTGGAGCGCTGCAGGATCGCGAGACGCGCCTGCTTGAGGCGGACATCGTAATAGGGCGTCATGCCGTCGAATCCGTCGACCTCGTGGCCATGCGCCAGCAATCGCGACGCGAGATGGAAGCCGATGAAGCCGGCCGCGCCGGTGATGAAGACGCGCATGGCGTTCAGCCCTCCAAAGGTCCGAGCGGGCGCGCGCCGCCGAGGTCGATGCGCGCCAGGAGATCGGCGACGCGTTCGCCGCCGATCTGCGCGTGCGGCGCGATCTCCGCCAGCGGCCCCAGCACGAAGGCCCGCTCGCGCGCGCGCGGATGCGGGACGCTCAGGCCGGGCTCTTCGATCGTCGCGTCGCCATAGGCGATGAGGTCGACGTCGAGCGTGCGCGGTCCCCAGCGTTCGCCGCGCCGGCGGCCGCGCTCGGCTTCGACGGCGAGGCAGAGATCGAGCAGCGCGCGCGGAGACAGCGTCGTGCGCAAAACGGCGGCCATGTTGAGGAAGTCCGGCTGATCCGTCTTGCCCCAGGGCGGCGTGCGCCAGACGCTCGAAGCGATCACCTCGCGCACGCCCGCGCTCGCGCGCAGCCGCGCGAGCGCATGACGAAAGGCGGCGCGCACGTCGCCTTCGTTGCCGCCGAGCGACAGCGTCGCGAGAACGCCCTCAGGGTTCACGGGCCGCGTCTTCGCGCGTCAGCCGCAACTCGGCGCCGGCGGCGGCGATATGCTCGGGGATCGGCGGTTTCAGCTTCATCACGCGCACGAACACCGCGCTCACGGAGGGAAACCGCGACAGCAGCCCGCGCGCGAGCTCGACCGCGGCGCTCTCCACCAGCTTGTGGCGCCGCGTCGTGAAGATCTCGCGCGTCGTCGCGACGATATCGCCGTAGTCCAGCGCGTCGGCGAGGTGGTCGCTTTGCGCCGCCCGGCCGACGTCGGTTTCGAGTTCGAGGTCGATCATGTAGGGCTGCCCGAATTCGCCTTCGTGCCTGTGCCAGCCGTGATAGGCGTGCAGTTCGAGATCGTGGATCAGAACCTTGCCGACGAGCATATGCTTCTCCTAGGCCGGACGCCGCATGATCGCCGCATAAACCTTCATCGCGTCGAGATGCTCCGCGACATCGTGCGCGCGCACGATGGCCGCCCCCGCCATCGCCCCGATGACCGCGGCGGCGAGCGAGCCGGCGAGCCGCTCGCGGGCGACGGCTCGGCCGCTCGCCTCGCCGATCGAGCGCTTGCGCGAGGCGCCGAGCAGAATCGGAAACCCGAGCTCGCGCAGGCGCGGCAACTCGCGCATCACGATGAGACTCTGCGCGTTCGTCTTGCCGAAGCCGACGCCCGGGTCGACGATGATCTTGTCGGGCGCCACGCCGGCGGCGAGCGCGATATCGATCGAGCGGCGCAGGAAGTCGAGCACGTCGGCGACGATGTCGATCGAGGAATCGACCTCTTCGCGGTTGTGCATGACGACGATGGGAACGCCGTGCTCGGCGACGACGCGCGCCATGTCCGGGTCCTGCTGCAGACCCCACACGTCGTTGGCGACGCTGGCGCCGGCTTCGAGCGCGGCGGCGCAGACGCTCGCCTTGCGCGTGTCGATCGAGATCGGCAGATCGGTTCGCGCCGCGAGCCCGGCGACGACGGGGATCGCGCGGGCGCGCTCGTCGTCCGCATCGACCGGGCTGTGCCCGGGCCGCGTCGATTCCCCGCCGATGTCGAGGATGTCCGCGCCGTCGTCCGCGAGGCGCAGGCCATGCGCGAGCGCGGCGGCGGAATCGAGAAAGTCGCCGCCGTCGGAGAAGGAATCGGGCGTCACGTTGACGATGCCCATGACGAGCGGGCGAGGCCCGAGCGCGAGCGGCCGGCGCGCCTTCTGGGCGCCGCGCTCGGCGAGAGGCGCGTCCGCGCCGGAGGCCGGCGGCGTGATGTCGCGCGCCCGCGACAGCGGGTCGGCCGCGCGGCCGGTGTCGTCGAGCGCCTTTTTCGCGCCGCGCACGCCGCGCCCCAAAGCGTAGAGATACTTGTCGAACATCGCCGCCCCGCAAGCGCCGTCGGCGCAGGCTCAATCGCTCATCGCTCGAACGGCCACGCCGGCGCCGCGCCGACCTGGCCGCGATGGCGCAGGAACGCGTCGGCCAGCACGATCGCCATCATCGCCTCGCCCACCGGAACCGCGCGGATCCCGACGCAGGGGTCGTGACGGCCCTTGGTGCGGATTTCGGTCTCGGCGCCGAACCGGTCGATCGAGCGTCGTGGCGTCAGGATCGAGGAGGTCGGCTTGACCGCGAAACGCGCCACGATCGGCTGCCCCGTCGAGACGCCGCCGAGCACGCCGCCGGCGTGGTTGGACAGGAACAGCGGCCGGCCGTCGTTTCCCATGCGCATCTCGTCGGCGTTCTCCTCGCCGCTGAGCGAGGCCGCCGCCACGCCGTCGCCGATCTCGACGGCTTTCACGGCGTTGATCGACATCAGCGCGCCCGCGAGCTCGGCGTCGAGCTTGCCGTAGAGCGGCGCGCCCCAGCCGGGCGGAACGCCGTCGGCGGCCAATTCGATCACCGCGCCGCAGGACGAGCCCGCCTTGCGCACGCCGTCGAGGTAGTCTTCCCAGCGCGCGGCCGCCGTGGCGTCCGGACAGAAGAACGGGTTCTCGTCGACCGCCTTCCAGTCCCAGTTCGCGCGGTCGATCGCGTGCGGGCCCATCTGCACCAGCGCGCCGCGGATCGTCACGCCGTCGACAATCTTGCGCGCCACGCCGCCGGCGGCGACGCGCATCGCGGTCTCGCGCGCCGAGGAGCGGCCGCCGCCCCGGTAGTCGCGCACGCCGTATTTGGCGTCGTAGGCGTAGTCGGCGTGGCCCGGCCGATAGGCGTCTTTGATCTCGCCGTAGTCCTTGGAGCGCTGATCGACGTTCTCGATCATCAGGCCGATCGGCGTTCCGGTCGTCGCTTGCGCGCCGGCCTCGTCGCGCATCACGCCGGACAGGATCTTGACCTGGTCGGGCTCCTGCCGCTGCGTTGTGAAACGCGAGCGTCCCGGCCGGCGCTTGTCGAGGTAGACCTGCAGGTCGGCCTCGGTCAGCGGGAGGCGGGGCGGGCACCCGTCGATGACGCAGCCGATCGCCGGCCCATGGCTTTCGCCCCAGGTCGTCACGCGGAAGAGATGGCCAAACGTGTTGTGCGACATCGGCGGGCTCGGGCGCCCGATTACTAGGGGCGGCGTTCCGCGCGGTCAAATGACGCGACCTGCGCATTGTCGCGTGTCGCAGCGGACACGACGCGAACGTCGTCGATGCGCCGTCGAGGGGAGCCGGCCGGCGTTTCGTTCCCTCGATCGTCGACAAACCGTGATAAAGGTCGTCGCCGGTTAAATTGCGGGGCGTTGTCTTCCCGCGAGCCTGGCTTGGGGGCCCGTGAGCGGGCGAGATCACGAACGACACGCGTGGTGTTTCGATGCGATTCCGCCGTCCCGCCAATACGGATTGCGACATCTCCGAAATCGGCTTCGGCTGCGGCGGCAACGCCGGCCTGATGACGCGTGGAAGCGCCGCCGAACAGGAGAGGATCATCGGCCGCGCGCGCGATCTCGGCGTCAATTATTTCGACAACGCGCCCGACTACGGCGACGGGATCGCCGAAACACATCTCGGCGATGCGCTGCGGACGCTGAAGTGGCGACCGCTGCTTACGTCGAAGGTTGAAATCCGCGCCGAGGATTTGGGCGACATCGCCGCGCATGTCGTGCGTTCGACGGAAGACAGCCTACGGCGGCTTCGCGTCGACCGGCTCGACTTTCTGCAAATCCACAACGGCCCGACGCGCGCCGGATTCAAGCCGGAGGGCCGCGCTTACGCGCAACTGGCGTACGAGGATTTCGTGCGGGACGGCGGCGCCCTCGAAGGGCTTGCTAAGCTCCTGCGCGACGGCAAGGCCCGGTTCGTCGGCTTCGTCTGCCGCGGCGACGACGGCGCCTATGTGCGCCAATTGCTCGACGCCACGACATTCCACATGCTCAACATTCCCTACACCCTGCTCAATCCGAGCGCCGGGATGGCCAAGCCCGACGGGCTCGCCGGACGCGACTTCGGCCGTGCGATCGTCGAGGCGCAGAAGCGCGGCGTCGGGGCCGCGATCTACGCGCCGCTCGCCGGCGGCCTTCTGACCGACGCCGCCATCGACGGCGCCCCGCTGCATCCCTTGGCGCGCGTCAACGATAGGCAATCGGCGTCCGCGCAACGGATGCTCGCCATGGCGAAACGATTTCGGTTCCTGAGGCAGGAACTCGGCGGAACGCTGGCGCAGGCGGCGGTGCGCTTCATCTTGGCGCATTCCGGCGTCACGACGGCGATCGGCGGATTTTCTTCGGCCGAGCAGATGGAGGAGAGCGCCGCCGCATCGGATGCGCCGCCGCTCGACGATACGATCATGGCGCGCATCGCCGACGTCTGGCGGGCGCCGCCTTGATCATTCCGCCGGCGCCGGCGCCCCCATCTGCGCCACTTGGAATTCCTCGATGCGCCGGTGCAGTTCCTTGACGAGATCGACGGCCGGCCCGTAGCGGTCGGCGTCGTCGGTCGCAAAGCCCTTGTGATACATCTTGCGGAACGTTTGGCTGATCGACAGGTCCCGCGACGCCCAGTCGGGCTTGACCCAGTTCTCCGGCTCCGCGCCGCCATGCAGCATTCCGGCGCGCTCCTCACGGAACACGTTCAGCGGATCGTCGCCGCGCTCCACCTTGGCGATTTCTTGATCGAGTTGCCGGCGCAGCAACGCGATCGGCACGTCGGTGCGCCCGAGTTTCTCCTGCGAACGATCGACGATCGGTCCTTGCGCCACCCAGACGATGATGTCCTGCGCCAGGACGAAATCGAGAATAGGCCGGCCATTCGCGTCCTTGAGCGGGGGCTCGTACCAGGGAACGATGTCCTGATGGGGCGCCTCCACGCCCGGCGGCGCGGCGTAGCACTGGTAGCAGATGTGATAGGTGTGCGTGTCGTCCATCGGCACGCGGATCTGAAATTCGCTGCGCGGCGACCCCGGTTTGCCGGTCTGCGTATAAAACGGAAAGATCACCGCCGAGTGCTTGCGCACGCCGTCCGTGTCGGCGCCGAGCTCCCTCGAATAGGCGATGCCCTTTTCAAACCCATACTCGGTCAGGCTGGCGTTCACGTCCTTGATGCCGAGGCCCCATTTCTTGCGTGTGTGCAGCGTATGGGTCTGGCTCTCGGCGCGGTTCTGCATGCCCTGGCGCTCGAGAACGTACTCGAACATGTGGCCGTGCGTGTAGACGCTATGCGTCGGATCGCCGGTGTTCTCCTGGCACTGCAGCCAGTTGCAGTCGATGACGTTGATCCCGATCTGCCGGACGGCGTTCGGCCAAACGTAAAGGTCCCATTTCGGCAGCGCCGGCGCGGGGAGCGGACCCATATAGGCGAAGACGAGCCCGCCGAGCTCCCGCACGGGGTAGGCCTTCATCTTATGGTTGAATACGGTGTCGGGCTTCTCCATCGGCCGTTCGAGGCAGGTTCCGTCCTCGCCGAAGAGCCAGCCATGATAGGGACAGCGCAGGCCGCACTCGTCGGGGATGCCGTATTGCAGGTCGACGAGCCGGTGCAGACAGCGATCGCCGATCAACCCCAACCCGCCCTGCTTGTTGCGGTAGAGAATCAGGTCCTCGCAGAGCACGCGCACTTTACGGACCGGATTTTCGAGCAGCTGCGCGAAGGGCCCGATCGGGATCCAATATCGGCGCATGAGTTCGCCGCAGGGCGTTCCCGGTCCGACCCGCGTCAGCCGTTCGTTTTTTTCGGGTGTGATCACAGGCTCCTCCCAAGCTTTATGGCGCGACGTATTTGGCGGCGCGGTCGGTGACCCGCTTCGGGAACGCATACACCTTTTTAAAGAACGCCTCGATGTCGGAAGGCCGCGCGAAATCCCGCCCCGTCGTCAGGATATTGTCGGCGTCGGCGATGAAATCGGGATCGTTCACGGCCTTTTCGAAAGCGTCTCGCAAGGCGTCGAGTCGCGCTTGCGGCACATCTTCGGGCGCCGAGAAGGTGCGCAGGAATCGTCCGGAGCCGAAAATCAGCTCCATGATCTGGCGGTCGTCGTCGTTCTTGGCGAGATCGATGGCGAGCGGCGTGTCAGCGAGGTCGGGATGCGATTTGAGCGCGAGTTGCACCAGCACGGTCACGGTTTTGTTGGCGATCCAGTCGGGATGATCGTGCTTCAGCGTTTCCCAGTCCCAGCCGGCGCGTCCATTGACCTCGCCGCGCGTGACGGCGAGGTTGATCTCGGCGCCGCCGCCCGAGTAGCCGTAGATGACCTTGAACTTGGTATCGAGCAGGTCGTTGGCGAGCACCGCATAGGCGCTGGTGGCGTCGAGCCCGGCGGCGCCAAGCAGATCGACCTTGTCGCGCGCGGCCTCGAGGGTCGTCGCCGGCGAATCGCTGCGCACGTAAATGGTGGGCGTGCCGCGCGACGCCATCGAACCGATCCACGCCATCTTCTGGCTGTCGAAACGGACGCCCTGCGTATTGAGCAGCTTCGCCAGGGGAATGAAGTCGGCCAGCAATCCGATCGTCGAGCCGTCGCGCGGCGCGCCGCCGTAAAGGTAATTGGCGGCGGCGACGCTGGCCGCTCCGGGCATGTTCTGCACCACGATTTGCGGCTGGCCGGGAATGTATTTGCCGAAATGTTTGGCGAGCAGCCGCGCGGCCTGATCGTAACCGCCGCCAGGCGCATAGCCGACGACGATCGTCAGCGTTTTCCCGCGATAAAAATCGGCGACGGCGTCGTCGGCCTGCGCAGCGGACGCGATGATCTGGCCCAACAGAGCGATACAGATGGCTTCGGCGAATTGCTTCAGTCGCGCCATCCATAATCCTCCTCGCCCGAAATCGGCTTGCGACATCGGTAGGGCGACAGTCTAATCGTCCGCCGTCGCGCTGCAAATCGCATGAGGGGCTTTGCGGGGCGCCGAAACCAGATCGTCATTAACGCAGATGGCGATGGCGCAATGTTGTCCCGCCCCTCACCCTCACCCTCCCCGCAGGCGGGGCGAGGGGATCTCCACGTCGCCAACACGCTGGCGTTTGGACGAGCGTCTGCCGCAGCGCTCCCTCTCCCCGTCGCGACGGGGAGAGGGCCGGGGTGAGGGGCGAACGATCATCGAGTTCGGCGTCGGCCATCGTCGGCCTTGTGACTCCGCGTCGTCATTGCGAGGAGCGCAGCGCAACGTCAACCCAGCAGCGATGCGATCCCTAGGTTGCTTCGTCGCCTTCGGCTCCTCGCGATGACGACGCTGGTTCGGCCCGTCGTAACGACGGTGTGGCTTCGCTCCGCTCGCGATGACGTTGCGCTCCGCTCGAAACGCCAATGTCGCCCATCGCCCGCAATGAACTTAAGCCGGCTGCGCCGGCGCGCCGATCCAGCGCGTGTGCGCCGGGATCGCCTCGCCCTTCATGATGACGGTGAGCGGGCCGAGCCGCGCGTAGGCGCCGACATGCGTGTCGTAGAGCACCGTCGAGCCTGCGCCGACCGTCACGCCGTCGGCGACGTGAACGCGCCCGACCTTCATCACGCGGTCCTCGTAGAGGTGCGTCTGCAGCGCGCACATGGCGTTGAGCGAAACGTAGTTACCGACGCTGACGCAGTCGAATTCGGTGATGTCGGTCATGTCCATGTAGACGCCCTTGCCGATCCGCGCGCCGAACAGGCGCAGCGTCCACGGAAGGAACGGCGTTCCGCGCAGGTGTTCGAGCAGCACGCGGCCGGCGAGGCCCCAGTACATCACGGCGACCGCTTCGGTGCGCATCGCCCAGAACGACCACATCGGCTTCACCTGCGGTTCGTAGCGGCCCATCGTCGCCCATTTGATGACGATGACGACGCCCGTCATCGCGATCGAGATCGCGAGCGAGCAGCCGATGAAGCGGAGCGCCAGCGCCAGCCAATGGCCGGCGTAGAGGTCGGCGGCGAGCGAGTCGACCGCCCACGTGCCGAAGGTGATGTAGAGCATCGTCGGCAGCGAGATGTTCACCGCCTCGAAGACGCCGCGCATGACCTTCTTCCATTTCGGCGGCTCGTAGGTCCAGTGGCCGCCGGCGTCGAACTTCTGCCGCACCGGCAGCTTGATCGGCGGCGAGCCGAACCACGTGTCGCCCGGCGACAGATCGGCGTTGGGCGGCGGCTTGGATTTGATGCCGATCAGCGCGCCGTCGGGAATGTCTGCGCCCGGCGGCACGACGCCGTCGTTGCCGATGAAGACGCGCGCGCCCGTGCGCACCTTTTGCAGATGCATGTAGCCGCGCCGCACGTCCTCGTCGCCGAGCACGACCTCGTCGGCGATGAAGCACTTCTCGCCGATCTCGACGAGGTCGTAGCGGCCGGACAGATTGGTCGAAATCTCCGCGTCCTTGCCGATCTTCGCGCCCATCAGGCGATACCAGGCGCGCATGTAGATCGTCGCGAACAGCGAAGACAGCGTCTCGAGCGTCACTTCGGTGGCGAGCGCCACGCACCATTTGCGCACGTAGAAGCTCGAATGGATCGAATGGACCCCTTCGCTGACGCGCGGCAGGATCAGCCAGCGCGCCGCGGCGATGAAGGCGACGGTGACGAGCACCAGCGCGAAGGAGGTCGGCCACGCCATGAGCGGGATCGAGGCGAGATAGGTCCAGCGGTCGATGTCGAGCACGCCGACGAGGTCGTCGATGCGATCGAAGATCCAGAACGCCGGCAGGATCGGCAAGAGGCCGAGCGGGGGGATGGTGAGCAGCATCGCCGTGTAGACGACGGCGTTGAAGGCGCGCCGCGCCCGCGTGGCCTGCGCCTGGGCGGGCAGCGCCGCGAGATCGACCGCGCCGACGTTGCGCGCCGGCGACCCGTCCCAGATTTCGCCCGCGCCGATCCGCGCGCCGGCCGCCGCCGAGGTCAGGTCGCGCAATTCCGCGCTCGCGCCGATCGTCACGTCGTCTTCGATCACGCAGGACGTGCCGATGTAGGCGTCCGGGCCGATGTCGATCGCGCCGACGACGAACGCGCCGCCCTCGACGCGCGCGTTGGACAGCTTCGTTTTGGAGCCCAGGCTCGATCCCGCGCCGATCGTCACGAGGTCGTGCGCGCCGATCTCGACCTCGCCGAGGAGCGCGTCCTCGCCGACCTTGGCGCCCAGCGCGCGCAGGTAGAGCCGCATGATCGGCGTGCCCTGGAACCACTTCACATGCGTGATGATGATGAAGTGCTGCGCGAACCACCAGCGGAAGTAATAGACGCCCCAGAGCGGGTAGCGCCCGGGCTTGGCGCGCCCGAGCACCAGCCACTTGACGATCACGCCCAGCGCCGTCGTCGCCAGGTTGATGCAGGCGTAGACGCCGAGCAGCGCGACGGTCTCCTGCAGCAGGCTTGCGGTCGGGTCCGTCAGCAGCATGTAGCTGATGAAGACGCCGAGCCATTGCGCCGTCATCATGGGCACGATGACGCACAGCGCGAGCGCCTGCGCGGCGCCGCAGAGAAAGCGCCGCAGCAGCGGCGGCGGCGCGAAGCTGAGATCGCGCGGCGCGGCGGCGGTCGGCGCGCGCCCGTCGAGCAGCGCGCCCATGCCGCGCAGTGTGCGGGTCGCGTAGACGTCCTGCAAGGTCAGCGTCGAGAGCTCGTGGTGCTCACGCACGCGCCCGAGAAAGCGCGCGGCGATGAGCGAATGGCCGCCGAGATCGGTGAAGAAGTCTGCGTCGAACGGGATCGGCTGCGGCGGCAGCACGGCTTTCGCCGCCTCCAGCAGCTTCGCTTCGCTCGCCGTGCGCGGCTCCTCCTGCTCGTCCTGCGTCTGCGGCGGCGCGCTGAGCGGGGTCGCCTTGAGCAGATTGCGGTTGACCTTGCCGGAGGGCAGCCGCGGCAACTCGCGAACGCTCTCGAACCGCGCGGGAACCATGTAGGGCGGCAGCGCGTGGCGCAGCGCGAGCCGGGTCTCGCGCGGGTCGAGCGGCTCTGCCGCGTCGCGCACGACAAACGCCACCAGTTGATCGAGCCCGTCGTCGTTGCGCATCACGACGGTGGCGTTGACGACGCCCGGCAGGTCGCGCAGCTTGGCTTCGATCTCGCCGAGTTCAACGCGGAAGCCGCGAATCTTCACCTGATCGTCGATGCGTCCGCGAAACATGAGGTCGCCGCGCCCGTCGGCCACGACCGCGTCGCCCGATCGGTAGAGAACGGGATCGGGACCATCGAGCGCGAAGGGGTTGGCGATGAACTTTTCCGCCGTCAGCTCTTCGCGTTTGAGGTAGCCGCGCGCCACGCCGGGTCCGCCGATCAGAAGCTCGCCTTCGGCGCCGGGTTCGAGCAGGTTCAGCGCCTCGTCGACGACGTAGCAGGTGTAGTTCGGGATCGGCTTGCCGATCGTCACGGTCTCGCCGGCGCGCACCGGCGCGACGGTGGCGACGACCGTCGCCTCCGTCGGGCCGTAGGTGTTGAAGATGGAGCGGCCGGGCCGGCCCCAGCGCTCCGCGATGGTCGGCGGGCAGGCTTCGCCGCCGAGCAGGATCAGGCGAAGCGAGGGCGCGTCGCGCGGGAGCATCGCGAGCAGCGTCGGCACCGTGTCGAGCGCGGTGACGCCGGCGCGCTCCATCAGGTCGGGGAGCTTGTCGACTTCGCCCATGATCGCCGGCGTCGCGACGAAGAGCGTCGCGCCGACGAGATAGGGAACCCAGATCTCCTCCATCGACAGATCGAAGGCGACGGACGCGCCCTGGAACATGACGTCGTCTTGCGTGAGGCCGTAAATTTCGTTCGCCGCGCGCAGAAAATGGCAGATGTTGCGGCCGGTGACGACGATGCCCTTCGGCGTCCCCGTCGAGCCGGACGTGTAGATCAGGTAGGCGGGGTGGTCGGGCGTCGCGCCCATCGCCCGCGGGTTGACGATCGAATGATCGGCGGGATCGACGAGGCCGCTTTCGCAATGCACGTCGCAATTGACCCGGCCCTCGGTTCCCGCGACCTGGTCGGCGCCGACGATGAGCGCGACGGCGCCGGCGTCGTCGAGGCAGACCGCGATGCGCTCCAGCGGCGCCTCTGCGTCGAACGGCAGCCACGCCGCGCCCGTCTTGGCGACGCCGATCTGCGCGATCAGCAAATCGGGCCCGCGCGGCGCCCAAAGGCCGACGACGTCGCCGGGCCGAACGCCTTCGCGCGCCAGCCCGCGCGCGATCGCCGTCGCCCGCGCGTCGACCTGCGCATAGGTGAGAACGCCGTCCGGCGTGATCATGCAAGCCGCGTCGGGGCGGCGCGTCGCCGTCGCGCCGAAGACCTCGCACAGCAATTCGTCGCGCAGAAGCTCCGGCCGGGCGGCGCCGCGCAGGATGGGGCGGGGATCGGGCGGGGGGGCGACGTCGGCAAGCGTCAGGCTGTCGGTCAAGGTCGGTTCGCTCTTCGTGCGTTCGCCTTAGCGGGATCGGACGCCGGCTTGCGGCGGACGCTCTTGATGGGTTCTCGGTTCGAACTCGGTGTGACGATCGGACTTTTCACAGCCAGCGCATGGTTTCGTCGTCGAAGAGCAGGGCGCGCCCCTGCATGATGTTGGCCCTCGGGGCCGTCGTTTTCGCGACGCCGCCGATCATCGCCATCAGCACGCGCGCCACGCCGCCATGCGACACGACGAACGTGTCGCGACGAAGACCGTCGAGCCAGGGCCTGATTCGCTCCGCCAGCATCGCGTAACTTTCGCCGCCCGGCGGCTGGAATGTCCACTTGTCGCCTTCGCGCGCCTGCGCGGCCCAGGGGTCGCGCGTCTTGACCTCCGACCAGGTCAGCCCCTCCCAGCGGCCGAAGGAGAGTTCGATCAGGCTGGCGTCGGTCCTGTAGGCGTTCGGCGCAAGGCCCATGGCCTCCCGCGCGAGCTCCATCGTTTCGCGGCAGCGCGCCAGCGGCGAGGCGACGAAATCGTAATCCGCGGCGTCGGGCGCGCGGGATCCTGCGAACCGGCCGCGCAGCGCGCGCCCGACCTCGCGCGCCTGATCGCGGCCGCGCCCGTTGATCGGCGTGTCGCGCTGGCCCTGGAGACGAAACTCGACGTTCCAGTCGGTCTCGCCATGTCGAACGAAAATGAGACGCGGCATGGTCGTCCAACAGGAGTGGCGTTTCGGACGCGTCGACCCGCCGCGCGCCGCGCCATCGGGCGCGGGTCCGCGTCAGACGACCGAAATGTCCGGCGCCGAGGGATTTTTCATGCCGACGACATGATAGCCGGCGTCGACGTGCAAAATCTCGCCGGTGATCCCGCGCGCCATCGGCGAGACCAGGAAGGCGCCGGTTTCGCCGACCTCGTCGACCGTCACGCTGCGGCGCAGCGGGGCGTTGTATTCGTTCCACTTCAGGATATAGCGGAAATCGCCGATGCCCGAGGCCGCCAACGTCTTGATCGGGCCGGCGGAAATGGCGTTGACGCGGATGTTCTTCTCGCCGAGGTCGGCGGCGAGGTAGCGTACGCTCGCCTCGAGCGCCGCCTTGGCGACGCCCATGACGTTGTAGTGCGGCATCCATTTCTCGGCGCCGTAATAGGTCAGCGTCAGCATCGCGCCGCCGCCCTTCATCAGCTTTTCGGCGCGCTGCGCCACCGCCGTAAAGGAATAGCAGGAGATCAGCAGCGACTTGGTGAAATTATCCTCGGTCGTCTCGACATAGCGGCCGGTCAACTGGTCCTTGTCCGAAAACGCGATGCAGTGGACGAGAAAGTCGAGACCGCCCCACAGCCGGTCGACTTCGGCGAAGACGGCGTCGATCGAACCGGCGTCGGTCACGTCGCAATGGCCGACCACCGCCGCCCCGAGTTCGCCCGCCAGCGGCCGCACGCGGCGCTCCAGCGCCTCGCCCTGGTAGGTGAACGCGAGCGAGGCCCCGCAATCGTGCGAGGCCTTGGCGATGCCCCAGGCGATCGACCGGTTGTTGGCCACCCCCATCACGAGCCCGCGCTTGCCCGCCAGGATGCCGGAGGAGGTCTGGCCTGGTTGGCGGCCGTCTTGGGTCATGGTCTCAGCTGGGTTTCGCGCGCCCGCGTAGGGCGCGACCTGCGGCCGCGTTTAATAGCGCGGCGGACAATAGGCAAGCGCGGCCATCGGCAAGCAAAAATCCCCCGGAAAAATCCCGCCAAGCTGAGCCGCGTATAGGCGCCGCGCGTTAGGAGGGTTAAGATCGCGTTAACGGAGGCCGCGCCGCGTTGATCAAGGACCCAGTCGCACCCCATACTGAGATCGAGCACCTGATCCCCGGCTTGCGCCGCTACGCGAACGCGCTCGTGGCGCTCGATTCGCCGGAGCCGGCCCGGGACGCCGACGCGCTGACGCGCGACACCGTCGCTCGCGCGCTGCGGGTCGCCGCCGGCGGCCCCGACCTGCGCATCTGGCTCTACGCGACGCTGACCACGCTGAACCGCGTCCGCGCGCGGGCGCGGGGCGGCGATGCGCCGGCGTTCGCCGGAGCTGACTCGGCCGGGCAGGGCGTGACCGACGCGCTGACCGCGCTGTCGCTCGACCAGCGGGAAGTCTACCTGCTGGTCGTGCTGGAAGGTCTGACCTACGCGGAGGCGTCCGACACGCTGGGCCTGTCCCGCGCCGTCGTCGCCGCGCGGGTCGCCCGCTCGCGCGCCTTCCTGGAAGACCGGCTCGATGTCGCCCGGCGCGTCGCCGATCGCGCCAGGCGGCAACCGCCCTATCTCCGCCTGGTCAAGTAAGCGGCCATGGGCGCGTCGAGTTTCGGCGATGTCGAACTGAGCGCCTGGCTCGACGGCGAGGCGCCGATCGAGCGGCGCGAGGCGATCGAGCGCTGGCTGCGCACGGCGCCGGAGGCGGCCGCCCGCCTCGACCTGTGGCGGCGGCAAAACGATGTCGTGCGCGCCCGTTTCGCGCGGATCGCCGCCGACGCCATCCCCGATCGGCTGTGGCCGACCGCAAGCGAGGCGCGCCGGCGCGAACCCGTGTGGCCCGGTCCCTCGCCCGGCCTGCTGCAGCCGCCCATCCTCGCCCCCGATCGCGGCGCGGGCCGGTCGCGGTGGCGCGGCGGCCTCGCCACGCTCGCGGCGGGCTCGTTCCTGGCGGGGGCGGCGGCGGCGCTGATCGGCGCGGCGGCGGTGAGCTACGCGCCGGCGATGCTGACCGGCCTGCGCGTCATCGCGGCGCGGCCGGTCGAAGCCGCGGCCATCGAGGACCCGATGCGCGGCCTGCTCGAGCGCGCGATCGACGCGCACCGAACCTTCGTGCGCGACGTGCGGCCCGTGGAAATCCCGCCGGAGGATTTGCCGCGTCTGAAGCGGTTTCTGACCCGCCGGATCGGCTTTTCCGTGGCGCCGCCGGTTTTCGACAACGACGAGCCGCGTCTGCTCGGCGGCCGCATCACGCCCGGCGACGCCGGACCCGACGGGTTGCTCGTCTACGAGGACGCGCAGGGCGAACGCTACGGCCTCGTCATCGGCCGAATCGCGGCGGCAGATGCGCCGCTACGGGTCGCCGAGCGCGGGGACGGCGCTGTGGCGACCTGGTCGGCGCACGGCGCGGGCTTCGCGTTGTCGGGGCCCGGCGATCCGGCCCGCCTTCGCCGCCTGGCGATGGCGGCGATGCTCCGCGATCCCGCGCCGAACGGCGGCGAGCGCTGAAGACGCCGCGGGTCAGTCGCGCGGACGATAGGGCTTCTGATCCCGCCAGCGCTTCATCAGGGCCTCGAGGTCGGGGTCGGGCGCCTCCGGCAGAACGATCTTCAGGCGCACCAGGAGGTCGCCCGCGCCGTTCGCGCCCGAAGCCGGCAATCCTTTGCCGCGCAGACGCATGACGCGGCCGGAATTGCTGTTGGGCGGAACCGAGAGTTCGACGGCGCCGGTCAGCGTTCGGGTTTCCACCTTGCCGCCGAGCACCGCTTCATAGAGCGTGACCGGCAGATCGACGCGCAGGTCGCGGCCGACGATCTCGAACAGCGGGTGCTTGGCGACGCGCACCGTGATGATCGCGTCTCCGGCTTCGCCGCCGTGGGGGCTGATGGCGCCCTGGCTTTTCAGCCGGATCTGCTTGCCGTCCTCGATCCCGGCCGGAATCTTGACCTCGAGCGTGCGCCCGTTGGGCAGGATCACCCGGGTGTCGCCGCCAAGCGCCGCCTGCTCCAGCGAAACGGTCACGGTTCCCGTCAGGTCGTCGCCGCGCGGCGGGGGCCGCGCCGCGCCGCGCGTGCGGCCGCCGAAGATGCCCTCGAAAAGATCGGACGGATCGAAGCCGCCGGCGCGCGCGCTTGCGCCTGGGTTGGGGCCGGGGCCTCCGGGAGCGCCGCCGAAATTGAAGTCGAAATGCTCGAAGCCGCCCGCGCCGGCCTGCCGGCGGAAGCCGCCGCCGGGAGCGCCTGCGCCCAGCCCTTCGAAGCCGCGCGGCTTGCCTTCCGCGTCGATCTCGCTGCGATCGAACTGACCCTTCTTCTTCTCGTCGCCGAGGATTTCATAGGCGGTGTTGGCCTCGGCGAATTTCTCCTTCGCCTTCGGGTCGGTCTTGTTGTGGTCCGGATGGTATCTCTTCGCCAGCCGCCGGTAGGCCTTTTTGATCTCATCGGCGCCGGCGGATTTCCCCACCCCCAGGACGGTATAAGGATCGCGCATGCGGAGCCCACTCCAGCGCCCGCCCGTTGTGGCGCGGACGCAATGTCTCCGCCGCTATATGGTCCGGACGCGCGCGAGTCGCAAGGATCGCGCCGGACAGGATCGCGCCGGGCGTTTGCGGGCGCATCCGCGCGGCTCTAAGCTCGCGCGATCGGGGAGGACGAGGGACATGAACGCACCGCTGGCGCCCGCATCCTGGGAGGCCGCGCCCGGCGGCGCGTCTGCGCCGCCGACGCCGACGCTCGATGCGCGCCTGAGCCGCCGCTTCCTCAATATCGAGGACTTGCGCGCGGGCGCCGCGCGGCGCTTGCCGAAGGGCGTCTACGAGTTCATCGCCCGCGGTTCGGAGGACGAGGCGACGCTGCGCGACAATCGCACGAGTTTCCAGCGCTACAAGCTGCGCAACAGGGCGCTCGTCGACGTCTCGGTCCGCAGCGCGCGAGCGGAGCTCTTCGGCAAGCCGCTTTCGATGCCGGCGGCGATCGCGCCGACGGGCGTTGCGGGCGTCGCCTGGTATGGGGGCGAGTTGGAGCTCGCCCGCGCCGCGGCGCGCTCCGGCGTGCCGTTCACGCTGGCGACGCCGTCGATCACCTCGATCGAGACGATCGCTTCGGTCGAAGCCGGCCGCAAATGGTATCAGCTCTACATGTGGCGCGATCGCGCGGCTTCCCACGCGCTCGTCAGGCGGGCGCGCGACGCCGGCTTCGAGGCGCTGATCCTCACCGTCGACACGGCCGTGCCGCCGATTCGCGAGTATAATTTCCGCAACGGCTTCAACAGCCCCTTCACCCTCAACGGGCGGATCGCCGCCGACGTCGTCCTGCATCCGCGATGGCTGGCCTCCGTGCTTCTGCGCTATCTGCGGACGAGCGGCATGCCGCGCCCGGTCCACTACCCGCTGAGGGGGGCGACGCGCACGAGCGGGCTCGGCTTCGCCGACAGCGTGCGCGGCGACAACCTGACCTGGGATGACATCGGCCGCCTGCGCGACCTTTGGAAAGGCCCGATCCTCCTCAAAGGCGTGCAGAGGCCCGACGACGCCGAGCGCGGCCTGCGCGAAGGGATCGACGGCCTGATCGTCTCGAACCACGGCGGCCGCAATCTCGACACCGCCGTCGCGGCGCTCGACGCGCTGCCCGAGATCGTCGCGGCCGTCGGGGACGCGATTCCCGTGCTCCTCGACAGCGGCGTGCGGCGCGGCGGGGACATCCTCAAGGCGCTGGCGCTCGGCGCGAAAGCCGTGCTGCTCGGCCGCCCGACGCTGTACGGCGTGTCGGTCGCGGGAGAGGCCGGCGCGGCGCATGCGCTCGGGCTCCTGCACCGCGAGTTCGATACGGCGATGGCCTATACCGGCTGCCGCTCGATCGCGGAGATTTCCCGCGACGTCCTCTGGACGCCGCCGCAGGGGCCGCCGCTTGAGACGAGGCCATTGCGGGATCGGGCGAAGACATGAACGAAGTCAACATCACTGATCTCGTCGACACGACCAGGCTCCGGCCATTTCATCTCTGGCTGACGTTCTGGTGCCTGCTCGCGATGATGGCCGATGGGTTCGACCTGCTGAACGCCAGCATCGCGCTTCCCGCCATCATCAAGGAATGGCGCGTCAGCCCGAGCGCGCTCGGCCCGGTGTTCAGCGCCAGTCTGGCCGGCTTTCTCATCGGGGCGCCGTTCTTCGGGTGGCTCGGCGATCGGTTCGGCCGCCGCATCGCGATTATCAGCGGCCTGTTCTTGGTGGGCGGCACGACGCTGGCCTGCGCCTGGGCCACAAACCTTCAGGGGTTGTTCTGGCTACGCCTCCTGAGCGGTCTTGGCCTCGGCGGCGTGATTCCGAACGTGATCGCGCTCAACGCGGAATTTTCGCCGAAACGGCTGCGCGCCACGATGCTGGTCGTCATGTCGGTGGGCATCTCGCTGGGCGGCGCCGTTCCGGGCGTCGTCGGAGCCACTCTGATGCCGACGTATGGCTGGCCGATCATCTTCGTCGTCGGCGGCGTCGTTCCGATCCTGGTGGGAGCCTGCCTGATCTTCGTCCTGCCCGAGTCGATCAAGTTCAGGGTGCTGCGCGGCGGCCAAGACGAAGCGGTAGGGCGCCTGGCGCGCAAACTCGATCCTGCCCTGATCGTCGGGCCGGAGACCCGGTTCGTCTTGAACAGCGAGGAGGGGAGCGCCCAGACGCGGGGTTCGCCCATCGCGCTTTTCCGCAACGGCTGGGCTCCGGTCACCGTGCTTGTGTGGCTGATCTTCGTCCTCAATCTCATGGCCAACAACTTGATGAACGCCTGGCTACCGATGATCGTCCAGAGCAGCGGGCGCAGCGCCGTAGAGGGGGCCTACGCCGGCTCGCTCTATCAACTCGGCGGCTCGGTCGGCGGCTTGTGCATCGGCGTTCTGATCGATCGCTTCGGGCTAAAAGTGCTGGTGGCGTTATTTCTGCTCGCCGTTCCGGTCGTCGCCTTCACCGGCGCTCCCGGCATCTCCGACTTGGTGTTGCTCTCGTTCGCCTTTTTTACCGGCTGCGTCGTGACCGGCATGCAGAACGGCCTTAACGCCGGAGCCGGCCTGATCTATCCCACCGCTCTGCGCGCCAATGGCGTCGGCTACGCCCTCGGCGTGGGGCGCCTCGGCTCGATCGCCGGGCCCCTGGTCGGCAGCCTGCTGGTGAGCCTGAAGGCGCCGACGGGCATGTTTTTCTATGTCACCGCGGTCGAGCCGCTGTTGTGCGCGGGCTGCTGCGTCCTGCTGTTACGGCAGCTCCGCGTCGCGCGCGGGGAAACGGCGGGCGCGGCAGCGAGGGACGGCCGTCACGAATTGAGCTTGAATCACGGGCCTTGAGCGCGTTCCGCGGGAGGAAAGAGCCATGCAGACCTGGATCAAAAACGCCTGGCAGGTTGTCGCCTATCCTCACGAGATCGGCCGGACGCTGCTGGCGCGTCGCATTCTCGACGAACCGGTCGTGTTCTTCCGAACCGAGGCCGGCGCGATCGTCGCCATGGAGGATCGCTGCCCGCATCGGCTGGTTCGGCTGTCGCTGGGGCAGTTGAGCGGCGACCGGCTGCGCTGCGGCTACCATGGCCTTGAATTCGGGCCCGACGGCGTCTGCCGCCACGTCCCCGGACAGGATCGCATTCCCGCGAACGCGCGGGCCCGCGTCTATCCCGTCGTCGAGCGCCACAACGTGGTCTGGATGTGGACGGGCGACGCCGCCCTCGCCGATCCCGCTCTCGTGCCGGACATCCATTGGCTCGATCATCCCGGCTGGACGCCGAGCGCGGGCTATCATCACATGGCGTGCGACTTCCGTCTCGTGACGGACAACCTGCTCGATCTGTCGCACGAGACCTATGTCCATAAGCACACGATCGGCAACGCGGCCGTGGCGGACTCGCCGGTGCATGTGGAGCTCGATCGCGGACGCGTCATCCGGGCCCACCGCGAG
Source organism: Beijerinckiaceae bacterium (assembly GCA_965276595.1). GTDB lineage: Bacteria > Pseudomonadota > Alphaproteobacteria > Rhizobiales > Beijerinckiaceae > Terripilifer. The sequence continues at coordinate 32,155 of CBDIBA010000002.1, forward strand.
ATGCCCAACATCGATCCGCCGCCGTTTTTCTCGCGTCTGCTGGGCTACGACGGACGCATCGATCGCTGGCAGACCGCGATCTACCTGCCGCCGGGGATTCACGTCACGGAGGCCGGATTTCACCCGGTGGGAGCCAATCGAAGCGGCGCGTTCGTGCATCGCGTGCTGCATCTCCTCACGCCGGAGACCGAACACAGCGCCCATTACTTCTGGGCGACGTGCCGCAACTATCGCCGCGACGACGAGGCGCTGACCCGCTACACGATCGAAGCGACGATGTTCACCTTCAACGAAGACAAGGCCATGCTGGAGCCGCAGCAGAAAGCGCTGCTCGAACTCGGAAGTCCGGACATCCCGCGCGTCACGATTTCCGTGGACGCCGCGCCCATCCAGGCGCGCAGGCTGCTCGCCAGGGCGGTCGAGGCCGAACTGGCGGACAGCCGTCGCGTTCAGCCTTTCGTCCCCGTCATCGAGGAAAGCTCGGAGCCGATCGCGGCGTGACCGGCTCGCCCGGTCCTAACGCGCCGCCGGCGTGACGAGACGCTTCGCCCGCGCGACGACGTCTTTGGGCGTGGCGTAGACGCGCGCGATCAACGCCTGCGCGTCGGCGCCGCTCGTCGGCGAGATTTCCGCCATCATGGTCTTGCCGTCTTGCAGAAACGCCGGATCTTTCATCGTTTCGTCGAACCCGCGCCGCAACAGCTCGACCGCCCCCTTCGTCGTGTCGGGCGGCGCCGCGAAGGGCCGGCTCAGCGCCGTGCCCGCCACGAACATCGAGAGAAGCTGCTTGTCGGCGTCCGATTTCAAAAGATCGAAGATCAGCGGCGCGTCGCCCGCCCTCGGGCTCTTCTCCAAGCCGAGCTGCAGCAGGATGTTGATCTTGTGGTCGCGCAGCCAATCGGGCTTGGCGGCTTCGAGCGAGGACAGCGTGATCCCGCAGCGGCCGTTCACCTCGCCGTTCTCCATCGCCAGGAACGTCTCCTTCGAGCCGAGATAGCCGGTGATGATCTTGAATTTCGTGCCGATCGTGTCGTTGAGGATCAGCGGGAACGTGTCGGTCTCCGAGCCCGCGCCGGTGCCGGCGAGCTGCATGACCTTGGTTTTCGCGTCGTCGATCGTCTTGAACGGGCTGTCGGCCCACGCGATGCAAAGGCTCACGTCGCGGCTGATCGCGCCGATCCAGTTGAACGCGCTCATGTCGTAGCCGGGATTGCGGGCTCCGATCAGCGGCTCGATCAGCGGGCCGCCGGGAAACACCGCCAGCGCCGTCCCGTCCTTGGGCGCGCCTTTCGCGAGGAAATTGGCGGCGCGGATGCCGCCGGCGCCCGGCATGTCCTCCACGTTGACGGCCGGCGAGCCGGGGATGCGACGGCCGAGATGGCGCCCGAGCAGCCGCGCGTAGAGGTCGACGCCGCCGCCCGCCGTCCCCGCGACATAGATCGTGATCGGCTTGCTGATCGTTTCTTGCGCGCTCGTGGCGGGCGGCGCCGCCATCGCCGCGCCCATCGCTACCCCGATGGCGCGGCCGGCCCAGCGCCCGCGAACCGTGCATCCCATTGCGTTCCGCCCCGATGATCGTTGCGACGATCGTATCCTTACGGGCCGCGACGCGGCAAGCGCGCGCATCGACGCTCAATACCCGTGTTCGGCGGCCGGAAAGGCGCCGGTCTTCACGGCGTCCACATAGGCTTTCACCGCGCCCTCAATGGTGCCCGTCTCCGGAATGAAGTCTTTTACGAAACGCGGCCGCTTGCCGGGAAAGACGCCGATCATGTCGTGCAGAACGAGCACCTGCCCGTCGCAATCGGGCCCGGCGCCGATGCCGATCGTCGCCGTCCTCGTCATCGACCGCGTCACGGCGGCCGCGACATCGGACGGCGTCATCTCGATGACCATCAGCGCCGCGCCCGCGTCTTCCAGCGCGCGCGCGTCAGCCTTCATCTGCGCCGCCGCCTCTTCGCCCTTGCCCTGCACGCGATAGCCGCCGAGTTGATGCACGGATTGCGGCGTCAGACCGATGTGCGCGCACACCGGCGCGCCGCGCTCGACAAGAAAGCGCACGGTCTCGGCCATGTAGGCGCCGCCCTCGAGCTTCACCATCTGCGCGCCCGTGCGCATCAGCAGCGCGGCGTTGCGCATCGCCTGCTCGCGGCTCTCCTGATACGAGCCGAACGGCATGTCCGCGATGAGGAAGGCGCGTCTCATGCCTCGGAACACGCATTCCGTGTGATAGATCATCTGCTCCAGCGTGACGGCGAGCGTCGTCGGCAAGCCTTGAATGACGTTGCCGAGCGAATCGCCGACGAGCACCACGTCAACGCCGCAGCGGTCGAGCATCGCGGCGAAGCTGGCGTCGTAGCTCGTCAGCATGGCGATCTTCTCGCCGCGCGCGCGCATCTGCGCGAGGTCGCCGAGCTTCAAGGGCTTCAGGTCGTCGAGGTAGGCCATGGCGTCGCCTTAGTCGCTCACCGCGACGTTGTCGATCAGCCGCGTGGCGCCGATGCGCGCCGCGCCGAGCAGGCGCCAGTCGCGAAGGGTCTGTCCGGCGATCGGCGCGCCGAGCGTTTGCGCATCGCGCAGCTCGACATAGTCGATCTCGAAGCCGGCGGCGGCGATCGCCGCGCTCGCCTCGTGCAAGGTCGGCTCGAGCGCCGCGCCCTGACGCAGACGCTCCGCCGCCGCGCGCAAGGCGCGGTAGAGGGCGGGGGCGCGCTCGCGCTGCGCGGGGTCGAGATAGGCGTTGCGCGAGGAGAGGGCGAGCCCGCTGGCTTCGCGCAGCGTCGGCGCGCCGACGATCTCGACGGGGATGTCGAGATCGCGAACCATCCGCCGGATCACCGCGAGCTGCTGAAAGTCCTTCTCGCCGAAGATCGCGGCATCGGGCGAGGCCTGCAGCAGCAGCTTCGCGACGACCGTCGCGACGCCTTGGAAATGCGTCGGCCGAAACCGATCCTCCAGACCCGCGGCCGCCGGTCCTTGCGGCGCGATCGAGGTCGCGAAACCAGGCGGGTACATCTCGGCGGCGTCCGGATGGAAGGCGGCGTCGGCGCCCGCCGCCGCCAGTTTCGCGAGGTCGGCTTCGAAGGCGCGCGGATAGCGAGCGAAGTCTTCGTCCGGTCCAAATTGGGCCGGGTTGACGAAGATCGAAACGACGACGCGCGCCGCGCGCCGTCTCGCCAGCGCGACAAGCGAGACATGCCCGTCGTGCAGCGCGCCCATCGTCGGGACGAGCGCGATCGTCTCGCCCGCGGCGCGCCAGGCGCGGACGCGCGCGCGCAGGCGGCCGATCGTGCGGATGATCTCCGGCTGCGTCATGGGCGCCTTTTCCGCTTAAATCGATCCGCTCGCAAGCCGCCATGCCTCTTGCGCCATGGCGAGGCCCCGAGCGAAAGACCCACGCGTCAGCCTGGAGCGGACGGCAGCGCGCTGCAGTTGCTCGTCGCCGGCGCGCCCTCGAAGCGCTCCCGCACCCAGGCGACCGCGTCGTCGTTCCCTTGCTCCACAATGGATTCGTGATCGGCAGTCGGGAATAGCCGATAAAGCAACTCGTTTCCGTTCGCGCACAGCTTGCGGGCGACGGCGTCGGTGGTGGACGGCGGAACCGTGACGTCCGCGCCGCCCTGCATGATGAAGGTGGGCGCAGCGATACGCAGACCGCCAGGATCGTTCGCAGCGGCCAGTTTGAGGACCGCCGAGAGATCGGCGCCGGGCAGGAACTGATCCTTCGGGACCGCCGTGGCCCAATAGCCCTTGGACAGCGTTGGCGACACGCACTCCTGCCGGGTCTGCGCCAGGTGGGCGAGAGCCTGCGGGCTTAGGATGCGGCCGAGGTCGATACCGGGATGGTTGGATGCGACCGACTGCAGGAAGTACATCGCGTAGATCAGCGCACCCGAGGGTTGCGAGGCTGTTGTCAGCCCCTGGATACGGCCTCCCATGTCGGACGCCGGCGCGAAGGCGACGTTCCCGAGAAGCGTCAGATCCGGCGCATAGGAGGGTCCAAACCGAGCCGTGAACAGGTCCGCCTGGCCGCCTTCCGAGTGACCCATGACGACGTAGCGCGCGCCGACGCCCGGATCGATCTGGCGCGCCGCGCGCATGATATCGAGCGCCCCCCGGGCCTCCGCTTCGCCTTGCAGGAACGGATGGATGTCGCCGCCCGTCACGCCGAGGCCCTGGAAGTCGCTGAAGACCACCGCGTAGCCCTGCCGCACGAATTGATCGAGTCTCGATCGGCTCGGTCCGAGATAGTAGTGTTCCGTGCTGTCCGGCGTGTCGAGGGACGGGGCGCATGCGGGCGACAGGCCGGTGGTCCCATGCGTCCAGGTGATCAGCGGCCATCCGCCCGCCGGCGGCGCGCCGCGCGGGACGGAGAGCGTTCCGGAAACGGCGATGGGCGCGCCATCGAGCCTTCGCGATTGATACAGGACGAGCAGGTTGCGCGCGGCGCTCGGCAGGGAGACGTCCGCGGCCGCGTCCCTCGCCCAGATCGCTGCGCCGTGCTCTGCATTGGGAAGCGGAGATGGCGGGACATAGAACGCCATCCCCGCCGGCCCTTCGGAAACCTGAGCCGCTTCCGCGCTTGAATCCGTTACGAGAGCGCACATCGCGAGAATGAGCGGGACCGTGCGAAAGACGTTCAATCTCATGGCGCTTTTCCGTTGCAAGGTCTGGAAGGAGCCCGGCCTCGTCAGCGATTGCGCCAGGCCCGTCGCAGGCGGCCGATCGTGCGGATGATCTCCGGCTGCGTCATGCGCGCCTTGTCCGCTTAAATCGATCCGTTCGCAAGCCGGCTTTCCCGTCGGGCGGCGGCGCGCGGCGCGCGAATCTTTCGCTTGTCGCTGGCGCGAGCGGGGTCCACAATCGCGTGAAAGACTGCGCCAAGCGCAGCGGCCGGGAGGATCGAATGCCAATCGCCAAAGATCTCGCGCGCGCTCTGGGCGCGGTCGTCTGCCTGTCGGCGCCGACGCTGGGGCTGGCGCAGCAGGCGACGCTGCATGGCGAGGCGCGGTCGGACCGCGAGGGTCTCATGGAAGGCGTCGTGGTGAGCGCCGCGCGCGAAGGCTCGACCATCGCCTACAGCGTCGTGACCGACGATCATGGCCGCTACAGCTTCCCGCCCGGCCGCTTGGCGCCCGGATCCTACAAGATGTCGATGCGCGCGACGGGCTACGACCTCGCCGCGCCGGTGGCGGCGACGGTCGCCGAAGACGGCGACGGCGCCGCCGATCTCAAACTCGTGCCGACGAAGGATCTCGCCGCCCAACTCACGAGCGCGGAATGGCTCGCCAGCGTCCCCGGCTCGGACGCGCAAAAGAAGCTGCTGCTGAACTGCACCGACTGCCACACGATCGAACGCATCGTGCAGTCTCAGCACACCCCGCAGGAGTTCGAGCAGGTCTTCGAGCGGATGTCGGGCTATTATCCCGGCGCCTCGCCCGAGCAGCCGCAGCGGCTCGTCGGCGACGCGCGCAGGCCGGCCGTCCCGCCCAACCGCGTGAAGGAGTTTTCCGAATATCTGGCGAGCATCAATCTCAGCGCCACCGAGGCGCATCCCTACGAGCTGAAGGCCTTCCAGCGGCCAAAGGGACGCGCCACCCGCGTCTTCATCACGGAATACGCGCTGCCGCGAAAGGTCATTCAGCCCCACGACGTCGTGGTCGATAAGGACGGGATGGTCTGGTACTCGAATTTCGAGGAGCAGTACCTTTCGAAATTGGATCCCAAGACCGGGAAGGTGACCGAATTTCCCATCGCCGAGCAGAAGAAGGGATTTCCGACCGGCACGCTCGACCTCGAGACCGACGCGGACGGGAATTTCTGGCTCGGCCTGATGTATCAGACGGGCGTCGCGAAATTCGATCCCAAGAGCGAGACCTTTCGTTACTACCCGCTTCCCGCCGACTGGCAGACCAATCTGACGCAGCAGGCGCATCTGTCGCCCGCGGCGAGCAAGGTCGACGGCAAGATCTGGATCAAGGATTCCGACCGGTCGCAAATCCTGCGGCTCGACGTCGCGACGGGCCAATACGAGAAGCTCGGAACCATGAAGGATCCGGCCAATCGTCCGGTCAGCGTGTATGGGATCGCCGCCGACCGCGACAACAACGGCTACCTTCTCGACTTCGTCGGCGGCAGCATCGGCAGGATCGACGCGAAGACGCAAGCCTTCACGGTCTTTCCGACCCCGACCGCGGGCGCGCGGGCGCGGCGCGGACGCTTCGATGCGCAAAATCGCCTCTGGTTCGGCGAATACGGCACGAACGCCATCGGCATGTTCGACGCGAATACGCATCAGATGCGTGAATGGACGATGCCGTTGCCCTGGGAGCAGCCCTACGACGTGGCGTTCGATCGGAGCGGGGCGGCCTGGACCGGCTCCGTCATGTCGGATCGCGTCTCGCGCCTCGACGTCAAGACCGGCGAGTTCGCCGAATATCTGATGCCCCGGCCGACCAACATCCGGCGCGTCTTCGTCGACGACAACGCGAAGCCCGCCGCCTTTTGGGTCGGCAGCGACCACGGCGCCTCGATCGTCAAGGTGGAGCCGCTCGACATTCCCGGCGAACCCCTGGCGCCGGCGCGATAGAGCTTCGCGCCGCCCCTAACCCTCTCCCCGCAGGCGGGGAGAGGGGACGCATCGAGCGCGTCATCGGCGAGCGATGCCGATTCGCATGAGTGGGCGCGGCAGCGCTCCCTCTCCCCGTTGCGACGGGGAGAGGGCCGGGGTGAGGGGCGAAAGATCGTCGAGCGCATCATCGGCTAGCGTCGTCATGTATGGACACTCGATCGGCTAACAGCACTCGTCCAGCAGTTCGGCGAGGCCTGTCAGCGTCCGCGCGGGCGCAAGATCGAAATATTCGTCTGGCAGACCGGTCCGGTTGATCCACACGCCGCGAAACCCCGCGCGAACCGCGCCCGCGATGTCCCAGCGGTTCGACGACTGGAAGGAGACGTCGCTCGCCGCCACGCCCAGGCGCCGCGCAACGAGCGCGTAGGCCGACGGCGCCGTCTTGAAGGCGCCGATCTCGTCGATCGAGAGGCAGGCGTCGAGAACGCCGTCGAGACCCGCCGAGGCGGTGGCGCTAGCAAGCATGTCGGGCGTCCCGTTCGAGAGGATGGCGACCCCAGCCCCTGCGTCCTTCAGCGCGCGCAGGGTCGGCCGCGCATCCGGGAACGCGTCGAGCGTGTCGTAGGCGGCGAGCAGAGCCGCACGGGTTTGCGGCGACAGGCCGCCGCATTGCGCGCTCGCGTAATCGAGCGACAGCGCGGTGAGGTCGCGGAAGTCGCGGTAGGCGCCCATCAGGGTGCGGGTCCAGGTGTATTCAAGCTGCTTCAGGCGCCAGATCTCGGACAGGCGGTCCGCGTGCGGCCCGATGGCGTCGCGATGCCGCGCCACGGCCGAATGCACGTCGAACAGCGTGCCGTAGGCGTCGAAGACGTAGGCGCGGTAGACAGCCATGGCGCTCTCCCGGCGCGCCTGGCCTCACGCGCGGCGCGGCCGCGCGAGCCGAACGCCCAGCGCGCGCAGCGCGACGGCCAGCGCCGCAGCATAGACGATCGCGCCGGCGGCGCCGAGAAGAACGAGCCCGACCTCCGCGCGCAGCACGCCGATGGCGTCGGCGGCGGCCATCGCGGGCGCCCGGCCCGCCAGCGCGACGAAGGCCAGCGCGACGCAGGCGATGGCGACCGCGGCGCAGACGCGCCACAAGGTCGGGTCGGGCCGCATCAGCTTGCGGCGCAGCGCCAGCGCCACGAGGACGACGACGTTGATCCACGCGCCGACGGCGGTCGCCATGGCGAGGCCCGGCGCGCCGAACGGCTTGTAGAGCGCGACCTTCAGCGCGACGTTCAACGCCACGGCGGCGAGCGAGACCAGCATCGGCGTGCGCGTGTCGCCTTTCGATTGGAAGCTCGCGCGCGCCGAGGCGATGAGCACGATCGCCATCAGCCCCACGCCATAGGCGGCGAGCACCGCGGCGGAGGATTCGGCGGCGGCCTCGGTGAAGCGGCCGCGGAGGAATACGCCGCGCATGATGTCGAGCGGGATCGTGAGGAACGCCACGAAGAACGGCGCGCCGAGCGCGATGGTGAGCGCCATGGTGCGGTTCTGCGCATGAAAGGCCGCGCCGTCGTCGCCCGCCGCGAAGCGCCGGCTCATCTCGGGCAGCAGCACGGAGCCGGCCGCGATGCCGATGACGCCGATGGGAAGCTGATAGATGCGGTCCGCATAGTAGATCGAGGACACCGCGCCGGTCGGCAACAGGGACGCGATGATCGTGTCGGCGAAGAGCGCGATCTGGAACCCGGCCGAGCCGATGACGGCGGGCGCCAGCGCCGCGAAGAATTGCCTTGTGTCGCGCGTCCAGCGCGGCCGCGTGAGCCCGCCGAAGGCCCGCGCGCGCTTCGCCGCGATGACGATGAAGACGAGTTGCGCCGCGCCCGACAGCGTGACGGCGACGGCGGACGCGTAGGCCGCGTCGGGAAAAAGATAGGCGAGCGGCAGGACGACGATCATCGCGAGGTTCAGCAGAACGGGCGCGAAAGCGCCGGCGGCGAAGCGGCGATGCGCATTGAGCGCGCCCGTGTGCAGCGTGACGAGGGTGACGAACAGAAGATAGGGGAACGTGATGCGCGTCAGCGAGACGGCGAGCGCGAACTTCGTCGGGTCGTCTTCGAAGCCCGGCGCCAGAAGCCGCACCAGCTCCGGGGTGAAGGCGAGCGCGAGCGCGAGCACGACGATCTGCGACAGCGCGAGCAGCGTCAGCACCTGGCCCGAGAAGGTCCGCGCCTCATCGCCGCCTTGCGCTTCGAGCACCCGCGAATAGGTCGGCACGAAGGCGGCGTTGAAGGCGCCTTCGGCGAAGATCGCGCGGAAGTGGTTGGGCAGGCGGAAGGCGACATAGAAGGCGTCGGCGAGCAGGCCGGCGCCGAGGACCGCGCCGAGCATGACGTCGCGCAAGAAGCCGGTCGCGCGCGACAGCAGCGTCAGGGTCGCCACCGAAAAGAGATTGCGATACATCGCCGATCAGATCCGCCGCGATTGCGACCGGGGCGTGGGGTCGAGCGGCGCCTGCGCGTCGGCGCCGATGCGCTCGCCGATGAGATAGAGCGGGCGGCGTTTCACTTCGGCGAAGATGCGGCCGATATATTCTCCGAGCACGCCGAGCGAGAGCAGCTGAACGCCGCCGAGGAACATCACCGAGACGATGAGCGAGGCGAAGCCGGGCGTGTCGACGCCGTAGATGACCGTCTCCAGCACGAACCGCAGCGCGGTGAGGATCGCGATCAGCGAGACCGCGGTGCCGATATAGGTCCACACCATCAGCGGCATGGTCGAGAAGGACATCAGCCCGTCGAGCGCGAAGCGCGTCAGCTTGCGGTAGCTGAACTTCGACTGGCCCGCGGCGCGCTCGGCGACGGCGAAGGGCACGCCCGTCGATTTGAAGCCGATCCAGGCGTAGAGGCCTTTCGAGAAGCGGGCGCGCTCCGGCATTGAACGCAGCGCCAGCACGGCGGCGCGATCGAGAAGGCGGAAGTCGCCGGCGCCTTCCGGCAGCGACGTTTCGCCGAGCGCCGCGAACGTCTTGTAGAAACGCCGCGTGAACATCCGGCGCAACGCGCTGTCCGTCGAGCGGTCGATGCGCTGGCCGTAGACGTTCTTATAGCCTTCGCGCCATTTCGCGACGAACGTCTCGATGGTTTCCGGCGGGTGCTGCAGGTCGGCGTCCATGATGACGACCGCCGCGCCGTCGGCGTGGTCGAGACCGGCGGCGATCGCGATCTCCTTGCCGAAGTTGCGCGAGAACGACAGCGCGACCGCGCGGGGATCGGCGGCGTTGATCGCGCGCAGCGCGGCGAGCGTGGCGTCGCGCGAGCCGTCGTCGACGAAGATGATCTCGTGGGTGGCGACGAGGCGCTCGAGCAGCGGCGTCAGCCGCGCGACCAAGGGCGCGACGTTCTCCGCTTCGTTGTAGACGGGAACGATCACGCTCAGTTCGACTGACGGCTGGGCGTGCGCCGCAACCCCTTCCATCGCGTTCATGCGATCGGACCTCCAGCGTCGGCGTCGCCGACGCCGCCCTGCCTAGGCAAGCGCGCGCGGGAACGCAACCATGACGATCCGTTTACGCCGCCTCGCGGATGAGGTCGGCGGCCTTCTCGCCGATCATCAGCACGCAGGCGTTGATGTGCGCCGAAACGAGGTCGGGCATGGCGGACGCATCGACGACGCGCAGGCCGTCGATCCCGCGCAGCCGCAGCGAGGCGTCGAGCGGCGACAGCGCATCCTCGCCCATGCGGCACGTGCTGCTCGGATGATGCGCGGTCAGCGCGGTGCGGCGGATCATCGCCTCGATCTCCGCATCGGTGCGGCACGCCGGGCCGGGCGAGACCTCCGCGGCGCGGTAGGGCGCCATCGCCGGCTGCTCGCCGACCTCGCGCGCCGCCTTGAAGCCGGCGACGAGACGCGGCATGTCCGGCGGCGCCGAAAAGAAATTGTAGCAGATGCGCGGCGGGTCGCGCGGATCGGCCGAGCGCAGCAGGATTTCGCCGCGGCTTTCGGGGTGCAGCAGCGTCGGGCGGATGCCGTAGGCGTCCTGATAGGCTTTCACGATCCCCGGAAACCACAGGCCCGTCTGGGGGGGCACCGTGTGGAACATGAACTCGATGTCGGGCACCGCGACGCTCTTGTCGATCTTGACGAAGGCGTGCAGGCCGCCGGGAACCACCGTCGCCGGTCCCGAGCCGAAGGCGTAGGCGCGCAGCATGCTGAGCGCGATGCGGTCGAACCGCATTTCCTTGTGGAAGCGGCCGGGCGACTTGCGAGTCCAGGTGATCCAGACGCCGAGATGGTCCTGCAGATGCTTGCCGACGCCCGGCGCATCGAGCACCGGCGCGACGCCCATCGCCTTGAGATGGTCGGCCGGCCCGATGCCCGACAGCATCAGAAGATGCGGCGTGTTGAACGAGCCGGCCGACACGATGACCTCGCGCTCGGCGCGGACCGTCGACACGACCGAGTCCTTGACGTAGTCGACGCCGGTCGCCCGCTTGTTCTGCGTCGCGACTTTGAGCGCATGGGCGCGCGTCTCGATCGTCAGGTTGCGGCGGCCGCGGATCGGCCGCAGATAGGCGCGCGCCGAAGACGAGCGCCGGCCGTCGCGGATCGTGAACTGGCCGCGGCCAAACCCCTCCTGCTGCTGCGCGTTGTAGTCGGGCGTCACGGGAAAGCCGGCTTGCTCGCCGGCCTGCGACCAGGCGTCGAAGATCGTGTCGGGCGTCTTGGCGAATTGCGTGCCGACGGGTCCGTCGCCGCCGCGGAACTGGTCCATGCCGGCCTCGAACGTCTCGCCGCGCCGAAAGTAGGGCAGTACGTCGCCATAGGACCAGTTCTTCGCGCCGTTGCGCGCCCAGCGGTCGAAATCGCCGGGGTTGCCGCGCGTATAAGCCATCACGTTGACGGAGGAACTGCCGCCCATGACCTTGCCGCGCATCGCTTCGAGACGCCGCCCGTCAAGACCGGTCTCGGGCTCGGTTTCGTAGCCCCAGTCATGCAGCCGGTATTGATGCATCTTGCCCATGCCGAGCGGGATCGAAATGAGCGGGTCGACGTCGCGGCCGCCCGCTTCGAGCAGCAGCACGCTGACGCCGGGGTCTTCCGACAGGCGCGCGGCGAGCACGCAACCTGCCGATCCTGCGCCGACGATCACGTAGTCATAGGCCCGCGCGCTCATCCCGTTACGCCCTTTCCATCGCGCGATGCGCCGCGCCTCGCGCAATTTGACAACCCCTAGGCCCGCTGGCAACCTCGCGCGACAACAACGCGACAGAAGTCGAGGCGAGGGGAAGCGACCGATGAGCGCGACGGAATTGCCTCGTGCGGGCGAGGCGGCCCCCTCTCAGACGATCGTGGCGAGCAGCGTGCGATGGACGCATATCGCGCCGACGCTGCTCATCATCTGGATCATCTCCATGTTCGACAAGGCGAACATGGCGATCGTGCAGAACAACCCATCGTTCCTCGACGAATTCGGTCTCGTCGGCCAGCAGGCGAGGATCGGCTGGATCACGACGGCGATGTTCCTGGCCTACGGTCTGTGCGCGCCGTTCTGGGGCTATCTCGTCGACCGCATCGGCGCCCGCAGGACCGCGGCGCTCAGTCTGCTCGTGTGGGCCGCGACCTGCTTCTGGTCCGGTCTTGCGGGAAGCTACGGCGCGCTCGTGTGGTCGCGCGTCATTCTCGGGTTCGGCGAGGCCGCGCTCTATCCCTGCACCCTGGCGTTGGTGGCGCGCTGGTTCGCGCTGCGGGAGCGCGGCCGCGCGACATCGTTCTGGTGGATCGGCACGATGATCGGCCCAATGTTGATGGGCCTCGTCGTGACCTACCTCATTCTGCAATTCGGCTGGCGCGGACAGTTCTTCGCGCTGGGCGCGCTGGCGCTCATCCTGCCGTTGCCCATGGTCTGGTTCCTGGTGCGCGACACGCCGCGGCAGCATCGCGCGGTCGATGCGACCGAAGCCGATTTCGTCGCCGCCGGCGCCTTGGCGCAAAACACCGATGCGCCCGGCCGCGCCATCAAGGCGGCCGGATCGGCCTGGGCGCGCAACCCGCGGTTCTGGCTGGCGACCGCCGCCATCTCGTGCAACGGCATCGAATATTGGGGCTGGTCGATCTGGCTGCCGACCTATCTGCGCACGCAGCGGGGCTTTTCCTTCGCCGTGTCGGGATACCTGACCTTCGTGATTTTCGGCTTCGCGGTCGCGACGATCCTGATCGTCGGCCATGTCTCCGATCGCATCTTCCGCCGCGCCCCGCTCGCCGGCGCGGGCTGGTTCGTCTCGGCGATCTTCCTGATGGCCTCCGCGCTCGCGCCCAGCCCTCTGTGGAGCGTGATCTTTTCCATTTGCGCCCTCTGCGCGCAACAGGTCGGCATCGCCTGCGCCGAAATGCTGGTGCATTCGATCTGCCCGGAAGACAACATGGGCGCCTCGCAAGGCGTGCGCGCCTTCGTGGTTCTCACCATCGGCGCCTTGTCGCCGCTGATGATGGGCGCCATCCTGCAGGCGTCCGGCAACAATTACGTCATGGCGTTCGGCGTCCTCGCCGCGGCGGTGATCGTCTCGGCCGGGTGCATGGTGCGGCTTGCGCGCGAAGGATTCTGACGATCGTGGAGACGCGCCGATGACGCCATCGTTCAAGGTCGGCGACCTCGAGATCAAAGGCTACAGCGACGGCATCCTCAAAACGTCGCTCGATCTGATCGTCAACATGGATCGCGCGACCTCGGAGGCGCTCGTGGGCGGGACGGACGGCGGCTCGCTGTTCATCCCCGTCAACAACTTCCTCTTTCGGCGCGACGGCAAAACGATCCTGATCGACGCGGGCGCCGGAAACACCATGCAGGCGACGCTCGGCAAGTTGCCCGATAACTTGCGCGCCGGCGGGATCGAGCCCGCCGCCGTCGACTGCATTCTGTTGACGCATATCCATCCCGACCACGCCAACGGTCTCGTCGACGATCATGGCGAGGCGGTCTACCCGAACGCCGAAATCCTCGTGCACGAAAAGGAACACGACTTCTGGATGGCCGAAGGCGACCCGACCGAGCCCGAGGCCGTCAAACGCAGCCGCGCGCGCAACAAGATCAACATGAAACCGTATCGCGAACGCACGCGGCGCATGCGCGACGGCGAGGAGGCGCTCGGCTGCGCGCCGATTCTCGCCGCCGGGCACACGCCGGGCCATACGTGCTGGCGCATCGGCTCGGGGCGCGAGGCGTTCCTCGCCTGGGGCGACATCGTGCATCTCTCGGCCGTCCAGATCTCGCATCCCGATACGGCGCTCGTCTACGACATCGACCCGGATGAAGCGCGTCGCTCGCGCCATCGTATTCTCGACATGATGGCGAACGAGCGGATCATCGTCGCCGGCGCGCATGTCAACGCGCCGGGTTTCGGGCGCATCGTCCGCAAGGGCGGCTCGTACGCGTTCGAGGCCGCCTGAACGGGCTGACGGGGCCGCGCGCGCCGTGCTATGGCGGCCCGTGCCCGCGACGACGATCATGCTTTGCGCCGACGATTACGCGCTGTCGCCAGGCGTCAGCCGCGGCATCCTCGAAGCGCTCGACGCCCGGCGGCTGACCGCCACGAGCGCGATGGCCAATCGTCCGTCTTGGGGCGACGCCGCGCGCGATCTCGCGCCCTTCGGCGACATCGCGGACATCGGGCTTCATCTCACGCTGACCGCCGGCGGGCCGCTCGGCGCCATGCCGTCCTTCGCGCCCTCGGGCGGCTTTCCTTCGCTTGGCGCGCTCGTGCGCCGCGCCGTGTCGGGGCGCCTGCCGGAAGCGGAGGTCCGCGCGGAGATCGCGCGCCAGTTGGACGCCTTCGAGAACGCCATGGGGCGGCCGCCGGATTTCGTCGACGGCCATCAGCATGTGCAGATTCTGCCGGGGGTGCGCCGTTGGCTTCTGGAGGAACTCGCGCGGCGCGGGCTCGCGGGCGCAACCTGGCTGCGCGACAGCGCCGATCGGCCGGGCGCGATCCTCGCCCGCAAAGTCGAGGCGGTGAAAGCGCTTCAGGTCGCGTCGCTGGCGGCGGGGTTCGCGGCGTCGGCCCGGAAGGCCGGCTTTGCGGTCAACCGCGGCTTCTCCGGCTTTTCCGCGTTCGATCCGTCGCGATCCGTCGCGGAGGACTTCGGCCGCGCTCTCGTTTCGCCCGGCGGCCGCCACCTCGTCATGTGCCATCCGGGCTACGTCGACGCGGCCCTGAAAGAGGTCGACGACGTGACGGTCACGCGCGAACGCGAACTCGCCTTCCTCCTGTCGCCGGATTTCCACGCGCTTCTCGCCGCGCACGGCGTCGCGCTCGCCCGCTGGCGGCGATAGGCTTAACCGGTCCTTAACGGCGCCGGGCGAGTATGGCTTGCGCTTGATGGCGGCTGCCGGCCGCCGGGCGCGCCATGAACGCGAGCCGCCGATGCGCATCAGCAAATCCATGGCCCTGGCGCGTCCAGCGGCCGGTCGCGCGCCGAAGGAAGCGGACCGCCGGGCCTCGCTGCGCACCGTGATCGTGCTGAAAGCCACGATGGTCGTCGGCGCCGTCGTCGCCTCGCTGTTCGCGGCCATTCTGCTCGGCCGCGGCGCCACGTCGATCGCCGAGGTCGGCTGGTCGATTCTGATGTGCGCGCTCATCGTCGGCAGCGTGGCCGCCGTCATGCGCCTCATCCTGATGCGCGTCACCGCGCCGATCGAAGACTTGACGACGAGCATGTTGAAGCTCGCGGAGGGCGATCTCTCCACTGACGTGCCGGCGCTCGACCGCGCCGACGAAATCGGAGCGATGGCGGGCGCCGTGCAGCATTTCAAGGATGGCTTGACGGAACGCCTGCGATTGCAGGACGAAGTCGCCTCGCGCGTGGCGAGCGCCTCGGATCGGCAAAAGAACGTCGACGCGCTGATCCACGACTTTCGCCACACCGTCAGCGGCGCCTTGCGCAAGGTCGCCGATCACACCGACCAGATGACGGCCGCGGCCGACAACCTTTCGTCGATCGCCGCCGACAGCGCGCGCCGCTCGCGCGCCGCGGCGGGCGCGACGGCGGAGGCCTCGAGCAACGTCAGGGGCGTCGCCAACGCCGCCGAGGAACTTTCGGCCTCGATCGGCGAGATCGAGCATCAGGTCATCCGCACGCGATCCGTCGTGGTCGAGGCGGCGCGCACCACGACGAGCACGACGCAGACGATCGGCGGCCTCGCGGAGAAGGCGCAGAAGATCGGCGAGATCATCGGCCTCATTCAAGCGATCGCCGCGCAGACCAACCTGCTGGCCCTGAACGCCACGATCGAGGCGGCGCGCGCCGGCGAGGCCGGCCGCGGCTTCGCCGTCGTCGCGCAGGAGGTCAAATCCCTCGCCAACCAGACGGCGCGCGCGACCGACCGCATCGCCGAGCACGTGCAGGCGATCCAGAGCGCAACAAGCGAGGCCGTGCAGGCGATCGACTCCATCGTCACCACGATGAACCAGGCGGAAGGCTTCACCGCCGGCATCGCCGTCGCGATCGAAGAGCAGGCGGCGGCGACGAACCAGATTTCGCGCGGCGTCGCCGACGCCGTCGCGGGCGCGGGCACGGCGGCGCAGAACATGGAAGGGCTCTCGACGATGGTGGCGCGCACCGATCAGTCCGCGACGCAGGTGCATCAGGCCGCCAACGATGTCGCCGCGCAGGCGCGTCAGCTCAACCACACGATCGAGGCGTTTCTCGACAACGTCGCGCGCGGCTGATCGCGAAACGGTCTTACCAATTTAGTCGGCGCCATTTTTGTTCCGCGTTGGCGGCACAAATTTGTTCGCGCGGTTGAGGCTTTTCGTCCCGGCGTTCCGTTGCGCGCCGAATCGGATTGGCGTTAGTATCCAACGACGCTCGCCATCCCGATGTTGAGGAGACACGCATGGAACTGACGCTGCCCCCGCTGCCCTACGCCTACGACGCGCTGCAGCCGTACATGTCGAAGGAAACGCTGGAGTTCCATCACGACAAGCACCATCAGGCCTACGTGACGACGGGCAACACCCTGCTCAAGGACTCCGACCTGAAGGACAAGAGCCTCGAAGAGATCATCAAGGGTTCGTTCAACAAGACGCCCGCTCTGTTCAACAATGCGGCGCAGGCCTGGAACCACACCCATTTCTGGAAATGGATGAAGCCGAACGGCGGCGGCAAGATTCCCGGCAAGCTCGAAAAGGCGCTGACGGACTCCTTCGGCTCGCTCGACAAGATGAAGGAAGAGTTCATCCAGGCGGGCGTGACGCAATTCGGCTCGGGCTGGAGTTGGCTCGTCGTGAAGGACGGCAAGATCGCCGTCGCCAAGACGCCGAACGGCGAGAATCCGCTGGTGCATGGCGGAACGGCGATTCTCGGCAACGACGTGTGGGAGCACAGCTACTACATCGACTACCGCAACCGGCGCCCCGATTATTGCAAGGCCTTCATCGAGAACCTCGTCAATTGGGATTACGTGTCTGAACTTTACGACGCCGCGGCCAAGTAAGCCTCGCAGTCTACACGGCAAAGACCACGGCGTCGTCGCGACGCCGTGGTTTTTCATTCGTCGACGCGCTTGGACTGGTCTAAGAGCGGCGGCAAGACCGGCGAACGTGAAGGCCGGCGGAAAGCGGCATGTCGAAGATCGTCGTCATGGCTCTGGGCCTTTTGCTGATCGCCGCCGGCGCGGCGTCGATCATCCAGGGCTACCCCATCGTCGTCGTCGAGCGCGGCTGGACGCAGGTGATCGCCGGCGCGACGGCGCTCAGCGCCGGCGTCGTGACGCTGGCGATCGGATTTCTCATCGGCGCCGTCAACCGGCTGCGGCGCGCTCTCGCGCCCGCCGCTGCGGCGCATCCGCCCGAGCCGGTCGCGATCGCCGCGCCGGATCCGTTCGCGCCGCCGCCGTCAAAGGACCCGATCGAACCGCTGCCGCCGCCGCGGACGGCGCCCCTCGACGCCGCGCCGGAGGCGGAGATCGCGGGCGGCCGAGGGTCCTGGATCGACGAGGCTCTGTCGCAGGACGCCGGGCCTCGCCGCGACGAGCCCGCGCCGGCGGCCGCCGATGCGCCGTCGTTCGACCAGGGGGAGGCGGCGCCCCCCGAGCCCGAGCCCGTCAAGACCGCGCGAAAACCGCCTACGCTCGTCGGCCGCTACGCCTTCGGCGGCGCGGACTACCTGCTCTACGACGACGGGTCGATCGACGCGACGACGCCGGCCGGCGTCGTGCGCTTCAACTCGCTCGCCGAACTGCGCGCGCATCTGCACGACCCCGATCAGCGGCCGGCGGGCTGACCCGGCGTCTCGCTCGCCGCGACGACGGCGAGCGCGAAGGCGAACTCGATCGCGGCGTCCTTCAACGAATCGAAACGCCCCGACGCGCCGCCGTGGCCAGCCGCCATGTTGGTCTTCATCAGGATAGGGCCGCCGCCGCTCATGGTCGCGCGCAGACGCGCCACCCATTTGGCGGGCTCCCAATAGGTCACGCGCGGATCGGTCAGGCCCGCGAGCGCGAGGATCGCGGGATAGCGCGTCGCGCGCACGTTGTCGTAGGGCGAGTAGGACAGCATCGTCCGGAAGGCTTGCGCGTCCTCGATCGGATTGCCCCATTCGAGCCATTCGGGCGGGGTCAACGGCAGCGAGCCGTCCATCATCGTGTTGATGACATCGACGAAGGGCACGTCGGCGACGACGCCGGCGAACAGCTCGGGCGCGAGATTGGCGATCGCGCCCATCAGCATGCCGCCCGCGCTGCCGCCGCTCGCCACGATGCGGCCCTTCGCCGTCAGACCGCGCGCGATCAGATCTTCGGCGACGGCGATGAAGTCGTGAAAGGTGTTCGGCTTGTTTTCGAGCTTGCCGTCGAGATACCAGCGCCAGCCTTTTTCGGTCCCGCCGCGCACATGCGCGATGGCGTAAAGAAAGCCGCGGTCGACCAGCGAAAGCCGCCGCGCGCCGAACGAGGCGGGCGAGGCGTAGCCATAGGCGCCGTAGCCGGTCAGGAACAGCGGTTCGCTTCCGTCGAGCCGCGCATCGCGCCGATACAGGAGCGAGATCGGCACGAGCGCGCCGTCGGGGGCCTTGGCGAACAGCCGCCGCGTCACGTAGTCCGAGGGGTCGTGGCCGGACGGAATTTCCTGCCGCTTTCGCAGGATGCGCTCGCGCGTGCGCATGTCGTAATCGTAGACCTCTCGCGGCGTCGTCATCGACGAATAGGCGAAGCGCATGACGGACGTGTCGAACTCGCGCGTGGCTTGCATCGAGAGGGCGTAGGCTTCTTCGTCGAAGCCGATCGTGTGTTCGTCGCCGCTCGCCAAATCGCGGACGACGATGCGCGGCAAGCTGTTCTCGCGTTCGAGACGCACGAGATGGCCGGCGAACACGTCGAAGGCGATGATCATGCGCCCGGCGCGATGCGCGACGAGATCGCGCCAGTGCGCGCGGCCGGGCGAGGCGATGGGGGCCTCGACGATCTTGAAGTCTTCGGCGCCGTCGGCGTTGGTGCGGATCAGCAGCCGATCGCCCAGCGTCTCGACGTCGTAGCGCTCGCCGCGAAGGCGGGGCGCGATGAGCCGCGGCGCCGCCTGCTCCTCGCGCAGGTCGATGAGCCAGGCTTCGGCGGAATCGTGATCGGTGACGTGGATGACGGCCGTCTCGCCCGAGCGGCCCTTGCGCACGCCGACGAACCAACTGGGATCGGTCTCTCCGTAGATCAGGGCGTCCTGCGCGGGCTCGTCGCCGAGCCGATGGCGGAACACCCGGGTCGGACGATGATTCTCGTCGAGCCGCACGTAGTAGAAGGCGCGCGCATCCGCGCTCCACACGGCGCCGCCTTCCGTATCGGTCGCGACGTCGGCGAGGTCCTGTCCGCTCGCGAGGTCGCGGACGCGCAGCGTGTAATATTCCGACCCTTTGTCGTCGGCGCTCCAGGCGAGCAACGCATGGTCGGGCGACACCTGCGCCTCGCCGATCTCGAAAAACGCCGCGCCTTGCGCCAGAGCGTCGCCGTCGAGCATCACCTGCTCGGCGCCGCCGCCGCCGCGCGGACGGCGGCAGACGAGCTCGTGCTCGCCGCCTTCGCGGTAGCGGTCGTAATATTCGTAGGGCCCTTCCGGCGAGGGCGCATCGGAATCGTCTTCCTTCATGCGGCCGCGCATCTCCTTCACGAGCCCGGCCTGCAGCGTCGCGGTCGGGGACAGCACGGCCTGCGCGTAGGCGTTCTCCGCGTCGAGCACAGCGCGGATGTCGTGCGGCAGCGCGTTCGGCGACTTCAAGATGTCGCGCCAGTTCTCGGCGCGCAGCCAGGCCCAGTCGTCGGCGAACGTCACGCCGTGCGCCTGCCGGGTCTGCGGGCGCCGCTCGGCCGCGGCGGGCGGCTGCGGCGTCAGATCGAGGCGGGCTGCGGCCATGATGTCTCCCGTGCGGCTCTTGCGTGAGGCGCAGGGCCGACGCGCGGCCGATATATCCTGCGCGCGCGCCGGCACAAAGCCCCGCGGACTTTGGCGGCGATCTTCGCAAGGTCGCGGGGTGAATTATCGGAGGTAACGACGACTCAATACGTCGGCATGACGATCATTGCTTGCGGCCTATGCTGGAATCATCTAGCCTCGTCAGTATTCGATAGAACAGCCTCTGCGATTCACCGGATATGGATCGGGAGCCAAAAGGATGCGGGACAGCCATGAGCGAGACGACAAGCCAGAGTTTCATCGACTTGGCGGCCGATATCGTCTCGGCCTACGTCAGCAACAACACGGTCGCGGCGAGCGAACTGCCCTCGCTGATCAGCGACGTGCACTCGGCGTTGCTGAAGGTGACGGGCGGGACCACGATCGCCGCCCCGGAGGCGCTGAAGCCGGCGGTGCCGGCGAAAAAATCGATCACCAACGAGTATCTTGTCTGTCTGGAGGACGGCAAGAAGTTCAAGTCGCTCAAGCGGCACTTGCGCACGCAATACAACATGTCGCCTGAGGACTACCGCGAAAAATGGGGCCTGCCGGCGGACTATCCCATGGTCGCGCCGCATTACGCGCAGGCGCGGTCGAACCTCGCCAAGCAGATGGGCCTCGGGCAGCAGCGCCGCAAATCCAAGCGCTGAACGGGTCTACGGAAGCCGGATTTCGGCGGCCGCCCGTTCCGGCCCTGGCTCGGTTCGCCGATCGGTCACAGGGAAGCGTTCCACGGGTTCATGAGCGGGACGCCGGTCGCCGCGAAATCTGCGACGTTCCGAGTCACGATTGTCATGCCATGCGCCAGAGCGGTCGCTGCGATGAGCGCATCGCGCTCGGCGCGCGGGTCAGGCACATGCAGGCGCGCGCAGCGTTGTGCGACGATCGTATCAACCGGAAAAATCCGGCCGTTGAACTCGGGCAACACGCGTGTATCGAGCCACGTGCGCAGTATCGCGCCTTGCAGGGGGTCTTTGCGTTCGATCTGCAAAATGCCGATTTCCAGTTCAAGAACGGTGATGGCCGAGATGTGCAGGCTGGCCGCCTCCGCGCTGTTGGCCCACTCTGTGACGTGCGGGTCAGCTTTCCCCAAGCGTATCTTGCGCAGTTCGGAAACGACGTTGGTGTCGAGGATGAACATCAAGAGAAATCGGCTGGCCGGATGACGATGTTGACGCGAGGCGGATCGAACTCGATGTCCTCAAGCCCCGGCATGGAGAGGGCGTCAACGATGCTCCGACGCTTGCCGGTGATGCGCCGATATTCCTCGATGCTGAGCAGGACATGGGCGGGCTTGCCCCGGTCGGTGATAAACACCGGCCCCTCGGAGGCGGCTTTCTTGGCCCGGCTGGTGTCCTGATTGAACTCGCGGCTGGAGAGGGTGGTGATGGTCATGGGCGGCGCTCCCGTTGGCGGCGGCGATCTGTATTGTAGAAACGTAACTATATCAAGCCTTCTCTCGTCAAGCGCCGCCCGTAGGCCGCAGTAAAAGCAAGCGTAAGAAAAAAATCTCTTGCAAATAGGATCATAATCTGTCATACGCCTCGGGTCGCTGGAGTCTGGCCTCGAGGAGATCATCATGTCCGTGTCTTCGTCCGCTGCTCCGGCCCTCGGCCGGGATGCGTTTGCTCCGGCCTTCGGCCGGGATTGCTGGGCGCTGTCCCTCTGCGGTCTCATCGTCTCGCTTGTCGCGAACGGTTTCCGCATCGAGGCTGCCGGCCTCGCCTCCGCCAGCCGCCAGGTCGCGCCCATCGCGCGCGCCCGGCAGATGGCGATGTACCTCGTCCACACCGGCTTCGGCTTGTCCTTCGCGACGATCGCCCGCGCCTTTCGTCGCGACGCCGCGACCGTTCGGCACGCCTGCGCCCGCATCGAAACGCTGCGGGAATCCGGTCGCTTCGACGGCGCGCTGCGGGCGCTCGAAGCGAGCGCGCGGCGGCGCATCGCCGGCGTCTCCTCCGATTGCGGCCGCACCTTCAAGCGCCATTGAAGCGGGGTCGCCATGCCGCACACGCCCGTCTCATCGAACGACAATCTTTCGCGCGACGCCTTGGCGCTGCTCGCCGCGCTCGCCGCCGAGGCCGCTTACGGGATCGAGGACCATGACCGCGGCCAATCGCGTCTCGCCGTCGCGGCCGCCCGGCGCGGCGTCTCCGTTCGCGTGGCGAGCTTTCCGCTCGCCGCCGCGCAAGCGGTCGAGGCCGCCGGGCTCGCGCGCTGGGACGTCGGCGAAGCGTCCGGACGGCGACGCCTCGTCATCGCGTGCGAAGGGCGCGCGCGCCTCGCGCGGCGCTCCGCGCCGGCGGGCGCCGATCCCTTCCTCGCGCAGCACACGCCGCTGGTCCGCGCGGTCGCGCGGACGCCGGAGGCGCCGGCCGACGCCGCTTTCGTCGACGCCGCCGAGAGCCCGCTCGCCTGGCTGGCGACGCGCAAGAGCCGCGACGGCGCGCCGCTCATCGACGCGGCCTGCCTGCAAGCGGGCGAACGCCTGCGGCGCGACCTGACCCTCGCCCACATGCTGCCGCGGGTGACGGTGAACTGGTCTGCGGCAGGACGCGCGAAGGGCGCCGAGCCGACGAGCTACTCCGATCTGACCATCGCGGCGCGCCAGCGCGTGCGTGCGGCGCTCGATTTCGTCGGCGACGATTTCGCCGGATTGCTCATCGACGTCTGCGGCTTTCTGAAGGGCGTTGAAACGGTCGAACGCGAACGCGGCTGGCCGCGCCGGTCGGCGAAACTGGCGCTGGTCCTGGCGCTGCGCCAGCTTGCGCGCCACTACGGCGTCGAGACGGAGGCGGTGGGTCCGAGCCGCTCGCGCGGCGTGCGGCGATGGGGCGCCGAGGATTACCGGCCCGCGATCGCGCCGGACGAGGAGGATTAGGCGGCCGGTTGAAGCGCTTGGCGCGCATCGGCCTTGATGCGCTCGACCATCGCGCGCACGCCGTTGGAGCGCTGCGGCGTCAAATGCGAGTCCAAGCCGAGCTTCTGGAACAGGTCGCCGGCGTCGGTGTCGGCGATCTCGGTCGCGGAATGGCCGGAGTAGAGCGTCAGAATGAGGCGAATGAGGCCGCGCACGATATGCGCGTCGCTGTCGCCGACGAAGCGCAGCACGGGCGGCCCGCCGTCAGGACGCTCGACAATGGTCTCGAGCCAGACTTGGCTGGCGCAGCCGCGGACCTTGTTTTCGTCGTTATGGGCGGCCTCGGGCAGGGGCTCGAGGTCGCGGCCAAGCTCGATCAGATAGCGGTAGCGATCCTCCCAGTCGTCGAGAAGCTCGAAATCGTCGATGATCGATTGAAGCGTCGCCATGATCCAAACCGCGGGAGTCGGACCCTATATGGGCGAAGCGGCGACCCGACGCCACCCGATTGTCGTCGTCGGTCCTCGCCGACCGCTTAAGCGCGGCAGGCGGCGCTCATGCAGCGACCGAATGAAGGCCAGGGCGGCGAGCCTGTGCGCAGATGCAGATCAACGGCGAACGATGCGGACCGCGCCGTGGCCGACACGCTGAGCCCATGATACGTTTCCTCGGATGAAAGCTCAGGCAATCCGAGGACCCGTATCAACGGAGCCCCGCACTCAAAGGGAACGCCTCGCTGCGTGATCTTCATATCAGGTCGCACGATTGATGATTGACTTCGCCGAAGCGCGATCCGGCGCCGCGTTCAGCAAAGCCGTTGCGGCATTCGACCTATCCCGGCGTCAGCGGACCAGCTTCATTCGGATCGACGGTATGCGCCACCTCCGCATGCAAACGCAAAAGGTCCATCACGCGGTTCGGCGTCTTGCAACGGCTGAGCCCGCATTCGGCGGCGATGCCGAAGGCGGGGGCGAATTCTTGCGCCGCGGCGATCCTCCGCTTTGCGCCTTCGCGGCCGTCGTCTCCATGGACGAGCCCGAGATAGAGTTCCGTACCGGCCTGGAGCCGCAAATTGCGCAAGGGCTCAAAAAAGGCACGATCGCTTCGATCGATCGGAACCGGCATATGGATAAATGCGACCTGCCGTGGCGCGCGCTGGGCAATGTCGTTGGCGAACGCCGTCATGCGCTCTGCGTCTTTGGGCTCGACGAAATGCTTTGCTTCCCAGTCGCCGTAGCACAAATGAAAGCCGAGCTCGACGTCCTCCGGAACGGCGCTCGATATCCGAGCAAGACGCGTCAGAATGTCCTCTTCCGAGGGAGCCAAAGCGTTCGGATGACGCAGTTGGCCGTCCCAGATGACCATCTCGATCGCGAGGTCCCATTGAATGCAAAGATCGTCATGAGCGATCTCTGCGCACATCATCGCCACTTCGCGCAGCATCGCGTCTTCATAAGCAGGTTCGATATCCGGTACGGCGTCCGGAGCGCAGAACGCGTTTACGACGGCGAACGGCGTCGGCAGGCAGACTTGAAAACGACCTCTCGCCGGAATTTCGCCTCGATTCCGCGCGCGCACGAAATCTTGGTACGACGCCCGCGCCTCGCGGGCGTAGCCGAGTTCGCCGAAGCTCAGCTCCGAAGACGTGACGCCGGGCGAGAGCCGCAGTTTCCGAAACCCGGCCGCCGAGCCGGAGCCATCGCCGCTTGCGACGAGAAAGGGGTTGGCCAGGAGAAGCGGGTACTGCCAGGAGATCCAGCAGCGCCGGCCGCCAGGCTCCCCATCCGGCACACGCTTGACGACATCGCCAAGAATGCCGCCCGTGGCGCGAAAGGTTTCCGCGACGCTGTCCAAGCCGATGCTTCCTACCAGATGAACCGGAACGCTCATAAAGATTTCCTATTCTGTCAGGTCCGCGAGTTATAGCGTCCCGCTTCCCGGCGCCAAGGCGCCACGGACGCAGAGGAGACAGCCCCGCATGTCGAACGTCAGCACCTGCCTCTGGTTCGGGAGAGATGCGGAGGCGGCCGTCCGCTTCTATGTCTCTGTCACGCCCGGCTCCAGCATCGAAACCGTCCTGCGCTCCCCAGGGGCGTGGCCCGGCGGGAACGCGGGCGACGTGATCCTGGTGAGCTTCACGCTCGGCGGCCAGAGCTTTCAAGCCTTGAACGGCGGCGCGCCGGCGAGCTACGGAACCGCCGCTTCGATCTCGGTGGAATGCCCCGACCAAGCGGAGGTCGATCGGCTTTGGGCCGCGCTCACCGCCGACGGCGGAGCGGAAATCCAGTGCGGCTGGCTGCGCGATCGGTGGGGCGTGCCGTGGCAAATCGTCCCCGCGGTTCTGCCGCGCCTCCTGGCCCATTCGGATCCGGCCGTCGCGGGCCGCGTCTTCGACGCCATGACAAAGATGGTCAAGCTGGATATCGCCGCCCTTGAGCGTGCGGCCGCCGGATCCTAATCACTCACCACGAAAGATCTCGGGTCGCGCGGCCGCGCTCCGCGCGGTTTGGCGTTTGAAGGAGTTCGAGCTTTGAAGATATTGATCACCGGGAACATGGGCTACGTCGGCCCCGCGCTCGTGCGGTTCCTGCGTCAAAACCGTCCGGACGCGTTCCTGCTCGGCTTCGACAGCGGTTTCTTCGGGCAGTCGCTGACCGGCTGCGCCGTCTTGCCGGAAACCTTGCTCGATCGCCAGGTCTTCGGCGACGTGCGCGATCTGCCCGATGAGCTTCTCGAAGGCGTCGACGCGGTCGTCTCGCTCGCCGCGATCTCCAACGATCCGATGGGGAAGACGTTCGAGACCGCCACCGGCGACATCAACCTCATGGCCAACGTCGCGCTCGCCAAAAAATGCCGCGCCGCGGGCGTCAGGGCGTTCGTGTTCGCGTCGAGTTGCAGCCTGTACGGGGCGTCGGCGGGGGGCGCCCGCAAGGAGACCGATCCGGCCAACCCGCTGACCGCCTACGCCCGCTCCAAGATCGGGACCGAGGACGCGCTGCGCGCGATGGACCTCGGCGAGATGGTCGTCACGAGCCTGCGCTTCGCGACCGCCTGCGGCATGTCGGACCGGCTCCGGCTCGATCTCGTGCTCAACGATTTCGTCGCCTGCGCCCTGGCGTCGCGGGAAATCACCGTCCTGAGCGACGGGACGCCGTGGCGGCCCTTGATCGACGTGAACGACATGGCCCGCGCGATCGATTGGGCGATCGGGCGCGGCCCGATCGGATCCGAGCGGTTTCTCGCGGTCAACGTCGGCCGGGACGAGGCGAACTATCAGGTCAAGGATTTGGCCGAGGCCGTCGCGGCGGCCGTGCCGGGAACCAAGGTCTCGATCAACACGTCCGCGCCGCCGGATCTCCGCTCCTACAAGGTCGATTTTTCGCTGTTGCGCTCGTTGGCTCCCTCGGCGGTTCCCCAAATTTCGCTGCACGACTCGATCGTCGGGCTGCGCGACGGGCTGAGCGCGATGGGATTCGCCGACGCCGACTTCCGAAGCTCGCCGTTCATGCGGCTCAAGACGCTGGAGAGCCACATCGCCCAGCGCAGGCTCGACGCCGATCTCCGCTGGCTGCGCGACGGATCGGCGGCGCGGACCGCGTGAGCCTTCACGACCGCGGCGCTTGCCGGTTGCGAACCGGGTCGCCGGCGGCGGCGATCGCCGGGGCGGCGCGGGCGGCCTGCCGGGCGACGCGAAGGCAGGCGCCGGGATGCTGCGCGCAGAGCGAGGCGGCGCCTGTTGCAGCGCTGTCGGCGATCGCCGCGGCGTCGGGCGGCGTCGGCGCGCCGCCCGGCCAGTCGATCCAGGAAAAGACGAGGCCCAGCCAGAAGGCCGAGCGGATCAGAAACCACATGAAGCGACCCGCGAACGCCAATGCCCACCGTGCGACCCTACAGGCGCCGGCTCAAGGCGCTCTCAACATTTTGCGCCAAATCGCCGCGGCGGCGCTTGCCGTTCGTTAGCCATGCCGGACCGCGCCTGTGGAAACGCCTCCTAAACCATGGCGCGGGAAAGCGCCCCGCGCGCCCGCGCCGCGGCGGCCGGCGCGGCGTTTCGAGGGGTCCGATTAGCGCTCGCTTAAGGCGGCGTCGCCAAGGTGGCGATGACGAGCGGCCGGATGGCGCCGCGCGTGGAGTGCGTTGAGTGAGTGTCGTGGCCCATCTTCGCGACCGGCTGGCCGGATGGGTGCACGAAAGCGTCCGCGGCGACCCGATCGAAGCGAGCTTCCACCAGACGTTCATCTGGATGCGTCTGGCGAGCGCGCTCTGCACGATCGCGCTCATCCCGCCCTATATGGCGCTGCAAGGCGGCTTGTCCGGCCGCGAGGCGCTGATCGTCCTCTGCGCGGCGGCGCCGCTCGCGAGCTTCGCAGTGTTGTCGCGCACCGGCCGCTTCGGCCGCGCGCAGGCGGTCGCGACGCTGGCGTACCTGATCGTCGGCGTCGCCTTCGCGCTCGCCGCCGGCGGACTGTCGGGGCCGGCCATGGCGTGGCTGGTTCTCGCGCCCGTGGAAAGCCTGTTCGTCTTCTCCGCCGCGTCGGTCCTCGCCGCGGGCGGCCTCTCGCTGGCGATCCTGATCGTTTTCGGCGTCGCCGGCGATCTCGGCTGGCTTTCCGCCGGCGCGTCGGCGCCGGCGCGCCACGACGTTTTCGTCATCGCGCCGGCGTTCATCTACGCGAGCCTGCTGGCGCTCGCCGCGGTGCGCATGCGCGCGCTTCACGCCCGCAGCGAACGCATCGGCGCGGCGCGCTATCAGACGCTCTCCAACGTGATGGGCGATCTGATCCTGCGGCACGATCGCGGCGGCGCCGTGCTCTTCGCCAGCCGCGCAAGCGAGAGCCTGTTCGGCCTGCGCGCCCGCGACCTGATGGGACGCGGCCTGTTCGAGCGGCTGCTGGTCCAGGACCGGCCGACGTTCCTCAAGACGATCGCGGAAGCCTGCGACAGCCCCGGCGCGGTGAGCTGCCACGTGCGGCTGCGCACCGCCTCCGCGCCGAGCGCCCAAGGCGGCTTCGAGGAGCCGGTCTTCACCTGGATCGAACTGCGCGCGCATCGCCTCGTCGCCGAGGGCGATGCGACGGACGAAGACGACGGCGCCCGCGTGCTCGCCGTGGCGCGCGACATCAGCCGCGAGAAACGCCACGAGCAGGAACTCGAATCGGCGCGCGCCGAGGCCGAGCGCGCGAACGCGTGGAAGGATCGCTTCCTCGCCAACATGAGCCACGAACTGCGCACGCCGCTCAACGCGATCATCGGGTTCTCGGAAATCCTCGGCAATGCCGACCTCGCCCCGGCCGATCCCGCCAAGCGCCGGGAATACGCCGGCATCATCCACAGTTCCGGCGAGCATCTGCTCGAAGTCGTCAACTCGATCCTCGACATCTCCAAGATCGAAGCCGGCCGCTTCGCCATCACGCCCGAGCCCTTCGACGTCGCGGCGCTGATCGACGCCTGCTGCGACATGATCAGCCTGAAGGCCGCGCAGGCCGGCGTGACGATCAAGCGCGTCTGCGAGCCGGTCGAAGAACTCGTCGCCGACAAGCGCGCGTGCCGCCAGGTGCTGATCAACCTCGTCGGCAATGCGCTGAAGTTCACGCCGCGCGACGGCGTCGTCACGGTCGGCGCGCGCCGCGACGGATCGCGCCTCGCGCTTTTCGTCTCCGACACCGGCTGCGGCATGTCGGCCTACGATCTGCCGCGCCTCGGGGGCGCCTTCTTCCAGGCGGGACAGCCGAGCGATCGCACGTACGAGGGCACGGGCCTCGGCCTGTCGGTCGTGCGCGGGCTCGTCGGCCTGCACGGCGGGGAGATCCTCGTGGAAAGCGGCCCGGGCGCGGGAACCTGCGTCACCGTGCGGCTGCCGATGGATTGCCGCGACGCCGCCCCGGCGGCTTCGTCCGCGCGCATCATCGCCATCCCGCGCGAGGCCGCCGCCAACGATCGCATCGAACCCGCCCACGCCCCGATCGCCGGAGTGAGAAAAAGTGCCTGAAGCCATCGCTCGTTTCGATCAGGACGACATGCTCGTCGCGCCGCGCCCGCGCCGCCGCGCCTCCAAGAAAACCAAACGCTCGTCCGGCTGGTTCGCCTTCGTGCGTCGCCAGCCCGGACGCGTCTTCGTCACCGCTCTCGGCGGCGCGGTGCTGATCGGCATCGTCGGCAACGCCACGCTGATGCAGAACGCGCGCCACCCCGCGCCGTTGCTGTTCGGCCTCGCGCCCTCGCGTCCCTCGCAGGCGCCGGCTAGCCCGCCGGCGCCGGCGCCGCGTCCGGTGGACCTTGCGGCCGCGCCGGCCGCGCCGGCCGCCGTCGCGCCGATGCAGAAGCCGGCGCCGTCCACGCCGCACGCAAGCCTCGATGCGTCGCCTTCGCCGCACAAGGACGCCATCGCGGCGCTCCTGCGCAACGAGGCGCCGAGCGCTGAGCCCGCGTCGCGCGCCGCGGCCGTTCGCCACGGGCTCGTGAAAGGCGATGCGGCGGCGGATGCCTCGCCGCGGGTCGCGGCCGCGCAGCGCGCGCTCATGCGCGTCGGCTTCGTCGTCCGGCCGAACGGCCTCTTGGGGGCCGACACGCGACAGGCGATCGAGCGCTTCGAGAAGGATCGCGGCCTCACGGTGACGGGCGCGCTCAGCGCGCGTACGCTCAAGGAACTGTCGGCGCGCTCGGGCGTCGCCATTCCCTGACGCGAGCCGATGCGGCTTCGTTCCGATCTCTGGGTATCGGCCTACCTGCGTCGTTGCGCCGTCGAAAACGTCGTCGCCGTGCTGCGGCGGCGCGGCGCGGCGGAAGCGGGCGCCGTCTTCGTCAAAGTCGATCGGCTCGACGGCCGCGCGGCGATCTTCGGCCCGGCGCCGCAGAGCGAGACCGGAGAGCGCGGCGTCGATCGCCTGTGGACGCGTCTGCACCGCGACGAGTGGATCGATCCGGCGAGCGCCGAAGAGCGGCTCCGCAA
This sequence comes from Beijerinckiaceae bacterium, assembly GCA_965276595.1. Lineage (GTDB taxonomy): Bacteria > Pseudomonadota > Alphaproteobacteria > Rhizobiales > Beijerinckiaceae > Terripilifer. The sequence goes on from CBDIBA010000002.1 coordinate 61,956, forward strand.
AGAGGTCGCCTTCGACTCCGATCTCTGGATCGTCGAAGTCGAGAGCCGCGACGGCCGAACCTTCCTCGACCTGGCGGCGTGACGCGCCGCCTCACGCCGGACGGCGGAACACGAAAAGACCCTTGTTCGGCCGGCGCGAGAGATCGTCGCGGTCGGTCGTCGCGGCCCGGCTCGGCGTCGCGGCGGCGCGATGATCGCTCGCGGGGACATAGGCCGCCCGACGCGGCTCGGCCGCGTTGCCGATCATCGCCTCGACGAGACGGCGCGCCAGGCCCGGCGCGAGATCGATCGCGAGTTCGCTCAGCATGCGTACGCGGGCGTGCGAATGCGCGATGGCGGGGTCGAGCGACATGAAGATGCGCGCCGCCGCGTCCACGGGAACGCGCAGCGCGGCGAGCGCGACCGCCATCGGCTCGCCATGCGGATCGTCGATGATCGTCGTCGCCTCGCTCAGCGTCGCGCCGAGCGCGCGCGACACGAGCGCGGCGAGCAGCGGCTTGTCGCCGGCGACGGCGGCGCGCTCGATCTCCGCGCCGGTCATCTCCTCGACGAACCTGCGCCGCGGCCGCATCGGATCGACCAACTCTTCGCGCCGCAGAACGCGGATGATCGCTGCGCGCTGCGACGACGACGCGTAGAGAAACAACGGCGCGATCGTCGCCGCGTCGGGAAGCCGCCGGCAGAGCGCGCGCGCGAGGTCGCCGTCGCGGCGCGCACCGGCGACAAGCGCTTGCTGGGCGGCCTGCGGCAGCGGCGAAACGGGATTGGCGATCAGCGCGCGGGCGATTTCGCTTTCGGGGCGGCGCGCGAGCGCGGTGGCGATCGCCTCGTCGAGATCGAGCCGCGCGGCGACCGCGACCGCCAGCGTCGTCTCGCCGGCCTCGGCGAGCGCGAGCAGGCGCGCTGGATCGACCAGCGTCGAACGGCGGAGGACTTCTTGCGCGCCCGCGCCGCCGCGCTCGATCAGCTTGTCGACGACGGCGGCCGGCGTCGCGCCGAAGTTTGCGAGTTTCGCCGCGACGATCGCCAGCGTCGGCGCATCGGTCTTGTCGATCAGACCGAGCGCGATCGTCTCGTAGCGGCCGATCTCGTCGCGCGGATGATCGGCGCGCGAAACGAACAGGTCGGTGAGAACGCGCAGCAGCACGGGCTGCATGTCCATGCCGCCGCTTTGGCCAAGCGCCGCGAGCCCTTGAAGGGCGGCCGGCAGATCGTTCGATTGAGATATTTTCGCCACGCGCGTCAAACTTTCACAGGGCCTGAAGCCATGCGCGACCTTAGAGCGACTTTGTTGACACAACTTTAACCATCGACGCCCCGTTATGGCTGCGCGATCCATTTCGTGTCTGGGGACCGCGGGCATATCGGGGCTGGAGGTCGCGGGAATGGGAGAGATCATAGCGTTCAGGACGCGCATCGAGGGCGCAGCGCGCGGCGCGGACGTCGGGCCGAACGGCGCGGAGATCCTGTTCTTTCTAGGCGTGCGCTACGAGCGACAGGCGCCCGCGACAATCCCAGCGCCCAAGAAAAAACGCGCGCCGCGCGCCCGCAAGCGACAAGCCTGATCGCCGCTCAACTTTTCACGTTGCGGTCGAGGCCGCAGGCGATCGCGGCGATGCGGCTTCGCGCGTCCTCGTAATCGCTGGCGCGCTGCGCGAGCGCGCGGAAGAGCACGAAGCCGCGCAAGCTCGGCGCGACGATGCGCAACTCGCTCGGCAAAGCGTCCTCGTCGTCGTTGGCTTCCACGTCGTCGAGCTGCGGCTGCGTCAGCAGGAGAACGTCGAGCCGCCCGCGCGTCGCGCCGCGGTCGGTCATCGAATAGAACACGCCGCCGTAGCGCGCATGGAAGGAGAGCATCGTGAGCTCCTCGACCGGGAGCGTCGCGCGCAGCCGCAACGGCCCCTGCGCGAGATCGTAACGGCAGACGCCGCGCGCGAGCGCGGGGTCGTCGATCGGCGGCTGCGACTGCGCGTCTTCCGGCGTCAACAGCGTCGTCTGATTGAGCGGCGCCAGCGCTTCCATCCGCGCGAAGGCGTCGCGCGGCGCGAGCCGCGGCATGGCGAGGATCGAGACGATGTGCGTGACGCCCGCGACGACGACCATCGCGGTGAGCCAGACGAGCAAGCTCGTCGCCGCATCGGCGATGCGGCCGCGGCGGCCCGGATCGCTCATTCGCAGCGTCCGCGGCGCAGCGAGGGCGTGAGGCTCTCATCGATGGCGTTCGACGTGGAGCCGAGCGGCGTGTCGTAGATGCGCAGCATCAGCATGAACGGTCGATCGGGCGCGACGGGCAGCCAATTGCCGGGCCTCGCCTGGCTCGCGACGTCGATCGAGAAGCCGCCGTCGGGATCGCGCGTCAGTTCCGAGGACGTGAGGCCATGCCGGCCGAGCTTCGTCTCGATCAGGCGGCCTCGCGGCGTCAGCGCGGTCAGCGTCCAGAAGCGCGCCGGCGGCGTCGCGCCGCCGACCAGAAGGTCGCAGCGCGATTGCAGCGGCGCGCCCGTATCGTCGCCTCGCGCGTAGAACGTGAGGCCTTCCGCGACGCCGAGCGGAACCTCGCCGTCGCGCGCGCGCTCGGCGCGCAGGTAGGGATCGGCGTCGGGCGATCCGGCTTTGGGGTAGACGATCCAGGCGCCGGCGCGCACCGCGCCGAAGCGGAGATTGCGATGGAGCGTCCAGGAGACGCTCGCAAGGCCGAGCGCGACGCCCAGCGCGACGACGATCAGCGATTTGAGGATCAGGACCAAGCGTCGGGCTCAGCGGCGGAGAGGCCGTTCCGTGTGCACCGCCGCGCTGCGCGACGCAAGCCGCGCGCGCTCAGTCGACCTTGGCGCCGCGCTCTAGCGCGCGCGCGGCGCCATCGCCGACGTTGGCGAAGGCGTTGTTGGGCGACCCCAGCCGGTCGGCGCGCTTGCGGCCGCCGGTGGCGGAGCGGATCATGTCTTCGATGCCCGACAGCGTCTCGCTCGTCTTGCGCGAGAGCGTCACGGGACGCTGCGGCGCGCCGAGGCTCGAGGCGTCGGACGCCGCGGCGACCGCCGGCGGCGGCTCGTCGGTGACGCCATAGGGGTTCTTCAGTTCGACGCCTTGGTGCGCATAGGCCATGATCTCATGCCAGGTGCGCGCCGGCAGCGTGCCGCCCGTCATGTTGTTGGTCGACGCGCTGTCGTCGTTGCCGAACCAGACCGAGCCGACGTAATTGCCGGTGAAGCCGTCGAACCAGGCGTCGCGGTAGGCGTTGGTCGTTCCGGTCTTGCCGGCCGCGACCACGCCGTCGAGCCGCGCCGCGCGGCCGGTGCCGTCCGTGACGACATGCTTGAGCAGGTTGTTCATCTCGGCGATCTTGGCCGCAGGCAGGATCTGCTGGTAGGGCGGCCCGTCGCGGTCGCGGCGATAGATCGCCTCGCCATGCGAGTTGCGCACCTCGACCGCCGCGAAGGCCGGCGCGCGCTTGCCGCCGTTGGCGAGAACCGAATAGGCCGACACCATATCGATCATCTTCACCTCGTCGGCGCCGAGCGGCAGCGACACGGTGTCGGCGAGCGGCGTATGCACGACGCCCATCGCGCGCGCGACCTGCACGATGCGGTCGCGGCCGGCGCGTGCGGCGACCCAGTCGCCGGGATATTTCTTCGGCGCGAACTGCGCGCGGCCGATCTGCACGGACAGCCACACGGCGGCGGTGTTCAGCGATTTTTCGAGCGCGACGACCATCGGAATGCGGCCGGCCGATTCGCCGTTGTAATTGTGCGGGCACCAATTGCCGAGACAGATGCCGCCGGCGTCGACCAGCGTGTCGGCGTGGAAGCGTCCGGTCAGCACCGCGCTCAGGTAGACGAACGGCTTGAACGAGGAGCCGGGCTGGCGCGCCGCGTCGATCGCGCGGTTGAACTGGCTGCGGCCGTAATCGCGGCCGCCGACGATCGCGCGCACGAGGCCGTTGGGTTCGGCGATGACGGCGGAGCCCTGCGAGGCGTGGTATTGCTTGCCGTACTGGCGCAGCGCGTCCTCGATCGAGGTCTCGGCCTTGTGCTGGATGTTGAGGTCGAGGCCCGTGCGCACGGTCAGCACGCGGTCGTTGCCGAACTTGTTGTCTTCGGCGAGCGCGCGCACTTCGTTGTAGGCGAAGTCGAGATACCAGTCGGGGCTCGAATCGCGGCGCCGATCGACCGGCGTCGCGGGGTTGCGCCGCGCGGCGTAGACCTGTCCCTCGGTCAGATAGCCGGCGTCGACGAGGTTCGACAAGACGTCGTTGGCGCGCGCCCGCGCCGCCGGCAGGTTGACGTGCGGCGCGTATTTCGTCGGCGCCTTGAAGAGGCCCGCGAGCATCGCGGCTTCGGCGAGCGTCACGTCGCGCACGCTCTTGCCGAAGTAGAACTCCGCGGCGGCCTGCACGCCGAAGGCGCCGCCGCCCATGTAGGCGCGATCGAAGTAGAGCTGCAAGATGTCGCGCTTGCTGAGACGCCGTTCGAGCCAGGCGGCGAGAAAGGCTTCGCGGATCTTCCTCTGCAGCGTGCGCTCGTTCGACAGGAACAGGTTCTTGGCGAGCTGCTGGGTGATCGTCGATCCGCCCTGCACGACGCCGGACGACCGCGCGTTGACGGTCAGCGCGCGCAGCGTGCCGACCGGGTCGACGCCCCAATGATCGTAGAAGCGGCGGTCTTCCGTGGCGATCGCCGCCTCGACGAGGTAATCGGGATATTGCTCGATCGGAACGGCGTCGTCGTGCTTGATGCCGCGCCGCCCGATCTCCGCGCCGTAGCGGTCGAGGAAGGTGACGGCGATGTCCTGTTTCTTCAGCCAGTTCGGGTCGGCCGTATCCTCGAACGCGCCTTGCGCGAGCGCCAGCAGCACGACGGCGCCGCCGAGGCCGAGCGTCAGCGCCTCGCAGCAAACCTCAACCGCGAGTTTCTTCGCTCCGCCCACATAGAAGCGGTCCATGAAGGCGGAAAACGCGCCGTAGAGCCGCCGGCCGGACTGGCCGCTCTCGTAAAGCGACGAGTTCACCCAGGCGTCGAACGCCCAAAGCGCGCGCGCCGACCGCTTCCATAACGCAGACTGGCTGAACTTCTCGAACATGGGGTCCCGATACGCGTCGCCCGTCCCGTCTTTAACGCATTCCTAAGCACGTTGACGAGGCCAAAGCGGGGCGAGCAAACCCCGCGCCGGCCGCGGCGGCCCGAAACGGGACAGTTGCGCCGGCGCACAGGACGCGCATAAACGGACATGACCGACGACGAGAACGGAAAAGCTCCCGCTTCGCCCTTCTGGCGCGAGAAATCGCTCGATTCCATGACCCGCCGCGAATGGGAGAGCCTGTGCGACGGCTGCGGGCGCTGCTGCCTCATCAAGCTCGAGGACGAGGACACCGGCGAGGTTCACTACACCGACATCGCCTGCAAGCTGTTCGACGCGCAGACCTGCCGCTGCGCCGACTATGCGCGCCGGCGCGAACGGGCGCCGGACTGCATCAAGCTGACGCCCGCCAAGACGCGGGCGCTGGGATGGCTGCCGCCGACCTGCGCCTATCGGCTCGTCGGCGAGGGCAAGGACCTGCCGTGGTGGCATCCGCTGGTGTCGGGCCGGCCCGAGACCGTGCACGAGGCGGGCGTCTCGGCGCGGGGCCGCGTCGGCGCGATGGAGGGCAAAATCCGCCTGCGGGATTATCCCGACCGGATCGTGACCTGGCCGGCCAAATGGCCCGCGAAGACGCCGAAGCCGCGCTAAGGGCGAGCGTTCGCCGCCGCGCCCCCTCTCCCCGCAGGCGGGGAGAGGGTTGGGGTGAGGGGTGAACGATCGTCGAGCTCGCAATCCGCCGTCGTCGTCCTTGCTAGCGAACGCGACCCAAGAGCAACGTTCGTCTCGGCTTGCTTCGTCGCGCCGCCCCTCACCCTAACCCTCTCCCCGCAGGCGGGGAGAGGGGATCTCCACGTCGCGGCACGTTGGCGTTTGGACGAGCGTTCGCCGCAGCGCCACCCTCGCCCCGCAGGCGGGGCGAGGGGACGCATCGCGCATCGTCGACGCGTCGCTCTCCCCGTTTCACGGCGCCAGGAGGGACGCATCGAGCCCGACTCATGCTAAGCCTCGCGCATGGGTTCGCCGACCTTCTACGAATTCTTCGCCGGCGGCGGCATGGCCCGCGCCGGCCTGGGGCCGGGCTGGCGATGCCTGTTCGCCAACGACATCGACGCGGGCAAGGCCGCGAGCTACGTCGCCAACTGGGGATCGGACGACTTCCGTCTCGCCGACATCGCAGCCCTGCGCGCGTCGGACCTGCCCGGACGCGCCGATCTCCTGTGGGCGTCGTTTCCCTGCCAGGACCTTTCGCTCGCCGGCGCCGGGCGCGGCCTCGAGGGCGTCCGGTCCGGCGTGTTCTGGGCCTTGCGCGACCTCGCCGAGGGTTTGGCGCGCGGCGGCCGCGCGCCGAACATCGTCGTGATCGAGAACGTCGTCGGCGCGCTCACCTCCAACGGCGGCGCGGACTTCGTCGCGATCGGCCGCTCGCTGGTCGCGCTCGGCTACGATGTCGGCGCGCTCGTGATGAACGCGGCCGCGTTCACGCCGCAATCGCGGCCGCGGCTGTTCTTCATCGCCGCGCGTCGCGACGCGCCCGCGCCGGCGGCCCTGACGCGGGCCGTCGCCGATCGCTTCTGGACGCCGGACGCTTTGATGCGCGCGCAGGCCTTGCTGCCGGACGAGGTTCGCAACCGCTGGCTCTGGTGGCGCTGCCCCGCGCCGCCGATCTCCAACACCGCGCTCGCCGATCTCATCGAAGACGCGCCCGCCGATGTCCGCTGGCATCGCGCCGACGAGACGCAGCGGCTGCTGGCTTTGATGGCGCCCGGCCATCGCGCCGCCGTCGACGCGATGCGGAGGCTCGGCGAGCGCCGGGTCGGCGCGGTCTATCGGCGCACGCGCGTCGAGCGGGGCGTTAAGATCCAGCGCGCGGAAGTCCGCTTCGACGGTCTCGCCGGCTGCCTGCGCACGCCGGGCGGCGGATCGAGCCGGCAGTTTATCCTGCTCGTCGAGAACGGCGCTGTCCGCACGCGGCTGCTGTCGGGGCGCGAGGCCGCGCGGCTCATGGGCCTGCCGGAGTCCTACCGCCTGCCGGCGCGCTACAACGACGCCTATCATTTGCTGGGCGACGGCGTCGCGGTTCCCGTCGTGCGCTGGCTGGCGAGGCATCTCATCGAACCGTTCGTCGGGGCCGACCAAATCGCAAGAGCCGCCTCGTGAACCGCTCCGAGATCATGCGCGCGGTGCCCTCGCGCCACACCTCGGCCGAACGCAAGACGCGCGCGATCCTGCGCGCCGTCGCGCCGGGCTACCGGCTGCATCGCGACGATCTCCCCGGCAAGCCCGACATCGCCTACGTCGGACGCAAGCTCGCGATCTTCGTGCATGGCTGTTTCTGGCATGGCCACGCCTGCAAACGCGGCGCGCGCGAGCCGAAGACGAACGTCGATTACTGGCGCGGCAAGATCGCCCGCAACGCCGCGCGCGACGAACGCCATCGCGCGGCGCTCGAGACGATGGGCTGGCGCGCGCTCACGGTGTGGGAATGCGAACTCGCCGACGCGGACGCCGTCGCAACGCGATTGCGCGAGGCTACGCGCGCGCCAAAAACGCTTGCGTCGCCGCGAGCGTCGCGCGCGCCCGCTCGGCCGCCGGCAGGCCCGCAAGCCGCGCGCTCGGCGCCTCGACGCTGATCGGGCAATCGGCCGGCAGCGCGGCGAGGAGGTCGCGCAGCGGCAACGCGCCTTCGCCCGGCGGCAGGCGCGCGGTGCGGCTCTCCCGGCGCAGCTCCTCGACCGAACGGGCCCCCGGCGCGAAGGCCGGCGCATCGCAGAAGTGGACGAGCTTGAGCAGGTTCGGCTCGACCTTGCCGAGATCGCGCGGATGGCCGCCCGAGCGCGACAGATGCAGCGCGTCGATGACGAGCCCGGCGTCGGGCCGACGCGCGGCGACGACAAGCGCGAGGGCGTCGTCGAGGGTAGGGCAGGCGCTGTAGGGATTGAACTCGACGAGCGCGTCGAGACCGTGATCGGCGCAGAGCGCGCAGAGCCGTTCGAACGTTTCGATGCGCCGGGCGGCGTCGCGATCTTCGACCGGGCAGACGACGAAGCGCGCGCCGAGTTTAGCCGCGAACGCCAGCGTCGGCTCCAGGCCGCCGACATCGAGATGCGGCGCGATCGGGAACACGCCGACTTCGAGCAAATCCAGGCCGGTGTCCCGCATCAGCGTCGCGACCTCGCGTTCGCGCGCGTGATCGCCGACGATCGCCGGGTCGCTGGCGACGAGCGGGTTGAGGCGCAGCCCGACGCTCGTCCAGCCGGCCTCGCGCGCCGCCGCGATCTGGCCGGCGGGCCCGGCGTCGAGGATCGTCAGCGCGGCGAGCGAAACGACGCGCGTCATGCGCCGCGCTCCTTGCGCAGCTTCTCCCAATATTCGAGCCGCTTGCGCAGGTCGCGTTCGAAGCCGCGGTCTTGCGGCTCGTAGATCGTCTGGCGCCCCAGCGCCTCCGGCCAGTAGCTCTGACCCGAGAAGGCGTCGGGCTCGTCGTGATCGTAGCGATAGCCGGCGCCGTAGCCTTCCTCCTTCATGAGCTTGGTCGGCGCATTGAGGACGATCGCCGGCGGCGCGAGCGAGCCGCGCTCCTTGGCGAGGCGCTTCGCCTTCGCGTAGGCGAGATAGGCGGCGTTCGATTTCGGCGCGGTCGCGACATAGATGACGGCTTGCGCCAGCGCGAGCTCGCCTTCCGGCGAGCCGAGGAAGTCGTAGGCGTCCTTGGCGGCGATGGCGACGGCGAGCGCCTGCGGGTCGGCGAGGCCGATGTCCTCGACCGCCATGCGCGTGACGCGGCGCGCGATGTAGAGCGGGTCTTCGCCGGCGTCGAGCATCCGCGCGAGATAGTAGAGCGACGCGTCGGGATCGGAGCCCCGCACGCTCTTATGCAGCGCGCTGATGAGATTGTAATGGCCGTCGGCCGACTTGTCGTAGATCGGCGCGCGCCGCTGCGTGATCGCCATGAGGCCGGCGGCGTCGAACGTCTCGTTCGGCTTGGCGGCGCGCCAGACTTCTTCGGCGAGGCTCAGCGCCGCGCGGCCGTCGCCGTCGGCCATGCCGATCATGGTCGCGCGCGCCTCGCCGTCGAGCGGCAGCGCGCGGCCCTCGATCGTCTCGGCGCGACCGAGCATTTGCTCGACGGCGTCGGCGTCGAGCGGCTTGAACACCATCACGCGGGCGCGCGA
>CBDIBA010000003.1:0-35766 GCA_965276595.1 Beijerinckiaceae bacterium
GGGCGCGATCATCTTTGATCGTTCGCCCCTCACCCCGGCCCTCTCCCCGTTACAACGGGGAGAGGGGGCGCGGCGGCGAGCGCTCTTTCAAAGGCCAGCGTGTGAGCGAAGAGCTCGATGCGTCCCCTCTCCCCGCCTGCGGGGAGAGGGTTAGGGTGAGGGGCGCAGCGACCAAGCAAGTCGAGACGAACGTTGCTCTTGGGTCGCATTCGCTTGCCAAGGACGACGAGGGCCGATGACGCGCTCGACGATCGTTCGCCCCTCACCCCGGCCCTCTCCCCGCAGGCGGGGAGAGGGGGCGCGGCGGCGAGCGCTCGATGCGTCCCCTCTCCCCGCCTGCGGGGAGAGGGTTAGGGTGAGGGGCGGCGCCACGTTGCGACGTCGCCATCCGAATCTCCCCAAACGCCCCTATTTCAACCGCTCGATCGCTTCGTTCAGGGGCGCCAGATCGGCGTAGTTCTTGACCTCGATCGACTGCTTCACGATGCTCAGATCCCGCATGAGATCGACGTTGCGCTGCAAGGCCTCGAGGTCGGGCCGGATGTCCGGATCGCGGTAGACGTCGTCCGTCTTCTTGAAAATCCACGAATCGAGCTGCGCGCGCGGCAATTTCAGCGCCTTCGACATCAGGTCCAGCATCTCGGGCCGGTTGGCGGGGTCCATGTACCATCGCGTCGCGCGGGCGGTGTCCTCGAGGAGGTCGACCATTGCGGCGCGGTTTTTCTGGATGAAGGCTTCGCGCGCCGCCCAGAACGAAAGCTCCGACGACCCGCCCATGCCGTCCTGTTGGCGGAACAGCGTCCGCGCGATGGATTGCAGCTCCGGATCGTTGGCGAAGCCCGTCGTCACCGTGACGAGGTCCGCCTTGCGGTCCTTCAGAACGGCTTTCATGGTGGGGAACGGCGTCTCGATGAGCGTGTAGTCGCGTTGCTCTTGCAGGCCGTTTTTACGCAGATAGGCGGTCATCGCGGCGTAGGCGCCGCTGCCGATGCCGATCGTCGCCAGAACCTTGCCTTTCAGGTCCGCGAACGAGTTGATGGTCGAGTCCTTGCGCACCATGAACTGCAGGGAGAACCCGCCGTGGGCGCCGTCTTGCAGTTCATCGGCGATCACCCGAAGGTCGCCGAGACCGGCGTTCGAGACCGCCAGCGGCAGCGTCGAGAACCCCATCGTCGCGATGTCGAGTTCGCCGACGGCGAGCGAGGTGATCTCAAGCGCCGAGGACGAGAAATAGACCGGCTCGAACGCGTAGGACTTTCCATTGTGCTTGGCCAACCCCTCCTTCAGGAACAGGATGGGGATGAGCGACGCCGGCGCCGAGATCCAGCCGGCGCGAATCTTCACCGGGTCCGCCTTCGCCTGCGGCGCGACGCCGGCCATGAACAGCGCCATCGACGCCACGATGAACGCCCGAGCGCCCGTCTTACGCATCCTGCCCTCCCAACGTTTTATCGTTCGACGAGGCTCGCCTTAGCATGCGGCTCCGCTTGCGTCGACAGCGCGCGCGTCAACCCTTCGTTGACGAGCCTGCGCGACACTCCTGCGCATGGAGGGCGTGCGATGCGTGGCGTGAATCAGGATGCGGCGACGGCGGTTAAATCCAGGGCGCCGCTCGACCGCGCGCTGCTGGTGGGCGTCATCGGGCTGGTGGCCTTCGGCGCGGCCCGGCTGACCATGGCCGACCTGCGGCCCCGCCGGCCGGCGGTCGGCGCGGTCGCCGCGCCGCTCGACGCCGCGCCCGTCGGCGCGATCGCCGCAAGACCGATGGGCAAGATCCGGCTGCGCGCGCCCTACGGTCTGCGCAGCGAACGCTGAGCGCGCGATGGCGATGCGCGCGGTTCCGATCTAGCATCGGCGCCGTTCATGGGGACGACTCATGGGGACGACGCGATCATGCCCGCGGCGCAGAAGATCGAGATCGCGGCGGCGGACGGCCATCGGCTGACGGCGTGGCGCTGCGAGGCCGAGAAACCGCGCGGCGGCGTGGTGACGCTGCACGCCGTCTACGGGCTGACCGAGCACATGGGCCTCGTCTGCGAGCGCTGGGCGGCGGCCGGCTACACGGCGATCGCGCCGGCGCTGTTCGACCGCATCGGCCGCGACATCGTGCATCCCTACGCGACGCCGGGCGCCGGAACGCAGACGTACAACGCGCTGAGCGCCGACGGGATCATGGCCGACATCGAGGCGGCGGCCGCGGCCACGGGCGAGCGCTCGCGCGCGATCTCCGGCTTTTGCACCGGCGGTACGTGGGCCTGGCGCGCCGGCGCGCAAAGGGATTTCGCAGCGCAGGTGAATTTCTACGGCAGCGCGATCCCCGCCCTGCTCGACCTTCGGCCCCGCTGCCCCACGATCCTGCACTACGGCGACGCCGACCACGTGGTCTCGGTCGCGCAGATCGAGGCGATCCACGCACGCCATCCCGAGGTCGAACTGCACGTCTACCCGGGGGCGGGCCACGCCTTCGAAAACGTCGACCAGGCGACCTACGACGCGACGGCCGCCGACCTCGCCTGGGCCCGCTCTGTCGCGTTTCTCGACCGCGCCCTCGCGGCGTGAGGGCGCGGGTGCGCGATCAAGCGTCGACCGATGCGTTGAGCCGCAGCGGCTCGAGCGCATGGCAGGCGCCAAGACCGATTGCTGGTCCATATAGCCGCAAGGTTGTATGATCAGCCGCTTGTGGCGCCGCGCGCCTTACGGAGGATTACGGTGTCGGACAAACGCTCGGCGAACCTGGATCGCCCCTCGCCACGGACATGGGAGGAAATAACCTCGTCGCTCGATATGTCGCGGGTCGGCGAACCGTGGGCGGAGATGATCAAGCCCTCACGCCAGAGGAACTTGACGCCATCGCAACGGCAGGAACGTCTCGAAACGTTGCTTATGTTGCGCCAGGCGCTCTCGGGAAAGGGACCGTGGGTGTTACGACGGTAAACTAACGTCACAGATATGTTGCGTCGATGAACAGCTCGCAGGCCCTCGACATCAAGGACTGAACGTCATGCGCTATGCGATCAAGCTTGCCCCTGACGACAACGCAACCCTTCTCGTCACCGTCCCCGACATGCCGCAGGCGATAACCTTCGGAGAGGATCGCGAGGATGCGCTCGCGCGCGCTGTCGAGGCGATCGAATCGGCGATCATGGGCTTGATCGCCGCTCGCGAGGACATTCCTGCGCCCAAGGCGCGCGGCAGGACTTACGTCGAGCTTCCCGCTTTGTCTGGCGCCAAGGTCGACCTTTACCGCGCCATGCGCGCCGAAGGCGTCGGGAAAACCGCATTGGCCAAAAGGCTCGGCGTCGACCCGCCGCAGATCGATCGGCTTCTCGACCTTCGTCACAGTTCCCGCCTCGACGCCGTTGAACGCGCTTTCGCCGCCCTCGGTCGCGCCATCAGCATCGTCGTGCGCGAGGCTGCGTAAGTCGCTCGCCGTCAATGGGAGCGAGGCGCATGCCGACGCGACATAAAGCAAACCTTCGCCATCTTGCCGGACGGGACGCTTTCGATAGTCGACATCGCGATGAGGTACAGTGCATCGATCGGCCCGGTGGAAACAATTTGCCGTCAGACACGGCCTTCCCGAACCAGGGCCGGCAGCCAAGCGCGCCGGCGACCTTGATCACGATGGCGACCCGATCGGCGCTGCCGGAACGACGACCTCGACCTGCGCGGTGGCCACGTCGTACACCAGACCGGAGAGGAGCCAGGCTGGCGGCAACCCCTCTATCGCGCGCAGCGCGGCCACGTCCGCCGCGACCGCGGCGCGGGGATGCGTCACGGACTTGGCGGCGAGCTGATCCTCCGCGACGTCGAAATACCCGGCCAACATCGCGGGATCGTTCGCCAAGCGCGTGATGCCGCAATCGGTGTGCTGGAGAACGATGAGGTGAAATTCGCCGCCGCCGCCGGGAACCGCCTCGGCGACCTGACCGATGCGGCCGAGCAGGCCGAGCTGCTGCAGCAAGGCGGGCGTGATGCGGCCCCCGATGTTGCGCATCACCACGGCTTCCCCCGTCTTCAGGCCGAGGATCCGCTCGGGATCGACCCGCATGTCCGCGCACCCGATGATCACGGCCTTCACGTGCGGCAGCTGCGCCGGCAGCGACGGCATCAAAGCGCCTTCCGCGACCTGAAGCGCCGCGAATTCCTTGTTTTGCTCCAGCATGCGATCCAGTTCGGACATGGCAAACTCCAATCTTCGATGTTCAGGTTAAGCGGGTTCTCGACGAGCGAGGTGGCGGCCTGAACGTGCCGACCGCAGTCGAACGGTTACGTCGCTTCCATAAAGCCCAAATGCCGACGCTCGGTCTCCTCGTCGGCGGGAAACATGCACTCTATTCTAAGCTCCTGCGCGGCGATGACGGTCGGCGTGCCGACCGTGGAGATCATCGAGAAATAGTTGAGCTGAACCCCGTCCTTCTCGAAGCCGATCGGAACCGTCGGCAAGTCGGCGGGAGCACTGGCGCGCGCGCTGCCGCCCCGCGAGCCGCCATAGGCGAGCAGCGCGTCCAGCAGGGCGCGGCTTCTGGCATCGACGACACGGCCGACCGCTTCGCGGCGCACGCGATCGAGCAGCGAGGCCGCGACGCGCTCCCAATCGCGGATGAACGGACGCATGCCGGCCGGGTCGAACATCAGGTGCAGGATGTTGCGCGGCTCGGGTCGTGCGGCGATGTCGATGAACCGTCCGAAGAAGCGGGGCGCCGCCTCGTTCGCGTCCTGCACGTTCCAATACCGATCCATCAGTACGGCGGGGTACGGCTCCTGTTGCTTCAGCAGGCGTGCGACCGCGGCGGCGATGCTCCTCATCTGCGGCGCGTCCCATTCCGCGTCGGGGTAGATCGGCGCGTAGCCGGCGGCCAGCAGCAGCGTGTTGCGTTCGCGCAGCGGGACGTCGAGCGCCTCGGCGATGTCCATCAGCTTCGCGCGCGTCGGCGTGCTCCGCCGGCTCTCGATGAAGCTCAGATGCCGCTGCGAAATCGCCGCATCCAACGAGAGATCGAGCTGGCTCTTGCCCCTCAACGCTCGCCAGTCGCGGAGCAGATCACCGAGCGATTCCCCGCCGTCCACGTTCACAGGATATTCCCTTCGCCATCGCAACGCCGACGTGCACAGATAGTCGTGCGCTGCGCGCTGCGCGATTACGTCGGAGGTAATCGAACGAGCGTTGCCGTGTTGCCCCGGATACGCGGCTTGTCGCCCGCCGGCCGCGGCGCGCCCGAAACGCCGGAAGCGAAGCCGGAGCGCGACATGGGCTCGTTCGCGCGGCGGCTCTAAAAGCGCCTCTTCGTAGATTTCATCGAAGGCGAGACGCGCCAGCATTTGGGCGATGTCGGTCTTCGACATGCCGGTCCGGGGGATGATTTGGTCCAGAAGCTCCCGCGGGGCTGCGGGCTCGAAATCGGGATGCTTGAGGCTTTTGCGGTTACCGATCACGATGGTCCTCGAGCGACCGCCGTCAGGCCGCTTTCGGGCGCTTGCGCGCGACGGCTCGGCGGGTCTTTGGTTTTGCGAGGCGGCAGGGGCCGGCCAGCGCGGCGATCGGCAGACGCCACGCCTCGCTGATGAGACGCACCTGTTCGAGCGTGAGCGGTCGCTTGCGGGCCAGAATTTCCGAGGCGCGGGAGCGGGAGCCGATGAGCGCGCCGAGCTCGGTTTGCGAACGGCCCATGTCTTGAATTGCAAATCGCAGAATGTCGATCGGATCGGCGTCCGGGATGGGATCGTGTTTTTCTTCGTAGGCTTCGACGAGTGTCGCGAGTACGTCGAGTTTATCGCCTTCCGGCGAGCCTTCAGGAGCGCCCCATAGGACTTCGATTTCACGAATGGCGTTTTCGAGATCGTCGTCGTTGCGGATGGGCCGGATGTCCATTTTAGGTTCCTCAGTAAAGTGACACGGTGAGCGCATCGATTTTGTCGTATTCGGCATGTGTGCCGAAAAACTTGATGAATGCGATCTGACGCTTGAGATCGAACGAAACGATCAACCGGAACTCGCCGCCGGCAATGTCAAAGCGGGCGCGTTCCGCGTTCAAAACCTTTGCCTTCGGAAAAGCCGCCTGAATCTCAGTCATCGTTGACCAGCTTGCGGCCGTGGTGATCCGTCTCCAGTGCATCAGACCTGCCGACGCGTCCGGTCGTTGCGCAAGGGCCTTTCTGATGGTGCTGACCGCAACGATCCGCATGGCCATTATGTAGTGTGTTCCAAAAAAAAGAACAACTGAGACAGGTCCGCGAAAAAGCTTGGATTTCCGCTGCGACGGTGAGAAATTGGCCGCAGAGACGATCAGGACTTCCCGCCTTGCCGAACGCCACACCGCAAGCTTTGATGGCGACGGTTTGGCGCAAAGTCGAGGGACGGGCCATGCGTGCGACGGTCGCCGGCGTTTTCGTTCATCGGGGCGCGCGCCAACGGAATCGCGTTGCGGTCCTCGCCTGCGCCGGCGCGCTGCTCGTCGCGGCCGCCCCGGCGCGGGCGCAGTCGCTGGAGGACGTCTACAGGGGCGCGACCGTCCGCATGGTGTCCTCCAACGGGCCCGCCAGCGGCTACACGCTGTGGGCGCGCTTCATCGCGCAATACCTCGGCCGCCACATCCCGGGCGAGCCCAACGTCGCCGTCGAGACGATGGGCGGCGCCGGCGGCCTCATCGCGACGAACTGGGCCTATTCCGTCGCGCCGAAGGACGGCAAGACCATCGTCTCCGTGGTGCGCGAGACGCCGAGCCTCTCGGTGCTGCGCGCCAAGGGGGCGATGTTCGACGCGCGCAAGTTCGGCTGGCTCGGCTCGCCTTCGAGCGAAACCAACGTCTGCGCGGTACGCAGGGATGCGCCCTGGAAGACGCTCGACGACGCCTATTCGAAGGAGCTCGTCGTCGGGACCGACGGCGTCGGCAGCGGTCTGCACATCTTTCCCGTCGCGCTCGACGCCATCCTCGGCATGAAGTTCAAGGTCGTCGACGGCTATGCGGATTCGGGCGCCGTGCTCCTCGCCGTCGACCGCGGCGAGATCCACGGCTCCTGCCAGAGCGCCGAGACGCTGCTGCGCGCGCGAGGGCCGGCGATCGCGGCGGGCGACATCCGCGTCGTGCTGCAAGCCGGCCTCAAGCCGGACCCCCGCTTTCCCGCCGCGCCGTTCATCCCCGACCTCGCCAAGACGCGCGAGCAGCGGCAGGCGCTGCAATTCCTCTATTCCGGCATGATGTTCGGCCGCCCGTTCCTGACCCCGCCCGGCGTCCCGCCCGACCGCGTCGCCATGCTGCAGCGCGCCTTCGCGGACACCTTCGCCGACCCCGACTTCCGCCGCGACGCCAAGGCGCAGGGCTACGCGATCGACCCCACGCCCGGCGCGCAGATGGCCGCGCTGGTCGACGATCTCGCCGCGACGCCGCAGAGCGTGCTCGACGGGGTCGCGTCGTTCATCGAGCCGCCCGGCAGCCGATGACGCGACGACTCCGAAATACGTCCGTGAGAACAAAAAAAGAACTTGCGTTTGAGAACAAAACAAGTACACTCTCGTCATTGGATCGACCGCGCCGTTGCGCGCCCCTTGCGCCCCTGCCAGAAGGAATTGACCCGTGAGCCAAGCCAATCTCCGCCTCGTGGAAGGATCCTCCGTGGACAAGACCAAGGCGCTCGACGCCGCTTTGTCGCAGATCGAACGATCCTTCGGCAAAGGCTCGATCATGCGGCTCGGCAAGAACCAGCAGGCGGTCGAGATCGAGACCGTGCCGACCGGGTCTCTCGGCCTCGACATCGCGCTCGGCGTCGGCGGCCTGCCGCGCGGCCGCGTCGTCGAGATCTACGGGCCGGAATCCTCCGGCAAGACCACGCTGACCCTGCACGTGATCGCCGAGGCGCAGAAGAAGGGCGGCGTCTGCGCCTTCGTCGACGCCGAACACGCGCTCGACCCGATCTACGCCCGCAAGCTCGGCGTCCACCTCGACGACCTCCTGATCTCGCAGCCCGACACCGGCGAGCAGGCGCTCGAGATCACCGACACGCTGGTGCGCTCGGGCGCGATCGACGTGCTCGTCATCGATTCGGTCGCCGCGCTGACGCCGCGCGCCGAGATCGAGGGCGAGATGGGCGAGGTGCAGCCGGGGCTTCAGGCGCGGCTGATGAGCCAGGCCCTGCGCAAGCTGACGGGCTCGATCTCGCGCTCCAACTGCATGGTGATCTTCATTAACCAGATCCGCATGAAGATCGGCGTGATGTACGGCTCGCCGGAGACGACGACGGGCGGCAACGCGCTGAAGTTCTACGCCTCGGTGCGGCTCGACATCCGCCGCATCGGCGCGATCAAGGAACGCGACGAGGTGATCGGCAACCAGACGCGCGTCAAGGTCGTGAAGAACAAGGTCGCCCCGCCGTTCAAGCAGGTCGAGTTCGATATCATGTACGGCGAGGGCGTATCGAAGATGGGCGAACTCGTCGATCTCGGCGTCAAGGCCGGCGTGGTCGAGAAGTCGGGCGCCTGGTTCTCCTACGACAGCCAGCGCCTGGGCCAGGGCCGCGAGAACGCCAAGGCGTTCCTCAAGCAGAACGCCGACATCGCGCGCCGCATCGAGCAGGCGATTCGCGAGAACGCCGGCCTCATCGCCGATCGCATCCTCGAAGACACCGGGCCCGACGCCGAGTCGGACGAGTAGCGCCGCGGTCGCGAGCGCGCGTGGAGACCGGCGGAGCCGCCCGCCGTGTCTTAAAAGTTGGTTTGAAGAAGACCCCCTCTGTTCAGGCCCGCCACGCGCCGCTCGCCCGGCGGGACGGGGGCGTCGGATCGATGGCGTCGCGTTGGTCCGCGTTCGCGGCGTCGACCCTCGACAGTCCCCTGTCCCGCCGTTAGAACCGGCCCGGAGCGCACGCTCCGGGCCATTTCGATGCGGCCCGACGCTTGCTTGCCGCTCGATGCGGGGCGCGCGGCGCTCGCGGGCGACCGGGGATCATGGCGGACGATGTACGGCGTTAACGAGATTCGGACCGCGTTCCTCGATTTCTTTGCAAAGAACGGCCACGAGATCGTCGCGTCCTCGCCTTTGGTGCCGCGCAACGACCCGACGTTGATGTTCGTCAACGCCGGCATGGTGCAGTTCAAGAACGTCTTCACCGGCGCCGAGAAGCGGCCCTTTCCGCGCGCCGCGACGGCGCAGAAATGCGTGCGCGCCGGCGGCAAGCACAACGACCTCGACAATGTCGGCTATACCGCCCGCCATCACACGTTTTTCGAGATGCTCGGCAATTTTTCCTTCGGCGATTATTTCAAGCCGCAGGCGATCGAACTCGCCTGGACGCTGATCCACAAGGAGTTCGCGCTCGACAAGGAGCGCCTGCTCGTCACCGTCTACCATACCGACGACGAGGCCGCGGATCTGTGGCGCAAGATCGCCGGGTTCCCCGACGATCGCATCATCCGCATACCCACGGCCGACAACTTCTGGGCGATGGGCGACACCGGCCCCTGCGGCCCCTGCTCCGAGATCTTCTACGACCAGGGGCCGAGCTTGCAGGGCGGTCCGCCCGGAAGTCGCGACGAGGACGGCGACCGCTTTCTCGAATTCTGGAACCTCGTGTTCATGCAATACGAGCAGGTCGCGGGCGGCGAGCGCGCGCCCCTGCCGCGCCCCTCGATCGACACCGGCATGGGTCTCGAGCGGATGGCCGCGATCCTGCAGGGCGTGAAGTCCAATTACGACATCGACCTGATGCGGGCGCTGATCCGCGCCTCCAGCGAGGCGACGGGCGTCCCTGCGGACGGCCCGATGCAGGCGAGCCATCGCATCATCGCCGATCACCTGCGCGCTTCGGCCTTCCTCGTCGCGGACGGCGTGCTGCCGTCGAACGAGGGCCGCGGCTACGTGCTGCGGAGGATCATGCGCCGCGCCATGCGCCATGCGCAATTGCTCGGCGCCAAGGACCCGCTGATGTGGCGGCTCACGCCGGCGCTCGTGCGCGAGATGGGCGCCGCCTACCCGGAACTCGTGCGCGCCGAGGCGCTGATCGAAGAGACGCTGCGGCTCGAGGAGACGCGCTTCCGCGTCACGCTGGCGCGCGGCCTGTCGATTCTCGACGACGAGAGCGCCGGCCTTTCGCGCGGCGACCGTCTCGAGGGGGAGACCGCCTTCCGCCTCTACGACACCTACGGCTTCCCGCTCGACCTCACGCAGGAGGCGCTGCGCGCGCGCGGCGTCGGCGTCGATCTCGAAGGCTTCGATAACGCCATGCAGCGCCAGCGCGCCGAGGCGCGCAAGGCCTGGGCCGGCTCCGGCGAAGCGGCGACGGAAGCCGTGTGGTTCGCCATCCGCGAACGCGTCGGCGCGACGGAGTTCCTCGGCTACGGCGCCGAGCGCGCCGCCGGCGTGGTTCTCGCCATCGTGCGCGACGGCCGCGAGGTCGAGGCGCTTCGGGCCGGCGAGACCGGCTTCGTCGTCTTCAACCAGACGCCGTTCTACGCCGAATCGGGCGGCCAGGTCGGCGACAGCGGCGCGCTGTCGGCCGCCGGCGCGAGCGCGCTGGTGCTCGACACGAAGAAGCATCTCGGCGACCTGTTCGCGCATGAGACGCGCGTCGAAAGCGGGACGCTGACGGTGGGCCTCTCGGCCGATCTCGCCGTCGACCCCGCGCGGCGCGCCGCGATCCGCGCCAACCACTCCGCCACGCATCTTCTGCACGAGGCGCTGCGCCAGGTGCTTGGCGACCACGTCGCACAGAAGGGCTCGCTCGTCGCGCCCGATCGCCTGCGCTTCGACTTCGCCCATCCCAAGCCGATCAGCGAAGAGGAGATCGCGCGCGTCGAGGACATCGCCAACGCCGTCGCCTTGCGCAACACGCCGGTGACGACGCGGCTGATGGCGGTCGACGAGGCGATGGCGTCGGGCGCGCGCGCGCTGTTCGGCGAAAAATACGGCGATGAAGTGCGCGTCGTCTCGATGGGCGAGACGCCGGAGCCGTCGAACCACGCCTTCTCGGTCGAATTGTGCGGCGGCACGCACGTGGCGCGCACCGGCGACATCGGCCTCGTGACGATCGTCGCGGAGGGGGCCGTCGCCTCGGGCGTGCGCCGCATCGAGGCGAAGACCGCCGAGGGGGCGCGCCGCCACCTCAATGCGGAAGCGCGCAAGCTGCGCGACGTCGCCGCGCTCCTGAAGGCGCCGCTCGAAGAGACGCCCGAGCGCGTCGCCGCCGTCGTCGAGGAGCGGCGCAAGCTGGAGCGCGACCTCGGCGACGCGCGCCGCAAAATCGCCATGGGCGGCGCCGGCGCGGGAGCCGCCGGCGACATCGTCGAGGTGGCCGGCGTGAAGTTCTTCCGCCGCGCCGTCACCGGCGTCGAGATGAAGGACCTCAAGGCGCTGGCCGACGAAGGCAAGAGCAAGGTCGGCTCCGGCGTGGTCGCCATCGCCAACACCTCGGCCGACGGCAAGGGCGGCGTCGTCGTCGGCGTCACCGCCGACCTCACCGGCCGCTTCAACGCCGTCGATCTGGTGCGGCTGGCCTCCGAGACGCTGGGCGGCAAGGGCGGCGGCGGGCGGCCGGACATGGCGCAGGCCGGCGGCCCGGACGGCTCGCGCGCCGCCGCGGCGCTCGACGCGATCGGCGCGGCGCTCGGCGCGCTGGGCGCTTAGGCCGCGGTTCCGGCGCGCGGGCGCAGCCGCGCGAACAGCGCCTCCGCATTGCCGCGCGCGACCATCGCGCGCTCGGGCGCCGAGAACCCCGCATAGGCGTCGAGCCCGCGCGTCTCGGCGACCGCCACGTCTTCGGACACGTAGGGGTAGTCCGTCCCGAACAGGATGCGCGAGGGATCGGCGAAGGCGCGCAGCGCGTCGAGCGGCGCCGGATGGCCGCTCAGCGCCGTATCGAACCAGAAGCGGCGGATGTAGGCGAGCGCGCCTTGAGGATAATTGGCGCTCTGCGGCGTCATCTTGTCGAAGATGGCGATGCGGTGCGCCAGCATCGGCAGCGTGCCGCCGGCGTGCGCGAGGATGAAACGGATGTTGGGATGGCGCTCCATCACGCCGTTGAGGATCAGGTTCGTCGCGACCTTCGTCGTCTCGAACGGGTAGTCGATCAGCATGCGCGGAATGTCCCAGCCGCGCGCCTCCGTCCCCGGCGGATAGCAAGGATGGATGAAGACGATCGAGCCGCGCCGATCGAGTTCGGCGTAGACGGGCTCGAAATCCGGATGGCCGATGTAGCGCTCGTCGACGCTGGTCAGCAGGCAGAACCCGTCGAGCGTCAGGTCGTCGTGCGCGCGCGCGATTTCCGCGAGCGAGGCCTCGACGTCCGGCAGCGGCAGAAAGGCGAAGCCGCCGAAGCGCTCGGGCCGTTTTGTCGCGATCTCGGCGAGGAAATCGTTGCAGCGCCGCGTCAGCGCGCGCGTCTGCGCGAGGTCGCCGAAAAACACGCCGGGCGAGGTGAAGGAGAGAATGGCCGTGGCGATCGACTGGCTGTCCATCAGCGCCAGAGATTTCTCGACGCTCCAGTCCGGGAAGCCGCGATACGCCGATCCCATGATGCCGACGGCGCGCTGCGCCTCCTTGTAGAACTCCGGCAGAACGTGATGGTGGACGTCGACACGGTCGCGCGGCATGGACATCGATTCCGATCCTCCCGCTGCGTTTGTAAAAGGCGGCGGCGCGATTGCAAGGGCGCGATGGCGAGCCGCCGCCGCTCGCCATTCGGCGGCGCCCGACGTAAGCTTCCGGCGCGGCTTCGAAGGAGGGTTTGATGTCGTTGATCGTTTGGCTGATCGTGGGCGCGATCGCCGGCTGGCTCGCCGGCCTTGTCGTGCGGGGCGCGGGCTTCGGCCTTCTCGGCAACATCCTGCTCGGAATCATCGGTTCGATCGTCGCCGGCTGGCTGCTGCCGCGGCTGGGCTTCGTCGTCGGCCGTGGCCTCGTGCGCGAAATCGTCGACGCGGCGATCGGCGCGATCGTCGTGCTCGTGCTGATCGCGCTGGTTCGCCGCGTGTAGCGCTTTCGGCGTTGAGACAATGCGCCCACGGCTGCGCCGCGCGGCCGCCTTTGCTAACCTGCGGGCATGCGTCGTTTGTTCGTCCTGCGCCACGCCAAAGCCGTCGCCTCGTCGGGCGGCGGCGACTTCGATCGCGCGCTCGCGCCGCGCGGACGCCGCCAGGCGGAGAACTTCGGCCGCTGGCTCGCGCGCCGGAGCGGCGCGCCCGACCTGGCGATCGTCTCTCCCGCGCGACGCACGCGCGAGACGGCCGACCTCGTGCTTGGCGACCTGCGCGCGGCTCCGGTGCGCGTCGATCGGCGCGAGGTCTACAACGCCGACTGCGGGACGTTGCTGACGATCGCGCGCGGCGCCGATGCGGCCGCGCAAAACCTGATGCTGGTCGGTCACAACCCGGGCGTCGCGGAGCTCGCGGCCTTGTTGACCGGCCGCGCGAACCCCGCCGCGCGCCAGGCGATGCTGCGCAAGTTTCCGACCTGCGCCTGCGCCATCCTCGCCTTCGACGTCGAGGGCTGGGACGGGCTTCGGCCCGCGAGCGGAACCCTCGACCTCTTCGTCACGGCCTCCGCGATCGACGCGGCGGAGCCCGATGAATAAACGACGCGTCGCGCCATCGAGCCGCCTGTGTCCTGGGACGTCGTGTCTCTCCTTCTGTCGCTGACGCTCGGCGCCTTCGGCCCCTGGCCGGACGTTTCGATGGCGGACCTTGCGCCCCGCGCGGCGTTCCGCCCGGCCGAGCGCGCCGTCGACAATTGGCGGTTCGAGGCGGCGCGCCGGCTCGACGTCGATCCGCCGGCGGCGCTCGGCTTCCTGGCGGGCTCGGAGCCGCGCAACCTGCCGCGCTGCGTCAAGCTCAACAATTATTGGTGCGTCAAGGGCGCCGGCTGGAACGGCATGGTCGCCGCCGATGCGGAGGGCCATGTCGCCTTCGCCTCGGCGTTGGAGGGCGCGACGGTCGCGGCGCTGCTGTTGCGGCGCTATTACCTCGAATTCGAGCGCCGGACGGCGAACGACATCCTGTCGCGCTGGGCGCCCCCGCAATGCGGCGGCCCGGCGCCGCGGGTGGCGCGCGGTGGCGCGAGCGCGCGCAACCGCCCCGACGGGCTCGCGTTGCATGGCGTCGGCGCGACGCTGCGCGCGCGCTTTTTGGCGGCCCGGCGCGGCGGCCGCCGCGTCGCGCTGCGCCGCTCCGTCGTGCCCGACCACGTGAGCGCGCTGATGCGCGCGCCGGCGATCTCCGTCGGCGCCGGCGAACCGAAGATCGCCCCGCCCGCGGCGCGCCTGGCGGCCCTGTCGCTGGCGCCGCTTTCGGGCGGCGGCGCGGCGCTCCCGTCCGTGAGCGCTTGCGCGCTCGACGGTCAGCGCCTCAAGAATTACGCGGCCAAGGCGATCGACGGCGTCGCCGCCTCGCCCGGCGAGGACCTGCGCCTGTTCGAGCCCGATGGAACGCCGCGGCCCGCGCTGGCGCGGCTGATGGAGAACATGTCGGGCGTCGAGATCGGCCCGCTGAAAGCCCGCGCCTCATTGGTGCAAGCCGGCATCGACGCGGCGACGGCGGCGATGCGCGCGGCCCGCCGGCAGGCCGGCGCGCCGGCTCCCGCCGCGGCCGCGCCGCGACCTTGAGCGGCGGCTATCCATTATCTGGATTTGCCCTATCGCGCCTCCGCATTGGGCGCCGGAGGCGCCGCCGCTTATGTCCCGCGCAACACGCCGGCGGCAGGCGCCGGCGCGCTCGGGCTCATCCATGCGTCATTGCAAACTCTTCGCCGTCCTTTCCGTCCTTCTGTTCGCCGGCGCGATCGCCGCCGCCGCGCAATCGCCCGCGTTCGACAAGGCTTTGGCCGGGGCCTCGCCCCCCATCGCCGGCGCCGGCGTCGTCCGCATGACGAGCGACGGGCGGCTCGACCTCAAAATTCAGCGCGAGGGCCGCTTCAGCCGCCAGGATCGCGACCCGTGGGACTGGACGAACGCCATTCCCCCGCAATAGGCGCGGCCATGCGGCCTGGGTGGACTCGAGGGGCGCGTCGGGCGGGATCGCTTGATCCCCGACGATTGACTTGAAACGTTTCGTCTCCGGCGGCGACGGCCGCTTTGTGGTCGTTGCCGACTTCCCGTATTGAAAGCGAGGCTTGCTCGTCGAGAACGGCTATGAGACGCAAAACCGTCGACGTTTCGGTCATTATTCCGATGCGAGCCCGGTTTTAACGCTTGCACGGATCGGCCGCGTCGATCTGCTGGGCCATTTCAGGGCGCCGATCAAAATCGTCGATCAGGTCTACTACGAAATCACCAAGCCGCAGAACGACCCGAAAGGCGATGTCGCCATCGCGCTTGGCAGGCTTCATAACCAGATAGAGATCGTGGAAACAAACGTCGGCGTCGGTTATCAGACGCGGCGCGCGCGCAATCCGCAAGAGCCGAGCGGCAACCTCGGCGAGATCGCGGTTGACGAGTATGAGACAGCGCTGGCGCGCTCGACCGGACCACAATTCGTGCCGCTTGTTCTTTTCGAAGACCCTGACGTGATGGAACTGCGGATCGCGAGACTGAAAGGCGTGCATTTGCTAAATACAACGGGCTGGTTGTTGACGCTTCACCGCGAAGGTTTGTTGGCCGAGGCGCTCGATGTCATCGAAGAAACCAATTCGACACGCAAAACGCCGATGACGCCGTTCGAAAAGGTGGGGCTCACCAAGAAAGTGCGATCGACGTGGCTGCGGAGGAGCGTGCGATGACGGCGAACGACCTTGAAGGATGTTCTTTGGCCGATGTTTTGCAGAAATTGGAGAAAGGCAAGATCGGCCACACGGCCGCGATGCAGTGGCTAAACCTCGAGAGCCTCGATGACCTCGTCGAGGTGATGCATGTCAACGGACGTTTGATGCCGGGGCCATCAACCGATGCGCGTCTCGCCGGAAACCAGCGCCTTGGTGCGAGCCATCACAAGGGCGCCCGCGAGGCCCTTGGCTCGGGACGCCGCGGCCGCGCCCGAGCGCGTCCCTCGCCGTTCGCCGCGCTAGAGGCTAACGTCTTGGAACTGAGCCCTCGACAGAGTCCTCGGCCGCAGCAAGACGCCATGATGGCTGGGCCTGGGGTTTGAGGGGCCAGATGGCGCTGTCACTCCGCGCGCGGCACGCGCCGCACGCGACCGGCCTTCGTCCGTTCGAGCAGCTTTTCACGAACGGCCGTGGCGAGTTTCGGCGGCAACGGCCCGTACCAGATGCTCGTCGGCGTCCGGCCCGGAGCGGGCCGCAGATCCGGGCCAGGCCACGCGAAGATGTTGGCTTCGCTGCACATGATCCACGACCGCCCGGCATCGAGGCCAAGGCGCGCCTTGGTCACGGCCGGAATCTCGATCGCTGTTGCCGGGTCGGCCGGCGGACTGTGGGTGACAGGTACGACGATCGCGAAAATGCGGTCGTCTTCGCGGCGGGATGCGGCGACCAGAGCGCAGGGGCGGTTCTTCGTCCCCTCCTCGCCGCGCCGCCGATCGTCGGACCAAAGATAACTGTAGCCGAGCAGCCAGCCGACCCTGGGCTCGCCGATCATTTTTCCTCGATCTCAATGTCGAGACGCTCGAAGCCCGGCGCCACCTCGCTCGCCTCGATGGCGGCGATATCTTCCTCGGTCAGATCCTCGGCCCGTACCGCCCGTCGGTCCCGAGCCCTCAGCCGTTGGTACTCCTCGTACGAGAGGACGACATTGCGCGGTCGGCCGTGTTTGGTGATCAACACCGGTTGGCTCAGCGACCGATCAAGCGCCTCTCCGACCCGATCCTGAAATTCGCTTGCGCTTAGTGTCACGTTCGGCATCGCAAATCTCCATTTCCGCCAAAATAGCGAAAACGGGCTATTGTTGCTAGGGGCGCCCAAGATTTTGGGGCATGCGAATTGTCCGGGTTTATGTCCCGGGCAGCGGATCTGCAAACCGGTCAGCGCGACGCCCGCCTCCGATTGACAGCCGCCGCGACCGCGCCCGAGCGTCCCTCGCCATTCCCCGTCGCTGCGCCTAAATGACGGGACGCGCTTTCGGATTCCCGCCGTGTCCCTGTTCGACGACCTTGCCTTCGAAGCGCGCCTCGCGGCGCGCGGCCTTGCCGACTACGTGTCCGGCGGCGCGCTGCGGCTCGGCGTCACCGGCCTGTCTCGCGCCGGCAAGACCGTCTTCATCACCGCGCTCGTCCATCATCTCACCAACAATTCGCGCCTGCCGGTCTTCCGCGTGCAGGCGGAGGGGCGGCTCGGCGGCGCGACGCTCGACCCGCAGCCCGACGACCACGTGGCGCGCTTCGCCTACGAGGATCATCTCGCCGCGCTGACCGGCGGCGCGGGCGGCGTCGAGACGCGGCGCTGGCCGAACTCGACGACCGACGAGGCCGAACTGCGCGTCACCCTCGAGTTCGAGCGTTCGGGAGGCTGGCGCGGCGGCCGCGCCATGCTGCACATCGACATTTTCGATTATCCCGGCGAATGGCTGCTCGATCTGCCGCTGCTGGGCAAAAGCTACGCGCAATGGTCGCGCGAGATGCTGGAGGCGAGCGCGGTGGCGGCGCGCGCGCCGCTCGCCGCCGACTGGCGCGGCTTCCTGACGACGCTCGATCCCGCCGGCGCCGCGCGGGAGGACGATGCGCGCAAATCCGCCGCCCTGTTCACAAGCTATCTGCGCAACGCGCGCGACGAGCGCTTCGCGCTGTCGACGCTGCCGCCGGGCCGTTTCCTGCTGCCGGGCGAGCATCGCGACAAGCCGCTGCTGGCCTTTGCGCCGCTGCCGCTCGCGCAGGGCGCGGCGATCGCCGAGGGCTCCCTCGCCGCGATGATGGAGCGGCGCTACGAGTCCTACAAGACGCGCGTCGTTCGGCCGTTCTTCGCCGATCACTTCGCGCGGCTCGACCGGCAGATCGTGCTCGTCGACCTGCTCGCGGCGCTGAACTCCGGTCCGACGGCCGTGCGCGATCTCGAGACCGCGCTCGCCGACGTGATGACCGCCTTTCGCGCCGGATCGTCGACGCTGCTGTCGCGCATCTTCCGGCCGCGCATCGATCGCATCCTGTTCGCCGCGACCAAGGCCGACCATCTTCACCACACGAGCCACGATCGGCTCGAGGCGATCCTGCGTCTGCTCGTCGCGCGCGCCATCGCGCGAGCCGAGTCGCTCGGCGGGACGATCGACGTCATCGCGCTCGCCGCCGCGCGCGCGACGCGCGAAGCGGGCGTGCGTCAGAACCGCGAGACGCTCGACGCGATCGTCGGAACGCCGCTCGCGGGCGAAAGCGTCGCCGGCGAAATCTTCGACGGGACGAGCGAGGTCGCGATCTTCCCCGGACAATTGCCGGACGACCCGCGCACGGTGTTTCGCGGCGACGGGCTGGCGGCGCCCGATGCGGACGCCGACTACCGCTTCGTTCGCTTTCGGCCCCCCGTGGCGCGCCTGGACTCGTCCGGCGAGGCGCAGCCGCTGCCGCACATCCGCATGGACCGCGCGCTCGAATTCCTGCTCGGCGACAAGCTGCGCTAAACCGGCGACGGCCTGACGTAGGGCGGAGGCGAGAAGAGCCAGGCGAACCGCTCGTAATGCGCCTCGTCGCCGCGCCCTTCGAAGACGGCGTTGCGGATCGGGCGCCGCGCACCCTCCGCATGGAGGACATGATCGAGCATCAGCGAGGAAATCTGCACGCGGCCGGCGCGCGGCGCTCGCTGCCGTTGATAGGTCTGAAACGCGCCAGCGAAGTCGCCGTCCGCCTCATCCACGGCGACGGCGAGGCAGGCGGCGTCTTCGAGCGCCATGGCCGCGCCCTGGGCGATATACTGGACCATCGGATGCGCGGCGTCGCCCAATAGCGTCACGCGGCCGAGCGTCCAATTTTCGACCGGCTCGCGATGGCGGATGACGTAATGTCGAAAGACGTTGGGGATGCGCAGGATCCGTCGCGGCGCTTCGGCATAGGCGGCGAAGAACGGCAGGACGCCGTCGGCCGGGACTTCGCCGCCTTCGCGCTCGAGGCGCGTCGCGCCGGTGACGGCCACCGCGGCGAAGTTAAACAGGCTCCAGTCGCGCACGGGATAATAGATGATGTGGCTTTTCGGCCCCGCCCACAGCGTGGGATAGGGCTGTTGAAACGCGTCCGGCATGTCCTCGCGCGGGATGACGGCTCGAAAGATGATCGCGCCCGACCCCGGCGGCTCGCCGTCATCGAGCAACTGGCTGCGGATTTGCGACCGCACCCCGTCGGCGCCGACGATCGCGATTCCCTCGATCCGCTCGCCGCTCGCAAGCCGGACCGCGGCGCCCGCCTCGCTCTGCGTGAAGTCCAAGACCCGCGCCGAGGTGCGCAATGCGATGCGCGCATCGGCCCGACAAGCGTCCAACAGCGCGCCATGGACATCCGCGCGGTGCGCCACCGCGTAGGGATTGCCGAAGCGCTCGCGAAATCTCGCGCCGCATGGAATGTCCAAAATCGGCTCGCCGCTCACCCCGTCCATCAGCCGAAGGCGCTCGATGAGGAGCGCCTGCTTCTTGACGATCTCGCCGACCCCGAGGGCGTCCAGCACGGACAGCGCGTTCGGCGCAACCTGCAAGCCGACGCCGATCTCGCCGAACGCCTTGGCCTGCTCCAGAACGACGACCGAGAAGCGCCGTCGCGCCAGCGCGAGAGCGCAAGCCAAGCCTCCGATGCCGCCGCCGACGACGACGACCGGCTTGTCGTTTCGGCTCGCCGTCACGTCCGTCCCCGCATCGATCGCGAAGGCGTTTGCGCCATCGTTCAGGCGGTCGCGCTAAGGGATCGGGCGAATGTGTCCTGCCATTCCGCCAGGCCGCAAAAACTGGGGTCGACGGAGAACCGCTGCCTCGTCGCCTCGAGAATGGCGGCGTCGGGCTGATCCAGATTCAAATCCTGAATCATCGGCTGATGCACGTAAAACGGGGCGTCCACAAAGAACTCGAGGCGATTGCCCTCCGGATCGTGGCAATAGACGGACCACGCGATGCAATGATCGACCTGTTTCAGCTCCTTGACACCGGCCTTGACGAGGATGTCGCGAATGCCTCTCAGCCCATCGAGGTTGTCGAGTTGAAACGAAATCTGATTGATCGTCGTTTCGTCGCTCTTGCGCTGCTCCTGGAAGACGATCTGGTGATGATCGGCGGCGTCCCGGGTCAGGAAAATGACCGGCGCGCCGCGCGCCACGCCCCGATCGCTCACCTTGAAGCCGAGGATCGACGTGTAGAAATCCTCCATGATCTTCAGGTTTTTGACGGTGATGCCCATATGGGCCAGTCGCATGGTCGGAAGGCTCATCGCGTCGCTCCCTGCAGCCGCTTTCGAGCAAGGCTACGGGGCGGACAACCAACATGTCAAAACGAAAATGGACGACGCGAGCGCCGGCGAACGCCTGCTCGTCGCGTCAACGCGGCCCGCTCGGCCGCAGCCTCGGCGGCGGAGCGAGCCATCGCTCCAAGCGATCGACCACGCGCCGGCGCGCGCCGAGCGCCGGCTTCTCGACGAAGGTCCACGACAGCCATGCGAGGCCGAGGCTGATCGACGCCGTCGCGACGAACAGCAGCGACGCCGACCAGCCGGGTTCGGCGGCGACGAGGATCTGCGTGACGGGCCATGCCGCGATGTAGACGCCGTAGGAGAGGTCGGCGCGGTTGGCGAAGCGCCGCGCGGCGTAGAGCGGCCAACGCGCTGCGAACAGCGTCAGCGCGCCGATGAAGAGGATCGCGGCCGGCGCCTCGAAGCGGCCGCCGATCGCAACAAGGAAAGCGGCGCCCGCGAGGGCCGCCGGCCAGGCGCCCGCGCTCACGCGCTCGCGCATCTGGTAGACCGTCGCGCCCAGCGCGAAGGCGACCCAGAACCGCGCCGCATGGTCGAGCGTCGTCGCCGCGGCGGCCGCCGGCGCGGCGACCATGAACAGCGCCGCCGCTAGGCCAGACAGCGGCAGCCACAGGCGGCGCGTGCGGGGGAGTCGCGCGGTGGCGAACGCGCCGAGGAGCAGCGCCGCGTAGCAGAACGCCTCGAAGCGCAGCGTCCACGGCGACCCGTTGACGATGGCGGCCAGCGGATTGGAAGCGAAGACGCCCGGCAGCGGCGCCGCCGCGCCGGACAGCAACGCCGTGCGGGCGACATAGACGCCCCAGGCCGGGACGCCGAAATAGGCCGCCGGAGAAAGCGTCGAGACCACCGGCCCGACGACCAGCGCCAGCACGACGGCGACCGCGATCAAGGCCGGCCAGAGGCGCAGCGCGCGCGCCACGACATAGTCGAGCGGGCTGCGGGCGCGCGCCAGGCTCGCCGCGACCGTCAGGCCGGAGATGAAGAAGAACGCGTTGAGCGCATGGCCGCCGAGGCTGAAGACGCTCAGGCGCGCCAGCGGTTCGGCCGCCTCCGAACCCGTGCGCAGCAGGGCGCAGTGCGACGCCACGACGCACAGCGCGGCGACGAGACGCAGAAGCGTGAGGTTGTTGGCGTCCGGGGCCAGGATGTCCGCCACACGGGCGCGACGCGGAGGGGCTGCGGGCATGGGAGTGTCCCACTTTCAAACAGTGAAGGCGCTTGAGCGAAGCCGCAGCAAGTCGTGCGCCGCCCCGGCGTTTGCGGCGGGGACGGCCTTGACCGGCGCCCGGCGAACCCACACCTTTGCGCCATGTCGCCCGCCGCCGCGCCTTCTCGTCCGCGCGCTTTCCGCCTCGACGAGGGCCGTGTCGCGCTGAGCGACGAGACCGCGGCCGTGCTCCTCGAAGCGCAGCCGGACCCCTATGTCGAAGAGGCGATCCGCGCCGCGCCCGACCCGGGCGAGGCGGCGGTCGAGGTCGCGCAGCGCCGCGGCGTCATCCGGCGCGGACTGTCCTGGGGCGGGATGTTCTGGACGGCGATCGGCGCGCTCGCCTCGCTGGCGGTCGGCCTGTGGACCGACCGGCTCATCGAGGATTTCTTCACGCGCTCGCTGGCGCTCGGCTGGATCGGCGTGGCGCTGCTCGCCATCGCCGCCGTCGCCCTGCTGGCGCTGCTGGCGCGCGAGTTGTTCGGCCTGTTCCGGCAGCGCGCGATCGCGCGGATGCACATCGCCTTCGCGCGCGCCCGCGCCGCCGATCATCGCGACGACGCCCGCACGCTCGCGCGGGAGCTTGCGGCGCTCTATGCGGCGCGCTCGCGCGAAGCCGCGGCGGCGAAGCGGCTGGTCGGCCTGACCGGCGAAATCATCGACGGGCGCGATCTGATCGACATCGCCGAGCGCGACCTCGTGCTGCCGCTCGACGAGCAGGCGCGGCGCGAGATCGCGGCGGCGGCCAAGCGCGTGTCGCTGGTCACCGCCATTTCGCCGCGCGCGATCGTCGACCTCCTCTTCGTCGTCGCGCAGACGGTCCGCCTGATCCGCCGCATCGCGGAGATCTACGGCGGCCGCCCCGGCCTGTTCGGCTTCGTGCGGCTGGCGCGCTCGGTCGGCGCGCATCTCGCCATCACCGGCGGCATGGCGGTCGGCGATTCGATCATCCAGCAGGCGCTCGGCCACGGGATCGCCGCGCGCATCTCGGCGCGGCTCGGCGAGGGCGTTCTCAACGGCATGCTGACGACGCGCGTCGGACTGTCGGCGATGGCGGTGTGCCGGCCGCTTCCCTTCGCCATCGCGCGGCCGCCCGGCGTCAGGGACGTGGCGCCGTTCCTGTTCGGCGGCGACAAGACGGACTGATTACGCCGCGCGAGCGGGCTTCGGCTTCGGCGCCGGCGCGGTCCAGGCGCGGACGATCGAGAGCAGCGCGATCGCGACCCCGACGCCGAGCACCCACCAGGCCGGACGGATCGTGTAGGTGAAGTCGAGGTTCGCCCACAGCACGCGCGCGGGGTCGACCCCGGTCGCGATGCGGTAATAGAACGCCTCGACGCCGGCGGTGACGAGCGCGCACACGATCGCCGCGGCCGCCAGCGGCCAGAAGCTCGCGCCGAGCTGGCGGCGCACGAGACGGAACGACATCGCGAGGAGGAAGAAGCCCGCGAGCAGCGTCGATTGCGTCACGTCGAGCTTGGTTTCCATGAAGAAATGCAGCACCGACAAGGCCGCCGCCAGGTAGGTGAGCTGGTGCACCCGGTTCCAGGCGCGCGCGCCGAGCCTGCGGATGCCCCAATCGTTCGAGGTGACGCCGAGCGCCGCCATCAGGATCGTGGCGGCGAGCCCGACCGTCAGGAACAGCCGCAGCACGAGTTCGCTGAGGATGTCGGGCCAGGCGAAATGCAGCTGGAAAAACCACAGCACGATATGCAGCAGCGTGTAGTAGAGCGCCGCGAGGCCGAAGGCGCGGCGCACCAGGATCAGCCGGTTCCAGCGCGCCACGAAGCGCAGCGGCGTCACCGCCAGCGAGGCGACGAGCACGCGCAACGCCCAATCGCCGGACTCGCGCACCGCGTCGTCGAGCGGCGAGGCCGAATACCAGCCGAGCCGCCATTCCGCGATCATCCACGCGCCGGGCGCGAGAAGCGCGAGGAAGACGACGAGCTTGAGCCAGGACAGACGCCCGGCGCGGTCGGTCCAGGGCGCCCAGGCGGCGAGCGGCGAGACGGGTGCGGCGGTCATGCGGGCGAACCCGGTCTAATGATCTGACAATGCCTTGATCGGGCCCGACAAATGGTTCGCCAGCGCAAGCCCGGCAGGCGCGAGTTCGGCGCCGCGCGAGCAAAGCTGCAAGGTCTGAAAGTGCCGCGAAAACTCTCTGATGGGACGAAATACGGTGTTGGAGCGCGTTGTCATTTGAGCGGAGTCAATCTTTGTGAAAACCGAAACGCCGCAACCCAGAGCCGAGAAGAGGCGTAGCACGGACGTCGAGTTCGATACTAGGCGAGGCTCTATGTCGCCAAGTCGCCTCAGCTGCAGATTGAGAAGGCTTCTGAGGTTGATCGATTGATCGGGCATTAAAAGTCTACTTTCCGGCAGGTCGGAAAACCGAATGGAATCCATGGCTGCAAGCTTATGATCCTTCGGCAGCCACGCTCCTATGACAAGCTTGGCGCTGGCGAGGATGCGGAGCGGGACTTCAGGCGGCATATCGAAGCCGATCGCCAGATCGAATTCTCCCTCGGCGACGCCAGCAAAGGCGGCGCCGCTGCGCGTGGTGTGCAGGGCAATCGCGATCTCCGGATATTGTTTCCAGAATTCCGCGACAATTGGCGGCAGGAAGGCGGTCGCCACGCTTTCCGTCGTGGCGATACGCACCAACCCCGATTTGAGCCCCTGCATATCGGAGATGAGCGCGCGAGCCCTATCGATCTGCCGGCTGCTTTCCCTCGCGTGATAGAAGAAGACCTCGCCTGCGCTGTTCAGCCTGAGCCCCCTTGGAAGGCGCTCAAACAACACCGTGCCGAGGGCGGTTTCCAGCTTGGCGATGTGCCGACTGACGGCGGATGGCGCGATATGCAGTTGCTCAGCGGCGGCGCGGATGGACCTCGTGTGGGCGGCCGCGAAAAAACAGTCCAGGGCCGACGTCATGAGGCTGGGATGAGAGCGGCCGCTTCTCCATGGCTTGGTTTCATGAACCTTTCGTCTCTTGGCCATGGTTCCATTGTCGGCGCGCATGAGCGCGTTTTCGCTGCTCCCGCAGCGTCCCAGCCGCAATCGATGCGTTGATTCAAAGTCAACGATCTGTTGCACAATCGGCGCTTGTCGACAACTGTTGCCGGCTGTTGGATGCGGCTCAGCCGAGCGCGACGACAGTTTCTTTGGTTTTCTATTTTGCATCAAAGAGGATCATTCGCGGTCGCCGATCGGCGACCGCAATGGGGGGATCCATGCATCTTTATACCCCGTCCAAGGCGCCGACGTTCATCCCCATCGTTGACCTCGCCGACACGCAGACGGTCGGCGGCCCCGCGAGGGATCGAGCCGCGCAGGACATCCACCGCGCATGCCGCGAAACCGGCTTTTTCTACATTGCCAATCACGGGACGGATCAGAAGCTGATCGACGATCAGTTCGCCATGGCCAAGCAATTTTTCGATCTTCCGATGGAAGACAAGATGCGGCTGTCCTTGAGAAGCAATCCTGCGGCCGTCGGCTATGAGCCCATCGGCGGCCAAAAGCTCGATAGCCAGGATCCGACAAAAGAAGCGGCGCCGCCGGATTTGAAGGAGAGTTTCAACTGGGGAACCGATGTCCCGCCGGACCATCCCTACGCGTTGGCCGGATATCGCGGCTATGGAGCCAATCGCGCCCCCGCGCTTCCGGGCTTTCGTTCGCAAATGGACGTTTACGCCAACGAAATGCGGCGTGTCGGCGATCATCTGTTGGCGCTGATCGCGCGATCTTTGGACCTTCCGGACGACTGGTTCAAACCGTTCTTCACGTCCAAAGGCGGCAAGCTTCGAATGATAAAATATCCGCCGCAGCCCGACGACGCGCAATTCAATCAGCTTGGCGCCGGCGCCCATACGGATTGGGGCGGCGTTACCCTTCTCGCGCAAGATCAGATCGGCGGACTGGAGATCCGCAACGTCGCGGGCGACTGGATCCAAGCGAAACCGGTCGATGGCGCATTCGTCGTCAACATCGGCGACCTGATGGCGCGGTGGACCAATGGACTTTACACTTCGAACCTGCACCGGGTGAGGAATAACCATAGCGAGAAAGACCGCTATTCCATTCCGTTTTTCTACGACGCCGACCCAGTCGCGAAGATCGAAGCGATACCGACATGCGTCACGCCGGACGCTCCCGCGAAGTACGCGCCCTGCACCAGCAATGAGCATATGGCCGAGATGTTTCAGCGGTCATACGGGTTTCGGCCAGATCGAGCCAAGGCGTCCTGAATGCATCCGAGCGGACGACCTAACGACCAGTCTTCAACCGCAACCGCGAACCGGACAACGCAAGAGGAGCAACCATGAACGCGCGATTATCGTCTGCGTTTGCGCTAATCGCCGTCGTGGCGAGCGGGATCGGCTCGACTTCATCGGTCTTCGCCGACGACAAGCTGACGTATTCCAACGACTGGTTTCCCTCCGGCGACAAAGGCATTCAGTATTACGCGAAATATAAGGGCTTCTTCGCTAGAGAAGGCCTCGACGTCGCCTTCATAACCGCAAAGGGATCGTCAGACAGCATTACGCGCGTCGGTTCCGGCTCCGCCGACGTAGGATCTGGAAGCATCGTCGCCCTGCTCCAGGCGAAGGTGGAATCCAACGTCCCCGTGAAGACGGCGGTGTCGTTCTACAACACGCCGCCGGACGCCATCATGACGACCGAGGGATCGAAACTGAAGTCGCTAAACGACTTGGCGGGAACACGCCTCGCGACCGCGACATTCGCCTCGTCGAACGTGTTCTGGCCGCAGATCGTCAAGGCGCTCAAGTTGGATGAAAGCAAGATCGCTCTTTTGAAGGTTGATCCCGGCGCCCTCACGCCAATGCTCGCGTCCGGGCAGGTCGACGGCATCGTGTCATGGTTGACCTCGGGCTCGTCCACGGCGCAGGCTCTCAAGCAAGTAAACAAGACGCTGAAAATCCTGCCCTGGTCGGACATCGGCTTCGAAGGCTACAGCTATTCCGCGATCGTATCGGACAAACTCATTAGCGAGCGGCCCGAAGTAGCCCGGCGCTTCGTGCGCGCCATCCGCGCGGCCGGCGCGGCGGCTCTGAAGGACCCCAAGGGCGTTGGGCAATCGATCAAGGCGCTGTATCCCGATGTCGACGAGGCGCTTATGATCGAGCAATTTTCGGACGCCTTGCCTCTCATGGACAACGCTATCGCCAAAGCCGAGGGCTTCGGCGCGATCGACAAGAAGCGGCTGGCCAGCACTTGGGAATGGGTCGCGAAATCGCAAAACTACGATGTCGGGCGCATCGACCCCGAGAGCATCGTCGCTCCCGGTTCCGTCTTCCAATAGCAGCGGCGAACGGAATCCGGCTGATCGTCGGATCTCCGCGCCATGATCCAGATCCGATGGACGCGCCATGCTTGGAAGCACCGACCGAATATTGACGTCGCATGTCGGCGCTTTGCCACGACCTACCAATTTACCGGGGCGAGAGGCGAGCGATTATTCGGTGTCGCACAACGACCTCACGGCGGCCGTGCTGGATATCGTCAAAAAGCAAACCGAGCAGGGCGTTTCAATCGTGGGGGACGGCGAGTTCGGGAAGTCCAACTTCCTCTACTACGTGCGCCACCGCTTCAGTGGGTTTGTCGACCGCCCGCTCAATCCTGGAGAAGCGCACCCTAACGATTCGGGAGGGCTGCGAGACTTGGCGCGGTTTCCTAGCTATTTCAAAGCTCGGGGCGGGTTATATCCTTTCGACAATCCGGTGCTGTATTGCGCGGATCAGATTCACTATGTCGGCCACGACAGTGTCGCCACTGACATCTTAAACCTGAAAGCGGCCATGCAAGCCGCCGGCGCGCGGGAGGGTTTCCTGACCGCTGTCTCTCCCTGCACCGTCGCGATTACGATGCCTAACAGCTTTTATGGTTCCGACGAGGAATACCATGTCGCCCTGGCGGAAGCGCTGCACGATGAGTATCGGGCCATAACGAACGCCGGACTGATCCTGCAGATCGATGAACCGGGCTTACCAGGTTTATGGCAGACGAATCCGCGCGCGACGCTCCACGAATATCGTCTTAGTTTCTCGAAGTGGATCGAGTTGCTGAACTTCGCGTTGCGGGATTGTCCCGCGTCCCAAGTCCGCCTCCACTGTTGCTGGGGCAGCTACAAAGGCCCTCATACCGGAGACGTTGGGCTTGAGAGTTTTGTCGACCTCCTCTTCGCAATAAACGCCACTTGCTATTCGATCGAAGCCGGCAACCCCCGACATGAGCACGAGTGGGCGGTGTTCAGGGAGCGCAAGCTGCCGGAAGGGAAAATGCTCATGCCGGGCGTCGTGTCTCATTCATCAGACACGATTGAACATCCAGAGTTGGTCGCGCAACGCCTGATGCGGTATGCGGAGTCCGTTGGACGAGAGAACGTCATTGCCGGCACGGATTGCGGCCTTCGTCGCGTCAGCGAAGAAATATGCTGGGCCAAACTGGCCTCTCTGGTCGAGGGGGCGGCGATGGCGAGCGCAAGGCTATGGTCATAGCGGCCGAAGGCCTGAAATCCGCCACGCCGTCCGCGGACCGACGGCATGCGCGATCATCCTGTCGTCCAACCATGCGGGAGCAGCATGACAATTTCAGCCATCGACGATTTTCGCAGCGACATTGACGGAATTTATGCGTCGACGGACTTGCGTGAACGCCAGCAAAAATCGAAGGATTTTCACTGGTACAGCCCGATCCTGACGGACCAGCTTCGAGACTGTCTTGCCGACATTGTCGTTCAGCCCAAAACGGAGGACGACATCCGCGCCGTGATTTCCTCGGCCGTCAAAAGACGAATTCCAATCACCTTGCGGGGCGGAGGCACCGGTAATTACGGCCAATCGGTTCCCCTCAAGGGCGGGATCGTCGTGGACATGATCAAGTTCGATCGCGTTCTATCGGTGGAGCCAGGTTCGCTGCGGGTTCAATCCGGCGCCTACATCAAGTCGGCCCTGGACGCCGCTCTAGCCACCAACCAACAATTGATGATGTACCCTTCGACCATGCGGTCGGCGACCGTGGGCGGATACCTTGGCGGCGGATTTGCCGGGATCGGTTCCGTCAAGCACGGGATTATCCGCGACTCCGGAATGATCCTCGGCCTTAAAATCATGACGGTCGAAGAGGAACCGAGAATCATCGACCTTGAGGGGGATGACGTCGGCTTCGTGTTTCATTCCTGGGGAACGACTGGGGTCATTCTCGAAGCGCGCCTCAAACTGGTAAAATCGGAAACCTGGATCGACTGCATCGCGACGTTCCCAACCTACGGCGACACCATTGCATTCGGGAACGCCGCGTTCGACAGCGACCTGGATATCTTCCTGCTCAGCGCGGTCGAAAAGCGGTTCGCTCCGTTTTACAAACGCACGCAACAATATTTCGATGGCTCTCGAGATGCGATGTTTTCCATGGTCAATGCCCGGGACGTAGACGCCTTCTTTGATCTGGCGAGCACGTTTAAAGGACACCGCTCCATGGCGGTCGGGGAGAAGGAGAGCGCGGAGGCCAATCTGCGGTCCATTCACACCACAGCGTTCAATCACACGACGCTGATGGCGCTGCAAGTTGATCGGACGTGGACCTATTCGCAGATCGTAATGCCGACGCCATTCACGCCGCAGCTCGCCGAAGCGCAGATCGGCCGCTTCGGCGAAGAAGTCCTGATGCACCACGAATATACGCGCGAGCACGATCAGCCTCGCATCGGCGGCCTACCGCTCATCAAGTACACTTCCGAGGCGCGGCTTCTCGAAATCATGCGGCTGTTCGAGGCCGACGGCTGCATGATCAACAATCCCCACATCTTCAAACTCGAAGACGGCGGCCGTTTCGATCCGGAAGGCCGCAAGATGGCGTTTCGAACGCAAGTCGATCCCTATGGCCTACTCAACCCCGGCAAGTTGCGATCTCTTTCCTAAAGCCGACGCGCCTCACGCCACGCCGAGCTTCTTCTGCAGGTTCGTCGACGATGTCGTGTACTGGAACAGCAGCTTCTTGTTGGGATAGACGTAGCGGTGCGCCTTCTGCGCGGCGAGCGCGACCTCGTGGAAACCGGACAGGATGAGCTTCAGCTTGCCCGGATAGGTGTTGATGTCGCCGACGGCGAAAATGCCCGGCGTGCTCGTCTCGAACGTCTCGGCGCCGACCGGCACGAGCTGCTCGTGCAAGTTGAGCCCCCAGCCGGCGATCGGCCCGAGCTTCATGGTGAGGCCGAAGAACGGCATCATCGCGTCGCAGGCGATGTCGAAGACCGCGCCGTCCGCGCCTTTCACCGTCACGGCGGAGAGGACGCCGTCG
Source organism: Beijerinckiaceae bacterium (assembly GCA_965276595.1). GTDB lineage: Bacteria > Pseudomonadota > Alphaproteobacteria > Rhizobiales > Beijerinckiaceae > Terripilifer. The sequence goes on from CBDIBA010000003.1 coordinate 29,829, forward strand.
GCGCCCTTCAGGCCGGTCATCTGGCCGATGACGAGGTCCATGCCCTCGCCCGCCACGAGTTCGCGCATGGCGTTCACCGAATGCGGCGCGGCGCGGAAGTCGTCGCGGCGATGCATCAGCGTCACGCGCTTGGCGACCGGATGCAGGTTGAGCGTCCAGTCGAGCGCGCTGTCGCCGCCGCCCACGATCAGCACGCGCTTGCCGCGAAACGTCTCCATCTTGCGCACGGCGTAGTGCACCGACTTGTTCTCATAGGGCTCGATGCCCGGCACCGGCGGCCGCTTCGGCTGGAACGAGCCGCCGCCCGCCGCGATCACCAAACACTTGCACTCGAACGTCTGCTCGCCGCTCGTCGTCACCCGAAACAGCGGCGCCGCGGGCGTCCCGATCGCCTCGACGCCCGAGACCATCTCGTTGAAATGAAACGTCGGATGGAACGGCTCGATCTGCTTCAGCAGGTTGTCGACGATGCCCTGCCCGGTGATCAGCGGGAAGCCGGGAATGTCGTAGATCGGCTTCTCCGGATAGAGTTCCGAGCACTGGCCGCCGGCGCGCGGCAGGATGTCGACGAGGTGGGCGCGGATATCCAGGAGGCCGAGTTCGAAGACGGCGAACAATCCCACGGGCCCTGCGCCGACGATGAGAACGTCGGTCTTCGTCACTTCGGTCATCGTATCCTCGCGGCGCGCCGCATCCGGTTGGCGCGTCCTTTGCCCGATGCGGATCGCCGCGACAAGGGCGCCGGCGCCGCAGGCGCGGTAAATGACGCGAATTATCTGCAATAACCATCTAAAATACGATAATTTTGCGTGATTCGCCTCGTCGCCAACGCGGCGCCGGGCTTGCGGGCGCCTGCGTGGGACGCGACCACGCGCGTTTCGCCGCCGGCGTTATCAAGTCGGACAGAATTTGCGGCTACCCTGCCGGGCCAGCCTGTCTCGAACCGGGCGGCGCACGCGCACGCACCGGTCGGAAAAGGACGCACGCATGACCGACGCCGCACCCGCGCCGCCGCTGCTCTCGATCAAGGATTGCGCCGATCCTGCGCGGACGGCCGCCCTCTCCGCGCGCGAGCGGGAGACGCTCGACGTCCTGCGCGGCTGGATCAAGGCGTTTCTCATGAGCGCGCATCCCGAGCTCGGGCGCGTCGGCGACGTCTGCCCCTTCACCGGCCACGCCGCGCGGCTCGACACCATCCGCCTCGGCGTCAGCGACGCGGGACCCGCCGATCCGACGCGCCTCAAGGCGGTCGGCGCGGCGATGTTCCGCGACTTCGGAAAAATCCCGTGCGAGCCCAAGGCGCGCCTCTTCCGCACCATCATCGTCGCCTTCCCGAACTGCGACAGCGCGGAAGGGATCGCGGTCCTGAAACGCGTCGCCGGCGGGTTTCGGCTGCGCTCCGTGCTGAGCGCGCGCATGATCGCGCTGTTTCACCCCGGTCATGAGGCGCCCGGCCTCTGGAACCCGCGATTCCGCCCGATGCGGGCGCCGATCCCGATCTTCGTCATCCGCCAGCTCGTCGAAAACGACGCGCCCTTCGCGGCGCGACACCTGCTGCTGGCCCCGGCCTATCTGCGCCGCTTCCCCATCGGCGGAGCCAGGCGCTTCGCCGCGCTCGCACGCCGCAGACTGATGGGCGACGCTCGCCCGGCGAAAAGCTGAAGGCGCGCCGCCGATGCCGCCGAGCGCCGCGCTCCGTTTCGATGCGCACGACGCCGCTCCGCAAACGGCGGCGAACGGTCCGGCGCGCGAGGAGCCGCTGCGCGTCGAGGTCGTGTCGACCCGGGCCGGCTTCGATGGATTGGCCGCGTCCTGGAACGATCTCTTCGAGCGCGCCGGCCGGCCCTGGCAAGCGTTCCAGACCCATGCGTGGCTGGCGGCCTGGGCGGACGTCTATTTGCGTCCGGGACGCGCGCTGCGTCTGGTCCTCGGCTGGCGCGGCGGCCGGCTGGCGATGGTCTGGCCGCTCGTCGAGACGCGGCGGTTCGGCGTCGCGCGCCTCGGCTGGATGGGCGCTCCGGCCTCGCAATACGGCGACGCGCTGATCGCGCCGGGCGCGCACGCGCTCGACGACCTGATGGCCGGCTGGGTGGCAATCCGCCGTCTTCGCATCGACGCCATCGAATTGCGCAAGGTCCGCGCCGACGCCGCCGTCGCGGCGTTTCTGCGCGAGACGGAGCTTGTCGCTTCGCTGGTGGAGCGCGCGCCCTACCTCGATCTCGCGAGCGCGCCGACCTGGGCGGCCTACGAGACGCGCTACCCCTCGAAGCTGCGGGCCAGCCGCCGCCGTCTCGCGCGCCGGTTGCAGGAAAGCGGCGAGAACGGCGGCGAGGTCGCATTCGCGCGTCTTGGCGGCGGCCCCGAGGCGGACGCCATCGTGCGACGGGCGCTCGCCTTCAAACGCGAGCGATTCCACCGGCGCGGCCGGGTGTCGCCGACGGTGGAGGACGCCCGGTTCGAACGGTTCTTGGCGCAGGCGGCGGCGAGCGGACCCGTCCGCGTCTCGGTCGCCAGCGCCGCCGGTCGGACGATCGGCGTCGAACTCTCGCTGGCGTGCGGCGACCACATCCTCGGCTATCTCATCGCGCATGATCCCGCCTACGAGAAGCAGGGTCTCGGCCGTGGCGCTCGCCGGCTTCTCGATTCGCTCAGCGCACGAGGAAGGGTTCGCGCGCTACGATCTGCTCGCGCCGGCGGACCGCTACAAGCTCGATTGGGCCGACGCCTGCGTCGATGTCGTCGATTACAACGCGAGCCTGACGCGGCGCGGAACGCTGTACGAAAGGCTGTCCGCCGGCCCCGCGCGCGAACGCCTCAAGGGGCTCGTCCGCGCGCTGCCGCCCGGCGTGGCGCGCGCGCTGTCGGCGGCGCTGCGCCGCCTCGCGCGCTGACGCGCGCTCAGCCCTGCTTTTCGGGCGTCGTGACGATGAGGCCGTCGAGCGCCGAGCTGACCTTGATCTGGCAGGACAGGCGGGACGTCGGCCGAACGTCGAAGGCGAAGTCGAGCATGTCTTCTTCCATCTGCTCGGGCTTCGGCAGTTTCTCGAACCAGGCTTCGTCCACATAGACATGGCAGGTCGCGCAGGCGCAGGCGCCGCCGCATTCGGCCTCGATTCCCGGCACCGAATTGCGCAGGGCGGTCTCCATGACCGTCGATCCGTTGTCGGCCACGGCGTCGCGGGCGGTCCCGTCGTGGTCGATGTAGGTGATCTTTGTCATCCGCGATGATCTCTCCGTCGGCGCGTCGCGCGAAAGCCGGCTGACGCCGCAGCGCGCAACCGCGCGCTCTCATAGCGAGCGCCGGCGCTCTTGGCGAGCGCCGCGTGCGCGCGCGTTCAGCGGTCGGCGAGCAGATCGGCGATGGCGGCGCGCGCCTCCTCGACCGCCTCGGCGAGCGGCCCGATCGGCGGCTCGGAGACCGTCGCCAGCCGGTCTTCGTAGGCGAGCGCCGCGGCGGCGACCCGAACGGCGCCGACGGCCCGCGCCGAGCCTTTCAGCAGATGGGCGAGGTCGCCGCGGGCCTTGCGCTGGGCGGCGCCGCTCGCCGCCTTAAGCTGGCGGACCGTCAGCGCCGACTGCCGGTCGAACAGGCTCAGCAACTCGATCTCGAGCGCCCGGTCGCCCAGCGTCTGGCGGGCGAGGTGGACAAGGTCGACGGCGTGGCTGAGGAGCGCCGGCTTGGTCTCGCGGCGCTCGGGCGCGGGCTCCCCGCGCTTCACCGCATTCGTCGCCATACGCGCCATGCCACATCTCCAAACGACCCCCCGCCCGGGGATCAACGCCGCAACGCGCCTGAAATGTGTCCTGACGTGGTGAATAGCCCGTTAACGATGTTGGTGAATTGGCCCCTCCGGCGGTTTCAATCGCCTGCCGGCCAGAGTAGATTGCCAATTGGTTAACGAGGGCGCGCGGCGGCGGGGCGGTCGCGGATGCGCGCCTGAAATCAAAGCGTTCGCGTATGTGGATGCGTCAGTGAGGCAGGATATGGCCCCCAACCCCAAGGCTCTCGACCCGACCGAGGCGGCGCTCTCCGCCATCGAGGAAGCGCTGAACTTGCAGCTCGACGGCGAGGCGCTGGAGGCCGGGGCGCGCGCCCCGCAGGTCGAGCCGCTCAAGGCGGCCCCCGGATCGGCGCCCGCGCCGGCGCCCGAGCCGGTCGTCCAGCCCCGCATGCCCGACGCCGCCAACTTCGATCTCGGGGCCGCGCGCAGGACCTCCCCGGGCGCGGGGGCCGCCCCCGCGATGACGGCGCCGAAGCCGACGCCGCCGGCCGCCGCGGCGGCCGCCAACGACGACCGGCAGTCGGTCGGCCACTTGCTGCAGGCGCTGCAATACAGGCCGAGCCGCGGCCCGATCGTCGCAGCGGCGGTCGTTTCGGTCGCCTGGCTTGCCCTCGTCGCCTTCTACGCGTGGCGCAGCCGCGCCGAGGCGCCGATGAGCGCCGCGCAGCAGGCGCTTCTCCTGCTCGTCGCCGTCGGGCCGACGCTGTTCTTTATGATTATCGGCGCGATGGCGCGCCGCGTGCAGGAGATGCGCGGCGCCGCCCGCGCGATGACCGAGGTCGCTTCGCGCCTCGCCGACCCTGAGGCCTTTGTCGGCGACCAGGTCGTGACGCTGTCGCAGGCGATTCGCCGCGAGGTCGTCTCGATGGGCGACGGGCTCGAGCGCGCGCTCGCCCGCGCCGCCGAACTCGAGACCGTCGTGCGCGCCGAAGTCGCCAACCTCGAAGGATCGTACTCGGAGAACGAGCGTCGCATTCGCGCGCTCATCGACGAATTGTCGTCGGAGCGCGAAGCGATCGTCTCGAACGCCGACCACGTGCGCGAATCGCTGGCGGTCTCGCAGGATTCCATCGCGCGCGAGCTGAGCCAGGCGGCCGAGACCATCGCGCGCGAGATCAGCGACGCCGCCAATCGCGTCACCCATTCCCTCGGCGACAAAAGCGAGGAGATTCGCTTCTCGATCCAAAGCGCCGGCGAGGAAGCGCGCGCGAAAGTCGAGGCGGCCTCCGCCTCGGTGGTCGACGCCTTCGCGTCGCACGGTCAGCGGTTCGATCAACGCCTGAACGAAACGGCCCTCTCGATCGTCGCCGATCTAGGGACTCGCGGCGACTCGCTCGTCGCCAAGCTCGATGAAACCGGCGAACGCGTCGCCGAGGCGGTCGGTTCGCGCGGCGATCATCTGGCCGACCGGCTGACGGAAACGACCCAGCGCATCCATGAGACGATCGCCGTGCAAGGCCAAGCGCTGGACGCGTCGCTTTCGGGCCACGCCGACGAATTGTCGGGGCGCCTTTCGACGCACGCCGCCCGAGCCGACGGGATCATGCGCGCCTCGCGCGATGAACTGATCGAGACGAGCAACCAGATTTCGGCGATGCTGAGCGAGCGCACCGGCCTCTTCCACGAGGCGGCGCGGCAGGCCCGCGACGAAATGGCGGCGACCGGCGCCGACCTGCACGGCGCCATCAGCGAACGCGCCGAGGCTTTCGGCCTGCTCGTGCAGCAGACGCATGAACATCTCGCCGCCGCGCACGACCAGATCGCCGCCACGATCGCCGAACGCTCGATGGGCGTACGCGATCTGCTCAGCGGCTCGCGCCAGGACTTGATCGAGGCCGGCGACCAGGTCGCGGCGGCGATCGCCGAGCGCGCCGCCGAACACCGCGACGCGCTCGCCGCCACCCGTTACGACATTCTCGAGGCGAGCAACGGCGCGGTGGTCGCGATCGGCGAGAGCGCAAACGCGCATCGCGACGCGCTCGCCGCCAGCCGGCTGGCGATCGTCGAAGCGAGCGATGCGGCGGCGGCGGCGATCGCCGCGCGCGCCGGCGACCATCGCGAGGCTCTGGCGGCCATGCAGAGCGACATTCTGGCGACCGGCGACATGGCCGCCGCCGCCATCGCCGCGCGCGCCGCCGAACACCGCGAGGCGCTGA
>CBDIBA010000004.1:0-33854 GCA_965276595.1 Beijerinckiaceae bacterium
CCGCGCAAGCTGCGCGGTCGCTTCGTGGATGAAGGCGTCGCCCGGGTGTCCCGCGGGCATGACGAGATGACAGGTCAGCGCCGTCTCGGTGGTGCTCATCGGCCAGATGTGCAGGTCGTGCACCTCGCTCACGCCGGATTGCTCCTGGAGGTAGGCGCGCACGGCGTCGGGATCGACATCGCGCGGGACGGCGGCGAGCGACATGCCGACCGACTCGCGCAACAGGCTCCAGGTTCCCCAGACGATCAGCGCGTTGATGGCGAGGCTGACGGCGGGATCGAGCCACGCCCATCCCGTCAACACGATCACCAGGCCGGCGAGGACGACGCCCGCCGAGACCAGCGCATCGGACGCCATGTGCAGGAAGGCGGCGCGCAGGTTGATGTCGTCACGGCCGGACGCGAAGAGCCACGCCGTGACGCCGTTGATGGCGATGCCGATCGCGGCGACGATCATGACGGTCCCGCCGGCGACCGTCTCCGGCTGACCGAAGCGTTGGATGGCTTCGAGGGACAGCGCGCCGACGGTGACGAGCAGGAACACCGCGTTGAACAGCGCCGCGAGGATCGACGACCCGCGCATGCCGTAGGTGAAGCGGGCTGTCGGCGCGCGGCGCGCCAAAACGCTTGCCGCCCAGGCGACGAGAAGGCCGAGCACGTCGCCGAGATTGTGGCCGGCGTCGGAGAGCAGCGCGACGGAATGGCCGAGCGCGCCGTAGACGGCCTCGACAACGACGAAGCCGCCGTTCAGCAGGACGCCGATCGCGAACGCGGTCCCGAAATTGGCTGGCGCGTGATGGTGGGCCGCATGCGCGTGGCCGGCGTGGCCATGCGCCGCATGATCGTGGCCCGCGTGATCGTGCTGGGGATGATCGCTCGTCATACGGCGGCTTTCATGGCTTTGCAGCGAAGATCGAGATTTGCGCGGCCCTGCCGAGGCGAACCGCGATCGTAAGATCTTCAATGCGGTAGACGCGCACGGCGATCGGAGTTTAGTTTGCCCGCTGCGAATGACAACCACGCGCCGGCGCGCCGCCGCAACGCCACGATAGGGGCGCGACAAGGCCGGGGAGGGGTAAACGATGGCCGAGCGACGATCGCGATGGGCGTTATGGCTGCTGATCCTGCCTTATATCGCGCTGCTCTGGGTCCCCTTCTACAATCGGACTGAGCCGGCGCTGTTCGGGTTCCCGTTCTTCTACTGGTACCAGTTGCTCTGCGTGCCGACGACGGCCCTGTTGACGTGGATCGCCTATCGGAGCGTGCGCCATGACGCCTGAGGCGCAGGCGCTCGCGGCGGGTGCCCCGCCGATGGACTATGTCGCGCTGTCCGTCTTCGTGTTCTTCTTCCTGCTCGTCACCGTCATGGGCTTCGTCGCGGCTCGCTGGCGCAAGCCAGAGAAGCTGGCGCGCATCGATGAATGGGGCCTCGGCGGCCGTCAGTTCGGCGTCTGGATCACCTGGTTTCTCGTCGGCGGCGACTTCTATACGGCCTACACCGTCATCGCCGTGCCGGCGCTCGTCTATGCGGTCGGCGCCTACGGCTTCTTCGCGCTGCCCTATACGATTATCGTCTATCCTTTCGTCTTCGCCGTGATGCCGAAGCTCTGGCGCCGCGCCAAGGACATGGGCTACGTCACCGCCGGCGACGTCGTGCACGGCCGCTATGGGTCGCGCGCGCTGGAGCTTGCGGTCGCCGTCACCGGCGTCATCGCCACGATGCCCTATATCGCCTTGCAGCTCGTCGGCATGGCGGCCGTCATCAAGGCGCTCGGCCTCACCGGCGAACTGCCGCTGATGATCGCCTTCGTGGTGCTCGCGCTCTACACCTATTCGTCGGGCCTGCGCGCACCGGCGCTGATCGCGTTCGTCAAGGACATCATGATCTACATCGCGGTGATCGCCGCGATCGTGGTCATCCCGTCCAAACTCGGCGGCTACGCCGCGATCTTCGCGGCCGCCGACGCGGCGTTCAAGGCGCAAGGCTCGGGCGGGATCCTGTTGAGCGGGGCGCAGATGGTCCCCTACGCGACGCTCGCCCTCGGGTCGGCGCTGGCGGCGTTCATGTATCCGCACACGCTGACGGGAATTTTCGCCTCGAACAGCGGCGATACGATCCGCAAGAACGCCGTGTTCCTGCCCGCCTACACGCTGCTGCTCGGCCTCATCGCCATGCTCGGTTACATGGGCCGCGCCGCTCATCTGAAGGTCGCGAGCAACAACGATGTCGTGCCGGCGCTGTTCAACGCCATGTTCCCGAGCTGGTTCGCGGGGTTCGCCTTCGCCGCGATCGGCATCGGCGCGCTGGTGCCGGCGGCGGTGATGAGCATCGGCGCGGCCAATCTGTTCACCCGCAACGTCTGGAAGGCCTACGTCGACCCCCATGTATCGCCCGCCGGCGAGGCGTCGGTGGCCAAGATCGCGTCGCTCGTCGTCAAGCTCGGCGCGCTGCTCGTCATCCTGTTCCTGCCGACGCAATTCGCGCTCGACCTGCAATTGCTCGGCGGCGTCTGGATCGTGCAGACGCTGCCGGCGCTCGTGTTCGGCCTGTTCACCGGCTGGTTCCGCTGGCCGGGGCTGCTCGCCGGCTGGGCCGTCGGCTTCTTCGGCGGCACGTGGCTTGTCTGGCTGAACGGCCTCAAGCCGCTGCAATCGGTCACCCTCGGCGGGACGACGGCGTCGGTCTACATCGGTCTCCTGGCGCTCGCGGCCAACATCGTCGTGACGGTCGTCGTCAATGCGCTGACGCCGGCGCGGGTCGCGACGCAGGTCGCTTAACTTCGGAGGGGCGCGAGAGCGACCGGCGACTTGCGACGGCGTTGCCCGTGACGACGATCGTCGGCGGCCCGGAAGGCCGGAAGGCTCGGACATGTCCCTCCCCCCCCTCAGCGGCCGCCGAGACGTTGAGAGAACTCGGCGGCGATGGCTTTGAGCGCCTCCGCTTTCCTCGTTGCTTGTTGGCCCTGGACGTCGTCCGTGCGGCCGACGATGCCGATGACTGCGGCGAGGTGGCCGCGATAGTCAAACACCGGCGCGGATATCGCGGATGCGCCGGGAACCAGGGTGTCGTGCACCATGGCGAAGCCATCCGTCTTTATCTGCGCGATCTTTCTCGCGCCCCCGCGGCCGAGTTCGCCCTGGGTCGATCTCAGCGCGCCGTCGATGTTGACGCGCGACTCGGCCGGCAGGAAAGCCGCAAAGATATGGCCGGTCGCCGTGAGATCAATCGGCAGCAGCGATCCAGGCCGTACGTTCAGGAAAATAGGCCGACCGCTATCTTCAAGGTCGATCACCACGGGGCCGCGCGCGCTCCAGAGCGCGAGCAGCGATGTTTCGCCCGTCATGTCGCGCAAGCGCCGCAGGAACGGAGGCGCGACTTTCACCGGCGCGAGCGAGCGCAATCCGGCCATCCCTAGCGCGATCGCCTGCGGGCCGATCGCGTAGGAGCCCGAGTCCTCCTGCACCGCCAAACCGACCCGGACCAGGCTGACAAGATACCGGTGCACCTTGGCCGGGCTCAGGTTTGAGAGCCGCGCGACATCCTTCAGGGCGGACGGCCCGGCGATCTGCGCCATCGCGCCCAATATGATGGCGGCGGTCTCGACCGATTGAATGCCGAGACGGTCGTCGATGTCCCCGGCCTCCACGCCAGCGCTATCGGCAGCCGGCGGATCGCTTCGCGTGGACGCCCTCTGAAATCGATCCGCCGTTTTATTGACATTACGCTTCATATAACTTATCCCATATAATGGAATAACGTGATTATGGAGGCATTGCCGTGTCCGATATCGCCGAACTCCGAGACCGCCTCTCAAAAGATGCAGCGTCGCTGAACATCGTGCAATTTTGGGAGCAACGCGGCGACATCGAGTTGCGCAAGCCCCGGAACGCGGCTGTTCCGTTCCGATGGCGCTGGTCCGATCTTGAGCCGCGTCTTCGCGTGGCCTCGAAGACGGTGCCGATCGAGGAATGCGAACGCCGGGCTCTCGTGTTTGCGAACCCCGGCCTCGGCGGCAAGCCCTACATCACGCATACGCTTTTTGCAGCCTATTCGCTGTACAATCCAGGCGAAGTCGCGCCGGTTCACCGGCATACGCCATCGGCGAGCCGTTTCGTGCTGGAAGGGGACGGCGGTTTCACGACCGTGCAGGGCGAGAAGATGCCCATGCAGCGCGGCGACTTGATCCTCACGCCGACGGGAACGTGGCACGATCACGGCAATGACGGCGTCGAACCGATCATTTGGGTCGACGTTCTCAACGTGCCGCTTGTCGAAAGCCTGAATGCGACGATTTTCGAATTTGACTATCACGAAACAGATCCAACCTCGCACAATGGCGCGCCGGTAAAGCGCGACGTGCAGACGATCGCGCACCCGATCGGACATTCGCAGAATCTCTACGCTGCGGGGGGCCTGAAGCCGACGTTTGTCGAGCATAAACGCGGGATAACCGAACATTCGCCGATGTTCATGTACAAGTGGGAAACCACCCGCGAGGCGCTGCATCGGCTGCGCGACTACGAGGGCAGCCCTTACGAGGGCATTATCCTGGAATACGTGGACCCGATTTCTGGCGACACCGTCATGCCGTCGATGTCGTTCCGCAGCCAGATGCTGCGCAAGGGCGAGGAAACGAAGTCTCATCGCAAGATGGCGAGCACGATGTATGTCTGCCTCGAAGGATCCGGCAGCACGACGGTCGGCGACGTTAGTCTCGAGTGGACCCGTAACGACGTTTTCTCGGCGCCAAGCTGGATGTGGCACCACCACAGCAACACGGGCTCGGGAGAAGCGGTGCTCTACTCGGTTACGGATGAACCGACCATGCGCAAGCTCGGCTTGTTCCGTCACGAAAAGTTGGGCGCGGAGGGCGCGCCCGAAGAACTGGCCGCCTAGCCGCACGCTGGACTTGCGGCCGTCGGCGTTGCGGTCTGGGACGTCTACTTTAAGCGTCTGAACGTCCCTCTGGGCGTGGCGACAGGAGGCGCCCGCGGCGCGAGCATCGGCTCTCGTCCGCTCGGCCTGATGACCGCGACGCTACGGCTCCCACACCGGTTGTTCTTGTTTCTCCGCCGCAGCCGTGACGTCGGCGATGTTGGCGACGAGCGCGCGCAGAGCGTCGGTGACGCCGGCGCGCGTCACGGCCGACAAGGCCAGCGGCGCTCGGCGTCTCTCGCCCGGCGCCAAGACCGGCCCATACGCGCGCGCGGCGCGCTTCAGCCGCTCGATCTGGCGCGTCAGCGTTTCGGCGTCGACGGCGTCGATCTTGGAGAGCGCGACGATCTCCGGCTTCTCCGCGACGCCATGGCCGTAGGCGTCGAGTTCCTGCCGCACGATCCGGTAGGCCGTTCCGGCGTGATCGCCGGTCGCATCGACGAGATGCAGCAGCGCGCGGCAGCGCTCGACGTGGCCGAGGAAGCGGTCGCCGAGGCCGTGCCCCTCATGCGCGCCCTCGATGAGGCCGGGGATGTCGGCGAGCACGAATTCGCGGTCGTCGACGAGCGTGACGCCGAGACCCGGGTGCAGCGTGGTGAACGGATAGTCGGCGATCTTCGGTCGCGCCGCGCTGACGGCGGCGAGGAAGGTCGATTTGCCGGCGTTCGGCAGGCCGACGAGTCCGGCGTCGGCGATGAGCTTCAGCCTCAGCCAGAGAGTGCGCTCGATCCCCGTCTGGCCGGGATTGGCGCGGCGCGGCGCGCGGTTCGTCGAGGTGGTGAAATGCAGGTTGCCGAAGCCGCCGTTGCCGCCGCGCGCCACGACATAGCGCTGGCCGACCGCGGTGAGATCGGCGAGGAGCGTCTCGTTGTCCTCGTCGAAAATCTGCGTCCCGACCGGCGCCTTCAGCACCGCGTCGGCGCCGCGGCCGCCGGCGCGATTGCGGCCCATGCCGTGGCCGCCGGTCTTGGCCTTGAAATGCTGCTGGTAGCGGTAGTCGATCAGCGTGTTGAGCCCGTCGACGCATTCGGCCACGACGTCGCCGCCGCGGCCGCCGTCGCCGCCGTCGGGGCCGCCGAACTCGATGAACTTCTCGCGGCGGAACGAGATCGCGCCGGCGCCGCCATCGCCGGAGCGCACGTAGATCTTGGCTTGGTCGAGGAACTTCATGGCGCGAGGCTTATCGCGCCGGCCTCCGGGCGTCCATTGCCGCGCGCGCGACGCCGGGTGTATGCGAAGGCGTCATGACCATCGCCCAAAGCCTCGCAGGCAAGCGCATCCTGCTCATCGTCGGCGGCGGAATCGCCGCCTACAAGGCGCTCGACCTGACGCGCCGGCTGCGTGAGCGGGGCGCGAGCGTGCAGGGCGCGATGACGCCGGCCGCGACGCGCTTCGTCACGCCGTTGTCGCTGGCGGCGCTCGCCGGCGAGCCCACGCGCCAGGACCTGTTCTCGCTCGCCGAGGACGCGCGCATGGGGCACATCGAACTCTCGCGCGACGCCGACCTCATCGTCATCGCTCCGGCGACGGCGGACCTTCTCGGCAAGGTCGCCAACGGCCTCGCCGACGATCTCGCCTCGACGCTTTTGCTCGCCACCGACAAGCGCGCGCTCGCCGCTCCCGCGATGAACCTGCGCATGTGGCTGCATCCGGCGAATGCGCGCAACGTCGCGCGGCTGCGCGACGACGGCATGCTGTTCGTCGGCCCCGACGACGGCGACATGGCCTGCGGCGAATACGGACCCGGCCGCATGGCCGAGCCGCTGGCGATCGTCGCCGCCGTCGAGGCGGCGCTGCGGGCGCCGACCGCGATCCCGCTGCCGCCCGGCGTCGGCCGGCCGGCGACGACCGGCGCGCTCGCCGGCAAACGCGTGATCGTCACCTCCGGACCGACGCACGAGCCGATCGACCCGGTGCGCTACATCGCCAACCGCTCGTCGGGCAAGCAGGGCCACGCCGTGGCCGCCGCCGCCGCGCAGGCCGGCGCGCAGGTGACGCTCGTCAGCGGGCCGGTCGCGATCGCCGATCCGCCGGGGGTCGCGATGCGCCGCGTGGAGAGCGCGCGCGAGATGCTCGCCGCCGTCGAGGCGGCGTTGCCGGCCGACGTTCTCGTCGCCGCGGCGGCCGTCGCCGACTGGCGCGTCGCAAGCGCCCGGGCGCAGAAGTGGAAGAAGGGCGAGTCCGGCGCGCCGTCGCTGACGCTCGTCGAGAACCCCGACATTCTCGCGACGATCGCGCAATCGGGCGCGCAACGCCCGCGGCTCGTCGTCGGCTTTGCCGCCGAAACCGAAAACGTCCTCGACAACGCGCGCGCTAAGCTCGCCAAGAAGGGCTGCGACCTCATCGTCGCCAACGATGTCGGCGCGGCGAACGGCGTGATGGGCGGCGACCTCAACACGGTGCATCTCGTCGATGCGCATGGGGTCGACTCCTGGCCCAAGTTGCGCAAGGAAGAGGTCGCCGCGCGCCTCGTCGACACGCTTGCGGCGCGGCTCGGAGGCAAGGACGCGTGAGCGTCGAAATCAGGATCAAGAGGCTGCCGCACGGCGAGGGCCTGCCCGCGCCGGCCTACCAGAGCGCCGGCGCCGCCGGGCTCGATCTCGTAGCGGCGATCCCCGAGGCGACGACGATCGTCATCGAGCCGGGCGCGCGCGAATTGATCCCGACGGGCCTCGCGATCGAACTGCCCGCCGATCACGAGGCGCAGGTGCGCCCGCGCTCCGGTCTCGCCTTGAAGCAGGGCGTCACGGTGCTCAACGCGCCCGGCACCATCGACGCGGACTACCGCGGCGAAGTCGCGGTGATCCTGATCAACCACGGCGGCGCGCCGTTCGAAATCAGGCGCGGCGACCGCATCGCGCAGATGATCGTCGCCCCCGTCACGCGCGCGCGGCTCATCGTCACGAACGATCTCGGATCGACCCTGCGCGGCGCCGGCGGCTTCGGCTCGACGAAGGGATCGAACGCGCCATGATGCTACTGCCGCGCCGCGCGCTTCTCGCCATTGCGGCCGTCGTCGATGTCGCCATGCACGCGCGGCCGACGCCGGTCGCCGCGAAGGCGCTCGCCGCTCGCCACGACCTGCCGCCCCGCCACCTCGAGACCATGCTGCAGGCGCTGGTGCGCGCCAACATCCTCAAGGGCGTGCGCGGCGCGCGCGGCGGCTATGAACTCGCGCGCGAGCGGCGCAAGATCAGCGTCGGCGACATCGTGCGCGCCGCGCGCGCCGACCCGGACGCCGGCGGCGAAGGCTTGCGGCTGATCGACGCGGTGATCGCGCCGGTCGTCGATCAGGCGGCCGTGAGCTTCCTTGCCGCGCTGGACGAGATTTGCGTGGACGATCTGTGCAAGCGGGCGCAGTCTCACGCGGTGTTCGGCGCCGCCGACGCCAGCGCCGACTTCGCGATCTAGGATTTCACGATAGAAAATTGTGGTAATCTTTATATATCGACAGAAAAGCGTAAAAGAGTAGGATCAGGCGACCCATCGCAAGGGAGAACGGCGCATGTCGACCAAAGAAACCCGCGGCCGTGGCCGAATCTACGACGACATCACCGAGACGATCGGCGACACGCCGCTCGTGCGGCTGAACCGCGTCGCCAAGGAGAAGGGCGTCAAGGCGACGCTCCTCGCCAAGCTCGAATTCTTCAATCCGATCGGCAGCGTCAAGGACCGTATCGGCGTCTCCATGTTCGACGCGCTGGAGGCCGCCGGCAAGATTTCGCCCGGCAAGACGATCCTCGTCGAGCCGACCTCCGGCAACACCGGCATCGCGCTCGCCTTCGTCGCCGCGGCGCGCGGCTACAAGCTGAAACTCGTGATGCCCGAAACCATGTCGATCGAGCGGCGCAAGATGCTGGCGCTGCTCGGCGCCGAGATCGTCCTGACGTCGGGGCCGCAAGGCATGAAGGGCGCCATCGCCAAGGCCAATGAGATGATCGCCGAGACGCCCGGCGCCGTCATGCCGCAGCAGTTCGAGAACCCGGCCAATCCGGAAATCCACCGCAACACGACGGCGCAGGAGATTTGGAACGACACCTCGGGGGCGGTCGACGTGGTGATTTCGGGCGTCGGCACCGGCGGCACGATCACCGGCGTCGGCCAAGTGCTCAAACAGAAGAAGCCTTCGGTCAAGATGGTCGCCGTCGAGCCGGAGGATTCGCCGGTCCTGTCGGGCGGCCAGCCGGGGCCGCATAAGATCCAGGGCCTCGGCGCAGGCTTCGTGCCGGCCGTGCTCGACCGCAAGATCATCGACGAGGTGGTGACGGTCGGCAACCAGACCTCCTTCGACATGGCGCGCTATCTGGCGCGGGTCGAGGGCATCCCGGTCGGCATTTCCTCGGGCGCGGCGCTCGCCGCGGCGCTCGAGGTCGGCTCGCGCGAGGGCATGGAGGGCAAGACGATCGTGATCATCATCCCCTCCTTCGCGGAGCGCTATCTCTCGACGGCGCTCTTCGAGGGGCTGTAGCGGGTTCTCACGCGCCAAGCGGTTTCGCGTCGGCGAAGCCGGCGGCGGCCATGGCGAGGTGGACCCTGTTCTGGAGCCCCGCGTCGTCGCGCGCGACGATCATCGCCGCGTTGCGTGACACGGCGTCGCAGAGCGCGGCGACCCAGGGCCTTTCCGCCTTGGCGAAGTCGCTCAGCACGTAATTATGGACGAGCGCCTTGTCGCCGGGATGGCCGACGCCGAGCCGCAGGCGCTTGTAGTCCTTGCTCATGTGCGCCGTGATCGAACGCAGACCGTTGTGGCCGGCGTCGCCGCCGCCGACCTTCACGCGCAGCTTGCCGGGCGCGAGGTCGAGATCGTCGTGAATGACGACGATGTCGCCCAACGCGATCTTGTGGAAGCGCGCGGCCTCGGCCACGGCCCGGCCGCTCTCGTTCATGTAGGTCTCGGGTTCAAGCAGCAGCGCCCGCTCGCCGGCGAGCAAACCTTCGGCGACGCGGCCCTGGAAGCGGGCGCGAAACGGGGCGAAGCGATGCTCTCGCGCGATGGCCTCGACCGCCATGAAGCCGATGTTGTGACGATTGCCCGCGTAGGACTTGCCGGGATTGCCGAGGCCGACGAGAAGCAGCATGGCCTGTCCGCAGCGGAGCCGGCGGCGTCCGCCCCGCGCGTGAAGCGCGCGAGGCGGAGGCGCGCGTCACTTCTTGGCTGGCGTTGCGGCGGGAGCCGCGCCGGCAGTCGGGGCGGCGGCTGCGGCAGGAGCCGCAGCGGCGGCCGCGGGCGCCTCTTCCGTATAGGTCGTCGGCGGCGCGATCGTCGCGATGGTGATGTCGCGCTCGATGATCGGCTTGCAGCCTTCGGGCAGTTGGATGCTCGAAATGTGGATCGACTCGTTGATATTCATGCCCGTGAGATCGACGGTGATGAATTCCGGGATGGCGTCGGCCGGGACGCGCATCTCGATCGTATGGCGCACGATGTTCAGCGCGCCGCCGACTTTGATGCCCGGGCTCGCCTCCATGTTGAGGAAGTGCACGGGGATTTCGACGCGCAGCGTCGAACCCGGCTTCAGCCGCAAAAAGTCGACGTGCAGCGGCCGGTCGTTCACGACGTCAAGCTGGTAATCGCGCGGGATCGCGCGTTCTTTCTTGCCGCCGACCTCGATGTCGAAAATCGTGGTCAGGAAATGTCCCGCGTAGATGAGCGCGTTGAGACTTTTGTGATCGAGGCTGATCGCCTGGGCGGCTTCGCCGCCGCCGTAAATCACGCCTGGTACACGGCCTTCACGGCGTACGCTGCGGGCGGCCCCCTTGCCTGACCCGTCGCGAACCGTGGCCGCGAGCTGCTTGATCGCCGCTGCCATATCGGTGTCCTTTCGAAGAGAAACGCGCCCTCGCCTCCAGGGGTGTCGGAATGGGACGCGCGGCGGGCTTATAGGGGAAGCGTCCCCCGGCGCCAAGCGCGTGTCCATAGCGCGCGTGTCCGGGATCAGCGCGGGTCCGGGTTTTACGGCGCGCGACTGGATCACGGGTGTCTGAGACGGCGCGGCCGGCGATTCCCATTTACGCGAGCGGAAATCCATGCCGTGATCGGGCATGGACGCGCTTGCCGAGCTCAAATCGCCGACCCTCGCCGACATCGAGGCGCTGGCGGACGCCGCATTCGCGGCGCTGCCAGAACCGTTCCGCAAGCTCTGCGAAGGGCTGGTGATCCGCATCGAGGACTTTCCCGACGACGAGACGCTCGACGCCATGGATTGCGAGACCGAGTTCGACCTGCTCGGCCTGTTTCGCGGCCGTGGCCTGCCGGCGCGCGGCGGCAACGCCGCGACCGGCGAGACGCCGAACATGGTCTGGCTCTACCGGCGGCCGATCCTCGACTTCTGGGCCGAGCACGACGACACGCTCGGAGCGCTCGTGACGCATGTCCTGGTCCACGAGATCGGCCATCATTTCGGCCTCTCCGACGAGGACATGGAAGCCGTCGAAGCGCGATAGACGGGTTGAACCGCGATTGCATCGATTTACTCGCCCTGATGCGCCATGCAGGCGCGCGTCGCCTCGTCGGCGTCGACCGGCGCGTCGAAAGAGGCGCGATGGCCACTCGCGCCGTCCGCCGCGAAGTCATAGAACCGGCAGCCGGGCAGACGTAAAACGGCGGCCGACCGCTTTAACATCGCCGCGCCCGCCTCGGTCACGTCGAGACGGCGGGCGCGTTTGTCGCGCGGGCCGGCGCTCCGCGCCATGTAACCTTTGCGCTCGAGCGCGATGATCGTTTGCGAGGCGGTCCCGGGTGTCTTGGCGAGCCAGGCCGCACCGCGCCCGGGCGAGCGCAACAAACGGTTGGCCCGTGTCGCCTTTCTCCGCTTGTGCGGCCAAGATAAATCTGCAATGGTCCAGCGCGAATAGGACAGGGTTGCTGACCCTTCGCGCGAAGCCTTCACGCTGGGCTTAAACGGCTTCGAAAAGGAACGCGATCGGGCGGACCGGCTTGGAGCGGTCGCGGCGCCAGGCGCGCGAAGGCGTAAAGATTGCAGATCAGCGTGTCGGCGAACGGCCTCGCGGCGGAGCAGGGATGACGAGGGTGGAGGCATTCGGGATCGCGAGGCCGGCCCGTACGCAGCGGAAACGCTGCGCGCGAAAACGCGCCGACGCTTTCGCCTTTGCCGAGACGCCCAGGACCTCCCGACGATGACCGCGCCCCACGATCCCTCGCTCCCGCCCGCTCAGGGCCTTTTCGATCCGCTGCTGGAGCGCGATTCCTGCGGCGTCGGCTTCATCGCCAACATCCACAACGCCAAGTCGCACGAGATCGTCGAGCAGGGCCTGCAGATCCTGATCAACCTCGACCATCGCGGCGCCGTCGGCGCGGACCCGAAGCTTGGCGACGGCTGCGGCGTCTTGGTGCAGATCCCGCACGACTTCTTCGTCGACGAATGCGCCAAGCTTGGGTTCGAACTGCCGCCTGCCCACGAATACGGCATCGGGCAGTTGTTCATGCCTACGAACGCCGAGGCGCGCCGCGAGGCGGTCGCGCTCATCGACGAAATTATCGGCGAAGAAGGCCTGACGCTCCTGGGTTGGCGCGAGACGCCGACCGACAATTCCGATCTTGGCGAGGCCGTGAAGGCGGTCGAACCTGCGATGCGTCAGGTCTTCGTCGGGCGCGGTCCCGGCGTCGCCGACGAGGAGGACTTCGAGCGCCGGCTCTATGTCGCGCGCAAGCGCGTCTCGAACGCCGTCTACGATCTCGGCGGCCGCGAGATGGCGGAGTTCTACCCCGTCTCCATGTCCTGCCGAACCATCGTCTACAAAGGCATGGTGCTCGTCAGGCAGTTGAAGGCTTATTACACCGACCTCGGCGACCCGCGCTTCGTCAGCGCGCTCGCGCTGGTGCATCAGCGCTTCGCCACCAACACCTTCCCGTCGTGGCGGCTCGCGCATCCCTATCGCATGGTCGCCCACAACGGCGAAATCAACACGCTGCGCGGCAACGTGAACTGGATGGCGGCGCGACAAGCCTCCGTCGCCAGCGCGAAGTTCGGCAACGACATTTCGAAGCTCTGGCCGATCTCCTACGAAGGGCAGTCCGACACCGCCTGCTTCGACAACGCGCTCGAATTTCTGGTGCAGGGCGGATATCCGCTGAGCCATGCGATGATGATGCTGATCCCCGAAGCCTGGGCCGGCAATCCGCTCATGGACGAGGACCGTCGCGCCTTCTACGAGTACCACGCCGCGCTGATGGAGCCGTGGGACGGCCCCGCCGCGATGGCGTTCACCGACGGCCGCCAGATCGGCGCGACGCTCGACCGAAACGGACTGCGTCCGGCGCGCTACATCGTCACCGAGGATGGCCTCGTCGTCATGGCCTCGGAGGTCGGCGTGCTGCCGATCCCCGAAGAGACGATCGTGCGCAAATGGCGCCTGCAGCCCGGCAGGATGCTGCTCATTGACCTCGAAGAGCACCGGATCATCTCGGACGAGGAGATCAAGCAGCACCTCTCGACCGAGCATCCCTATCGCGCATGGCTGAAGCGCACCCAGATCGTGCTCGAAGAGCTTCGCTCGGTCGAGGCGCGCGGCGTGCGCGGCGACGTGTCGCTCCTCGATCGCCAGCAGGCCTTCGGCTATACGCAGGAAGACTTGTCGATCCTGCTCTCGCCGATGGCGGTGACGGGCGAGGAAGCGATCGGCTCGATGGGCACGGACACGCCGATCTCGGCGCTCTCCGACAAATCGAAGCTGCTCTACACCTACTTCAAGCAGAACTTCGCGCAGGTGACGAATCCGCCGATCGATCCGATCCGCGAGCAGCTCGTCATGAGCCTCGTCTCCTTCATCGGGCCGCGCCCCAACATCTTCGATCGCGAGGGCAACGCCAAGCGCAAGCGTCTCGAAGTGCGCCAGCCGATCCTCACCAACGAGGACCTCGAGAAGATCCGCAACATCGGCGCGCTCGAGGATACGTTCGATACGCGCACGCTCGACATGACCTACACGATCGAGCGCGGCGCCGAAGGCATGGGCGAGATGATCGACCGCCTCTGCGTGCGCGCCGAGCAGGCGGTGCGCGGCGGCTACAACATCATCATTCTTTCCGACCGCATGATGGGCCCCGACCGCGCGCCGATTCCGGCGCTGCTGGCGACCGCCGCCGTGCATCATCATCTGATCCGCAAGGGTCTGCGCACCTCGGTCGGCCTCGTCGTCGAGACCGGCGAGGCGCGCGAAGTGCATCACTTCGCCTGTCTCGCAGGCTATGGCGCGGAGGCGATCAACCCCTACCTCGCCTTCGAGACGCTCGCCGCGATGGCCAAGGATTTCCCCGAGGACGTCGACGAGCACGAGGTCGTCAAGCGCTTCATCAAGTCGGTGGACAAGGGCTTGCTGAAGGTGATGTCCAAGATGGGCATCTCGACCTACCAATCTTACTGCGGCGCGCAGATTTTCGACGCGATCGGCCTCAACCAGAAGTTCGTCGATCACTATTTCACGGGCACGCATACGACGATCGAGGGCGTCGGCCTCGACGAAGTGGCCCGCGAGACGATCGGCCGCCATCGCGACGCCTTCGGCGATGCGCCCGTCTACCGCACGATGCTCGACGTGGGCGGCGATTACGCCCTGCGCACGCGGGGCGAAGCGCACGCCTGGTCGGCGCAATCCGTCTCGCTGCTCCAGCATTCGGTGCGCGCCAACTCGCGCGAGACGTATCGCGCCTACGCGAAACTCCTCAACGAGCAGGACGAGAAGCTGCTGACGATCCGCGGCTTGTTCCGGCTGCGCACGGCGGAGGAGGATGGACGCCAGCCGATCCCGCTCGACGACGTCGAGCCGGCGCAAGCCATCGTCAGGCGGTTCGCCACCGGCGCCATGTCCTTCGGCTCGATCTCGCGCGAGGCGCACACCACGCTGGCGATCGCCATGAACCGTATCGGCGGCCGCTCGAACACCGGCGAAGGCGGCGAGGAAGCGGACCGGTTTCGTCGGCTGCCGAACGGCGATTCCATGCGCTCGGCGATCAAGCAGGTGGCGTCGGGCCGCTTCGGCGTGACGACGGAATATCTCGTCAACGCCGACATGATGCAGATCAAGATGGCGCAGGGCGCAAAGCCCGGCGAAGGCGGCCAATTGCCCGGCCACAAGGTCGATGCGGTGATCGCCAAGGTGCGCCACTCGACGCCCGGCGTCGGCCTCATTTCGCCGCCGCCGCATCACGACATCTATTCCATCGAAGATCTGGCGCAACTCATCTTCGATCTTAAGAACGTCAACCCCGAGGCGCTGGTTTCGGTGAAGCTCGTCTCCGAGATCGGCGTCGGCACCGTCGCGACAGGCGTCTCGAAGGGGCGAGCCGACCATGTGACGATTTCAGGCTTCGAAGGGGGCACCGGCGCGAGCCCGCTGACGTCGATCAAGCACGCAGGCTCGCCATGGGAGATCGGGCTCGCCGAGACGCACCAGACGCTCGTCGCCAACAAGCTGCGCTCGCGCATCGCGGTGCAGGTCGACGGCGGCCTGCGCACCGGCCGCGACGTCGTCGTCGGCGCGCTGCTGGGCGCCGACGAGTTCGGCTTCGCGACCGCGCCGCTGATCGCCGCCGGCTGCATCATGATGCGCAAGTGCCATCTCAATACCTGCCCGGTCGGCGTCGCCACGCAGGATCCGGTGCTGCGCAAGCGTTTCGTCGGCCTGCCCGAGCATGTCATCAACTTCTTCTTCTTCGTCGCCGAGGAGACGCGCGAGCTCATGGCGCAACTCGGCTACCGCCGTTTCGACGAGATGGTCGGGCAGATGCAGATGCTCGACCGCGACCACGCCGTCGAACATTGGAAGGCGAAGGGTCTCGACTTTTCCAAGCTGTTCCACAAGCCGAAGGCCGGTCCCGGCGTCGGACTCTACCATTCGCAGACGCAAGACCATGGCCTCGACAAGGTCTTGGACAATCTGCTCATCGCGCAGTCGCGCCTCGCGCTCGACAGCAAGATGCCGGTTCTGATCGACGCGACGATCGCCAACACCGACCGGGCGACGGGCGCGATGCTGTCGGGCGAGATCGCCAGGAAATACGGTCATCGCGGTCTGCCGGACGAGACGATCCACGTGAAGCTGAAGGGCACGGCCGGGCAAAGCTTCGGCGCCTGGCTCGCGCATGGCGTTACGCTCGAACTCGAAGGCCAAGCCAACGACTACGTCGGCAAGGGCCTTTCGGGCGGCCGCGTCATCATCTATCCCTCGGCCGCCTCGTCGAAGATCACGCCGCACGACTCGATCATCATCGGCAATACTGCGCTCTATGGCGCGATCGCCGGCGAATGCTACTTCCACGGCGTCGCGGGCGAACGGTTTGCCGTGCGCAATTCAGGCGCGCTCGCCGTCGTCGAAGGCGTGGGGGATCACGGCTGCGAATATATGACGGGCGGCGTCGTCGTCGTCATCGGCCAGACCGGCCGCAACTTCGCGGCCGGCATGTCGGGCGGCATCGCCTATGTGCTCGACGAAGAGGGGACCTTCGCCGAGCGCTGCAACCTCTCGATGGTCGAACTCGAATCGGTCGAGGAGGAGGAGGACCTGAATCAGCGCGCCTTCCATCTCGGCGGCGACTTGCAGACGCACGGACGCGTCGACATCATGAAGGACATGACGCGGTTCGACGCCGAGCGTCTGCGGCAGCTCGTCATCAACCATTTGCGCCATACGGGCTCGCCGCGCGCGCAGCAGGTGCTCGATCGCTGGGACGATTACAAGGGCAAGTTCCGCAAGGTGATGCCGGTCGAATACCGCCGCGCGCTCAACGAACTGATCGCCCGGCGCGCGCGCCCCGTTGCGCCGGCGGCGGAGTGAGGCGCGATCTACGCTCTGTCTAGCCGGTTGCCGTTTACCGGCGGCAGGGGGCCGCTGGAATGGCGGCTTCGACCAGAACGGCCAAGGCGCGCTCGTCGCCGGGCTCGCGCCTGCTGAGGCTGACGGCGTGCGCTTCCCGAACGAACCGCGCGTTGCAGGCGCAACTCTGCTCGCGCCCCGGATGCGTGCAAGCGTCGTGATGGAGGCAGGCGCGATCGAGCGCGTCCGTCGGCGGCAGCCCTGGACCTTTGTCGCCAAGGCCGCAGTAGATCCCGTGAATGACCCCGTTGGGCTTCGACCACGCTGTCGGCGCGTGGGGCGCGGCCGCGAAGGCGCTTCGCCCGACAGTGGGCGCCGCAAAGCCGATCAGAGCCGACATGCCGGTAACGACGATTGTCTTCATCAGGATCATGACTTGCGCGCCCTTTGAGGCTGAATCAATGCCGCAGCGCGGATCAGGTTCCCGGCGCAGTCGCCGCCCCGACAATGAAGCGCGTCTGCGATCTTTCACGCGCGCATGGCGATCGCATGGCGCGGCCGCAGAGCGAGCCCTATCGCGGTCATGTTACGCATATGGATTTCGAATTGTCAGGCTGCCGATGACCAGGCCGTCGTGCATGTCCTCCGTATACAAAACGGAACACCCTGCGATTTCGGCTGACGCGACGATCAATGCGTCGTACATGGCGAAACCATACCGCTCGGCGAGTTCGATCCCGCGTTCGTGCGTCGTCTCATCGAGGGATTCAACTCGCAAAGTCGATCGGAAATATCCGAGCGCCAATTTAATCTCGCCCCACGCGCGACCGTTTTTGCGCCGTGCGACATTGGCGAACTCGTTCAAGACTTGCGTGCTGATAATTCCGCCGGCCAACAAGACCTCGTTGGACCGCTGCGCCTTGAAAGCGTCGCCGGAGACCGCATAGAGCAGGATATTCGTGTCAAAAAACGCTTCAGCGCTCATTGGCCTCGTCGCGGTCGAATTTATAGTCGGCCGGGATCATGCCGCGATATGGCCGCAGACCCTCGATCATCTCCTGGGGACTGCGCTTGCGCTCGACGATGAGCCGACGATCGCCGGCTGCGCGAACGTCGACGCTGTCGCCTTCCGTAAGATGAAGGGCGTCGATGACTTCGGTGGGAAGCGCGACGGCGAGCCCGTCGCCGATCTTGCATACCCGCATGGCGGTCTCGCTATTTGTCGGATACATACGCGAAACTAGGCTTGCGCCGCTATCTGGTCAAGAATTGCGCATGGGCCGCCGCAGCCGCGACGGATCGAAGGGACAGGCATGGGAAAGGTCACCGGATTTCTCGAGATCGATCGGCGCGACCGCAAGTACAAGCCCGCAGCCGACCGCATCCGCCACTATCGGGAATTCACCATTCCGCTGAGCGAGGAGGCGACGCGCGACCAGTCCGCGCGCTGCATGAACTGCGGCATTCCCTATTGTCAGAACGGCTGTCCGGTCAACAACCAGATCCCGGACTGGAACGATCTCGTCTACCGCGACGCGTGGGAAGAGGCTTGCCGCAACCTCCACTCGACGAACAACTTTCCGGAATTCACCGGCCGCATCTGCCCGGCGCCCTGCGAAGCCTCGTGCACGCTCAACCTGCAGGAGACGCCGGTCACCATCAAGACGATCGAATGCGCGATCGTCGATCGCGGCTTCAAGCAGGGCTGGATCAAGCCGGAGGCGCCGGCGCGCTCGACGGGCAAGACGGTTGCGGTCGTCGGCTCCGGCCCGGCGGGACTCGCCTGCGCGCAGCAACTGCGCCGCGCGGGCCATGAGGTGCATGTCTACGAAAAGAACGCCTATCCCGGCGGCCTGATGCGCTACGGCATCCCGGACTTCAAGCTGGAGAAGAGCGTCGTCGAGCGCCGCGTCGGCCAGTTGACGGCCGAGGGCGTGGTGTTTCACTGCGGCGTGAATGTCGGCGTCGACGAGCCGGTCGAGGCGCTCGTCGCCGAATACGACGCCGTGGCGCTCGCCGGGGGCGCCGAGAAGCCGCGCGATCTGCCGATCCCGGGCCGAAATCTGTCCGGCGTGCACTTCGCGATGGATTTCTTGCCGCAGCAGAACCGCCGCGTCTCCGCGGAAGCCTTCCGCACCAACGAGCAGATCGTCGCAGCCGGCAAGAACGTCGTGGTGATCGGCGGCGGCGACACCGGCTCCGACTGCATCGGCACCTCGGTGCGCCAGGGCGCGCTGCGCGTGACGCAGTTCGAGATCATGGGGCGGCCGCCCGAGCGCGAGAACAAGCTGATGACGTGGCCGGAATGGCCGCTGAAGTTACGCACCTCGTCGAGCCATGAGGAGGGCGTCGAGCGCGAGTTCGCCGTCAGCACGATCGAATTCGTCGGCGACGAGAGCGGCGCGGTGCGCGCGCTGCGGTGCGAGCGCATCGACGGCAGGTTCCAGCCGATCCCCGACACGCAGTTCCAGATTCCGGCCGAACTCGTGCTGCTCGCCATGGGCTTCGTCTCGCCCCTGCACGAGGGAATGCTGGCGGCGCTTGGCGTCGCGTTCGACGCGCGTGGCAACGTCGCAGCCGACACAAGGGCGTACCGGAGTTCCGTCGACAAGGTCTTCGCCTGCGGCGACATGCGGCGCGGGCAGTCGCTGGTCGTCTGGGCGATCCGGGAAGGCCGTCAATGCGCGGCCTCGATCGACGGTCACCTGATGGGCGCGACGCTGCTGCCGACGTAGGCGCGCCATCGCGCTTGCTTCTGATCCGGTCTGCGCCTATACCGTTCATGCCGCGCTGCGGCATGGTGCTCCGGACGCGTAGGCCGACGTTCTCGTCGGCGCGCCGTTGAGCCATCGATCCTCACAGGCTGCCCAATCTACGCGGGGCCGTCCCCCCGATCCGCCGGCATGCGCGATATGCGAGCCGGCCACCTGAAAGAATCCTTTGACCCAGTTTTCGGACCTCGGCCTCGCCGAGCCCCTTCTTCGTGCGCTCCAGCACGAGGGATATACGACGCCGACGCCAATCCAGGCGAAAGCCATCCCACCGCTTCTGCAAGGGCGCGACCTACTCGGCATCGCCCAGACGGGAACCGGCAAGACGGCGGCCTTCGCGCTGCCGATCCTGACCCATCTTCTCGCCGACGGCCGCCGGCCTGCGCCGAAAAGCGCGCGCGCCCTGATCCTCGCGCCGACGCGCGAACTCGCGCTGCAAATCGCCGCAAGCTTCCGCGCCTACGGCCGCTTCTGCGGCATGCGGGTCGGCGTCGTCATCGGCGGGGTGAGCCCCGGGCCCCAGACGCAGATGCTGGCGGCCGGCCTCGACGTGCTCGTGGCCACGCCCGGCCGGTTGCTCGACCACATGGGCGCGGGCGCGGTGCGTATCAACGATACGGCGCTCGTCACTCTCGACGAAGCCGACCACATGCTCGATCTCGGCTTTCTGCCGTCGATCCGCCGTATCATCGCGAAACTGCCGAAGACGCGCCAGACCCTGTTCTTCTCCGCGACCATGCCGCGCGAGATCGCCGGCCTCGCCGCCGAGATGCTGTCGAACCCCATCGAGGTGAAAGCGACGCCGATCGCTGCGACCGCCGACCGCGTCGTGCAGGAGGCGATCCTCGTCGACGCCGGCTCGAAACCCGCTCTTCTGCTCGAGACGTTGCGGCGGCCGGGCATGGCGCGCGCGATCGTCTTTACCCGCACCAAGCGCGGCGCCGACCGCGTCGCCAAACACATCGCCGCCGCGGGCGTCGCCGCCGCGGCGATCCATGGCAACAAGAGCCAGAACCAGCGCCAGCGCGCGCTCGATGATTTCAAGCACGGACGTGTCGCCGCGCTGATCGCGACCGACATCGCGGCGCGCGGCATCGACGTCGACGGCGTGCACCTCGTTGTCAACTTCGATCTTCCCGAGGTCGCCGAGGCTTATGTCCATCGTATCGGCCGAACGGCGCGCGCCGGCGCCGAAGGTCTCGCGGTGTCGCTCTGCGCGCCGGACGAGCGCGATCTGCTCCGCGCTATCGAGAAGCTGACGCGTCAATCGATCCCGCAGACGAACAGGGTCGCCCCGCGCGGCGCGCTTCCCCTTGCGCCGCCCGCGCCTCTGAGCGACGCGCCCCAGCGTCACGCCCGCGACGCCGTGGCCAATGGCGCGCGGCCGTCGAAATGGGCGCATCGCGGAGGCGGCCGATCCTCCGGCGGTCCTCAGCCTGCCGGCGCGCCGGCTCAGCATGAGAGGGCGGACGCCCAGCGCCCGCGACAGGGACGCCGTCGGCGTTTCAACGGCGGGTCGGCGGTCGGGGCGGGCGCCGCGCGCTCGTAACGCAAAAACCCGGGCTCTCTCGCAGAGCCCGGGCTTTGACCGATCAAACCCGAATGTTCAGATAACGACGACCTTCGCGCCTTTCTGCACGCGGGAATAAAGATCGATCACGTCGGCGTTGTTCATGCGAATGCAGCCCGACGACACCGCGTGGCCGATCGTCTTCGGCTCGTTGGTCCCGTGGATGCGGAACATCGTGTCCTTGTTGCCCTTGAAGAGGTACATGGCGCGGGCGCCGAGCGGATTGTCCATGCCGCCCTCCATGTGCTTCGGCAGGTCGGGCCGGCGCAGCAGCATGTCCGAAGGAGGCGTCCAGCCCGGCCAGAAGGCCTTCCGGCCGATGACCGCGGCGCCCTTCCAAAGGAATCCTTCACGACCGACGCCGACGCCGTATTCCACCGCGCGGCCGGCGCCAAGCGACAGATAGAGCTTCCGTTCACGCGTGTTGATCGTGATCGTGCCGGCCTGCTCGCCCGTCGGGTCGGCGATCAGATGGCGATCGGTCTGCGAAAGATCGACCTCGGAATCGTCGCCGGTGCGAGTCGAATAGTTGGGGTCCGCGTCTGGCGGCAGGGCGGCCAGACGCACGCCGTGCTGAGATCTCGGCGCGACGCCCGCCCCCCCGCGTCCTACGGGGTCGCTCAGCGCCCCAGGCGCTTGCAAATCGAGATCGTCGTCGTCGCCAAACCGATCGTAGGCCTGATCGCGCGCGGCGGCGTTTCGGCCCGCGCGGACGCGTGGCGCGGCATCGTAATCGTCGTCATCGGACGGATCGCCGTACGCCGGCACGCGATCGTATCCGCGGGCCGGGCGCTGACCAGACTCGTAGCCATACGGCCCCGGCGCCGGATAGGACTGCCCCAGGGCGGGCCCCACGGCGAGGACGGATCCGCCGAGCAGGACGGCGAAGGCAAGGGATCGAGAGGACATGGCGTAACCCACGCTGTTGAATTTCCCGTGAAACGCGCTCGCGGTTCCGTTGTTCGCGAGCAATCGCGGCGAAAACACGGAATCGCAAGCTGATCCAATCCGCAGCGCGATCACATCCCGGTTATCGCGGTTTTTCGACGGCCGGGGAGCGGGCCTGGATCGGGCTTGCCGCTCCGCCCGGCGCCGCCTAGGCTGGCTGCAATAAAAGTAAAAGACGGGGAGGACGCTATGGCCGAGCCCACGAGTTTCACGCCGGAGGAGCAGGCGGCGTTCAACAAGGTCTCGCGGCGGATCATCTGGTTTATCCTGCTGCTGACGACCGTTAATTTCCTGGACCGGACCAACATCGGCTTCGCCCAGTTGACCATGGGAAAGGAACTCGGCGTGTCGGCTACCGTCTTCGGCCTCTCCGTGACGGTTTTCTCCATCGTTTATGCGCTGTTCGAGATCCCCAGCAACCTTGCGATGCAGAAGTTCGGCGCGCGGCGCTGGCTCGCGCGCATCATGATCACTTGGGGTCTGGCGTCGGCCGCCTGCGCGCTGGCGAATGGCCCGACGAGCCTGATCGCGCTGCGCGCGCTCGTCGGCGCGGCGGAAGCCGGCTTCATCCCCGGACTGATCCTTTATCTCACGTATTGGTACCCGCAGTTCTACCGCGCCCGCGCGCATTCCGGCTTCATGATCTCGCAGCCGATCGCGATCGCCGCCGGCTCGATCCTCTCGGGCCTGCTCCTGAGCCTCGACGGCCTGTACGGCGTCTCTGGCTGGCGCTGGCTGTTCCTGATCGAAGGCGCTCCGGCGGTCGCGCTCGGCGTCATGATCCTGTTCTATCTTTCCGACCGGCCGGCGCTGGCCAAATGGCTGACGCCGCGCGAGCGCAGCGTCATCGAAGAGGCGGTGCAGCGCGACGCCGAACGTCGCGAAAAGACCATCGCGTTTCGTCACGGCTCGACGCTGTCGATGGTGCTGAGCCGCGACATGCTGCTGATCTCGGCCGCCTATTTCACGTTGATCGGCAATTACGGCGCCGGCGGCTATTGGACGCCCCAGATCATCCGCGCGATGAGCCGGCCCGACCAGCCGTTCTGGCTGACCGGCGTCCTGTCGTCGGGGCCCTATCTTTTCGCGATTCTCTCCATCCCGCTGTGGTCGGCCTTTTCCGATCGCATCAAGGAGCGTTATTGGTGCGTCATCGGGCCGCTCGCCATCGGCGGGGCGGGATGGATGCTCGCGGCCCATGCGCCGAACGCGCAAAGCCAGTACGCCGGGCTCATCGTCGCGCAGGTCTTCACGCTGCCGATCTGGTCGTTGTTCTACACGATGCCTTCGTCGCTGCTGCCGCGCCAGGCGCACGCGATCGGAATCGCCTTCTTGAACACGATCGGCATGGTCGGCGCGTCGGTCGCGCCGCTGCTCATGGGCTATCTGCGCGACACGACCGGCGGCTTCGCGGCGCCGATGACCCTCATCGGCGCCTCGCTGATCGTCGCCGCGGCGATCATGCTCTTTGCGCCGCGCCGTCTGCTCGTCGGCGACGGCGCGGCCCTAACCGCGCTTGCGACGGCGCCCGTGCAGGCGCCGGGCGAGTAGAAGGCGGCGGCGGACGCAGAACGCTCAATGGGCCGTCCAGCCGCCGTCCATCGACAGGTTGGCTCCCGTGATCTGCGCGGCGGCGTCGGAGCACAGGAACACGGCGAGCGCGGCAACCTGCTCGACCGTGACGAATTGCTTGGTCGGTTGCGCCGCGAGCAGCACGTCGTTCATGACCTGCTCTTTGGTCATGTTGCGCGCCTTCATCGTATCGGGAATCTGCCTTTCGACGAGCGGCGTCCAGACATAGCCGGGCGAGATGCAATTCGAGGTGACGCCGAAGGCCGCGAGCTCCAGGGCGACCGTCTTGCTCAAACCCACAAGACCGTGCTTGGCGGTGACATAGGCGGCCTTATAGGGCGAGGCGACAAGCGAATGCGCGGATGCGGTGTTGATGATGCGGCCCCATTTGCGCGCCTTCATGCCGGGCGTGGCCGCGCGGATCGTATGGAAGGCCGAATTGAGGTTGATCGCGATGATCTGGTCCCACTTGTCGATCGGAAACTCCTCGATAGGCGAGACGAACTGAACGCCGGCGTTGTTGACCAGGATGTCGACGGAGCCGAACGTCTCTTCGCAGCGTGCGATCATCGCTGCGATCTCGTCGCCCTTCGTCATGTCCGCCCCGTCGTAGAGGCAGCGGACGCCAAACTCCCGCTCGATCTTGGCGCGCTCGGCCTCGATCGCGTCCGCGTCGCCGAAGCCGTTCAGCAGGATCGCCGCGCCCTCCGCTGCGAGCGCGCGCGCCACGCCAAGACCGATGCCGCTCGTCGATCCAGTGACGACGGCGTTGCGCGGCTTCAGGCTCATCTCGCTCTCCACGACAATTCCAAAGACGTTGATACCGCATCGCGCGCAGGCTGGCGATGCGGCGGCGGCCGCGCGATTGTGGCGCGAAACCGCATATCCCATATAATCGGCGCATGAGACCGCTCGCCCAGCCTGCGACCAAGCCGCCGCTCTCGGCGCCGCGCGACCATTCGCGTTGCGCGCATGATCCGGCGCGCGCCCACGCCGGCCATGGCGTCGCCCTCACGCCGGCGCGCCGACGCATCCTCGACGAGCTCTGCGCGGCGGGACGGCCGGTCGGCGCCTACGAACTGATCGACATTCTGGCGGAAAGCGGCAAACGCCCCGCACCCATCTCGATCTATCGCGCGCTCGATTTTCTCGTCGACAACGGCCTCGTGCATCGGCTCGCCTCGCGCAACGCCTTCCTCGCCTGCGCCCATGGCCATGGCGAGCGCGATCCGGTGGTGTTCCTGATCTGCGAGGCTTGCGGGGCGGTCGCCGAGGAAACGTCGGGAAGCGTCAACCGGGGGCTCGCCGCCGTGGCGCGGTCGAGGGATTTCGCGCCGCGCGCGCAAGTGATCGAGGTCGCCGGCCGTTGCGCCAAGTGCGCCGCCGCGTAGCCGAAGCCGGCCTTATTTCATCGGACATTTGGCCGCGTAAGCGTCGCCGTGGTCGCGCAGCACGACGTCGCCGAGCTTGATTTGTGGCTTGCCGTCCTGACCGCGCACGACCTTCGCCGCATAGAAGTCTTGGATCGGAAAGTGGTTCGTGTTGTAGCGGAAGGCGCCGCGGGGCGAGTGGAAATCGGCCTTCGCCAGCGCCGCCGCGAAGGCGTCACGGTCTTCGATGTGTCCTTTGACGCCGCGGACGCCGCTGTCGATCAGCTGCGCGGCGTCGTAGCCCTGAACCGCGTATTCAGCCGGCTCCATCTTGTATTTGGCGCGATAGTCGGCGACGAACCGCTTGTTCACGGGATTATCGATGTCGGCGGTCCAGAACGTCGTGGTGACGACGTCGAGCGCCGCGTCGCCCATGCCCGGCAGCGTCCCATTGTCGATGGTGTAGGACGTGTAGAGAGGTATGGCGTCCTTCAGGCCCGCCTGCGCGTATTGCTGCACGAACTGGACGCCAAGGCCGCCGGGATAGAAGGCGAAAACCGCCGAGGGTTTCGCCGCTCGCATCTGCGCCAGTTCCGCCGCGAAATCGAGCTGATTGAGCGCGGTATAGACTTCGTTCTTGATCGAACCCTTGAAGAAGCGTTTGAAGCCCGCCAGCACGTCCTTGCCGGCCTGATAATTGGGCGCCATGAGGTAGACGTTCTGCAGTCCCAGTTTCTGCAGATAGGCGCCCATCGCCTCGGCGTAATTGTCGCCCTGCCAGGACGCCGTGAAGAAATGCGCGGAGCATTGCTCGCCGGCGATGGGCGAGGGTCCGGCGTTCGAACTGATCAGAATGGTCCCGGACTTTATGACCGGCGCGTAAATGCCCATCATGACATTGGACGCGAGGACTCCGGTAATGACGTCAACCTTGTTTGACTCCATGAACTTGTCGACGATCTGTCGCGCAACGTCGGGTTTCAGCTGGTCGTCCTCGATCGACAGCTCGACCGGCAGACCGCCCAGCTTGCCGCCCAGATGTTCGAGAGCCAGATTGAAGCCGTCGCGCATCATCGCGCCGACCGCGCCCAGTGGACCCGACAGAGTCGTGACGTAGCCGACCTTGATCCGGTCGGCGGCGTTGGCCGCGCCAGAAGCGCAAAGAACAACTGCAGCGGACAGAGCCGCCGCCTGCGCCAGTTTCATACGCTCCTCCCGATCGTCGTTCTTGAGCGCGGCGCTTGATGGCCGCGGCACGGAGTCGCCTATCAGGCGGCTTTTCGCCAAAGCTGGCTGGACGCGATCCGCGCTCCTTCCACCATCGCCTTGAACTTCTCCCACATGACCTGGGGATGCACCTCCGGATGGTAGCAGGCTTGCGAGGAAAAGCCGCAATCCGCGCCCGGGATCACGTTCTCGCGCCCCACGAGATTGGCGTAGCGAACGATGCGCTCGGCGATCAGTTGCGGATGTTCGACGATGTTGCTTGCGTGGGTGATGACGCCGGGAATGATCGCCTTCCCTTCGGGCAGTTTCACCTTCTCGAAGATATGGTATTCGTGCTCGTGACGGCAGTTCGCCGCCTCGAACGAATAATAGCCGGCGTTGATCTTGAGGATGTGGCCGATCATTTCGTAGAGCGACGACTCGAAGATGCGCGGGCCTTCGTTGATGCCGTAGCAGGTATGGAAGCGGACCTTCTCCTGCGGGATGCCGCGGATCGCGTTGTTGATGACGTCCACATAAAGATCGGCCTTTTTCTTCAGCGCGGCCTGGTCGTCGCTCATGTCGACGAAAAGATCGGCGATGAAGGGGTCGTCGATCTGGACCATGAAGCCCGCGTCGACGATGGCGAGGTACTCGACGCGCATCGCCTCGCCGACTGCGTGGAAATACTCTTCCTCGCTCTTGTAATACTCGTTGCTCGGAATCGCGCTCGGCGCGGTTGAAGGCATAAAGGCGGCCGACGCGCCGGATTTGTCGACCGCCGCCCGTAGGTTGGCAAGGTCCCGCTTCAGCGCCTCTTCGCCGCAGTAGGAGATGGGGCCGACGCAGAAGATCGGAACGACCGGCGCCACGGTGCCGCCCAGCATCGCGCGCTTGAAATAGGCCTCGTAATATTCCGGAAAGGCCGCCATTTCCTTTTCGAAGAGCTTGTATTTCATTTGCGGACGCGGCTCGAAGCCCTTGAGCCGCTCGTTGGCGTAGGCGAAGAATCCCTGTTTCGACATTTCGCCATCGGCGACGATGTCGAGACCGACGTCGACCTGCTGCTGGACGATGTCCGCGACCGCGCGGGTCAGCCGCGCCTCGAAGGCGGCTTTGTCGTAGGTCCTGCCTTCGAGCCGCGCTTTCATCATGTCGAGCAAGTCTGTCGGCCGCGGCAGCGAGCCCACATGCGTGGTCAGAATGCGATCGGTGCTTCGGATCATTGCGCGTCCTCCCCGACGCCGCGTCATTGTGCGCGTCGGCCGATCTTTTCAAAGGCCGCGTCTTGGCGCAAGGTCGACGGCGGGTTCGCCTTCGATTTCCCTCGGCGGCGCGACGACGAGGCGGCGCCCCGGCATATCGATATGGGGGACCACCGCGCGGGTGAACGGAAACAGCAGCGTTTCGCCCCCAGAGACAGGCCGCACTTCCAGAATGTCGCCGGCGCCGAAATTCTGGACGTCGATCACCGCGCCGATCGCCGCGCCGTCCGGCGTCACGGCGACAAGGCCGACGAGATCGGAGACATAGAATTCCTCCGCCTCCGGCGGCGGCAAGTTCTGGCGGTCGGCGTAGAGGCCGACGTTGGTCAGCGCCTCTGCGGCGGCGCGGTCGCCGACGCCCTCGAATTCGGCGACCCATACCCCTTTCGGCCCTGGCCGCAGCGACGCGATGACGAAACGCCGCGCGCCGCAGCCATCGGTCAGCGCGCCGTAGGAGGCGATCGCCAGCGGATCCTGCGTGAACGACTGAAGGCGGATCGCGCCGCGCAAGCCATGCGGCGCGCCGAGCCGGCCGACGAGCACCAGGCCGGCCGCCGACGGCGCCGGGACGCGCACGGCGTCCAAAGGCGGCTTGCGCGCCATGCCTGTTAGGCGGCGGGCGCTTCCTGCGCGCCGGCCGTGGCGGCGGCTGCGGCGGCGCGTTCCTGCGCCTTCTTCTTCGGCTTGGCCTTCTCGGGGTTGCTGCGCGCCTCGCGCTGGCCGACGCCGACGCTTTCGAGCAGCCGCGCCACGCGGTCGGACGGCTGCGCGCCCTTGGTCAGCCAGTCCTTCGCCTTCTCGGCGTCGAGCACCAGACGCGAGGAATCGTCCTTGGGCTTCAGCGGATCGAAGGTGCCGAGCCGCTCGATGAAGCGGCCGTCGCGCGGCATGCGCGAATCGGCGACGACGACCCGGTAGAACGGGCGCTTCTTGGCGCCGCCGCGGGAGAGACGGATTTTCAGGGACATGGTTTGATTCCTTTCAGTCTTTCGTTCGACCTCCCCGCTGGCGGGGAAAGGTTCGATCTCACTTCTTCTTGCCGAACGGGAACCCGCCGGGCAGTCCGCCGCCGAGGCCGGGCAACTTCGGTCCTCCGAGCCCCGGCAAGCCGGGCAAGGTCGGCCTCGGCCCGAACAGCCCGGGCGGCGCCTCGGGCAGCTTCGGCGGACCGCCTCCGGCGCCGCCCATCTGCTGTTTCATCGCCTCGATCTGCTCGGGCGAGGGCATGCCGCCGCCCAATCCTGCGCCCATTCCGAACATGGACGCCATCTTGGCCATAG
Organism: Beijerinckiaceae bacterium; assembly: GCA_965276595.1. GTDB lineage: Bacteria > Pseudomonadota > Alphaproteobacteria > Rhizobiales > Beijerinckiaceae > Terripilifer. Next base: position 28,690 of record CBDIBA010000004.1, read on the forward strand.
GCCCTCGCTTGCCGGAGGCGCCGCCCATCGCCTTCATCATGTCGGCCATCTGCCGGTGCTGCTTGAGCAGTCGGTTGATGTCCTCGGGCTTCGTGCCGGAGCCCGCCGCGATGCGGCGCTTGCGGGACGCCTTGAGCACGTCGGGATTGCGCCGCTCGGCGGGCGTCATCGACAGGATGATCGCGCGCTGCCGCTTGAACACCTTCTCGTCGAGGTTCGCCGAAGCGACCTGATCCTTGATCTTCGCGACGCCCGGCAGCATCCCCATGATGCCGCCGATGCCGCCGATCCTCTCCATCTGCGCGAGTTGTTCGGCCATGTCCTCGAGGTCGAACTTCCCCTTGCGCATCTTCTCGGCCATCTTCGCCGCCTTGTCGGCGTCGAAATTGGCGGCTGCCTTCTCGACCAGCGAGACGATGTCGCCCATACCGAGAATGCGCCCGGCGATGCGCGAGGGATCGAACTCTTCGAGGTCGCCGATCTTTTCGCCGACGCCGATGAGCTTGATCGGCTTGCCGGTGACGGCGCGCATGGAGAGCGCCGCGCCGCCGCGCCCGTCGCCGTCGGCGCGGGTGAGCACGATGCCGGTCACCCCGACGCGGCTGTCGAAATTGCGCGCGAGGTTCACCGCGTCCTGACCGGTCAGACTGTCGGCGACGAGCAGGATCTCGTGCGGCCGGGAGGCCGCCTTGATCTCCGCCATCTCAAGCATCAGCGGCTCATCGATATGGGTGCGCCCGGCGGTGTCGAGCATCACCACGTCGTAGCCTTGCAGGCGCGCCGCCTCTTCCGCGCGCCGCGCGATCTGCACCGGCGTCTGGCCGGCGACGATCGGCAGCGTGTCGACGCCGATCTGACGGCCGAGCGAAGCGAGCTGCTCCTGCGCCGCCGGCCGCTTCACGTCGAGCGACGCCATCAGCACCTTGCGCTTCATGCGCTCGGCGAGCCGCTTGGCGATCTTGGCGGTCGTCGTCGTCTTGCCGGCGCCCTGCAGGCCGACCATCATGATGGCGACGGGCGGCGCGGCGTCGAGATCGATCGGCTCGGCGCGCTCGCCCAGCGTCTCGACCATCGTGTCGTGGACGATCTTGACGACCATCTGGCCGGGCGTGACGGACTTGACGACGTTGGCGCCGACCGCGCGGCCGCGCACCTTGTCGACGAACGCGCGCGTCACGTCGAGCGCCACGTCGGCTTCGAGCAGCGCGCGTCGTACCTCGCGCAGCGCCGTGTCGACGTCGGCCTCGCTCAGCGCGCCGCGGCGCGTGAGTTGGTCGAAAATGCCAGAGAGCTTTTCGGAAAGCCCTTCGAACATGCTGCGCTCCATCGTCTCTCAGGCGACGCCCAAAGCCAAACCCGCCCGGGGGCGCATCGCGCTACCGGGCGTTGACCCCTTGTCCGTAATGGACGAGTGGGCGGATCGCAGGACGTCTCTGACGAGAGTTCGCCGGCTTTTAGGCGGCGGTTGAGGGGAAGTCAAACGCGCGGGCGTCTCCGAATCGTTCGCCTCGGATCGTCTCTCGACCGCGGACGCCGTGGCGCGCAGCGTCGCGCCTGGGCTCGCCGATCAAAGCGCTGCTCCGAAGAGTCAGCGACCTTGAAGCCGAGCGAAGCGTCTTTGATCGTCTCGGCGGCCATTGACCCCTCGACGAGCGGCGTCTTTTATGTTATAACTAAGGTAGTCACACACAAGGATGATTGGCCATGTCCGTCCTCAAGCTTCGGCAAGTCGGCAATTCCGTTGGGGCGGTCTTCCCGCAAGAGCTGCTTGCGCGGCTTAACGTCTCCGTCGGCGACACGATCCACGTGACCGACACGCCCGGAGGCGTGCGGCTGACACCCTACGATCCGGAGTTCGAAGCTCAAATGGACGCGGGTCGGAAGATTATGAAGAAACGGCGGAATGCGCTCCGCGAACTTGCGAAGTGACGCGTGGCGGAGAACCCTCTTTGGATCATCAAATCCACTGCGCTCGCACTGCATGACGAGCAGATCGCCGAACACGGCGGAACGGCCGGCATCAGAGATATAGGTCTGCTGGAATCGGCTTTAGACCGACCCAAGAACCTTTTCAACTACACCGCCGCCGGCCTCCCCGCGCTCGCCGCGTCCTATGCCTGCGGGATCGTCAAGAACCATCCGTTCCTCGACGGCAACAAACGAACGTCGGCAGTGGTCTCGGAACTGTTCCTGATGCTTAACGGCTTCGATCTCGCCGCCACCGATGCAGAGGTCGTGTCTTTTTGGTTGTTGCTCGCAGCCGGTGAGATTGAGGACGAACAAGCGGCGTTGTGGTTCGAGGCTCGCATCCAGAAGAGGGCCGCCCCGTAGCGCGGCCCTGCCGAAACATGCCTACCAGGCCGCACCCGCCGGCTCGGAAGCGATCCGCGTCGCGCTGCCGTCCTGCGCGCCAGCGGTTCTGCGTTGGCTTTTCTTCGGCGCCCCGGTAAGGGGGGCGTTGGCGATCAGGCGGCAGGATCGGGATGCGGGCGAAGGCATTGGCTTTGTTGACGTTGTGTCAGGCGGCGCCGGCGCTCGCGCAGCAGCCGCTCGTCGATCCCAAGACTCACACGTTCACCGACCGCGGCGCGGTCGTCGCGATGGTCGCCTCTGCGCAAGTCGCCGAGCAGCGCTGCGGGATCAAGAACCAGGCGGCGGCCGCGCTCCTGGCGGGAGCGAAGATGAACGTGTCGCTCAACCTGCGCGATAAGGCGGACGCCGCCGACGTGTCGCTCCTCAACGGCCAGGCGCTGGGCGTGGCCAAGGCCATGGGCGACGGAGCCTGGTGCAAGCACTATCACGAGGTCTACGACAAGTTCCTCGCGCTGCCCTGACCCGCACGGCGTAGCGCCCTCAGGTCTTCAGGCGATAGCCGGTCTTGAACATCCAGATCACGACCGCCAGGCAGAGGGCGAGAAAGGCGAAGGTCATCGCCACGCTGACGCCGACGTTCACGTCCGCAACGCCATAGAAGCTCCAGCGGAAGGCGCTGACCAGATAGACGACGGGGTTGGCCAGGGTGACGGCGCGCCAGAACGGCGGCAGCATGTCGATCGAATAGAAGCTGCCGCCCAGAAACGTGAGCGGCGTCACGATGAGGAGCGGGATCATCTGCAGCTTCTCGAAGCTGTCCGCCCAGACGCCGATGACGAAGCCGAACAGGCTGAAGGTGACCGACGTCAGGATCAGGAACCCCAGCATCCAGACGGGATGATCGAGCCGCACGTCGACGAAGAGCGCGGCGGTCGCGAGCGTAATCAGTCCGAGGATCATCGACTTCGTCGCCGCGGCGCCGACATAGGCGGTGACGATCTCGATCGCCGACACAGGCGCCGAAAGATGCTCGTAGATCGTGCCGACGAAGCGCGGGAAGTAGATCGCGAACGAGGCGTTCGCGATGCTCTGCGTCAGCAGGGACAGCATGATCAGGCCGGGCGTGATGAACGCCCCGTAGCTCACGTCGCCGACCTGCGAGATGCGCGAGCCGATCGCCGAGCCGAACACCACGAAGTAAAGCGAGGTGGAGATCACCGGCGAGACGATGCTTTGCAGAAGCGTGCGCCGGGTTCGCGCCATTTCGAAATAATAGATCGCCTGGATCGCCGGAACGTTCATGCCTTGTCCCTGACCAGGCTGACGAAGATGTCTTCGAGCGAGCTCTGGTCGGTGCTCACGTCGACATAAGCGACGCCGGCCGCCGCGAGGTCGCGCAGGAGATCGGGGATTTGGACGCGATCGTCCGCCGCGCCGTAGGTGTAGACGAGCTCGCGGCCGTCCTCCGAGCGGGCGAGCGCATAGGGCGCGAGCGCGTCGGGCACGCGCGGCAGCGGCTCCGCGAGGGCGAGCTTGAGCCGTTTCTTCCCGAGCTTGCGCATCAGGCGCCGCTTGTCCTCGACCAGGATCAGCTCGCCCTTGCTGATGACGCCGACACGGTCGGCCATCTCCTCGGCTTCCTCCAGGTAATGCGTGGTCAGGATGATGGTGACGCCGTCGTCGCGCAGCGCGCGCACCAGCCGCCACATGTCGCGCCGCAGGTCGACGTCGACGCCGGCCGTGGGCTCGTCGAGGAACAGGATGCGGGGCTCGTGCGACAGCGCCTTGGCGATCAGCACCCGCCGCTTCATGCCGCCCGACAGCGTCATGATCTTGGCGTCGCGCTTGTCCCACAGGGAGAGGTCCCGCAAGATCCGCTCGATATAGGCGGGATTGGGCCGCTTGCCGAACAGCCCGCGGCTGAAGCTCGTCGTCGCCCACACGGTCTCGAACGCATCGGTCGTCAGTTCCTGGGGCACCAGGCCGATCAGAGAACGGGCGGCGCGGTAGTCCTTGATGATATCGTGGCCGTCGGCGAGCGCGGCGCCGGCGCTCGAATTGACGATGCCGCACAGGATGTTGATGAGCGTCGTCTTGCCGGCGCCGTTGGGCCCGAGCAGAGCGAAAATCTCGCCGCGATCAATGTCGAGCGTGATGTCGCGAAGCGCGTACTGGCCGCCCGCGTAGGTCTTCGAGAGGCCGCGAATGGAGACGATGGCTTGCGCGGGCGCTCGTCCGGACGAGGGACTTTGCGGAGCGTTGGACGCGCCGGTCGAGGGCTGTTTCACATCGATATCCATTCAGACCCTCTTGACCTGCTCGGCGCGCGGGTCGTCGCCCGTGACTTCGGTACAAGATGTCACCCATGTGTCTGGGCCGCGCGACAATACAAGGTTGCGTCCCGAAGAAGCCGACGATGACGAGCACTATGTCTACGCTGTAGACCTATGACCGGACAGCCCTCTACACGGTGGCCGTGCTAAGCGCTGGTCGGACACAACGCTACCTTCTGTAGCTACAAAAATTGTTGACCCTATCTATTCCGTAGCTACAGTGCTCCCGTGATCACGTGGGATGAAGCGAAGCGCGCCAGCAACCTCGCCAAGCACGGTTTGGACTTTGCCGACGTTGTTCGCTTCGATTTCGACACCGCGCTGCACGAGATCGACGACCGCGAGAACTATGGCGAATCGCGGGAAATCGCGATTGGCTGGTGTGGGCTGAGGCTGTGCTTTCTGGTCGTCGTTCGGCGTGGCGATGACGAAATTCGCGTGATCAGTTTCCGTAAGGCGACGAAGCAAGAGGTGAGACGCTATGCCGAATCGTGAAACGACGCGGGCCGCCTCTCGCGC
>CBDIBA010000005.1:0-145469 GCA_965276595.1 Beijerinckiaceae bacterium
CCGGCCAAGGCGATGCGGTCGGCGAGGGTCGATTGCTGGGCGCGTGTCATTCTATGTCCGATCCGAGCCGCCGCTCGCTTAGAAGCCGCGACGGCCGAACGTTGCAAACCAAATCAGGAAGACCAACGCCGCCCTTCAGACGCGCCGACGGCTTCACGAAGCGGCGGAGCAGGATGAAAGTACGCGTCGCGCCGATTCGCCGCCAATCACGCTTTCTTACGCTTTGTTACACCGCCGGCTGAGGGGCAGATCGGTTTATCCAATTGATCTCATTCATTATCTTAAAACGCAAGAAAGCGCCCGAGGGGGCGCTTTCTTAGGCTCCGACGAGCCGTTCAGCTCGACTGGCGGCGCAGGAAGGCCGGGATTTCGAGTTGGTCGTCCTCCTGCTGGCGCGGCGCCGGGACCAGGCGGCCGCGCGTGTCGAGCGGAACCTGGGCGCGGGGCTGTTGCGGCGACGGCGCACGCTTGCCGTATTCGGCGTGGACGGCGCTCGGCGCGGACGTGCGGGGCGCCGGGGCGGGAGCCGCCGGGCGCGGCGCCGGCGCGGCGGCGCGTTGCGCGGCCTCCTCCTGCCGGCTCATGCCGAAGGCGGTCAGGCGCTCGAAGAGCGACTGGCGGCGCACCGTAGGAGCCTGCGCCTCAGGCTGGCCTTGCGGCTCGCGATAGGCGCGCAACTGGTTTTGGCCGGGCAGCGGTAAGTCCTCGATCGCGGGCATGCGCATCGGCCGAGCGGCCGTCTCGGCCTCCGGCGGGATGAAGGGGCCGCGCTCGGGTTGCGGCTCTTCATAGCGCTGCTGCTGGGCCGGCTGCGGCGCCTCGTAGGCGCGACGCGGCTGGACCGGCTCGAGGCGCACGTCGTCGTGGCGCATCGGCGCCTGCGCGACGGGCTGCGCCGGCAGCGGCAGGGTCTGCTGCGCCGGCGTCGGCGCGCGCGCCGGCTGCGCGGCGATCGGGGCGGGCGCCTCCTCGACGATCGAGGTCGCCTCGGCGCGCGGCGCCGGGCTCGGCGCGGCCTGCGCGCGAAGGTTCTGCGCGACCGAGGCGATGCGCGCCTCGGCGTGCCGGTCGCGATCGTCCGGGATCTTGTCGATGCCCGTCGCGACGACGGAGACGCGGATGACGCCGACGAGGGATTCGTCGAAGGTCGCGCCGAGGATGATGTTGGCGTCCTCGTCGACTTCCTGGCGGATGCGGCTCGCCGCTTCGTCGACTTCGTAGAGCGTCATGTCCGCCCCGCCGGTGATCGAGATCAGCAGGCCGCGCGCCCCCTTCATCGATACCTCGTCGAGGAGCGGGTTGGCGATCGCGGCCTCGGCGGCCTGGAGCGCGCGCTTGTCGCCGGAGGCTTCGCCGGTGCCCATCATGGCCTTGCCCATCTCGCGCATGATCGAGCGGACATCGGCGAAGTCGAGGTTCACGAGGCCCTGTTTCACCATCAGGTCGGTGATTGAGGCGACGCCGGAATAGAGCACCTGATCGGCCATCGAGAAGGCGTCGGAGAAGGTGGTGCGCTCGTTGGCGACGCGGAACAGGTTCTGGTTCGGGATGACGATCAGCGTGTCGACCGCGCGGGTCAGCTCCTCGATGCCGTGTTCCGCCACGCGCATCCGGCGCTGCCCTTCGAAATGGAAGGGTTTGGTGACGACGCCGACCGTCAGGATGCCCATGTCGCGCGCCGCCGCCGCGATGACGGGCGCGGCGCCGGTGCCGGTGCCGCCGCCCATGCCGCCGGTCACGAAGCACATATGCGCGCCGGCGAGATGGTCGCGGATCTCCTCCAGCGCCTCTTCCGCGGCGGCGCGACCGATCTCCGGCTGCGCGCCGGCGCCGAGGCCCTCGGTCACCTGCAGGCCCATCTGGATGATGCGTTCGGCGCGCGAGATGGTCAGCGCCTGCGCGTCCGTGTTGGCGACGATGAAGTCGACGCCCTCGAGGCCCGAGACGATCATGTTGTTGACGGCGTTGCAGCCCGCGCCGCCCACGCCGAACACCATGATGCGGGGCTTCAGCTCCCGCAGTTCGGGTCCTTGCAGATTGATAGACATCGTCGGCCTCTCGGTTTGATGGGCTTTTCGCCCGCGCCAGATTTTGATCGTCGGGGATGGCCGCGCGCCGGCCCCGGCGGGTTGCTTAAAAACTCTCCTTCAGCCAGCGGCCGACGCGGGAGATGTATCCGTCGGTTCCGGTGGCGAGACCGCCGCGCCGGCGCGGCTCGAAGAATTCGACGCCGGCGAACTGGGGATAGACGAGCAGGCCGACGGACGCGGCGAACGCCGGGCTCTTGGCCGACTCCGGCAGGCCCTGCACGCCGAGCGGACGACCGATGCGCACCTGCGGGGAGATGATGCGGCGCGCGGCGTCGGCGATGCCGGTGAGCTGGCTTGCGCCGCCGGTGAGCACGAGGCGGCGGCCGACCTGCGGGCCGAAGCCCGACGTCTTGAGGCGGTCGCGCGCGAGTTCGAGGATTTCCTCGACGCGGGGGCGGATGATGCGGGTGAGCTGCGACTTCGGCACGTGCTGGGCGTAGTCGGCGTCTTCGCCGACCTGGGTGATCGCCAGCGTTTCGCGATCCTCGGAGGCGGCGGAGATGCAGCCGCCGTAGAGCGCCTTCAGGCGTTCGGCGTCGCTCGGGCGGATGGTGAGGCCGCGCGCGACATCCATGGTGACGTGGTTGCCGCCGACGGCGAAGCCGTCGACATGGGTGAGATTGCCGTCGCGGAAGACGCCGATCGAGGTGGTGCCGCCGCCCATGTCGATCACCGCGGCGCCCAGCTCCATCTCGTCGTCGACCAGCACCGAGAGGCCGGCGGCGTAGGGCGAGGCCACGATCGCTTCGATGTCGAGGTGGCAGCGCTCGACGGCGAGCATCAGGTTGCGCGCCGAAGCCTGGTCGCTCGACACGACATGCATGGCGGCGCCGAGCTCTTCGCCGATCATGCCGTTGGGATCGTGCACGCCGCGCGTCGCGTCGAGCGAAAAGCCGTTCGGCAGGGTGTGCAGCACGGCGCGACCGGGCCGCGCCGTGCGCGCGGCGGCGGCTTCGAGCACGCGATGCAGATCGTATTCGGACACCGGCCGGCCGCCAACGTGAACGCTGGCGCTGTAGAGATGCGAGCCGAGACGGCCGCCCGAGACGTTGACGATGACGCTCTCGACCTGGACCTTCGCCATCCGTTCGGCGGAGTCGACGGCGAGCCGGATGGCGTTTTCGGCCTCTTCGAGGTCGACGACCGCGCCGCCTTTGATGCCGCGCGAGCGCTGGTGGCCGATGCCGAGGATGCGGCAATGGTGGGTGCGGCCGCGCAGCGTGCCCGAACTCTCCGCCGGCGCGAGCCGCGCGATGAGACAGGCGATCTTCGACGTGCCGACGTCGAGAACCGACAGGATCGCGCTCTTGCGCGCGGAGAGCGGCCGCATCCGCGGCGTCGAGAAGGCGCTCATTCGATCGCCCTCTTCTTGTATTTCGGCAGGCTGGCGTAGCGCGCCGCCGCGGCGTCCTCCGTCAGGCGGGCGTAGATCCGCCCGGGCACGCGCAGATCGACGTAGATCAGGTCCTTGTCTAGGATATGGGCGTCGCGCGCGTAGCGTCCGAGCCGGGTCGCGGCGATCTCGGGATGGGCGTCGGGCAGTTTCACCTCGATCCCGTTCGACAGCTTCAGGTTCCAGCGCCGCCGCCCGACCAGGACGCCGGCCTGCACGCGCACGCGCATGTCGCCGGCGGCCTCGACGATGCGCAGGAATTCGGCGACGCGCTGGTTTGCGCCGTCGCCGACCACGAACGGCAGATCGGCGAAGCGCGCGTCATGCACTTCGGCGATCGGGGCGCCGTCCGCCGCGACGAGGTTCAACGCGCCGTCCTTCTGCCAGAGGGCGGAGGGTTCGCGCTCCGTGATGTCGATGATCAGCCGGTTCGGGAACAGCTTGCGCACGCTCGCGTCGCGCACGAGCGGGATCGCCTTGAGCCGCTCGCGCACCGCGTCGACATTGAGGAACAGCAGCGAACTGCGCGGGCTGATGTCAGCCGCCTGCAGAATCTCCGCCTCGTCGAGCTCGCGCGTCCCCGAGATGGTGATGGCGGCGAGGCCGAGGCCCGCGGCGCGGGCGAGCACATCGGAGGCGGCGCCGTACTCGGCGACGAATTGCGCATACTGGCCGCCCTGAACCGCGCCGAGAAACCCGACGCCCGCCAGGAACAGGATCGCCATCGCGCCGCCGAAGCCGTGCAGACGCGCGACGGCGACGAAGCGGTGGGGCCAGCGCCGGGCGCGGCGGTCGCGCAGGGGCGCGATCGGCGGCGGCGGGGCCAAGGGGCGCGCCAGATCGTGACGGGGACCGTCGGCGTAGGCGCCAAGCGCGCCCGCCAGGGCCGGCCGCGCCGGAGCGAACGCTCCGGAAGCCTCCCTCAGCGATCGCAGGAGGCGTCTTCCACCATCCATCGAACCAGCCCACCAAACGAAAAACCGGCAAACGCGGCCATTTCGGGCACAAGGGAGGTCTCGGTCATGCCGGGCTGGGTGTTGACCTCCAAGACGACGAGCCGCCCCGCGCCTCCGGGCCGATCGTCGTAGCGCAGGTCCGCGCGGCTCACGCCCCGGCAGCCGAGAGCCTTGTGCGCCCTCAAGGACAACTCTTGGACCTCTTGGTAAACATTTCGTTTAAGTTCGGCGGGAAGCACGTGAATCGATCCGCCTTTTGAGTACTTTGCATCGTAGTCGTACCAGCCGCCGTCGGCGGCGCGGATGTCGATCACGTCGAGCGCGCGCTCGCCCATCACGGCGCAGGTCAGTTCGCGGCCGGCGATGAAGGTCTCGGCCAAGAGGTCTTCGCCGTAGGGCCAGTCGGCGCGCGTGAGCTCCTGCGGCGGATGCGCCTGGCCCTCGGGCACGATGAAGACCCCGTAGGACGAGCCTTCCGCGATGGGTTTGAGGACGTAGGGCGGCGGCAGGACATGGCCGGCCGCAGCCTCGGCGCGGCCGACGACGCGGCCCTCCGGCACCGGCACGCCCGCCGCCGCCATGACCGTCTTGGCGCGGTCCTTGTGCATGGCGAGCGCCGAGGCGAGGACGCCGGAATGGGTGTAGGGCAGGCCGAGCACTTCGAGCACGCCCTGGACGGTCCCGTCCTCGCCATAGGGGCCGTGCAGGGCGTTGAAGGCGACGTCGGGCCGCAAGTCGGCGAGCACGCGCGCCACGTCGCGGCCGACGTCGACGCGCGTGACGCGGAAGCCTTCGTCCTCGAGCGCCTTGGCGCAGGCCTCGCCCGAGCGCAGCGAGATCGCGCGTTCCGAGGACCAGCCGCCCATCAGGACGGCGACGTGCTTGCTCATGCCAACCTCGGACTCGCGCCGCGAATCGGCGGCGTCTGGAAGATGCCACAGGCGAGGCGCCGGTCCAGCGCGGCCGCAGGCGCTCGCCCGATATGTTTACAGAATAAAATCCTTGACAATAATCCTAGGATGCGCTAGATAGCTGGGATTGCCCCTTGTAACTGTCATTGCGCCGACTCAGGCATGATGCCGGTTGCGGTGGCGGACGAGAGACCGAAGCCCCTGAGGGACATCAAGCCCGTGGGAGAGCCAGGGATCTTCGCCGTTGTCACGCACGACCGAACAGTCGCTTGGTCCCAATCGCACGAACAAGGCAGGTTACCGTGACGCAGATCATTTGTGGAGTGGACGTTTCGAAAGACCGCCTCGACGCTCATCTCGCGCCGGGCGGCCAATCCGAGGCCTTCGCCAACGACGCCGAGGGCGTCGCGGCGCTGGTCGACTTCTGTCGCGCGCACGCCGTCGATCTCCTCGTCATGGAGGCGACCGGCGGCTACGAGCGCCAGGCCTTCCTGCTGCTGTGGGAGGCCGGCGTCGCCTGCGCCCTCGCCAATCCGCGCGAGGCGCGCCGCTACGCCGAGGCCATGGGCGTGCTGGAAAAGACCGACCGGATCGACGCGCGCCTGATCGCCCGCTTCGCCGCCGCTCGCGAACTCAAGGCCGCCGCCCCGCCGAGCCCCGCGCAGCAGCGCCTGAAAAGCCTGGTCGCCCGGCTCGGCCAGGTCACCGGCGACCTCGTCGTCCAGAAACAGCGTCGCCTCATGGCCCGCGACGCCGAAACCCGCGACAGCCTCGACGAGGCGATCGCGCTCCTCAAGCGCCAGTCGCGCACACTCGAAGCCGACATCGCCGGCCTGATCGACGCCGATCCGTTGTGGGCGCATCTCGCCGCGACCTTGCGCTCCATCAAAGGCGTCGCCGGACGCACCGTCGCACGGCTGATGGCCGACCTGCCCGAGCTCGGCGTGTGGTCCAACAAGGCCATCGCCAAGCTCGCCGGGCTTGCGCCGATCGCCGACGACAGCGGCAAGCGCAGCGGGGGTCGCCACATCCGCGGCGGGCGCGCCCCGGTGCGCTCCATCCTCTACCTCGTCGCCGACATCGCGCGCCGCTACGACGACAGGCTCGCCGCCTTCCGCCAGCGTCTGCTCGACGCCGGTAAATCCAAAATGGTCGTGCGCATCGCGCTCGCCCACAAACTGCTCACAATCCTCAACGCAAAAGCGCGAGACGCACGACGTGAATACGCGCTCCAGTCTTGACACTTCAGATAGTCGCTCTCCCCGTTGCACGGGGCGAGGGGACGCATCGCGCCCGTCGCCAAGAAGCGACGCCGGTTTGCATGAGTGGTCTCCGCAGCGCTCCCTCTCCCCGCTTGCGGGAGGCCGGGGTGAGGGGCAAACGATCGTCGTGCGCGTCATCGGCCATCGCCGTCATTCCGAGCCAAGAGGCCGTCCATAAATGACGGCGTTGCTTCGTCGCTGCGCGCTTCGCACGGACGCGCTTCCGCTCGATCGCGTCGCGTATTTACGAACGACGCCTGAGGCGTGAACTCGATACGGCGATGGGCTATAGCGGATGCCGTACCGCCGATGGATATGGCGCGCATCGCCGGAGAGAAGCTGAAGCGGTTGACCCTCGGCTTAAGCGGAACGGGATCCTTCCTTGCCTTACCGCTATCACATCCTCGATGTCTTCACGGACGCGCCGCTCGCCGGCAATCCGCTCGCGGTCGTCCTCGACGCCGATAGCCTGGACGGCGCCCGCATGCAGGCGATCGCGCGCGAGTTCAATTTGTCCGAGACCGTCTTCGTGCTGGAGCCGCGCGACCCCGTCAACACGGCGAGACTCCGCATTTTCACGCCGCGAGCCGAGCTGCCCTTCGCCGGCCACCCCACGATCGGCGCCGCCGCCCTGATCGCGACGCTGCGCGCGCCGACCATGCTCGACGACGCATTGCAGATCGTGCTGGAAGAGCCGATCGGCGCCGTCGTTTGCAGCGTCAGCCGCCGCAGGGGCGGCCCGCTCGCCGCGCAATTCGTCCTGCCGCGCCTCCCCGAGCGCCTGGCCGACCTCGACGATCGCGCGGCGATTGCAAACGCTCTGTCCCTCTCGACGGACGAAATCGGCTTCGGCGACCACCGCCCCGGCGTCTGGTCGGCGGGCGTCGCCTTCGCCTTCGTGCCGGTTTCGACACGCGCGGCCATCGCGCGCGCCAAGCCGAACGCCATGCGTTACGAGGCGGCGTTCGGGGCCGACGTCGTCGGCGCGTTCCTCTATACGACCGAGACCGAGCGCGAGGACTCGGACATTCACGCGCGGATGTTCGCGCCTACGAACGACATTCCCGAAGACCCCGCGACGGGCTCCGCCGCGGCGGCGTTCGCCGGCGTCGCCGTCGCCTTCGAGCGGCCCGGAAATGGCGCGCACACGATCGTCATCGAACAGGGCTTCGAGATGGGCCGGCCGAGCGTCATTCGTCTCGGCGTCGAGGTCGCGGACGGCGCGCTTCAATCCGCCTGGGTGCAGGGCGGCGTCGTCAAGGTCGCCGAAGGATCGATCGATCTATGACGGACGAATCCCTGAGCATCGAACGCGTCGACGCCATCGATGCGCGGGTCGAGCCCTACGCATGGGCGTTCGAACGAAGCGACGCCGCGCGGATCGCCGATCACTGGGCCGCGTTCACCGCCGACAAGCCGGCCGCCTTCGACGGCCGCGTGCTGCTGATGCGCCAATGCGCCTGCGAGACGAGCGGCGCGCACGCGATCATGCGCAGCGTGCATTTCGAGACGAACTTTTCCGCGTTTCTGGCCTGGCGCGATTTCGGCTTCCCGGACGCGGGCGTGCGCAATTGCTTTTCGATGGCGGCGCTCCGCGGCAGCGACGGCGCCTTCATCCTCGCCGAGATGGGCGGCCACACCGCCAATCCCGGCCGCATCTACTTCCCGGCCGGCACGCCCGATCCTGGCGATGTCGTCGACGGCCGTCTCGATCTCGAAGGCAGCGTGCGGCGCGAGTTGGAAGAAGAAACCGGCCTCGTCGCCGGCGAAGTCGCGCTCGACGACGCGTGGCTCTTGGTCGATGCGGGGCCGCGCTACGCCTGCATGAAGGGCGTCCGCATCGACGCGCCCGCCGCCGAGGCCGCGCGCGAGATCAACGCGCGCATCGCGCGTCAGAGAGAGCCGGAACTCTCCGGCGTGCGAGTCGTGCGCGGCCCGCGGGACTTCGATCCGCAACGGATGCCGGATTTCATCATCGCCTATCTTCGGCGCATGTTCGCCGTTCAAGACCGGGTGTCGGACCCATAGCCATGCCGCTTCTTCGATGAAGCCACGATGGTGCGCGCCTCGGCGTCGCGGCCTCCGCGGCAGGCGTCGGACGCCGACGACACATCGCCGCGGATCTGATCGTACACCGACTGGTTGAGATTGCCGGTCTCGACATCGTCGTCGAGCACCGCCCGCCACTTGATGATCGTGTCGCCGCAGGCGGTTCCGGACGGCACGTCGGGCGGCGGCGCGAGCTTCGATGAGACGGACGCGGTTTGCGTCGCCGCGGCTTGCGGCGGCGGCGCGGACGCGTTGCAGGCTGCAAGCGACGCGGCGACGCTCACGAAAACGGTCGCGCGAACCACGTCGCGGAGTCTCATCTGTCTGTCTCCCTCACCAAACGAATCTTGTCCAAAGCGAATCCTGCCGCGAGATTGCCCGGGTCTCGCAAGACCCGTCAAGCGACGCCGCTGCGATCGTAAAGCAGCCGGGCGCGCGCCGTTCCTTCGATCGCCCTGATCTCGTCGAGCACGATGCGCGCCTGAACCGGATCGATCTCCGCGTCGATCACCACGTAGCCGGTGTCGGCGTAGGTTTGCAGATATTGCGCGGCGATATTCGCGCCGCGGCGCGAAAAGGCTTCGTTGAGACGGTTCAACATGCCGGGAACGTTGCGGTGGACATGGATGAACCGCGTGCCGGCCGGATGCGGCGGCAGTTGCGCCTGCGGGAAGTTGACGGCGCCGAGCGTCGAGCCGACATCGCTGAATTCGATGAGCTTGCGGGCGACCTCCGCGCCGATGCGCTCCTGCGCCTCCTCGGTCGAGCCGCCGATGTGCGGCGTCAGGATCACGTTGTCGATCCCTTGCAGCGGCGAGTTGAAGCGATCGGCGTTGGACGTCGGTTCGACGGGAAAGACATCGACGGCGGCGCCGGAGAGACGCCCCTCGCGCAGCGCGCCCGCAAGCGCGTCGAGATCGACGACCGTCCCGCGGCTGTTGTTGATGAAGATCGCGCCCTTCTTCATGGCGCGAAGCTGCGCCTCGCCGATCATGTTGAAGGTCTGCGGCGTCTCCGGCACGTGCAGCGTCACGACGTCGCTGCGCCCGAGCAGCTCGTCGAGGGTTTCGACGGGCTCCGTGTTGCCGTGTCGGAGCTTGTCGACGAGATCGTAGTAGATCACCCGCATGCCCATCGCTTCCGCGAGATTGGAGAGCTGCGAGCCGATGTTGCCGTAGCCGACGATGCCGAGCGTCTTGCCGCGCACCTCGAAACTGCCGGTCGCCGACTTGTCCCACCCGCCGACATGCGCCGCGACCGAGCGCGGCGCGATGCGCCGCATGAGCATGACGATCTCGCCGATGACGAGTTCGGCGACGCTGCGCGTGTTCGAGAACGGCGCATTGAAGACCGGCACGCCATGCATCCGCGCGGCCTCGACATCGACCTGATTGACGCCGACGCTGAAACAGCCGACCGCCACCAATCGGTCCGCCGCCTCGAAGACGCCTTGCGTCAGATGCGTGCGCGAGCGGATGCCCAGGATGTGGACGCCTTTCACCGCCTCGCGAAGCGCGGCGCCTTCCAGCGCCTTGGGCAGCCGGGTCAGGTTCCGGTAGCCCGCTGCGTGGAAAAGCGCGACCGCGCTGTCGTTGATGTTCTCGAGCAAGAGAACGCGGATGCGCTCTTTGGGGATCGACGTGAGATTGGTCATGAGGTCTCCGAAGGCGCTCTATATCGCGATCCCGGCGCGGAAGGCGAGTGGACCTTGCCACGCGCCAAACGATCGCGCAGTGTGGCGCCGCGTCGCGGCAGAACGACGCACGGGAGGCGGGCGTGACGACGCTTATTGAGAGGTGGATCGCGGCTGCGGTCTTTCTTGGCGCGTGCTTGGCCGCGCCGGCCTCGGCGCAGACGTTCCCGGACCATCCGATCCGGCTCATCGTTCCGCAACCGCCCGGCGGCGGCTTCGACACCGTCGCGCGCGTCATGGCGGACCAGCTCGGCCAGATTCTGGGCCAGGCCGTCGTGGTCGAGAACAAATCCGGCGCCGGAACGCTGGTCGGCAGCGACTACGCCGCGAAAGCGGCGCCCGACGGCTACACCTTGCTGCTCGGCGGCACGTCCAACATGGCGCTCAACGTCGGGCTCTACGCCAAGCTCTCCTACGACCCGGTCCGCGATTTTACGCCGGTCGGCCTCGTCGTGACCTGGCCCTTCATGCTGCTGACCCGCAAGGACCTGCCCTATCGCTCCGTCAAAGACGTGATCGAGGCCGCCCGCGCCAAGCCTGACGCCATCACCTACGCCTCGGCCGGCGTCGGCACCGGCCAGCATATCGCCACGGCGGTCATGGCGTATCTCGCCAAAATCCAACTGACGCACGTCCCCTATTCCGGCGCGCAGGCGGCCTATACGGATTTGCTGGGCGGACGCGTCGACCTGTTCTCCGACAATGCGCAGACCGCCCTGCCGCAGGTGCGCGGCGGCGCGGTGCGGCCGCTCGCCGTGACGACCAAGGACCGCTATCCGGCGATGCCCGATCTGCCCACCGTGGCCGAAAGCGGCGAGGCGCCGCTCGATATGGAGACCTGGTTCGGCGTCTTCGCCCCGGCGGCGACTCCGGCCCCGATCGTCGCGACGTTGGCTGAAGCGGTGCGCAAAGCGCGGACATCGCCGCGCGTCGTCGACATTTTCAACAAGACGGGCGGCACGCTCAAGACGGCGTCTCTGGACGAAGACCGCGCCTTCGCCAAGAGCGAAGCCGAACGCTGGGCCAAGCTGCTGCGCGAGGCGAACATTCACGCCGAATGATCGCGGCTTTAAGGCGGCGCGCGATCGCCGCGCGTCGCAGGAGGCGCCGATGACGCAACGCCGATCGCCAGTTTTCGCAATATCCTTCGCGCTTCTCGCCGCAGCGGTTCCCGGCGCGGCGCGCGCCGCGGATTGGCCGTCGCGCCCCGTCACGATGGTCGTGCCTCTGCCGCCGGGCGGCGCGGTCGACGTTCTGGCGCGCGTGGTGGCCGACCCGATGTCGCGAACGCTCGGCCAGCCCGTCGTGATCGAAAACGTCGCGGGCGCGGGCTCCAGCATCGGCGTCGATCGTGTCGTTCGCGCCGCGCCCGACGGCTACACGCTGGGCTTCGGCACCTGGGCCAATTATGTCGTCGCGGGCGCCGTCTATCCGGTGCATTACGACGTCCTGCGCGACCTGGTCCCCATCGGTCTCGTCGCCGACGCGCCCTACTGGATCGTCGCGCGCAACGCCTTGCCGGCGCAAACCATGGCCGAGTTCGTCGCCTGGCTGAAAGCCAATCCGGACAAGGCGACGGAAGCCACGGTCAGCGGCGGCGGCGCGCAGATCTGCGGCGTCTACCTGCAGGACAATGCGCACGTCAGCTTCCAGATGGTGCCCTACCGCGGCGGCGCGCCGGCGCTCCAAGCGCTGATGGGCGCCCAGGTCGATTTCATGTGCGATCTCTCGGCCAACTCGCTGCCGATGGTGCGCGCCGGCGAGATCAAGGCCTACGCCGTCATGGCCAAGCATCGCTGGTCCGCGGCGCCGGACACGCCGACCATCGAAGAGATGGGTCTGCCCGGACTGTACCTCTCGGCTTGGACGGGGATCTGGGCGCCGAGAGGGACGCCTCCCGAGATCGTCGCCAAATTGAACGCCGCGCTCGGGAACGCCTTGGAGGATCCCGCCGCGCAGAAGCGCTTCGCGACCTTCGGCCAAGAGATTCCTTCGCCCGATCGTCGCTCGCCCGAGGCGCTCGCGGCGTTCCACAAGGCGGAGGTCGAGAAGTGGTTCCCGATCATCAAGGCCGCGCATATCAGGGTCGAGTGAGCGCGGGCGCGGCGACAGGCCCCGCAGGTTTGCGAACTTGGCGATCGCTTTCCAGCGAATAGATGCGCGCGCGCGACACATCGAGATCGCAGGTCTCGCCGACCGCCGGCGTCCATGCACCCGGCTGACACAGCGCTTCCACGTCGTGTTCGGCCAGTCGAAGACGCACGCGCGTGAGCGGCCCCGTCGCATGCACGCTCGCCACGCGCGCCGGACCGGGGCCGGGCAGCAGGCCGATCTCGTGGGGCCGGATCAGCGCAAAGCCGGGACCCGGCGGACAGGCGGTTGGGATTGAGACCGACGGCAGCGACTCCAGCGTCGCCCGTCCGCCCCGTACCGTGCATGTCAGCCGCAGCGATTCGCCAAGGAATTCGTGCACGAACGGCGTTTGCGGATCAGCGTAGAGGCGTTTGGGCGTGTCCACCTGTTCGATCCGCCCGTCGCGCAGCACCGCGACGCGGTCGGCCATCTCCATCGCCTCCGTCTGATCGTGCGTGACGAACACGCTGGTCAGCCGCATCCGCACATGCAGGTCGCGCAGCCAGACGCGCAGGCTCTTGCGCACCTGCGCGTCGAGCGCGCCGAACGGTTCGTCCAGCAGCAGCAGGCCGGGCTCGATCGCCAAAGCCCGCGCCAGGGCCACGCGCTGGCGCTGGCCGCCGGAGAGTTGCGCCGGCGCGCGGCGTCCGAGATCGCCGATACCGAGCAGGTCCAAGAGCTCCTGCGCCCGGGCGCGGATCTCGCGCGCGGGAGGACGCCGTTTGCGGGGCCGGATCTCGAGACCGAAGGCGACGTTGCGCGCCACTGTCATGTGGCGGAACAGCGCATAGTTCTGGAAGACAAAGCCGACGCCGCGCTCGCGCGCGGGCGTCGCGTCCATCGGCCGTCCGTCGAACAGGATGGCGCCGGCGTCGGCGAAATCCAGCCCGGCAAGCACGCGCAGCAGCGTGGTCTTGCCGGAACCGGAAGGGCCGAGCAGCGCCAGGAACTCGCCGTCGGCGACTGTCAGGCTGACCCCGTCCAGCGCCGCGCGCCCGACCGAGAAGGTCTTGCGGACGTCGCGCAGTTCGACGTTCACAGCAGGCTTCCGCCGCGCCGCCCGATGCGCCATTCCAGCGCGGCCTTGACGGCCAGCGTCAGCAGCGCCAGCAGCGACAGCAGCGCGGCGATGGCGAAGGCGCCGACCCAGTCGTAGTCGTTGAACAGCGCCTCGACTTGCAACGGCATGGTCATGGTCTGGCCGCGGATATGGCCGGACACCACGGCGACCGCGCCGAACTCGCCCATCGCGCGCGCATTGCAGAGCAGCACGCCGTACAGCAGCCCCCATCGGATGTTCGGCAACGTCACGCGCCAAAAGGTCCGCCAACCGGAGGCGCCGAGCGTGATCGCCGCTTCCTCTTCGACGGCGCCTTGGCTCTGCATCAACGGGATCAGCGTGCGGGCGACGAACGGGAAGGTGACGAACACCGTCGCCAGCGTCAGCCCGGGCAAGGCGAAGACGATGCGGAGGCCGGCGCGGTCCAGCGCCGTTCCAAGCCAGCCGTTCGCGCCGAACAGCAGCACCCAGACCAGGCCGGAAATCACCGGCGAGACCGAGAACGGCAGTTCGATCAGCGTGGTCAGCAGACTTCGCCCAGGAAATTGGAACCGGCCGATGCACCAGGCCGCGGCCACGCCGCATACGGCGTTCAACGGAACGCTGAGAGCCGCGACCAGCAGGGAGAGCAGGATGGCGGCGATCGCATCGGGCTGCGACAGGGCGGCGAGAGCCGACGGGAGACCACGGCGCAGCGCCTCCGCAAACACGACAACGAGCGGCAGCAGCAACAAGACGACCAGCAGCGCCAATGTGGCGACGATCAACCCGGCCCGGGCGATGCGATGTTCGCTGGCGGCGTCCTGCGATATCCCTGCGGCCTGCCCCGCGCTCATTCCGGACGCCTTCCGATCCGGGCCTGCAACCCGTTGAGCAAGAGCAGGATGACAAAGGAGATCAGCAACATGACGAGCGCCAGCGCGGCGGCGCCCGCGTAGTCGAGCTGCTCCAGGCGGATGACGATCAGCAACGGCGCGATCTCGCTGACCATGGGCTTGTTTCCGGCGATGAAAATCATCGAGCCGTATTCGCCGACGCCACGCGCCAGCGCCGCGCCGAAGCCCGCGAGCAGCGCGGGGAGCAGCGCGGGCAGCACGACGCGGCGCAACGTCTGAACCCGCGACGCGCCCAGCGTGGCCGCCGCTTCCTCGGCGTCCAGCGGCAGGTCCATCATCACCGGCTCCAGCGTGCGCACGACAAATGGCAGACCGACGAAAATCATCGCCAGCAGAACCCCCAGGGGCGTGTAGGCGACCTTGACGCCGAGTGGAGCCAGGAGCGCGCCGATCCAACCGTTCCTGGCGAACAGCGCCGTCAGAGCGATACCCGCGACGGCGGTGGGCAGGGCCAACGGCATGTCGATCAGCGCATCCGCCAGGTTGCGGCCCGGGAAGCGGTAGCGGACCATCACCCACGCGACCATCAAGCCCAACGGCGCGTTCACCGCGGCCGCGAGCAGGGCCGCGCCGAAACTGAGGCGCAAGGCCGCCAGCGCGCGCGGCTCGGTCACGGTATGCCATACGCCAGCGACTCCGAGGCTCCACGGCCGCAGCGCCAACGAGGCCAGCGGGATCAAGACGATCAGCGACAGCCAGGTCAGCGTAACGCCCAGCGTCGGAGCGAACCCCGGCAAGGCGGAACGCCTGGCCGGCATCGTCATCGACCCGGCGTGAAAATGCGATCGAACATGGCGCCGTCGGCGAAGTATTTCGCCTGCGCGGCGTCCCAGCCGCCGAAATC
Source organism: Beijerinckiaceae bacterium (assembly GCA_965276595.1). Lineage (GTDB taxonomy): Bacteria > Pseudomonadota > Alphaproteobacteria > Rhizobiales > Beijerinckiaceae > Terripilifer. The sequence goes on from CBDIBA010000005.1 coordinate 15,288, forward strand.
CGCGATCGTCGCCATCTTCAGGGGCGGATAGCGTTCGGCGTAGTCCGCCGCCACCGCGGCGTTGCGCGGGCGGTAGTAGTTCTTGCCGATGATCCGTTGCGCCGGCTCCGTATAGAGGAACTCCAGGTAGGCCTGCGCCGCTTCGCGCACGCCTCTCTTCTCCACGACCTTGTCGACGACGGCGACCGGCGGTTCGGCGAGAATGCTGAGCGACGGATAGACGATTTGATACCCGTCGTCGGCGAACTCCTTGCGCGCCAGCCAAGCCTCGTTCTCCCACGCCAGCAGCACGTCGCCGAGTTCGCGCTGAACGAAACTGTTGGTGGCGCCGCGCGCGCCGGTGTCCAGCACCGGCGCTTGGCGCAACAAGGCGCCCATGAACGCCTCGGCCGAGGCCGCCGTGGCGCCGGGCTGCCCTTGCGCCCAGGCGAGCGCGGCGAGAAAGTTCCAGCGCGCGCCGCCGGACGTCTTCGGGTTCGGCGTGACGACTGAGACGTCCGGCTTGACGAGATCCGGCCAGTCCTTGATCTGCTTCGGATTGCCCTTGCGCACCAGGAACACGATCGTGCTGGTGTAAGGCGACGAATTGTCCGGCAGCCGCGTCTGCCAGTCCCTCGCCAGCAGCCCGCGCTGCGCCAGCGCATCGATGTCGGCGGCCAGCGCCAACGTCACGACATCGGCCTGCAGGCCTTCCAGGACCGACCGCGCTTGAGCGCCCGAGCCGTTGTGAGACTGGTTGATGGTGAGCCGGTCGCCGGTCTTCGCCTGCCATTGGGCGGCGAACGCCGGATTGATCTCGCGATACAGCTCACGGGTCGGATCGTAGGAGACATTGAGAAGCGTTGTCTCCTTCGCGGCGGCGGAGCCTGCAAACCCGAGCATCCCGAGCATCGCGCCGAGTCCCGAACGGCGGGTCATTGATGGCATGGCGAGGCTCCATGGTGAATCGAATGAGGGGCTAGCGGGCGCGCCGCGGGCCTTCGGAACGAAGCTCGGCGCTTAATTCTCTATCTATCCTGTAGGGATAAAAGAGTACACCGCCGGTTTTCCTGTCAACCCCTGAAATCGCACGAGGATTGACAGGGCCTGCCCGAACCGGCGATGCCGACCAAGGAGGCGCCGATGTTGTCGAGCAAAGCCAAATACGCCGTTCGCGCGCTTGCCCTCCTCGCCGAGCGTGATCGGCCGGGACACTGGACGCAGATGGCGGATATCGCCGGGTTCGAGCGGATCCCGCGAAAGTTCCTGGAGACGATCCTGGTGGAACTGCGCGGCCATGGGATCGTCGAAAGCCGTCGCGGCGCGCAGGGCGGCCACCGGCTGCTTCGCAAGGCGAAGGACATTTCCGTCGCCGACATCATTCGTCTCGTGGACGGTCCGTTGGCCCTGACGCCCTGCGCGAGCCAGACTCGATTTCGACCCTGCGTCGACTGCGTCGATGTCCGGCAATGCCGTCTGCAATCCCTGATGCGAACAGCGCGCGACGCCGTCGCCGGGGTGCTGGAGACCTGCTCGATCGCGGATCTGACGACGATCCAGCGGCCGCTTGAGAATGCGCCTCAACCGGAGACCGGCGGACATGCGTCGGCCCGAACGACGGCCGACGCCGACGACGCGCCGGCGTGACAAAAGCGGGCGCCGGTGGAGTGACGGACTTCGACTTAATGAGCCGAGCGCCGCTTGGCGCGGCGCTCGGACAAGCGTGTCGTCTATACTTTCTTCGTTATATGGCCGCGCTCTTCGGCGTGGCTCTTGTTGGCTTTAAACGACGGCCGGCTTCAAGCGGTCCCCGTCCAGGGTGCGACGGGTGACGAGCAGCCGGCGCTGGACGCCGAGCGATCCGCCGATCGCCGCCGCGATCAAGCCGAGCAGAAGAACGCCGAACCCTGCAAACGCCGTCTTGGAGGCGGCTGCGGCGCTGGCGTCGGCCGTGTTCTTGGCCGTCTGGACGGCCTGATCGCGGGTCTGCTTCAGTTTGGCTTGAGCGTCGTCGAACTTCTTGGCGGCATCGTCGTGGCTGATCTTCATCTGCGCCCCCATGATGTTAACGATCCGCTCCTTGGCCGCCGCCGCATCCGAGCCGCCTGCGACGTAGGTCGTGAGGTTCGTCGCAATCGCCTTCTGAGCGTCCTGAGGACTCATCGTCGCCGGGTCGGGATTGGTCGGCTGCAGGTAGGCCTGCGCCTGATCCTGGATCATGTCCGGGGTCACGCCGGCCGCTTGAGCGATGGGCTTCGCCGCTTCGCTGACGCCGCTTCCCGTCGCCGAAACGACGCTGCCGAGAGCGGAAAAGCCGCCGCCGATCACGCCGCCGATCGCCGAGGTGAGCAACCAAAACGTCAGCAGGCTGGCGATGCCCCACGTGACGATCCCGTGCAGCACGCCGTCGGTGCGGATCTCGACGCCCGCCAACCAGGCGGAAACGTACCCGCCCGCGAAGAGCGCGATGCAACTGCTGATGACCCACCACAGGCCCGCGCCCATGCCGAGGCTGCTGGCGCTCGGCGTGTTGCCGGCGTTCGTATCGACCGTGCCGAGACCGATGCCTGCGCCCAACAGGCTCAAGAGAAGTTGGACGGCGACGACGACGACCGCGCCGCCGAAGAGGGCGGCCCAGGAAATGCGCCGATGCGTGTGCGCGCCTCCGCCGACAAGCGTCGTGGTGTCGACGGTCGTCGATCCGTGCATGGGCCTTTCGGGCCGGGTGTCATAGGTGCTCATGGACAAGGTTTCCTAATAAAAAGGGCACCCACAGGCGCCCCGCGTCGCTGCGATCGAACGGATTGCCGGCCGCCGCGTTCGCGAGGCCCCGCCATGGCGCAGTCCTTGTCAACGCTTGATCAAAGCAGACGTTCCTGGCGATCGTCAGGTCGTCGCCCGTAACGCATGCGCCATCCCGCGCTCTTGCCACCGCCTCTGCCTTTCCTGTATCAACGAGCGATCGCCCGGAGTATTCGGGCAGACGAGGACGCCGTGGCTCGATCCGCGCCACATTCGCCGATCATCGCCGACCCGGGCCGTTTGGGCCGGCGGACGCACGGCCGCGCCTCGCTTCTGGGACTGCTTCTTAGCCGCCCCTGAGGGCCGGCCGGGCTTCGCCTGGGCGCTCAGGGGATCGCCAAGACTGCAATCGCCATGAGGCCCGCTTCGGGCCGCCCAGACAGGAATTCAGCCATGCCCACGTCCCCGACCGACGCCGCCGGCGTCCATCCCGGCAGCAACAAGAGCCGAGTGATCATCTTCGACACGACGCTGCGCGACGGCGAACAATGCCCCGGCGCGACCATGACCTTCGAAGAGAAGATCGAGGTCGCCGACCTGCTCGACGCCATGGGCGTCGATGTGATCGAGGCGGGATTCCCGATCGCCTCGGACGGCGACTTCGAGGCCGTCGCGGCGATCGCCAAGCGCATCAAAGGCGCGACGGTGGCGGGTCTCGCCCGCGCGATCAACGCCGACATCGACCGCGCCGGCGAGGCCGTGCGTCACGCGCGGCGCGGGCGCATCCACACCTTCGTCTCCACCTCGCCGATCCACCTGGCGCATCAGATGCGCAAGAGCGAGGCGCAGGTGCTGGACATCATCGCCGCAACGGTCGCGCGCGCGCGCAACCTCGTCGAGGACGTGGAATGGTCCGCGATGGACGCCACGCGCACGCCCATCGATTATCTCTGCCGATGCGTGGAGGCCGCGATCGAGGCCGGCGCCACGACGATCAACCTGCCGGACACGGTCGGCTACGCGACGCCCGACGAGTATCGCGCCATGTTTCGCGCGGTGCGCGAGCGCGTTCCGAACGCGGATAAGGCGGTCTTCTCGGTGCATTGCCACAACGATCTCGGCATGGCGGTCGCCAACACGCTCGCCGGCGTCGACGGCGGCGCGCGGCAGATCGAATGCACGATCAACGGCATCGGCGAGCGCGCCGGCAACGCCGCGCTCGAAGAAGTCGTGATGGCGATCAAGACGCGGGGCGACGCCTACGCCTACGAGTGCGGCGTCGATTCGACCATGCTGACGCGCGCGTCCAAGCAGGTGTCGGCGGCGACCTCGTTCCCGGTCCAATACAACAAGGCGATCGTCGGACGGAACGCCTTCGCGCACGAGAGCGGCATCCACCAGGACGGCATGCTGAAGAACACGCAGACCTACGAGATCATGACGCCCGAAAGCGTCGGCGTCTCCAAGACGTCGCTCGTGATGGGCAAGCATTCCGGCCGCAGCGCGTTCCGCGACAAGCTGAAGACGCTCGGCTACGCGCTGGGCGAGAACGCGCTTGCCGACGCGTTCAAGCGGTTCAAGGATCTCGCCGACCGCAAGAAGGTCGTCTACGACGAGGACATCGAGGCGCTCGTCGACGAGGAGATCGGGCGCGCCGGCGAACGCATCAAGCTCGAGGCGCTCACCGTGGTCGCCGGCACCGCAGGCCCGCAGGCGGCGACCCTGACGCTCTCCATCGACGGCCGCCATGTGAGCCAGCAATCGACGGGCAACGGACCCGTCGACGCCATCTTCAACGCCATCAACGCGCTGGCTCAACACAAGGCGACGCTGGAGCTCTACCAGGTCCACGCGGTCACCGCGGGCACGGACGCGCAGGCGGAGGTTTCCGTTCGGCTTGCGGAAGCCGGACGGTCCGTCACCGGCCGCGGGGCCGATCCCGATACCTTGGTCGCCACCGCGCGCGCCTACATCGCCGCGCTGAACAAGCTGCTGGCGAAACGCTCCGCCGCGACGCCCGAGGCGATCCAGTCCGCAGGCTAGGCGATCAACGACGCGCCGGGGCCGCGCGCGCCAACGCGCGGCCTTCGACGCCCTCGACGGCGAGCCACTGGGTGATTTCGCCCGCCGCCTTCACGACCTCGTCCTTGAGGACGCCGTTCATCGCCTCGTTCGTCACGCGGCCGTCGACGGCCGTGATGTTGAGCGCCGCCACGATGACGCCGCGCTTATCGCGCACCGGCGCGGCGATCGAGGCGACGCCTCGCTCGAAGAACGACTGGCCGGTCGCATAGCCGCGTCGGCGGTCGTCGGCGAGCAGGGCTGCGAGTTCGGCGACCGAGCCCGGCGTATGCTCGCTGAACCTCTGCAGCCGCGTTTCGGGGAGAAGATCGGCAAGCCGGTCGCCGTCGAAGTCGCAGAGCAGCATGCGGCCGAGCAAGGTCGCGTGGACGGGGAAGCGCGTGCCGACCTGCACGCTGCTGGCGAGCGTCGTATGCGCCGCGAAGCGCGCGACATAGACCACATCGCGCCCATCGCGCACGGCGAGGTGCGCCGACAGGCCGGTGTCGTCGCGCAGACGCGCGAGGATCGGCTGCGCCACCTCGACCAGATCGAGAGAGGCGAGATAGGCGAACCCGCGCGCGAGGATCGAGGGGCCGAGGCGGAACGCGCGGCCGCCGCCGTCGCGCGTGACGTAGCCGGCGGATTCCAGCGTCTGCAACAGGCGGAACACGGTCGCGCGGGCGAGCGACAATTCGTGCGCGATGTCGGGCGGCGTCCACTGCGGCCGTTCGCGCGTGAACAGCGCCAGCACCGCGAGCCCGTTGGCGAGCGCCGGCACGACGTAGCGGCCCTTGAGCGAAGGCCGGGGGCTGGCGTCGAGCATGCTCATCGCCGCGCCTCTATGAAGGTTCGCACGATCGCGTTGAAGCGCTCCGGCTGCTCGACGTAGAGCGCGTGGCCGGCGCGTTCGATCGTCGCGACCGCGATATCGCCGCGCGCCGCCGCGGCGCGCCGGTTGACCTCCGGCGGCGTGATCGCGTCCGCCGCGCCGTAGACGACTTGCGCCGGCGTCGACAGCGGCGTGCGCGCGAGATCCGCCAGCATGTCGCCGCGCGACAGCATGCGCGCCGCCTGGCAGTACCCGTTCGGATCGACGCTCGCCATCACGTCGATCACCGCCGCGGTCGCTTGCGGCGAGGCGTCCGGCCCCATGAGGCGCGGACCCCGCTTTTGCGCCATGCCCCGCGCGCCGAGGGCCTCGATGTCTTCGATGCGGGAGCGCAGCAGGCGGTTGCGCGTCGCCTCGTCGAGGCGCGCGTGGCCGATCGCGCAGCTTGCGAGCGTCAGCGTCTTGACGCGCGACGGATGGTCCGCGGCGACGCGCGCGGCGATCAGCGAACCGAGCGAATGGCCGACGAGATGGAACGGCCCGACCGACAGCGCATCGAGCCAAGCCGCGACGACCTGCGCATAGGCGCCCACATCCGGCCACTCGTCCGCGAAATGCGCCGAACCCGCGTAGCCCGGCGCGTTCCAGGCCAACACGCGCCGATCGGGCGCAAGGCCCTGCAACTGAGCGCGAAACGATCGCGCCGCCGCCCCGATGCCGTGCAGCAGCACGACGGCCTCGCCCGCGCCGGCGTCGAGAAAGCGCAGCGCGCCCGTCGCCAGATCGATGGATCGCTCTTCGATCGCGACGCCGCTCATCGTCTACACCGCCGTGCGCGCGCGGCCGGGCAACCAGTGCAGCACGCGATTTTCGATGAGCACGATCGCGCCGTAAAGCACGATGCCGACGAGCGTCAGCATGATGATCGCGACGAAAACTTCCGCCGTGTTGCCCGCGCCCTCGCCATAGGTCAGCAGATAGCCGAGCCCGGAATTGCCGCCGACGAGTTCGCCCACGACGACGCCGATGACCGCCAGCGTCGCAGCGATGCGCAGGCCCGCGAAGAACGGCGGCAGAGACGCCGGGAACTCGATCTTCGAGAAGATCTGCCAGCGATTGGCGGTAAAGGACCGCGCCAGCCGCGTCACGTCGGGGTCGATCGCGCGCACGGCGCCCAGCACGTTGATCATGACCGGAAAAAACACGATCAGCACCGCGACGAGAATCTTCGGATAGACCGTGTAGCCGAACCAGATCACGAACAGCGGCGCGAAGGCGACCTTGGGCGCGATCTGGAGCGCGAGGATATAGGGCGACAGGATGAATTCGGCCGCCGGCGACATGCCGAGCGCGAAACCGACCACCATGCCGAGCAGCATGCCGAGCACGAAGCCCGCCAGCACCTGCGCGCCGGTGATCAGCGTGTGATAGATCAACCGGTCGACGGCGAGCATGTGCAGAAACTCGGTCCACACGCGCGAGGCCGGCGGAATGATGTAGGGCGGCACGCCGAGCGCCGCCGGGCCGTATTCCCAGCCGAGCAGGAACACGACCAGCAGCAGCGCGCTGCCGCCGATCATGCGCAGATTGGCGGACCTGTTCGGATCGGTCACGGAACGCGATCTCCGGCGCAGCTTGCCCCTATTGCAGGAACTGGTTGGTGTAGAGGTCCTTCACCGGCGTCGCCTTCTCGATGATCCCCTGCTTGACGTAGAAGTCCTGCAACGCGCCGAGGCGCTGCTCGTCCATCTCGCCGAGCGTCTTCTGGCCGGCGAAGACGTATTTGCCGTAGTCGCGGAAGATGTCCGCGGTTTCCTGTTCGTTGGCGTCGGGGTAGAGCTTCACGTAATCGTGCGCCGCGCCGGCCGGATCGTCCATTTCCGCCCGCATGCCCTTCAGCGTGGCGCGCACCAGCTTGTGCAGAAGCTCGGGATTGGTCTTGATCGTGTCGTCGGAGGCGACGATCGCCTGCGCCATGCTCTTGAACACCGTGTCGGACGGGATCACCTCGACGTTCAGCTTGGGATTTTCGCGTTGCGACCATCGCGTCCACTCGGGCGTCGAGGCCATCGCGTCGGCCTGCCCGGCCGAGAAGAGCTTCCACACGTTCACCGGTCCGGCCGCCTGCGCGTTGATGTCGTTCTTGGTCAGTCCGACCGTCGCCAGCATGCCGAGCAGGGCGAAGAACGTCGTGTCCTGAAAGGCGAGCGTCGTGATCGTCTTGCCCTTCAGGTCGGCGAGCGTCTTGATCCCCTTGTCCTTGTTGATCGCCAGTTGCATCAGCGCGCCGCCGCCCAGCACGGCCACGGCTTTCACGGGAATGCCGTTGGAGCGCACCAGGATCGGCGTGTCGCCGATCGCGCCGCCGATGACGGCGTTGCCGGCCCCGACCTGCTTGGCGACATCGACGCCGCCGCGCGCGACCTGGAAGGTCACGTTGAGCCCCTCGTCAGCGAAATAGCCCCGCTGCTTGGCGATCATCCATGGCCCGAAGGCCGGCAACGAAGCCGGCGCCGGCAGCAGATAGAGAACATCCTGCAGCTTCTTGTCTTGCGCGCTCGCCGGAGCGATCGCCCCGAGCATCGCCGCCAATCCAAAGCCCACCAATGCGCGACGCTTCATCATGCTCCCCTCCTTCGCCCTGTCGGCCATTCATCAATGCAGTTGGTCGTCGATATGCAGAAGCTCCATCAGCCGCGCGACATAGGGGCCGATCTTCGTGCTTTTCCGACGCTCCATAGGATTGTCGCGGTCGGGAATGTCGATGGCGATTTCCTCGACGATCCGGCCCGGCCGCTGGCTCATGACGAGGATGCGGTCCGACAGCGTGATCGCCTCGAAGAGATCGTGCGTGACGAACAGCGCCGTCTTGCCGGTCGAGGCGAGCGTGCGCCCGAGATCCTGCTGCAGCACCATCTTAGTCTGCGCGTCGAGCGCCGAGAACGGCTCGTCGAGCAGCAGGACCGCCGGATCGACGGCGAGCGTGCGCGCCAGGGCGGCGCGCTGGCGCATCCCGCCCGAGAGCTGGTGCGGGTAATGCTCGGCAAACTCCGGCAGCCGGCACTTGCGCAGGAGGTCGAGCGCGGTCGCGCGCCGTTCGCGCGCCGGCCGTCCGCGGATTTCGAGGCCGAACTCGACGTTCTGGCGAATGGTGCGCCACGGCAGCAGCAGGTCTTTCTGGAGCATGAAGGCGACGTGCTCGTTGGGCTTGACCACGCGCTCGCCGTCGACGAGCACTTCGCCCTCGCTCGCCGGATCGAGCCCCGAGCCCATGTTCAGGAGCGTGCTCTTGCCGCAGCCCGAGGGGCCGATCAACGAGACGACTTCGCCATCGCCGATGGAAAAATTGAGGTCGCGCACGGCGACGATGGGGTCGCCCGCCTTGTGACGCGACGCGAACCTCTTCGTCACCTGACGGCATTCGAGACGCGCAGCGCTCATCGCGCCGCCGCCCAGAGATCGGCGTCGAGATTGGCGTAGGCGTCGATCTCGACCCGAACGTCGGGATGCGCGAAGCCGCTCACGACGAGAAGGGTCGAAGCCGGGAACAGGGGGCGCAAGGCTGCGGCGCGCGCGGCGTTCACCTTGTCCTTGTCGGCCCGGTCCGTCACGTAGGTCACCAGTTTGTAGATGTTGCGAAGACCGCCGCCGGCGGCGGCCAGCATGGCTTCGAGGCGCTGGAAGATGACGCCGGCTTGCGCTTGCGCGTCGCCGCCGCACCCCGCGCCCGCCGTCACGCCGGAGAGCACGATCTCGCGTCCCAGAAGGAGGCCGCTCGACCATGTCGCGCCCGGCGGTTCGCTCAGTCCCTCGGCGCGGACGGCGCGAACCGCCATCGCCTCAGGCGACATGGCGTCCCGCGTCGGCGAGCGCGGTCAGTTGCGCGACGGCTTGATTGCGCAGCACGCGGCGCAGCCGCACGAGGCCCATGTCGTGGGCGTAGAGGTTCTCGTGCTTGTTGGCGTCGAGGTCGCATTGCTCCAGCATGGTGCGGTCCTGTTCCAGCACCTGCCAATGGCGCGCTTCGAGCCGGTTCTTGTAGAGGAAGCGCCACGCGTCGCGCTGCCAGCCGGACACCTTGCGGCAGCGCCAGTGCATGACCGCCGCGCGCTTCTCGCTGATTGGCGTATACATGCCGATGATGTGGAAGTTGCCGCCCGGCCCCCCGCTCTTGGGATAGGGGATTTCGAGACGCAGCCACGTCGCGCCGGTCTGACCGTATTCCGTCCAGTCGAAATTGACGTTGCGCTGGCCCTCTTTTTCGAAAATGAAGCCGGTGTCCGTCTCGCTGATCCTGAACGAGGCTTTGGTGTCGCCGAACGACATCGAATGCGACTGCTTGTGCAGGAACGTGCCGTGCATCGGATCCATGACGTTGTCGATCACGTAGCGGTAGTCTCCTTCCCACTCCGCGTAGCACGGAAAGGCGCTGAACTCGGGCGAGCTCAGCTCCTCGGGCAGCGCGAGGTCCGGCGGCTCGGCGTGCAGGTCGTCGCCGACATAGGCGAAGATCATGCCGTTGCGCTCCTGCACCGGGAAGGTCTTCGTCGACTTCGAGCCTTCGAGCTTGCCGCCCGGCGCGCCCGGCACGCAGACGGCGACGCCGCGCGTATCGACCTGAACGCCGTGATAGCCGCAGGCGATGCGGTCGCCCATGACGATGCCGCAGGAGAGCGGAACGCCGCGATGCGGGCAGCGGTCCTCAAGCGCGTGCGCGACGCCCGTCGTGTCGCGCCAGAAGACCATGCGGTAGCCGCAGCGGCGCAGCGACAGCGGCTTCTCCGTGACGAAGCTCGAAGGACAGATGACGTACCATTGATTGCGCAGGCCCTTGGCGAGCAGGTCTTCAACGTCGGCTTCGGATATCGCGCTCATCGCTCGTCTCCTCTCACGCGCCCAATCGCTTCATTTCGCGCTCGAACAGGTCGGGCGTCCAGGTTTTTCCGTCCGGCGCCGGCACGCAATCCTCGTTGAGCTGCGCGCAGATGCCCGGCAGATCGTGGAGGTTGGCGGCGAACGCCTTTTCGATCCCGTCGGCGAGCAGGTTCTCGTAATCGGTCGGCTCGCGGTCGCGGGTCTGATGCGGATTGAGATATGGGTTCATCACTGGCCTCCCGCGCGGACGCGCTCGCGGATTTTCTCGCGCACCGGCGCAAAGTCGTAAGCCGGATAGCATTCGGTGTGAAACACGCCCCAGGCGGAGCGTTCAAGCTCCACGTTGACCGCGGCGAGCAGCGCCGCCGGCGTCCGCAGCGTCACGATCTGGCCGAAGCCCATCGCCACGTACCAGGACACGATCTCGACGCCCTTCGGCGGGAACCGCTCCCACCAATCCGCGGCCTTCAGCTTGCCCTGCACCGCCTCGAGGTTGTTCGACTGGTCGTGCCGGAGGAAGATCGTCAGCAGGATGGCGTCGTCGGCGCCCGTTTCGACGGTGGACGCGCCCGCGGGTCGCTCGGCGGAGCGGTCCTCCTTCTGACCATCCGGTCGCGGCGCCATGATTTCACCCGCCTCCAGCGTTTCACTGATGAACTTCAATTTCATATTTGCAACAGGCTAGGCGAGCGTGTAGATTTTGTCAAAATGAAAAAAGCAGCCGGAACGCCCCATTGGCGGGCGGTTTCTCCCTCGAATGCGACGCGCGTCGATCGCCAACATGGAGTGAGGTCATGAACGAGCATGCGATGCCGGAAATCCGTCCCGAAGACGTGGTGATTCCCGACGGCAAGACGCTGGGACAATGGCTGGAGAGCCGCGTCGCCCGCTACAAGACCCGCACGCTCGACTGGGACGCGCTGAAGTTTCAGGCCGATTTCGATCCGAAGTACAAGCGCGCGCAGATGCGCTACATCGGCAGCGGCGCGACCGGCGTCGGAGCCGATTCCAACACCGTGCCGGCCGAGCACTTCACCTTCTCCACGATGGTCCTGCCCGCCGGCTGCGAAGGTCCGCTGCATCTCCACACCGACGCGGAAGAGGTCTTCTTCATCCTGCGCGGCGAGCGCGTGCGGATCATGATCGAACTCAACGGCGAGCGCGAGGACGTCCTGCTCTCCGAACGCGACGTGATCTCGGTGCCGCCCGGCGTCTACCGCGGCCTCGTCAACGAAGGCCGCGAGGAAGCGCTGATGTGCGTCATCATCGGCAGCACCAAGCCGGAGACGCCCTCCTATCCCGCCACCCATCCGCTCTCGAAGGTGAAGCGTCCGAAGCCGGCCGCCTGACGTTTCGGGGCGGGCATGGACCTCGGACTGAACGGACGCGTCGCCATCGTCACCGGCGGATCGTCGGGCATCGGCCTGGCGACCGCGCGCGTTCTGCTGGCGGAGGGCGCGAGCGTCGCCATCTGCGGACGCGACGCCGCCCGCCTCGACGCCGCCGCCGCTTCGCTGCGCACGGAGGCGGACGACGCGCGCCTCATCGCGCGCCGCTGCGACGTGACGAGCGAGACCGATGTCGCCGCCTTCGCCGCCGATGTCGCCGCCTGGCGCCCGCGCGTCGACATCCTCGTCAACAACGCCGGCGCCGGGCGCATGTCGACCTTCGCCGAGACGACGGACGCGCAATGGCGCGCCGAGCTCGACCTGAAATTCTTCAGCCAGATCTATCCCATCCGCGCGTTCCGGCCGCTGATGGAAACCAGCGACGCGGCGGCGATCCTCGCCGTGAACTCGCTGCTCGCCCTGCAGCCCGAGCCCTACATGGTCTGCACGTCGGCGGCGCGCGCGGGCGTGCAGAGCCTGGCGAAGTCGCTGGCGGGCGAATTCGCGCCCGACATCCGGGTGAACTCGGTGCTTCTGGGCCTGATCGACTCCGGCCAGTGGGAGCGGCGCTTTCAGGCGCGCGAAGACAAGACGCAGTCGCGGACCCAGTGGATCGCCGAGCTCGCCGCAAGCAAGCGCATTCCCATCGGCCGCCTCGGCGAGCCGGCGGAGGTCGCCCGCGCGATCGTGTTTCTGGCGTCGCCGGCGGCGAGCTTCATCACCGGCGCGTCGCTTGAGATTTCGGGCGGCGTATCCCGCTTCATCTGAAAGACGGCCATGAGTCCTGCGTCCGAAGCCTCCGCCACGCCCGCCCGCGAGGAACAACCCGTGGGCGACCTCATCGCGACGGCGCTCGCCGACGCCGGCGTGACGCACGCCTTCGGCGTCATCTCGATCCACAACATGCCGATCCTCGACGCCATCTTCCGTCAGGGACGCATCGCCTTCATCCCGGCGCGCGGCGAGGCCGGCGCCATGAACATGGCGGACGCGCACGCCCGCGTGTCGCGCTCGCTCGGCGTCGTCATCACCTCGACCGGCACGGCCGCGGGCAACGCCGCCGGCTCGCAGGCCGAGGCGCTGACGGCCGGCTCGCCGGTGCTGCACATCACTTCGCAAATCGACACGGTCTTCATGGATCGCGATCGCGCCGCCATCCACGACGTCCCGCGCCAGCCCGACATGCTGAAGGCGGTCTCGAAAGCCTATTACCGCGTCTGGGACGCCAAGGGCGCGGCGACGGTCCTGCACGCGGCGATGTCGGCGGCGCTGAGCGCGCCGAGCGGTCCGGTCAGCCTCGAAATCCCCGTCGACGTGCAGCGCGAGACCGCGGTCCTCCCGCTCGGCCTTCGCGCGCCGACCCGCGCGCGCGTCATGCCCGATGCGGCGCGGCTCGACCTGCTCGCCGCGATGGCGCGGCGGGCGAAGCGGCCGATGCTCTATCTCGGCGGTGGCGCGCGCGCGGCGGGCGAGGCTGCGACGGCGCTCGTCGAGCGCGGCTTCTGCGCCGTCGCCAGCGCCAACGGCCGCGCGACGGTCGCCGAAGACCATCCGCGCGCGCTGGGCGCCTACAACATGACGGCGAGCGCGCAGGCTGTGTTCGACCGCTGCGATTTGATGATCGTCGTCGGCTCCCGCCTGCGCGGCAACGAGACGCGCAACAACGCCCTGCGGCTCGGCAAGCCGCTCGCGCAGATCGACGCGGAGGCGAGCCAGGGCGGCCGCAATTACCCGGTCGATCTGTTCGTTCATGGCGAAGCCGATCTGGCGCTCCGCGGACTGCTCGAACGTCTGCCCGGCAAGCTCGATGTCGACGCCTCCTTCGGCGAGGAGATCGCCGCGGCGCGGCGCGCCAGCGAGGAGACGCTCGGCCGCTCGCTCGGCCCCTACAAAAGGCTCGCCGACGTGATGGACGAGCGCGTCCATAAAGGCGCTCTCGTCTTCGCGCGCGACGTGACGATCGCCAATTCGATGTTCGGCAACCGCTACGTGCGGCTCGCCGCGCCGCATCTCGGCGTGCATGCGCTCGGCGGCGGCATCGGCCAGGGCGTCGCCATGGCGGTCGGCGCGTCGTTCGCCGCCGCCTCGAAGAAGACCGTCGGCCTCCTCGGCGACGGCGGCGCCATGGTGAACCTCGGCGAATTCGCGACCGCGGTCGAGAACGACAGCGAGATCGTCTTCGTGCTGATGAACGATCGAGCCTATGGCGTCATCTCGAACATCCAGGACGCGCAATACGGCAATCGTCACGCCTATTGCCGGCTGCAGACGCCCGACTTCGGACTGTTCGCGAAAAGCATCGGCCTGACGCACGAGAAGGCGTCCTCGATCGACGCGTTCGAGCCGGCCTTCGATCGCGCGCTTGCGCGGCCCGGACCCACGCTCCTCGAGGTCGACATGCTCGCCATCGGCCCCTATGCGGAGGCCTTCGGCGGTCCGCCGGCCGGCGCCGCCGGGGGCGCGCGTTGAGACTGGCGCTTATCGGTTACGGGGCCGTCGCGGGACAGGCGCTGCGCGCGCTGGCGAAAGCCCTCCCCGAGCCGCTCGAAGGCTTGATCTGCTTCGCCCGCGCGGAGAGCGTGGAGCGCGCGCGGGCGATGATCGCCGGCGTCGGGCCGGCGGTGGCGCATCGCATCGATGTGGTGACCGCCGTCGCGGACGTGCTGGCGCGCAAGCCGGCCTTCGTCGCCGAGGCCGCGAGCCAGGCCGCTCTGCTGCATCCGGGCGCGGACGTGCTGTCGCACGGCTACGATCTTGTCGTCTCGTCCGTCGGCGGCCTTGCGCGAGCGCTTCGGATAACATGGCCGGGCAGGCCAAAAACCTGCATGGGGGTCTCCTGTCGATTCGAGCTTCAGCAACCCGAACCTCGGAGACCCCCATCAATCTCGCAAGCCGCTCATATCTGTCTGATCCAGGTCATCAGGTTTGGGGTTCACGGCTGGGCTGACGTCTGATTCGATCGCGTCTCTGATTCGGGAGGTTGCGATGGGAGCGGCTCGATCTGTTGATCTTCGGAAGCGGGTGGTCGGAGAGGTCTCGGCCGGGCTTTCGCGCCGACGGGCGGCGGCGCGGTTCAAGGTCAGCGCGTCGTCGGCGATCGGCTGGGCGGCGCTGGAGCATGAGACGGGCAGCGTTGCGCCCCGCCCGCGCGGCGGCAAGAGCCGTTCGCCGCTGGAGCCGCATGCCGCTTGGCTCCTGGACCTCGTGGCTTGCGAGCCGGACCTGACGCTCGCCCAATTGGAACGCCGGATCGCGGACGGGGTGGGGCTGACGATCACGGAGCGCTCGATCCGGCGCTTCTTCGACCGTCACCGGATCACGCTCAAAAAAAGCCATTCACGCGGCCGAGCAGGATCGGCCGGACGTGGCCGCGGCACGCGAGCGCTGGAGGGCCGGCCAGGCCGAGCTTGATCCCGCCCGGCTCGTCTTCGTGGACGAGACGGGGGCGAACACCAAGATGGCTCGCCTGCGCGGGCGCGGTCCCCGGGGTCGGCGGGTCGTCGGCAAGGTCCCATGGGGTCATTGGAAGACCACGACCTTCGTGGCCGGCCTGCGCCGGGACGGGATCGGCGCACCCTTCGTGCTCGATGGCGCGATGAACCGGACAGCCTTCGAGGCCTATGTCGACCAAGTCCTCGCCCCGACCCTGAAGCCCGGCGACATCGTCGTGATGGACAACCTGCCGGCCCACAAGGGTGAAACGGTCAGGCGCCTCATCGAAGCCAGGCAAGCCACCCTTCGTCTGCTGCCGCCCTACTCGCCAGATCTCAATCCGATCGAACTCGCCTTCGCCAAGCTGAAGACCCTCCTGCGAACCGCGGCCGAGCGAACCGTCGGCGCTCTCTGGGACACGATCGGCTCCATCCTGGATGCCTTCACGCCACAGGAATGCTCAAACTACCTCCGTCACGCCGGATACAACTCAACTTAACCGCCGAATGCTCTAGCCGCGGCCAAACTGTCCGGCCTTGACGAGGTCGTCTACCGCTCGCGCAAGCCCCCCGCCGCCTGGCGCGGCACGGCGGCTGAACTGGCGGTCGATCTCGGCCGTCTGCGCGAGCCGACGACGTTCTTTCGCGGCGACGCCGGCGCCGCGGCGAGAGATTATCCGCAGAACGCCAACGTCGCCGCGACGATCGCGCTGAAGGGTCTCGGCTTCGAGCGCACGAAAGTCGAGCTCGTCGCCGATCCGGCGTTGACCCGCAACGTGCACGAGATCGTCATTCGCGCCGGCTGCGCCGACGCGACGATCGCGATCGAGGGCCGCCCCGCGCCGGACAACCCCAAAACCTTGATGACGACAGGCTATGCGCTGGCGAACCAGATCCTCGATTGTCTCAAGGGCCGGCGCGCCGTCTAGAGCATTCGGCGTTTGACGTGAATCAGGTTTGGGGTTCACGGCTGGGCTGACGTCTGATTCGATCGCGTCTCTGATTCTGGAGGTTGCGATGGGAGCGGCTCGATCTGTTGATCTTCGGGAGCGGGTGGTCGGAGAGGTCTCGGCCGGGCTTTCGCGCCGACGGGCGGCGGCGCGGTTCAAGGTCAGCGCGTCGTCGGCGATCCGCTGGGCGGCGCTGGAGCATGAGACGGGCAGCGTTGCGCCCCGCCCGCGCGGCGGCAAGAGCCGTTCGCCGCTGGAGCCGCATGCCGCTTGGCTCCTGGACCTCGTGGCTTGCGAGCCGGACCTGACGCTCGCCCAATTGGAACGCCGGATCGCGGACGGGGTGGGGCTGACGATCACGGAGCGCTCGATCCGGCGCTTCTTCGACCGTCACCGGATCACGCTCAAAAAAAGCCATTCACGCGGCCGAGCAGGATCGGCCGGACGTGGCCGCGGCACGCGAGCGCTGGAGGGCCGGCCAGGCCGAGCTTGATCCCGCCCGGCTCGTCTTCGTGGACGAGACGGGGGCGAACACCAAGATGGCTCGCCTGCGCGGGCGCGGTCCCCGGGGTCGGCGGGTCGTCGGCAAGGTCCCATGGGGTCATTGGAAGACCACGACCTTCGTGGCCGGCCTGCGCCGGGACGGGATCGGCGCACCCTTCGTGCTCGATGGCGCGATGAACCGGACAGCCTTCGAGGCCTATGTCGACCAAGTCCTCGCCCCGACCCTGAAGCCCGGCGACATCGTCGTGATGGACAACCTGCCGGCCCACAAGGGTGAAACGGTCAGGCGCCTCATCGAAGCCAGGCAAGCCACCCTTCGTCTGCTGCCGCCCTACTCGCCAGATCTCAATCCGATCGAACTCGCCTTCGCCAAGCTGAAGACCCTCCTGCGAACCGCGGCCGAGCGAACCGTCGGCGCTCTCTGGGACACGATCGGCTCCATCCTGGATGCCTTCACGCCACAGGAATGCTCAAACTACCTCCGTCACGCCGGATACAACTCAACTTAACCGCCGAATGCTCTAGTCGGAGAGGCGGCCGCGTCGCTGGGGCGGCAAGCGAGATACCCAAAAGCGGCTTTTTCAACCCGTCCGATCAAGGCGGCCTGATCGATTTCGCCGTGGAGCCCGGCGGCATCGACCATCCCCTTGACGATCGCCATGAGGTCCCGCACGGCGGCATGCGGATCGGGCTGGCGCGGGAGACCGGGTCGGCCGAGGATCCGCAGAATGATCGCCTGCATCCGCTCTCCGACCCTCTGGGTGTCGGCGTCGAAGGGCAGGCGCGCCTCTTCGAAGTCGAGCAGCCGGGCAAGCTTGGGCCGTCGGAACTGGTGAGAGACACACGCGGCGATGAACGCCGAGACCGCCTCTTTCCCGCTTGGAAGTCCGGCCGCAACCTCCGAGTCTTCGACGAGGAGCGACGTCTCGCGCACGATCAACGCGCCGATCAGCGCGTCCTTGCTCGGGAAGTACTGATAGAGAGAGCCAACGCTCACGCCGGCGCGCTCCGCCACGGCGTTGGTCGAAAATCCCCCATGTCCGCGCTCCTCCAAAATGCGAGCGGCGGCTTCGACGATCACCCGCACGGTCTCGAGCGAGCGCGCCTGCTTTGGCGCTTTTCTGGGGCGCGGGCGCTCGGCGGCGGCGGTTGGGGTCATCGGGAAGAACGCGAGTTGAGAATAACGAGCGATGGCTCGTATTATATGCGCGTCAACTCCTCAAGGAAAGACCGACATGACGGACACAGCGCCCCCTTTCGAGCCGCAATTCACGGTATTCATGCTCGTCAAAACGACGCCAGAATGGCTCGGCTACTCGGTCGATCGGCGCAACGAACTCGCCAAGGAGCGCCTCACTCCGGTCCTGAGGAAGCACGCCGCAGGCGTGAAGATGCGCTTCTTCGACGTCGAGTTCTATTCCGCTCGCGTCACCGACCTTTGGATGTGGGACTGCAAGGACCACCAGTCCTACCAGCTCCTCGTCGAGGAACTGCGCGAAGGCCCGTTCTGGGATCGCTACTTCCAGATCGTCGAGATTCTGCCGGGCGTCGAGGACGCCTACGTGAAGAACTATCCCGGCCAGGACAAGATCACCGCCTGATCGGGGACGAGGATCGGGCCGGCGGCGTCGAAACGAAAGATCGATTATGTCGAACACCATCAAGACGGCAATCGTAACCGGCGCGGGCAAGGGCATCGGAGCCGCCCTGGCCAAGCGGCTCGCGGCCGATGGCTTTTCTGTCATCGTCAACTATTCGTCGAGCGCCGACGGCGCGAATGAGGTCGTGTCGGCCATCGAGGCCGCGGACGGCCGCGCGAAGGCGATACGCGCGGACATCGCCGACGCCGCGCAGGTGAGGGCGCTGTTCGACGCCGCCGAAGCCGAATTCGGACCCGTCGACGTTCTCGTGAACAATGCGGGAATTCTCAAGGTCTCGCCGTTGGCGCAGGTCTCCGACGAGGACTTCCAGAGCCAGGTCGCGGTCAACTTCACCGGCGCCTTCAACGGCATGCGAGAGGGCGCGAAGCGGATTCGCGACGGTGGGCGCATCATCAGCTTGTCCACCAGCGTCATCGGCGCCTACTTGCCCGCCCACGGCGTCTACGTGGCGACCAAGGCCGCGATCGAAGGCATGACGCACGTGCTCGCAAAGGAACTCGGCCCGCGCCAGGTGACCGT
The DNA here is from genome assembly GCA_965276595.1 of Beijerinckiaceae bacterium. GTDB lineage: Bacteria > Pseudomonadota > Alphaproteobacteria > Rhizobiales > Beijerinckiaceae > Terripilifer. The sequence goes on from CBDIBA010000005.1 coordinate 34,230, forward strand.
CAATGCGGTCGCCCCGGGACCGGTCGCGACGGAACTGTTCCTCACCGGCCGGTCGGAGGCGCTGATCCAGCGCCTGACGCAGGAAATTCCGATGGGACGCCTGGGCGAACCCGATGACGTGGCCCGTGTGGTTTCTTTTCTTGCGGGCGCCGACGGCGGCTGGGTTAGCGGCCAGGTCGTGAAAGCCAACGGCGGCCGGAATTGAAGCCCGTAGCAGGGATAAGGAAAGCGAATGAGGCCGCCTCGGTTGCTTCAAGATTATTCCGGAGGGCCCGATCGAACGCGTCCGCTCCGAACGAGGGTTCGAGCGCACGAAAGTCGAGCTCGTCGCCGATCCGGGGTTGACCCGCAACGTGCACGAGATCGTCATTCGCGCCGGCTGCGCCGACGTGACGATCGCGATCGAGGGCCGTCCCGCGCCGGACAACCCCAAAACCTCGATGACGACCGGCTATGCGCTGGCGAAACAGATCCTCGATTGTCTCAAAGGCCCGCGCGCCTAGGCGCGCGGGCCAGTCAAGCGGCCCAAGGATTCATGTCTTCTCGATGGTTTCGTCAAACGCTCTGCCCGACCTAAGGCCATTTTGTGCGCTCGCGCACGTCTCTGGCGGCCAAGCTCGCTTCGGCGACGATCGCCGCTGGGTCGATCGCGGTGAGCTTGCCTCCGCTCTTCAGCACGCGGCCATCGATGATGACGGTGTCCACGTTGTGCGGCTGCGTCGCTTCGACAACGAGATGCGTCGGCTCCACGAGAGGCGCCATGTTCAGCCCGCGCGCGTCGATCATGATAACGTCGGCCCGCTTGCCGGGCGTCAACGAACCGATTTGGTCGTCAATCCCCATCGAGCGCGCGCCCTCGATGGTCGCGAGTTCCAACATGCGGCGCGCCGATATCTGAAATTCGTTCTCGGTTTTTCCGTTCTCCTCGTTTTCCAGCGCCTTCATGATGGCGAACATGTCGGCGTCGCCGGAAAGAGCCGTGGTGTCGACGGAAAGTCCGACGGGAACGCCCGCCTGGAGAAATTCGCTTGCGGGCGCAATGCCGAAGCCGATGCGGAGCTCCGTGAAGGGCGAGAAGCTGACCGTCGCGCCCGTATCGGCGGTCATGCGGATCTCGTCCGGCGTCACATGGGTCGCGTGGATGAGCTGAACGTCGCGCCCGAGCATCTTGGCGTCGTTGAGCACGGCGATATCGCCGGCGTTCTTGTCGCGGTACATGCCGGCGTGAATGGTGATGGGTATCCCCAGTTGGCGCGCCGTGTCGAATTCTTCTTGCGCTACCCGTTTCGGGCGCCACACGCCGAGATTGCGCACCCCGCGAAAGCCTGTGCCGAGCGAGATCAATCCGCCGTTGGAGTATCGGTCCCAATCCGCATGGATAGCCTTCAAATCGGCGAGATCGATCGGCTCTTCGACTTTCTGCCCCATCGCCTGCGAATAGGAGAAGCGCGCGCGCAGGCCAGTTTCCGCCAGCGCCCGCAAAGCTTCGCGCGCATGTTCCGGACTGCGCACGTTGTGGCACCAGTCATGAACGAAGGTGATGCCGCCGTCGATTGCTTCGGCCGCGCAGAGCCGTCCTCCCTGATACATGTCGGCCGGCGTGTACGACATCCCGAGCAGGACGGTTGTTCGGAAGTACGCTGTCTTCGGATCGTCGCCTGCGAGGCTGCGCAGCAAACCGCTCCACATGTGCCAATGGGTTTCGACGAGCCCGGGCATGACGATCATGCCGCTGCCGTCGATTTCCCGTTCGCCCGGAGCTTCGAGGCGCTGTCCCACCCCGGCAATCGCGCCGTTCTGCAGATGAACATCGCCGTCGGCGATGTCGCCGAGCGTTCGATCCATCGTGAGCACGGTCGCATTGCGGATGACGAGATCGCGTCGCTCAGGCAGCGATGAAAGACCGGAAGATGATGCGCCTTGCGCGCGTACGATGCGGGGCGTTGCCAGTGTCGCCGCGCTCGACGCCGCCATGGCTAAAAACGATCGCCGTCCTACGGGCTTCCGGAAACGCGCGAACGCACTCGCCGCCCCCGGCTCACAAAGCATGCACATCGCGTTTCCCCAAATCTTTGTAGGAATAGGGTAGCATCCAGAACCACGCGCGCAACATGGTTGGTTAGGCAGTGTGGCCGCCTAGCGCCCCTCCGCCTTCCGCGCTAACAGACCGGGGGATGGCGCATCGCGCCGGACGGGCTTGCGCGGAGGAAGCATGAGCGAACGCATCGTCGCCGACTACAAAGGCGAGATCCTGGAGATCGTCTTCAACCGGCCCGACAAGGGCAACGCCATGTCCGACGAGATGATCGTCGAACTCGGCGACATCCTCGAGCGCGAGCAGCGCAAGGCCCGCCTCATCGTCCTGCGCGGCGCGGGGGAGGAGTTCTGCGCCGGCCGCGCCCCGGAGGGCGCGCGGCGCGCGCCGCCGATCGACGCCTTCGAGACCCGCGAATTCAGCGATCACGTGTTCCGCTGCTACGGCCTCTTGCGCGCCTCGCATGCGCCCGTGCTCGCCGTGGTGCAGGGCAAGGCGCTCGGCTTCGGCTTCGCGCTCGCCGCCGCCGCCGACGTGACGATCGCCGCCGACACCGCGCGGTTCCAGATCCCGGAATTCGAACACAACATCATGCCGACGATGGTCATGTCGTCGATGATCGACCGCGTGCCCTTGAAGGCGCTGATGTATCACGTCTGGAGCTACGACATGATCTCGCCGGAGAAAGCTCTGGCGATGGGCGCCGTCAGCGACGTCGTTCCCCGCGCCGACCTCGAGACAGCGGTCGAGCGCTTCACCGCCTGCATCTTGCAGGCGCCGCGCCCCGCGGTCCACGCGGTCAAGGAATACGGCGTCAACGCGTCGCCGATCGACATGGGCAAGGCGGCCCATTACGCGCGCAGCCTGCATGCGATGGTGAATTCGGCGAGCGCGATGAAGCGCACGTGAGGACGCGCGCTCGCCCGTCGGGGCGAGCCGGAGAGCGGCGACATGCAGTTCAACTTCTTCCACCTGATGCCGTGGCCCTACTGCGAGGAGCCGCCGACGAGCTGGCCGGTCCCCAACGCGGCGTTCGATCCGGTCCGGGCGCAGGCGCTCTACGAGACCTACATCGACGCGATGGCCTACGCCGAGGATTGCGGCTTCGACGCCGTCGGCTGCAACGAGCATCACTTCAGCCCCTACGGCCTGATGTCGAACCCCAACCTGATCGGCGCGGCCCTCATCGCGCGCACCAGGCGCATCAAGCTCGGCATGCTCGGCAATCTCGTGCCGCTGCTCAACCCGGTCCGCGTCGCCGAGGAATACGCGATGCTCGACGTGATGAGCGGCGGCCGGCTCATCGCCGGGTTGATGCGCGGAATCCCGCATGAATATCGCGCCTACAACGTCAATCCCGACGAGTCGCGCAGCCGTCTCGACGAGGCGGCGCGGCTCATCGTGAAATGCTGGACCTCGCCGGAGCCGTTCCGCTGGGAGGGCGAGCATTGGCGCTTCCCGGCGATCTCGATCTGGCCGCGGCCGATCCAGCAGCCGCACCCGCGCCTGCTGATGTCCGCCTCGAACGCGGAGGGCGCCGAGATGGCGGCGCGGCACAAGGCGATCATGGGCGTGACGCTGATCGCCGACCTCGATCTCGTGGCGAAGACCATCGACCTCTACAGGCGGGAGGCGCGCGCCAACGGGTGGGACGCGACGCCGCAGGACGTCCTCAGCGGCCATCAGACGGTGATCGCCGAGACGGATGCGCAGGCGCGCGAGCTGATGAGCCGCGCGGTCGACTACTTCCACACCGTGCTGATGCGCCCGCAGCGCCAGACGCAGACCGACGTGCTGCAGAACACCGGCTATTACGGCGCGGACGAGCAGAAGCAGTATTTCGATGCGCGGCTGAAGACGCTGCGCGAGCGCACGCTGGCCGAGCAGATCGAAGCCGGCACGGTGTTCTGCGGCAGCCCCGAAAGCGTCGTGAAGCAGATGCGGCGTGTGCAGAAGGCGCTCGGTCATGGCGTGTTCAACCTGACGATGAAGATCGGCAATCTGCCGGACGCGGCCGTGCGCCGCGGCATGGAGCTGTTCCGCGACCGCATCCAACCGGAGTTGCGGACGTTGTAGGCGGGTCGCCTCGGTCGGATCGGCGCACGTTGCCTCGCAAGCGGTTTGAGGGGACCGGCGCACCGTCGTTGCGAGGAGCGCAGCGACGAAGCGACGCCGTCATGTATGGACGGCCCCCTTTGAGCAAGGAGTAATTTGCGGTTTCGGCATTCGGGTCTGGAGCGGTCATGTATTCGGCCTTTTGTGCGGTCGATGACCGCTTGCCATGAGGGGTATCGCGGATCGGGATCCCTGCATTGCGCGCGCTGTGATGCGCGATGACGGAGCGGAGTGTCCCAACCCAGGTCCTGACCATTATGCCGTCGCTGCGTGCTGCTCCTTGCTCGGCTAACCGTCCGGCCTCGGGTGAGACCGGCCGGAAGAGGCGATCGTGTTATGCGGCTTGCGCGCTGGGGCGGCCGGCGCTGCGGTAGGGCTCGCCCGAGCGGAGCACGGCAAAGGCGATCCGCGCCGTTTTGGCGGCTTGCGCGAGAACCGCGACCTTCATGGGCCGGCGGGCGAGAATGCCGCGTTGCCAGACGGTGGCGCGATCGTCGCGCGCGCGGGCGTTGCGCATGATCGTGCTCGCGCCCAGCGCGAACAGTTTGCGCAACCGCTGCTCGCCCTGACGACTGATCCCGCCGATGCGGCGCTTGCCGGCGCTCGAGGCCTCGCGCGGCGTCAGCCCGCACCAGGCGGCGAAGTCGCGCGCGGAGCGGAACTGCCGCCCGTCGCCGATCGCGGTGACGATGGCGTGCGCCGTCAGGCCGCCGACTCCGGGAACGGTGGCCAGCCGCCGCATGACCAGATCGGTTTTGGCGAGCGCCATGATCCTGGTCTCGATGGCCGCGATCGCGGCGTCGAGCGCGGCGATCTGCGCGACCAGCATCCGCAACACATCTGCCAGCGTCGCCGGCGCATCGGGATCGGGGGCCGTGAGCCGCTCGACGAGTTCGGCAAAGCCGCGCCGGCCCTGCGCCGCCACGATCCCGAACTCCGCGAGCTGGCCGCGCACGCTGTTGGTCAGTTGCGTACGCTGCTTGACGAGCAGGTCGCGCGACCGCTCAAGACCGCGGGCGGCGCCTTGCTCGACGCTCTTGATCGCGACCGGGCGAATGCCCGGACGCCGCGCCGCCGCACAGATCGCCTCGGCGTCGCGCGCATCGGTCTTGTTGCGTTTGACGAACGGCTTCACGTAAGCGGCCGGAAGCAATCGCACATCATGGCCCAGCGCCCGCAACACGCGTCCCCAGTGATGGGCCGTGCCGCAGGCTTCCATCGCGACAATGCACGGCGGCTGTCTGGCGAAGAATGTCTCCACCTGCGCGCGGCGCAGACGCTTCTGCTGCATCACCTCCCCGGCCGCGTTCTCAACGTGAGCCTGGAAAACAGACTTGGCGATATCCAACCCGATCGTGATAGCATTCATAACGGACGGTCCTCTCAGCTGGTACATCACAATGGCCAGCTTGGCGCATTCGATGCCGTCGAGGGCCGTCCACCCAGCATCGCGAGGAGCCGAAGGCGACGAAGCAAACCAGAAATCAAAGCATGTCTGGGTTGCTTCGCTCCGCTCGCAATGCTGGGGCGTTGCCGGTGTTTATCAGCGTGGCCTCGATTGTGGAATTGCGTCGCGCAACCGTCTAGCGCGAGAACTTCTTGTATTTCAAGCGATGCGGAATGATCGAATCGGTGCCAAGCCGCCGCTTCTTGTCCTCCTCGTAGTCCTGAAAATTGCCTTCGAACCATTCGACATGACTGTCGCCTTCGAAGGCGAGCATGTGGGTCGCGATGCGATCGAGGAAGAAGCGGTCATGCGAGATGATGACGGCGCAGCCGGCGAAATCGGTCAGCGCGTCTTCCAGCGCGCGCAACGTGTCGACGTCGAGATCGTTGGTCGGTTCGTCAAGCAGCAGGAGATTGGCGCCGCTCTTGAGCATCTTGGCGAGGTGCACGCGGTTGCGCTCGCCGCCCGAGAGCATCCCGACCTTCTTCTGCTGATCGGCTCCCTTGAAGTTGAACGTCGAGCAGTAGCCGCGCGAATTGACCTCGCGTTTGCCGAGGTGAATGATCTCGTTGCCGCCTGAAATTTCTTCCCACACCGTCTTTTTGCCGTCGAGGCTGTCGCGCGACTGATCGACGTAGCCGAGATGCACGGATTCGCCGATGGTGATCGCGCCCTTGTCCGGCTTGTCCTGGCCGGTGATCATGCGGAACAGCGTCGTCTTGCCGGCGCCGTTCGGCCCGATGACGCCGACGATGCCGCCGGGCGGCAGCTTGAACGACAGATCGTCGATCAGCAGCTTATCGGCGAACCCCTTCGACAGGTCGGCGAAGTCGATCACGTTGGCGCCCAGCCGTTCGGCGACGGGGATGACGATCTGCGCGGTCGCCGACGCCTTGTCGTTCTGCTTGGCGACGAGATCTTCGTAGCGCTGGATGCGCGCCTTGGACTTGGCCTGGCGCGCCTTCGGCGAGGAGGCGATCCATTCGCTTTCCGCCTCGATGGCGCGCTGGCGCGCCTCGTCCTCGCGGCCTTCCTGCGTCAGACGCTTCTGCTTCTGGCCGAGCCAAGACGTGTAATTGCCCTGGTAGGGAATGCCGCGGCCGCGATCCAGCTCGAGGATCCAACCGGTCACGTTGTCGAGGAAGTAGCGGTCGTGGGTGACGATCAGGATCGCGCCCGGATAGTCGCGCAGATGCCCTTCGAGCCAGTTCACCGTCTCGGCGTCAAGGTGGTTCGTCGGCTCGTCGAGCAGCAGCAGTTCCGGCCGTTCGAGCAACAGCCGGCAAAGCGCCACGCGGCGCTTCTCGCCGCCGGACAGCTTCGTCACGTCCCAGTCGTCGGGCGGGCAGGAGAGGGCGTCCATCGCCTGTTCGACCTGCGAGTCGAGATCCCATAGGCCCTGCGCCTCGATCTCGTCCTGCAGCCGCGTCATCTCGTCGGCGGTCTCGTCCGAATAATTCATCGCGAGATCGTTGTAGCGGTCCAGGATGTCCTTTTTCGCCTTCACCCCGAGCATGACGTTGCCGCGCACGTCGAGGCTCTCGTCGAGTTGCGGCTCCTGCGGCAAGTAGCCGACGCGCGCGCCTTCCGCGACCCAGCCTTCGCCCGCGTATTCCTTGTCGAGCCCCGCCATGATCCTCAGAAGCGTCGATTTGCCGGAGCCGTTGACGCCGAGCACGCCGATCTTGGCGTCGGGGTAGAACGACAGGTGGATGTTTTCCAGCACCTTCTTGCCGCCCGGCCAAGCCTTGGTCAGACCTTCCATGTGATAGATGAATTGCCGCGCCATGGACCGCCACGCCTGATTGTTGGGATTTGCGGCCTTCTAGCCCGTCCCGTCCCGCGGGGCCAGTCGAAACGACGCGCCGCGATCAGGGCTGCGGCGTCTTCGGCAAATCCCGATGCCGGACGAACAGGCTGGCGATCACCGCGCGGGCGATATGTTCGGCTGTGCATTGGTAGCCCGGGTCGCTCGGCCGGTCTTCGTCCGAGACGGCGTTGGCCCACGCCTGATGCTGCGCGATGAACTGCATGGCGTCGGCGCGGCGGACATAGAGCACGTTCTCGCTCGCGGCGACGGCGCGAAGGGCGTCGCGAATGGCGAAGAAACTGTCGTCCTTCATGAATTGAGGCGCGTACTGCAACCCGACCAGAACCACGTCGATGTTGCTGTCCTTCAGCCATGCGATCGTGGAGCGCAGGGTCTGCTTGAACTCTTCCGGGTCGACGCGGGACAGCGCATCGTTGGCGCCGACCTGCCAGAGCACGAGGTCGGGTTTGTCGAGCGCGACGGCGGTGCGCAGGCGGTCCGCCGTGGTCTGGGCAAGCTCGCCGGAGACGCCCCGATTGATGATTTCGGCTTTGACGCCTTTGAGCGCGGTTTCGAGGATGGCGCGCAGCATAATCGGGTAGCTTTTGCGCCGAGACGATCCCGCGGCCCCCGTCGACGTCGAGCCGATCGAGAGGATGCGGATGAAGCCGCCCTTCTCCAGCCGCCCGGCGAGGCGCGGCAGCGGCGCGGGCGAGGCGATGTCGGCGTTGGGTGCCTCGCATTGCGGCGACAGCGGCGGCGGTTCTTGCGCCGCCGGCGCCTCCTGCGGAGGCGGCCGCTCCTGCGCGGCGATCGGCGGGGCGCCCAGCGCCAAAGCAGCGGCCAGCAGGACGCCCTTCATGACTTGGCTCGCTCTCTCCATTCGCTCAGCCAGGCAGTGACGAACATAACGGCGACGGCTACGATTAGCACGGGAACGTCGACGCCCATACCGCCCCCCCAGACGAAACGAACGAATTGCGCGAGCAGGCTTAACAGCGACCCGACGCAGAAGACGTTGAGCGAATTCCGGCCAAGAGTCGAGAAAAAGCCGCCGATTTGCGGCGACCAGCGCTCCACGTAGCGAAACGCGCCGCCGAAAACGGCGACCAGCGCCAGCGTGCCGATCACCCGCGCCGGCGAGGCGTAGGTCTTGTCGAACATGAGAAAAAGCTTCGGGTCCGGCAGGTTCGCCGGGTCGGGAGCCCAGTTGCGCCACGTGGCGACGAACCCGGCCGCCACCAACGGCACGCCGAGCCAGCGCAAGAGTTCGCGCTGCCGCCGCACGAAACCGCCGAGGCCCTCGGGCGAGGCGAGGACGAAGCCAAGCACGAAATTAAGCTGCCATGCGAAGGGGTTGAAGTACCAGCGGCCTTCCACCGGCCACGTCGGGATGTTCACGCCCGTCGCCAGCGTCGCCGCATAAACCGCCAGCGATAGCGGCAGAACCAGCCAAGACGCGTAGCGGTCGCAGAGGACGACGATCGGCGCCGTCGCCATCAGCACGACGTAAAGCGGCAGGATGTCGAAATACCCCAGCTGATGGCTGAGCATCGCCAGACCGACGTGGGCTTCCGTCGGATCGTCGAACACGGCGGCCGCGTTGTTCCATTCGAGGATCAGCGGATTGTCGAGCCACATCGAACCGGCCGCCGTCATCGCCAGGGCGATCTCGGTGATGACGATCTGCGCCGCGAATATCGTGAAGGCCCGACCCTCAAGCCGCAGCACGACTTGAAACGCGTTCATCGTCTTGACCTGACGGCTCGCCGCGAGGAGCCGCAGCGACCAGCCGGCGAGAAAAACGAAGATCTCCGCCGCATCGGACACGGCGACCGCGCGCAGAGTGTAGTTTTCGAACATGATGCCGGGGACGTGATCGATGAAAATCGTCACCAGGGCGAGGCCGCGCCAGAAATCGATCTCGTTGGGGGGTCGCATGTCGCCGGCGCTGCAGTTTCACCAGCCACGGAAGTAGCGGGATGCGCCGCGCCGTATAGCGGGTTCGTTCCGGATGGGGTAGCGGCGCCGCCGCAAATGTCCGGCGTTCCGCGGCCGCCGGGACGCCTTTAAACGCTGCATTAACACTAACAAAGGCTAATAGGCGGGCGAGGCGGGATGTCCCGCTTCGACTCAGCTTGTTTGTTGACGCCCATATTGCCCCATGTTATCCCAAACCGTCCCGTTAAGCGTAGCGTTTGTCGGTCGCCGGCTCGTGCGGAGCGCGAGCGCTGCGCCGGCGGTCGTCCGCCGCGCCGGGATGGGAAGCGCGTTCGCGTTGGATGGCCGGGCGTCGGCTCGGCGGGGTGGCGTTCGTGGACCGGTTCGTTTCGCATTTCACCAACCGGCTGGATGCAAAGGGGCGTGTGTCGATCCCCGCATCGTTTCGTTCGGCGCTGACGCGCGATGGGTTCGAGGGGCTCTATGTTCATCCTTCGCTTCATGCGGAGGCGCTCGATTGCGGCGGTCAGGCTCTGCTGCGAGAAATCGACGGGTTGCTCGACATGCACTCCCCCTATTCGGAGGAGCGCGACAGCTTCTCGACGGCGCTTCTAGGCGTGAGCGAAATTCTGAAGGTCGACCCGGAAGGCCGGATCGTCCTGACGGAGAGCCTCAAGGCCTACGCGCGCATCGAGGCGGACATGACGTTCGTGGGGCTGGGCCACAAGTTTCAAATCTGGGAGCCAAACCGCTTTCGCGCGCATCTGGACGAGGCCAGAGACCGGGTGCGGCATTTGCGAAACGAGCTTGGCGCCAGGGACGCGGCGACGCATTCGCCGCGGCCTCGAGGAGCGCGGGAATGAGCGCGGATCGCGGCGACGTTCCGGTCGCCGCCGGCGGACCGATCCGACATCTTCCCGTGCTCCTTGCCGAGGTTCTCGAAGGCCTCGCCTTGCGTCCCGGCGGCGTCTACTGCGACGGCACGTTCGGGGCCGGCGGCTATACGCGCGCCATTCTCGCGACGCGCCAGACGCGCGTCCTCGCGCTCGACCGCGACCCGGCGGCGATCGGCGGCGGCGAGCCGCTCGTCCAGAGCGCCGAGGGTCGCCTGACGCTGCTGCAAGGACGTTTCGGCGATCTCGCCGAGATCGCCGAGGCGCGAGGCTTGCCGCGCTTCCACGGCGTGACCTTCGACATCGGCGTCTCGTCGATACAGATCGACGAAGCGGCGCGGGGGTTCTCGTTCCGATCCGACGGGCCGCTCGACATGCGCATGGAGGGCGCCGGCGTCTCGGCCGCCGATCTCGTCAACGGATCGAGCGAAGCGGCGCTCGCCGATATTTTCTTCCACTACGGCGAAGAGCGTCTGGCGCGGCGTCTGTCGCGCGCCATCGTCGCCGATCGCGAGGCCCGACCTTTCGTTTCGACCCGCCAACTGGCGGATCTCGCTGCGCGTATCATTCCGCACAAGCCGACCGATATTCATCCGGCGACGCGCGCGTTCCAGGCGCTCCGCATCGCGGTCAACGACGAACTTGGCCAATTGACGCGCGGGCTCGTCGCGGCCGAACGGACGCTTGCGCCCGGCGGCCGTCTCGCCGTCGTCACGTTCCATTCGCTCGAAGACCGCATCGTCAAACGGTTCCTGTCGGCGCGCTCGGGTCGCGGACGCGTCACATCGCGCCTGCTGCCGGGCGAACCCCGGCAGCCCGATCCGACGTTCACGCTCATCGGCCGTCAGCCGATCGCGCCGGGCGAGGCAGAACTCGCGACAAACCCGCGGGCGCGTTCGGCGAAGCTCCGCGTCGCCGAACGCACGAGCGCGCCGGCGCGCGGCCCGGACGCGCAACTGACGCAGCGCGCCGCGCTGCCGGACTCGGCGCAGAGGCGTTCATGATCGCGCGCTACCTCCATATCACGCGCTACCTCAACGTCGCGGCGATCGCCGCGCTGATCGCGTCGGCCGTCTACGCCTACGCCATCAAATACGAGACCATGAAATATTCCGCCGAGATCCTGAAAGCCAAGCACGACATTCAGCACGAACGCGACGACATCGCCGTGCTGCGCGCGCAATGGGCGCAATTGGCGCGCCCGGATCGCGTACAGACCTTGGCTGACAGGCATCTCGACCTCCAGAACGTGACGGTCGACCAGACCGTGAAACTGAACGATCTGCCGGACCGCACGGCTAAGGTCGACATGATCGGACGCAAGCTTGAATCGCTTGGCATGGCCGAGCCGACGACAACGCCGAGCGATGAGCGCGGCGCAACAGGCGCGTCGGCGACGCCGGCGCCGCGGCGGTAATGCGAGGTCGACGCGTGGATAGTCTGGACGATCAAACCCGATCCGACGAGGCGCAACCGCCATCGTCCGCGTCCGCTGCGGACGCGCGCGTGTCGCCTGCGGCGCGAATGCTCGGCGCCGTTCGCGGCCTTCTGCGCACGCGGCTCGACAAGAGCGGATCGCGCCTGCGGCTGGTCTCGTTCGCCTTCATCGCCGTTTTCATCGCGATCGGCGGGAAGCTGACCTATCTCGGCTTCAGGCCCGATCCACAGAGCTTGCGGCAGGCCGCCTCGGAAGCGGTCTCGCGTTCGCGGCCCGACATTCTCGATCGCAACGGCGAAGTTCTCGCAACCGACATCAAGGTCACGTCGGTTTTCGCAGAGCCGCGTCGCATCATCGACAAGGACGAAGCGGTCGAACTCCTGACCGCCGCCCTGCCGGACGTCAACGCGCATGACCTGCGCGAGCGGCTGGGATCTCGCAAGGGCTTCGTCTGGGTCAAACGCGGCATCTCCGCCAAGGAGCGCGAGGAGGTTTTCCGCCTCGGACTTCCGGGCGTCGGGTTCCTGCCGGAGAACAAACGCGTCTACCCCAACGGGCCGGACGCGTCGCACGTTCTCGGGTTCACGAACATCGACAACATCGGCATCGCCGGCATCGAAAAATACATCGACGGGCAAGGTCTCGGCGATCTCAGCGACGCCGGCTTCCGCATGGACCCGACCGATCTCAAACCGATCCATCTGTCGCTCGACATCCGCGCGACGCATGCGATCCGCGACGAACTCGCCAAGGGCATCGAGCATTTCAGAGCGAAATCCGGCGCGGCCGCCATCCTCGACGTCAACACCGGCGAGGTGATCGCGCTGGCCTCGCTGCCCGATTTCGATCCCAACAACCCCATCGACGCCCTCGACAAGGATCGCATCAACAGGCTGAGCGTGGGCGTCTACGAAATGGGCTCGACCTTCAAGGCGATCTCGATCGCCATGGCGCTCGAAGCCAACAAGGTCAACCTCAATTCGCGCATGGATGCGCGCGAGTCGCTGCGGTACGGGCATTTCACCATTCACGACTTCCACGCCCAGCACCGCATGCTGAGCGTGCCGGAGGTGTTCACCTATTCGTCGAACATCGGCACGGCGCGCATGGCTCTACTGGTCGGCGTCGACGGCCATAAAGCTTTCCTGCGCAAGATGGGCCAGCTCGACCGCTTGCGCACGGAACTGCCGGAAAGCGCCGAGCCATTGGTGCCCAAGCACTGGAGCGAGCTCAACACGATCACCATCGCCTTTGGGCAAGGACTGAACGTCGCGCCGCTGCAGGCGATGATGGCCGTCGGCGCGCTGACCAACGGCGGCATGATGATCAAGCCGACGTTCCTTAAGCGCGACCAGGCGAGCGCGATGGCGGACGCCACGCGCGTAGTGCGGCCGGAGGTGTCGGAATCCATGCGCTATCTCATGCGGCTTAACGCGGAGAAGGGCTCGGCGCGCGCCGTCGACGTGCGCGGCTATTTCGTCGGCGGCAAGACCGGCACCGCGGACAAGATCGTGCACGGGCATTACGCCAAGGATCGCGTGTTCACGACGTTCATGGCGTTGGTGCCCGCGGACAAGCCGCGATATCTTTTCCTGACGCTCATGGACGAGCCGCAAGCCTTGCCGGAAACTCACGGATTCCACACCGCCGCTTGGAACTCCGGCGCGGTAACGGGCCGGATTGTGGAGCGCGTCGCCAACATCCTCGATCTTCCGCCGCGGATCGATCCGCCCTCGCTGCCCTTTCCCCTGCTGGCCAAAGCCGGCTACACACAGGCCAACATTCCGTTCAAGGGGAATTGACGTTTGATCCTGCTCCGCGATCTGTCGCCCGACTTCGAAATCGCCGCCGATCTCGGCGCGCGGCCGGTCGCCGGCGTGACCGCGGACAGCCGTCTTGTGCGGCCGGGTTTCGTGTTCTTCGCGATCCCGGGCGCCAAAGCCGATGGGATGGCGTTTGCGGCTGCGGCCGCGGGCGCGGGCGCCCTCGCCATCGTCGCCGACCGCGAGCCTGACGGCATCCTCCCCGGCGCGGCGTTTGCGCGCGTGCGCGACGTTCGCGCCGCGCTGTCAGCCGCCGCCGCGCGATTCTACCCACGGCAACCCTCGACGATCATCGCGATCACAGGGACGAGCGGCAAGACCTCGACCGCAGCGTTCACGCGCCAAATCTGGGCGCGCCTCGGCCACGCGGCGGCGGCGCTCGGAACCACCGGCGTCGTGAAGCCGTCCGGCGCCATCTACGGCTCGCTCACCACGCCCGATCCCGTGACGCTGCATGCAACGCTGCAGCAGCTTGCCGACGAGGGCGTCACGCACCTTGCCATGGAGGCCTCTTCGCACGGACTCGACCAGCGTCGGCTCGACGGCGTGCGGATCGCGGCCGCCGCGTTCACCAATCTCTCGCGCGACCACCTCGATTATCACGCGAGCGTCGAAGATTACCTTGCCGCAAAGCTGCGTCTTTTCTCGTTGCCGCCGCCAGGCGCCGCGGCCGTCGTCAACGCGGACAGCGACGTTGCGCGGCGCGTGATTGACGTTGCGCAAGCGCACGGGCTCCGCGTGTTCACGACAGGTTCGAAAGGCGACGATCTGCGCCTGCTCGGCGCCCGCGCCGAGAGCGAGGCCACGTCTCTGGAGATTGCGCATCGGGGAACGCGCGTCGACGTTCGTCTGCCGCTCGCCGGCGGCTTCATGGTTTCCAACGCGCTCGTCGCCGCCGGCCTTTGCATCGCGAGCGGCGCGAACGCGCAGGCCGTCTTCGAGGCGCTCCGCCATCTCGAGGGCGCGCCCGGCCGGCTAGAGCGCGTCGGCGCGCGCAACGGCGCTCCCATTTACGTTGACTATGCGCATAAGCCCGACGCGCTCGAACAGGTTCTGCGCGCTCTGCGGCCGACGGCGACGGGACGACTCATCGTCGTGTTCGGCTGCGGCGGCGATCGCGATGCGGGCAAGCGTCCGATCATGGGCGAGATCGCCGCGCGCGAAGCCGACGTTGTGATCGTCACCGACGACAATCCCCGCAGCGAAGAGCCGGCGGCGATCCGCGCCGCCATCCTCGCAGGCGCGCCCGGCGCGCGCGAGATCGGCGACCGGGCGCGCGCCATCGCCGAAGCCACGCGCATGCTGCGCAACGGCGACGTGCTCGTCGTCGCGGGCAAGGGGCATGAAACGGGGCAGATCGTCGGCGCCAGCGTTTTGCCTTTTTCCGATCATGCGGCGGTGAGCGCCGCGCTGCGGGACCTCGCGGCATGAACGAACCTCTGTGGACCGGCCTCGACCTTGTCGCGCCGCTCGAGGCGCGTCTCGACGGCCGCGCGCCGGCCGCCGTCGGCGGCGTTTCGATCGACACGCGCACGCTTGCGCCCGGCGATCTCTTTGTCGCCATTCGCGGCGAGCGTCAGGATGGTCATGACTATGTCGCGACCGCCTTCGAGAAGGGCGCGTCCGCCGCCGTCGTCGCGCGGGATCGCGCCGACGCGCTGAGGAGTTGCGGGCCGCTCTACATCGTGGGCGAAACGTTGCGCGCGCTCGAAGGTCTTGCGCGGGCGTCGCGCGCGCGCAGCGCCGCGCGGATCATCGCTGTCACGGGCTCCGTCGGCAAAACGGGGACTAAGGAAGCGCTGAAGCTCATCCTCTCGCGCGCCGGCGCCACGCACGCGTCCGCGGCCTCCTACAACAATCATTGGGGCGTTCCGCTGACGCTCGCGCGCATGCCGCGCGACACGCGGTTCGGCGTCTTCGAGATCGGCATGAATCACGCCGGCGAAATCACCCCGCTCGTCGGCATGACGCGCCCGCACATCGCGATCGTCACGACCGTCGCGCCGGTGCATCTGGAATTCTTCGCCTCGCTCGACGCGATCGCCGAAGCCAAGGCCGAGATCTTTTCCGGGCTCGAGCCGGGCGGCGCCGCGATCGTCAACCGCGACATCCCGCACTACGATTATCTTCGCGCGCGGGCGCTGCAATCGCCCGCCGGGACGGTCCTGAGCTTCGGCGCGCACGCGGACGCGGACGCCAGGCTCGAACGCTATGACGCGGACGCCGACGGGTCGCATGTGAGCGCGCGCGTTTGCGGCCGCGAACTGTCGTATCGCCTTGCCGCGCCGGGCCGGCACCTGGCGATGAACTCGCTCGCGGCGCTGCTCGCGGCGCAGATCGCGGGCGCCGATCTCGACGACATGGCGCGCGCGCTGGGCGCGTTCGAAGCGCCGATCGGCCGAGGCCAACGATGTTCGCTGCGGCTCGGCGAAGGAGCCATCAGCCTGATCGACGAGAGCTACAACGCCAATCCCGCATCCATGCGCGCCGCCCTCGCGCTCTTGGGCGAAGCGCAGGTCGGCGCGGCGGGACGGCGCATCGCGGTCCTCGGCGACATGCTTGAACTCGGACCCGACGCCGAGCGCTTGCATCGCGATATCGCGATGGACATCGAGGCGAACGACGTCGATCTCGTCTTCGCCGCCGGCCCGATGATGAAGGCGATGTTCGACGCGCTTCCGCCGACCCGGCGCGGCGCCTGGGCCGACCGGTCGACGGAGATCGAACCCCTGCTGACGCGTTCGCTCGCGGCCGGCGACGTGATTATGATCAAGGGCTCGAACGGCAGCCGCATGGGTCCGCTCGTCGCCGCGCTCAAGAAAACCTTCGCTGCGCCTCTCGATCCCGCGTCGGCCGGAAGGTGAGCCGATGCTGACGTATCTGAGCGCCTTCTCGGTCCATCTCGGCCCGCTGAACCTGTTTCGGTACATCACGTTTCGCGCCGGCGGCGCGACCGCGACGGCGTTGTTCTTCGTGTTCTTCTTCGGACCCGCCATCATCTCGTCCCTGCGGCTGAAGCAGGGCAAGGGGCAGCCGATCCGCGTCGATGGGCCGGAGTCGCATCTGCTGACGAAGAAAGGCACGCCGACGATGGGCGGCCTGATGATCCTCTCGGGCCTCTTCGTCTCGACGGTTCTGTGGGCCAATCCGCGCAGCGCCTATGTCTGGATCGTGATGTTCGTCACGCTCGGCTTCGGCGCGATCGGCTTCTACGACGATTACCTGAAAGTGACGCGCCAGACGCACGCGGGCTTTTCGGGTCGCGCGCGTTTGGCGATCGAGGCGGCGATCGCCATCATCGCGTGCTACGGCATGATGTGCGCCAGCCTGACGCCGCCGCTGTCTTCCATCGGCGATTTCTTCGCGGCGCTCGCCATGCCGTTCCATGCCGAGGCGCCGGCGGCGCGCCTTGTCGTTCCGTTCTTCACCGGCTTTGCGCGCGACCTCGGATTTTTCTTTCTCGCGTTCGGCGCCTTCATCATTGTCGCGGCGGGCAACGCCGTCAATCTGACGGACGGTCTCGACGGCCTCGCGATCGTTCCCTCGATGATTGCGGCGGGCACCTTCGCCGCCATCGCCTACCTCGCCGGCAATTCCATCTTCGCCGCCTACCTCGGCATCAATCACGTCTCGGGCGCGGGCGAACTCGCGGTCGTTTGCGGCGCGCTGATCGGTTCGGGCCTGGGCTTCCTCTGGTTCAACGCGCCGCCCGCGCAAATCTTCATGGGCGACACGGGGTCGCTTGCGCTCGGCGGCCTCATCGGCTCGATCGCCGTCATCGTCAAACACGAGATCGTTCTCGCCGTCGTCGGCGGCCTGTTCGTGGTCGAGGCGCTGTCCGTCATCATTCAGGTGTTTTGGTTCAAGCGCACCGGGCGTCGCGTTTTCCTGATGGCGCCGATCCATCATCACTTCGAGAAGAAGGGCTGGTCGGAGCCGCAAATCGTCATCCGCTTCTGGATCATCTCCTTCGTGCTGACGCTCGTCGGCCTTGCGACGCTGAAGGTGCGGTGATGACGCCGGTCACGACCTTCGCCGGGAAGCGTCTCGCGCTGTTCGGTCTCGGCGCCTCCGGGCTCGCGGCGGCCCACGCGCTGCTCGCCGGCGGCGCGCTGGTTGACGCCTGGGACGATCACGCCGCCGCACGCGATAAGGCGAACGCCGCCGGCGTTTTCATCCGCGATCTGGCGGACGCCGACTGGTCCGTCTATGCGGCGCTCGTTCTCTCGCCCGGCGCGCCGCTGACGCATCCCGCGCCGCACTGGAGCGTCGAGCGGGCGCGCGCCCTCGGCGTTCCGGTGATCGGCGACATCGAACTCTTCTGCCTGGAGCGCGCGACGATCGCGCCGACGGCCCCGTTCGTCGCCATCACCGGGACCAACGGGAAATCGACGACGACGTCGCTGATCGCGCATATTCTTGCGTCCGCCGGCTACGATGCGCAGCTCGGCGGCAACATCGGCACGCCCGTCCTCGCGTTGGAGCCGCCGCAAGCCGGCCGCGTGCATGTGCTCGAATGCTCGTCGTTTCAGATCGATCTGGCGCCTTCGCTGGCGCCGAGCGTCGGCGTGCTGCTCAACCTGACGCCCGACCATCTCGACCGTCACGGCGATATGGCTACGTATGCGGCCGTCAAGGAGCGGCTTGTCGGCGCCGCGGATCATGCGGTCGTCGGGCTTGACGACGACTACTGCCGAGCGATCCATGCGCGCCTGCTCGCCGCGCGATTGCCGACGCTGGCGATCTCGCAGGACGCCGAACCGCGCGCCCTTCGCACGCGCCTTTCCGATCGGCGCCTGCGCCGCGTCATTCCCCTGGACGGCGGAGCGGCTCTCGACGAGACGCTGATCGATCTCAACAAGGCGGCCGCCCTGCGCGGCGCCCATAACGGACAAAACGCCGCGGCCGCGTTCTGCGCCTGCGAATGGCTTGGCCTCGCGCATACGCAGATCGCCGCCGGCATGCTCAGCTATCCCGGCCTGCCGCATCGCATGGAGGAGGTCGGCCGCCTCGGCCGCGTGCTCTTCGTCAACGATTCCAAGGCGACCAACGCGGACGCCGCGGAAAAGGCGCTGCTTTCCTACGACGACATCTTCTGGATCGCCGGCGGGCAGGCCAAGGACGGCGGCATCGAAATGTTGCGTCCGCTCTACCGCAAGATCCGCAAGGCGTACCTGATCGGCGCGGCCGGCGAGGATTTCGCGCGCGCGCTCGACGGGGCGGTCGAGAGCGAGCTTTGCGGCGCCTTGGACACGGCGCTGGAACGGGCGGCGGACGACGCTTCGCGGTCGAACGCGCGGGAGCCGGTGGTTCTGCTGTCGCCGGCCTGCGCATCCTACGATCAGTTTGCAAACTTCGAAGTTCGCGGTGATCGCTTTCGCGATCTCGCCCGCGCGATCATCGCGCGGCGCGTCCCGGCGATGGAGGCCACGCTATGATGTCTCGCGCGCAGCGGTCGCCGTTCTCCGACTGGTGGTGGACCGTCGACCGATGGATGCTTGCGGCGCTCGGCGCGCTCATGGTTCTCGGTCTCGTGCTGATTTTGGCGGGATCGCCGCCCGTCGCGGAACGCCTGGGCATGGCGCCGTTCCATTTCGTCAACAGGCAGGTGGCGTTCCTGATCCCGTCCGCCGTCCTCATGTTGGTCACGTCGTTTCTGTCGCCGCGCCATGTGCGCCGCGCGGCGTTGCTGACGTTCCTTGTCGGCATGGCGCTCATCGCGGCCGCGTTGCTGTTCGGGCATGAGGTCAAGGGCGCTCGACGCTGGATTTTCGGCATTCAGCCGTCGGAATTCGTGAAGCCGGCGTTCGTCGTGCTTGTCGCCTGGGCCTTCTCGGAAGGCGGCCGCCGACGCGACGTGCCGGGGAATTTTTTTGCGATCCTGCTGCTCGTCGCGACGATCGTTCCCTTGATGATGCAGCCTGATTTCGGTCAGACGATGCTGCTGTCGCTCGTCTGGGCGGCGCTGTTCTTCGCCGCCGGCCTTCATTGGATGTGGGTTGCAGGCATCGGCGGCCTTGGGGTCAGCGGCGCGCTGATCGCCTATAAGTTCGTGCCGCACGTGCGCGCGCGCATCGAAAAGTTCATCGACCCCGCCGTCGGCGCGTCGCCGGGCGACACGTTTCAGGTCGACACGGCGATGGAAAGTTTCATTTCCGGCGGGTGGTTCGGCAAGGGACCCGGCGAAGGCACGCTGAAGCGCGTGCTTCCCGACGCCCATACGGACTTCATCTTCGCCGTCACCGGCGAAGAATTCGGCGTCGTCGTCTGTTTGGGCATCGTGGCGTTGTTCTGTTTCATCGTTCTGCGCGGTCTCACGTCGGCGACGAAAAACGAAGACTTGTTCTGCCGCTTCGCCTCGGCGGGGCTGGTGATGCTGTTCGGAATGCAGAGCGCCATCAATATGGCGGTCAACGTGCATTTGATGCCGGCCAAAGGCATGACGCTGCCGTTCATCTCGTATGGCGGGTCGTCGCTCATGTCGCTTGCGTTGACGATGGGATTTCTGATCGCGGTGATGCGCAAACGCCCGAAGTCGCAGATCGTGATGCGGGCGGTCGAGGCGTGAACGATGCGCGGTCGCGGTCCGTTCTTCTCGCGGCAGGCGGCACGGGCGGCCATCTCTTCCCAGCCGAAGCTTTGGCCATCGTTCTGCGTGCGCGCGGGTTCCGCGTGGAGCTTGCAACCGACTCGCGCGCGTTGCGTTACGGCGCAAGCTTTCCCGCGGACGCCATCCACGCAATCCCCGCAGCGACGCCTTCGGGCGGGTCGCCGCTCGGCAAGCTGCGCGCCGGCCTAACGCTTGCGCGCGGCGTCTGGACCGCGCAAGGCGTCGTGCGAAAGCTGCGTCCCGTCGCGGTCGTCGGCTTCGGCGGCTATCCGACCGTGCCGCCGCTGATCGCGGCGCGGCGATACGGCGCGCCGACGATCATCCATGAGCAGAACGCGGTGATGGGCCGCGCCAACCGATTTCTGGCGGCGGGCGCCACCGCGATCGCGACCGGCTTTGCGAACCTCAAAGGCGTGCGCGGCGACATCGGCGGCAAAGCGACCCATGTCGGAAACCCTGTGCGGCCCACGGTCCTCAAGGCGGCCAAGACGCCGTATTGCGACCCTGACGGCGCGACGAACCTTCTCGTGACCGGCGGGTCACAGGGCGCGCGCGTCATGAGCGATGTCGTCCCTGCCGCGATCGAGCGGTTAGCGTCCGAGCATCGCGCGCGGCTGACGATCGTGCAGCAGGCGAGGCCGGAGGACGCGACGCGGGTGCGCGACGGCTACGCCCGTCTCGGCGTCGCGGCGATGGTCGAATCCTTCTTCGAGGATTTGCCGCGCCGCATGGCGGCGGCGCATGTCGTCGTGGCGCGCGCCGGCGCTTCGACCGTGTCCGAACTGGCCGTCGTCGGGCGCGACTCGATCCTCGTGCCGCTGCCCGGCGCGTTGGATCAGGACCAGGCGGCGAACGCCGCCGTCCTCGGCGAGACCGGCGCATCGACAGTGATCCTTCAACCGGATTTTACGCCCGAGCGGCTCGCCGCCGAACTCGCCGCGCGGCTCGACAATCCAGACGCCATGCGTTACGCCGCTGCCGCCGCGCGCGCCCTCGGCGTTCCCGATGCGGCCGAGCGACTGGCGGACTTCATCAGCCAAATCGCGCATTTGTAGAGGCGACGGGGACTTTCCGTGAAATTGCCGGCCGAACTCGGCCCCATTCATTTCGTCGGAATCGGCGGCATCGGCATGTCCGGCATCGCCGAAGTCCTGATGAACCTCGGCTACAAGGTGCAAGGCTCGGACGCCAGCGACAGCGCCAACGTCAAACGCCTGCGCGACAAAGGCGCAGACGTCGTCATCGGCCATCACGTCGACAATCTCGGCGTCGCGGCCGCGGTCGTGGTCTCGACCGCCATTCCCCGCGACAATCCGGAACTCGTCGCCGCGCGCGAGCGGCGTCTGCCCGTCGTGCGGCGCGCGGAAATGCTCGCCGAGTTGATGCGACTGCGCCAATGCGTGGCGGTCGCCGGAACCCACGGCAAAACGACGACGACCTCGATCGTCGCCACGCTTCTTGAAAAGGGCGGCTTCGATCCGACCGTCATCAACGGCGGCATCATCAACGCCTACGGCACCAACGCGCGCCTCGGCGCCGGCGAATGGATGGTCGTGGAGGCCGACGAAAGCGACGGGACGTTTCTCAAGCTGCCGGCCGATGTGGCGATCATCACCAACATCGACCCGGAGCACCTCGATCATTTCAAGACGTTCGACGCCGTGAAGGAGGCGTTCCGAACGCTCGTCGAGAACCTGCCGTTCTATGGGTTCGCCGTGATGTGTCTCGATCATCCGACGGTGCAGGAGCTCGTCGGCGATATCGAAGACCGCCGCGTCATCACCTACGGGGAAAACCCGCAGGCCGACGTGCGCCTGCTCGACGTGAACCTCGCGGGCGGCGTCTGCCGGTTCAACGTGTTGATCCGCGACCGCAAGGCCGGCGCCGCATCGTATCTCGAAGACATGGTTCTCCCGATGCCGGGCCACCACAACGCGTTGAACGCGACCGCCGCCATCGCGGTGGCCTTCGAATTGGGAGTGCCGGTCGAGGCCATCCGCGCCGCGCTGGCGCATTTCGGCGGCGTCAAGCGACGCTTCACCAAGACAGGCGAGGCGGCCGGCGCGCAGATCTTCGACGATTACGCGCACCACCCCGTGGAGATTGCGGCGGTGTTGCGCGCCGCGCGCGCTTCGACGCGCGGACAGGTGATTGCGATCGCGCAGCCGCATCGTTACACGCGCCTGCAATCCTTGTTCGATCAGTTCGCGACATGCTTCAACGATGCGGACGCCGTGATCGTCGCGGATGTCTATCCGGCGGGCGAGACCCCGATCGACGGCGTCGACAAGCAGCATCTCGTCGCCGCCATCAAGGCGCACGGCCATCGCAACGCCATCGCGCTCGAGGGGCCGGACCGTCTCGCCGCCGTGGTTGGAGCGCTCGTGCGGCCCGGCGATTACATCGTGTGTCTTGGGGCCGGCAACATCACGCAATGGGCCTACGCGCTGCCCGAAGGCCTCGGCGGAGGGACCGCTTGAGCGTCCCGGATCTGGTTCCGGACCTGCTTGCAAACGCCCCGCATTTGCGCGGCAAGCTCGCCGCCAACGCGCCGCTCGCGCCCTACACGTGGTTTCGCGTGGGCGGTCCGGCGCAGGTCCTGTTCACGCCGGCCGATGAAGAGGATCTCGCCTACTTCCTCGAGCGTCTCCCGCGCAACATCCCCGTCACCGCGCTCGGCCTGTGCTCCAACGTGATCGTGCGCGACGGCGGCGTTCCCGGCGTCGTCGTTCGGCTGGGCGGCAGAGCGTTCGGCGCCATCGAGACGATGGCCGACGCGCGCGTGCGGGCGGGAACGGCGGCGCCGGACATGCGCGTCGCGCGCGCGGCGGCGCAGGCCGGCGTCGACGGTCTTGCGTTCTACTGCGGCATTCCCGGTTCGATCGGCGGGGCTCTGCGCATGAACGCGGGCGCCCATGGCGGCGAGACGACCGACGTTCTGGTCGAGGCGCGCGGCGTCGACCGCAGCGGCGCGACGCGCGTCTTCACGCACGCCGAGATGGGGTTCTCGTACCGGCATTGCAGCGTCGCGGACGACGTCATCTTCACGAGCGCGGTGTTCCAGGGCCGTCCCGGCGCGCCCTCCGACATCGAAGCCGAGATGGCGCGCATCACCGCCGCGCGCGAGGCGGCGCAGCCGATCCGCGAGAAGACCGGCGGATCGACCTTCGCCAACCCCAAGCCGCTCAGCGCCTGGAAAGCGATCGACGAAGCCGGCTGCCGCGGCCTGACGCGCGGGGACGCGCAGGTGAGCCCGATGCACTGCAATTTTCTCATCAACCGCGGCGCGGCGACCGCGGCCGACATCGAAGGCCTCGGCGAAGAGGTACGCCGCCGCGTACGCGAAACCTCCGGCGTCGCGTTGCGCTGGGAGATCCGGCGCATCGGCCTCGCCGCATTGTCGTTGCCGGCGGAGCGAAGCAATCCAGACATAGTTTGATGTGCTGGGTTGCTTCGTCGCCTTCGGCTCCTCGCAATGACGACCTTGCTTCGTCGCTGCGCTCCTCGCAATGACGACGCTGGTTCGATCGCCTTCGCTTCTTCGCGCCTTCAGTCCGCCAATGCGAGATTTTCCGTCTCGGTCAGCGGAATGTTCCAGGCGTCGTAGCCATAAAGCCATGACGGGTCGTTGTCGCCCCCCGACATCCACGTGTTAGCGCTGGAGATCGCCTGGATGCGCGACGTGCGCGGCTTGCGATTGGCTTCGTAGCGTCGAAAGGCGCCCTCGATGTCGTCGCTCGCCACCTCGGCCAGACAGCGGGCGAGGATGACGGCGTCCTCGATCGACGTCGCCGCGCCTTGCGCCATGTAAGGCGTCATCGGGTGGCAGGCGTCGCCCATCAGCGCCACGCGTCCGTCGCTCCAGTAGGGCAGCGGCTCCCGCTCCAGGATCGCCCACTTGTGGCAATCGGGGCAGGCTTCGAGAACCATGCGAACCTCCGGATGGAAGCCTTCGTAGGCCGCGCGCAACTCTTGCACATCGCCTTTCGCCGACCAGGATTCCTTGGTCATCCAGTCCGTCGGCTCGGGTACGCTCGTCACGAAGTAGAGCTGGCTGCGGTCGCGCGTCGTGTAATAGATGACGATGTGGCGATCGGGACCCCACCATTTGGTGCGCGAGGGCGCGATCTCGCCGCCGTTCATCAGACCGGCGTCGAACACCGCGCGATAGGCAATGCGCCCTTTATGGATCGGCTGATCCGTTCCGACGATGATCTCGCGCACAAGGGAATGCACGCCGTCGGCGCCGATCACCGCGTCCGCCTCGGCGCGCTCGCCGTCCGCGAAGGCCAACGTCACCCGTCCATCCTTCTGTTCGAGTCCGACCAGTCGCTTGTTCAGGCGAATGACGCCGGGCGGCAGGACGGAGGAGAGCGCTTCGTGCAGGTCGGCGCGATGCATGCAAAGGAACGGAGCGCCGTAGAGGCTTTCGGGCATCGGCAACTCGCGTTTGACTTCGCCCGTGTCCCATACGCGGTTCAGGTGCGAGTAGGGCTCGAACGCGGTTTTGCGGAGCTTGTCTTCGATGCCGATCCCGCGCAGCACGCGCGACGAGTTCGGCAGCATCTGGATGCCGGCGCCGATGCGCGCGAACTGATGCGCCTGTTCATAGACGGCGACATCGAGGCCGACGTTGCGCAGCGTGGCGGCGGCGGCGAGGCCGCCCATGCCGGCGCCCACAATCGCGATCGACGGTTTGCTCTTCGCCATCGTTGCATCCTTTCGCTGCCCCATCGGCAAGACTAGGAGGTCGTGGAGGACCTGTAAAACCACTCGCGGCGGATCGGCGGCCGCCGCTCGATTTGTTGCGCCGCGACAGGCTCGAACGTCGCGCGCGCTTCCGCGCGACTGCGGCGAACAGGCGCTCGTGGCAAACAAAAACGCCTCTGCAACGTCGCGTTGGATGCGTCTTGCTTGCAGTTCGACGCCAGATAGGCCCAATTTGCAGGGTATTTCGCGCTTCGATGTTCAAAAGGGGCTTATTTTGCTGGTCGCCAGCGTGTATCGTCCCTCTGGTCGTGATTCGAACAAGGAGCATCCTATGGTCGTAAAACCCGCCACCGCCGCCGCCCCAAAGGCGAAAGTCGATACCGTCACCATCCGTCATATCGCGACGACGCTGGCGGAAAGCCATGAATTGTCCAAGAAGCAGGCGAACGCGATCCTCGACGATTTCGTCGGGTCGGTGACGAAGCACCTGAAGAAGGGCGCGCGGATTCGCATCGCCGGGCTGGGCATCCTGCAAGTTCGCAAGCGCGCGGCGCGCATGGGCCGCAACCCCGCGACAGGTGAGCAGATCAAGATCAAGGCGAGCAAGAAGGTCGCGTTCCGCGCCGCCAAAGAGCTCAAGGAAGCGGTCTGACAGCCGGCCTGCCTTGAATTGACGAGACGGTCGCGGAAGACTCACGATCGTTTCTCCGTTCGCCATGTAAGGCCGGCGGCGCAGGCTCGCGGAACGCGGGTTGAGCTTCCGTCGCATTGACGAAGGCCCGCGCTTCGCGCTTCCCTTCATCGGCCGTCCCGAAGAGGACGGTTGTCGGGAAGGATGCGCAAGATGCCATCGCAGGAAATCGGCCGGCGCGATGCGCTGCGTTTTGGCGTCGCCGCGTCAGCGGCTTTCGGCGCGGGTCTTCGGCCGGCCCGCGCGGCCGATCGTTATAAGGTCAACATCGTCAACACCGACGCCAACACCACGCGCGCGTTGCAGGCGCTGATCGTGCGCAAGGGTTGGTTCGAGGAGTTGGGCGTCGACGCCGCCACGCTCAACGTGTCCGACGGCAGTAAATTGATGGGCGCGCTGCTCAGCGGCGCGAGCGACATCTGCATGCTGTCGGGGTTCGGCCAAGTTCTGGCGGCGATCGAGAAGGGCGGCAAACTGAAGATCGTCGCCGGCGCCGGCCTGCTGCCGTTTCAGGCGATGTTCTCCAAAAAATCCGACGTCAGAACGTTGAAGGATCTCGAGGGGCGCACGGTCGGCAGCGGCTCGCTCGGCGCGCTGCTGCATCAGATCACGTCCGCGCTGCTCGAAAAAAAGGGCGTCGATGTCAGCAAAGTGAAGTTCGTCAACATCGGCAGCAGTTCGGACGTGTTCCGCGCGGTGGCGGCGGGCGTGGTCGACGCGGGGCCGGCGCTCATCGATGTCTTCGATCATCAAGACAAGTACGGCGTGCACGGTCTCACGGACGGCAATTTCTGGGAGCAACTTCCAGAATATACCTATCAAGGATCCTATGCGTCCGACCGCGCGATCGCCGGCAATCGCGACGGGCTCGTGCGGGTGCTTGCGGCCTATTGCAAGCTGTACCGATATATTTCAGGACCGGATTCGCTCGACGACTACGTGAAGGCGCGGCAAGTCGGCGTCGGCGGCGACGCGAAAGCCGCGGCGGAGGAGGCTACATCCGAGTGGACATTCATCCAGAAAACGCAACCTTACGCGACGCAACTCGTGCTTTCGGAACAGCGTATCCGCTACATGCAGGATTTGAACGTCAAATCCGGCGTGCAGAAACAGATCACGCCTTATGCGCAAGCCGCCGACATGTCGCTGGCCCGCGACGCGCTCAAACTGCTCGCCTAATCGACCTGGTTTTTGACAGGGTACGCGGCGAGGGCGTTAAATCGTCGCCGACGTTGCGCCGGGGCCGCCATGAGCGAGATCGAAACCGAGTCAATCGTTTGCGCCGGCGGTTTGCCGGCCTTCGTGGCGCTGCCGGCCGGCCAAGAGCCGGCGCCGGTCATCGTTCTGCTGCACGAACGCTACGGTCTCGTGGATCACACGCGCGATCTTACAAAACGCCACGCGCGCGAGGGCTATGTCTGCATCGCGGCCGATTACTTTTATAAGCATCCCGATCAGGCGGCGCTGCACAAGGGCGATTCCGCCTATAACATCGCCGACGCCGAAGCGATGGCCAGCATGGAGGCCGCGATCGAAGCGCTGCGTGGAGAGCCGCGCGCCGACCTCTCGCGCATCGCCGTCATGGGCGTGTGTCAGACCGGGCGCCATCCTCTGGTGTTTGCGGCGCAACGACCGATCGCGGCGGCGCTCGTGTGGTACGGCGCCGCGCAGGACCGAGAATGGGAAACCAACGAGCGGTTTCCCGTCGCGCTCGACGAGCTTGTCGCAAAAGCGCAGTGTCCGGTGCTCGGCCTGTTTGGCGAACGCGACCACATCATCTCCATCGATCATGTGCGAAGGTTCCGCAACTCGCTCGAGCGACACAACAAGAGCTTTCATGTCGAACTATACGCGGGCGCGCCGCATGGTTGGCTGAACGACACGATGCCGGGACGCTACCGTCGTGCGGAGGCGGAAGCCGCCTGGGCGACGCAGCGCGCCTTTCTCGCCGCGGCGTTCGATCCCGCGCGCGACAAGAGCGCCATCAAGCAGATCTACCGCGCCGAACTGTCGGCGACCTACGATTTCAGCAAGAACGAGCGGTATGAGTGACGCTCGTGGTTGAGTGGCGTGCAGCGCAACCGACAGGGGAACGATCATGGTCGACGCGTTCGAGGATTATTGCTGGCGAGATGTCGTCGACGATGAAATCCTGGAGATCTACGAGCCCTACAAGCGCAAGGTCTTCGTTGGGCCAGCCCCGGCGGTTCTAGCGATCGATCTTTACAAGAAGGCCTACCAAGGCGGAGATCGGCCAGTGCGCGACGTCAACCGGCAGTATTCGGGGTCTTGCGGCGAAAACGCCTGGAAGGCGATGCCGCCGACTCTCAAGCTGTTCGCGGCCGCGCGGCGGGCCGGCGCGCCGATCATCTACACGACGCGCCATGCGGATACGCAAGGCGTGCAATCGACCAACCGGCGGACAGGCCGGGAGGCTGAGGATCTCTACGCGATTCAGCCGGAGCTTGCGCCGGCTCCCGGAGACCTCGTCATCCACAAGGAGCGCGCCTCGGCCTTCTTCGGAACGCCGCTCGCGGCGCATCTTCGAATGATGAAGATCGAGAGCCTAATCATCTGCGGCGAGAGCACGTCCGGTTGCGTCCGCGCGTCGACCGTCGACGCCTACTCGCATGGCTTCCATAATGTGGTGGTCGAAGAATGCGCCTATGATCGCTCGACGCTCAGCCACAAGGTGAATCTTTTCGACCTTCACCATAAATACGCCGACGTGATGCATGTCGCCGATGTGCTCGCCCATCTCGACGCGCTTCCCGCGGCGACGCGGACGGCGGCCGAATAGAACGCAACCGAGCGGAGGCGGCGGCTTTGAGCGACTTCAAGATATGCGCGATTTCAGGCAGCCTTCGCAAGAAATCCTACAATACGGCGATCCTCCACGCCGCCAAGGGTTTGGCGCCGGCGGGGGTCTCGATCGATGTCGTCGAGATCGGCGATTTGCCTTTCTACAACGAGGATTTGCGCGAGGGACTCTCTTTCCCGCCCGCAGTCGCGTCGTTCCGGCAAAAGATCAAAGACGCGGATGCGCTGCTTTTCGGCGTGGCGGAATATAATTACTCGTTTTCAGGCGTTCTGAAGAACGCGATCGATTGGGCGTCGCGGGCGCCGGAGCAACCGTTTAACTTCAAGGCCTACGGCATGTTGGGCGTGGCGACCGGCGCGTTCGGCACGTCTCGCGCGCAGACCGCGATGCGCACCGTCCTCTTCGCCGTCAATGCTTTCAGCGTCAACGCGCCTCAAGTCATGATCGCCAACGCCGCGCAGAAGTTCGACGAGCGCGGCGCCTTCACGGATCAACCCGGACGCGAGCTGATCAAGCAGCATCTCGACGCGCTGGTGACGCTCGCCGGCAAGCTCGGGAGCTGAGCCGCCGGCGGTTCATCTTGCGCTCAGATTTCCTGTGCTTAGTCGCCGGATGACGCCGCGAGGTCCTTCGCATGAGCGCGCCGAGCCAACTCCTTGTCGGTCTTAATCGCTTCGGCCTCGGCGGGCGCGGCGCTGCGGCCATTTATCTCGGCAGCCCGGCGGCCGATCCGCGCGCCTTCCTGCGCGAGGAGATCGCCGCCTATGCGACGACCATCCCTCAAAATGCGAAGCTCGGCTCGAGCCAGGCGATCCTGCAAGGGCTGTTCGAGGCGCAGGAGGAGACGCGGCTCGCGCGGGTGGCGACGGCGACAGCCGCCGCTACAACGCCTCCCCCGCCCAACTCCAGCGATACGGCTTCGCAGACGCGACCGGCGCCGCCAGCTGACGCCCGCTATGTCCAGGCTATCTTTCGCGCCGAGGCGCTGGCGCGCATTCAGGCGGCCGCCGCGGCTCCGACAGGCGTCTGCGAGCGCCTCGTCGCCTTCTGGTCCAACCATTTCGCCGTCGCCGCGAACAAAAGCCCGTTCGTGCGGGCCGGCGTCGGCGCGTTCGAGCGCGAGGCGATCCGCCCCCACATTTTCGGCCGGTTCGCCGACATGGCGCGGGCGGTCGAGCAGCATCCGGTCATGCTGCACTACCTCGATAACCAATTGTCGACGGGCCCGCATTCGCGCGGCGGACAGAACCAAAACCGCGGCTTGAACGAAAACCTCGCGCGCGAGACGATGGAGTTGCACACGCTGGGCGTCGGCGGCGGCTACACGCAGGCGGACGTGACCAGCCTCGCGCGCATCCTCACGGGCTGGACCTACGCCGGACCGCCCGGCCGGATCGCGGCGCCCGGCGCGTTCGCCTTCGTCGCGAATTGGCATGAGCCTGGCCCAGCGCTCTTGCTCGGCAAGACCTATCCGCAAAACGGCGTCGAGCAGGGCGAGGCTGCGCTGAGCGATCTTGCGCAGCGCCCCGTGACGGCGGCGCATATCGCCCGCAAGCTGGCGGCGCATTTCGTGGCGGACGATCCGCCGGCGTCCTTGGCTCAGCGGTTGACGGCCGTTTTCCAGAAAACGTATGGCGATCTCAAAGCCGTGACGCTCGCTCTGATCGACGCGCCGGAGGCCTGGTCGACGCCTTTGACGAAGATGCGCGATCCCTGGGACTTGCTTCTTGCGATCACGCGCCTCTTCGACCATCCGCCCGACGATCCGAACCGGATTCTCGGCGCGATGAATCAGCTGGGCCAGCCGTTGTGGACGCCGCCGGCGCCGAACGGCTTCCCCGACACCAACGACGCGTGGGCCTCCCCAGAAAGC
The DNA here is from genome assembly GCA_965276595.1 of Beijerinckiaceae bacterium. Taxonomy (GTDB): domain Bacteria; phylum Pseudomonadota; class Alphaproteobacteria; order Rhizobiales; family Beijerinckiaceae; genus Terripilifer. Next base: position 64,437 of record CBDIBA010000005.1, read on the forward strand.
CTGAAGCTGCGGCTCGATCTGTCGCAGCAGGTCGCCCGCCAATTGCGCGATCCGCCGGATCCCCGCGCGCTGCTCGAGGGGGCTTTTGGCGCGGCCGTGTCCGACGAGACGCGGCAGACCGTGGCCCGCGCCGAAACCAAACAGCAGGCGGTCGCTTTGATCCTGATGTCGCCGGAAATGCAACGGAGATGAGCATGCGGTTCTCGAACAGCTTCGGGCGTGCGGGTTCGCTCAACCGCCGAGCGTTGCTCCTCGCGGGGGGCGCGGCTTTCGGCGCAGCCTCCCTGCCGAGAATGGCCTTCGCCGCCGGCGCCCGCGACTCGCGGCTGATCGTCATCGTTTTGCGCGGCGCGCTCGACGGTTTGTCCGCCGTCGCCCCCGTCGGCGACCCCGCCTACGCCGGTCTGCATGGCGCCATCGCGTTATCGACATCCGGCGGCGCCAATCCCGCGCTGCCGCTGGATTCCTTCTTCGCGCTCAGTCCGGGCATGAAGACGTTTGCGCGGCTCTTCCAAGAGAAGCGAGCGGCGGTCGTCCACGCGGTCTGCACGCCGTATCGCGACCGCTCGCATTTCGACGGGCAGGACGTGCTGGAAAGCGGCTTCGCCGGGCCGGGGTCGACATCCTCGGGCTGGCTGAACCGCGCCATCGCGGAACTGCCGGCGGGCGAAAAGACATCCACGCGCGGGCTCGGCGTCGGCGCGGTGACGCCGTTGATCATCCGCGGGCCCGCGCCGGTGGTCGGCTGGGCGCCCACCGCCATTCCGCAGGCCGACGACGATCTCGCCTTGCGCCTGATAGCGCTTTATCAGCACAGCGACCCGTCCCTAGCGCGCGCGCTGGGGCAGGGGCTCGGCATCGAGAAGATCGCAGCGATGGAAAGCGGGTCGCCGAAGCCGCAAGGCGGCGGCGAGGCGCAACTCATGCGCCGCGTTGCCGACAGCGTCGCGCGGATCATGGCGGCCGACGACGGGCCGCGCATCGCCGCTCTCGCGTTCGACGGGTGGGACACGCATGCGAACGAGGGCGGGGGCGCCGGACGCCTCGCGATGCTGCTGGGCGGCCTCGACGGCACCTTCGAAGCCTTCGAGCAGGGTCTCGGTAAGACCTGGAACACGACGGCCATCGTCGCGATCACCGAATTCGGCCGTACGGCCCGTGTGAACGGCACCATCGGCACGGACCATGGAACGGGGACGGTCGCGTTGCTGGCCGGCGGGGCGATCCAGGGCGGCCGCGTCATCGCGGACTGGCCGGGTCTCGCCGACGAGCATCTATGGCAGAACCGCGATCTTCGGGCGACGACGGACCTGCGAGCCGTGCTGAAAGGATTGCTCGCCGATCAGTTCGGTCTTTCGCCGGCGACGCTCGGCGCGAAAGTTTTTCCCGACAGCCGCGCCATCGCGCCCATGAAGGGGCTGGTGGCCTGAGATCTAGTGGAAGCTCGACGGCAGCGGCAAAGCGCCGAACGGCGACGACGGCGGCGTTGAAACGGGAACGGGCGCGACGGCCGGCGGCGCGGGTTCGAGCGGCGCGTAAGCGCTCACCGCGCTCGGCGCCGGGTTCGCCGCGACGACCGATGGCTCGGGCGCCGCAACGTCGGCGCGCGCCGTCCGCGTACGCCGCGCCACATGCTTTGCGCCTTCGCCATGCAGGTACTTCGCGCTCGCCGAGCGCGAGGCGCATGTGTGCAGGGACACGCGGAAAATCTGGCCCGAGGGGCATTTGCCGGTCGAGGCGAAAGCCGGCGCGCCCAGCGTCAGGCACGCAAGAGGCCCAATCAGCGCGACGGCTTTGATCATGCTTTTCTCCACCTGACAGACCCAGCCAGCGATTTGACGCGACACCTCGGCGCTATCCGCGCTTCAAAAGGGGGCGATACTAAGGCGAACGTCCTAAAATGGCGCAGGGAACAGCGCGCGCCATCCGTTCCCGTCGATGCGTTCGCCGAACCAGAAAAAAGGCCCGGCGTCGCCGCCGGGCCGCAGCCGGCGTCGAGCGCCGGTCGCTTCAGAGGGATGACCGCGAAACGCGTGGCGACGCCCGAGGGTGGGATGGCGGCGCCGCATTCGCAGTCGAGCAAGTATTCGCTCCACGCGGCCTTATCGCAACCACTCTGGCGCATGGCAGCCATGCGCTCGAACGAAACGCTCCTCAAAAGTCCCACCGTTGCGCGGTTGCGACGAGAAAGTCGCGAAACACCTGGACACGCGCCACGCTTTTCAATTCCTCCGCATAGACGAGATAACAGTCCAACTCAGGCATGTCGGCTTCGGGAAGGATGCGCACCAGTTCCGAGCCGCCCGCCATGAGATAATCCGGAAGGACGGCGACGCCGACGCCGCTTTGCACCGCGCGCCATACGGCGGTGAGGCTGTTGATCGTCATGGCCGGCACGCGCGGCGTCCTCGCATCGCGCCCGGCCGTCTGCAGCGAATTAATGTTTTGCAAATAGCTGCCGGCGGAAACGCCGTAAGCCAAAATGCGGTGCCGGTCGAGATCGGCAAGGTCGCGCGGTTGGCCGTTGCGCTTCAAATAATTGGGCGACGCGTAGGCGTGAAAGTGCATGGTGAACAGACGCCGGCGGATCAAGTCCGGCTGCACGGGCTCGCGCACGCGGATCGCGAGATCGGCTTCGCGCATCGCGAGGTCGAGTTCGTTGTCGGACAAAATCACGTTGATGTTTATGGCCGGGTAGAGTTCGAGGAACTCGCCAAGCCGCGGGGCGAGCCAATTGGTGCCGATGCCGAGGGTCGTGGTGATGCGCAACTCGCCATGCGGCCGGTCGCGGGTATCGGACAGGAGCACGCGCGTCGCTTCGAGCTTTTGCGACACGTCGGACACAGCGCGAAACAACGCTTCGCCTTGTTCGGTCAGGATCAGGCCGCGCGCATGACGATGAAACAACGGGGCCTGCAGGTCGTGCTCCAAGGCGCTGACTTGTCGACTGACCGCCGACTGGCTGAGGCCAAGCGTATCTCCGGCGTGGGTGAACGAACCCGCGTTCGCCACGTGATGAAAAACGCGCAGCTTGTCCCAATCCAAGGTGTTGCTCCCCAGCACGGCGCCTGCGGGCGTGGCGGCCTCTACTCAGCCGCGATCGGCTGGTGCGCCTGCGCGGTCAAAAACCGTTCGGCTTCGAGAGCCGCCATACACCCCATCCCCGCCGCCGTGACCGCCTGTCGATAAACGTCGTCCGTCACATCGCCGGCGGCGAAGACGCCGGCGACGCTCGTCGCCGTCGAGTTCGGCTCGGTGTGCAAGTATCCGTTGGACTTCATCTTCAATTGACCGGCGAAAAGTTCGGTCGCGGGCGCATGGCCGATCGCCACGAAGACGCCGTCGGCGCGCCGCCTCTCCGTCTCACCCGTCTTGGTATCCTTGAGATGGACGGCCGTGACGGAGGGCGGCGACTGATCGCCGGTGATCTCGTCAACGGCCGCGTTCCAAACGACTGTGATCTTCGGATTGTGAAACAACCGATCCTGAAGAATTTTCTCGGCGCGCAATGTGTCGCGGCGATGAACCAACGTGACCTTCGACGCCAGGTGAGACAGGTACAAGGCTTCCTCGACGGCCGTGTTGCCGCCCCCGACGACGACGACCTCTTTGCCGCGATAGAAAAAACCGTCGCACGTTGCGCAGGCGCTGACGCCGTAGCCCTTGAACGCTTCCTCGGAAGGCAGGTTCAACCAACGCGCTTTCGCCCCGGTCGCGATGATTAGGGCGTCGCATGTCCATCTCGCGCCGCTGTCGCAGTCCAGGTGAAACGGCCGCGAGGATAGATCGGCTTTGGTCACGTGGTCGGAAATCAGGTGCGCGCCGACATGTTCGGCTTGATGTCGCATCTGCTCCATCAGCCAAGGGCCCTGGATGACGTCCTTGAAACCCGGATAGTTCTCGACGTCCGTGGTGATCATGAGTTGGCCGCCGGCCTCGAAGCCGGCGATCATCACGGGCTCCAGCATCGCGCGGGCGGCGTAGATTGCTGCCGTGTACCCCGCAGGACCGGAGCCGACAATGATCAGTTTGGCGTGGCGGGAAACGGCGGCAGGGGACATGCGGGCCTCGCGCGGAACGAGCGGGATCTCGTCGGGAATCGCGAGGTATGTAATGGACGCGGGGCTCGACCGACAAGGGCCGCGCGGAGGCGGGGAGCGCGCCTCATGTCGCAAGGGTCTTTCGCCCGATCGCGAAAGACCCTTGCGCGGGCTCAGCCGCGATAGTGACGGCGGACCCGACGCGGCGGCGGCGCCCAGTCCAGATGAAGCGCGCCCACGCCGGCGGCGATGTTCGCGCCGGTCTGCGCCTCGCCGGAGAGCGGCTGAAAGGTGAACGAGCGGTTGAACCCGCCGACAAGCGCATTCGCGCCGACGCCTACGCCGATCGTCGCGGAGGCCGACCCGCCAACGTATTCGCCAGCGAGCGCGCCGGGGCCCGGTCGCGTGGCGGCGAACACGGCCCAGCCAAGATGGCCCTGGTTCGTGAATCCGAGGTCGAGGCCGAAGCGTCGGATGGTGCCGACGTAATGCTCGGAGCGATAGCGCGATTGAAAGACGCAGTTCAGCGCGCGGCTCGACGTGACGACGAGGCCGACGCCCGCGCCGACGCTGCATTCGAGGGTGCCGATCCGAGCGGCCGCCGATGCAGACGACGCGGGAGCGAGCGCCGCCGCGCCGGCAATCGCCAGTGGGGCAAGAAGACGAGTGAGCATGATCCGAACTCCCTAAAGCGTTGCCGCAGCGTCGAAACGGCCGCGACCAGGATTGGTTCCGGCTTCGAGCCCCGAGGGGCCGTTACGGTCGAATCGACGTTCGACTGCAGTACTTTGCATCACGCGGCAATACTGCGATGCAATATCCGCTCCGATCACAATCGATCCCGTTCGCGAACCTTGTCCGGAACATTAAGCGCGTACGGCGCTTCTTGGATTGTTGTCTGGATCAGGAGAAGTTCATGTCTAAAATACTGACAAGCGTCGGCGCGATGGCGCTCATGACCATGATCGGATTGACGAGCGGCGCGACCACCGCCTCGGCCGATCCGATGGACCGCCACATGATGCGACACGATCGCCACATGATGATGCACCACGATCGGCACATGATGATGCGTCACGACCGCCATAAAATGATGCGCCACATGCGTCATCACGGCGATATGTGAGCCTTTCAAAGACGGGCCGCCCTCCGCGCGAGGGCGGCCTTTTCTTGCGGGATGGTTACGTCAAGCTTGCCGTAAAACGCTGAATGCGCGAACAGGCGTCTTCCAGCATTTTTGTCGACGCCGCATACGAAATGCGAAAGTTCGGTCCTTGACCGAAGGCGCTTCCGTGAACCACCGCGACCCCCTCCTGCTCGAGGAGTTCGCCGATGAAGTCCTCGTCGGAGTGAAGGGTCTTGCCCAACGTCGTCGTCTTGCCGAGCGCCGCCGAGCAATCCGGATAGACGTAAAACGCGCCCTCGGGGACGGGACATTTGATGTCCTTGGCCTGGTTGAGCATGGAGACGACGAGGTCGCGCCGCTCTTCGAACGCTTTGCGGAATTTCGGCAAGTGATCCTGCGGTCCGTTGAGCGCCTGAACGGACGCCCATTGCGCGATCGTGCAGGCGCCGGACGTCTGCTGGCCATGCAATAGATCGAGCGCCTTGATGAGCGCGTCCGGCGCGGCGGCGTAGCCGATGCGCCAGCCTGTCATCGCGTAGCTCTTCGACATGCCGTTGAGCGTCAGCGTGCGATCCATCAGGCCCGGTTCGACCTGACACGGCGTGTAGAATTTGAAGTCGCCGTAAATGAGGTGTTCGTAGATGTCGTCGGTCAGAACCCAGACATGCCGGTTCTTCGGCTGCATCAGGACGTCGGTGAGCGCCTTCAACTCGTCGCGGCTGTAGGCTGCGCCGGTCGGATTGGACGGCGAATTCAAGAGCAGCCATTTGGTTCGGGGCGTGATGGCGCGTTCGAGCGCCTCCGGCTTGAGCTTGAATCCGTCTTCGAGCGATGTCGCGATCGGCACGGGGGCGCCCCCGGCGATCGTCACCATGTCCGGATAACTGACCCAATACGGCGCGGGGATGATGACCTCGTCGCCGGGATTGCACGTTGCGAGAAAGGTGTTGAACAGGATCTGCTTGCCGCCGGTGCCGACGATCGTCTGGCTCGGCTTGTAGTCGAGCCCGTTCTCGCGCTTGAACTTGGCGGCGATCGCTTCGCGGAGCGGGACGATGCCGAGCACCGGAGGATACTTCGTCTCGCCACGCTTGATGGCTGCGATGGCGGCGTCCTTGATGTGGTCCGGCGTGTCGAAATCCGGCTCGCCGACCGACAGCGAGATGATGTCGCGGCCGGCGTTTTTCAGATCGCGCGCCCGCTGGGTCGCCACCATGGTGGCGGACGGCTTCACACGCGTGACGGCGCCGGCGAGGAACGACATGTTTCGACACTCCAGGTTGCGGCGCGGACCATAATGGCGCGGCGGAGCCCGGGCAACCAATCGGCCTCCGCTTTCCCTCGACGGTTGTGCGCCTGTCTTGGGCGCCTGTTCTTAAGCGCCTGTTCTGGGCGCCTTGGAATGGTCGCGCTTTCGACCGAGACTTGAGAGCGGTCGCGATTCGCGGCCGTTCAAGAGGGGACAGACATCATGAAGCTCGCTCTTCCCGGCCTTGCGGCGCTCGCCTTCCTGGCCGTCGCGCCGGTCCTGGCCCAAGCGCCCGCCACCCAAGCGCCCACCACGCCGGCGCCGGCGTCGAAAGCGGCGGCTCCCGCCGCGACGTCTCCGAGCGCCCAATTGCTCGACATCAACTCCGCGAGCGCCGACCAACTCGATGCGTTGAAGGGCGTCGGCAAGGCGCGGGCCGCGGCGATCATCAAGGGCCGCCCTTACAAGGGCAAGGACGAACTCGTGCAGAAGGGCATTCTGCCGCAGGGCGTTTATAACGACATCAAGGACAAGATCATCGCGCGGCAGAAGTAGATTTCCGCGCGAATTAACGGCTCGGAAACCGCGCGGACGGCATAAAGGCCTATGCCCCCCGCCAAACCCGCCAGTTTCGGACGCCGTGGCGTCGGCGCCCCCGTCGGCGGATCGGCCGGCTCCTCGCTGCGTCGCCCGGCCGCCGCGGAAGCGCTGACGACCACAGAGTCAGGCGTACCGCTCGACCAGCTCGCGCGCCAGTTGCTGGGCGAGCGATCGCATTCGTCGGCGCAGGACGCCGCGACGCGCGGACCGGGCGTCGTCCCGTGGTCCTGGCGCGCCGCGATGCTTGCGGGCCTCGCTGCGGCGTGCCTGCGCGCCGGCCTGATCGTGCTCAGCGCGCAGACGGCCGCGCCGATCCTGCCCGGCCTGCCGATCGCCGTCGGCGGCGAAGGATCGGCCATGGCGCCGGCGCTCATCGCCTGGGGCCTATGGTCGGGCGGCCGCGATGCGGCGACCACGATGTTCATCGCGAACCTAATCCTGCGCCTGCTGAAGACGGACTCGCCCGTGGCCTACGCGCTCGGCGGCGCGCTTGTCGGCGCAGGCTCCTCCTACGCGACGATGCTGCTGCTCGGCGGCGAGAACGACATCGCGGTCCAGGCGGCGCTGGGGCTGGCGGCCGGCTTCCTCTATCGCATCTTTGCAGGGACGAAGCCGGCCTAGCGCGCCGCCCGCGCTTTTCAATTCGGCGCGCGGTCCCCATATTCGCCGCCATGGCCAAAGCATCAAAACCGTCGCGGCGGACGCCGAAGTCGAAGGCCTCGCGGCCCGATGTGACGCCGCTCGACGAGCACCTCGCGGCGCTGCTCAACCCAGCCCTGAACGAATCCCGCCGCGGCTTCGGCGAAGCCCCTCAGGCGCCTTACGAGGTCACCGTCTCGGAGATCGATCCCGGTCTCGCTCGAGCGCTCGGCGTCGAGCCGCTCAAGACGCGGCCGACCGACGCGCCGACCCGCGCGCGGCCGCAGCGCGGCGTCGACGTCGTCGGCGCGCCGGCGACGGTCGAGTCGCTCAAGGATCTGCTCGAGCAGGGCGACCCCAACATCCGGACGCAGAGGCCCTGGACGCCGCACCGGCCGCCGCGGCCCGAGAAGTCCGAGGGCGGCGTGCGCTTCGACCTGGTGTCGGAGTATGCGCCTAAGGGCGACCAGCCCCGGGCCATCGGGGAACTCGTCGCCGGCGTCCGCACGCAAGAGCGCGACCAGGTGCTGCTCGGCGTCACCGGCTCCGGCAAGACGTTCACCATGGCGCAGGTGATCGCCGAAACGCAGCGGCCGGCGCTGGTGCTCGCGCCGAACAAAACCCTCGCCGCCCAACTCTACGGGGAGTTCAAGAGCTTCTTTCCGAACAACGCCGTCGAATATTTCGTGAGCTATTACGATTACTACCAGCCCGAAGCCTACGTCCCGCGCACCGACACCTATGTCGAGAAGGAATCCTCCATCAACGAGCAGATCGACCGCATGCGCCACTCCGCCACGCGCGCGCTGCTCGAACGCGACGACGTCATCATCGTGGCCTCCGTCTCCTGCATCTACGGCATCGGCTCGGTCGAGACCTACACCGCGATGACCTTCTCGCTAAAGCTCGGCGAGAAGCTCGATCAGCGACAGCTCATCGCCGACCTCGTCGCTTTGCAGTACAAGCGGTCGGGCGGGGATTTCTCGCGCGGCGTCTTTCGCGTTCGCGGCGACACGATCGAATTGTTCCCAGCCCACTACGAGGACCGCGCCTGGCGTATCGGCTTCTTCGGCGACGAGGTCGAAAGCATCGTCGAGTTCGACCCGCTCACCGGCAAAAGGACGCAGGACCTCGACTTCATCAAGGTCTACGCGAACTCGCATTACGTCACGCCGCGCCCGACGCTGATCCAAGCCGTCGACTCGATCAAGCGCGAACTCAAGGACCGCCTCGGCGAACTCAACGCTACCGGCCGCCTGCTCGAGGCGCAACGGCTCGAACAGCGCTGCACCTTCGATATCGAGATGCTGGAGGCGACCGGCTCCTGCGCCGGCATCGAAAACTATTCGCGCTATCTCACCGGCCGCAAGCCGGGCGAACCGCCGCCGACGCTGTTCGAATACCTACCCGACAACGCGCTCGTCTTTACCGACGAGAGCCATGTCACTGTGCCGCAGATCGGCGGCATGTATCGCGGCGACTTCCGCCGCAAGGCGACGCTCGCCGAATACGGCTTCCGCCTGCCGTCCTGCATGGACAACCGGCCGCTGCGCTTCGAGGAATGGGACGCCATGCGTCCGCAGACCGTGCATGTTTCGGCGACGCCCGGTTCCTGGGAGATGGACCGCACCGGCGGCGTGTTCGTCGAGCAGGTCATCCGCCCGACCGGCCTCATCGATCCGCCCGTCGAGATCCGTCCCGCGCGGGCGCAGGTCGACGACCTCCTCGGCGAGGTGCGCGAGGTCGCCAAGCGCGGCTACCGCACGCTCGTCACCACGCTGACGAAGCGCATGGCCGAGGATCTCACCGAATATCTGCACGAGAACGGCATTCGCGTCCGCTACATGCATTCCGACATCGACACGATCGAGCGCATCGAGATCATCCGCGACCTGCGGCTCGGCGCCTTCGACGCGCTCGTCGGCATCAACCTCCTGCGCGAGGGCCTCGACATCCCCGAATGCGCGCTTGTCGCCATCCTCGACGCCGACAAGGAGGGGTTTCTGCGCAGCGAGACCTCGCTGGTGCAGACCATCGGGCGCGCCGCGCGCAACGTCGACGGGCGGGTGCTGCTCTACGCCGACCACGTCACCGGCTCCATGCGGCGCGCCATGGACGAGACCAGCCGGCGCCGCGAAAAGCAGCTCGCCTACAATACGGAACACGGCATCACGCCGGAGTCGATCCGCCGCGGCATCGCCGACATCCTGGGTTCGGTCTACGAGCAGGACCATGTCACCGTCGACGCCGGGCTCGTCGAGGCGCCGCTCGTCGGCCATAACCTGCGCGCTACGGTCGGCGATCTCGAGAAGCGCATGCGCGAGGCGGCCGCCAATCTCGACTTCGAGGAGGCGGCGCGGCTACGCGACGAGGTGAAGCGCCTGCGCGACGTGGAGCTTGCGGTGGGCGACGATCCGCTGGCGCGCCAGCAGGCGGTGGAGGAGCGCGCAGGCGCCTACGCAGGCGAGCGCAAGTACGGCGCGGCGGCGAACACGCCTGCCGTCTCGAGCCGCGTGCGCAAGCCGACCGACGCCGACATGGGCCCGCACAATTTCGGCGGTGGGGAGGGTCGGCCGCTGGCGCGCAGCACCGGCGGGAAGGGCGGCTCGCACGGCGGCAGGGCGCGTCCGAATCGCCGGTGAGGGACGCCCCCTTCATCGCCGGTCGCCAATGAAAACCACGCCTTTCGCACAGCAGGGGTTCGCCCTTTCATGCGAGCCTGGAACAAGACGTCGAAACGCGGCATGAAGTTTGGCGGAATCGATTTGGATTCCCGGATTGACGCGAAAGCTTGGACGGCATGGCGAAGGGAATGGCGAGCGCCACAGGCAAACAGTCAAAGGAGCCCGACGCCGGTCGGACCGCCGCCTATCTCGAGGTCGGCCGCACCAATCAAAAGCGGCGCACGCGCGACGCCCTGGTCAACGTCGCCGCCGATCTCATTCGCCGGGGCGACGCTATTTCCGTCGCGGAGGTCGCCGACACGGCGTGCGTGAGCCGCACTACGGCCTATCGTTATTTTCCAACGTCGGAGATGCTGTCGGCGCAGGCCGCGGTGTTCGTGGCCGGCAGCATCGAGACGCAACACCTCGACGACATCGCTCGCGGATCCGCTCCCCCCGACGAGAAGCTCGACGCCATCGTCGTCGCGAGCGACGCCATGACGATGGCTCACGAGGCGGCATTCCGATCGGTGCTGCGCTTTTCGATGGACGCGGCGCTGACGGCGAGCGGAAATACGCCTCGTCGGCCCGCATTCCGAAAAGGATGGATCGAAGCCGCGCTTTCCGACTTGAAGAAAGATCTCGGACTTCAACGCTTCAAACGGCTGACGGGCGTTCTCAGCCTGTTTTGCGGCATCGAGGCCGTCGTCGTGCTGCAAGACATTTACTTGATGAAGTCGGATGAAGCGCTGGAAGCAAAAAGGTGGGCTGCGCGACAGTTGCTCCGGGCCGCGCTTCACGAAGCGGCGGAAAGCCGCGCGACCGAAACGAAGCGCAAACGATCGCCAAAAGACGGCGCGCAGGCTCATTCATCCGTCGTCGCGCGGCGATAGCGGCGAGCGCCGTTCATCTCATCGCCGCGCCCGCTCCTCCGCCAGCCGGGCGTAATATCGCCACAGGCTCGCCGCCCGGCCCGACGGCGCTCCGACGCGCCGCTCGCCATAGCCGGCGTCGACAGCCAACAAACGGAAAGCCTGCTGTTCTTCGGCCGGGATCGCCGTCGCGCCCCCCAACAGATAGGCTTGATGCATCATGGTCGCGATGTCGTTCAGGTGAATGACGAGGAGGGTCGCTTCTTCGACGCTGTTCGCAGCCGTCGTGATGCCATGTCCGCGCATCAGACAAACTTGCGCGGCGCCCATGGTCGAAGCGAGTTCCTTCCCGAGTTCCGGCCGGTCGATGAGGATGCTTCGCGGAAATGTCGGGACGCCGTCCATGACCAGCCGCAGGCTGTGGGGATCGTAGGCGCCGTAGATCGGCAGGAGCGGCTTGTCGCAGATCGTGAGAAGCACGGCTGCGGAGGGATGAACGTGAACGACGGCGTTGACGTCGGGCCGGCTCTTGTACAATTCCGTATGGATGTGAACTTCGAGCGGCGCGCTGTACCCGTCGTCGGCTTCGCCGATCCTGCGCCCCTCGAAGTCGATGTCGATGATGTCGTCTTCGCTGGTGTAGCGCACGCCGCTTTCGGCCGGACCGCGCGCGCGGATCAGGATGCGGTCGGACTGCGGCAGGCGGGCGCTCACGTGTCCCAGAGTTCCGGGCGTGAGGTCTAGAACGCCCAGCACGCGGCATGCTTGCGCCACCCGTCCGCGCAGTTCCGTCAGGTCGCTCATGCGCAGGCTTTCCTGTTGTCCAGCGGAGGAACCGGGGCGACGACGATGCGCGAGACGTCTCGCCTCTCTTGTGTCCGGCGCGGTTATTTCGCTGGTTGAGGCTCCGTCTGCTTAGACCCCGCGGCATCGGGGAAGTCATAGGCTGCGGACGCCTGCACCCCCTGGAACCCGAACGAAACTTCCTTCTCGATCGGCAGATCGATCCAGGGCGTGTTCTTCGCGGGGTCGCGCACGACGCCGAGCGGATCCTCGCCGCGTTCGACGCGCTCGACTTCGCGGAGCAGGGTGCGGCGGTAGAGGATGACGCCTTGATCGCTCTCCGCGAGGTTCTCCAGCGTGTGGTCGGTGATTTCACCTTGCGAAATCATGACCATCATGTCCTGCGCGTTCAATTGATCGGGCATGTACTTGCCCTCTTCGTTCGCCCACGGATTGTCCCAGATCGGAACCTCCGTCTGCGCCGGGCTCCCGGCTTTTCGCGGGCGGCAATTCAGCCAGTAGATGATCGTGTTGGCGTCATCGACGGGGACGCGAATCTGAAATTGAACCCAGCCCTCGGGATAGGCGACCTGCGCGGTGCCTGGGAAAATCTGCGGATGTCCGACCGCCCATTCCGGCGAGTCTTCCGTGTCGCCCTCCCAAAGCCGCTTCTTGATGATCCCATACTCGAAGAGTTCGAACGCCAGCTTCTTGTGCTTGCGCAATGGGATGGTCGGAAGCCCCTTCCGCTTTCTCACGTAGTTCGTATACATCATGTGCAGATATTCGATATGCACCGGATCCATGGTGTTTTCTGCGACCTGCAACCAATTGCAGGGCATGCGGCTGACGCCGATGTCGCGGTCGTAATCGTCGCGCACGACGGATTCATAGCGCGGCAGCAGAGGCGCCGGCGCCGGTCCGAGGTAAGCCCAGATCAACCCGCCCATCTCCTGAACCGGATAGGCGTTGATCCTGACGCCGTCCTTCATTTTGCTGTCGGGAGACTCCGCCGGCTGGTCGACGCACTGGCCGCTCTTGTCGAACTTCCAGGCATGATACGGGCACCGGATCCCGTCGTCTTCGACGATACCGTAGGAGAGCGCGGCCCCGCGGTGCGGGCACCGTTCCGCAACGAGGCCGAGGCTTCCGTCTTCGGCGCGGAACAACGCCAAGCGTTCGCCAAGCAATTTGACCGGGATGACAGGCAGGTCGGCGTCTTGTTTCAGTTCCAACGACGCTGCGATCGGGTGCCAAAAACAGCGCATGTACTTGCCCATCGGCGTCCCGGCGCCGACTCGCGTGAGTCTCTCGTTGCGTTCGCGGAGCCTGTCGCCTCTATCGGGTTGCGTGGGAGCGCTCTGATCCATCGGCTTCCTCCTATGCCCCATGACGACTTGCGTTCATTATGGGATTCGCGTACCATAAAGCCGGATCGACCGTCAAGCGATCGCCGCCGCGCGCCGTGTCGCCGCCCGATCGAAACGAACTGTTCGCGTCATCAAGAAGAACAGACGCCGCCGACTGATCGGCGGGAAAGGGAGGACCGATATGACGTTAGGCCGGACCAGCAGCATCGGCGTGATCGCGACGCTGATCTTCGCCGAACCCTGCGCCGCGCAGGACACCTTGAAGCTCGCCGTCGGGCAACAGGGGGCTTTCCCGACTTCGTTCAGCGAACTCGGCTCGACCGCAGGATTTTTCAAGAAGCACAATTTGAATCTGGATATCGTCTACACACAGGGCGGCGGCGAAACGTTGCAGCCGGTGATTTCGGGCTCGGTGGACATCGGCATCGGCATCGGAACGTCCGCGGTGCTGGGCGCCTACTCGAAAGGCGCGCCGATCCGGATCATCGGCGGCGCCACCACCGGCGCCGGGGACCTCGTATGGGTCGTCAAGTCGGACTCCCCCTTGAAGAAAATCACCGACATCGACGGCCAGACGTTCGCCTACAGTTCGAGCGGCTCGTCGACGCAACTCGTCGCCAAGGCGCTGGTCGAACAATACAAGGTCAACGCGCGACTGATCGCGACCGGAAGCTACCTGACGACGATGACAGCCACCATCAGCGGGCAAGTGGATGTCGGCTGGACATCGCCGCCATTGATGTTCGAGCCGTCCGTGAAGGACAAGATCCGGGTTCTCGTCACGGGCGACGATGCGGCGAAATACGCGCAGCAGACCATTCGCGTGATCGCTACAAACGCCAACGCGCTGAAAACGAAAGGCGACCAGATCGCGCGATTTATGAGCGCTTATCGGGAGGTCATGAACTGGGTGTACTCTGGAGACCCCGCGGCGATCAGAGCCCTCGCCAAGCAATTCAGCCAGACGGAAGAGGTCACGTTGGCGACGCGCGATCAGGTCTATAAGAAGCCGAGCGTGGATCCGGATCGCATCTCGGACATGGAGGGCGCAATGAAGGACGCCGTCGAGTACAAGTTTCTGGCCGCGCCGCTCGACGGCAAGCAGCTGAACGAACTCATTGTCAGAAAGTAAGAAGCGCCGCTTAGTGGCGGCGCGCCTCGCTTAGTCTTTCGTCCCTTGCGCTTTCGTCGGGCTGACCGGCGCCCCCAACCTTGCTACAGCGGGGCATGACCGCTCCCCAGCCCAATCGGGCGTCCCTCCGTCTCCTCGTCACCGGCTTCGGCGCCTTCCCCGGCGCGCCGCGCAACCCGACGCTCGCCCTGATCGCGGCGCTTGCCCGCTCGCGACGGCCGGCGCGCTTCGGCGTCGCCATTGAGACGCGGGCGCTCCCCGTCGTCTACGCGGGGGCTGAGGCGCGGCTCGCGGCGCTGATCGGGGAGACCGCGCCCGACGCGATCCTGCATCTCGGCCTCGCGGGGCGCCGCAGGACGCTCTGCGTCGAGACGCGGGCGCTGAACCGGGTGTCGAGCCTGCATGCGGACGCGGCGGGACGGTTTGCGGAGGGGCGCGCGGTCGTTTCCCGGGGACCGGCCATCTTGCGGTCGCGCTGGCGCGCCGCGCGGCTCGTCGTCGCGATGCGCCGAGCCGGAGCGCCGACGCGGCTCTCGATCGACGCCGGCGACTATGTCTGCAATCAGACATTCTATTTGACGCTGGCTCAGACGCGCGGTCCTGCCGCCTTCGTCCACGTTCCGCCGCCGCGGCGAGGCGGGCGGCCCGGCCGGACCGCGCGCCCAAGCCTGGCGGCCATGGCGCGGGCGGTGGAGGCGGCGGCGCTGGCGCTCGCGCGCGAGGCGCGCGGATGAGCATGGGCTTAGGCTTGAGCTTGAACTTCGACTGGGCCTCGATCTTCGACGTGGGCCTGCTCGCGGCGGTCGGGCAGATCGTGTGGATCAATCTGCTGTTGTCAGGCGACAACGCGGTCGTCATCGCGCTCGCCTGCCGCTCGCTGCCGGAAGACAAGCGCAAGCTCGGGATTGCGCTAGGCGCGGGGGCCGCGGTGGCGTTGCGCGTCCTGTTCACGGCGATCGTCGCGACGCTGCTCGGCCTGCCGTTCGTCAGGATCGTCGGCGGCCTGCTGCTGCTGTGGATCGCCGTCAAGCTGCTCACCGACCGCGACGAGGGGGCCGATGTCGCCGCCTCGGCGTCGCTGTGGAAGGCGGTGCGCACGATCGCCATCGCCGACATGGTGATGTCGCTCGACAACGTGCTCGCGATCGCCGGCGCGGCGAACGGCTCGCTCGCGCTGATCGTCTTCGGCCTGCTGCTCTCCGTGCCGCTGATCGTGCTGGGCGCCGGGCTGCTGCTCGACCTTCTGAAGCGCTATCCGATCTTCGTCTGGGGTGGGGCGGCGCTGCTCGGCTGGGTCGCCGGCGAGATGATCGTGAGCGATGCGGCGTGGTCGCGATTCGTCGGCTGGCCGCCGGGCGAGATCACGCGTTACGCCGCGTCGGGGCTCGGCGCGGCGCTGGTCGCGGCGGTCGGCTGGCTCGTCACGCGCCGGCGCCCGGCGAAGAAAGGTTAACGCGGCGGCTGCACGCCGACATGGGCTGGAAGATCGAGCAGACGGCATTCGCTTAGGCCCGCTTCGAGGCAGAGACGCGTCTTCTCGTACTCGCTCATCGCCTTCACCGTCCAGGTCATGGCGAAGGCCATGGCGAGCAGGAAGGCCGCGGCGGCGAGGTTGACGAAATGCTGGTGCGCGTAGTCGGTCGAGTCGTCGCCACGCCGCTTGCGCGCGCCGGAGCCTTCCCGATTCGAGAACGCGTCGTCGAGCATCGTGGCACCATGCGCCTCTCGCGGATCGGGATCAACCGCCGTCCACGCCGGCCTTCCGTCACATTTCGAGCGGCAACCCGGCGTAGTTCTCGGCGAGCAACGTCTGGCCGGCGCGCGAGCCCAGCACCGCGCGCAGTTCGGCGATTTGGCGCTTGCGGTCGAAGCCGTTGTCGTCGGGCAGGTTGTGCATCATCGAGGTCATCCACCACGAGAAATACTGCGCGCCCCAGACGCGACGCAGGCAGGTCGCGGTGTAGGCGTCGAACAGGCTCGCGTCGTTGCGCTTGTAGAACGCGGTCAGCGCCTTTGCGAGCACGTAGACGTCGGAGATCGCGAGGTTCATGCCCTTGGCGCCGGTCGGCGGCACGATGTGCGCGGCGTCGCCGGCGAGGAACAGCGCGCCGTGGCGCATCGGCTCTGAGACGAAGCTGCGCATCGGCGTCACGGATTTCTGGGTGATCGCGCCGGTCGAGAGCGTCAGCCCCGCATGGCGGCCGAGCCGCAGCCCGAGTTCCTCCCAGATGCGCTCGTCGGGCCAGTTCGCGACATCCTCGTCCGGCGCCACTTGCAGGTAGCAGCGCGACACGGCGGGCGAGCGCATGGTGAAGAGCGCGAAGCCGCGCTCTTCGTTCTGGCAGTAGATGAGTTCGTCGGAGGTCGGCGGCGCGTCGGCGAGGATGCCGAGCCATCCGAAGGGATAGACGCGGTCATAGTCGCGGCGCCGCGCGTCCGGGACCGCGGCGCGGGCGATCCCGTGAAAGCCGTCGCAGCCGGCGACATAGTCGCAGTCGAGCGTGGCTTCGACGCCGTCGTGGCGGTAGCGGATGAAGGGCTCGTCGCCGTCGAGGCCGCCGACCTCGCGCGCCTCCGCCTCGAACAGGATCGGGACGCCGGCGGCGAGGTTCGCCGCGATCATGTCCTTCACGACCTCCTGCTGGCCGTAAATGTAGATGCGGCGCTGCGCGAGATCCCACATGTCGACGCGGTAGCGCTCGCCGCCGGCGATGAAGCCGGCGCCCTCGTGCGCCAGGGCCTCCCGCCGCAGCCGCTCGCCCATGCCGGTCTCATTCATGAGGTCGACGGAGCCTTGTTCGAGCAGGCCGGCGCGCACGCGCGTCTCGACATAGGCGCGCGCGCGGGATTCCAAGACCACGCTCGAGACGCCCTGCAGATGCAGCAGGCGCGCCAGCATGAGCCCTGCGGGGCCGGCCCCGATGATCCCGACCTGCGCGCGCATCCTCCGCGATCCTCCCTTTCGCGGGCGAGCTTAGACGCGGGGCCGAACACGCGCAAACACGATGGGGGCGCTCGTTCGCTTGAAGCAGGCGTATCGCCGTCCCGCCGTTCAACCCTCCGGCGGGGTCCGCTCGCCCTCGCCCAGCGGCCGCTGCATCGTCACCGTGTCGATCCAGCGACCGAACTTGAAGCCGACGGCCGGCTGCACGCCGACGCTCGCGAAGCCGAAGCGGCGATGCAACGCGATCGAATGCGCGTTGGCGCGGTCGCCGATGACCGCCACCATCTGCCGCCAAGGTCCTTGCTCGCAGCGCGCGATCAAAGCCCCGAGCAACGCCGCGCCGACGCCGCGCCCGCCGAACCCGTCTTCGACATAGACCGAATCCTCGATCGTATAGCGGTAGGCCGCGCGCGGCCGATAGGGCGCGGCGTAGCAATAGCCGACGACGCGCGCATCGACATCGGCGACGAGGTAGGGCAGGCCCTGCGCCGCGATCGCCGCGCGGCGCGCCGCCATCTCCTCCGGGGAGGGCGGCGTCTCCTCGAAGGTCGCGGCGCCGTGCAGGACGTGAGGACGGTAGATCGCCGCAAGCGCCGCGCCGTCGGCGTCGTCCGCGTCGCGGATGCGCACGAACGCCGTGTTGTCGCGAACGGTCATCGCCGCCATTTTTTGGTTGCGCATGGGCGCGGAACCGTGCGCGTCATTTCGGGTCTCGGACCGCAAAGGCGGAGAGCATGACGGATTTCGGCGCCCATGTCGCGGCTGGCTTGCTGATGGCGGCGGGCATGGCGTGGCGCACGGGATGGAGCCTCGTGCTGGGCTTCCTCATCTCCTCGATCCTGCAGACGGTCGTCCCGGCGGAGCAAATACGCCGCGCGCTCGGCCGCGCGGGAGCGAAGGAGATCGCGCTGGCGACGGCGACGGGCGCGGCGAGCTCCAGTTGTTCCTATGCATCGGCGGCGATCATGCGCACCATGTTCAAGAAGGGCGCGGCGCTCGCGCCATCGCTCGCCTTCCTCTTCGCTTCGACCAACATCACGCTCGAACTCGGCGTCGTTTTGCTGCTGCTCATGGGCTGGCGATTCATGGCGGCCGAATGGATCGGCGGACTCGTGCTGGTGATTGTCATGAGCCTCCTGGTGGCGGTCTTTTATCCCAGGCGTCTCGTCGAGGAGGCGCGCGCGCATCCCGAGCGCAGCGCCGGACATCAGCACGAGAGCATGATTGCGGAGGGCGACACCTGGTGGGCGCGGCTGCGCAAGCCGCAGGCGCGCATTCTCGTGGCGCAGAACTTCGCGATGGAATGGTCGATGCTGT
Source organism: Beijerinckiaceae bacterium (assembly GCA_965276595.1). Classification (GTDB taxonomy): domain Bacteria; phylum Pseudomonadota; class Alphaproteobacteria; order Rhizobiales; family Beijerinckiaceae; genus Terripilifer. The sequence continues at coordinate 83,172 of CBDIBA010000005.1, forward strand.
GGAAGGATCTCGCCGCAGGCTTCCTCATCGGCGGGTTCATCTCGGCCTTCGTCCCCGACGCCGTGTGGCGCACCCTGTTCGTCGCCGACGCCTCGCCGTGGATCAAAGTCCCGCTCAACGCGCTCGTCGGCCCGCTCGTCGCCGTGCTGACGTTCGTCTGCTCGATCGGCAATGTGCCGCTCGCCGCCGTTCTGTGGGCGGGGGGCGCAAGCTTCGGCGGCGTCCTGGCGTTCCTCTACGCCGACCTCATCGTTCTGCCGCTGCTCGACGTCTACCGCCGCTACTTCGGCTGGCGCATGGCCGTCTACATCGGGGCGCTCTTCTACGCGACCATTGCGATCGCGGGCGCCATCATGGAGCTCGCCTTCACCGCGCTCGGCCTGGTTCCGGCGCAGCGCGGCGACGTGAGAGGCGACTTGATGTCGTTCAGCCTCGATTACACGTTCTGGCTCAACCTCGTCTTCGGCGCGCTCGCCCTGTGGCTGTTCTGGATCAACCGCCGCAACCCGATGGATTATTCGCATCACCATCATCACGGCGATCACGATCATCACGGCCACGCCGCCGGAACGTGAGGCCGCTAGAATAGCCAAAGCCGCCGATCCATGGTGGATTGGCCGCCGTCGAACGCGGCGTCGCTGCGCCGCGTGGGGGAGAGCGCCATGGCGGGGTCTGTCGAAATGCGGCTCGGAGCCTTCTTCAATCCGACGGGCCATCACGTCGCGTCCTGGCGTCATCCCGACGCAGACGCCGACGCCGGGATCAACTTCGACCATTACAGGGCGATCACGCAGACGGCGGAGCGCGCCAAGTTCGACATGATCTTCCTCGCCGACAACATGTGCGTGCGCGACGCGAAGATGGAGGCGCTGTCGCGCTCGGCGCAATACATCGCCAACTTCGAACCGCTCACGCTGCTCTCCGCGCTCGCCGCCGTGACGGAGCGCATCGGTCTCGTCGCCACGGCGTCGAGCAGCTACAACGAACCCTATCATGTCGCGCGAAAATTCGCGTCGCTCGATTATTTAAGCCACGGGCGCGCCGGCTGGAACCTCGTCACGTCTGGCTCCAGCGCCGAGGCGCCGAACTTCGGACGCGAGGGCCACTTCGGTCACAGCGAGCGCTATCGGCGCGCGCGCGAATTCGCGACCGTCGTCACCGGTCTATGGGACAGCTGGGACGACGACGCCTTCGTGCGCGACAAGGCGTCGGGGCGCTTCTTTCGTCCCGACGCCCTGCATTCGCTCGACCATCGCGGCGATCTCTTCTCGGTCAAAGGCCCGCTCAACATCCCGCGGCCGCCGCAGGGCCATCCGGTCATCGTGCAAGCCGGCGGCTCCGAAGACATGATGGAGGTCGCGGCCGAATTCGCCGAAGTGATCTTCTGCGCGCCGCTGTCGATCGAGGCCGGACGCAAGCTGTCGCGCGAGATCAAGGGTCGCGCGGAAAAGCGCGGCCGCGGCCCGAACGCGTTGCGCATGATGCCGGGCCTCTCGCCGATCGTCGCGCGAACGCAAGCCGAGGCGAAGGAGAAGCACGCCTATCTCGATTCGCTGATTCACCCCGTCGTCGCGGTGGAAATGCTGTCAATGATCTTCGCGGGCGTCGATTTTTCGCGCTACGATCTCGACGGGCCGTTCCCTGCCGACGTCCCGATGACGACGGAGGCCAGCCAGTTCATTTACGCCTCCGCGCGCGATCTCGCGCAGCGCGAGGGTCTGACGCTGCGCCAACTCGCCTTTCGTCTAGCCGGCGCGCGCGGCAAAAACGTCGCCGTGGGAACGCCGGACACGATCGCTGACCTGATGGAGGAATGGGTGCGCGAAGGCGCGGCCGACGGCTTCAACATCATGCCGTCGCACCTTCCGGGCGGCCTCGACGATTTCGTCTCGCTCGTCACGCCGGAATTGCAGCGGCGCGGCTTGTTCCGAGCCGACTACGAGGGCAAGACGCTGCGCGAGCACCTGGGTCTCGCGCGGCCCGCAAGCCGGTATGCGAGGTCCGCGTGAGCGGACGACGGTCAGCGCTTCATCGCGACCAGCGAGAACACCGCGCCCTGCGGGTCGCGGCAGTTGACGACGAAAGCCCCGCCGGGCACTTCCATGGGGCCGTTCAGCACGTCGCCGCCGGCCTCTTTCACACGCGCCGCCGCGGCGTCGGTCGCTTCGACATTGAAGTAGAACTGCCAGAACGGCGCGGGGACCGACGCGGGCTTCGTCATCATGCCGCCGAGCGCCGGCGCGCCTTGCTTGCCGAAGAGCTGGTAGACGCCCATGGCGCCCATATCGACCGTTTCCGCCTTGGTCCAGCCGAAGAGCGGCGCGTAAAAGGCGAAGGCCTTCTCCCAGTCGTCGGCGTAGAGTTCGCGCCAGCCGACGCCGCCCAGTTCCATCTGACCGACAGGCGCATTCTGATAAGACTCGTTCGGCTTGAAGAGCGAGAACATCGCGCCCTGCGGATCGGCGACGACGGCGAAACGGCCGACGCCCGGGATGTCGTCGGGCGCGTGGCAGATGGTCCCTCCGGCGTCCGCAACCTGCTTCGCCATGGCGTCGACATCGTCGACGGCGATGTAGCCCGTCCAACCGGGCTTCGCAGTCTGGCCGGCTTCGCCGGGGATCGGCATCAGTCCCGCGACGCTCGACGCGCCCTGCATGAACAGCGTGTAGTCGACGCCCGGCATGCCGCTATCCTTGGCGTCCCAGCCGACCACGGTCTTGTAGAAAGACTCGGCGGCTTTCGCGTCGGTGGTCATCAGGTCGTACCAGCAGAATTCGCCGTGCATGATGGGTCTCCGATTGTCGGGTTGGCGTTGTCAGCCGCAGCAGCTCGAGGCCGGCGCGGATTCGTATTCGTCGTGGCGTCTCACAAAATCCATCGTCGTCGTTTCGTTGCGTCCTTTCGGCGCGCGATCGAGGATCATCAGCGCGCCGATGAGTTCTTCGCCGCCGCGCGCATAGGTCGAATAGGTGTGGAAGACCTCGCCCGCGTCGTTGCGCGCGAAGGCGCTGAGGCCCGGCAATTCGTCAAAGGCCTGTTTGGCGGGCGTCTCGGTGAAATTGTAGTCGACCGTCTCCCGCGCGAGGTCGTCTTTGGTGAACGAGACGCGATAGTCGAAGTTGAAGTCGCTTCCGAACGACGAGGCCCAGGGAAAGCGCCAGCCCATGCGCGCCTTATAAGCCTCGATCTTGGCGAGCGGCGCGCGCGAGACAGCGGTCAGCGTGACGTCATGGTGTTCGAGATGGGGAAGCGCGCCGTCGAGGTGATCGGCGAGGAACGAGCAGCCGTCGCAGCCGGCCTCCCAATCGGGTCCGAGCATGAAGTGGTAGACGATCAGTTGGCCGCGTTCGCCGAAGAGATCGGCGAGCGTCTTGCGGCCCGCGGGCGTGTCGAAGACGTAGGCCTTCTCGACCTTCACCCAAGGCAGCGCGAGACGCTCGGCGTTCAGGCGATCGCGCAAATGCGTCAGCTCTTTTTCCTTCAACAGAAGCGCCTTGCGGGCGACGAGCCAATCCTCGCGCGAGACGACCGCATGCCGCATGGTTTCGCCCTCCGCACCCATCCTCGCCTCGCCGCATGACCATGTCTTGACAGAATGGGTTGATACCAACATTTACTAGGTGTGTCAAAACTTCCCTCAGCGCCCGAGTCGGCGGTCCCGTTCGAAATGACGTTGCTTGTGCGCGACACGTGCCTGTGTCTGCATACGCAGCGCGCCGCGCGCGCGCTCGCGCGCCATTTCGACGAGGCGCTGCGGCCCGTCGCTCTCACCAATGGACAATTCTCGCTGCTGATGTCGCTCAACCGGCCGCTTCCGCCCTCGATCGGGTCGGTGGCGGCGTTGCTCGCCATGGATCGCACCACGCTGACTGCGATGTTGAAGCCGCTCGAGCGGCGCGGCCTCGTCGCGGTCGGCGTCGATGCGAAGGACAAGCGCAGCCGCCTTCTGTCGTTGACCTTGGAGGGGCGGGCGGCGCTGGCGCGCGCGCTGCCGATCTGGACGAGGCGTCATCGCGCGATCGAGGCGAAACTCGGCGACCCCGAGAGGATGCGGCGGGATCTTCTCGCTTTGTCCTAAGGCTCGCCCGGCAGCAAGCCGCGCAGCGGGCGCCTCGCCAGTTCGATCAGCGCCCAGCCAACGAGCGGCGCCGCGGCGATCACAAGAAAAAATTGAAACGGCGAAAGGCTCGACCACAGGCCGCCGAGCGAGCCCGCCAGAACGTTGCCGATGAAACTCATCGAAAGCCAAACGCCCATCAGCGTCGAGCGCGCGCGCTGGGGCGCGACGCGCGCGATGAGCGACAGGCCGATCGGCGAAAAGTACAGCTCCGCAAACGTCAGAATGGCGAAAAACGCGAGAAGCCAAAGCCAGCTCGCTTTTCCGTCGCCGAGGCCGAAAGCCGCAAGCGCCATCACCGCGTAGGCGATGGCGGCGCCAAGGCAGCCGAGCGACAGTTTGGCGATGGTCGCGGGTTCGCGTCCGCGCCGAGCGAGCCGTCCCCACCAGGCGACGAGCGGCGGCGTGAAGACGAAGATCATTAGAGGGTTAAACGCCTGAAACCAGGTGATCGGGATTTCGCCGCTCCAGCCGAACAGGCGGATCGACCGGTCGGTGAACCGCTCCGCCCAGAGGGTGATCGTGTTGCCCTGCTGCTCGTAGGCGGCCCAAAACAACGCCGAGGGCAGGAACAGCAGCAGGACTCCGATCCAAATCCCGCGCGGGATCGGCTCGCGGGCGAGCGCCTCGCGCGCGGCGCGCGGCGGATCGGGCGGCAGGCGCGGCAGGCCGACGAGGTAGGTCGCGAGCCCGATCGCCATGCCGACGCCCGCCGCGCCGAAGCCGTAGGCGAAGCCCAGTTCCTCGCCGAGCGTGCCGCAGACGAGCGGCGAAAAGAACGCGCCGACGTTGATGCCGACATAGAAGATCGAATAGGCGCGATCGACCCGCGTGTCCGTTGCGCCGTAGAGGCCGCCGACCTGTGTCGAGATGTTCGGCTTGAACGCGCCGTTGCCGAGGATCAGCAGCAGAAGCGCGACCAGAAACAGGCGATCGACCGCCATCAGGAAATGCCCGGCGACCATCAGCGCCGCGCCGATCGCCACGGTGCGCCGACGGCCGAGCCAGCGGTCGGCGAGATAGCCGCCGAGGATCGGCGTCAGGTACACGAAGCCGGTGTAGAGCCCGTAGATCTGCGAGGCGAAGGGCTGCGCGCCGAGCGGCCCGGCGATGCTCTCGAGCGCGCGGCGGAGCGCGTCGAGGCCGATCACCGTGCGCGATCGTTCCGGCTGCAGCAGATCGTGGATCATATACAGCACGAGCAGCGAGCGCATGCCGTAGTAAGAGAACCGCTCCCACATCTCCGTCGTGAACAGGATCGTCAGCCCGGCGGGATGGCCGAAGAGGTCGGCCCGCGAGGGTTTTGCAATGGGTTCGTCGGCGTCGGTCACGGATCGTCCGGTTTTGCGGGTCTGTGCGCGTCGATCATGCAGGCTTTGAGCCACGAGAGCCGCCCCTCCTCACCCTAACGTAGTCTCCGCAAACGAGGCGAGCGGACAGATCGCGCCTCGCGCTCTCATTTGCGCCCTTCGGCGCATGCTCTATGTAGGCGTCGGAGAACGCGCGCCGTCATGCGACACCTCATTCTCGAAGAGCCGGTCTCGCTCGCGGCGGCCTGGAGCCGCCGGCTTGCGGCCTTCGCCATCGCGGTGGCGCTGATCGCGCTCGGTCTGGCGCGCGCCTCGAAGATCGACGCGACCGCCGTCCTTTCGGTGTTCGGCGCGGCGATCCTCTTCGCGGGTCTCGCGATCCTGCTCGCCTGCGCGGGCGCGGTCGTCATTTGGCAGTCGGGGCGGCGCGGTGTCGGCCTCGTCCTCGCGGGGCTCGCGATGGCGGCGCTGGTCCTCGCCGGGCCGGCCTATTACACGGCGCGCGCCATCACTCGTCCGCTGCTCAACGACGTCTCGACCGACCTCACGGACCCGCCGGCCTTTTCGCAATCGCGCCGAGCGCTGGCCGCGCGCGATGGCGCGACGCACGCCGAATCCGGGGCGCAGACGCGCGACGCCCAGCGCCGCGCCTATCCGGACGCGCAGCCGATCGTGCTCGACCTCGACGCCGACGAGGCGTGGCCGATGATCCTCAAGGCGATCGACGCGCGCGGCTGGCGCGTCATCGAGCAAAGGCCGCCGGGCGGCCGCATGGGCGTCGGCCACATCGACGCCGTGGCGCGCACGCTCGTCATGGGCTTTCCCGAGGACGTGACGGTGCGCGTGCGCCCGCTCGCGGGCCAGACACGGATCGACGTGCGCTCCGCCTCGCGCTTCGGGCGGCATGATTTCGGCTCCAACGCCGATCGCATCCAGCGCTTTTCGACGGAATTGCAGGCGCAGCTCGACGCGCGCTGACGCGCCTCAGGCGTCCGCCTCGTAGCGCGCCGTCAAGGTCGCGCGCCCCTCGTCGCCATCGGCGCGCAGCCGCCCGCGCGCGACGAGATCCTCGAGATGGGCCAGCGTCGAGAGGCTCGCGGCGTCGCGCAAGCGCGGATCGATCCCCGCATAGGCGCGCGCCACGATCGTGTCGACCGATCGCGCGCCGTTTTTAACGGCGGCGACGATCGCCGCTTCGCGCAAGCGCCGGTGATTGGCGAGGCCGCGCATATAGCGCTGCGGCTCCCTCACCGCCTCGCCGTGGCCCGGCCAGAACACGGTTTCAGATCGCGCGCGCAACGTGTCGAGCGAGGCCATGTAATCGCGCATGACCCCATCGGGGGGCGCCACGATCGTCGTCGACCAGGCCATGACGTGGTCGCCGGAGAACAACGCGTTCTCTTCCGCCAACGCAAAGCAAAGATGGTTCGAGGCGTGGCCCGGCGTGTGGACCGCGGTCAGCGTGTAGCCGGCGCCGGCGAGCGTGTCGCCATCCCGGAGAACCCGATCGGGCGCGTGATCGAGGTCGTGGCTGGCGTCGAGGCGTCCGGACGGCGCGCGCTCGACGGGGACGTGGCGGGCGCAGCCAAGGACCGGCGCGCCGGTCGCGCGCTTCAGCGCGCGCGCGCCCGGCGAGTGATCGCGATGGGAATGCGTGACGAGGATGTGATCGATCGTCTCGTCGCGCGTCGCCGCGAGCAACGCCCGTATATGGGCCGCATCGTCGGGGCCCGGATCGATCACGGCGACGCGGCCGCGTCCGACGATGTAGCTGCAGGTGCCGGTAAAGGTGAAGGGACCAGGGTTGGGCGCGACGAGGCGGCGGACCAGCGGCGATACGGCGACAGGCTGCCCGGCGACCGGCCCGGCGCGGTCGTGTTCGAGATCGTCGCGAAGATCGTCCGCCATGCTGGCTCCGGTGGAGGATCAGGCTACAATAGGCGCGCCAAGAAGAGAAGAAACGCCCTGCGCATCGGACGCGCCACGGCGAGCGAGCAACCGGGGAGACGCCATGCGTCTTTCCTCGCCGATATGATAGGTTCGCTGGGACGCTGGCGGCCGCAAGGCCGGTGATCGGCGCGGGGGTGGCGCGATGAGGGTTTTGGGGGCTTTGATCCTCGCCGCTGTCGTGACGGCGACGCACGCCGGAATGGCGCAGGCGCAGACCGAGACCGTGACGATCGGCGGCACGGGATCCGCGACGGACATCGGGCTCTGGGTCGCCGACAAGAAGGGCTTCTTTCGGGACGAAAGAATCGAAGCCAAGTTCGTCACCTTCGATTCCGCCGCGCGCATGATCGCCGCCGCCGGCGCCGGCCAACTCGATGTTGTCGCGGGCGGCCATTCGGCGGGGTTGTTCAACGCCGTGCGCCGCGGCATCGATATCCGTATGGTCGCCGACAAGAGCCAGAACGTCACCGGCCGTAGCAGCATCAAGCTTGTCATGCGTAAGGCGCTCGTGGACACCGGCCGCTACAAGACCTACGCCGATCTCAAGGGCATGAAGATCGCCGAGCCCGCGCCCGGCAGCGTGACGCAGCCGATCCTCTACAAGTTCTTGCAGAAGGCCGGGTTGCGGTACGACGACGTCGAGCATGTGTTCATGGCGATGCCGTCGATGGCGGTCGCCTTGCAGAACGGCGCCATCGACGCGGCCCTGCCGGCGGAGCCCTCGGTGACGCAGGCGCTGCGCCTCGGCGGCATCGTCCCCGTCGCCAACGACTACGACGTCTATCCCGTGCACGAGGTGTCCGAGATCATGTATTCGGGCGCGTTCGCGACGACGCGGAGCGACGTGGCGCATCGGTTCATGAAGGCGTTCCTGCGCGGCGTGCGCTACCACAACGATGCGCTCGGCCCGAAAGGCGAGTTCGTCGGCGCGCGGGGCGACGAGATCGTCTCCATCGCGACGGAGTACGGGCCGTTCAAGGATCCGGCCGTGTGGCGCTCGTTCATCCTCAGCTATTGCGGGCCGGATGGAACGCTGCATATCCCGAGCCTGCGCGAAGACGTCGATATTTTCGCCAAGCTCGGACAGATCGAGGGGCCGATCGACGTTGACCGCGTCATCGACACGTCCTTCGCGGAGGCCGCCGTCAAGGACCTCGGCCCCTACGTCAAGCGGCCGCCGTCGCAGTAACAACCATGGCCATCATAGGGAGACGCGTCTTGGGTCCGATGCTTCATCGCCGCCAATTTGCCTGGGGAACCGCGCTCTGCGCTCTCGCGGCGGGGGCGCGCGCCGATACGGGCGCCGCCGAGTATCCGAACCAGACGATCCATCTCGTCTGCTCGGCGGCGGTCGGCGGCGGCAACGATCTCATCGCGCGCATCGCCAGCGACAAGCTGCAGCGGCTGTGGGGGCAACCGGTCGTCGTCGAGAACAGGCCCGGCGCCGGCAACAACCTCGCGACGGAATACGTCTATCGTTCCGTCCCCGACGGCTACACGATCCTCGTCTCGCCGCCCGCATCGCTTGTCGTCAACGCGGCGCTGTTCAAGAACCTGCGCTTCGATCCCGCGAAGATCGAACCCGTCGCGATCACGTCCTACATCCCGAACATTCTCGCTGTGAACGCCAAAGCGCCCTACAAGAACGCGCAGGACTTCATCGCCTACGCCAAGGCCAATCCGGGCAAGCTCAGCTACGCCTCGCAAGGCATCGGCACGACGGGCCACCTGACCGGCGCCCTGTTCGAGAAGCTGACGGGCGCGAAGCAGAACCACGTTCCCTATGGGGGCGCCGGCCCGGCGATCAACGATCTGGCGGGCGGTCATGTCGACTTCATGTTCGTCGACGTCGGCACGGCGATGCCGCTGCTGCAAGGCGGGCTGATCCGCGGCCTCGCGACCTTGAGCAAGGACCGGCTCGCCGTCGCGCCCGATTTGCCGACGATCGCGGAGGTCGGACTGCCGGAGCTTCTGTCGGATACGTTCACGGCCTTCACGGCGCCGCCCGGCACGCCGCTCGCCGTGCGCGAGAAGATGTCGGCGGCGCTGAAGCAGATCATCTTCGATCCGCAGGTGAAGGCGCAACTCGACAAGCTCGGCGTGATCCCGTGGGGGCTGAACCCGAAGGAAACCGCCGACGTCATCGCGCGCGAGACGGTTCGTTGGACCACGGTCGCGCGCGACGCCGACATCCATATCGAATAGGGCGTTCGAATCTCAGATGCGGCTGTTCAGCGCGCAGATCGCCGCATCGCGGTCGACGAAGGCAGTATGCGCGCTCACATATAGAGCTTCTCGCCCTCGAGCCCCTTGTAGAGGTCGGCCACGTAATCGCCGTAGCCGTTGAACAGCAGCGTCGGGCGGCGATCGCCCGTGCCGATCACTTCTTCCGTCGCCTGGCTCCAGCGCGGATGCGGCACCTGCGGATTGACGTTGGCCCAAAAGCCGTATTCGCCGGGCCCCGACTGCTCCCAGAACGTTGTCGGGCGCTTGTCGACGAAGCTGATCTTCACGATCGACTTGACGCTCTTGAACCCGTACTTCCACGGCAGATGCACGCGGATCGGCGCGCCGAAGACGTTGGCGAGCGGCTTGCCGTAGGCGCCCGTCACCATGAAGGCGAGGTCGTTCGCGGCTTCCGCCATGGTGAGCGCGTCGATGTACGGCCAGGGGAAGAAGCCGCGCTGGCCGGGCGCCATCTTCGGATCGTTGAAGGTCTCGAACTGGATGAACTTCGCGCTCGACAGCGGCTTGGCGTAATCGACCAGCGCCTTGAGCGGAAAGCCCGTCCACGGCATGGTCATCGACCAGGCTTCCACACAGCGATGGCGATAAAGCCGCTCTTCGAGCGGCATCATTTTGATGAGATCGTCGGCGCTGATCTGCTTCGGCTTGTCGACGAGGCCGCCGATCGCGATCGTCCAAGGCCGCGGCTTGAGCTGCGCCGCCTGCATGTAGACGTTCTTGTTGAGGCCGAACTCGTAGTAATTGTTGTAGCGCGAGGCGACATCCTCAGGCGTGAGGCCGCGGTCGAGCTTGTAAGAGTCGTTTCGCTTGGCCGGATAGAGCCCTGCGGTCGGATCGTCGGCCGCCCGTGCGACGGTCGCGAATCCTGGCAGGATCGCGCCGGCGCCGATCGCGCCGCTTGCCTTGACGAAGGCCCGACGGTTCAGCGCGACCGCCTCCGGCGTGGCCTCGCGCTCGGGTATTTCCCAACCTTTTCGACGAACAATGTGCATATCACACCTTCCTTGCTCGAAGGATGTGCGCTTTGCGCCGATGACGCGCAAGTCAACTTGAGGCGAGGTCGTCAAAGCCTTGCGGCTTGCGGCGACCTGCCTCGGCGGCGATAAAGAACCTTTCAGCGGAGCGTTTCATGGCGAAAGCGATTGTCGGAATCATCGGCGGCTCGGGCGTTTACGACCTGCCCGGTCTTGAAGTCACCCGCGAGGCGGCGGTGAGCACGCCCTGGGGCGAACCCTCCGACAAGCTCCGCTTTGGGCGCATCGGCGCGACCGAGGCGGTGTTCCTGCCGCGGCACGGGCGCGGCCACGTGTTCTCGCCGTCCGACATCAATTACCGCGCCAACATCGACGCCATGAAACGAGCCGGCGTGACCGACCTTGTCTCGGTATCGGCCTGCGGTTCGCTGAAGCCGCATCTCAACCCGGGCCTGTTCGTGCTCGTGGATCAATATGTCGACCGCACCCACGGCCGCGCTTCGAGCTTCTTCGGCAAGGGCTGCGTCGCGCATGTCTCGATGGCGCACCCGGTCGCGCCGCTGCTCGTCGAGCGCATCCACGCTGCGGCGCAGGCGGTGGGCGCGCCGGTCGTCAAGGGCGGGACCTATGTCTGCATGGAGGGGCCGCAGTTTTCCAGCTACGCGGAATCCGAAACCTACCGCAGCGCCGGCTACGACGTGATCGGCATGACGGCGATGCCCGAGGCGAAGCTCGCGCGCGAGGCCGAGTTGTCCTACGCGACGATCGCCATGGTGACCGACTTCGACTGCTGGCACCCCGATCACGACGCCGTCGACGTCGCCTCGGTCATCAAGGTGGCGCAGGAGAACGCCGCGATGGCGGCGCGGCTTCTGGCGCGGCTGCTGAGCGATTTTCCCGCCGAGCACGAATCGTGTCCCGCCGGCTCCGACCGCGCGCTCGACGCGGCGCTGATCACGGCGCCCGGCGCGCGCGATCCCGCCCTCTTGCGCAAGCTCGACGCCGTCATGGGGCGCGTGCTGGCGAAGACGGGCTCCACATAGGCGCAACAGCGCGATCAACTCGCAGAACGCCGCACTCGTTGTTCAGAGCGGTCGCGCAAGCCAAAAATAAAACAGGGAGGAAACGCCATGATCGTCACGCTGCGCCGAGCCGTCGGATGGCTCGCCTTCATGCTGCTTTGCTTGATCGCGCAAGGCGCCTGCGCGCAGGAGCGCGCCGCGCCGGCGCTCGCTTCCCTGCAACGCGAGGTCGTCATGGTGCGGATGAGCGACGGAGCGGACATCGCGCTCGCGATCTATCATCCGCGCGAGGCCGGCAAATCCCCCGCGCTGTTGGCGGCCTCGCCCTACCGGCTCGACAACGACGATGCGCCGTCGCTGCCGGTGTTCCCGTTCCGCGAGACGGGCCCGATCGCCTGGTACGTGGAGCACGGCTACACCTATGTCCGCATGGACGTGCGCGGCACGGGGCGCTCCGGCGGCGAGTACCGCTATCAGGACGCCCGCGAGCAAAAGGATCTTTACGAGGTCGTCGAGTGGATCGCTTCGCAGCCCTGGTCGAACGGACGCGTCGGCGGCGTGGGGCAGTCCTATTATGCGCGGAGCCAGTGGTTCATGGCGGCCCAGGCGCCGCCGCACCTCGCCTGCATCGCGCCCTACGACGGCAACATCGACACCTATAACGCGTCGGCCTATCAAGGCGGCGTCCCCGGCGGGTATCCGGGCTTCTGGTTCAACTACGTGCGCGGCCTCAACCTTGCGCCTCACAATGGCGAGCCGCGCGACATCCCGTGGGACTATTCTTACCAGGTCGGCCAACATCGGCTCTACGACGACTTCTGGCGCGAGCGCTCCGCGGCGCCGCAGCTTTCGCGCGTCCGCATCCCCGTCTTTTCGATCGGCGTGTGGGGCAAGGTCGATCTGCATCTCAACGGCAACGTCGTCGGCTATCAGCTCGTGTCCGGACCGAAGAAGCTGCTCATCCTCGGCGGCGCGGGAGTCGATGCGGCGGTGGCGGAATACTCCTCGATCGCCTTTCACGAAAAGTATCTGCTGCCGTTTTACGACTGGTGCCTGAAAGGCCTCGAGACCACGTATGTCTCCGAGCCGGAGGTGCGCTACACCGTCACGGGATCCAACCGCGTTCTATCGTCGGCAAGTTGGCCGCCCGCGGACGTCCAGCATCGGACCTGGTTTCTTGGCGCGGGGCCGAGCGGCAGCGTCACGTCGCTGAACGATGGCGCGCTCACGCCGGGCGCGCCGAAGGGAACGGACGGCCAAACGACGCTTCGATATCCCGATCCGGAATGGTCGCAATCGGGGGTTGCGGTGCGCGGTCCCGGCGGCGCGCCCGATCCGGCGCGTCGCGTCCTGACGTTCACGAGCGCGCCGTTCGACGAGGACGCCACCATCGCGGGACCGATCCTGTTCAAGGCCTACGTCACATCGAGCCGAGACGACGCCGGCTTCTTCGTCTCGGTCTACGAGCAAAGCGCGCAGGCGGACGAGCAGCGCCAGAAGGGCCTGCAGCCCGCCGCGCGCCTCCTGACAAAGGGGTGGCTTCGCGCCTCGCATCGGGCGATCGATCCCGCCCTGTCGCGCCCCGACGCGCCCTGGTATGCGCATACCGGCCGCCAGCCGCTCGTCCCCGGCGAGGTCTACGCGCTCGACATCGCCGTGATGCCGACCGCGGCGCTGATCCGGAAAGGCAGCCGGCTGCGCCTCAACATTGCGAACTCCGATTCGGCGCTGATCGAAGGCGTCTTTTCCCACCCCTACAATCCCGACCAGGTCGGCTCCTACGCCATCCTGCACGACGCGGAGCACCCCTCCGCGTTGCGCGTCCCGATCCTGCAGGCCGAGCAGAGGCCGAACGAACCCCGGCCTTGACCGTCCATTCCTGCGGGCGCCGGCCGCCGTGGCGCACGCGCGCGTTGTCGCCTAAGATCGCGCTTTCAGGGAGTTTCTTACCGCATGACGCTCGCCGACGATCTCAAAGCCTCGATTCGTACGATCCCGGACTACCCAAAGGCGGGGATCCTGTTTCGCGACATCACGACGCTGCTCGGCGACGCGCGCGCGTTCCGACGCGCGATCGACGAACTCGTAAATCCCTGGGCGGGCGCCAAGATCGACAAGATCGCCGGCATGGAGGCGCGCGGCTTCATCCTCGGCGGCGCGGTGGCGCATCAGCTCTCCGCCGGCTTCGTGCCGATCCGCAAGAAGGGCAAGCTCCCGCACACGACCGTGACGATCGGCTATTCGCTCGAATACGGCATCGACGAGATGGAAGTGCACTTGGACGCCGTGCAGAAAGGCGAAAAGGTCATCCTCATAGACGATCTCGTCGCGACCGGCGGGACGGCCGAGGGCGCGGTGAAGCTCCTGCAGAAGATCGGCGCCGACGTCGTCGCCGCCTGCTTCGTCATCAATCTGCCGGAGCTCGGCGGCGCCAAGAAGATCGAGGCGCTCGGCGTGCCGGTGCGCACGCTCATCGACTTCGAAGGGCATTGAGGCGGCGTCAGCCGCGCATCGGCGCCAGGCCGACGGCCTGGAGTTCGAACGTCAGCGCGCCCTCCTGATTGTACCCGCGCGCGCGCGCGAACAGCTTGCCGAAGCCGGCGCGCGAGGACGGACGCTTGCCAAGAATCGTCGTGTCGTAGGCGATGACGTCGCCGGGATGCACCGGCCGCAGCCAGCGCAGATCGTTCAGACCGGGCGAGGGCAGGGCTGGGAAGAGGGCCTCCCCGCGCGCGGCGGCGGCTTCGCGCGCTCTGTCGCTCGCCTCGACGAAGCGGCGCATCCAGGACGCTCCGGTCAGCCAGCCCGAGGCGGCGAGGCGGCCGAAATGGCTCCGCGCGGCGGCCGCGTCGTCGAGGTGGAAGGGTTGCGGATCGTAGGCGCGCGCAAAGCGCAGCATGTCGTCTCGCTGGAACGTCACGCGTCCGAGGTCCGCCCGCGCGCCGATCTCGATGTCCTCGTAATAGGTCGCAAAGCGTGTCGCGTTGACGCCTTCGTCCGCGTGCTGCGGCGGCTCCGGCGCAGGCGGGGGGCGCGGCGGGGCGGGCGTCGCCTCGAAGGGCGCGGCGGGATCGCGCCGGCCGAACAGCACCCAGTTCGCCTGCGTCATCACGGGCTCGCCGGTCTCGTCGGCGACGGTGACGAGCACCGAGACGAGGCCCATCTCCGGCCGCGACCGCGACACGCGCGCCTCGCGCACTTCGACCTCAGCCGACAGGACCATGCCGGGGCGCACCGGCCGCAGCCATCGCACCTCGTCGATGCCCGGCGCGCCAAGCGCGGTCGACTCGCGCATGAAGCCGTCGAAGATCATGCGCATGGTCATCGAGCAGGTATGCCAGCCCGAGGCGATGAGTCCGCCAGGCGTCGCGGGATCGACATGGAAGGATTGCGGATCGTATTCGCGCGCGAAGGCGATGATCTCGTCCTGCGTCACGCGATAGGCGCCGAAGCGCCGCTTCAGCCCCGGCGTCAGATCCTCGAAGGTCGTGATCGGCATCGACGCGCCCTCATGCGCTCAATTGGCGAAACGGAAATGCAGAACATCGCCGTCGCGCACGACGTAATCCTTGCCTTCGAGCCGGAACTTGCCTTGCTCGCGCGCGCCCGCCTCGCCGTGACAGGCGACATAATCGTCGTAAGCGATCGTCTCGGCGCGGATAAACCCCTTCTCGAAATCCGTATGGATGACGCCGGCGGCCTTGGGCGCGCGCACGCCGTCTTCGATCGTCCAGGCGCGCGCCTCCTTCGGCCCCACGGTGAAGTAGGTGACGAGGCGCAGCAGCGCGTAGCCGGCGCGGATGACGCGGTTGAGGCCTGGCTCGTCGAGGCCCACGGCCTGGAGAAACTCCTTTTGCTCGTCGGGCGGCAGCACGGCGATCTCGCTCTCGATGCGCGCGGAGACAACGACCGCGACGGCGCCCTCGCTTTGCGCGCGCGCGAAAACGCGTTTCGAGAAATCGTTGCCTTGATCGGCGGCGGCTTCCTCGACGTTGCAGACGTAGAGCACAGGCTTCGACGAGAGAAGACCCAGTTGACTGAAGAGGCCGCGCTCCTCGGCCGAAACGGTCGCGATCCGGGCCGGCTTGCCCGCGCGCAGCAGAGCGAGGCAACGATTGACGAGATCGAGCGTCTCCTTGGATTCGCGGTCGCCGCCGCGCGCTTTCTTCTCGACGCCGACAACGCGTTTCTCGAGGCTCTCGAGGTCGGCGAGCATCAGCTCGGTCTCGATCGTCTCGATGTCGTCGATCGGATCGACGCGGCCTTCCACATGCGTGATGTCGCCGTCTTCGAAGCAGCGCACCACATGCGCGATGGCGTCGACTTCGCGGATGTTGGCGAGAAACTGGTTGCCGAGACCTTCGCCCTTGGACGCGCCGCGCACGAGCCCGGCGATGTCGACGAAGGTGAGCCGCGTCGCGATGATCTCGCGCGACGCGGCGATCCGCGCGAGCGTGTCGAGCCGCGGGTCGGGCACCGCCACATCGCCGACGTTGGGTTCGATGGTGCAGAAGGGGTAGTTCGCGGCCTGCGCCGCCGCGGTTTGCGTGAGCGCGTTGAAGAGCGTCGATTTGCCCACGTTCGGCAAGCCGACAATGCCGCATTTGAAACCCATGGGGTCGGCGCCTCGGTGGTCGGATCGTCTGGCGCCTTGTGCGGCGCGGCGGCCCAAAACGCAAGGCTGGCGGAGCGGGCGTCTCCGACGCTTGCAATCGGCCTCGGCGGCCGTCAAAAGACGCCCATGAACGATTCAGTCTGCCCCTGCCGGCTTTCCTCCGACGACAAACGCCCGCTTGCCGCCTGCTGCGGACCCTACCTCGACAAGACGCAAGCGGCGCCGACGGCGGAGGCGCTCATGCGCGCGCGCTACAGCGCCTATGCGCTGGGCGCGATCGATTACATCCGCGACACGATGGCGCCGGAGACGCGGCGCGAGTTCGACCGCAAGTCGGTGACGCGCTGGTCGAGCGGCTCGCAGTGGCAGGGTCTCGATATTGTCGCGACGGAGAGGGGTCAGGCGGGCGACGCCGACGGCGCGGTGGAATTCGTCGCCCATTACACGGTCGACGGCGCGAAGCAGGAGCATCGCGAGCGGGCGCAGTTTCGCCACGACGCGCACGAGAACGCCTGGGTCTTCGTCGATGCGACCCAGCCGGCGAAAACGCCGATCGTGAAAGGTCCGCAGCCCGGCCGCAACGATCCGTGCCCCTGCGGCTCGGGCAAGAAATACAAGAAGTGCCACGGCGCGATGGCGGCCTGAAGACGCCGCGTCACCGCTCAAGCAGCGCCGCGACCGTCTCCGTCATGCGCGCCCGCCACGGTTGGGCGCGACACCCGAAGGTCCGCGCGAACAGGCTCGAATCCAGCTCCGAATTCGCGGGCCGTTGCGCCGCCGTCGGATACTCTCGCGTCGCGATCGGCGCGACGGCGGGGCGACGCTGCGTGAACTGCGCCTGCGCGTCGACGATGGCGCCGGCGAAGCCATGCCACGTCGTCGCGCCCTCGCCGGCGAAATGATAAGTTCCCCACGGCGCCGCGCCCGCGACGATCGCGCGGTCGATCGCGAAGATCGCTTCGGCGAGGTCGACCGTCGAGGTCGGGCAGCCGCGCTGGTCGGCGACGACGCGCAGTTCGTCGCGCTCCGCCGCAAGACGCAGCATGGTCTTGAGGAAGTTTGCGCCGTGGACGCCGTAGACCCAGGCGGTGCGCAGGATGACGGCGCGGGGCGCGAGCGCGCGGACCGCCGCTTCGCCCGCCGCCTTGGTGCGGCCGTAGACGCCGAGCGGCGCGATCGGATCGCTCTCGACATAGGCGCCGGTTTTCGTCCCGTCGAAGACGTAGTCGGTCGAAAGATGCACAAGCGGAACGTCGGCGGCCTGCGCTGCGGCGGCGAGCGTTCGGGGCCCCTCCACGTTGCTGCGCGCCGCCTCGGCTTCGTTGGATTCGGCTTTGTCGACGGCCGTGTAGGCCGCCGCGTTGACGACGAGCCGCGGCCTGATCCGGTCGATCGTCGCGGCGACGGCGACAGCGTCCGCGATGTCCGCCTCGGCGCGCGCGACGCCGACGATTTGGACGTTTTTCGCGCCTGCCAGGCCGACGAGTTCGCGGCCCAGTTGGCCGCCCGCGCCGAAGACGAGGATCGGGCGCGCGCTCAAGAGGCGACGCCAAGCCGGTCGCCGCGATAGACGCCGTCGCGGATGCGCCGCCACCAGGCGCGGTTGTCGAGATACCAGGCGACGGTCTTGCGCAGACCGCTGTCGAAGGTTTCGTGCGGCGTCCAGCCCAGTTCGTCGCGGATCTTCGTCGCGTCGATGGCGTAGCGATGATCGTGGCCGGGCCGGTCGACGACGAACGCGATAAGCTTCTCGCGCGGCCCGATCGCGGCGTCCGGCGCGCGTTCGTCGACCAGCGCGCAGATCGCCTTCACGACGTCGATGTTGGCGCGCTCGCAATGACCCCCGACGTTGTAGCTCTCTCCGATGCGGCCGCGGTCGGCGATCAGCCGCAGCGCACGCGCGTGATCTTCCACGAAGAGCCAGTCGCGTACGTTGGCGCCGTCGCCATAGACGGGGATCGGCTTGCCTTCGAGCGCGTTGAGCGTGACGAGCGGAATGAGCTTTTCGGGGAAGTGATAAGGCCCGTAGTTGTTCGAGCAGTTCGAAAGCACGACGGGCAGGCCATAGGTGTGGCCCCAAGCGCGCACCAGGTGGTCGGACGCGGCCTTCGACGCCGAATAGGGCGAGTTCGGATCGTAGGCGGTCGTCTCCGTGAAACAACCGGTCTCGCCGAGCGACCCGAAGACCTCGTCGGTCGAAATGTGGTGGAAGCGGAAGGCGCTCTTGGCCTGCGCGTCGAGATCGCGCCAGTAGCCGAGCGCCGCCTGCAGCAACGTGAACGTGCCGAACACGTTGGTCTGGATGAATTCGCCGGGACCGTCGATCGAGCGATCGACGTGGCTCTCGGCGGCGAGATGCATGACCACGTCTGGCTTGAAGCCGACGATCGCCTCGCGGACGGCGCGTTGATCACAGATGTCGACTTTCGCAAAGGCGTGGCCGGCCTTGTCGGCGACGCTGTCGAGATTGTCGAGATTGCCGGCGTAGGTCAGCTTGTCGACCGTCAGCACCTGCGCGTTCGCATCATGCACGAGGTGGCGCACGACCGCCGACCCGATGAAGCCCGCGCCGCCGGTGACGAGATAGCGCTTGCTCATCGCAGCCTCAGAACGGCGATTTGAAGTCGGCGAAGCGGGGCAGGCGCGCGTCCTTCGCCGATGTCACGATCTCGCCGGGCGGCAGGCCCCAATCGATCGCGAGGTCGGGGTCGTTCCAGATCAGGCCGCTGTCGCATTCCGGCGCGTAGAGGTCGTCGACCTTGTAGACGACCTCGGTGTTGTCTTCGAGCGTGATGTAGCCGTGCGCGAAACCGCGCGGCACGAACAATTGCTCGCCGCCCTCCGCGGTGAGCCGCGCGCCGCACCATAGGCCGAAGGTCGCGCTCGCGCGGCGCAGATCGACCGCGACATCGAAGATCGCGCCGCGCACGACGCGCACGAGCTTCGCCTGCGTGCGCGGCGGCGTTTGCAGATGAAGGCCGCGCAACGTGCCGCGCTTCAACGACAGCGAATGGTTGTCCTGCACGAAAACCGCATCGACGCCGACGGCTGCGTAATCGGGCGCCTTATAGGTCTCCATGAAGAAGCCGCGATCGTCGGCGAACTTGCGGGGCTTGATCGAAACGACGCCTGGAATGGCGAGCGTCCCGCTGGCGATGGTCGGCATTCGGCGAAGGTCCGTCAGCGATCGGTTGGCGCGGTGTTTAGCATGGATCGCCGTTCGGCCAACAGCCGGACGGACAGCGCTCAGCCGAGGGCGGCCGGCTGGAAATATTGCGACAGCGCTGGATGAAAATACGGATCGTCGCGAATGAGATCGCGCCAGCGCGTCGTGAAGTAGGCCCATTCCTTGGCGTAGACGCGCGAGGGGTCAGCGAAGCTGCCGCGCGAAACGGATTCGTGGTGGATCAGCACGCAATCGGGCGTGTAAAGGTTCGACCAGCCGCGCTCGCGCAGCCGCAGGCAGAAGTCGACATCGTTGAAATCGATCGGCAGGTTTTCCGCGTCGAGACCCCCGATCGCATCGAACTTGGCCTTCGCCACCAGCAGGCAGGCGCCGGTGACGGCGGCGACGTCGCGCGTCGCCGCGACGCGGCCGAGATAACCGGGGTCGTCGGCGCGCAGGTGAGCGTCGGTGTGGCCGGCGCGGCCCGCCAGCCCGATCGCGACGCCGGCGTGCTGAATGCGCCGGCTCGGAAACAGCAGCTTGGCTCCGACCGCGCCGACGCCGTCGCGCGCCGCGTGGGCGAGCAAACACGCAAGCCAGTCCTGCGTCACGGCTTGCGTGTCGTTGTTGAGGAGCAGGAGATAGTCGCCGCGCGCATGCGCCGCGGCATCGTTGTTCAACGCCGAGAAGTTGAACGGCCCCGGTCGCCGCAAGACGCGGTAGCGCGCGTCCGCCTCGAGCGTCGCGAGATAGGCGAGCGCCTCCGCGTCGGCGCTCCCGTTGTCGATGACGATCATCTCGTAGCGTGTCGCTCCGGCTTTGGCGGCCACGCTCGTCACGCATTGCCGCAACAGGCCGACCTGGTCGCGCGTCGGCACGAGGATGCTGACGAACGGGTCGTTGCGCACGCCGCGCATGCGCGGCGTCGCGGGCCGGCGCGCGCGCGCGTCGCTCTGAGCCGATGTGGCGCGCGAGAGGAGGATGCGGCGCACGTGATCGACGCCGCCCCGCGTCAGCGCAACGCAATCGCCGACATCCGCGTTGGGATCGGCGAACGCGTCGGCGGTCCCGTCGCGATCCCGCAGGCGGCGCGCGCGCACGAAGGCCGCGGCGCCGATGTAATCGGCGTCGGCTTGGAACGCCGGGCTCCAATCGGGCTTGAACCGTGGCGCGCGATGCTGGCCTGCGGGGTCGATACGGTCTTCGTCGCCGTAGAACACGTCGACCGCGGGCGCGCGGACGGCGTGTTCGGCGAGCGTGGCGAGCGCCGCCTCCGGCAGGCGGTCGCGCCGCGCCAGCCGGCCGATCAGCGCCGCGTCGTCGAGGCCCGCGGCAAGCGCGCGCAGCGGCGCGCCGGCGTCGAGGCGGACCACCCGGCCGCGGGCGATAGCGTCTTCGGGCGCCGCGCCGATGGCGGCCAGCGACCAATGCGGGTAGGGCTGCGCATCGAGCGCCGCAACGAGGCCTGCGATCTCGGCGGCCGCCGCGCCGCCCGCGCCGACCGCCAGGCGGATGTGGGGTCCGCCGCGCCAGTCGCAGCGCGGCCGGTCGAGCCCGCCGAGGTCGAGCGGGCGCAGGCGCCGGGCGCGCCAGGCCGCGTAATTGGCCAGGCTTTCGCCGCCAAGCGCCAGGATCATGTCTTCCCGCGCCGGCGCAGGGAGCCCGCGGATCGTATTGAGCAACGCGCCGAGCGTCCGGCTGGGCCAGTTGCGGAAGGCGCGCGCCGCGATGATGGGGAGAGGGGCTATGGCGCAGCTTTCGAGAACGAAGCCAAAGCGACCGGGCGTTGCGACGGGGCTGATCAGCGCTTCGCGCGCATCGGTTGGGACAAAGCCGGTCCAGAAGGCGCGACCGAAGACGGCGGCCGGCAGAAAGGTCTCTACGTCGCCGCCGCCGGTCACCCAACGCAGGACGGGACGGGTCGGCGCGTCGAAGAGGCTCGCCGCATACGCCAGATCGATCCAACGGCCTTTCGGAAGCGCGCCGCCGAAGTCGATGCGCAGCCATGGCGCGACGGTATGAGCGATAAAGGCGTCGCCGTCGCGCTCCGCATCCGCCGCCGGCTCAAGGCGCAAGGCGCGCGATGCGGTGGACACGCTTGAAATCCCGCGAAAAATTCTTTGAACAGGCGGCGCGATCTATTAGACAACGGCGACGCCGCGCGCAAGACCGCGCATCCCGTCCGGCGGACGGAGCAATGAGGACGGCATGGTTGGCGAGCTGCGAGGCGTCGCGCTCATTCCCGAACAGGACATCGCGTCCGTCGACGGCCGCTGGATATCGACCTCGGCGGAGCCTTGGCTTCGGTTTGCGCGCTCCGACGCGTTCCCGCGCGGCGCGGCGGTCGAACTGCGTTACCGCATCAGCATCTTCGACGATCCGGTGCGGCCGATCTTGCGCTTCTCGACAGAGCGCGGGCCGGTCGACCATCTGTTGCCGGGCCCGGTGGCGGGCCTCGGCATCTGGATCGGCCGCGCGCCGGTCGACACGCTGCACGCGTCGCTCAGCCCGACAAGCCGGACCGGCCGGTTCGACTTCCGCGTCGACAGCCTGCATCGCGTCTCCTCGGCGCGGCTCTACTCGCGCGCGCTGTCGCAGGCCCCCGCCCATGCGTTCGGCGCGTCCGTCAGCGGGCTGATCGGGGTGCGCCACGCCCATGAGCGCAACATGACGCGCGGGGTCGGCTTCACGCCGACGGAGCGCTACGCGGCCTGGAAGCGCGTCCGCCATCGCCCGCTGGAACTCGAGGGAATCGATACGCCCCGCGCCGACTGGACGATGTCGCCGCGCGTGCGCCTGCGCATCGAGACCCGCGGTTTCAGCGCGGCGGCGATCGCGGCGACGGCCGGCTCACTGGTCGCTCAGTGGTTCAAACATTGGCGCTGCCGCTTCGTCATCGACGATGACGCAAAGGCGGCCGCCGAAGTGAAACAATGGCGCGTCCGCGACCCGCGTTTCGTCACCTCCGACCGCAAGGAGGGCAGCGCCGACTACCCCGCCTTTCTCATGGCGCTCGAAGCAGGCGACGTTCTTGCGCCCGAAGCCTTCGCCTGCCTGATCGAGCACGCCGCGCGGCACGCGCGGCACCGCTACGTCTATGCGGACGAGGAGTTCGTCGGCCCGCAAGGAGGGTTGGAGCCGCTGTTCAAACCGGGCTGGAGCCCGTCGCTGCAGGCGGCGCGCCCCTATGTCGGCCGCATGGTCGCGTATCTGGCGCGCGATAAGAAGGAGGCGCGGTTCTTCGCGCGCGCCGCCTCCGTGGCTCCGCCGATCGACGCCGACCCAGCGGAAGTCGGGCGCATGCGTCGCGTCCTGATGCGCGCCGCGCGGCCCTACGCCGCCACGTCCGAACCGACGGGGCCAGCGCTTCATGCGACCTCTCGGACTTCGCGCGTCGCAATCGTCATTCCGAGCCGCAACCGTCTGCCGCTGCTGAAGGCGTGCCTCGACAGCATCGAGAGCGAGACGGTGGGGCGCAACTACGAGGTGATCGTCGTCGACAACGGCAGCGATCAGCCGGCGGTCCTGCGCTATTACGAGGAACTGGCGGTCTCACAAAGGCGCGTCAAGATCATTTACGCGCCAGGTCCGTTCAACTTCGCGCATCTCTGCAACACCGGCGCGCGCGTCTCGACTGCGCCCGTGCTCCTGTTCCTCAACAACGACACGGAGGTGCGCACGCCCGACTGGCTCGACCGGCTCGGCGCTCTCGCGATGGAGCCGACGATCGGCGCGGTGGGTGCCAAGCTGCTTTTCCCTTCAGGCAAAATCCAGCACATCCATCTTACGCTGGGTCTCATGGGCCGCGCCGATCACATCGACCAGCTTGCCGATCCGGAGCCGCCCGGCTGGCTCGGCCGCAACATCACCCGGCACGAATGCAGCGCCGTCGCCGCAGCCTGCCTCGCCGTGTCGCGCGACAAGTTCGACGCGGTCGGCGGTTTCGACACGGAGTTCCAGATCGAGCTCAACGACGTGGATTTCTGCCTGCGCCTCGCGGCGCGCGGGTGGCGCTGCGTCACCGCGCCGGACGTGGTGCTGCTGCATCGCGAGGCGGCCTCGCGCGGCGGCCTCGCGTCCTTGCGTCTGCCCGGCCACCAGCGCGAGCGCACGCTGTTCCTGTCGCGATGGTCCGATCGCGTGCGCGACGATCCGTACTTTCACCCCGGCTGGTCGCTCAATCGCCTGAAGCCGGCTCTCTCGTGACGCCGGCCGCCGGCGCCGCCTCTTCCGATGCGCCAATGAGCGCGGCGTCTCCTCCCGCCGCCGCGGTGTTGATCGAGACCGTCTGTTCCAGCATGAAGCGGGCGAGATAGGCCGGGCCGCCGGCCTTCGGTCCCGTGCCCGACAGGCCCGAGCCGCCGAACGGCTGCACGCCGACGACCGCGCCGATCATGTTGCGGTTGATGTAGATGTTGCCGGTCGGCAGGCGACGCCGGATGCGATCGACCGTCGCCTCGATGCGCGAGTGCACGCCGAGCGTGAGCTGGTGGCCGCTTGCGGCGAGGGCGTCGAGCGCCGTATCGAGATCCTGCGCGCGATAGCGCACGACATGCAGGACGGGACCGAAGACCTCTTCGCGCAGAGAGGCGGCGTCGGGCAGTTCGATCACGTGCGGGGCGACATAGAGGCCCGCGTGCGCTTCGCCAGCGTAGCGCACGCGGGCCTGGGCGCGCATCGCCACGATCCAGGCGTCGAGGCGCGCCTTGGCGTCCGCGTCGATGACGGGCCCGATGTCCGTTGCGATGTCGCGCGGATCGCCGACGAGGCGCTCGCGCGCGGCGCCGACGATCATCTCGACGACACGATCGGCGACGTCCGCCTGCACGCAGAGCAGCCTCAGCGCCGAACAGCGTTGGCCGGCCGAGCGAAAGGCGGACGCGACCACGTCGTCGGCGACTTGCTCGGGCAGGGCCGTCGCATCGACGATCATCGCGTTGACGCCGCCGGTCTCCGCGATCAGCGGCAGGATGGCCGGCGCCTGCGCCAGCGTTTGGTTGATCGCGCGCGCCGTTTCGAGCGAGCCCGTGAAGACGACGCCGCCGACGGCGGGGTGCGCGACGAGGCGCGCGCCGGTCGCGCCGTCGCCCAGAACGAGATGCAGCGCGGCGGACGGCGCGCCGGCTTCGTGCAACAGCCGAACGGCCTCGTAGGCGATGAGCGGCGTCTGTTCCGCCGGCTTGGCGACGACCGCGTCGCTGGCCGCGAGCGCGCCCGCGATCTGGCCGACGAAGATCGCCAGCGGAAAATTCCATGGCGAGAGCGCGACGAAGACGCCGCGCGGCCGCCAGAGCAGTGTATTGCTTTCGCCGGTCGGGCCCCGGAGCCGACGCGGCGCGGCGCGCAGCCGTCGCGCCTCCGCGGCGTAGTAGCGGCAATAATCCGCGGCCTCGCGCACCTCCGCGACGCCATCGTCGAGAGTCTTGCCGGCCTCGACCTGCAGCAGGTGGAGGAAGCGCGGCGCGCGCGCCTCGATGAGATCGGCGGCGCGCTCCAGCGCGCATGCGCGGGTCTCGACATCGAAGGGATCGGCGGCGGCGAACCCGCGCGCGGCGGCCGCCATCGCGTCGTCGGCCTCTTGCTCGCTCGCCCAATGGGCCGCGCCGACCAAGGCGCCGTCGATCGGCGAGACGCGGGCTTGCGGATCGTTCGTCGCCCGTTCGCGTCCGTCGACGATCGAAGCCGCGGTCACGGAGCCGCGCGCCGCTTCGATCGACTCCAGCAAGCCTTGCAGCGCGGCGCGGTCGCCGAATTCGACGCCGCGCGAATTGCGGCGCGTCGCGCCATAAAGATCGATCGGCGATGGAATGTTCGGATGGCGCGCCGTCTCCGGCGCGATCTGCGCATGCGGGCGGCGCAGCAGCGTTTCGACGGGAACGCGCGGATCGGCGGCGGCCGACACGAAGGACGAGTTGGCGCCGTTCTCGAGCAGACGGCGCACGAGATAGGCGAGCAGGTCGCGATGGCCGCCGACCGGGGCGTAGACGCGGCACGCCACCGCGGGGAACGAGTCGCGCAGTTCGCGATAGAGCGCGCCGCCCATGCCGTGCAGGCGCTGGAACTCGTAGCCTTCGACGCCGCCGGCCCGTTCGAGCACGCTGGCGACGGTGAGCGCGTTGTGGGTTGCAAAGCGCGGGTAGAGACGCGGCCGCGCGGCGAGCAACCGTGTCGCGCAGGCGATGTAGTTGAGGTCCGTCATCGCCTTCCGCGTGAACACCGGATAGTCGGGCAGCCCGCGCTCCTGCGCGCGCTTGATCTCGGTGTCCCAATAGGCCCCTTTCACGAGGCGCACGGGGATGAAATGGCCGCCGGCGACGGCGATGTCTTCCGCCCAGCCGATCACCGCGAGCGCGCGCTTCTGATAGGCCTGGACGGCGAGGCCGAATCCGTCCCAGCCCCGCAGCGAGGCGTCGGCGCGCGCCGCGCCGACGGTCTCGAGCGAGAGTTCGAGCCGGTCGGCTTCTTCCGCATCGATGGTGAAGTCGAGATTGCGCGCCTTCGCGAGGCGCGCGAGCTCGATCAGGCGCGGCGTCAGCTCCCCTAACGCGCGCGTGCGGTTCGTCGCCTCGAAGCGCGGATGCAGCGCCGACAGCTTGACGGAAATGCCGGGGCGTTCGATCGCACGATCGCCGTCGACCGCCTGCGCGCCGATCTTGACGATCGCCTCGGCGTATCGATCCATGTAAAGCGCGGCGTCGCTCGCGGTGCGCGCGCCTTCGCCGAGCATGTCGAAGGAATAGCGTTCGAGCTGCGCGCTGCCTGCGCCGGCGCGCCGCAGCGCCGCCTCGATCGTTTCGCCAAGCACGAAGTGGCCGCCGAGCGCCCCCATGGCAAGGCGCGTCGCCGCGCGGACCGCCGGCGCGCCGATGCGCCGCGTGAGTTGCGCCAGGACGCCGCGCGGCGTCTCGCCTGGCTGAATGACGCGCGCGGAAACGCCGAGCGCCCAAGCGGACGCGCCGACGAGCGCCCCCTCCGACAGCGTCTCGCGCTGCGCGAAGTCGCCCTGGCCGAGCTTGTCCTCGATGAGGCGGTCGGCGGTTGCGGCGTCGGGCGTGCGCAGAAGCGCCTCGGCCAGCGTCATCAGCGCCAGTCCCTCGGGCGTGGTGAGCGCGTATTCGCGCAGCATGTCCTCGACGCCGCCGAGGCCCCGCGGATGCGCGCGGATGGCGCCGATCAGCCGGCGCGCGAGACGATCGGCGCCCGCTTCCCGCGCCGGATCGAGAGAGGCTTGCGGCAAAAGACGCCGCGCGATCGTCGCATCGTCTTCCGCGTAGGGCGCGGCGAAAAGCGGCGGTTCGAAGAAGCCCGACATGCGCATGTTCCAACGCCGACTTTCTTCAACATGGCGCGCGGACGCGGCGACGCAAGAGCACGCCGGCGCGAGAGCGCTGGCGAGGGCGGCCGGAAGCGTCTAGACTCTCCCGCAAGGAGGAAATGTCATGCGCCTAGGCATCTGGACCCCGGCGCCGCTTTCCATGCGGCCGACCGCCGAAACGAAGCCCTATCTCGACGCGCTGACCCGGCCGGGCGGCGGGGTCGACCCGAATTTCCGCTTCGCGGCCGAGATTTTGCAGCGCGCCGAAGGGCTCGGCTTCGAGATCTCGCTGATCGCCCAGCGCTTCCTCGGCCCCGATCTCGACTCGTGGATTCTGGGCGCGGCGCTCGCGGCGGAGACCAAGACCATCGAGATCATGGCCGCCGTGCATCCCGGCATCATGGACCCGCGCATCACTGCAAAGCTGGGCGCGTCGCTCGACCGCATCAGCGGCGGCCGTTTCTGCGTCAACATCGTCAACGGCGGCCGGCCGAAGGAGTTCGAGGTCTTCGGCGAGTGGATCGAGCAATCGGCGCCGCGCTACCGGCGCATGCACGAGTTCATCAAGGTCATGCGGGGGATGTGGACCAGCGACGATTTCAACTTCGACGGCGAGTTCTACCAGGTCGCGCATGGCGGCGTGCCGACGAAATCCGTGCGCGCGCCGCATCCGCCGATCTACGCCGCGAGCCGCGTCGACGAAGGCATGAACGTGATCGCCGAGGAATGCGATTTGTGGTTCGTCAACTACGACAAGAATTTCCACAATTACGAGCAGAGCCTGAAGCGCATCGAGCAGGAGCGCGCGATCATGGAGCGGCGCGTCGCCGAGCGCGGCCGCAGGATGGGCTACGGCGTCAACGCCTGCCTGCTGATGGCCGAGACCGATGCGCAGGCGATCGCCTTGGCGGACGACTGGATGGCGCAACTGGCGCGCGATCCCTCGCTCGGCTCGGCCTCGAGCGGCATCGGGGCCGGGATCGTCGGCAGCCGCAAGACCGTCGTCGAGCGCATCCGCCGCTACCTCGACATCGGCGTCGAACTGTTCATGTTCCAGTTCTATCCGATGCGCGAAGGGCTCGAGATCTTTGCGCGCGAGGTTCTGCCGGACCTGCGCCGCGAGATCGGCGCGCGCGGGCGCGCCGCGATGTTGACGACCGCGTAAAAACCCTCGACCCTAAGCGTCGAACGAAAGAAGCGAACAGCAAGGGGAGAGAACATGGCCGCGGTGTCCGTTGACGTGCCAACGTGGATCGATCGGCAAAGGATCAGTCCGCTGCAAATCGCCGTGGCCTGCATCTGCGGGGCGGCGGTCATGCTCGACGGCTTCGACGCTCAGATCATCGGCTTCGTCGCCCCCGCGCTCGTCCAGGACTTCAAAATACAGCCGGCGGCGCTCTCGACCGCGTTCTCGGCGGGCCTCTTCGGCATTCTGACGGGATGTCTTCTTCTCGCGCCGGTGGCGGACTGGGTGGGGCGGCGATGGGTCATCATCCTCAGCATCCTCGTCTTCGCGATCGCGACACTCCTGACCTCCCGCGTCGAGACGTTGCGCGAACTCGAAATCATGCGCTTCGTCACAGGGATTGGCCTGGGCGCCTGCATGCCGAACGCCTTGGCGCTGACGGCGGAATATGCGCCGTCGCGCATGCGCGGCGCTCTGATGACGTGGATGTTCACCGGCTTTTCGCTCGGCGCCCTGGTGGGCGGGATGCTTGCCGCGCAGTTGATCCCGCATGTCGGCTGGCGTCCGCTCTTCGTGGCGGGCGGCGTCTTGCCGCTGGCGCTGGTCGTGGCGATGATCGCGGTCCTGCCCGAAAGCGTCCGGCATCTCGCGGCGAAAGGCGGCTCGTCGGCGAAAATCGCATCGATTCTCGCGCGCATTCACGCCGACCCGACGATCGGGCCAAGCAGCGTTTTCGTCCTGCGCGAGGAGAACCGACGCGGCTTCACGCTCCCGCATCTCTTCGACGCAGGCCGCGCGATCGGCACCGTCACGCTTTGGGCGATGTTCTTCGTCATGCTGTTCGACCTCTTTCTGCTCGCCAGTTGGACGCCGATCGTCCTCACATCGTCCGGATTGACGCGGCAGGCCGCCGTCTTCACAGGCGCGATGCAGCAAGCCGGAAGCGTGATCGCGACGATCCTCCTTGGCCCATTGTTCGATCGGGTCGGCTTCTACCGCAGCTTGGGCCCGCTGCTCATCGCCTCCGCGATTGGCGTGCTCGTGATGGGCATGGCGAGCGACAGTTTCACCGTGTTGAATGCGGCAGCCTTGTTCGCGGGCGCCGGGATCATGGGAGGCCAGGTGGCCCTCGTCGTTCTGGCCGGCGCGTTCTATCCGACGTTCATTCGGGCCACGGGCGTCGGCTGGTGCCTTGGCGTCGGACGCGTCGGCGCCATCATCGGCCCGCTGGTCGGCGGATGGATGGTCGCCAGCCGCTGGTCTCCGCACCAGATTTTTCTGCTCGCCGCGGTTCCGCCCGTGCTCGTCGCCGCGCTGCTTCTGATCTTAAAAAGCCAGACGTCCATACGCGCAGCGGGCGTCCCGGCGCCGCTGAGCGCGCACTAGGCGCCGCAAGACCCAAGAGCGTGAGGACCACGAATGCCGCAGTTCTTCGGGACCAACCGGTTCAAGTTTGGCGTCTTCGGCCTCAATTGCGCGGGCGGCATGACTCCGAGCCGCGCCCCCGAGCGATGGCGTGCGGATTGGGGGGACATCGTCCACGTCTCGCAAATGGCCGACGACGCGGGCGTCGAGTTTCTGCTGCCGATCGCCAAGTGGCATGGACTCGGCGGCAAGGCCGACATGTGGGGGCGCTCCTTCGAGACCTTTACGCAGGCCGCCGCGCTGGGCGCGCTGACCAAGCGCACCGGCGTCTTCGTCACAGCGCATGTCTCCCTGGTGACGCTGGCGTTTGCGGCGAAGGCGATCGCAACGATCGACCATGTCACCGGCGGACGCGCCGGACTCAACATCGTGTGCGGCTGGAACCCCGACGAATTCAAGCTTCACGGGATCGCGTTGGACGGCGAACACCGCTACGACCGCGGTCTCGAATGGTTTCGAATTTACGAGAAGCTGCTTGAGGGCGGCCCCGCGTTCGATTGGACGAGCGACATGTTCGACATGCGCGGCCTCTCCACGGATCCGCTGCCTCTTCAGCAGCCGCGGCCGCCGGTCATGTCCGCGGCGCAATCCGGCGACGGGCAGACGTTCGCGGCGCAAGTCGCCGATGTCCTGTTCACCTCGATGTATAGTTTCGCGCAGGTCGGCGATACCGTGGCGCGCGTCAAACGCCTTGCGCAGGGACACGGTCGCAACCCCGACGTCTATGTGACGACGCAACTCGTCTGCCGGCCGACGCGCAAAGAAGCCGAGGAGTACGCCAATTATTACGGCGCGGAAATGGCCGATCCCGATGCGCTCGATTATTTCGTGCGACAAAAGGCGAGCACGGTCTCGACGAGCACCAAAACCGGCGAGACGTCGGCGGATCGCGCCGTTGCGGCGAAGTTGTCGGGAACGCAAAAGCGGACCTATCCAGGCATGTTTCCGACGATGTATCCGCTTGTCGGATCGCCCGACGACATCGTCGCCGAATTCGAGAAACTAGCCGCCCTCGGCGTCGCTGGATCGACGCTGGTGTTTCTGAATTACCGCGACGAACTGCCGTACTTCATCGACGAGGTCTTTCCGCGCATGGAAAGGGCCGGCTTGCGGCGACCCGTCGACGGTTCGGCCTGATCGCGCGTTGAAGCAAAACGGCGAGGTCGCGTTGTTCGCTCTTCCCTTCGCGAGTGGGGGATGATTTAGAACCGGGAAAGGGCGAATGGGAGAGACGATTTTGAAAAAGGCTGTTGCGTGCCTCTTGGGGCTCGCGAGCATGGCGATGCTGGCCGCGCCCGTGCGGGCCGACGACATCGCCGATTTCTACAAAGGCAAGAACGTCGATCTTTACATCGGCTACAGCGCCGGCGGCGGCTACGATGTCTATGCGCGGCTCGTTGCGCGCTTTCTCGGTCGCCATTTGCCTGGAAGCCCCATCGTGACGCCGCGCAACATGGCGGGCGCGGGATCGCTGACGCTGACGAACTTCCTCTACAATTCCGCGCCGCGCGACGGACTTTCGTTCGGCGCGGTGGCGCGCGGCGTCGCTTTCGATCCGCTGTTCGGCGAACCTGCCGCGCATTTCGATGCGGCGCGGTTCAACTGGATCGGCAGCGCCAACGACGAGGTGAGCGTCTGCGCCCTGTGGAAGGCGAGCGGCCTTTCGACGATGGACGATTTGCTGACGAAGCCCTCGATCATGGGCGGGTCGGGCGGCGCCGCAGACACCGATCAGTTCGTCTATGTCATCGACGGCGTGCTGGGCGCGAAGATCAAGCTCGTACTGGGCTACCCCGGCGGCAACGAGGTCAACCTCGCGATGGAGCGCGGCGAAGTGCAGGGCCGCTGCGGCTGGTCGTGGTCGAGCGTCAAGGCGACGCATGCGGAGTGGCTGCGCGACAAGAAGATCGCCGTGCCGGTGCAGCTCTCGTTGACGAAACACCCCGACCTGCCCGACGTTCCGCTCATCGGCGACTTCGCCAAGACGGACGAGGCGCGGCAAATCTTCAAGCTCGTCTTCTCGCGCAACGTCATGGGCCGCCCGTTCGTCGCGCCGCCGGGCATTGCGCCCGAACGCGTCGCCGCGCTGCGCAAGGCGTTCGTGGAGACGCTCGCCGACAAGGAATTTCTGGCCGAAGCCGACAAACAGACGCTCGAAGTCAATCCCGTCGACGGCGAGAGGATCCAGGCGTTGGTGGCCGAACTCTACAAGACGCCGCGCGAGATCGTGAAGCGCACGGGCGATCTCCTGAAGGGACCGCAGTAGCGCGATCGTCGGTTTCCACCTTCGCGGCGGTTGCGCTAAAACGCGACGGACGAGACCGCGCGCAGGCGCTGCAATCGAGGGGAAACGCATGACCGAAGGCAAGCCGGCGCGCACCGTCGCGGAAGATTACATCGCGGCGCTGCACGCCTGCGGCGTGCGCTATGTGTTCGCCAACGGCGGCACGGACTTCGCGCCCATCATCGAAGGACTCGTGCGGATGAAGGGCCGCGGCGAGGCGGCTCCGCAGTTCGTCACCGTGCCGCACGAGAACGTCGCCACCGCGATGGCGCAGGGCTACTGGAAGGTCGCCGGCGAGCCCGCCGTCGTCATGGTGCATGTCAACGTCGGCACCGCGAATACGATCGCCGGCATGATGAACGCCTCGCGCGATTTCGCGCCACTCCTGCTCGCCGCCGGCCGCACGCCTTTGACGGAGGCGGGGCACGCCGGCTCGCGCGACGTGCCGATCCATTGGGCGCAAGAGCAGTTCGACCAGGGCGCCATCGTGCGCGAGAGCGTCAAGTGGGATTACGAACTGCGGCACGGGCAGCCGATCAACACCATCGTCGCGCGCGCGCTCGACATCGCGATGAGCGAGCCGAAGGGGCCGGTTTACCTGCAATTGCCGCGCGAGACGCTCGGCGATCCCGCGGTCAATTCCGGCCCCGCGCCGAGCCGCCGACCGACGGGCGCCGTCGCAGCCGCGCCGGCGCTCGCGGCGCTCGAACAAGCGGCGGACCTGATCGCGCGCGCGCAGACGCCGCTCATCATCGCCGGCCGCTCTGGCGCGTCGCCCGGCGGCTTCGAGGCGCTGGGCGCGCTGGCGGTGGAACAGGCGATCCCCGTCGCCAGCGGCATGTTCGCGAACCTTGCCTCGAACAACCCGATGAACCTCGGCGCGCTCACCAAGCCGCTGCTCGAATCGGCCGACGTGATCCTCGTTCTCGAATCGCCGGTGCCGTGGATTCCGTCCGCCATGGCGCCCGCCGCCGACGCGAAGATCGTTCACATCGCGCACGATCCATTGTTCCGCACCTACCCCATGCGCGGCTTCCCGAGCCATCTCACCATCGCGGGCGACAGCGGGCTCGCGCTCGCGATGCTGCGCGACATGCTGGCGACGAAGATGCAGAACCGCGACGGCGCGCGCGACAAGCGCCGGGCGCGCGTCGGCGAGTTGCGCCAGAAGATCGTCGACGCCCGCAAGGCGCTCGTCCTCAAAATGCGCGAGACGGCGCCGATCAGTCCGATCCTGGTCGCCGACGCGCTGAACCAGGTGCGCGACGAAAGCGCGATCGTCGTCGAGGAACTCGGCGCTCCATACCCGTTCCTCAACATCACGCGGCCCGACTCGTTCATCTCGGGCGCGTCGGGCGCGCTCGGCATGGGCCTTGGCCAGGCGCTCGGCGCGAAGGTCGCCGCCGGCAAGCGCCAGGTCATCACGACGATCGGCGACGGCTCCTATATGTTCAGCGTGCCGCTCGCCGCTCACTTCGTCGCGCGCGCCGAGAACCTGCCGACGCTGACGATGGTGATGAACAATTCGCAGTGGTACGCCGTGCGGCGCGCCACGACATCGATGTATCCGCACGGCGACGCGGCGAAGCAGAACTCGCTGCCCGTCGTCGACCTCTCGCCCTCGCCCGATTACGAGAAGGTGGCGGAAAGCTGCGGCGGCTATGGCGAGCGCGTGGAAGACCCCGCCAAGCTCATTCCGGCGATGGAGCGCGCTCTCAAGAAGGTCGAAGACGGCCAGCACGCGACGCTGAACGTCATCACCGGCCTGCGCCAGTACGGCTGATCCGACGCAATGGAGAATGCAATGAACCTGCCGTTCCGCGCCGAGCACATCGGCAGCCTGCTGCGGCCGCAAGCGCTGCTCGACCTGCGCCGGCGTCACGCGGCCGGCGCCGTCTCGGACGCGGCGCTGCGCGCCGCCGAGGACGCGGCGATCCGCGACGCCGTCGCCCTGCAGGAGCGCGTCGGCCTTCGCGTGATCACCGACGGCGAGTTTCGCCGCAATTCCTATCACGGCTATTTCTTCGCGCAGCTCGGCGACATCATGCCTGACTACGTGCCGCCGGAAGAAGGCGGCGTGGCGCAGACGCTGCGCCGGGGCGTTCAGCCGGTCGCGCGCATCAACAGCCGGCTCGCTTGGACGAAGCCGATCCACGTCGACGATTTCAAGTTTTTGCAATCGCTTACGCGGCTCACGCCGAAGATCACCATCCCCGGCCCATGCGCGCTGCATTTCCGCGGCGGCGACGCGGCCGTGCTGGCGAGCGCCTACCGCGACACGGAGACTTTCTGGGCCGATACGGTCGAAGCCTTTCGCAAGGAGCTCGCGGCGCTGGCGGAGGCCGGCTGCGCCTATGTACAGATGGACGAGACGGCTTTCGCCAAGTTCGGCGACCCGGAGGTGCAGGCGCGCCTCGCCGCGCGCGGCGACGATTGGTCGACGCTCATCGACCGCTATATCGACGTCACCAACGCGGTTCTGAAAGGCGTGACGGCGCCGCGCGTCGGCATTCATCTCTGCCGCGGCAATCGCGCCGGCCAGTTCCACTCCGAAGGCGGCTACGACGTCGTCGCCGAGCGTCTGTTCAACAAGCTCGACATCGACATCTTCTTCCTCGAATACGATTCGCCGCGCGCCGGCGGCTTCTCGCCGCTGCGGCATGTCCCGAAATCGAAACATGTCGTGCTCGGCCTCGTCTCGACCAAGACGGGCGAGCTTGAAAACGCGCCTGAGGTGCGCCGCCGCGTCGACGAAGCGACGCGCTATGTCGATTTCGACCGCCTGTCGATCTCGCCGCAATGCGGCTTCGCCAGCATCGACCTCGGCAACCCGCTGACGCCGCAGGCGCAGGAGGAGAAGCTGCGGCTCGTGGTCGATTCCGCGCGCGCGATCTGGGGCGAGGCGTAGAGGCGACGAGAGGAGGGGAGATCTCAGGATTGCAGCGAACGTCATTCCCGAAGAAGGTGCAACGCATGAGCGATCTGAAATACGTCAGGACAGACGTCGTCGGCAGCCTGCTGCGGTCAAGCGGTTTGAAGCAGGCGCGCGGGCGCTTCGACGACGGCGCGCTGGGCGCGGAGCGCCTTCATGCGATCGAGAACGAGGCGGTCGGCGAGGCGATCCGCATGCAGGAGAGCGTCGGTCTGGACGTTGTTTCAGACGGCGAATTGCGCCGATTGAATTATCAGGACAGCTTCGGCGCCTCGGTTGAGGGATACGACGCCAAACGCGCGACCTTGAGATCCGCGGAGCGCCGCGTCGAGGGATCGGCCCCGTTGCAGCGCTGGGAGGTTCCGAAAGCCCAGGAAGCGGGGACCGCCGTATCGCATCGCCGCCCGGTGAAGGAACGCCTCCGATTGGCCCGCAACATTCCGCTGGAGGAATATCGGTCCGCAAAGGCGGTCGCCGAGCGGCCGGTCAAGGTGTCGCTGATCGGGCCCGACCGCATCTCGCAGCGCTTCGATTACGACGGCTCGACCGATGTCTATCAGGGTATGGACGACTTCCTCGCCGACGTCGTTGCGATCGAGCGGGAGATCATCGGCAGCGTCGTCGACGCCGGTTGCCGGTACGTTCACATCGACGCGCCTGGATTTACCGCTTATGTCGACACGCCGTCGCTGGCGCGGATGCGCGAGCGCGGCGAGGATCCGGCAGCCAACTTCGCCCGCTCCCTGAAGGCGGAGGCAGCCGTCGTCGCGGGCTACCCAGGCGTCGTGTTCGGCCTGCACCTGTGCCGCGGAAATCAGCGCAGCATGTGGCACCGGGAAGGCGGCTACGAGGAGATCGCCGAACGGCTGTTCACCGAACTGCCGCACGACCGGTTTCTTCTCGAATACGACAGCCCGCGCGCGGGCGGCTTCGAAGTCCTGCGTTTCGTGCCGAAGGGCAAGGTCGTCGTGCTCGGGCTTGTCAGCACCAAAACGCCCGAGCTCGAAACCGTCGACGCCCTCAAGCGCCGCATCGACGATGCGAGCAAGCACATTCCGCTCGATCAACTCGCCATCAGTCCACAATGCGGATTCGCGTCCGATGTGGTGGGCAACCTTCTGACGGGCGACGATCAGAAACGCAAACTGGAAGTCGTCGTGGAGACGGCGCGGTCGGTTTGGGGATAGCGGGTGGCGAACGCTATTTGGCGAGCGACAGCGGGCTTGCGACGTCTTCGAGCTTCTTGCGCTCGGCGGCGGCCGCCCAGATGGAGGCGACCAGCGCCGCGAGCAGCATGAGGCCGGCGCCGAAGAGGTAGCCGCCGAAGACGCTGGCGCGCGACCCGCTTTGGATCAGCAGGCCGAAGACGAACGGCGCCGTGACGCCGCCGATCGACGTTCCGAGCGCATAGAAGATCGCGATCGCCAGCGCGCGCGTCTCGATCGGGAAGCTTTCGCTGACGGTGAGATACGCCGCGCTCGCCGCGGGCGAGGCGAAAAAGAAGATCGCCATCCAGCCGATCGTCTGGCTCGTCGCGGACAGCGAGCCCGCCAAAAACAGGCTGGCGAAGAGGATGAGCAGAAGGCCCGACATGGCGTAAGTCAGCGTGATCATCACGCGCCGGCCGATGCTGTCGAAGAAATGCCCGAGCAGGATGGGACCGAGCACGTTGGCGATCGAGAACGGCAGGATGTACCAGCCGACATCGCTCGCAGGCGTGTTGTAGAACCGCGTCAGCACGAGCGCGTAGGTGAAGAAGATCGCGTTGTAGAAGAACGCCTGCGCCACCATCAGCGTCAGGCCGACGAGCGTGCGCCGCACCTGCTGACGAAACAGCACGTCGAACACTTCGCTCAGCGGCGTATGGGTCCTCGGCGTAATGCGCAGGGCTTTTAGGGGCTCTTCCTCGTCGATCGTCGAGCCATGCTCGCGGAATTGCCGCTCGATGTCGCCGACGATCGCCTCCGCCTCCTGCTCGCGGCCGTGAATGACCAGCCAGCGCGGGCTCTCGGGCAGCCACAGCCGCATGAACAGGATGCCGAGCCCCAGCGCCGCGCCGATAAAGAACGCGAGACGCCATCCGAGTTCGGGATCGAAGAGCGCAGGATTGAGCAGCACGATGGCGCCGCCGGCGCCGAGCGCCGCGCCGACCCAGAAGCTGCCGTTGATGAGAAGATCGATCCAGCCGCGGAACCGCGCCGGGACGAACTCCTGGATGGTCGAGTTGATCGCCGTATATTCGCCGCCGATCCCGGCGCCGGTCAAAAAGCGAAACAGCAGAAAGCTCCAGCCGCTCCAGGACAGGGCGGTGAGCCCCGTCGCCGTCAGATAGAGCGCGAGCGTGATGAAGAAGAGCTTCTTGCGGCCGAGCCGATCCGTCAGCCAGCCGAAAAAGAGCCCGCCAAGCGCCGCGCCCGCGAGATACATCGCGCCTGCGAGCCCGACGGTCGCGTCGGTGAACTGCAAAACGGGGCTGGCGCGAAGCGCGCCGGCGACCGAGCCGGCGAGCGTGACTTCGAGGCCGTCGAGAATCCAGGTGATCCCGAGGCCGACGACGACCATCGTATGGAACCGGCCCCACGGCAGCCGCTCCAGCCGCGCCGGCACCGTCGTTTCCATGGTCTTCGCGTTGAAGGCTGTCGCCGCGTTCACCAAGCCCTCGCCGCCGTTGGCGCGGCTCGCCAAGCCCGCGCCGGCGTTAACGTGACGGGGTTGGCTGGGTTCCCGCGCATCTGGCGAGGAGAGCCACCGCCTTCTCTCGTGATCGAGCGCCTTGCGCGGAACGCTGGCGAAAGCTACGCGTTAGAGACCCGCGCCGCAACCCGGCGGCATCAAGAGCGCCCTCCATGCAGCCCGCCGATATCGAACACGCCTTGCGCGCGGTCCTTCCTCCGGTATCCCGCACATCGGTGACGCTCAGCGGCATGCCTATGGCGGCGTTGGATGTCGGCGGCGTCGTTCGTCTGG
The DNA here is from genome assembly GCA_965276595.1 of Beijerinckiaceae bacterium. Classification (GTDB taxonomy): domain Bacteria; phylum Pseudomonadota; class Alphaproteobacteria; order Rhizobiales; family Beijerinckiaceae; genus Terripilifer. The sequence continues at coordinate 120,682 of CBDIBA010000005.1, forward strand.
CGGCGGGTCTCTGCGAACGCGCCAAAGCGCAACTGATCGAAGTCCATGCGCCGAACGCGTGGCTCGCTCAGATCGTCATGGGCGAGGGTCCGGTCGCCGTGCGGGATTCCGGCGCGCCCGACGTCTGGCGCTTCGTGCTGGAGCCGGCCCTGGCGCCGATATCCTAAGCGGACGCCGCGACCCGCGCGCGCAGCAATCGTCGGCCAGTTGACAGGATGGCCGCATCGGCGCGCGCGGCGTATACGTTTGCGACGATGGTCGCGCGTCAGGTCGGTCATGCAGCTTCACGCCTATTCGAGGGAGATTCGGTTCGCGCTGACGCACGCGTCGAATCTGCGCAGCCTCGTCGCGTTTTTGGCGGCCACCGCCGCTTTCCATCTCCGCAACCTGCGGCGCGACAAAACGCAGGACGATACGCCGCGCCGGTTCGACCTGACGATCGGCGGCAAGCCGACGCCCATCGTCGTGCGCCCGCGCTCGGGCGACCTCTTCATCCTCTATGAGGTGCTCGCCTTCGAGAGCTACAATCTCGATCCGCGCCTCGTCGATCCGGCGCGCGTCACGACGATCGTGGATTGCGGCGCCAATATCGGGATGACGGCGCTTTACTTCGCCGCGAAATACCCGCGCGCGCGGATCATCAGCGTCGAGCCGGACCCGGAAAACTTCAAGCTCCTGCGGCAGAACACGGCCGCTGAGCCGCGGATCGAGGCGGTGCAGGCGGCGATGGTCGGTTCGCCCACGCGCGAACCGGTGTTTTTGAGCCAGGACCAGCCCAGTTGGGGGAACGTCCTCACGCAGGAGCGGGCGGGGACGGGTCAGATCGAGGTGCCGGCCGTCACGCTGAACGAATTATGCGAACGGTTCGCGATCGAGACGATCGACATCCTCAAAGTCGATATCGAAGGCGCGGAAGAAGCCATGTTCCGACGGGCGACATGGCTCGACAAAGTCCGGTTCATCGTCATCGAATTGCACGGCTATTATCAGATCGACCGGTTCCGCCAGGATGTCGAGCCGGCGGGTTTCACCGTCGAGCCGCCGGGCGAAGCGGACGCCGTCATCGCCTATCGCGTCGCGCGCTGACGCAGGATCGCGGGCGGCGGCGGCGCTCAATCCTTGCGGAACACGTAGACGTCCTGATGCTGGTCGAGACCGACCGGATGGTAGGCGATGCGCTTCAACTGCGGCGCGACGGCCTCGACAAGCTTTGCGACCGCCTCCGGCGTGAACCACGTCAGTCCGTACTCGGCGTAGTAGTAGGGATAGCGCTCGTAATAATAGCCGTCGCGCTTCAAGGCCGCGAGCAGCGTGTCTTTGTCGAGCCAGTATTGGCGATAGCGCTCGGCGGTCGTCGCCGACCCCATGCCGTGAATGGTGAAGACGGCGAGCCCTCCGGGCTTCAGCTTGTGAGCGACCGCCTTCAGGTTCGCCTCCACCATGTCGCGGCGCAGATGGGTGTAGACGGACAACAGATAAACCAGGTCGAACGCGCCATCGAACGGAGCTCCGGCGTTCTCAAGCGTCGGTATCTTGCTGACGCCAAACTCCGCCGCTGTGAACCGCGCGCCTTCATCGATGACATCGGAGACATAAATCTTCGACGGCGATAATCTCGAGCGCAGTTCGCGCACGATGCGGCCATAGCCGCAGCCGACTTCGAGACAGGCCTCGACAGACGCCCAGTCGCGTCCCGCCTCGCGGAGCGCCCGCTCCAAGATGCCGACGAACTGCCGCGCGCCCGTCACATAGCTTTCGACAAACTGCGGCTCCGTGGAGGTCAGCATGAAGTCGTTATAGTGCGCGCGCCCGTCGATGCCGGGAACCGCGCGCGCGCCAAGGCGCGATCCGATGGCGAAACGCGCGCGCCGTCCGGCGGTGTAGACGGGGCGCGATCGTTTCACCGCGTCGAGAACGTGCTGCGGCAAGACCTTTGTCGGAAGAGCAACCATGCGCCGGATCCCGATCGCGAATTGTAGAGCGACCGCACCATCGGCGGAAATCGCCTCGACATCAAAGCGAATCGGATGAGACGCTTAACGCCCGATAAGAACGCGCGGCGGCTTGTCGGACGCCGGCGTTAATCGTCCGTTAGGCGACGCGGCGAACGACCGTCGAGAGCCGCGCGCCGCACGCGTAACGCATTAATTTTTTTTTTGGTTTTTTCGCGGACCTTGAGGCGCCTGACGAACGAGAGGAGCATTCGGTGACGAACGGTTGCTCGGGATGCCGGAACAGTCAAGACCTCGACATCGACTTCACGATGGCTTTTCAGCCGATCGTCGACATCGGACGCCAATCGATCTTCGCCCATGAAGCGCTGATCCGCGGCCTGAACGGGCAGGGCGCGGGCGCCATCCTTTCGGCGATCCAGACGCCCGACCTCTACGCGTTCGATCAGGCGTGCCGCGTCAAGGCCATCGAACTCGCCGCGTCGCTCGGTCTCGCCGGGACCGACGCGCTGCTGTCGATCAATTTCCTTCCCAACGCCGTCTACGAGCCGCGCGCCTGCATCCGCAAGACGATCGAAACGGCGATGCGCACCAATTTTCCCGCCGACCGCATCATCTTCGAGTTCACCGAGACCGAAAAGCTCGACGCAAAGCACGTGCTGAACATCCTGCGAACCTATCGATCGATGGGCTTCCGCACCGCGATCGACGATTTCGGCAGCGGCCATGCGGGCTTCGCGCTCCTGGCGGAATTCCAGCCCGACATCGTCAAGCTCGACATGGCGCTCATTCGAGACATCGACACGAACCCGGTGAAACGCTGCATCGTGCGCAACATTCTCGCCATGCTGCGCGACCTCGGCATCGAGCCGCTCTGCGAGGGCGTCGAGACGCACGGAGAACTGCAGGCGCTGCGCGATCTCGGCGTCACCCTCGTTCAGGGTTACGTCTTCTCGAAGCCGCTGACGGCGGCGCTCGCCACGAGCGAGTCGCTCGCCGGGACGCTGCGCAGCCTCGCGGCGTGATCGACGTCATCGCCGACGGCTCCCGTCACACGATCTTCCGAATGGAGAAGGAGCCGGGAACGCTGCCGGCTTCAAGGAAGACGCAGACTTCTTGCGCGCGTCGTTAACGATGGCGGCCAAGCTAATTTAGCGCGCCGACGATCCGCCGGTCGCGATTGCGCGTGAGGAAGGCCGCGGGAACGCCAATCGATGAAATGGTCGGAGTGAGAGGATTCGAACCTCCGACCCCCTCGTCCCGAACGAGGTGCGCTACCAGGCTGCGCTACACTCCGACGATCGATCGGCCCATGTCGGCGGCTCTGGCTGCCCGCCGATCTTGCGGCGCAGGGCCCCGACGCGCGCCTTATATCCGCGGCCACGCGTCGCCACAAGGCCCGCGTCCGAACGGCGCGCGCTCAATGCTCTTCGTCGTCCTCGATGTCGCCGTCGATGAGGTCCGCCACATCGTCGGCGTCGTCTTCCTCCTCTTCGAGGAAGGGCTCGTCGGAGGTCGCATCCTCGTCCTCCTCGACCTCGACGTCTCCGCCGGTCGCCGTCGCCGCCTTCTCGACGCCCGCGTCGGCGTCCTCCAGCGAGATGATCTCGACCGGCGCGACCGCCTCCGGCTCCTCGGCGTCGTCTTTCACCACGGGCCGCGCGGCCATGCGGTTTGAAGCGGGCGCCTGAAACAACGTCCCGCATTTGGGGCAGACGGCGGGATTGCGATTGAGGTCAAAAAACTTCGCGCCGCAATTTTGGCATTGACGCTTGGCGCCCAAGTCCGGTTTGGCCACGTTTTACGACCTCTTGTCTTACTTGTTGCGCAACCGAACCGCCGCTGAGGCCGCGGTCGCGCCATCTCGGCGCCTCGGTTAGTCGGGGCTGCGCCGCCTGTCAAACGCCAACTGGCCAGCGCATATGCGCGGGAGCGAGCCCCGGGGCTCGGCGGTTCGGAGCTGCGGCGCTGGGGTGGTCCGGCAAGGGAGTCGTGTGGTCTGCGGCGGGTTTAGAGGCGCCGGAAGGCGGCGCCGACGCCACGTCGGGACGCTCGTCCGGTGACGGCTTGGCGTTCGCGTTGCAGATGGGTCGTTCCGCTCTTGGGGAGCAGATGACGCTCAAACGGCGTCTGTCTGCTTGTCCTGCGTCTTTGTGTCGAAATCGCCAGCATGATGCCGCTCGTGCAGCTGGCTTGATGGGCCGCCCGTGATGCGATTGACCATACGCCCGCGCTGGACCGCAGGCCGTTCGCCGATCGCGTCGGCCCAACGTTGAACGTGTCTGTACGCGTGGACGTCCAGGAAATCGGCCGCTCCATACAGCCAGCCCTTGACCAAGCCGCCATACCACGGCCAAACAGCGATGTCGGCGATCGTGTAGTCACCGCCCGCCAAATACTCACTGTCCGCAAGGCGCCGATCAAGCACGTCGAGTTGGCGCTTCGCCTCCATTGCGAACCGATCGATGGCGTATTCCATTTTCGTAGGCGCATAGGCGTAGAAGTGGCCGAACCCGCCGCCAAGATACGGCGCGCTCCCCATTTGCCAGAACAGCCAGGACAAGCATTCCGCACGCGCTCCAGCTTCGGCCGGCAAAAAGGCCCTCAACTTCTCGGCGAGGTACAAGAGAATCGCGCCGGACTCGAACACCCGGATCGGCGTTGGCCCGCTGCGGTCCATCAGCGCAGGGATTTTCGAATTCGGGTTCACCGCCACAAAGCCGCTGCCGAACTGATCGCCCTCGCTGATGCGGATCAGCCAAGCATCGTACTCCGCGCCGCTTCGGCCGAGCGCCAACAGCTCTTCGAGCAGGATCGTGACCTTCTGGCCATTGGGCGTGGCCAGCGAATAAAGCTGCAGGGGATGCCGGCCGACCGGCAATTCTTTGTCGTGGGTGGGCCCTGCGATTGGGCGGTTGATGTTGGCGAACCGGCCGCCGTTGGCCTTGTTCCAGGTCCAGACCTTTGGCGGGGTGTAGTTGGATGAATCGGTCATCGAATAAGCTCCAGACGCTCCCAGGGCGGCGCACGCGACAGTCGCACGCCCGGCGCAGAGTCACGATGGCGTCAGCCGCCGGAAGGCGCCAGCCAAAACATTCGCCCTCTCACGTCGTTTTCTCAGCCTTGTGGCTCAGAAGCTCCGACCGTGTCGGTACGGTGGGGTTGACGCCGCCCTGGAATATCGGCGTGAGAACGTGCGACTTGAAACGCCAGACCTCGCCGTCGCAAAGACAGTGGTCAACCACGTCGGCGATCAGAACCGGCGGTTGTGAGTTGAGCACCGGCAGGCCATCGTTTGCATATAAGGTCATGACGCACTCGAACTCGGCGGACTCCGCTCCAAAACGCTTCAGGCGGCAGTTCGAGACGAGATGACGCGCCGTTCTCTGTCCGCGCTGCTCGCGCCACTCGTAGAATGCGGCGATCTCCGCCCGGCCGCTCATCCTTTCGCTGCCGACCTCGAACACTCCATCCTCGACATAGAAGCGCGTCGCGTCCCGACCGTAGTTGTGGTCCACATCATGCCAGTAGTCGACTTGAAGCCGATAAAGTTGGTCGAATACGACTCGTTCCTCGGTCATCTCTCGCTCCTTTCGTATTCGTCGATTGGCGGTGTGAACGAGGGCGTCGGCGCACGGTTAAGACGCCGCTCGGCGATATGCTTGCCACCATTGCTTCAACAAGGGAACTCCTATGCTGCCGCCTGACAATGCATGGGCCGTCATATTGTGGATCGGGCTTCCAAGTGCGTAGTGGCGTCTTGCCGCTCTGTCCGGCAGGATCGCTGGTGGCGACAAAGGAACGTGCAGCAAACGGAGAGGCCGGCCATGAAAATCCACGAAGTCAATTGGGACGATATCGCTTGGGAACCGGTGCGCGAAGGCGTCGAGCGCAAGGCGTTCTCGGGCGACGGCGCGACCGTGGCGCTCAACCGGCTGATGCCCGGCCACACGCCCCTCCCGCATTCGCATCCGCACGAGCAGATCGCCTATATTCTGTCGGGACAGATCGATTTCTTTATCGAAGACAGCGTGCATCATCTGCGGGCCGGCAGCGTGCTCGTCGTGCCGCCGAATGCACGCCATTGGGGGCAGGTGGTCGGCGACGAGCCGGTGCTCAACCTCGACGTGTTCACGCCGCGCCGCAGCGAATACGCGTGAACGCCGCGGAGCACGCGGGACGCGACTAACACGGCCGATAGCGGCTTTTTTGAAGACCTACAATTGGAGAGCTTTCAAACGCCATTTGGCGCTTGGTGGCGCGCGCCGCGCGCGCATGTTACGAGCCCGCCAACGACTGTATCGCGAGGCGTCTTTGACAGAAACGCACCCCTTGGGCCATGCCCCGGCCGCCGCGCCGCTGACCGCGCGGCGCAGCGGCGCCCTGCGCGGGCGCCTGCGTCCGCCGGGCGACAAGTCCATCTCGCATCGCGCGCTGATCATGGGTCTCTTGACCATCGGCGAAACGACGATCGAGGGTTTGCTCGAAGGCGAGGACGTGCTGCGGACGGCGCAAGCCTGCCGCGACCTCGGCGCCCGCGTGCAGCGCGTGGGCGAGGGCCGCTGGCGCGTCGAAGGCGCGGGTCTCGGCACGCTGCTGCAGCCGCCGGCCCGGCTCGATTTCGGCAATGCGGGGACCGGTGCGCGGCTGATGATGGGCGTCGTCGGCGGCCACGCCTTGACCGCGACCTTCGACGGCGACGCCTCGCTGCGCAAGCGGCCCATGCGTCGCATCCTCGATCCGCTGACGCTGATGGGCGTCGAGGTTCTGAGCGAAGCCGGCGGCGGCCGGCTGCCGGTCGTCCTGAAGGGAACGAGCGAGCCCGCGCCCATCGAATACCGTACGCCGGTGCCCTCCGCGCAGTTGAAATCGGCGATCCTGCTCGCCGGCCTCAACTCGCCGGGGCGCACGACCGTCGTTGAAAGCGAGGCCTCGCGCGACCACACGGAAAAGCTGCTCGCCTATTTCGGCGCGTCGATCGTCAGCGAACCCGAGGGGCCGCACGGCCGCAAGATCACGCTTGAGGGCCGGCCGCCGCTGCGGCCGCGCGCCATCGTGACGCCGGCCGATCCGTCGTCGGCCGCGTTTCCGATGGTCGCCGCGCTTATCACGCCCGGCTCCGAGATCGTCATCGAAGGCATGATGATGAACCCGTTGCGCGCCGGTCTCTTGCAGACGCTGCTGGAGATGGGCGCCGACATCGAGATCCTGGAGCGCCGCATCGAAGGCGGCGAGGAGGCCGCCGACCTGCGCGTGCGTCACGGCGCGCTGCGCGGCGTCGATGTTCCCGCTGCGCGCGCGCCGGCGATGATCGACGAATACCCGGTGCTGGCGGTCGCCGCGTCCTTTGCGCAGGGCGAGACGCGCATGCGCGGCCTGTCCGAGTTGCGCGTCAAGGAATCCGACCGCCTCACGGCCGTCGCCGCGGGCCTCGCGGCGGCCGGCGTCGACCATGGGGTCGAGGGCGACGACCTCATCGTGCGCGGACACGGCCGCGCAGCGGGCGGCGGCTTTGTCGCGACGCATCTCGACCACCGTATCGCGATGAGCTTCCTCGTGATGGGGCTGGCCTCCGACGCGCCCATGACGATCGACGACGAGACGATGATCGCCACGAGCTTCCCGACCTTCAGGCCGGCGCTGGCGCGGCTCGGCGCGGCGTTCGGGTGAGCGCGTGATCATCGCGATCGACGGGCCGGCGGCGTCCGGCAAGGGGACGCTCGCCAAGCGCATCGCCGCCCATCGCGGCCTGCCGCATCTCGACACCGGGCTTCTCTACCGCGCCACCGCGCGCGCGCTGATCGACGCGGGCGAGCGGCTCGACGACGAGGCGCGCGCGATCGCCGCGGCGCGCGGCCTCGCGCTGATCGATTTCGACGAAGCGCAACTGCGTGGACGCGAGATGGGCGAGGCCGCCTCGATCGTGGCGACGATCCCGGGCGTCCGCGCCGCGTTGCTCGACATGCAGCGCGCCTTCGCCGGGCGCGCCGGCGGCGCCGTGCTCGACGGCCGCGATATCGGCACGGTCATTTGCCCGAAGGCCGACGTGAAGATTTTCGTCACCGCCAGCCCGGAGACGCGCGCCAATCGCCGTGCGCTCGAACTTGCGGCGCGGGGCGAGAGGGTCGATTACGCCGTCGTGCTCGCCGACATTCGCTCGCGCGATGCGCGCGATTCCGGCCGCGCCGCCGCGCCGCTGCTGCGCGCCGGCGACGCGGTCGAACTCGACACGACGAGCCTCGACATCGAGGGCGCCTTCGCCGCCGCGCTGGCGATCGTCGAGAATGGGCTGCGCCGTCACTCCCCGTAAGCGGACGAGTGACGTATGGAGCGCGTCGTGAGCCGCCGCGAACCCGGCGCGCGGTCATCAATTCGGATGACCACGTCGCGACGTGGCGCCGCCCCTCACCCCGGCCCTCTCCCCGTCGCGACGGGGAGAGGGAGCGCGGCGCCCGCTCATGCGACCGGCATCGCTTCACAAAAGAGGACATCATGCGGATGAAGCGCTCGATGCATCCCCTCTCCCCGCAGGCGGGGAGAGGGCCGGGGTGAGGGGCGGAACGATCGTCGAGCGCGCCATCGGCCATCGTCGTCGCCGCGAGCGCGGCGCGCCGTCATTGCAAGCGAGGCGAAGCAACCCAGACGCGCCTTGATTTCTGGGTCGCTTCGTCGCTCCGCTCCTCGCGAAGACAAATCCGCGCTCAGCTTGCGTCTTTGTTCGGCGGTTTCGGCGGTTTGGGCGGTCCTTCGCGCGGCGGCAGCGACTTGATGTAGGCGGCGATCGCGGCGCGATCGGCGTCGGGCAGTTCCGCCGTGTTGCGCACCACCGCCTTCATCGATCCGCCGACCGAATCGCCATCGGGCGTGTCGCCGGTCTTCAGCGCGTAGGAGATGTCTTTTTCCGACCAGGTCGCAAGCCCATCCTTGTGCTGCGTGATGTTCGGAACCCAGCCCTTGCCATCGAGGTCGGGGCCGCCGGCGAAGAGATATTGCGGCTCGACGCCGCCGATGGCGTTACGGGCCGAGTGGCACTCGACGCAATGGCCGAGCGCCAGCGTGAGATATTGGCCGCGGTTCCACTGCGGCGTGCGCGCGGCGTCGTCGACGACCGGCGACGGATCGAGATAGAGCCGCTTCCACAGGCCGAGCCCGCGCCGGATGTTGAAGGGAAAGCGCAGATCGTGCGGCGGGGCTTTGCCCGCGACCGCCGGCAGCGTGTGCAGATAGGCCATCAGGTCGCGGATATCCTCGACCTTGGCGTGCGCATAGGTCGTGTAGGGGAACGCGGGGTAATAATGATCGCCGTCCGGCGACACGCCGGCCTGCATCGCGTTGACGAGATCGGCGACCTTCCATTGGCCGATGCCGTCGTTCGCGTCGGGCGAGATGTTGGGCGGATAGAAGCTGCCGTAGGGGGACTTCAGCTCGCGGCCGCCGCCGAGCTTGGTCCGGTCGTCCTGGCCGGGCGACATGTGGCAGGCCGAGCAGCCGCCGGCGTCGAACACGACCTTGCCGCGCGTCGCGTCGCCGCCGGTCTCGATCGCGCTCGCCATCGCCGGCCCGACGATGGGGGCCGGCTCGGTCAGCCAGAAGAAAATCCCGCCGCCGAGAATGACGATGAGGAGGACGAAGAGTAAGAACCGACGCATGCCGAGCCCCATCCATCGCGCGGGCCAGGCCGCGCGGGCGCCGAACGAAAGGGCGGCCGCAAGGCCGCCCTGGCGCTCACGCTTGCGAGGCTAACTCTTTTTTGCGCGATAGGTTTCGTGGCAGTCGCCGCAGTTCTTCCCGACAGCCGGGAATTCCGCCTTGAGGCTGGCGAGGTCGGTGATCTTGCCGTTGGCGTCGCCCGCCGTGGCGCCGAGCTTGGCGAAGCGCGCGTCGAAATCGGCCTTGGTTTCCCAGATTTTCGGCAGCGCCGCCGTCTTGCCTCCGGTCTTCGAATTGTCCGGGAACAGCGACGGCATCGTCTTCGCGGCGTCCTGCATGGTCGCCAGTCCCGCGTGAACCTTGGCCGCGTCGAACGGCTCCTCGCCCTTGATCATCTTGCCGATCTCGGCGGAGGCGCCGCCGACCTTCTTCATCGTCGCCTGTCGCGTCGCGATCGGGTCGCTCTGCGCCCAAACCGCCGTCGCGCCGACGGCGACAGTCGCAACCGCAACCGCAAACCATATTCGCTTCATTCGTTCTCTCCGCGTCCTGCTCGCGATCGCTCTTGCCGAGCGATCCTTGGATAACAGACATCGGCCGCGTTCGAGCCTGGCGAAGAGGCTCGTGCGGCGTCACGAATGTGTGAGGGGCTTCAGTCGCGCGCGACCGGTTCGCCGGCGGCGAGCCAGGCGTTCATCGAGCCGCCGAAATGCGCCTTCACGTCGTCGCGTCCCGCCGCCTGGGCGAGCGCCAGCGCGCTCAGGGTGCGCCGGCCCGATCGGCAATAGACGACGACGCGTTTGCCGGGCTGCTTGGGCAGCGCGGAAGGATCGAACGCCGACAGCGGATTAAACAGCGCGCCTTCGATATGGCCGGCGGCCCATTCGTTCGCCTCGCGCACGTCGATGAGCGCGATGCTGCCGTCCGCCAGCCCGCGCTTGACCTCGTCCAGACTGACGTCCTCGACGACCGGTTGCCGTTCCGCGCTCATGCCCGCTCCTTCGTCAACGATCAGACTGTCCACGCATTCGAGCGGCTCCGCAAGCCTCAGGGCGCGACAGCCTCAGGGCGCGAAGCCGCGCGCGACGAACAATCCCGCGCCGGCGAAGAGCACGAGAAACGGATGCAACTTGGGGAAGCGCCACATGGCGGCCCAGGCGCCGAGCGCCGCGAGCAGCGCCAGCGGCCCCTCCGCCGACAGGCGCAGGACGGAGACCGCCCCGGCGAAAACGAGGCCGACGGCGATCGGCGCAAGCCCGTTCTCGAGCGCGGTGTGCCAGTCGCGGCCGCGATAGCGATCGTAGACGCGCGCCACGCCATAGGTCAGCAGCGAGGCCGGCCCGAACAGCGCGACGGTCGCGATGAAGGCGCCGCTCCATCCCGCGACCGTCCAGCCGATCAAGGTGCTGAGCATCGCGCCCGGCCCCGGGGCGGTCCGGGCGATCGCGAACAGGTCGATGAACTGCCGCGCGGTGATCCAGTGGCGGATGTCGACCGTCTCGTGCTGCAGCGGCGCGAAGATGCTGGGGCCGCCGCCGATCGAGACGAGCGAGAACGGGACCAGGACGACGATCAGGCCGATATAGAGATCGTCACGCATGCGCGTCGCCCCGCGGCCAGGCGAGGGCGACGCTGATCGGCGCGGCGACGAGCACGACGGGCGCGAGCGGCCAGCGCAGAAAGCCGATCGCCACGAAGACCGCGACGGCGACGGCCGCGGGCGCGATGGCGCGGCAGCTATGCAAGGCGCCGATCGTCCCCATACGCAGAATCATGCCGACGGCGGTCGCGGCGACGCCTTCCATCGCGGCGTGGAAGCCCGGAATGTGCGAGAGTTCGCCGTAGATCGCCGCGAATGCGATGCACAGAAAGAACGGCGCCGCAAGCACCGCCGTGACGGCGGTCAGCGCGCCGACCCAGCCGCGCAGCGCGTGGCCGATGTAGATCGCGAGATTGGTGACGTTCGCGCCAGGAAGAACCTGGCTCAGCGCGAGACCCGAGAGAAACTGGTCGTTGTTGAGCCAGCGGCGCCGAGTCACCGTCTCGCGATGGATCCAGGCGGCGAGGCCGCCGCCGAAACTCGTCGCGCCGATGACGAAGAAGACTCGGAACAGATCGCGAAGCGAGACGCGCGAAGCAATTTTGTCCATAAGGCGCCGCCGCTCCGCTCGATTCGTTGCTTGTGAGCATCCTATAGCGCGCTACCCCGGCGGCCGCGCCTCTTTCCATGCCGCAGGGCCGTCGCTACAACGAGGCGCGGCGGCCTGGCGTCGCCGCGCAACGGGCGAAGCGAGAGAGGGCGATGGCGGCGGACGGCGGCAGGACGGCGGGCGTCATCGGGCTTGGCGCAATGGGCTTTCAGATGGCCCGCCACATGCTCGCCAAAGGCTATCGCGTGTTCGGGCTCGACGTCGCGGCGGCGGCCAACGCGCGCGCGAAGGACATCGGCGTCACGATCGTCGACACGCCGGCGGCGCTCGCAGCGCGGACCGACATCCTCATCGCGATGGTCGCGACCGACGCCCAGGTCGAGGAGGCCGTCGTCGCCTCCGGTCTGCTCGATCGTCTGCCGCGCGGCGCCGTGGTCTGCGTCGCGGCCTCCGGCGCCGTGGAAACGGCGCGCGGCCTTGCCGCGCGCGGCGCGGAGACCGGCGTCTTCATCCTCGACACGCCGGTCGTGCTCGGTCAGGAGGCGGCCGACAACGGGACGCTGACGGTGTTCTGCGGCGGCGACGCGGCGGGCTTCGAGAAGGCGCGGCCGGCGCTGCAATGTTTCGGCGCGAACGTCCTGCACGTCGGCGCCCCCGGCATGGGCCAGCTCACGAAAACCGTAAACAACATGCTGCTATGGGCCTGCATCAGCGCCAACTTCGAAGCGCTGACGCTCGCCAAAACGATGGGCGCGGACACGCCGAAGATGATCGCGGCGCTGGCGCATTCGAGCGGCGCCAACTGGTCGCTGTCGCGCTGGGGCAAGAGCACCGGCAAATGGGCCGAGAAGGACATGGATGTCGCCTTGGAGTTGGCGCAAGACATGAAGGTGGCCATGCCGCTCGCCGCGCTCGTCGACCAGTTGATGAAGGGCGTCAATCAGGAAAAGATGAGGGCGCTCCTCGCCTGAATGGCTATCGACCTCGAAAGGACTCGCATGCACGACGCGCCGCACCCCAAACACAAGGTCATCGAGGGCATCGAATACGTGAAGCGCGGCGATCACGCGCTTGCCGCCGATCTCTATCTGCCGCAGGACGCTCACGACGCGCCGTGCCTCGTCGCCGTCCACGGCGGGGCGTGGCAGCGCGGTCAACGCGCCAATTACCGCCATCTCGCGCCCTATCTCGCCGAGCGCGGCTTCGGCGTGCTCGCCATCAGCTATCGCTTTGCGCCGAAGGAGCGCTTCCCCGCGTCCACGCATGACGCGCGCGCCGGCGTGCAGTTCCTGCGCGCCAAAGGCGCGGCGCTCGGGATCGATCCCAATCGCATCGGGCTCATCGGCGATTCCGCCGGCGGCTACCTTGCCGCGCTGACCGCGCTCGCCGGCGATCATCCGGATTTCGCCGGCAAGCCAGGCGACGCTTATCCCGGCGTCAGCACGAAGGTGAAGGTCTGCGCGCCCGTCTACGGCGTTCTCGACCTTTATGCGCATTGGGAGTTCGATCGCGCCTTCGCGCCGAGCGTCAGCGGCGCGGAAGTCTACATGGGCTTCAGCCCGATCGAGGATCGTCTCGCCTATCATCGGGCCTCGCCGATCAACTACGTCACGCGCGCGGCCGCCGACACCGCCTTCTTCATCGGTTGGGGCGCGCGCGACGACGTGGTCGAACCCAAGCGTCAATCCGAAGCGTTCCTGACCGCGCTGAAACGCGCCGACATCTATGCGCGGCCGTGCGTGGTCGACGGGCCACATTTCTGGCTCAGCGATCCGCTCGACGAACCCGGCAGCCTGTCGGGATTCTACGCGCCGCGGCTGGTGCGGTTTTTGCGCGAGCGCCTGTGACGCTCGCCGCCATCTGGAGCCGGCGGCGGCTTCAATGCGCTATGGCGGCGGCTTGGCGAAGACCTGCGCGATGTTGCCTTCGCTGTCGCGGAACGCCACGACGATTCCATGCGCGCCCATGTCGCGCCGCTTGAGGACGGCGGCGCCCGCCGCGCGCAGCTTCGCCTCGTAGGCGGCCATGTCGTCGACTTCGAGCGCGACCACGGCGCCGCCCTCCGCGCTCGCCGATTCCTCCGCCGAGCTCAGCGCGACGCTGACGTTGCCGCCGTCGAATTGCGCCCATTTGTCGCCGTCGCGAAATTTGAGCTTCATGCCGAGCGCGCCTTCATAGAAGGCCACGGCGCGATCCATGTCCTTGACGGTGTAGTAGACGCTTTGCACGCGCTTCAGCATGAGGCTCTCCCATCGACTTTTAGGAGAGCTAGGCGGCGCGCGGGCGGCGAGTCAAATCGCCGACGTTCGCTTTCGCCGAGCGGCGCAGGCGGCGCGACGTGCCGCCGCGATTTGAGCGCGGCCACGCAAGGCGTATAAGCGCATCGGCATAAGAGACGCTTCGGAGACGCCCCTTGTTCAAAGACATTCCCGTCATCGCGGTCGAAGAGCATTATTGGGATCGCGAGGTCTTCAGCCGTTTCGAGGGGCAGGAAGGCCTGCGCAGCGCCGAGATGGTCAATCGGCTCTACGACCTCGGCGACATCCGTCTTCGCGAAATGGATGCGGCGGGCGTCGACAAGCAGGTGCTGTCGCTCGGCGCGCCGGGTTCGCAGGCGTTGCCGGCGACGATCGCGCCCGATCTCGCCAAAGGGGCGAACGACCGTCTCGCCGAGGTCGTGGCGCGCCATCCGGCGCGATTCGCCGCCTTCGCCTGCCTGCCGACGCGCGTTCCCGAAGCGGCCGCGCGCGAGCTTGAGCGCGCGGTGACGCAGCTCGGTTTCAAGGGCGCGATGATCCACGGCATGTCGGACGGCGTCTTCCACGACGACGAGCGGTTCTGGTGCATCTACGAGGTCGCGGAGAAGCTCGACGTTCCGATCTACTTCCATCCCTCGCAGCCGGCGTCCGCCGTTTCGGCGCTGTACTACGACAAGTACGTCGCCGATTTCCCGCAGGTCGTGCGCGCGGCCTGGGGCTACACGGTCGAGACGGCGACCCAGGCGATCCGGCTGATCCTGTCGCGGCTGTTCGACAAACACCCGAACTTCAAGGTCATTCTCGGCCATTTCGGCGAGACGCTGCCCTATCAGCTCTGGCGCATCGACCAGGCGCTGCGAAGGCCCGGCGCGAAGCCGATCGATTTCCGTGGGACCTTCTGTAAGAATTTCTACATCACGACCAGCGGCCACTTCTCGACGCCGGCGCTCGTCGCCTCGATGATGGAGCTCGGCATGGACCACATCCTGTTCGCCATCGACTGGCCGTTCGTTCCCAACGCGCCCGGCGTGGAATGGCTGGCGACGCTGCAGATCGCGCGCGAGGACATGGCGAAGATGCTGTCCGGCAACGCCACGCGCCTGCTGAAGCTCTGATCGCGGAGCGGGAGCGATGACCGGCAAAGCCGTCCTTTACCTGCTGCCCGGCCTGCTCTGCGACGCGGCCGTGTTCGAGCCGCAGCGCGCCGCCTTGTCCGACGCCTACGACGTTCGCACGCTCGATTTCTTCGGGCTCGATTCGATGACGGCGATGGCGGAGAGGGTTTTCGCCGGCGCGCCGGAGACGTTCAGCGTCTGCGGTTTTTCCATGGGCGGGCGCGTCGCCTTGCGCATGATGGCGATGGCGCCGACGCGTCTCGCGCGTCTCGCGCTGCTCGACACCGGCGTCACGCCGGCCGCGCCCGGCGAAGCGGAGAAGCGCCAGGTTCTCGTCGACCTCGCGCGTGCGAAGGGCATGGGCGCGCTGTGCGAGGCGTGGCTGCCGCCGATGGTGCACCCGAAGCGCCGCACGGACGCGGCCTTCATGGCGCCGCTGATCGCCATGACGCTTCGCGCGACGCCGGACATCTTCGAAGGACAGATTCGCGCGCTGCTCAATCGCCCCGACGCGCGTCCGCTGTTGCCGACGATCCGCTGCCCGACGCTCGTCTGCGTCGGCCGGCAGGACGAATGGAGCCCGGTGGCGCAGCACGAGGCGTTCGCCGCGGCGATCCCCGGCGCCATCCTCGAAATCATCGAGGACAGCGGGCACTTCACGCCGCTCGAACAGCCGCAGGCCTTGACCGCCGCGTTGCGGCGCTGGATGCAATCGTAAACGGAGGACGCGCATGACCAAGGGACCGTTTCGCGCCGATCACGTCGGCAGCCTGTTGCGGCCTGAGGCGCTGAAACAGGCCCGGCTGCAGACGCAGCAGGGCGCGATGACGCAGGCGGCGCTGCGCGAAAAGGAAGACGCCGCGATCCGCGACGTCGTCAGACTGCAGGAGGCCGCGGGTCTGAACGCCGTGACGGACGGCGAATTCCGTCGCGCCATGTGGCACACCGACTTCCTCACCGGCTTCGACGGCATCGTCGCGACGCAAGCGCAATACGCCGCCAAGTTTCACGGCCGCGACGGAGCGACGGCGGAGACGCGCTCGATGCTTGTCGTCAACGACAAGGTTCGCCGCAGCAAGCCGATCATGCTCGACCATTTCAAGTTCCTGAAGGCCACGACGAAGAACGTCGCGAAGTTCTGCATGCCCGCCGCGACCTATCTGCACATGCGCGGCGGCCGCAAGGTCGTCGATCGGAAAGCCTATCCCGACATGGCGGAGTTCTGGGCCGACGTGGCGATCGGCTATCAGGCGGAGATCGCCGATCTGGTCGAGGCCGGCGCGACCTATCTGCAGATCGACGACGTGTCTTTCGCCACGCTCTGCGACGAGAATGTCCGTAAGACGGTCGCCAACGACGGCGAGGACCCCGACAAGCTGCCCGAACTCTATGCGCATGTGATCAACTCGCTGATCGCCAAGCGGCCGGCGAACGTCACCGTGACGATCCATAGCTGCCGCGGCAACCACGAGAGCATGTGGATGGCCGAGGGCGGCTACGATCCCGTCGCCGAAGCCATGCTCGGCATCATCGATGTGGACGGTTTCTTCCTCGAATTCGACGACGAACGATCGGGCGGCTTCGCGCCGCTGCGCTACCTGCCAAAGGGCAAGAAGGTCGTGCTCGGCCTCGTCAGCACCAAGCTCGCCGAACTCGAAACGAAGGACGTGCTCAAGCGCCGCATCGAAGAGGCGGCCAAAGTCGTGCCGATCGAGCAATTGTGCCTGTCGCCGCAATGCGGCTTCGCGAGCACGAGCGGCGGCAACAAGATCACGGAGGACGTCGAGCGCCGCAAGCTCGAACTGATCGTCGAGGTCGCGACGGAGGTTTGGGGCGGCGCGGTGTAGGGCGGCTGACGCCCGCTCTTTGACGGAGCGCCGCTCAACGCCGCTCGTCGGCCGCCCTTGCTTTCGGCGCGGGCGCGCGGATGCTGAGCGCTCTCGATTCGAAAAGACGCGCCATGTCGCTCACGCCGCCCTCCGGTCTCGAAGCCAGCGATTACGACGCCATCGAGGAGGCCGTTCTCGAAACCGCGCGCGGCCGCTGGTTCCTGCGCGAGTTCGCTCGGCGCGCCCGCGCGGCCGAAACCTCGCGCATTCTTGACGCGCTCGCGCGCATCGAGGGGGCGATCGGCGGCCATGCGCCGGCGCTCGAAGCGGCGAAACTCGATATCGAGGACCATGCCGAAGCGCTGGAGCAGCGCCACGCCCGGCTCGGCGACATCGCCTGGATGCTGCGCGAGCGCGGCTATGACGGCGATGTCTGCGCGATGATCGAGAAGGAGGCGCGCGCCATCGGCCGGCTCGCGCGCACGCTGCGCGGCGGCCCCGCCGGCGAGCCGGCGCGCCTCGCGTCGCCGATGCGCGCGAGTCCCGAGCGTGGCGCCGGGCGCGCGGGCGACGCCGTGACGCCGCCGCAACCGTCCGAGCCCGAGGCGCCGCCCGCGCCCGCCGCGCCCACGCTCGTCGAAGAGCCGGCGCCCGACCCGCGCGCTTGGCGCGCCAAGGCGGAAGCGGCGCTCGCGCCGATCGACCGCATGAGCCCGCAGGAGCGGGCCGCGTTCTTCGCCTAAAGGGAGCGTCGCATGGATTTGGGTTTGGCGGGCAAGCGGGCGATCGTATGCGCTTCGAGCAAGGGCCTCGGCCGCGCCTGCGCGACGGCGCTGGCGCGCGAAGGCTGCGCTGTCGTCATCAACGGTCGCGACGCGGCGAGCCTCGGGGCGGCGGCGAAGGCGATCGCCGAGGCGACCGGCGCGTCCGTTACGTCGGTGGCCGCCGATCTGGGGACCGAGGCTGGTCGCAAGGCGCTGCTCGCCGCCTGTCCCGCCCCCGACATCCTCGTCAACAACAACGGCGGTCCGCCGGCGAGCGACTTCCGCGATCTCACCCATGCGGCGATGCTCGCCGGCCTCGAAGCCAACATGCTGGCGCCGATCGCGCTGATCCAAGCGGTGATCGACGGCATGGCGGAGCGCGGTTTCGGCCGCGTCATCAACATCACGTCGGGCAGCGTCCGCGCCCCGATCCCCAATCTCGATCTGTCGTCGGGCGCGCGTGCGGGCCTGACCGCGTTCGTCGCCGGCGTCGCCCGGCAGGTGGCGTCGAAGAACGTCACGATCAATGCGATCCAGCCGGGCGCTTTCCGCACGGACCGGCTGGTCGAGATCGTCAGGGGCGCGGCGCAGAAGGGCGGCAAGTCGGTCGAAGAGATCGACGCCGCGCGGCTGCGCACGATTCCCGCGAGCCGCTACGGCGATCCGCGGGAGTTCGGCGAACTCTGCGCCTTTCTCGCGAGCGCCTATGCGGGCTACATCACCGGGCAGAGCATCCTGATCGACGGCGGCGCGTTCCCCGGCGCCTTCTGACCTGCGAGGTCGCCAAGGGGCGCCTCGATTTCGTTCGATATTTCGAACGATTCCCGCTATGGATCGCTGCGTCCCACGCATGGGATCGCGGCGGACGCATGGGCATCGAAGGCAAGGACCGAGCGAAGATCCTGGAGGCGGGCGCCCACGCGGTGTCCGGTTATCTCGGGCGCACGGTCCTGAAGCTGCGAAAGGCCAGCAATCTGTCTCTGTCGGAGCTTTCGGACCAGTCGGGCGTCGCCAAGTCGATCATCAGCCAGATCGAGCGCAACGAGACCAACCCGACGCTGTCGACGATCTGGCGGTTGGCGCATGCGCTCGACGTTTCGGTCGAACGCGTGCTGCGCGACTCGGACGACGAGCCGTTCATCGAGAAGGCCGCGCGCGGCGAAACGCCGATCCTGATGTCGGAGGACGGGCGCTGCCGGCTGGCGATCATCGGCTGGATCAAGACGGTCGAGTGGCTGCAATGGTATGATTTCACCGCCGAGCCCGGCGGCATGCTCGCCTCGGAGCCGCACCAGCCCGGCTCGATCGAGTGCCTGTCGGTCATCGAGGGCGCGTTGGAGGTCGAGGTGGGCGGCGCCGTCGAGTCCGCCGGCCCGGGCGACACCTTGCGCTACCGCTGCGACCGGCCGCACGTGATCCGCAACCGCGGGACGAAGCCGGCGCGCGCGACGATGGTCGACATCCTGCGCGCGGCGGTGATGGAATAGCGCGATCCAGAGCGTCGCCCGCTTGCTGGCGCGGCGGCCGCAAGCTCCCCATATGAGCCGCCATGACAAACCATCGACCTTCCGACACGCCGCATCTGCGCCTTGTCGACGCCGACGCGCGCTTCCCCCAATCGAACGCCGCTCCCGAGTCCGCCGCCCATCGCGAGGCGCAGGCGCTCGACGCCTATTCGCGGCTGCTCGTCGATGTCGCCGAAGAGGTGTCGCCCTGCGTGGTGCGCATCGACATCGTCGGCGCCAACGGCAGGCGTATGGGGTCCGGCTCCGGCGTCATCGTCTCGCCGGACGGCCTCGTGCTCACCAACAGCCACGTCGTGCAGGGCGGTCGGCGCGCCCGCATCGCCACGGTCGACGGCCGCACGCTGTCCTCGCGCGTGCTCGGCGACGATCCCGACACCGACCTCGCGCTGCTGCGCATCGAGGAGAACGCCGCGCTTTCGGCGGCGCGGCTGGGCGATTCGAGCGCCTTGCGTCGCGGGCAACTCGTGCTCGCGATCGGCAACCCGCTCGGCTTCGACGCCACCGTGACGGCGGGCGTCGTCTCGGCGCTCGGCCGCAGCCTGCGCTCCGGCGGCGGCCGGCAGATCGACGACGTGATCCAGACGGACGCCGCGCTCAACCCCGGCAATTCCGGCGGCCCGCTGGTGTCGTCGGCGGGCGAGGTGATCGGCATCAACACAGCGATCATCCAGGGCGCGCAAGGCATCTGCTTCGCCGTGTCGTCGAACACGGCCACGTTCGTGCTGAGCGAGATCATCCAGCACGGGCGCGTGCGGCGCGGCTACATCGGGCTCGCCGCGGCGACCGCGCCGATCCCGCGGCGCATCGCCGTGCGCGAAGGCCTGCAGGCGAGCGGCGCGTCGATCACCGGCATCGAGCCGGGGAGCCCCGGTTCGGAATCGGGACTGATGACCGGCGACATCATCCTGTCGGCCGGCGGCAAGACGATCCTCGGCGTCGACGATCTGGTGCGCGCGCTGGGCGCCGACGTCATCGGCCGCGCCATCGCCTTCGACGTGCTCCGGCGGTCCGAGCTGCGGCGATTCTGGGTCGGCCCACGCGAACGCAAGGCCGCCTGAGCCATTATTGCGGGCTGTATTCCGGTACGTCGGGTTTAGCGCCGAAGATGAACTGCTGCGGGTTGCGCTGAAGCGAGCGCACGGTGCGGTTGACTTGATCGATCGCCCGCTGTCCGTCGGCGGCGACCGAATTGATCGACCGCACGCCGGGGCCCACGACCTTATCGAGATTGTCGGCGAGCTTGCGGATCGAACGCGAGGCGTCGCCGATGTCGCCGAACATCGTCTTGACGCCCGGCTGGTTCAGCACGCCCTGCGCCGATCCGAGGAGGCCGTCGAGCTTGTTGGCGGACGTGTCGAGTTTGGCCGTGAGTTCTTTGGTGTTGCGCACGATGTCGTCGATCGCGCCGGCATTTCGGTTCAGCGTGTCGGCGAAGGGTTTGACGCCGCGGCTCACGTCGTCGAGGTTCGACAACGTGTCGCGGATGGCGTCGGAACTGTCGGCGACCGCCTGAGTCACTTTCTCGACATTCTTGAACGTGTTGGTGATGCTCTGCGAATTGCTGTCGACGAGCTGGTCGGCGCGGGTGACGAGCCCGTCGATCTTGCCCGACAGGCCCTGCAGGGTGTCGATGATGTTCTGCAATTCGGACGGCTCTGCGTAGATCGTCGGCGGCGCGCCGTCCGGTCCCGCGACGACCGGCTGCGCGCTTGCGGTGCCGCCGTTCAGCGCCACGGAGGCGACGCCTGTGAGGCCGACCGATTCCAGCCGGGCGCGCGTATCGGTCTTGATCGGGGTGCGCGGGTCGACGGAGATCATCGCGTTGACGACGCGCGGATCGTCCGCGGCGAGGCCGATGCTCGTCACCTCGCCGACCTTGAGGCCGTTGAACAGCACCGTCGCGCCCTGGGAGAGGCCGGAGACGGAACTCGTAAAGACCATCCGGTAGATCTTCCGGTCGGCCGATTGATTGCCGCCGGAAAACCAGAGCACGAATCCGAAGGCGCTCGCGATCACGGCGAGCGTGAAGGCGCCGATCAGCGCGTAGTTGGCGCGGGTTTCCATTTCGCTTGTCGCTCCAGGCGGCTGACACTCGCAAGGGTTTGGGGCGGTTTCAAGAACCTTGTTTCGCTTCTTTCAGGGCGCGCGCGCGATCGCCGTGGAAATATTCGCGCACCCAGGGGTGATCGGACGCCAGCAATTGATCGAGAGGGCCGGCGACGACGACTTTCTTGTCGGCGAGCGCCGCGATCCGGTCGCAGATCGAATAGAGGCTGTCGAGGTCGTGGGTCACCATGAAGACGGTCAACCCCAACGTGCGCTGCAGGGTCGCGATCAGCTTATCGAACTCCGCCGCGCCGATGGGATCGAGGCCCGACGTGGGTTCGTCGAGAAAGAGGATTTCCGGGTCGAGCGCCAGCGCTCGCGCGAGCGCGGCGCGCTTGATCATGCCGCCGGAGAGTTCGGACGGCGATTTGCTGGCGGCGTCGGGGTCGAGGCCGACGAGCGCGATCTTCAGCATCGCGAGCTCGTCCATCAGCGTGGGCGACAGCCGCAGGTACTCGCGCATCGGCACCTGGATGTTCTGGCGCACGCTCAACCCGGAAAACAGCGCGCCCTGCTGAAACAGCACGCCGAGACGGCGCTCGACCGCGCGGCGTTCCCGGAAGGACAAATCGTCCATGTCCGTCCCCAGAATGTCGATCGTTCCGGCGGTCTTGCGGACGAGGCCGAGGATCGTGCGCGTCAGCACCGATTTGCCGGTCCCCGAACCGCCGACGAAGCCGAGCACTTCGCCGCGGTAGATGTCGAGATCGAGGTTTTCGAGCACGCGTCGCGCGCCGAAATCGACCGTGACGCCGCGCACGCCGATCGCGATGTCGCGTTTGTCCGCGCCGGCCGGATTTGAAGAGGAACGCTCGTCGTTCATCGGCCCCTCAATAGCGCAGGCCGGCGAAGAACACCGCGAAGAAGCCATCGATGACGATGATCATGAAGATCGCTTTCACCACCGACGCCGTGACGTGGCGGCCAAGCGATTCGGCCGACCCCTGTACGGCCATGCCTTCAAGCGTGGCGGTAATCGCGATGACCAGGGCCATGAAGGGCGCCTTGATGAAGCCGACCAGGAAGGTGTGGATCCCGATCGCTTCCTTCAGAAGCTGCATATAGGCCTGAGGGTTGATGCCGCCGTAAATCCAGCAAGTGAGGCCGCCGCCGATCAACGCGGCGATGTCGGCGATGAACGTCAGTAGCGGCAGCGACACGATCAGCCCGAGCACGCGCGGCATCACCAGCACCTCGGTCGTCTCGAGGCCCATGACGCGAAGGGCGTCGATCTCCTCGCGCATTTTCATGGAGCCGAGTTCGGCGGTGATCGCCGAGCCGGTGCGCCCGGCAAGCATGATGGAGGTGAGCAGCACGCCGAGTTCCCGCAAGGTCAGGATTCCGACGAGGTCGATCGCGAAGCTCGGCGCGCCGAATCGCTGCAACTGGTAGAGACCCTGCTGGGCGACGATGCAGCCGACGATGAAGTTGATCAGCGCGATGATCGGCACGCCCTGATAGGCCATCGCCTCGATGTGGTGCACGATCGACTTGGGGCGCATCCGGCGTGGCTTCGCCAGGATGCGCGCCAGCGCCGCCACGAGCTGTCCGAGGAACGCGACGCCGTTGAAGAGGTCGCGGGCGCCGACGACGACGTCCCTGCCGACCTGCGCCAAAAGCGTGACGATGAAAAACAGGCGCGGCTTCGGATTTTCCTCGAAGGAGCGGAAATGCGCCTCCTTGAGCAGGATGTCGAACTCCTGCCGAGCGCCGGTCAGTTGCGTCTCGACGCCATCCCTCGAAAGACGGGCGCGGGAGCGGTCGATCAGCCAGGCGCCGGCCGTGTCCATGGCTTCGACGCCGCCGATGTCGAGGGTGATGTGACGCGCGGCGCTGCCGGCGGCCGCCACGTCGTTGGCGCGCCGCTCGACATCGGGCGTGTCGACCGTCCAGCGACCGGCCAGCTTCAGGTGAAGTTCGTCGCCGGACGTCTCGCTGGAAAAGGAAGGTTCGGTTGCCATTCAGGCCGGCGCTGACGCGACTTTCGAGGTGGAGCGATGTCTTAGCCGCTGACTTGGGCCAAGTCGAGCAAAGGGCCGTCGTGCTTAAAGCTCCGCTTGCGTCGGAGCGCGGCTTATAGTTTGCATACCGCGGCGATCGAGCGGAGCTAAGCGTGTCGAAGGGTTGTGGCGTCGAGACCGGCCGAAGGGTTCCATCGCGTCGGGCGTTCGGACTTGTTGTCGGCGCGCTGGCGCTTGCCGGCTGCGGCGCCCCGCCCCCCCAGACTTTCGATCTTTCCGCCGTGCGGTTTGCGAGCGCCGGCCGCGCCCACGGCCAGTTGCTGATCGCCGTCCCGCTCGCCTCGTCTCCCGCCGACAGCGACCGCATCGCCGTGCGGCCGACGCCGGACACGGTCGCCACGCTGAAGGGCGCGCAATGGAGCGAATCGCTGCCGACCCTCGTGCAGACGCGGCTCGTGCAGAGCTTCGAGAACGGCCGGTTTTTGCAGTCGGTCGCGCGGGCGGGCTCGGGCGTCGAAGCGCCGCGGACGCTCACCTCGGAGATTCGGCGCTTCGAGATCGACGTGCCGAGCGGCCAAGCCGTCGTCGAGATCGCCGTGAAGCTGGTCGACGGCGCCGCGGGCCGCATCGTCGCCGCGCAAGTCTTCACGGCCCAGGTCCCCGGGACGGCGGCGAGCGGGGCGGCGGCGACGGCGGCGCTCGACGAGGCGCTGGGCGACGTCATGCGCCAGATCGTCGCCTGGACGGCCAAGCGGGTTTAGCCGCTCGACCGCCGAAAACGCCGCGGCTGCGCCCCCTCGCGACTTTCGCCGACGCTCAGTCGAGCCGGCCCGTCGCGTGCGCGAGCATCGTGTAGACCTTGCCGGTGTCGGAGGCGAGATAGGCGTGGATGCGCATCCCGTCGCGGTCCTCGCGCGCCACGTTCGAGAGGATGCGCTCGAACTCCTGGCTGTAGCGGTCGACGGTTTCGCGGAACTCCGGCTCGGCGGCGTAGCGCCGATGGATTTCATCGAACGTCGACTGGCCCTGCGGCGTGTAAAGGTCGCGCGTGAAGGCGCCGTTCTCGCCGCGGTAGTAGCGCTCCCAGGCGTGTTGAGCGGCGTCGGCGTCGACCATGCGGGAGATGTCGAGCGAGATCGTGTCGAGCGAGGGCGCAGGGCGCGCCGCCGGACGTTGCGGCTCCTCGCGCGAGGCGCGCGCCAGGAGATCGCTGATCCAGCCCGGACCCTTGCCGTTGGCGCCGGCGGCCGGCGCGGGGACCGGCGCGAGGTTTGGACGCGGCGGCGCCGGACGGGGCTGCGGACGCGGCTCCTCGGGCTGCTGCGGCGCCGGCGCGATCGACCGCGCGCGCGGCGTCTCGGGCGGAGGCGTCGGAGCGAGCGCGGCGCGCGGCGCGGGCGCCGGGCGAGGCGGCTCGGGCGCGCGAATGGGTTCGGGGCGGGCGACCGCGGCGATCGGTTCGGCAAGATCGTAGACG
>CBDIBA010000006.1:0-202138 GCA_965276595.1 Beijerinckiaceae bacterium
GCTGCGTCGCCTGTGGGCGCGCGTCGAGGAGGCCTGCGGCCTGACGCCGGCGCCACTGCATCTCCACGCGGAAACGGCGTGGCGCATGATGGCGCGGCGCGACGCCTGGACCAATCTGCCGCGCGCGACGGTCGCGCTGTTCTCCGCGGCGCTCGGCGGCGCCGATGTCCTCACCGCGCTGCCGTTCACTCAGGCGATCGGCCTTCCCGACGCCTTCGCGCGGCGCCTGGCGATCAACGCGCAGCATCTCCTCATCGAAGAGGCGAACCTTTGGCGCATCGCCGACCCCGCGGCCGGCAGCGGCGGCTTCGAGGCGCTCACCGCCGCGCTGTGCGACGCCGCCTGGACGCAATTTCAGGCGATCGAAGCCGAGGGCGGTCTTGCCGCCTCGCTCGCCGCGGGCGCCGTTCAGGCGCGCGTCAGCGAGGCGCGCGCCGCGCGTGCGCGCGAGACCGCGGAGGGCCGCGCGCCGATCGTGGGCGTCAGCGCTTTCGTCGATCCCGGCGAGACGCCCGTCGCCGTCCTTGCGGCGCGGCCGGAGCCGCCCGTTGGGCCGCCGCAGGCGCTCGCCCCCATGCGCGACGCGGAGCCTTTCGAGCGCGGCGCGGAGACGCCGCCCGCCGCCTGACCGCTCACGGCTTTGACACTTGCGTCTAAACCAAAACCGCCCGATGAGGCGGAGCGACGAAGGAGACCGATCCCCGATGCTGACCCGACCGCTGATCGCCGCCGGCCTGTTGCTCGCCCCCGCGCTGATGACGACGCCCGCACGGCCGGCGAACGCGCCGACCTACGATGGCGTCTGGTCGGTGGAAGGGACGACGGACGTCGGCCCTTGCGACAAGAGCTTCCACGGCAAGATACGCATTCGCGGCGCCGACATCGTCGAGGCGCCGGACACCGCCACGCAAGCCGTCGGCTCGATCGATGCGCATGGCGACGTGTGGGCGAGGCTGTCGCGCAGCGACGGCCAGGCGCGCGCCAGCGGGCGTCTGCATGGCGCGACGGCCTCGGGCGCGTGGTCGTCGAACACGGCCTATTGCGGCGGCCGCTGGACGGCGCGCAAGATCGGCTGAGGCCCGAGACGGGCGAGCCCATCCCCAGGGTTATCGTGCCGTCGAGCGTCGGGGTTGAAGACATCGTTGCGCCTTCCCTATTGAAAGACGCGCTGAAACCATTGCGGCCGCCGCCGCGGCGCGCGTCGGCCGTTTACACGTTCACCCGGCCCATGTCGGCAGGCGGATAGCGCGTTCCGGCCGCGGCGCCGGCCGGCGCAATGCGATCGATCTCCGCGAGCTCTTCGTCGGTCAGGCGTATTTCCGCTGCGCGGACATTGTCTTCCAGGTGTCGCCGCGACTTCGCGCCCGGGATCGGAACGATGTCCGCATCCGACAACCGGCCTCTGGCCATCGGCCATGCGATGGCGATTTGGGCCAACGAGACGCCCCGCCTACCTGCAATATCGTCCAAGGCGCGGCGCAAGCGAAGGTTTGTCCCGATATTTTCCGTCTGAAATCGGGGCAGACGCTTGCGAATGTCCTGCGAGGACATCGCTTCGATCGACGGCGTCGCCTGCGTCAGCATGCCCTGTCCGAGTGTGCCGAAAGCCATGAACCCCAATCCCAGCTCTTTGCAGGCGGCGATCTGACCTTGCTCCTCGGCATCCCTTGAGAAGATGGAATATTCCATTTGTAGAGACGCCAGCGGATGCGCCGCGCTGCCGCGCCGCAAGGATTGCGCAGAGCATTCCGACAATCCGATAAAGCGCGTCTTGCCTTCGGCGACCAGCCTCGCCATCTCGCCGACGCTCTCCTCGACCGGGACATCCGGATCGACGCGCGACATGCAGAAGATATCGAGCGTCTCGATCCCGAGATTGGTCAGGCTGCTTTCGCATATGCGCCGGAGATACGCCGGGCGGCTGCCCCCTCGCATGCCGTCGGCGTCCGGAGTGCGAGGACTCCCGCTCTTCGAGTGAATGACGACCTCATGCCGACGGCCCTTGATCGCTTGGCCGATGATCCGGTGATTGTGTCCCTGACCGTAGCTCGCCGACGTATCGATAAAGTTGACGCCGAGATCGATCGCGCGGCGGATCGTCGCGATCGATTCTTCATCGTCGGCCGGACCATAGACGCCGGACATCCCATAGCAGCCGAGGCCGATCTGCGAGACCTGAAGGTCGGTGTTTCCGAATTTTCTGTACTGCATGCGGGCGCCTCCCCACTGTCGTCATGTTCAGGCGTGCAAGCCTGCAACTTGCTTGAGAACGGACGGATTGGCCAGACAATATCGCAAATAGCGTGATCGAACGACCGCGCTGGCGACAAAGGGATAGATCGCGGAGTCTGTCGTGATCCGCTGAGGCGGAAAGTGGGTCATGGCGATGATGGCTGCGGCGAGGGACTTAGGGGCGCTGGAGCGGCGCATGGCGTTCGACGCGCGGCGAGGCTAAGCTGGCGCCATTCCGGCGAGACCCATGACCCGCATTCCCGATTTCGCCTCGATCGCCTTCGCTTCCGCTGCGCCGCCGCATCCCGCGGCCGGCGAGCCGTGGCTGACGCCCGAAGGGATCGCGGTTCCGGCGCAAGCCTCCCGCGCGGACATCGCGGGGCTCGGCTTCGTCGACACATACCCCGGCCTCGCGCCGTTCGTGCGCGGGCCCTATCCCGCCATGTATGTCAACCAGCCTTGGACGATCCGTCAGTACGCGGGCTTCTCGACGGCGGAAGACTCGAACGCCTTCTATCGCCGCAATCTCGCGGCCGGGCAGAAGGGCCTGTCGATCGCCTTCGATCTGCCGACCCATCGCGGCTACGATTCCGATCATCCGCGCGTGCATGGCGACGTCGGCATGGCCGGCGTCGCGATCGACTCGATCCTTGACATGCGCACGCTGTTCGAAGGCATCCCGCTCGATGCGATGAGCGTGTCGATGACGATGAACGGCGCGGTGCTGCCGGTTCTGGCGCTCTATATCGTCGCGGCGGAGGAGCAGGGCGTCGCGCGCTCGCGCCTTTCGGGCACGATCCAGAACGACATCCTCAAAGAATTCATGGTGCGCAACACCTATATCTACCCGCCCGCGGATTCGATGCGCATCGTCTCGGACATCTTCGCCTACACCTCGACCGAGATGCCGAAGTTCAACTCGATCTCGATTTCCGGCTACCACATGCAGGAAGCCGGCGCCACGCAGGACCTGGAACTCGCCTACACGCTCGCCGACGGCGTCGAATATCTGCGCGCCGGCGTCGCGGCGGGCCTTGCGGTCGACGCCTTCGCGCCGCGGCTGTCGTTCTTCTGGGCCGCCGGCATGAACTTCTTCATGGAGGTCGCCAAGCTGCGCGCCGCGCGGCTTTTGTGGGCTCGGCTGGTCAAGGACTTCAACCCGCGGTCCGACAAGTCGCTGGCGCTGCGCGCGCATTGCCAGACCTCCGGCTGGTCGCTGGCGGCCACCGACGTGTTCAACAACGTGACGCGCACCTGCCTCGAGGCGATGGCGGCGACGCAGGGCCATACGCAGTCGCTGCACACCAACGCATTCGACGAGGCGCTGGCGCTGCCGACGGATTTCTCCGCGCGCATCGCGCGCAACACGCAGCTTGTCCTGCAGACCGAAACCGGCGTCGCGCGCATCGTCGACCCCTGGGGCGGCTCCTACGCGATCGAACGGCTGACGGGCGACCTCGCCGCGCGGGCGTGGACGCATATCGCGGAGGTCGAGCGGCTCGGCGGCATGGCGAAGGCGATCGACGCCGGCCTGCCGAAGCGGCGCATCGAAGAGGCCGCCGCCCGCACGCAGGCGCGCATCGACGCGGGCCGGCAGACGGTCGTCGGCGTCAACCGCTACGGGCTGGCGGGCGATGCGCCCTTCGATGTCCTGAAGATCGACAATTCCGCCGTTCGCGCCCGGCAGGTCGAGAAGCTCGCGCGGCTGCGCGCCCTGCGCGACGAGGCGGCGACGCGGCGCGCGCTCGATGCGCTGACGGAGGGCGCGCGCGGCGGGGCCAATCTGCTCGCGCTGTCGATCGAGGCCGCGCGGGCGAAAGCGACGGTCGGCGAAATCTCGCTCGCGCTCGAGCGCGCCTTCGGCCGCCACGTCGCCACGCCGGACGCGGTCGCCGGCGTCTATGCGGCCGAAGCCGGCCCCGCGACGGTGGAAATCGAGCGCGTGCGGGCGATGACCGCCGCCTTCGCCGAAAACGAAGGACGGCCGCCGCGCATCCTCGTCGCCAAGGTCGGGCAGGACGGGCACGACCGCGGGCAGAAGGTCATCGCCAGCGCCTTCGCCGACCTAGGATTCGAGGTCGAGATCGGACCCCTGTTCGCGACGCCGGAGGAGGCCGCGCGCCAGGCTGTGGATAAGGATGTGCATATCGTGGGGATTAGCTCGCTGGCCGCCGGCCATCTGACACTGGCCCCGGCGGTGCGCGCCGCGCTCGACGGCGCCGGCCGCGACGACATCGTGCTGGTCGTCGGCGGCGTGATCCCGCCGCAGGATTTCGCCGCGCTGGAATCCGCCGGCGTCGCCGCCATTTTCCCGCCGGGAACGTCGATTCCGGACGCCGCCGAACGCCTGCTCAATGCGCTGAACGCCGAACTCGGTTACGCCCAGCGCGCCGGCGGCGTGATCAACCCAGCGCGAATCCGGCGCGCGGCCGCCCAACGAGCCCGGCGCGAACGGCGAGCGCATGCGCGCCGATAAGGCCGGCGAAGGCCAGGGCGTTAGTCGCCAGGATTTGCGCGACGACCATCGGCGCGTAGGCCTCGGTTCCGCCGCCGAGCGCGAAATGCGCCAGGTAGAGCGTCGCCTCATAGCCGACGAAGGCGGCGGCGAAGCCGACGGCCGCGGCTGCCGAGCCCCCTGTGCGCGCCGCCGCCCGCGCCGCCAGCAGCGCCGCGACGCCGGAAAGGCCCAGCGCCAGACCCCACAGCAGCGTGTCGGGATCGGTCGGGTAGCCGAGCCATGCGTAGCCGACGACCTGGTTGACGAGCCAGACGAGAATGACGAGCGCCGCGCCGTCGCGCGCATTCATGCGCGCGGCGAGCGCGCCGAACGCTGCGAGGGGAACCGCGCAGGCGAGCGCAAAGCTGAACCCGACGCTGGCGAGCGTCAGCAGGCCCACCCAGGTCCAGAGCTTGGCGGCGTCCGACGATGCGGGATGGGGCTGCGGCATGATGGGTCCTTCGCGCGATCCGGGGTCGACGGGACTTAGCACGCCCGCCGCGCGGCGCAAGCCAGGCCGCGGAACGTGCTCGACGCGGAGCGCGCCCGAATAGCCTTTGCATGCAGAGAGGCTCCCGAGGAGCGAGCCGCGTCGCCGCTCACCACGTGTAGCGCGCGCCGAGACTGCCCAGGATTTCATACGCGGACGGCGCGAGGTCCGCGTCGGCCTTGGCGAAGACGCGCCAGCCGCTATCGAGGCGCAGCTCCGCTCCGGCGGTTACGAGCGCCGAATCCTCGGCGGCAGCCGCCCCGCGCGTCAAGAACGGCGCGCCCGGAAACGCCACGAAGCTGGCCGTGATGTCGCGGGCGGGATCGAACTCGTGCGCCCAGGCGAGACGGCTATAGCCGACGAGCGCCCCGACGGCTGTCATGCCGATCGTCGCCTCGGCGCGAAATCCAAGTTCGCTCCGCACGCTGTTCGTGCTCTGGCTCGCGTAGGCCAGCGGGAAACCCGCCGGCCCGAACGCGGAGGCCTCGGTCGCGGCGCCCATCCGGTACGACTGCGCCTCAACGGCGGCATAGGGCGAAAGGCCCCATGCCGCGAGTCGCATGCCGACTTCGAGGCGCCCGCCGACGCTGTCGCTATTCGGTTTCGCCGTCAGCGAATCGAATGCGCCGCCGACAGGCGGATTGCGCGTCATCGTGATCGGGACCCAGGTGTAAGCCGCCGCGGCTGAAACGTAAGCGTTGTCAAAGGTTTTTGAGGCGAACGCGCCGGCCTGGAACAGATCGCTCGATCCAGATCCCAAGCCGTTGACGTGAAAGGACGTCCCCCCGCCCGCGAGGCCGAAGCCCGCAACCAGGTCGGCGCTGGGACGGTAGTCCGCGCCCGCTGCAAGGCCGGCGAAGCCGTTCGTCGCGCGCGATGAGCCGTCGCCGGCGCGGCCATCGGTCGAGCCCGCCCCGCCGAAGGCGCTGGCCCAGACGCTCCAGAGCGGCGCCGGCGCAGGCGCCGGGACCGGCGCAACCTGGCCGATCGCGCGTCCTGCGACGCCCGGCGACGGAGCGTCTGCATAAGCGAGCGCCGGCGCTGTGGCCGCGCGTCCTTCGGCGTCGGCGCGCGCGTTGGGATCGAGCAGCAGGTTCAGGAAGGACGATCCCGCGCGCAACGTCGCGGTTTCCGCGCCGGTCATCGCTTCGCCCGACAAGGAGGTCAATGTCGTCGGCAGGGCGCCAGGCGCGATGTTGAAGAGGTTGAGAAAAGACTGCGGCGCGTTGTTCGTCAGCAAGAGCTTGTCGATCGCTCCGACGACGCTCGCCTGATTGCGCGACAGCGGACTTGTGATCTGCGACGACAGCGTCGCCGCGTTGAGGACGAGATCGAGTTCGCCGCCGGTATAGGCCAGCGTCGGGATGACCCAGAGCGGAAATGGGTTGGCGATCGACAAGCTGCTGAACTGTCCAGTCGCGCCGCCCGCCGCGGTCAGCAACGTATAACGCGCACCGGAACGATAGGCGGCCGATGTTGCTGGATTGACCATCGCCACGCCGGCCAGTGCGGCGGCCCCGTTCACCGTGATGGTGTTGGAAGTTGTCGGCGTGACGCCGACGGCGAACGTCGATCCGGCCGCGAAGGTCAGGCCGCCAGTCACCACGCCCGTACCGCCCAGCGCGCCTCCAGAATTAACGCTCACGGACCCGTTCACGCGGCCGCCGGCGAGCGCCAATGCGCCCCCGTTGATGGCGACCTGCGGCGTCGTGAGCGCGCCATAGATAGTCGAAACGCCGCTTGCCTGCACAATGGCGTTAGGGGACGCAACGGTCACCCCGGCGGCGATCACGCCGCCATCCAAGAGGGCCGTGGGAACCGTCAGCGAGCCGGGTCCGTTGGAGCTTGTAAGGATCCCGCCGTTGAGATGAAAGCCCAGCGCATTGATGGAGAGGCCCGTGAGATCGGTCTGTTCGCCGGCGTTGGCGACCCATTGCGTGACATCGAAAACTTCGAGGTTGATCAGGTTGGAGACCCAACGGCCATGCAGGACGTCATTGGGCACGATCAGCCGCGCGAAACCGCTGGCGCCGAGCGAGCCGCCATTCATGGCGTAAGCGACGAGGTCGGGTTGATTGCCGAAAAGCGGGCTGATCTCGCCGAGCGCGATCGTCGTTTGATAACCGTCGCTGCCGGTCGCCACAACGTAGTCATCGAGGATGTTGTTCTTGATCGTCGGATTGGTCGTGATCCCAACAGTGTTCAGCAATGTCCACAGGCTGACGCCGGTGTAGGTGGTTCCGCTAACGGCGACGGATGTGGTAGGGAGAGCCTGCAGCCCGGCGAGCGTGTAGGTCGCGGGCGCCGTCACCTGCCCCGTCACGGTAAACTGGCTGGCTATCCCGCCTGAGAACGCGCCCGTCTGCGTCGGGGCGTGGACAACTTGCAAGCTCGTCAAGTTGGACACATAGCGCCCGCCGCGAATGTCTCCCGGCACAACGGTGCGGGCGAATCCATCGCTCGTCAGCGGTTGCCCGTTGTTGGCGTAGGCCACAAGATCGGGCCGCGAGGCGCTGCCGCCGAAACTGGGGTTCAACTCGCCCAGGGAAATCACGGATTGATAGCCGTCGCTGCCGGTGGCGATCACGACGTTGTTCAGGATGTCGTTCTTGACGGCGGCGTTCGTCCGCAGACCGATCGTCGTATTCAACAGGTCCCAGAGACCGACGCCCGTGAAAGAGCCGGTCACCGGCGTATTGCCGTTGAGATACGTCACGTTGCTCAGGGTGATCGCGGGCTGCGTTTGCAGGTCGGCGAGCGCGAATGTCCGCGGCGCAACGACGTTGCCGCTCACTGTAAACTGTGTCGTCGGGCCGGCCGCCTGCGCGCTTTGCGCTGTTGCGATCGCGGCGACCGCTGCGCTTCCTATGGCGAACGCCTTGCTCTTGTTCGGCCGCGCCAAACCGCAGCGCCCCGTTGAGCGCCGCGCGCGCTTTCCCGACAACCGATCCATGTGCCCCGCCCAGCCTAACGGCTCATTATGCTTGGACGGATATGATCATAGGCCGAAGCTTGGCGCAAACGCCTGCACGCATAACGCTTTGGCTGTGACATTTATGGCTCGGTCGGCAGTCGCGGCCGGAGCCGATCAGGAGGCCTCCGCGCCCTGTTTGGTGCGGCCGAAATGCGGCGCCGGCGGCGTGCCCCAGCCGGCCTCCCAACTCGAAGGGTCCCAAACCTTGGGCCGCTGCGGGCGGTCCTCGTGCCAGGGCCGGGGATCGAAATAGCCCAAGGCCTCGCACTTCATCTGGTCGAGCTCGCAGTAATATTCGACGGCGTGGCCGTCGTCGCTGCGGTGGTAGACCGCCATGTTGTGCCCGGCGCTTTGGCGCAGCGGCCCCCAGCCGATCGGCGTGCGGGCGCGGGCGAGCGTGTCGCAGGCGCCTTGCATATGCGCCATGTCCTTCAGTTCGAAGGCCATGTGGTGGAGCCCCGTCGCCGGAGCGTGGAAGAAGTTCACGGCGTGATGGTCGGCGTCGCAGCGCAGGAACACGAAATGGTCGCCGATCCAGTCCGAGACGCGAAAGCCCAGGACCTGCTCGTAAAAGGCGACGAGCTTCGGCAGGTCGGAGCAGAAACGCGCGACGTGGCCGAGCTTGAGCGGCTTGACGCCCGCGCTCGCGGGCGCCGGGGCGAGGACGTCGGCCCCGCAGAAGAGTTCGATCTCGGTGCCGCAAGGATCGAGGAAGCGAAGCGATCGGCGCGCGCCGGGGAACGGGTCGCTTCGGATCGCGCTCTCGACGCCGAAGGCGCGCAGCGCCCGCGCCGTCTCCTCGGCCTCGATCGCCACCTCGAAGCTCAGCCGCGCGAGCGCCGCCGTCGCGCCTTGACGCAGCTCCATCGCGATCCGGCCCGTCTCGGTCGTGAAGAAGGCGCCCTCGCGCCCTCGCTCCGCCAGACCGAGGCCCGTCGTGTCGCGGAAATAGGCGATCGAGCGCTCCAGGTCGGTCGCTTCGAGCGTTGCGTGGGACAAGCGTTGCGCTGGAATCATCTTGGAGCCTTCGTGTCCGGGTTTACTGGGGCTGCAAGCCGATATCCTTGACGACAGCTTCCCAACGTTTCAACTCGCTGTGCATGAACCCGTCGAACGATTCGGTGGATTCCGCGTGCGCCACGATGCCGATCTTCTCCAAGGCGTCGACCGTTTCAGGCGCGGAAAACGCCTCCCGCAGTTTGGCGTTCAGCAGGCGCACCGTTTCGGGCGGCGTTCCTTTCGGCGCCATCACGCCCCACCAAACCGACATTTCCATTTCGTTCCAGCCGGTTTCGGCGAGCGTCGGCGCGTCGGGCAGCGACTTGAGCCGCCGCGTCCCCGCCACCGCCAGCACGCGCGCCGTTCCGGATTGGCTGAACGGCTCGATGCTGGCGAGCGCCGCCATGGCCATTTGAATGCTGCCGCCCGCGACGTCGGTCATGGCAGCGGCGGCGCCGCGATAGGGGACGTGCGTCATCTTCATGCCGGTGACGCGCAACAGCCTTTCCGTCGAGAGATGCGGCGGGCTGCCGATACCCGGCGATCCGTAGCTATAGACGCCCGGCTTCGCCCGCACCGCATCCACGAATTCCTTCATGGTGGTCGCCGGAAACTTGGCTGAGCTGGCGACAAGCTCCGGCGCTTCTGCGACGAACGCGACCGGAGTGAGATCGACGAGCGGATCGTAGCCCATGTTCAGCGTCGTGAACTGGTTGATCACCAGGTTGCTGTTGGGCGCGAGCAGCAGCGTGTGGCCGTCGGGCGCCGCGCGCGCAACCATGGCGCTGCCGATATTTCCGTTCGCGCCGCCCCGATTGTCGACGATGACGTTCTGATCCAGAGACTGGCTGAGATTTTTGGAGATGATGCGGGCGATGATGTCGGTCGCGCCGCCGGCAACCGCCGGCACCACGATCGTGGTCAGGCGCTGCGCGGAAAAGCCCGGCGCTTGCGCGCAAGCGACGCAGCGCGACGCAAAGACGCCGAGCAGCGATAGTCCGATCGTCGCGATCACGCGCATTGACATATCGACGCCTCCCTTCCGTCGGTTTTTTCTCAACGCGTCGCGCATTGACGCGTTGGCGTTCGAGCGCGCTTCGGTTCGGCGGCTCGAACTGACAAAACATCGCACATCTCGCCGATGTTTTCGATCCCCATTCGGATGGGTTCGCCCTCGATCAAAAAGCGGCCGCGTTCCTCGCCCTCGGCCGTTTCGCCCGTGGCCATTATGATCTAAGAACCTTGCGAGCGGCGAGGCGCCGCGTCCCGCTCGCCCGAGGGGAATTCGTGCCCGCTTTCGTCGTCGATATCCACGCGCATTACGTGCCGAGGCTCGTCTTCGAACGCTTCGAGGCGCGCCGCCGCGACTTTCCCGGCGTTTCGATGGAGCGCGCCGCGGCGCCGGCGAAAGGCTGGCGCTTCCGATTTGTCGGCGGCGAGCCGACGCGCCCGGTCGTTCCCGGTCTCAGCGACCTCGACGCGCGTCTTAGCTGGATGAGGGCCGAGCGCGTCGACCACCAGATCCTCAGTTTGTGGACCGACCTTGAAGGCTACGAACTGCCGCCCGAGCAAGGCCTCGCCTGGAGCCGCTTCGTCAACGAATGCATGCTGGAGGAATTGCGCGCGACGCCGCAGTTCACGCCGCTTGCAAGCGCGCCGCTGCAGGACGGGCGCCTTGCGGCCGAGGTTCTGCGCGAGGCGCTCGACGCCGGTTTCGCCGGCGCGATGATCGGCACGTTGCCGGGCGGCGCGCGCGGCGGCGACCTCGACGACCCGCAACTCGACCCGTTCTGGGACGAAGCTTCGCGGCTCGGCGCGGCGATCTACCTGCACCCGATGTTCCTGTGCAACGAACCGCGGCTGCGCGGTCCCGACCTCGTCAACATCGTCGGCCGCCTGGTCGACACGACGATCGCCGTAGGACGGCTCATCGCCTCCGGCCATCTCCTGAAGTTCCCCGGCGTGAAGCTGATCCTGTCCCATGGCGGCGCGGCGCTGCCGATCGCCATGGGGCGTTTTCGCCGCGTCATCGACCCTGCGGCGCCGGGCGCGCCCGACCCGCAGAAGGTCTTCGACGCGCTTTATTTCGACAGTTGCGTCTACGACGCGCCGACGCTCGAGTTTCTGGTTGCGCGCGCCTCGGCGGAGCGGGTGATGCTCGGCACGGACGCGCCGATGTCGCTGCAGGAGCGGCATCCGGTCGCCTTCATCGAGAGCGCGTCGCTGTCGCAAAGCGCGCGCGAGGCCGTGCTCGGCGGCAACGCGCGGCGCGTGTTCCGGCTGCGCGCCGATTGCGGCTGCGGGCGCGACTGACCGGCGCATTCGACGAGCGGCGGATGGCGCGCCGCGCCGCGCCTCTGTATAGGAGGGCAAACGCAAGCCGTGAACGAACGCGCGCTTAAAGCCTGGGAGAAAACGCATGACGAGAACCACGCCTCCGTTCCGCGCCGACCATGTCGGCTCGCTCCTGCGCACCGCGCCGCTGAAGGACGCGCGGGAGACCTTCTTCTCGGGCAAGCTCGACGCCGCCGGCCTCAAGGCGGTCGAAGACGCCGAGATCAAGAAAATGATCGCCAAGCAGGAAGGCGTCGGTCTCGACTCGATCACCGACGGCGAGTTCCGCCGCTCCTGGTGGCACATGGACTTTCTCGAAGAACTCGACGGCGTCGAGGTGATCGAGGTCGACCAGGGCATCCAGTTCGCGGGGACGCAGACGAAGGCCAAGGCGCCGCGCGTCGTCGGCAAGCTCGGCTCGAAGCATCATCCGCATATCGAGCATTTCAAATTCTTGGCGGCGAACACCAAGAAGACGCCGAAGCAGTCGATCCCGAGCCCCTCGATGCTGCACTATCGCGGCGGCCGCAAGATGATCAACATGGGCGTCTATCCGACCATGGAGGAGTTCTACCACGATCTCGGACAGGCCTATAAGC
Organism: Beijerinckiaceae bacterium; assembly: GCA_965276595.1. Taxonomy (GTDB): domain Bacteria; phylum Pseudomonadota; class Alphaproteobacteria; order Rhizobiales; family Beijerinckiaceae; genus Terripilifer. Next base: position 12,126 of record CBDIBA010000006.1, read on the forward strand.
AGGCCATCGGCGGGTTCTACGAGGCCGGCTGCCGCTACATCCAGATCGACGATTGCAGCTTCGCCTATCTCTGCGACCCCAAGCAGCGCGAGATGCTGAGCAGCCGCGGCGACGACCCGGCGAAGCAGGGCGACATCTACACCGGCATGCTCAACGCGGCGCTCGCCGGCAAGCCGGCCGACCTCGTCGCGACCATGCATGTCTGCCGCGGCAACTTCCGCTCGACGTTCATTTCCTCGGGCGGCTACGAGCCGATCGCCGACCTGATGTTCAACCGGGTGAACATCGACGGCTACTTCCTCGAATGGGACAACGACCGCTCCGGCGGTTTCGAGCCGCTGCGCTTCCTGCCCAAGGGCAAGACCGTCATCCTCGGCCTCGTCACATCGAAGAGCGGCGCGCTCGAAAGCCGCGACACGCTGCTGCGGCGCATCGAGGAAGCGTCCAAGTACGCGCCGCTCGACCAGCTCTGCCTGTCGCCGCAATGCGGGTTCGCCTCGACCGAGGAAGGCAACACGCTGGCCGAAGACGAGCAATGGGCGAAGCTGAAACTCGTCGTCGACGTGGCGAAGGAGGTCTGGGGCAAGTAGCCCCCTCGCGCCGCCGGGCCGACTTACTCTCAACGCGTCTTCACGCGGCAACGTAAATCTTCCTTAACCGGATTTTCGCAGGCTTGAAGGGTCGCAGCGCAAGCCGCGAGCCCGCGTTCAGTCCCCACGTTGTGAGTCCCCCATGACCGAAGTTCCCGCCCCCTGCGTGCGCGAAGACGCCCGCGACCTGCTGGTCCGTCTCTATCGCGAAATCGGCATCGCCGCCGTCGCCGCCGCGCTGCAGGTCGGCAAGACGCCGCCGGCGCGGCGCATCGCCGCCTCCAAGCTCGACGAGACCCAGCGCGCGATCGGCGCCGCAGCGTAACCCGCCAGGCCCATCTGGGTCTCGCGCGCGCCCGCAAAAGCGAACGGCCGGGACGAACCCGGCCGTTCGGTCAGCGCCCCCGCCCCTGACCTTACTTGACGATGACCTTCGCGCCGACCTCTACGCGATTGTAGAGGTCGATGGCGTCGAGATTGGTCATGCGGATGCAGCCGGACGACACGTCATGACCGATCTTGTCGGGCTCGTTGGTGCCGTGGATGCGGTACAGCGTGTCCTTGTTATCCATGTAGAGGTACATGGCGCGGGCGCCGAGCGGATTGTCGGGACCGCCGGGCAGGCCGCCCGCGGCCGCCGTCGGCTTCAGATGCGGCCAACGCTCCAGCATGTCGGAGGGCGGCATCCAGCGCGGCCACTCGGCCTTGCGCCCGACGACGGCGATTCCCGTCCAGCCCTGCGCCTCGGAGCCTGTCGCAACGCCGTAGCGGATCGCCTTGCGGTTGGGCATGACGAAGTAGAGATAATGCGCCTTCGAATCGATGATGACAGTGCCGGGCGCCTCGGCTGACGAATAGTCGATCATGTAGCGGCGGTAATCCGACGGAACGTCGAAGTTCGGAACCATCGCCATGAATTTGGCGTCTTGGGTTGAGACCGACGGATCGGGCAGCGACTGATAGCAGCCCCCCAGCCCAAGGACGAGCAAACATGCGGCTGAAAGGGCTTTGAGCGTCATAGTCCCGCCTCGATTCGGTCACTTGCGACCTGATCCTCTTAGGCGTTTCAGTACCATAATGTTGACCTTTTTCGCGGCTGTGGCGCACAAGTCGCGGACCTGTGGCGAAAAAGACACGAGCGGTCGCGGCGCCGCCCTGAACCTGGGCGCGTCGACGCCTTCGAGAGCAACTCCTTGAAAACGCTGTTCATCACCGATCCCGTCGCGCTGCGCCATGAGATGGGCGCCGGACATCCCGAGCGGCCGGATCGGTTGCGCGCGATCGTCGGCGCGCTCGAACGCCAACCCTTTGCGGCGCTTCTGCGGCAAGCGGCGCGGCCCGTCGCGCGCGAGGCGCTGCTGCGCGTGCACCCGGAGGCTTATGTCGCGGCGATCGAAGCGGCCTCGCCGCAGCGCGGTTACGCCGAGCTCGACGGCGACACGACGATGTGCCCGTACACGCTGGCGGCGGCCATGCACGCGGCGGGGGCCGCCTGCCAAGCGGTCGACGAGACGATGGCGCGGCGCGCCGACAACGTCTTCGTGGCGATGCGGCCGCCCGGCCACCACGCCGAGCGCGCGACGCCGATGGGCTTCTGCTTCTTCAACAATGTGGCGATCGCCGCGCGGCACGCTCAGGCGGCGCATGGCGTCGAGCGCGTCGCCATCGTCGACTTCGACGTGCACCACGGCAACGGCGTCCAGGACATCTTCTGGGCCGACCCCAGCGTGCTCTACTGCTCGACGCATCAGATGCCGCTGTATCCCGGCACGGGGGCGCTCGGCGAGCGCGGCGAGCACGACACGATCGTCAACGCGCCGCTGCGGCCGGGCGACGATGGCGCGGCGTTCCGCGCCGCCATGACCGAGCGCATCCTGCCGCGGCTCGCCGCCTTCGCGCCCGACCTCGTGCTCGTCTCGGCCGGCTTCGACGCGCATCGGCGCGACCCCCTCGCCAACCTCAACCTGGTCGAAGAGGATTTCGGCTGGGCGACGGGCAAGCTGATGGAGGTCGCCGACCGCCGGGCGGGGGGACGGCTCGTCTCGCTGCTCGAAGGCGGCTATGATCTCGAAGCCCTGTCGCGCTCCTCCGCCGCGCATGTGTCGCGGCTGATGGGCGCGTGAGCGACGGACGATCGGACGGCTGGCGCGCAAACGCCGGGAGGAACGCCTGAGCATGACCACCGCCACGATCGCGGCGCGCCTCGACGCGCGAACGCAAATCAAGACGCTGGGGCTCGTCTCGGCGGCGCATATGCTCAGCCACGTCTACTGGCTCGCCTTCGCGCCGATCCTGCCCGATTTGCGGGCGCTCCTCGGCGTCTCCTATACCGACGTGGCGCTTGCGATCACCATCATGAACCTCGTCTCGGCGGCGACGCAGGCGCCGGTCGGCTTCATCAGCGACCGGGTCGGGCCGCGCGCGCTCCTCGTGGCGGGTCTGATCCTCGGCGGTCTCGGCTTCATCGCGATCGGCCTTTGGCCGAGCTATCCCATGTTCGTAGCCGGGGCCGCCGTGATCGGGCTCGCCAACGCCGTCTATCATCCGGCGGATTATTCGATCCTCTCGGCCGAGATGAGCGCGCCGCGCATGGGCCGCGCCTTCTCCGTCCACGCTTTCACCGGCTACCTCGGCTTCGCCGTCGCGCCGATCATCATGGCGGGCGTGTCGCAACTCGAAGGCGTGCGCGTCGCGCTCGTCATCGTCGGCCTGCTCGGTCCGCTGACGGCGCTGCCGTTCCTGCCCGATTGCCTCGGCGAACGCACAAAAAAGCAGGCGCGCGTCGCGCAGGCGGCGCCGCAGGCCCCGTCCGCCCGCAGCCTCCTGACGCCGGCGGTGATCCTGCTGACAGTGATGTACACGGCGCTCAACCTCGGCACGAACATCCTGCAGACGTTCATGATCGTGGCGCTCGGCGGGCTGCATCACCTGCCCGAATCGCTCGGCAAGCTCTGCCTCTCGCTCTTCCTTGCGGCGATGGTCGTCGGCGTGCTCGCCGGCGGCTTCCTGGCCGACCGCGCCAAGCGGCAGTCGCTGATCACCGGCGGCGGGTTCGGGCTCGCCGCCGCGCTCGTCGTGCTCGTCGGCCTCGTCGATCTCGGCCCGCAGGGAACCATCGCCGCGCTGGCGGCGGCGGGGTTCGTCGCCGGGATCATCATGCCCTCGCGCGATCTCCTGACGCGCGCCGCCTCGCCGCCGGGCGCGGTCGGCCGCGTGTTCGGCATCGTGACGACGGGCTTCAATTTCGGCGGCATGGCGAGCCCGTTGATCGGCGGCTACCTCGTCGATCACGATCGGCCGGCCTGGATTTTCTTCACGGCCGCTTTCTTCATGGCCGTGACGGTGCTGCTGTCGATCCGCGCGGACGCGGACGCGCGCGCTCAGCCGGCCTGGAAATAGGCCCAGGCGCCGTCGGCGCCCACGCCGACCCTTTCGATCAGCGGTAGACCGATGTCGTTGGTCAGCGCGATGTTGGCGAAGCGCGAGCAGCGGTACATCGCGACGCGTTCGTCCGGCGTCGGGTTGGGCCGCTGCCGCACGGCGAACGCCGGCCAGACGAAGGTCTCGACGGCGCCGCGTCGCGCCCGGGCATAGGGCTGTTCGAAAATCGCGCGCAGGATCGACAGGGTTTCGGCGCCCTGGCCGTCGAACGAGCGAGCCTTCAGGATCTCGATGACCGCCGCGACATTCGCCGGGCGCGTCCCGCGTGCGAAGGTTGGCAAGGTCCGGCTTCGTTCGATCGCCGGCCGCAGCGCCTCGATGTCGCCCGATCGCGCCGCCGCGGCGAGCGCAGCGCGCATGGCGCGAACGGGCGAGGGCAGGGCGTCGAGATCGTTCGATGGATCGGCGATGCGTTCGAGGGGCGGCGCCTTGGACTGGAGACGGCCGATTGGGTTCATGGCGTTCCAAATTCCAAAAATCCATCCTCATCAACTCAGATGACGATGCCGGTTGGTCGTTGCGAGCGTCTCGGCATGACAAGCGCGGCGAAGCAGCCGTCCGATGGTATGGTTCCGTTGTTGAACATTTGGCGGGGTTTCAAAGATGGGCGCGTTTCAACCGGAGGGCTGGCGCACTGTGACGCCGAGACTCATTTGCTCCGATGTGGACGGCATGGTCGAATTTCTTAAATCCGTGTTCGGCGCGACCGGCGAACGGCGCGCCGACGCCCCCACGGAGATGAAAATCGGCGATTCCATCGTCATGGTCAGCGACGGCGGCGGGATACGCGAGCCGCGGCCGACATTTCTCTACGTTTACGTCGAAAACGTCGATGCGGCCTACCGACGGGCGATCGATTTGGGCGCGCAATCGATCGAGAGCCCCTTCGAAACGCCCTACGGCGATCGGCGCGCCATGGTTCGCGACGCCTGGGGCAACGACTGGCAGATAGCGACGCATAAAGGCGCGTCGGACAGGTCGACGCCCCAGACCCCAACGCCGTCCGCGTCTCGCGACCAGGGCTAGACTAAAGATTGGGAACTCGACTTCGGCGTCGGTGGAAACCTGCAGACAGACGGCCGCGGCGTAGCGCAAGACGAAATTCGATGCAAAACGGCCCGCAATCGTCTCGCGCGACCTCACTCCTGCATCGGAATGCGAGCGTCGCGCACGATCGCCTTGAAGGCCTCGACGTCCTTTGCGTAGAAGGCGGCGAAGTCGTCGGGCGACGAGCCGACCGCCTCGACGCCGAAGCCGTCGGCGGCTTGTTTGATCTCGGGCGAGGCGAGCGCCGCCTTGGCCTCGCGCCAGATGCGCTCGACGATCGGGCGCGGCGTCCCCGCCGGCGCGAAAAGTCCCTGGTAGCCGCCGGCCTGAAAGCCCGGCAGGCCCTGCTCGGCGACGGTCGGCGTATTCGGCAAGCCTTGCGCGCGCTCGGCGGACGTGGTCGCCAGCGCGCGCAACGCGCCGCTCTCGACCTGCGATTTGGCGGTCGACATCGGGATGGGAGCGACCTGCACCTCCTGTCCCAGCAGGGCCGCGATCACCTGCGCGTCGCCGCGATAGGACGCCATGGCCAAGTCGACGCCGGCGCGCAGCTTGAGAAGCTCCATCGTCAGGTGCAGCGCGTTGCCGACGCCCGTCGAGCCATAGGTCAGCGCGCCCGGCTTCGCCTTGGCGAGCGCGATCAGATCCTGCAGAGTCTTCATCGGCTGTTTCGCCGAAGTAGCGATGACGACGGTCGTCGCGAAGACCTGCGTCACGGGAATGAAGTCGCGCGGGCTCCACGCGAGATGCTTGTAGATCGCCGGCGAGATCGACTGCCCGTTGGTGTTGAGCAGGATCGTCGCCCCGTCGGGGGCGGCGCGCGCGACGAACTCGACGCCGATGTTGCCGCCGGCCCCCGGCCGGTTGTCGACGATCACGGGAACGCCCATCGCCTGCTGCATCTTGACGGCGAGCAGCCGCGCCGTGCCGTCGACCGCGCCGCCGGCGGTGAACGGCACGACGATGCGGATCGATTTTGCGGGATAGTCCTCGGCGAAGGCGCCAGCCGCCCATGCGAGGGCGCAAGCGGAAGCGGCGAGTCGCATCAAAACCCTGTCGAACGGCATGGTCGCGCTATTCCTGCAGCGGGATGTTGGCGTCTTTGACGATTTGCTTGAAGCGCGCCACGTCGCTTTTGTAGATCGCGTCGAACGCGTCGGGGCCGGCGTCCGCGGGGTCGAGCACGAGGTTGGCCAAGGGCGCTTTCAACGCGGGCGAGGCCACCGCTTCGAGCGAGGCCTTGGCGAGCTTGTCGACAATCGCGCGCGGCGTCCCCGCCGGCGCGAACAGGGCCAACCAACCGGTCACGGCGAACCCGGGCAACCCTTGTTCCGCGATTGTCGGCGTGTCCGCCAGCGCCGGCACGCGCTGCGCGGTCGTCACGGCGATCGCGCGGATGGAGCCCGACGCGATCAGCGGCTTCGCCGTCGTCGTCGGCGCCAGCGCCACCTGAATGTCGCCGCCGATGAGCGCGGTGAAGAGCGGCGCGTCGCCGCCGAAAGGCACCATCTGGATTTGCGTGTCGGTCGCGCGCTTCACCATCTCCATGGTCAGGTGCAGCGCGTTTCCGATGCCGGTCGAGCCGTAATTGAGCTTGCCGGGGTTGGCCTTGGCGTAGGCGATGAGATCCTGGAAATTTCGGACCGGCAGATCGTTGTTGACGACGATCACGGTCGAGGTCGTCGCGAGTTCGGCGACGCGCGCGAAATCGCCGACCGGGTCGTAAGGCAGCGCCTTGTAGGTCGCCGGGCTGATCGCCTGTCCGTTGGTGTGCAGGAGGAACGTGTAGCCGTCGGGCGGCGCATGGGCGACGATATTGGCGCCGACGTTGCCGCCGGCGCCGCCGCGATCGTCGATGACGATCGGCTGGCCGAGGATGTCCTGGAGCTTCGCCGCGAACACGCGGCCGAAGGCGTCGACGGCGCCCCCCGCGACGAATGGGATGACGACGCGCAGCGGCTTCGTCGGCCAGTCCTCGGCGCGCGCGGGGGCCGCCGTCAGCGCGGCGGCCAGGGCCAACAGCCAGACGGCGCGTCGCGACGGCGATCCCATGACGTGTCTCTCCCTCGCGCAGCGGCGGCTTGGCGCGGCTTGCGGTCGGGCGACAAGATGAGCGCAGCGCGCGGCCCGGTCAACGAAGGTCAGTGCCGCGCGGCGGTCGTGAACTCGCCGTCGCGGATGCGTTGCGGCAGCTTTTGCGCGAACTCGGCGACCGGCTCCTCGCCGTAGACGCCCACAAGCTCCTGCAACGCCGCGAACATCGCCGCATGCGCGAAACTATCGCCTTCGAGACCGGACAGGATCGCCTCGGCGAAGGCTTGCGTCACGAATCCGAGCGCGCGGCGCCGGTTTTCGGCGTCGGCCTCTTCTTCGAGCATGGACGGCGTCTCGATCATCGAGGAGAGCTTATCGCCGCATCCGGAGCGGCGCGAGACCCAAGCTTACGAAAAGGTTAACGCTCCAGCGTTTAGTTGAAGCGAAAGGCGATTCTTCCATCGTCTCCGCGCCACGCTACTGCGCGCCGAACCGGTTGCTCACGTCGAGGGCGATCCGCTCGCCCTCGTCGAGGTAGCGCGCGATGACCGTCTGCGCGTTGGGCGTGCAGGCGCGATAGGTCGTCTCGAAAACGCGAAAGCCGCGGTTGAAGGCGCCGGCGAGCCGGTCCTTGCGCGCGCCGCCGGCGGCCTCCGAGTCCATCAGCGCGCCGATGCGGGCGCGATACCGGTCGCCGTCCTTGTCGCCGCAGAGATCGCGCAGGTAGGCGAGCGAGCCCATGATCTCGGCGAGGCGCAGCAATTGCGGCTCGTAGGGCGCGGGCGCATCGGCAGGCGGCGCGGCGGCGACGGGCGGAGCGGCCGGCGGCGCGCGGCTCGTCTGCGCCGCGGCGGGGACCGCGCCCTGCAGCAGCGCAAGGCCGAGCGCCCAATGCGCCGAGGCGCGCCTCATCCGACCCCGGCGAGGAGCGCCCAGCCGCGCTGCAGGATCGGCAGCAACCCGGGCGTCAGGCGCATCGCGGCGGCCTCCGCTTCGTCCGCCCACAGCATGCGCGGCAGTTCGACGCTCGGCTCGCCCTCGCCCGCGAGCCAGCGGCCGGCGAAGGAGACGATGACGAAGTGCCGCCGCACCGCGCCCTCTTCGTCGCGGTCGATCGCCTGCGCGTGGCCGGCGAAGCCGACCACCTCCGCCGCCACGCCGGTCTCTTCCATGAGTTCGCGGCGCGCGGCCTCTTCGAGCGTCTCGCCCGGCTCCACCATGCCGCCGGGCAGACTGTAGATCGTGTCGAACGGCGGCGTGGCGCGCGTGGCGAGCAGCACCTTGCCGTCGCGGAACACCGCGAGGCTGGCGGCGAGATAGGGTCGGGCGGGGTAGAGCCGAGAATCCGTCATGATCGTCCTGGCGGCGCCGAGGATAGGCGAACAGCGCGCCGATGCAACGCGGAACGGCGCAAGCGCTTCTAAACCGCCGCCTCCTCGAGCATCCGCGCGACGGTCTCGGGCGCGTCGATCATCAGGTCGTGGCCGGCGCCCGCAATGCTGCGGACGCGCCAGGCGGGATCGGCGGCGAGCGCGGCGGCGTAGCGGTCGAACGCCGCCGAGGGCCAGTCGGACGCGCGGATGTAGGTCTTGCGCGGGATCGTCTTCCACGCCCCCGTCAGCGCGATCTTCTGCGCGCGCGAGCCGTTCGGGTGCGGCGTGCATTTCGCGTCGACCCAGGCGCGGTCGGCCTCGTTCACGCCGAAGGCGGCGGCGGCCGGCGCGGGCTCGCTCGGCGTGGTCGGCGGCGGCCTGTCGTTGATGTCGCAGATCGATTGGCCGTTCTCGGGGATGAAGGCGTCGAGGTAGACGAGGCTGCGGATGCGATCGGGCAGCGCGTCGGCGACGCCGGTCACGACCATGCCGCCGAACGAATGGCCGCAGAGCAGGATATCGTCGAGGCTTTCCCATTCGATGAGATTGACGATGTCGGCGATATGCGTGTCGAGCGTCACCGCGGGCGAGAGCAGATGCGAGCGATCCGCGAGACCCGTCAACGTCGGCGTGAAGACGCGATGACCCTGGCGGCGCAGGCGCTCGGCGACGCGTGCATAGCACCAGCCGCCATGCCAGGAGCCGTGCGCCAGCACGAAGGCGCGCCCGGGCGTATCGATCATCTTGACAATCCTCCGATGGGGCAGCCTGTTGTCCGGACTTTAGCACGGCGCGGCGGTTTCCAGCGTCGCGTATCGAGGGGACAACGCGCATGACCATGACCCGACGCGTCGCGACCGCCGCATGTCTCCTCGCGCTGACGACGCCGTTGGCTTTGGCGCAGGAGAAGCCGCCGATCAAGCTCGCGCATACGGCGCCGCTGTCCGGCATCATCGCGACGACGGGTCAACTCCAGGCGCTCGCCCTCGACATCGGCGTCGCCGACGTGAACGCCGCCGGCGGGATCAACGGCAGCAAGCTCGAAGTCTTGCGCTACGACGATCAGCTGAAGCCAGACCAGGCGGTGCTGCGCATGCGCGAGGCGCAGGCGGCGGGCGCGGTCGGGATCATCGGTCCCGTGTCGGGCACGCAATGGGAGACAGCCGCCCCGCTCGCCAACCAGATGAAGTTTCCGGCGATCAACCTCAACGCCAGCAAGCCCGGCATCACCGTGCCGCCCTGGTCGCTGCGCATCGCCAACAACGACGCCTTTGGCATGCCCGAAGTCATGGACGACTTCATCAAGCATTATCCCAACGTTAAGACGGTCGCGATCGTCGGCGACGTGCGCGAGGCGAGCGGCAAGGCGGCCGTCGCGCTGTGGACCGACCTCGCCCAGAAGCGCGGCCTCAAAGTGCTCGACATCGTCGCCTTCACCACCGGCATGACCGATTTGTCGTCGACCGCCTTGAAACTGAAAGAGCTGCATCCCGACGCCATCCTGGCGAGCGCCGTGGGCCCCGACGCGCTGCGGCTGGCGCGCGAACTCCATGCGCAGGACGTGCATGCGCCCGCGCTCGCGACCTCGATGGTCTGGCCGGGCACGCTGCCGCAGGCGCTGAGCAAGACGATTGGCGACGACGCGGCGCTGTGGCACACCGCGGCGGACTCGACCAACGACTTCGCCACCGGCGACATGAAGGCCTACAAGAGCTTCGTCGAGCGCTATTCGGCCGAGGTGTTGAAGGTTCCGGCGCTGGCGCAATTCCAGCCGGTCAACGTCGCGGACGCGACCCAGGCCTACGATGTCGTGATGATGGTCGCCGACATCCTGCGCAAGAAGGGCGTCGACGGAAACACGGCGATCGACAAGGCCCGCGAGGCGCTGAAGGACGGCATGGTCGAGATGAAGAGCTTCGACGGTCTCAATCATTACGAGATGCGCGGCGGCGGCGACGCCTATCTGCGCACCCACGCCGTGCGTGTCGACCCAAAGCGCGCGATGTGGGTGTTCCTGGACTGAGACGCCACGCCTCACACCGCGCTCCGCGCGGGCGCGGCGCGGAACAGCATGGCGATCGGGTGGCCGGCGATGGCGCCGCCGAGTTGCGCGGAGAGGGCCAGCGGCGTGCAGCGCGCGAGCGCCAGCAGGGCCGAGGCGACGAAGCGCCGCTGCGTCTCGTTCGCCCCGAAGAGCTTAGCGTAGGAGATTTTCGGCCGGCCGAGGATCGCGCCCGATCGGCTGACGCTGAAGACGAGCGTGATCTCCATGCCGTCCGAGCCGACGGGCGGCTTCCAGCAGGCGAGCAGCGCGGGGCCGATGTCGTCGAACCGCGCCACGGCGCCCGGCGGCTGAGCCAGCGCGCCCCCGGCCGCGAGGCTCGCCGCGCCGAACGCCAGGACGGCCGTGCGCCTCACGGGAACAGTCTCTCGACGCGCCAGTCGCCGGCCGGCTCCTCGCGCGTGTAGACGATCCGCTCGTGCAGCCGGAACGGCTTGTCGGTCCAGAACTCGAAATAGATCGGCTTGATCCGGTAGCCGATCCAATGCGGCGGCCGCGGCACCTCCCCGATGGGGTATTTGGCGAGCGTGCGCGCCACCGCCTTCTCCAGCGCGAAGCGGTCGGCCATCGGCCGGCTCTGCTGGCTCGCCCAGGCGCCGATCCGGCTGTCGCGCGGCCGGCTGAAGAAATAGGCGTCGGATTCCGCGGCGGTCGCCTCTTCGACCGGGCCACGCAGACGCACCTGTCGCCGGAGCGATTTCCAGTGGAAGGTCGCCGCCGCCTTCCAGGTCGCGTCGAGTTGGCGTCCCTTGGCGCTTTGCCGGTTGGTGTAGAAGACGAATCCCCGCACATCCCAGGCCTTCATCAACACCATGCGCGAATCCGGCAGGCCGTCCGCATCGACCGTCGCGAGCGCCATCGCGCTCGGATCGCTGGGCTCGCTTGTCGTCGCCGCCTCGAAGACCTCGCGGAAGCGGTCGAACGGCTCGCCCTCCGCGGCGCTTGAACCGGCTGTTAACCCTTCCGATGCATTCATAACGCCATTCTAATTTTCAGCGGACGCGAACGTGCGTTTGAGGCGATTTCCGACGTTAACTCTTAGCCGGGGAAAGCGGCGCCTCGCCAGCCCGCAAATTCTCGCCGGCCTTGCGTTGGCGCTCGCCGGCGCGCCTCTCGGCGGCTGTTCGGCGGTGATCCCGCTGCCCTCGCTCGTGACGAGCGACGACGTGACGGGCTCGATCGGCAAATCCGTTTCGCCGCTCTCGCCCGCGCTCGATGTCGAGGACTGGCGGCGCGCCAAGGCGGCGCTCGCCGTCGCGCTCGATCCGCAGGGCAACGGCGCCGCTGTCGCATGGGAGAACCCGCAATCGGGCGCCAAGGGTTCGTTCACCCCGGTCGGCGAGGCGCGGCCCTCCGACGACAAGCTGTGCCGCGCCTTTCTAGCCGATGTGGGCGGCGCCGCCCCCACTCAAAGCCTGCAGGGCGTCGCCTGCCGAGAAAAAGCCGGCGAATGGGCGATCGGCGACGTTAAGCCTTGGAAGAAGGCCTAAAAAGGCGGCGCGCAGCCTCTCGCGTTGTCTTGAGCGAACATAGATAGAACTCGGCGCGGAACATGCCGCGCTCGCTCGCGTTGGCTTCATCCACAAGGATTTTCAAATGTTTTCAGTTAAGGAAATTTTCGCGGGCGCAATCGCCGCTGCCCTTTTGCTCGCGCCGCTGGCGGCAGGCATGATCGGGTCGCGGACGGCCAATCCCGCGACCGTCGAGCGTAGCGGCGCCACCGCGCCGGGCGATAACGCTCCGCCAGCCGGGCGGTAAATCCCAACGACAATACTGAGGGCGCGCCTATTGCGCGCCCTTGGCGGTCACTGCTTCCGCAGCGCGTCGCACGAGATCGGAATCGGTGCCGTAGAGGTCGGCGATGAGAGTCGTTACCGCAGCGCCGTCCATCGGCTGGTTGATCTCGACTGCGGCGCGCTGCGCGTCCTCCTTGAAGGCCGGGTCGTCCAGCATCGCGCGGAACGCCTCGCGCAGCGCGGTTACACGCTCGGCCGGGACGTCGGGCGGGGCGAGGACGACGCGGCCTATCGTCGTCTGCGCGAAGATAAGACGCAGAACCGCCTTGGCGTCGTCGCCGCGCGCGAGATCGAGCACGGTCGGAACCTTCGGCAAGTCCGGATGCGGCTGGAGCGCCAGTTGCAGCAGAAGATGGATCGAGCCGTCGGTCAGCCAGGCGGGACGCGTCGCGGCGATCGACGAATAGTTCCAGGCGCCGATGCCGGCGACCTCGCCGCGCTCGAGCGCCAGCGCATTCTCGCTGCTCCCCCCATAGCCAGGGATCACCTTGAAGCGCGTCCCCAAAATGCGGTTCAGCGCGTTCGGGAAGACAACGCTCAGATCGTTCGCCCCGGCGCCGCCGACGACGAGTTCGGTCTTCATGAGGTCGTCCGCTGTCTGGACCGGCGACGTGCGCCAGGAGACGGCGACCGCGACGTCGGCGTTCATGCTGCCGAGCCAGGAAAACTTTCGCGCGTCGTACCGGGCGCCGGCGACGCCGAACAGCGGCGCGCTCGCCAGCGCGCCCGGTCCCAGCGCGATCATTGTCCCGTCGCGCGGCGCGGTCGCAGCGAGATTGTTCGCCATGACGATGCCAGCCGCGCCGGGCATGTTCTGCACCACGACGGCGGGGCCGCCCGGCAGATGATCGGCGATGTGGCGGGCCAGCAGCCGTCCGTAGGCGTCGTAGCCGCCGCCCGGCGGATGCGAGATGAGAACCCGCAGCTCCTTGCCGCGGTAGAATTCGGCGACGGACTGCGCGCGCGCGCAGACGCTCGCGAGCGCCGCGGCCGCGGCGAGGGCGGCCGTCGCGGCGAGGCGCGCCAGGCGCCCCGCGCGAGAGCGGGTCATTTGCCGCGGACGATCTCGGAATAGGCCGGTTTCGAATCGAGGAAGCCGCGCTCCATCATCCAGTCGACCTTTTCCTGGAATTCGTCTTTCGCGTAGGTCTTTGCGCCGAGGAGTTCGGGGAGAAGACCGGTCTTGCGCTGCTCCGGGCTCAAGTCGCGCAGCAGTTCGTCGCGCGAGCGGTCTTCGGTCTCGGCGAGCCAGTCGACGGCGCGGTTCAGCGCGCGCGTCAGCTTGCCGGCCGTCTCGTCGTCGATGTCGTCGCCGGTGACGATGCCGCCGCGCCAGCGCAGGTCCGCGATCTCGCGGGAGCCCGCGGCCGCGGCCCGGCTCACCAGCGGCTCCATCAGCGCCGCCGCCTCGGTGTCGCCGTCGAGCAGGGCCGCAAGGCGGTCGTTCGCGTGGACGAGCTTGATCTGATCGAACGGCACGCCCGCCGCTTCAAGCACTTCGATCGCCGCGTAGAACGTCCCGGCGTGCCAGGTCACCGCGATCGGAACATTGGCCAGATCCTTGACGGTTTTGATCTTCGAACCGGCGCGGACCATGATCTTGCCGGTGCGCGCGGTAGTGTCGAGGCCGATGATCTTGCCCTTGCCGAGCGTCTGGACGCGCTCGATCGCGCCCCATTCGCAGACGGGATAGACATCGAGCGCGCCTTTCTGAAGCTGCGACTCCTTCCAACGGTCGGCGTAGTCCTTGGCGCGGCCGGCGACGCCGGCGGGGTTATCCTCGTTGTATTCGACCTCCAGGCCCTCGGCCTTGAAAAATCCCTGCTCGACCGCGACGCGCCAAGGCCGATCGTGGGCGTTGCTGTCGCTTTGAAGACGGATGACGCGGGACATGCTGGCTCCTCCTGGTTGAGCGGCCGTTCAAATCTTATGATAGTGGTTGGAATCGCCGGCGCAACCCGACGGGCTGCGCGCCGAGCAATCGCGTCGTCTATCTTGGTGGGCGCCGGCGGCGCGTCAACGGCGCGACCTCGCGCCGCGCGACCAGCCACCGGGCGTCCCCATGAGCGATCTCAACCCCCTCCTACAGCCTTGGACGACGCCGTTCGAGGCGCCGCCCTTCGCCAGCTTTCGCCCCGACCACTTCAAGCCTGCGTTCGACGCCGCGCTCGCCGAGCACCGGCGCGAGATCGACGCGATCGCGGCCGATCCGGCGCCGGCGGACTTCGCCAACACGATCGAGGCGTTGGAGCGCGCCGGCGACACGCTCGACCGCGTCTCCGGCGTGTTCTGGAACCTCACCGGGACGATGTCGGACGAGACGCTGCGCGCCATCGAGCGCGACATGGCGCCGGTTATGGCGCGCCATCGCAGCGCCATACGGCTCGATCCCAAGCTCTTCGCACGCCTCGACGCGGTGTTTCGCGCGCGCGAGACGATGGGCCTCGACGCCGAGCGGAAACGGCTTGTCGAGCGCCTGCATAAATCCTTTTCGCGCTCCGGCGCGGCGTTGGGCGATGCGCAGCGCGCCCGGCTCGCGGCGATCGACGAGCGGCTCGCCACGCTCGGCACGCAGTTCAGCCAAAACGTGCTCAAGGACGAGGCCGATTACGCGCTGGTCCTGCGCGAGGAGGCCGATCTCGCCGGGCTGCCGCAAGACTTCCTGTCGAGCGCGGCGGCGCTCGCGGCCGAATGGGGCGAAGAGCGCGCGCACGCCGTTTCGCTGTCCCGCGGCGTGGTGGAATCGTTCCTGACCTATTCGACGCGGCGCGACCTGCGCGAGACGCTGCTGCGCGCCTTTCTCGCGCGTGGCGAGCGCGGCGGGGAAACCGACAATCGCGCCATCGTCGCCGAGACCCTGACGCTGCGCGGCGAGCGCGCGCATCTCCTCGGCCACGAGACCTTCGCGCATTACAAGCTCGACGACACGATGGCCGGGACGCCGGGTGCGGTCTACGAGCTGCTCGATCGGGTTTGGCGGCCGGGCCGGGCGCGCGCCTTGCGCGACCGGGACCGTTTGCAGGCGACGATCAAGGACGAGGGCCACAATTTTACGCTCGCGCCGCACGACTGGCGCTTCTATGCCGAGCGCCTGCGCCGCGCCGACCATGAGATCGACGATGCGGCGCTGCGACCCTACTTCAGCCTCGACCGGGTGATCGAGGCGGCCTTCTATGTGGCGAACAGGCTATTCGGCCTTGTCTTCGAAGAGCGTTTCGACGTCGAGACCTACCATCCCGACGTGCGCGCGTTCGAGGCGAAGGACGCGCAGGGCGAACACGTGGCGCTGTTCTTCGGCGACTATTTCGCGCGCGCCTCCAAACGCGGGGGCGCCTGGATGTCGCATGTCCGTGGCCAACAGAACCTCGATCGCGCGCAGCGGCCGATCGTCGTCAACGTGCTGAATATCGCCAAGCCGTCCGCAGGCGCGTCGGCCCTGCTCTCGATCACCGAGGCGAACACCTTGTTTCACGAATTCGGCCATGCGCTGCACGGCATGCTGTCGAACGTGACGTATCCGACGCTCGCCGGCACATCGGTCAGCCGCGACTTCGTCGAACTGCCGTCGCAGCTCTACGAGCATTGGCTCCTGACGCCCGAAGTGCTCGCCCGCTTCGGCCGGCATGTCGGGACGGGCGCGCCGTTGCCCGACGATCTGATTCAGCGCCTGCGCGCCGCCAAGGTCTTCAACGAAGGCTTCGCGACCGTCGAGTTCTGTTCCTGCGCCTTCCTCGACATGGATGCGCACATGGCCTCCGACGTCGCCGATCCGCTGGCAATCGAACGCGCCACGCTGGCGCGCATCGAGAATCCCGAGGAGATTCCGATGCGCCATCGCACGCCGCACTTCAGCCACGCCTTCGCGGGCGACGGCTATTCGGCGGGCTATTACAGCTATCTGTGGTCGGCGACGCTCGACGAGGACGCCTTCGCGGCGTTCGAAGAGACCGGCGACGTGTTCGATCCCGCGACCGCCAAACGCCTGCGCGACAACATCTACGCCGCCGGCGCCACGCGCGACCCGAAGGACGCCTATATCGGGTTCCGCGGCCGGCTGCCGGACGTCGGGCCGCTGCTGAAGGCGCGCGGCTTCGTGTGAGAGAGGAGGCGACCGGCGAGGCGGCCCCGCCACGGTGGCGCGACAGCGAGATGACAGTTAGGTTGCGGCCGTTCGTTCCGGAGTTTGCGATGCCGATCCGCCCGCGCCGCAGCGCGCTCTACATGCCTGGCTCCAACGCCCGCGCGCTCGACAAGGCGCGCACCGCGCCGGCCGACGTCGTCATCATCGATCTCGAAGACGCCGTCGCGCCGGACGCCAAGGCGAGCGCGCGCGAGCGCGCCTGCGCCGAGGTGAAGGGCGGCGGGTTCGGCTTCCGCGAAGTCGTCATCCGCATCAACGGGCTGCAAAGCGCGTGGGGCGCCGAGGATGTCGCCGCCGTCGCCGCCGCGGGGCCGCACGCCATCCTGATCCCGAAGGTCTCGACCCCGGGCGACGTCATGATGGTCGCCGCCGAGATGAAAAAGGCCGACGCGCCGGAGCGCATGCGCGTCTGGGCGATGATCGAGACGCCCGCCGCCATCCTCAACATCCATTCCATCACGCGCGCGTCGGGCGATCCGGCCTCGCGGCTGGAGACGCTCGTCATGGGCGTCAACGATCTCGCCCGCGAGACGCGCGCGCGGTTGACGAAGGGGCGCGCCGGCCTGGTCCCGTGGCTGGCGATGTGCGTCGCGGCGGCGCGCGCGCACGGCCTCGACCTGCTCGACGGCGTCTACGGCGACCTGCGCGACCTCGAGGGGCTGCGCGCCGAATGCGCGCAAGGACGCGACATGGGCATGGACGGCAAGACGCTCGTCCATCCGAACCAGATCGCCATCTGCAACGAGGTCTTCTCGCCGGACGCCGTGGAGGTCGCCGCGGCGCGCGCCATCCTCGCCGCCTTCGAAAAGCCGGAGAACGCCGGCAAAGGCGCCATCGCGCTCGATGGCCGCATGGTCGAGCGCCTGCACGCCGAGATGGCGCGCCGCACGCTCGCGATGGCCGACGCCGTCGCGCAACGCGGCGCTTGATCGCCGATCGTCCCGGTTCGCCGTGACGCGGCGGCGATGCTAGAGACGGGCCGGCATGGAGACTGAGCGCATGACCCCTGACGAGGATCCGCGCGAGGCGGCGCCCCCGCCGCCGCGACCCGAACGCGACCTCGCGCGCGATCCGGTGCTGATCGAAGGACAGGCCATTCCGGAGACCTCCGGCGAAGCCGCGGCGGCCGCCGACGCCGGCGCGCCGCAAGAGCCCGTCGGGGAGGCCGCGCCGGCCAAGCCGCAGAGTCGGGCCGGACTGCTGATCGCCGTCGCCGTCGTCGCGCTGGCGCTCGCCGCCGGCGGGGCCTGGTGGGCCGGCCTGCTCCCGGGATCGGACAACGGCGAGCCGGCCCCGGCGACCTCCAACGGACCGCCGCCCGTCGCGGAGGCGCCGAAGCCAGGCCAGCAGGGGGCGCAGGAGACCCCCGCGGCCGCGCCGGAGGCCGTCCGCAAAACGGCGCAACAAGCGCCGTCCGCCCCCGACCTGCCGCCGGCGCCCCCGCTCCCGCCGGCCCCCGCGCCCGCGATCATTCTGCCGGCGGAAACCCTCGGCGCGCTCGACGGGCGCGTCGCCGCGCTCGAGACCGCGCTGCGCGATCGTCCCGCGCCGGCGCCGCCGCCCGACCTGCAGCCGCTGCGGGACCGCTTCGCCGCGCTCGACAAGCGGCTCGGCGCGATCGAGGCGCAACTCGCCGCGCCGAAGACGCAGGCGCGCGCGACCGAAGAGCCGGACGCGCTCGCCGCAAAGAAGCCAAACCCCGCCGCGCTTGCGGCCGTCGCGCAGGCGATCGCCCAAGCGCTCGATCGCGGCGCTCCCTTCGCGTCGGCGCTCGCCGCCGCCCAGACGCTGGGCGCGCCGGCCGAGGCGCTGGCGCCGCTCCGCGCGATCGCCGACGAAGGCGCGGCGGACGCCGCCGCGCTGCGCCGCCAATTCGACGCGCGCAAAATCGCGGTTCTCGACGCCGCCGACCCGGCGCGCGCCGACGCGTCGCTTGCAGACCGCCTGAAACAGGCGGCCACGAGGCTCGTGCGGGTGACCCCGGCGGCCGAGGCCGTGGGCGACACGCCTCCGGCGCTCGCCGCCCAGATCGATGCGGCGCTCGCGCGCGGCGCGATCGGCGCGGCGCTCGCCGCCTGGACGAAGCTGCCGGCCGCAGCGCAGGCCGCAGCGCCCAGCTTCGGCGACGCGCTGCGCCGCCGGGGCGCCGCCGATCAGGCGGCCGCCGCGCTCTCCGACCGCGCGATGCAAGCTTTGGCGCAGACCGGGGCGGCGCCATGATCCGCCTGCTCGCCCTCCTCGTCCTGCTCGGCCTCGTCGCCGCCGGCTTCGCCTGGGTCGCCGATCAGCCGGGCGACATCGAGATCGTCTTTCGCGGCGTGCGCTATGGCATGACGCCGCTCGTCGGCTTCGTCGGCGTGATCGCCGCGGCGCTCGTCGTTTCGTTCGCCCTGTGGCTGCTGCGCGCGATCTTCACCGCGCCCCGGCGCCTGTCGCACGCCGCCCGCCAGCGCCGCCGCCGCCGCGGCCTCGCGGCGCTGTCGCGCGGCATGGCGGCGGCCGGCGCGGGCGATCTGCGCGCGGCGCAGCGCGCCACGGCTCTGGCGACGAAGGGGCTCGGCGAAGAGCCGCTCACGTTGATGCTGCGGGCGCAGACGGCGCAACTCGCCGGCGATCGCCACGCCGCCCGCGAGAGCTTCGCCCGGCTCGCCGAACGGCCCGAGACCCGCGCGCTCGGGCTGCGCGGCCTGCATGTCGAGGCGAGGCGCGCCGGCGATTCCGAGGCCGCCCATCATTACGCGCTCGAAGCGCACAGGATCGCGCCTGCGGCCTGGGCGGGCGCCGCCGTACTCGATCACCACGCCAGCCGGCAGGATTGGACGCAGGCGCTGGCGACCGTCGAGGCCAACGCCGCGCAGCGGCTGATCGACAGGCCGACGGCCGACCGCCAGCGCGCGGCGCTGAAGACCGCCATCGCCCTCGATCTCGGCGACCGCGACCAGGCGGAGGCGTTGCGCCTCGCCCGCGAGGCGGCCGACGCGGCGCCCGACATCACGCCCGCCGTGACGCTCGCCGCGCGCCTGCTGGCGCGGCGCGGCGACCTGCGCCGCGCGGCCAAAACGATCGAGGCCGCCTGGAAGAGCGAGCCGCGGCCCGACCTCGCGCGCGTTTACGTCGACCTGCGTCCGGGCGACTCCGCGAGCGATCGCCTCGTGCGCGCTCAGGCGTTGAGGCGCCTTGCGCCCGACGACGCGGAAAGCCTCGTCTGCGTCGCCGCCGCGGCCGCCGGGGCGCGCGACTTCGCCCTGGCGCGCCGCATGATGGCGTCCCTCGTCGAGGGGTCGGCGACGGTGCGCCCGACCGTCCGCATGTGCCTGCTGATGGCCGACATCGAAGAGGCGGAGCGCGGCGACGCCGGGCTGACGCGCGAATGGCTGTCGCGCGCCTCGCGGGCGCCGCGCGGCAAGGCGTGGATCGCCGACGGCGTGATTTCGGACGTCTGGGCGCCGGTGTCGCCGACGACCGGCAAGCTCGACGCGTTCCGCTGGCTGACCCCGCCCGAGCGGCTGAGCGCCGCCGAGCCCTGGGAGCCGCCGGCGGATCCGGCCCCCCCTCCCGCGATCGAGGCCGCGCCGCCGACGCCGCTCTTTCACGCCGCGCCCGTCGAGCCGGCGGCCGCCCCTTCGCCCCCGATCGAACCCGCCGCCGCGGCGCTTGTCGCGGCCCCCGGCGCGCCGCCGCCCGACCTGCCGTCGCCGGCGGCGGCCACGCGGCGCGACGAGGACGATGCGGCGACGAAACTCGCCGCCATCCGCGACGCCGCGCGCAAGACCCCGCGCCGGGTCGACCTCGCGCCGATCGCCACCGCGCCCGACGATCCCGGTCCCCGCCCTGAGCCGTGACGCGCCGCTGCGGTTGGCGCGCGAAGGTCGTCTTCGAGGCGCGGCGCTCAAGCGGCTGGCGTTGCGGCGCGCCTCGCTTGCCTTGCGCCGAACCGGTGGGGTAAGACCGCCCATCTCGACGCCGCGCCCGGCGCCGCGACGCCGCAATAGCTCAGCTGGTAGAGCACCTCATTCGTAATGAGGGGGTCGGGGGTTCGAATCCCTCTTGCGGCACCATCTAATTCAAGGTGCAGCCCGGACACATAGGTGACACTGTGTTCCTAAGACATGGGTGACAACCTCGTGCCGAACGGGTTGTCGATGGGTTGCAAGGTTTTCTGCTCCAGGTCGATGTAGCCGAGATCGTAGTGCATGAAGCTGACGAGCCAAATGGCCTCGTCGACTTCCCTGAGGCCGACGAGCTGGCCTGCAAGCACGGTGGAGATGTTGATCTTTTTGCGAAGCATGCAGACGCGCCCGCAGGCGGTAACCATGTGCTGCTTGTCGTGCATCGGGTAGCTGAGTTCGGGGAGCCCCGGCATACGTGCGTGTCGAGGGCCGGTAGCGGTGGTCGGGTGGCTGCATATTGAGGGCTTCGTGCGGCCGCTCGGCGTTGAACTCCTGGACGAAGGCATCGAAGCGGGCCTGCTGCTGAAGGGCGTTTGCGCTTGGCGGGCGTGTGGTTTCTTTTTTTCAGTGTCAGGTGCATGCGCTCGTGGCGGCCATTCTGCTGGGGATGACCTGGCTTGATGCGCTCGATGCCGATGCCCAGCCGCAGCCACCAGACGGAGAGCTTGGAGAGGTTGAACAGGGCGTTGGGGCTGGCGAATGGCACGCCGTTGTCGGATCGGATGGCGGCCGGCAGCCCGCGCTCGGCGAACAGGATGCTCAAAGGCGGCGATCGCGCTGTCCTCGCGGACAGATTCGAGGGCTTCGCAGAGCAGCAGATAGCGTGAGGCATGGTCGGTGACGGTAAGCGGGAAGCAGTATTGGCCGTTGCCGAGCCTGAACTCGCCTTTGAAATCGACGCACCAGAGATCATTGGGGGCGGCGCCGGCCGAGAGCGGGGTTCCCTGGGCGCGGCGCCGCGGGCGGCCCTGGTGCTGGACGAGGCCGTGGCGGTCGAGCACGGCGTGGATAGTGCTGGTGGCGGGCGGCCTGATGTCGTTGGGCAGTCGGCGGACGAGCAGTTCGCGCAGCTTACGGGCGCCCCCAGTGCGGTTTGTTCTTCTTAAGGCCGACGATCATGGCCTCGAGTTGGGGCGGCAGCTGGTTGGCGTAGCGGTATGGGCGGCGCGACCGGTCGGTGATCGCGGTGGCGCCCTCCTGCTTGTATCGGCTGAAGATCTTGTAGCCGGTTTTGCGCGAGATGCCGGCTTCGCGGCAGAGATCGCTCATGCTCTCCCCTTCGAGGAGGCGGGCGATGAAGCGGAGACGCTCGTCCATGACCGAACACTCTTTCCATGGCATCAACACCTCCTTGGCTGGCTAGCCAGCCAAGGAGGTGTTACCCATGTGTCCGGAACGACATGTCACCCATGTCTCGGGTCGTACAGGTCTTGACAGTCTTAAGCTAGTTGGTGGGCTACGCAGCATTATGGCCCTAGGCAAGGCAAGCTTCGATCGTCAACGGCACCGGCCACTCGTCCCAGGTTCGTCCATCGAGATAGCGCCCAGTTCGGCTCTTGATTGGTCCACCCCATTGTTTGAAATGGAATGCGACGCCCTCGTCCACACAGGTATCTCGGATGGACCTTACCCAAGCAGGATCGACAGGCCGGGCGCCGGGACCGCTCTCGCCGCCGGCAATGACCCAATCCATGCCTGTGAGATCGAGGTCAGGGACCAACGGCCCTAGCAGAGGTTCGAGCGACAGAAATTTGACTCTCGCTCCTGTGGCTCGGAGTCGATCGACCCGCCACAGGTGGTCATCATTCTCGACGCTCACGCCCATCCATGTGTTGATCGGCCACGACAGTTGCGAGGACAGCTCTGCCAGTCGGTCGCCCCGCTTTGTCAGCACCTGATAGGTGTGCCGTGGCGTGGCTGCCATCACCTTGAACACTCGCTGAATAAAGTCGAGCGGTACGTCATCGTGGAAGAGATCTGACATCGAGTTCACGAAGACCCGGCGGCCCTTCTTCCAAGTCTGCGGAACCGTAAGCGCGTGATGGTCAAGCACGACCTTGCCGGTCCATTTGGAGCGTCCGCCGCTCTTCCGTGTCGTCCCCTCGTACTTCTCTTGCCCGAACGCCTCTAGGCGCGCCGCCATGCGCATGGCGTAGCAGTTGGTGCATCCAGGTGACACGATCGCGCAGCCCGCGACCGGGTTCCAGGTCGCGTCCGTCCATTCGATTGACGAGGAACTACCCACCGACACCTACCCCGCTCGGAAACGTCACGCGCACATCCTCGCCGAAGGTCCTTTCCCCTTTCCTCATGGGGCGCTTGGCGGCAGGCGGGTCGGCCGTGATCCGACCGGCCTGCTCCAGCTCGCCCAGCGCGCGTTTGTAGTTACGCTCGACAAAGGGCGTGTTGACGTGATGAGCCTCGTGGATCGCCTTCATCGTCATGGTATGCCCCGCGAAGCGCGCCGCGAGGTCGTTCGCCAAGGCAGCGATTGGCTGGTTGAACGAGAATAGGAAAGGAGTGCGGGCGTCGGCGGGTGAGTAGGTGAAGGACGGGACACCCTGGTCCTCCGTCGAACTCTCCTTCGCCATGATCTGCTTCATGATGTTGTAGCCGAGCACGTTTTTTGAGACGAAGATCAAGGCGTGTGAGGTGCGGCTCCCGTCCGCCCGCTTAAAGCGGAATGGCAGGATGTATTGCGCCCCGAGATCGCGCAACGCGGCGGCAAGCTCCTCCAGGACAAAGGTCACACGCTCGTCCGATGGCATCCCGCTGACGATGCCCCGCATGCGCTCAATGCGATCGCTCCCAAACAGCGCGTCCATGTGCGCCCGGATCGCGTCATTGTTGATCCCCGCGTTGATGCGTCCATAGTTGAAGAAGAACACGCAGTCGCAGCCCCAATCCTTGACCATCGCCTGGATGAAGCCGCGTGACAGCCCCTTGTAGCCAAAGGGATCGACGAACGAGAACGTCGGACACATCTTGATGCTGCGGAACATGGCCTCGGCATCCGCGCCCACCTCGCCGCAGTAAATCTTCGGCTCGTGCTTCAGCGCTGACAGGCTGGGAAGCTCCTTGATGGCCTCCTTCAACGACGCAATGTTGCGTTCATCCTTGTCGTTGAACATCGTGACCAGGATGTCCGCAAGTCCGGGCGTCGCCAACGACTGTTCGAGAACCATGAGCGGAGTAGACTTCGACCCGTCAGCATACCTTCCAGGTCCCGCGAACAGGTCAATATAGCCGAGCTTGTCGATATGTCCGAACCGCTTCCGGTTCGCCAACATCACCTTGGCCCAGGCCACGAAGTACTTGGCGACGATGTTGGCCTTCACCTCCGATTGGTCAGTCTGCTCGTTGAAGAACACGTTTGTCGTCATGGATAAGCCCCCGCTTTGCGATCAGCGTAGCTCATCCCACGTAAGAACAGAAGAGGAACATTTGAAGCGACGTCGTTTATCTGGCCCGGACACATGGGTAACGGATCGTTCCTAAAGACATGGGTGACAACCTCGGGCCGGACGGGTTGCCGAGTGCCATGGCGCCTTTTGCTCCAGATCGCGCCTGTCCCGCCGGACCGATGCGCCGCGCCGCGCGTTGAACCGCCATACCGAGGGACTGTCATGATCCGACTTGCACCGTTCGCCGCCGCCGCGCTGATCCTCGGCGGCTTGTGCCTCGCCGCGTCGGCGCAAACGTCGAGCGCGCCGCCGGGCGGCTCGAACGGCGGTCCGACGAGCGAGACGAAGGGCGGCTCCGGCGCGCGGCCCGCGGCTAACGGCGTGAACGCGTCCGGCGGCGCAGCCTCGACCGGCGTCAGCCCGAGCGACACCAGCGTGCCGGGTTCCGGCCAGGGCGCGTCCGGCTCGACCTCGCCCGCCGGGTCGCAAACGCCCGCGCAAGGCCGCTAGCGCAAGCCGTTCGCCGCGTCCTGCGCTTGCCGGCATCCGCCGCGCCGCCTAAGACGGCGCATTCCCCGCCGAGCGCCCGTCCATGCCGCCTGCTTCGCCGTCCTCGTCCGTTCGCGCCCGTTTGCCGCGCGGGTTCGCCGATCGCGGGCCGGGCGAGATCGGCGCGACGAACCGGATGCTGGAGACGATCCGCGCCGCCTACGAGCTTTACGGCTTCGAGGCGGTCGAGACGCCCTTCGTCGAGTTCACCGAGGCGCTCGGCAAGTTCCTGCCCGATCTCGACCGGCCGAACGAGGGCGTCTTCTCGTTGCGGGACGACGACGATCAGTGGGTGTCGCTGCGCTACGACCTGACGGCGCCGCTGGCGCGCTATGTCGCGGAGAATTTCGACCGGCTGCCGAAGCCTTACCGCTCGTACCGAATGGGCTGGGTGTTCCGCAACGAGAAGCCCGGCCCCGGCCGCTTCCGGCAGTTCATGCAGTTCGACGCCGACACCGTCGGCTCGGCCTCCGTCGCGGCGGACGCCGAGATCTGCATGATGGCCGCCGACACGCTGGAGCGGCTCGGCGTGGCGCGCGGCGACTACGTCATCAAGGTCAACAACCGCAAGGTTCTCGACGGCGTGCTGGAGGCGATCGGCCTCGCCGGCGAGGAAAACGCGGGGCGACGGCTCGCCGTGCTGCGGGCGATGGATAAGTTCGACAAGTTCGGCGTCCCCGGCGTGCGCCAGTTGTTGGGCGCTGGCCGCAAGGATGAGTCGGGCGACTTCACCAAAGGCGCGGGTCTCGACGCCGTTCAATCGGAAAAGGTCTTGGCGATCCTCGACGCGAAAGGAGCTGACAATTTCGCGACCGCGCAAACACTCGCGGACCAGTTCGCCTCGACCCCTCGCGGCCGCGAGGGCGCGGAGGAATTGCGCACGATCGCCGACCTCGTCAAGGCTTACGCCGACCGGGTCGTGATCGATCCCGCCGTAGTGCGCGGCCTCGAATATTACACCGGCCCCGTCTACGAGGCGGAACTGACCTTCGAGGTGAAGGACGAGCAAGGCCGCCCCGTGCGCTTCGGATCGGTCGGCGGCGGCGGCCGCTACGATGGCCTCGTGGCGCGCTTTCGCGACGAGCCGGTCCCGGCGGCGGGGTTCTCGATCGGCGTGTCGCGGCTCTTCTCGGCGTTGCGCGCGATGAATGCGCCGCTCACCCGCGCGCAGGACGCCCGCGACCTGGTCGTCGTCCTGGCGATGGACAAGGACGAGGCCGCCGCCTACCTCGCCATGGCCGGCGCTCTGCGCGCCGCCGGCGTGCGCGCGGAGGTCTATCTCGGCGCCGCCGGCATGAACGCGCAGTTGAAATACGCCGACCGCCGGCGCGCGGTCTGCGCCGTCATCCAGGGCTCGAACGAACGCGCCAATTGCGAGGTCGCCATCCGCGATCTCGTTCTGGGCGCCGAACTCGCCGCCTCGACGAAAGACCGCGCCGACTATATCGAGCTGCGGCGGAAGGCGCAGTTCACCGCGCCGCAGGATCAACTCGTCGAAGCGGTGAAGACGGTGCTGGCGCGCCACCGCGCAGAATAACCGGCGTTTCGTCCGCGCGGCGCATCCGCCGTCTCAGCCGCCGATGTTGAAGGCCGCGAGCGCCGCCATGTTGACGATATCGGCGTCGCGCGCGCCGAGCGGCGTGATCTGCACCGGCTTGTCGAGGCCGACCATCAGCGGCCCGATCACCGTCGCGCCGCCGAGCTCCTGCAGCATCCGCGTCGAGATCGAGGCCGAGTGGAACGCCGGCATGACGAGCACGTTCGCCGTGTCCGACAGGCGGCAGAAGGGATAAGCCGCCATCGCGTTCTTGTTCAACGCGACGTCCGCGGCCATCTCGCCGTCGTATTCGAAGTCGACGCGCTGCGCGTCGAGGATGCGCACCGCCTCCTGCACGCGCCTGGACCGATCGCCCTGCGGATGGCCGAAGGTCGAGAAGGCGAGCAGCGCCACGCGGGGTTCGAAGCCGAGCCGGCGCGATACGCCTGCGGCCTCGATGGCGATCTGCGCCAGGTCCTGCGGCGTCGGGTTCTCGGCGATGGCGGTGTCGGCGACGAGCACCGGCCCCGAGCGGGCGAGCACGAGCGAGGCGCCCATGATGCGGTGGCCCGGCCGCGCGTCGATCACGCGGCGCACCTGCTCGAGCGCGATCGAGAAGTTGCGCGTCACGCCGGTCACCATCGCGTCGGCGTCGCCGCGCGCCACCATCGCGGCGGCGAAGGAGTTGCGGTCGTTGTTGATGAGCCGCTGGCAGTCGCGCTGCAGATAGCCCTGCCTCTGCAGCCGCTGATAGAGGAACTGCGCGTAGGTCGCGTTGCGGTCCGACAGCCGCGCGTTGTGGATTTCGATATTCATGTTGGCGAGGTCGACGCCGGCGGCCTGCGCATTGGCGCGCACGCGCTCCTCGCGCCCCACCAGAACGGCGGTGCCGAGGCCGAGGTTCACGAAAGAGACGGCGGCGCGCAGCACCTGCTCCTCCTCGCCCTCGGCGAAGACCACGCGCTTCGGGTTGCGCCGCACGCTCTCGTGAACGCCTTGCAGCGCGCCCGCGACGGGATCGCGCCGCGCCGAGAGATGCGCGCGATAGGCGTCCTCGTCGCCGATCGGCTTGCGCGCGACGCCGGTCTCCATCGCGGCGCGCGCGACGGCGGGCGGCACGACGCTGATGAGCCGCGGATCGAAGGGCGCCGGGATGATGTAGTCGCGGCCGAAACGCGGGCGCGCGCCCTGGTAGGCGACGGCGACCTCGTCGGGCACGTCTTCGCGCGCGAGCGCCGCAAGCGCCTTTGCGGCGGCGATCTTCATCTCCATGTTGATCGTCGTCGCGCGTACGTCGAGCGCGCCGCGAAAGATATAGGGGAAGCCCAGAACGTTGTTGATCTGGTTCGGATAGTCGGAGCGGCCGGTCGCCATGATCGCGTCGTCGCGCACGGCGGCGACCTGTTCCGGCGCGATCTCCGGATCGGGATTCGCCATGGCGAAGATGATCGGGTTCTTCGCCATCGAGCGCACCATGTCGGGCGTCAGCGCGCCCTTCACGGAAAGACCGTAGAACACGTCGGCGCCCGCCATCGCGTCGGCGAGCGTGCGGGCCTTCGTCTCGATGGCGTGCGCCGATTTCCATTGGTTCATGCCGTCGTGCCGGCCCGCGTAGACGACGCCTTTGGTGTCGCAAAGCGTGACGTTCTCCGGCGCGAAGCCGATCGCCTTGATGATGTCGAGGCAGGCGATGCCGGCGGCGCCCGCGCCGTTGCAGACGAGCTTCGTTTTCTTGATGTCGCGGCCGGTCAACTCAAGCGCGTTGAGAAGACCCGCGACCGAGATGATCGCCGTGCCGTGCTGGTCGTCGTGGAACACCGGGATGTCCATGAGCTCGCGCAGGCGCTCCTCGATGAAGAAGCATTCCGGCGCGCGGATGTCTTCGAGATTGACGCCGCCGAAGCCTTTTAAGTGCTTCACGGCGTCGATGAAGGCGTCGGCGTCTTCGACGCCGATCTCGAGATCGATCGAGTCGATGTCGGCGAAGCGCTTGAAGAGAACCGCCTTGCCCTCCATCACGGGCTTCGACGCGAGGGCGCCGAGATTGCCGAGACCGAGAATGGCGGTGCCGTTGGAGATCACGGCGACGAGATTTCCCTTCGCGGTGTAGTCGAACGCCGCCGCTTCATCTTTCGCGATGGCGAGAACGGGCACGGCGACGCCTGGGGAATAGGCGAGCGACAGGTCGCGCTGCGTCGCCATCGGCTTCGTGGCGACGATCTCCAGCTTGCCGGGGCGTCCGCGCGCGTGAAAGTCGAGCGCTTCCTGATCGGTGATCGTGGGGCGTTTCGGGCGAAGCGGGGTGTCATCGGCCATCGGGCGATCCAAACAACGAATGGGTTTGCGCGGCGGATCCGCGGTGGCGTTATATAGGCGCGCGACGGCGACGCGTCGATGCGCGCGGCGGTCTCACATGTTCGGATAATTGGGACCGCCGCCGCCTTCGGGCGCGACCCACGTGATGTTGCGCGCGGGATCTTTGATGTCGCATGTCTTACAGTGCACGCAATTCTGCGCGTTGATGACGAAGCGCGGGTCGCGTTTCGTCGCCTCGTCCGCGTAGACGACCTCGTAGACGCCCGCAGGGCAATAAAGCCGCGCCGGTTCGCCATAGTCAGGCAGATTGCGCGCGACGGGGATCGAGGGATCGGCGAGCCGCAAGTGGCAGGGCTGATCCTCCTCGTGATTCGTGTTGGACAGGAACACCGATGAGAGGCGATCGAACGTCAGCTTGCCGTCGGGCTTGGGATAGGCGATGGGCTTGACTTGCGAGAGCGGCTTCAGCGTGTCGCAATCGCGCTTGCCGTGCTTGAGCGTGCCGAAAGGCGAGCCGCCGAAAATTTGGTGGCACCACATGTCGAAGCCGCCGAGCGCCACGCCCGCATAGAGGCCGAACTTCGACCACAGCGGCTTGACGTTGCGCACCTTGAAGAGGTCGCGCCCGATGTCGCTCGCCCGCCAGCCGTCCTCGTAGGCCGACAGCGTGTCGCCGGCGCGGCCGGCCGCAAGCGCTTCGGCGAGGCGCTCCGCCGCGAGCATGCCGGACAGGATCGCATTGTGCGAGCCCTTGATGCGCGGCAGGTTGACGAAGCCCGCGGCGCAGCCGATCAGCGCCCCGCCGGGAAACGCCAGGCGCGGCGTCGACTGCCAGCCGCCCTCCGTGATGGCGCGCGCGCCGTAGGAGAGCCGCGTGGCGCCCTCGAACGTCGGCGCGATCAGCGGATGCGTCTTGAAGCGCTGGAACTCGTCGAACGGCGAGAGCGTCGGATTGGCGTAATTGAGATGTACGACGAAACCGACGACCGCCTCGCCGTCTTCGAGATGATAGAGGAACGAGCCGCCGCCCGTGGCGGCGTCGAGCGGCCAGCCGAAGGAATGCTGCACAAGGCCCGGCTGGCGCTTCGAGGGATCGAGCCGCCAGAGCTCCTTCAGGCCGATGCCGTATTTCTGCGGCTCGCGATCCTTGTCGAGACCGAAGCGCGCGATGATCGCTTTCGACAGCGAGCCGCGCGCGCCTTCGGCGAACAGCGTGTATTTGCCGCGCAACTCCATGCCGCGCGTGAACGAGTCCTTGGGCTTGCCGTCGCGGCCGACGCCCATGTCGCCGGTGGCGACGCCGACGACCTCTCCGGTGTCGCCGAACAAGGTCTCGGCCGCGGCGAAGCCCGGATAGATCTCGACGCCGAGCGCTTCCGCCCGCGTCGCGAGGTAGCGGCAGACGTTGCCGAGCGAGCCGACGAAGCAGCCGTGATTGCTCATCAGCGCCGGCATCAGCGCGTTCGGCAGCCGCAGACCACCCGAACGTCCGAGTAGGTAGAACTCGTCGCGCGTAACCGGCGTCTTGAGCGGGCGCTCGGCGTCGTCGCGCCAGTCTGGGAGCAGCCGGTCGAGACCGACGGGATCGATCACTGCGCCCGACAGGATGTGCGCGCCGACTTCCGAGCCTTTCTCGACGACGACGACCGAGGCGTCGGGCGCGGCCTGCTTCAGGCGGATCGCGGCGGCGAGGCCGGCGGGACCGGCGCCGACGATCACGACGTCGAAGTCCATCGCCTCGCGCGGCGCCCCCTCTTGCTCGCTCATGCTCATACCGGCGCCGTGTCGACGTTGTAGGTAAACAGCCAGTCGTAGCGGGCGGCGACGTTGGGGCTGCTCCACTCGCGATCGATGAAGGCGTCGGCTTTCGCGTGATCGCGATAGTCCTTGTTGTGGAAGCGGGCGCCCATCTCGATCGCGCCGGCGACCATTCGATTGTCGCGCGCGACGCGCGCGCCATCGTAGGCGCGCAACGCGGGCTCGACATCGCCGTATTTTTCGAAGCAGCGCGCCAGGATCACCCCATCCTCCAGCGCCATCGCCGCGCCCTGCGCCAAAAACGGCAGCGTCGGATGGCAGGCGTCGCCGAGCAGCGCCGCGCGGCCGTAGCTGTAGCGATCGAGCGGCTCGCGCACGAGAAAGGCCCATTTCAGAAGCTTCGGCGCGGCGTCGATCATGAGGTGCACGTCGTCGTGCCAACCCTCGTAGTCGGCATGGCATTCGGCCTTGTCGCCATCGACGACCCAGGCCTCCTCATCCCAATGGCCGCGTTCGTGGATCGCGGCGAGGTTGAAGATGTCGCCTTCGCGCAACGGGTAATGCACGACGTGCCCGTCGGGGCCGATCCAGTTGACCGCCATGCTTTCGCGCATGCGCTCGGGCAACGCGCGCAACGGAATGATCCCGCGCCAGATCATCATGTTGGGGAAATGCGCAGGCGCGTCGCCGACGGCCGCGCGGCGCACCGCCGAATGCACGCCGTCGCAGCCGATCAGCGCATCGCCCGAAATTCTTTCGCCGCTTTCGAGCGACAGGACGACTTGGCCGTTCTTCTCTTCGTAGCCCGCGCATTTCGCATCGAGATGGATGGCGTCTGGCTTGAGCGCGCGCACGGCGTCCGCACACGCGCCGAGCAGGTCGGGCCGGTAGACGGTGAGATAGGGATAGCCGTAGCGCTCGACCGCCGCCGCGCCGAGATCGAACAGCTTACAGGTCTTGCCGGAGTTCCAGAGACGGACTTCCTTGCGCTCGGCGCGGCAGGACAGCCGGCGCAGCGTCTCGAAGGCGCCGATCGAATCGAGCGCGCGATTGCCGTTGGGGCTGATCTGGACGCCGGCGCCGACCTCGCGTAACTCGCGCGCCTGCTCGAAGACATCGACGTCGAACCCGCGCTGCAAAAGCGCCGCGGCTGCGGTCATGCCGCCGATGCCGCCGCCGGCGATGAGGATTTTCGGCTTTGCGCCCGCCATCGGTCAGACCAGCTCGACCGTCAGCGGATTATACGAGTAAAGCCACTTGTTGCGGTCCTCGCCCTCGTTGCGCCGAGCGAACTCGTCGCGGATCGCCTGCACGGACGGCAGGTGGAACAGGTAGCGGTTGAAGGTCGACTGCTCGACGATCTTCGACGTGCGGTCGACGCGGTTGCGGGCGTAGAGATCGAGCGCGTCGCCGATCGAGCCGCACAGCGTCAGCGCGCGCGTCAGCACCGCCCCATCCTCGATCGCCATCACCGCGCCCTGCGCGAGATAGGGCAGGGTCGGATGCGCGGAATCCCCCAGCAGCGTGGCGCGCGCCGTGCTCCAGGTGCGGATCGGCGGCCGGTTGAACAGCGACCAGCGGAAGCATTGGTCGTGGTCGCCGCGGTCGATCACCGTCTGAATGGCGGGATGCCACCCGGCGTAATTGCGCTTCAATTGCTCCCACGGCAGTTTCAAGGTCCAGGATTCCTCGCGGATGTCGTCGGTCTCCACGATGCCGACGAAGTTCATGAGCGCGCCGGCGCGCAGGTAATAGCAGACGACGTGGCCGCCCGGCCCCATGAAGACCGACATGACCGGTTCGAGGAAGGGCTTGGGAAGGCGCTCGACCGGCACGATCAGCCTCCAGGCGGCGTCGCCTGTGTAGGAGACCGGCGTCTCGCCGACGATCTGCTTGCGCACCACGCTCTTGAGCCCGTCGGCGCCGACGAGAAGGTCGCCGCGCGCCACATGCCCATTGGCGAAACGCGCCTCCACGTAGTCGGGCGTCTCGACATAGCCGGTGATGCGGTGGTCGAGACGGATCACGTCCGGCTTGAACGCGCGGGCGCGGCGCGCCAGCATGTCGTGGAAATCGGCGCGGTGCATCTGCACGTAGGGCGCGCCATGTTTCTTCTCGTGGTCTTCCGAGAGCGAAAACCGCTGGATTACCTCGCCCGTGTCGTGCAGGCGGAAGACATAGGCGCCCGGCCGCACGCCGTTCTTCAGGATCTCCTCGCCGAGACCGAGGTCGCGCAGCACGTGGAAGGCGTTGGCGCTGATCTGGATGCCGGCCCCGACCTCGCCGAGCGTCGACGCCTGCTCGTAGATGTCGACGTCGAACCCGGCTTTCATCAGGCACGAGGCGGCGGAAAGGCCGCCAAGCCCCGCGCCGGCGATGATGATCTTGGCTGGCATCGCTCCCTCGGTCTAGGCCGCGAGCGTCTCGAGCTCGCCGATCATCCCCTCTATCATCGACAGGCCGATTTGCCAGAATTTTGCGTCGCGCGCGTCGAGCCCGAAGGGCGCCAGAAGCTCGGAATAGGGCTTGGAGCCGCCCGCCGACAGCAGCGCGAAATAATTCTCGACGAACCCATCCGTTGCGTTCTCGTAGACCCCGTAGAGTGAATTCACCAGGCAATCGCCGAAGGCGTAGGCGTAGACGTAGAAGGGCGAATGGATGAAGTGCGGCACATAGGCCCAATAGGTCTCGTAGCCGGGGCCGAGCCGGATGGCGGGACCGAGGCTTTCGCCCTGCACGCTCATCCAGAGCTCGCCGATGCGTTCGGCCCGCAGTTCGCCTTCGCGCCGCGCCTCGTGCAGCTTGCGCTCGAAATCGTAGAAGGCGATCTGCCGCACCACGGTGTTCAGCATGTCCTCGACCTTCGCGGCGAGCATCGTGCGGCGCTGCTCGGGCGGCGCGGCGGCGAGCAGCGCCCGAAAGGTCAGCATCTCGCCGAACACGCTGGCGGTCTCGGCGAGCGTGAGCGGCGTCGGCGCCATCAGCGCGCCGTTGGGCGCGGCGAGCACCTGATGAACGCCATGCCCCAGTTCATGCGCGAGCGTCATCACATCGCGCGGCTTGCCCTGGTAGTTCAGGAGCACATACGGGTGGCACGACGGCGTGGTCGGATGCGCGAAGGCGCCCGGCGCCTTGCCGGGCCGCGTCGGCGCATCGATCCACCGGTCGTCGAAGAAGCGCCGCGCGATATCGGCCATGCGCGGGGAAAAGCCGCCATAGGCGCCGAGCACGACGCCGCGCGCCTCTTCCCAGGCGTAGGTTCTGGTCGGCGCGTCGGGCAGCGGCGCGTTCCGGTCCCAATGGTTCAGCGCGTCGACCCCGAACCATTTCGCCTTCAGCGCATAATAGCGGTGCGACAGACGCGGATAGGCGCCGCGCACCGCGGCGACGAGCGCCTCCACCACCTCGGGCTCGACCCGGTTGGCCAGATGCCGCGACGCCGCCACATCCTTGAAGCCGCGCCAGCGGTCGGAGATTTCCTTGTCCTTCGCGAGCGTGTTGGCGATCAGCGCGAAGGTGCGCAGGTTGCCCGTCAGCGTCTGCGCCAGCGCGTCGGCCGCGGTCTTGCGGCGCTGCGCGTCGGCGTCCTGCATCAGCGCCAAGGTCGGCTCCAGCGTGAGTTCCTCGCCGTCGACCTTGAAGCGCAGCGCAGCCATCGTCTCGTCGAACAGGCGGTTCCAGGCGCCCTGGCCGACGACCGCCTTCTCGTGGAACAATTCTTCGACGCGGTCTTCGAGCTGGTAGGGCTTCTCGCGCCGCAAGTCGTCGAGCCAGGGCTTGTACCGCGCGAGAGGCTCGGTCGCCATGGCGGCGGCGAGCGCCTGATCGTCGATGCGGTTCAGGTCCAGCGTGAAGAACAGCAATTGGGTCGACGCGTTGGTGACGCACTCCTGCGCGTCGCCGTAGAATTTTCCGCGCGTGGGGTCGGCGACGTCCTCGGCGTGTTTGAGGCCGGCGTAGGACATGACGCGGCCGATCGCGTCGTCGATCGCCTCGTAGCGGCGCACCGCCGCGGCGAGTCGCGCGCTGGCGTCCGGCCCCGTCGCAAGGATGGCGATCTGACCGCGGTAGTCGCCCGCGAAGGCTTCGCACTCCGCCTCGATCCGCGCGAGGTCGGCGGCGAAGGCGGGCGAGTCCATGCTCGCGTAGAGATCGGCGAGGTTCCAGATCGGCAGCGCGCCGAGATCGACGGCGTTTGATCGAAGCGATTCGTTCATGATCGACAAGGCTCTCGCTGGCGCGACACGCGCTTCTATGGGGAACCGCCAAAGCGCGCAAATGCCGAGGCGCTACGTCGCCGGCGACCATTAATAACCCATTTACCCTGTTGACCCAACATGCGGTCGCGGACGCTTGGCCTGTCCGCGCGGAAGCCCTCCAGCATGACATCCACCGTCCTGATCGCCGATGACGATCCCGTTCAGCGCCGCTTGCTGGAGGCGATGACGCGGCGGTTCGGCTACCAGGCCGAAGTGGTGGACGGCGGCGAAGCGGCGCTCGCGCGCCTCGAGGCGCCGGACCTGCCGCCGATCGACTGCCTGATCCTCGATCTCGTCATGCCGGACCTCGACGGCATGGGCGTGCTCGGCCGCATGCGCGAACGGCGTCTGGCGACGCCGGTGATCGTACAAACCGCGCACGGCTCGATCGAGGCGATCATCTCCGCCATGCGCGCCGGCGCCGCGGACTTCGTCGTCAAGCCTGTGGGCGCCGAACGCTTACAGGTGTCGATCAAGAACGCCATGCGCGTCGATGCGCTCGAAGAGGAACTGCGCCGCATTTCGAAACGCAACGCCGGCTCGATGTCGTTCAAGGACATCGTGACGCGCTCGGGCGAGATGAACAAGATCATCCGTCTTGGCGAGCGCGCTGCGAAGTCGACGATCCCGGTGTTGATCGAGGGCGAATCCGGCGTCGGCAAGGAACTTGTGGCGCGCGCGATCCAAGGCCTGTCGGACCGCAGAGGAAAACCTTTTGTCACCGTCAACTGCGGCGCGTTGCCCGAGAACCTCGTCGAGTCGATCCTCTTCGGCCACGAGAAAGGCGCGTTCACCGGCGCGACCGACAAGCACACCGGCAAGTTCGCCGAGGCGAACGGCGGCACCATCTTTCTCGACGAGATCGGCGAGCTGCCGCTTGAAACCCAGGTGAAGCTCCTGCGCGCGCTGCAGGAAGGCGAGATCGATCCCATCGGCGCCCGGCGGCCGATGAAGATCGATACGCGGCTGATCTCGGCGACGAACCAGAACCTTATCGAACTCGTCAAGCAGGGCCGCTTCCGCGAAGATCTCTTTTACCGGCTGAACGTCTTTCCGATCACCATCCCGCCGCTGCGCGTGCGGCGCGACGACATCCCCGATCTCACCCGCCGATTCATCGCCCGCTTCGCCGCGGAGGAAGGCAAGCGCATTCGCGGCGCGAGCGCGGAAAGCCTCTCGCTGCTCGCCCGCTACGAATGGCCGGGCAATGTGCGCCAGTTGGAGAACGCGGTGTTCCGCGCGGTGGTGCTCGCCGACGGCGACGAACTCACGGTCGCCGAGTTTCCGCAGATCGCCGCGCAGGTCGAGGGCTTCGACGTTCGCGTGCCCCCGGCGCCGGCGGCGCCCGCGATGCTGTCCGCCGAGCCGCGGCGCGAGATCGTGCGCGTCGAGGTGCGTGACCCCAACGTGCTCCGGCTGCTCGACGATTCGGGCCAGGTGCGGCGCATCGAGCAGCTCGAAGCCGACATCATCCGCTTTGCGCTGGCGCATTATCGCGGCCAGATGTCTGAGATGGCTCGGCGCCTCGGCATCGGACGCTCGACGCTTTACCGCAAGATGAAGGATTTCGGCCTCGCCGAGCCGTCGGCGGGCGGGGAAGACGCGGCGGCCTGAGCGGACACGCCGACGCGGGCGATCGCGCGATCCCCCGCTACACGAGCGCCACTTTCGCATCGCCGGGCGCGCGCACCTGCGCGCGGCGGAGCAGATCAAGGAAATAGGTCGCCGCGGGCGTGAGCGGAAGATCGACGCGGTTGATGACGACGAGCGGCGCCGCGGCGAGTTCTTCCTTCACCGGGATCGTAGTCAGAATGCCGCGCGTGAACGCCGATTGGCTCCACTGCCCCGGCGCCATCGCGAGCAGGTCGCTGTGGGACAGGCACGTGATCAACGTGAGCGCGGACTGGCTGCGCAGCGCAAGCTTCGGCGACGGAAGGCCATAGCGCGCGAAGACGACGCCGATTTCATCCTTCGCGTCGATGGTGATCGACATGGTGGCCCAATCGGCCTCGCTGAGTTGCCCGAGCTCCCTTGCCGCCGCAAGCGGATGACCGACGCGGCAAAACACCAGCCGGCGGGTTTGGTGGATCGTCTCTCTCGACAGCTCAGGCGCGAGTTTGACGCCCGGATCGGGCCCGACATAAAAATCCACGCTTCCGTCTCTAAGGCCCGCCTCCAGCGTTGGATAAAACCCCTCGATGATGTGAAGCCCAATGTTGGGGTAGCGAGCGCGGAACGGCTTCAGCGCGCCCGGCAGCAAAGCTAGATGCGCCGCAATCGAAAGCCCCGCCGTGACGGCGCCGGTCGTCGAGCCGCGCAGTTGCTCCACCTCTTCGCGCGCGCGCCGAATCTCATGCAGGATGAGCGTCGCCCGCCGCACGAAGGCTTCGCCCAGGCAGGTCGCGGCGACGCCGCGCGACCGCCGCTCGAACAGCGGGGCGCCGAGCTCCCGCTCCAGCTCCGCCAGGCTGCGCGTCAGCGCGGGCTGGGCGACTTGCAACCGTCGGGCCGCCGCGCGGATGCTGCCCTGTTCGGCGATGGCGACGACCTCCCGGAAATGATGCAGTTTCATCGGTCGCCGTTCGGACGGAGAACGAAATGGCGATGAGCGATCTTTCGCATGGTCCTCCTGAGCCCGGCGGCCGCCATTCCGGCGGATCTCGCTTCCCCATCGCGTCGTCAGGCGATGTTGAAGAAGCATCGAGCGAGGAAACCTGTCATCTTTCGTCATCCCGCTCAATCTGAAACTATCCACCGACTTGCACATGGCGGTGGGGAGAATAGGCGCGGCATGGACGAGTTCGTCGATGTGCTCATCGTGGGCGCGGGGCCGGTCGGCTTGTCGCTCGCGATCGAACTGGGACGCCGCAACGTCGAATGCCGGGTCGTCGAGCGCAACGACCGCGTCGGGTATAGCCCGCGCGCCAAGATGACGAACGTGCGGTCGCGCGAGCACCTGCGGCGCTGGGGCATTGCGGACGAGTTGCGTCGCGCGTCGCCCATTCCGGGGGATTTCCCCGCCAATGTCGTCTTCGCCACCCGCATGAACGGCCCGCTGCTCGTCCGCTTCGAGAACGCCTTCAACTGCGGTCGCGATCGCAACGATCTTTACGCCGAAGGCGGCCAATGGGTGCCTCAATACGTGTTGGAAGAGGTGCTGCGCGCGCATGCGGTGTCGCTGCCGCCGGTGCGTGTGGCGTTCAACACGGCGTTCGAGAGCTTCACGGAAAGCGGGGAGAGCGTCGCCGCGACGCTGCTCGATATGAACAGCGGCGAGCGTCGGGTTTTGCGCGCGCGCTATCTCGTCGGCGCGGACGGCGCGCGCAGCGAGGTCCGCAAGCGCATCGACGTTCGTCTGCTCGGCGGCGACTCGTTCTCCGCCAACCTCAACGTCGTCTTCCGGTCGACGCAATTGGCCTCGATGCATCGGCATGGTCCCGCGATGATGTACTGGATGGTCAACGACGACGTGCCCTCTCTGCTGGGACCGTTGAGCGACGACGGGCTCTGGTATTTCATCGCGACGAAAGTCGATGCGCAAATTCAATCGGCTGCCGCCGAACTTGGCGCGCTCATTCGGCGCGCCACCGGTCTCGATATGGATGTCGAGATTCTGGCGACCGATCCCTGGGTCGCGCATCGGCTGATCGCGGATCGGTATCGTCGCGGCCGCGTGTTCCTGGCCGGCGACGCCTGTCATCTTCATCCGCCCTTTGGCGGCTTCGGCATGAATACGGGGATCGGCGACGCGGTCGACCTGGGCTGGAAGCTGGCGGCGACGCTGCAAGGCTGGGGCGGCGAAAACCTGCTGGCCACCTACGAGGAGGAGCGCCGGCCGGTCCACGAGTGGGCCATCAGCGAGGCGTTGGCCAATTACGCCACGGTAAGCAACCAACTCGCGCGTCCCGGTCTCGAGGACGAAGGCGCCCTCGGCGAAGCCACGCGGCGCGAGGTGAGCGATACGATCTCGACGTCAAAAATCCGCGAGGTGCGTTCGCTCGGCGTGGTGAAGGGCTATCGCTACAGCGGCTCGGCCATTGCGGCCGAGGATGTGGACCCGCCGGCCCAGCAAGGCATGGTCTACCAGCCTTCCGCCTATCCAGGATCCATCGCCCCGCATCTCTGGCTCGCCGATGGCTCGTCGCTTTACGACCATTTCGGTCCGGGCTTCACGCTGCTGGTCCTGGATGATGTCCGCGAGGAAGCGGTTCAAGCGCTGACGGGCGCCGCAGAGCGGATCGGTCTTCCTCTCGAAGTGGTTCGCCCGAACGACGCGCGCCTGCGGACGCGCTATGAAGCATCGCTGGCGTTGATCCGTCCGGATCAGCACGTCGCCTGGCGCGGGTTCGACGCGCCCGAACATCCCTCGGCCTTGCTCGACCAGATCAGAGGCGCCGTCATGTCGGATCCAGCGATCTCGCATGAGCCAAAAGCGCGCGCCCTGGCGTGAGCGTCGATCCTCGCCATCCTGCTTGGCCGAACCTGGGGGATCGTCCGTTAGGCCAAAGATCGAGGCGGACCTCGACGCCATGTCCGTCGCGGTCCATCAAACCGGGAGGAAAGCCGTGAGCGTCATCAAGCCAGCCCTGCACCACGTCACGTTCAAGACCAGCCGTCTTCAAGAGATGATCGACTGGTATGGCGTCGTTGTCGGCGCGCGTGTCCAGTTCCAAGACGCCAACGCCGCGTGGCTGACGAACGATGGAGCCAACCATCGGGTGGCCTTCTTGAGCGTTCCCGCGCTCGAAGACGATCCGCAAAAGACCCATCACAACGGGATGCACCATAGCGCCTTCGAATATGAAAGCTTCGCCGACCTGATGTCGTCGTACGAGCGTCTGAAAACGGAGGGGATCGTCCCGGCGTTCTCGCTCGACCACGGCTTGACGATCTCGCTTTACTACAAGGATCCGGAAGGCAATTTCGTCGAATTGCAGAGCGACAATTTCGGCGATTGGCGGCGCTCCGGCGAATTCATCCGAACCTCTCCGGACTTCGCCCGCAATCCGATCGGCACCTTCTTCGACCCCGACAAAGTCTCGCAGGCGCATTCCTCGGGACGGCCGTTCGAGACCTTGCAGCCAGCCATTCGCGCCGGCGATTTCAAGCCGGAGGTCATCCCGGACATCGGGCTTCCGCCCGGGCCGGCCTGAGGCGGCCGCCGATCCTGCGCGCTTCGACAAAGCGAAGACCCCGCTCCATTGGGGTTATCCGCCGATCCTTTCTTCGTCAGCCGTGAGGTCCGCGCGTGAAACAAGCGCCCGAACGTATCGACGTCAGCGTGCGCCAGGCGATCGAGGCGCTGATCCACGAACATGCGTGGTTGATCGATCATGGTCAGGCCGAGCGCGTGGCCGACCTCTTTGTGGAGGACGCCCGGCTGCTCGGCGTCGGCCCGGACAAGATCGGCCGCCCCGCCATCGCGCAATGGGCGCGCACGCGCGCCGCCATGCGCGACCGGCGCTCGCGCCACGTGCAAACGAACATCCGGCTCGAGCCCGAAGCGGGCGACCGGATTCGGGGGAC
This sequence comes from Beijerinckiaceae bacterium, assembly GCA_965276595.1. GTDB lineage: Bacteria > Pseudomonadota > Alphaproteobacteria > Rhizobiales > Beijerinckiaceae > Terripilifer. The sequence goes on from CBDIBA010000006.1 coordinate 51,909, forward strand.
CGTGATTCTGACGCTCTATCGGCACGATGGGCCGGAGCCCGGATCGGCGGCGCCGCTCCTGATCGGCGAATACGAAGACATCTACGTAAAATGCGCCGACGAGCGCTGGCGGTTCTTGGAGCGTCGCCTCTCGCCCGTTTTCGGCGGCGCGTAGGGTGACCGGCCGCTCCGACATCGGAGCCGCGGCGACGCATATTCCACGGAAGCGCAAGAGAGTGTATCTTGCGTGGGCGAAGACGAAGATAGGGGAGGGCGGACCCATGTCGTATCTCAGGAATTGCTGGTACGTCGCGGCTTGGCCGAACGAGATCGGCGAAGGGTTGCTGAGCCGGCGCATCCTGGATGAGCCGATCGTCCTCTTCCGCAAGGGGAACGGCAACCCCGTGGCCCTCGAGGATCGTTGCGCCCACCGCCACGTGCGCCTGTCTAGAGGCAAGCGCGTCGGCGATCTCGTCGAATGCGCTTACCACGGGTTGAAATTCGATTGCGACGGCCGATGCGTCTACATTCCCGCTCAGGATCAGATCCCGCCCAGAGCGAAAGTAGCGGCTTACCCGCTCGTCGAACGGCATGGCTGGACCTGGATTTGGATGGGCGACCCCGCGCTGGCCGATCCTGCGCTCGTGCCGGACGTTCACCGGCTGAACGATCCGGCCTTCGCCGCCACGGGGAGCACCAAGCACGTCAAGGCCAATTACGAACTTCTGAACGACAATCTGCTCGACCTTTCGCATGTCGGCTATGTGCACGGGTCCACGATCGGCACCAACGATTTCGGGCCGCAAGGCCAGCTTAAAGTCCAACCGACCGAAAAGGGCGTTCGCGTCACCCGCTGGGTGATCGATTGCGAGCCGCCGCCGACCTATTGCAAGACGGGCGTCTTTCAGCCGACGGATCGCATCGATCGCTGGCAGGTGATCGACTACGAGCCGGCGAGCTTCGTCCAAATCTATGTCGGCGGCGCATTGACTGGCACGGGAGCCCCGCAAGGCGAGCGCGTGGGCGGACTCGGCATGTGGATCATCAACGCGATGACGCCGGAAACCGCCTCGACCACGCATTACCATTGGGCGGTCGGGCGCGATTACCTGATTTCCAATCCCGGCATCACGAAAATTCTGCACGATGAGGTCTCGAAGGCGTTCGATCAGGATCTCGAGATTTTGGAGATCCAGCAGCAATCCATCGAACTGTTCGTCGATCCGGAAAACGTCGACATCGTCGCCGACAGCGGCGGCATCCAGGCGCGACGGCTGTTGCGACGCTTGCTCAAACCGGACTCCGCGGCGACCCGTGCGCCGCGGCTGGAGAGCGTCGGCTGATCGCGCGAAACGCGCCATCGCCGCGTAATTGGCACAAGGCGGATCGAGAGCGGCCGCGCCGGCGGCCGGCCGGCGGTTTCAGGCGAGGATGCGAAGCGTGCGTATTTGGACGTGTCTGGCGCCGGCCTTCATCAGCGTTGTGGCGACCGCCGCTCTGGCGCAAGGCGCCTATCCGAGCCGTACGATCCACATCGTCGTGCCGACCCCGGCCGGCAGCGCCATCGATCTCCTCGCGCGGATCTACAGCAAAGGACTTCAGGAAAAATGGGGTCAGCCGGTCGTGACGGAAAATCGCGTCGGGGCTTCCCATAACATCGGCGCCGACGCCGTCGCCCGCGCGGAACCGGACGGCTACACGTTGCTGACGGCGCCCCCGCCCGCTCTCTCTATCAACCAATATCTGTTCCCGAAGCTCGGCTTCGACCCGCTCGCCTTTGCGCCCGTAACGGTCATCACGGACGTGCCGAATGTCCTGCTTGTTCGCCCCAGCCTCGGCGTGGCCGACACGGCCGGTTTGATCGCCCTGGCGAAACAAAAGCCGGGACGGATCAACTATGCCTCCGCGGGCAACGGCAGCACGCCGCATCTGTCGGGAGAAGCGTTCAAGGCCAAGGCGGGAATCGACCTGCTGCGCGTTCCCTATGCGAGCGTGCCGCAGATCATCTCGGAAATGCTCGCGGGACGCGTCGACGTGGCGTTCGTCAATCTCGTCGACGCTTACGCCTATGTCGCCGACGGCTCGCTCCTGGCGTTGGCGGTGGGAACGGCCGCGCGTTCGCCGGAGTTGCCCAACGTTCCCTGCGTCAGCGATGTCTTGCCCGGCTATGTGTCCACCGCCTGGTTCGCCGTCGTCGCGCCGCCGAAAACGCCGGCCGCCCTGACCGAGAAACTGTCCGTGGCGATCCGAGAATCCTTTCAAAGGCCGGACGCGACGCAGCTCCTGCGCAACCTGCACGCGACCCCCCTCCTCAACGCGCCAGCCGAAGCCGCCGCCTTTATCAAGGCGGACAGCCTGCGCTGGAAAGAGGTCATCGAGGCCAACAATATTCGCGGCGAGTAGGCTTCGTCGGTCCCCGACGCCCGTTCCGGCTTCGCGCTTCGCGGCGGCGGTTCGCGGCCCGCCGTTACTGGAACAGATAATTTGGCAGCCAAAGCGCGATGGCTGGAAAGGCGACGAGCAGCACGAGAAGAACGAACGGCGCGAACAGAAACGGGATGATGCCCTGGTAGATGCGCAGCACCGGCACTTCCGGCACCTGTCCCTGAATGACGAAAATGTTCATCCCGACCGGCGGGTGGATCAATCCAAGCTCGATGACCACCACGAGGATGACCCCGAACCAAACGGCGTCGTAGCCGCTCGCCAAAACGAGGGGCAAGAAGACCGGCACCGTGATCAGGATCATCCCGAGCCCGTCCATGAAGCATCCTAAGATGATATAAAACGCAATCAGGATAGCGATGAGACCGATCGGACCAAGCTTCCAAGCGTTCGCCCAGCCGACCAGCACGGAAGGCATCTGCGTCTGCACGACGAAATAGGAGAATATCACTGCGCTGATCACGATCACGAACAGCATGCATGTGGTGCTGATCGCTGCGCGGAAGCTTTCCCGCGCTCCTTCCCATGTCAGCCCTCCGCTGAGGGCGCCCAGCAGCACGGCGCCGCAGGCGCCGACCGCTGCGGCTTCGGTCGGGGTGAAAAACCCCGCATAAAGCCCTCCGATCGTGCCCCCGAAGAGGAGCGCCACATCCCAGATCGCGATGATCTCTTTCAGGCGTTCGCGCTTTTTCTGCGGTTCGTGCAGCGGCGCCCATGCAGGCTTCGCGATGGAGACGCCGAGCGCGACGAGCATATAAAGGGCGGTGAGCGCCAATCCGGGAATGAGGCCGGCCGCAAAGAGCCGCGGAACCGATTGCTGCGCCGTCAAGGCGTAAACGACGAAGGGGACGGACGGCGGGATCAGGATGCCGAGCGATCCCCCGGCCGCGACCGAGCCCGTCGAGAGACGGTCGTCATAGCCGGCTCGGCGCATCTGCGGGATCGCGATCCGGGTCATCGTCGCCGCGGTTGCAACCGACGAGCCGCAGATCGCGCCAAAGCCTGCGCAGGCGCCGATCGTCGCGTAAGCCTGGGAGCCGCGCGCGCCGAAAAACAGCGAGCGCGCAGCGTCGTAGAGCTTGGCCGACATGCCCGCGCGCAACGCGACGTCGCCCATCACGATGAACAGCGGAATGACGGAGAGACTGTAGTTGGCGGCCACGTCGTATGGCGCCTGACCGAGGACGGTCAATGCGCGAGTCCAGCCGTCGATCGACGCATAGCCGAAAAAGCCGACGAGACCCATGGCGATACCGACCGGCACGCGCAAAAAGATGAGCGCAAGCAACGCGCCCATCCCGATCAATCCGATGGTTTGGACGTCCATTACGGTTCAACTTTCGACGCGCGCTGCCGCAGCCGCATCCAGCAGACCGTCGCGGCTGCGACGATCGCGAGCGCGATGCCTGCGAGGATCGGTATCCAATAGGCGTAAAGCGGGATGCCGATTTCCTGCGTCCATTGCGGGTAGGTCACCGTGTCCCATGCGGGCGCGATCATGGCCCACATCAACAGAAGCAAAAAACCGAACGAGGCGGCCGCGCCGAACGCCTGCAGCGCGGCGCGGCCGCGCGGGCCGACGGCGTGATCGACGACATCGACGCAGATGTTCGCATCCGACCGAAAAACCTCGGCGAACCCGAAGAACACAACGCAGACCAGCAGAAACTCGACCAGCTCGAAGGCGCCTCTTATGGGGCGGTTGAATAAATTCTTCATCAGCACGTCGGCGATCGTGACGAGAATGATGCCCGCGATCGCCACGGCCGCGACATCGGAAAGCGATTGCGTCACACGCTTCAAGATCGACATGGAGAATCTTCCAAAGGGACCGATCCGCATTGCGGATCGGCCTCGGCATTGGCCTGGAACGAAAGCTCAGTCCTCGGCGTACTTCGCCGCCGCGGCCTTCAACGTTTCCAGCGTGGCGCGCGCATCCACGCCTTTGCCTTCCGCTTTTTTAAAAGCTTCCGCCTGAATTTTATCGCCCGCCTGCTTCAAAGCCCCGTCGTCGACCAATTGGGTGATCTTGACGCCGCGCTGCTGGAGTTCTTTGCGCACGCGGGCCTCATCGTCGGCGAGCAACCTGGCGAAGAGTTTGGCGCCGGCCAAGCCGCTGCTGTCGTCAATGAGACGGCGCAGGTCGGGCGGCAACCCGTCGTAGGCTTTCTGATTCATGACGGTCGCGAAGGTAACGCCGCCCATGTCTCCCTCGACGATGAATTTCGCCGCGTCGTCGAGCTTGTAGCTTTCGACGGCGCTATAGGCGCTGCTTACGCCTTCGATCATGCCTTTGCTCAAGGCGTCGTTCATGTCGCCGGGTTGGACCACTGTGGGCACGGCGCCGAGCGCTTCCAGAACATCCGACTGGACGGAGCCGGCGGCGCGAATGCGCTTGCCCTTCAGGCTTTTCACGTCGGCGATCGGGCTTCGCGAAATGATAAACGTTTTAAGGGGCAGCACGTTCAGGATTTTGACGCCGGGATATTCGGAGCCGAGGACGTTCTGCGCGATCTCGCTCAGGCCGAGCGCGCTCCCGTAATTGCTCTTTATGACGCCGGGAAGATGGGTCAACTCGGTCAACGGAAAGCGACCCGGCGTCGATCCGTGCAGAAACAGGGCGATGTCGGCGACGCCGGTCCTGGCCAGGTCGTACTGTCGCGGCGGCGGCCCCATCTGGGCGCCGGGGAACACTTTGATGTTGAGGCGGCCGTTCGACTTCTGCCGCATGTCGTCGGCCCATTGATCCATGGCCCGGACAAGGGGATTGCCCGACGGCGTAAACAACGAGGCCTTGAGCTGGATGTCCTGCGCAGCCGCGGGCTGAACCCCTGCAAGCCCCGCGGCCATGCAGGCTACGTAAGCAATTTGAGCCGTTCTGATCAGAATGCGCATTCTCTTTCATCCTCCCATAGTGTCCGGCTCGTAGCGGCCGTTCATCCCGTTGCTTTTCTTCCGCGTTCGGCGCGTCTCGCGCGGCGGTCGCGCCTGACGCCAGAGTTGAACCGCCGTTCCGTCAATGAAAAGCGGATCGGACCGTTTCGGCGGCGTCCGGCGTGATCATCGTCGTCCTCCCGGTCTTCTGCTGCGCTCGCCCGCGACGGCGGCTTGGGCTCCTCCGCATAGGCTTTGGCTTGACCCTCTTATGGCCAAGCATGACGGTGAAAGCTAGATGCGCGTTTGCGCGATATGATGCCGCCAACGCATCGTCGCGGAGGGCATACCCTCGAAACTCGACCGTCTTGCCCGGCGCACTGCCGCGCGATCTTGCTCTTCGCCGCCGTATCGGCCACAGTGTCGGTTCGGACGGGGGCCGGGGCGGCGCAGGGTAGGGGCTTACGGAGCCTTAACCCAAAAGCGCAACGCTTCGCTTACTATGCCTCGTTGGCGTCGCGTCGTTCCGTGTCGCGTTGTCCACCAATAGCGGGTGACCAGATTGCGGATTCCAGCCTTTCCCAGGGTCGTGCTTTCTCGGGCTCGTTTTTTCTCCTCTTGCAGTTTCGCCCTGGCCCTCGCGAGCCTCGCGCCCGCGCAGACGGAAAGCGCCGTCGCCAACGGCGACACGCGCACGATCACGCTCTACCATTCGCACACGCACGAGAGCATCACGGCGACGTTTCGCGTGAATGGCGCCTATGACCAGGCGACGCTCGAAAAGCTCAACTGGTTCCTGCGCGATTGGCGCCGCGACGAACCGACGCGCATGGACCCGCGGCTCTTCGACGCCGTCTGGGAGACCTATCGCGAGACCGGATCGCGCGAGCCGATCGTCATCGTCTCGGCCTACCGCTCCCCGGAAACCAACTCCATGCTGCGCCACCGCACGCGCGGCGTCGCCGAGTTCTCGCAGCACATGCTCGGCAAGGCGATGGACATGCACTACACAGATGTGCCGATGTCGCGGGTTCGCGAAATCGCCATGCGCCTGCAGCGCGGCGGCGTCGGCTACTATCCGACGTCCGGGACGCCCTTCGTCCACATGGATGTTGGCAATGTGCGCGCTTGGCCGCGCATGACCTACGACCAGCTCGCGCGCCTGTTTCCGGACGGCAAGACCGTGCACCTCGCCTCCGACGGGCGGATGCTGGCGCATTACGCGGACGCGCGAGAGGAAATCCAGGCGCGCAACGGCGTGAGCGTGCCGACGGTCGCCCAGGTGCAGCAGCAAAACAAGGGCTTCTTCGCCTGGCTGTTCGGCGGCGGCGACACCGAGGACGGCGCATCGGCGGGCGGCGGCGAAGCGAACCCGGGACCGCGCGTCGGCGGCGATTCGCGCGTTGCGGCCTTCATCGCCAAGAGCCGCGGCGCCAATGCGGCGCCCCGCGTCGCCTCCGCGGCGGCCGCTCCGCAGCCCGGCGCCGGCGCGCCGGCCGCCGTCGCCAGCGCCCAGGACAATTCGGTGGGCGGCTTTTTCGTCGCGGACGCCAATCGCAGCGTTCCCGCGGCGGTCGCGACGACGGCGCGCGCCGCCTCGGCCAACGCCACGGCGGTCGCAACGTCCGGGCGGACGCCGGCGCCGGCGCAACTGGAGGCCGTCGTCGCGTCCGCCGCGCCGACGCCGCCGCGTCGTCCGGCCGAACTGGCGATGAACCTCGCCAACGCCGCAAACGCCCCGCTGCCGATCCCGCGCCCCCCGGCTCTTCCCGCCGACGCCGGTCTGCGGGCGCTTCGCGCAGCGGCGCTGCCGAGCGTGATCACCACCGGTGGCGCCGCGCCTGCGAAGCCCTCGGCGACCGGAGCGCTCGCTTATGCGCCGACGCCGCCGGTTCTGTCGGAGGTCCCGCGCCCCGTCCGCGCCCCGGCGCCGAAGATGTCGGTCGCCTCGCTTGGCGCGCAGGCGGTCGGTTTGCGCGCCGCTGCGGCGCGCGGGGCCGGCGCGGCGTCGACCCGCATCGACCGCGCCAATTTCCGCCTGCTCACCGGCTCGCTCGATGTCGCCCATGCCGCGCCGACATCTTTCGCGCCGGTCGTGACCGGCCTGCGCCAGGCGGCGCGCCACGACGCCGTCGCCCTGGCCTTCGCCCAGCCGGCGGGGCTCGACGCCCGCTTCGGCGCGGGGTCGCCGGCGCCGGCGACCGAGGCCTTCTCGGGCGCCGCCGTTCAGCCGCTCCGCGGCGCCGCGCGCGTCGATCTCACCGATGCTGCGCCCGCCGCCACGGGCTTCAACTAATCGCCGATATGCGGCGGCGCGCGAGCCGTCGATCGTCGTTGACAAGGCCGCGGGCGACGCCCACGATCATGGCGCTTTAACAAAGCGGCCCGCACCGGCCGGACCTGGGGAGGATCGGCCGTTCGGAGGCGCCTCCCGATCCGCTTGCGGCGCCGCAACGATCCGAACGGCGCATGGTCATGTCGAACGCCTCCAACGCCCTGGCGCGAGCGCCGGCCGCGCTCCCCGAACCGCAACTGGTCGTCGACAAGGTGTTCAAGCGCTTCGGCGAGGGCCCGGGCGCCGTCACGGCCGTCGATCGCGTGTCGTTCGACGTGCGTCCCGGCGAATTCGTCGCGGTCATCGGCCCGTCGGGCTGCGGCAAGTCGACACTCTTCAACATCATCGGCGGCCTGCTCGACGAGTATTCGGGCGACGTTCGCGTCGACGGGCAGCGCGTCGCCGGTCCGCATCCCGCCATCGGCATGGTGTTTCAGGAAGAGTCGACCTTTCCCTGGCGCAACGTCCTCGACAATGTGGCGTTTCCGCTCGAACTGCGCGGCGTCGCCAAGGCGCAGCGCCTCGAACGGGCCAAGCAACTGATCGATCTCGTCGGCCTCGACGGCTTCGAGACACGCATGCCGGCCGAACTCTCCGGCGGTATGCGCCAGCGCGTTTCGATCGCCCGCACCCTCGTTTCGCAACCCGAAATCCTGCTCATGGACGAGCCCTTCGCCGCGCTCGACGAACAAACGCGCCTCCTGCTCGGCGACAAGATCACCCAGATCCAGCAGGACTTGCGTCAGACGACTCTGCTCATCACCCACAACCTCACCGAAGCGGTGCAGCTGTCCGATCGGATCGTGGTGATGACCTACCGGCCCGGGCAGGTGAAGCGCATCATCGAAATCGACCTGCCGCGTCCGCGCACGTCGGACGTCGTGTCGAGCGACGCCTTCGGCCATTATGTCGCGGAAATCTGGGCCGACCTGCGCGAGGAGGCGAGCCGCGGCATGGCGGACACCGAGCAACGCACAGCGCGGAGCGCGTCCGCCCGTGGCTGACGCAGGCGCCAAGCGATCGCGCGGCGCTCCGATCGCCGTCGGCGCCGTCAGCATCGTCCTCGGCTTCGCGGCGCTTGAGGCGCTGCTGCGGGCCGGCATTCTCAACCGCTATATCCTGCCGCCGCCGAGCGACGTGCTGGCCAGCCTGCAGCGCATCATCGTCGAGGAAGGCGTCCTCGAGCGCACGCGCGAGACGGCCTTCGAGGTCGTGGTCGCCGGGTTCGTGACCATCCTCATCGGCGTGCCCATCGGGACGGCGCTCTACCGCTGGCGGCCGCTGCGCCTCGCGATCGAAGACTGGGTCGCCGCGCTCGCCGCCGCGCCGCTCGTCCTGGCGTTCCCGCTGTTCCTGGTGCTGTTCGGCCGCTCGTCGACGACGATCATCGTCATGTCGATCATCACAGGTCTCGCGCCGATGATCCTCAAGACGACCGAGGGCTTCCTGGCGACCCGCCCGGTCCTGCTCAACGTCGGCAGGAGCCTGAAGATGACGCAGGGCCAGATGTTCTGGAAAATCCTGCTGCCTTCGGCGCTGCCGCTCATCTTCACCGGCGTGCGGCTGAGTTGGACGTTCGTCCTCATCAGCGTCGTTGGCGTCGAGTTTCTGATCAACCTCGGCGGCCTCGGCCAGCTCATCAACGATCTCGCCGAGCGTTACGACCTTCCCGGCGTCTATGCGGCCATCGGGTTCGTCATCATGGTCAGCGTGGTGTTCTTCGTGGCCCTGGAGCGGCTGGAAACATGGCTACAACCGGGAACGTAGACCGTCTGCCGACGGCGACGACGGCCTGGGGCGCGCGCCGGGGCTCCTCCCTGCGCTCGGTCTTCGTCATCCGCGCGGCGATCGTCGTGGGCGCGGCGCTCGCCTGGGAGGCGCTGTCGCGCTCCGGCTTGCTGCTGCACGACGTGACGCCGTCGCTGGCGCTCATCATTCCGGCGGCGGGGAGGCTTCTCGTCAGCCCGACCTTCTACGCCAATCTCCAGGTGACCGCCTGGGAAACCGTGTCGTCGCTCGCCATCGGCGCGGCGGCGGGCGTCTTCGTGGGCATCGTGCTCGGCGCTAACCGCTTCCTCTCGCGCGCCTACGAGCCTTACGTTTATTACCTCGCGCCGACGCCGCGCATCATCTTCTTCCCCGTCATGATCATGTGGTTCGGCGTCGGCGTCGCCTCGAAGATCGCCTTGGGCGCGCTCGGCTGCTTTTTCACCGTCGCCCTGTCGACCGCTGCGGGCATGCGCGGCATCGATAAGGTTTTGATCCGCGTCGGTCGCAGCTTTCGCGCCACGCCGCTGCAGATGGCGACCAAGGTCTATCTGCCCGCGATGCGCGCGCCGGTGCTGAACGGCGTGCGGCTCGGCTTTGGCACCGCGGTCATTACGGCGCTTCTGGCCGAAACCAAGCTGTCGAACCAGGGCCTCGGCTTCATGGTCATGCAGATTTATTCCCGGTTCGACATGCCCTCGCTCTACGGCCTGCTGGCGATCGTGTTCCTGCTGGCGGGGCTCGGCAATGTGGCGATTGGCGCGATCGCCGGGCGAACCGCCTGAGGCGGCTCGTCAATTCATCGCTTGACAAAACAGGATCGACACAAAGTCCGCTTGGTTTAGGTGGCCGCGATAAAAATAACGGCTGATGTTAATCCTGTATAAAGCGCGGAATTCCTAACAATCCGTAAATTAATATAGGTCATCTTTGCGCCATATTCAGTCGCGATATGGCCGCCCGCGCCGTTCGACTGATATCGACGTGCGCAGGTTTGAAATAAGCTTGGAGATTGTACCCTTGAGAATGAGCGCTTTCGTAGGTATAGCCTTGGTTTGCGTTGCAGCATCTTCCGCCAAAGCAGACGAGTCCATTTCCCGGTTCTTCGTGCAGCAAGCATCGCGGGCCGCGTCGCAAGTTGCGCCGAACCCTTCCTCCCATCCCGCGACGATCGCCGCCAAAGCCGCGCGGACAAGGTTCAGAACCCTCGCGCGTCCGCACGCGGCTCCGCGCGTGCGCGCGCGGCTCGTCGGGGGCGCAGGCGCGCGGGTCATCCGCGCCTCCTGGTACGGCGGTCATGAGCGTCTGGGCCGGCGCACGGCCTCGGGCGAGGTGTTCCGTCCGGACGGGCTCACCTGCGCGCATCGCTCGCTGCCGCTCGGCACGCGCCTCATCGTCTCGGCCAACGGCCGCAGCGTCGAGGTCCGCGTCAACGATCGCGGGCCCGCCGCTTACACCGGCCGCTCGATCGACTTGTCGCGTGGCGCGGCGCGCGCGCTCGGCATGATCGGCGCCGGCACAGCGCGCGTCACCTACCGGATCGCCAGTCTCTGAGCCGGTTTGGCGAGCCTTCCGGCCGCATGACGGCCGGGGCCGGCTTGCGCGCGGTCACGCCTCGCCGAGCGCATTGAGGTAGAGGTCGAGAATCGTCTCTTCCTCGATGCGCTTGTCGCGGTCCATGCGCCGCAAGGCGATGACCTTGCGCATCACCCGCGCGTCGAAGCCGTTGCCCTTGGCCTCGGCGTAGACTTCCTTCACGTCGTCGGCGATCGCCCGCTTCTCCTCTTCGAGCCGCTCGATCCGCTCGATGAAGGCGCGCAGATGGCCGCCGTCCACCGTATCGGCGCTGATGCGTTCGGGCTTGTTCATGCGAAAATCCGGCTTTTGGGGGACGCGCGACCATGCGGCGGCGCCTCCTTGATGCGGTCGGCCGCCGTCGCCGGTCAAGGCGAGCCGCGCGGATGTCCCCACAATCCCGAGGGTCACGCCCGCGACTGCAAAGCGGCGCGGAAAGCGCGCCGCCGCTCGGGCCGATACATCTCCTCGTAGGCGCGCGGCCCCAGCGGCCCTTGCTCGATGCGCAGTTCCGCGAAGACCGGCCCCGGCGCCGCCAGGATCGCGCCGATGTCGCGCTCGAAGGCGCCGATCTCTTCCAGCATATGGACGGATTTGATTCCGGCCGCTCGGGCGAGCCCGGCGAAGTCGACGCTGCGGCTCGGCAGCGGGTGGCCGCCGTTCGCCTCGTAGCTGTCGTTGCGCCAGAGCAGATGTACGAGGTTCGGGGGCGCGACGGAGCCGATCGTCACCAGCGAGCCGAGGTTCATCAACAGGCTGCCGTCGCCGTCGAGCACGACGACGCGGCGCTCCGGAAAGGCGAGCGCCAGGCCAAGGCCGTGCGAGGAGCCCAATCCCATCGCGCCGAAGGAGAAGTAGTTCAGCGGCCGGTCGGCGATCTCGACCCATTCGCTCGCCGTCGAATAGGAGGCGACGCAGATGGCCTCGCCGATATGGCGCTTGAGGATTTCGAGGCAGGCGCGACGGCTCATCATGGCGCCGGGCTCCGGCCGATGAGCATGGCGACGGGCCGCGAACGGGCGTAGGCGCGCTCGATCGCCGGCGCGATCAGGGCGACGTCCTCGTCGCGGTCGATGTAATGGCGCTCGATTCCCATCGTGTCGAGGATCGGCTCGATGATGCGCAAGCCGAAGCGGCGCGACTGCTGCGGCGCAACGTCCGGCTCCTTGGCGAGCAGGCCGATCATCATGCACATCGGCATGCCGTGCTCGCAGGCGACGGCGCGGATGGCGTTCATCGCGTAGAGGAAGCCGGTGTATTGGATGAGGATCAGCGCGCGCCGTTCGGCGTAGCTGAGACCTGCGGCGATGCCGAGCGTCTCATCTTCTTTGCAGACGCGGATCAGCGTCAGGTCCGCGTCGCACGTCACCGGCGCGAGCAGGCCGTCCGCCGTATGCAGGTCGGGAACGGAGAGAACGTAGCGCACGCCGGCGCTCTTGACGGCGCGCAGGATCGCCGCGCCCGACAGAACGGCTGGTTGGGACGCGGCCTTCGAAGGCGCGTTCATCGTGTGAGCCTCCCGATTTTGCGGGAGGAGACCAGATTTGCTGCGGCTTGTCGATGATCGCCGCGACGCCTACGTGTCGGCCATGGCTTTGCGTCTCACCGAAACGGATATCGTCGTCGTCGGCGCGGGGGCGGCCGGCCTCGCGGCGGGTCGAGACCTGCGGCGCGCCGGCGCGTCCTTCGTCATCCTCGAGGCGCGCGACCGTCTCGGCGGCCGCGCCTGGACGGTCGATCGCGGCGGCTGGCCGATCGATCTCGGCTGCGGGTGGCTGCATTCCGCCGATGAAAATCCGTTCGTCGGCGTCGCCGAAGAACGCGGCGTTGCGCTCGACCGCTCGGCCGCGGCCTGGGAGAAGCCGGCCTGGAACGGCAATTTTTCGGATGCGGATCAGGCCCGGTTCCGCGAGGGCTGGCAGGCCTTCTACGAACGGCTCGAAGCCGGCGCGCAGGACGAGCCGGACCGGCCGGCGAGCGACTTTCTCGAACCCGGCTCGCCCTGGAACGCGCTGATCGACGCCGGCTCGACCTACATCAACGGCGCCGAGCTCCCGCGCGTTTCAACCCAGGACTTCCACCGCTATCGCGACACCGAGATCAACTGGCGCACGCCGGGGGGATACGGCGCGCTGATCGCAGGGCTCGGCGACGATCTCCCCATCGAACGCGACTGCGCCGTCGTTGCGATCGATCACGCCGGCAAGCGGCTGCGCATCGAGACGGCCAAGGGCTCCCTCGACGCGCGCGCGGCGATCGTCACCGTCTCCACCAATCTGCTCGCCGCGCAGGCGATCCGCTTCGCGCCGGCGCTGCCGAATAAGGTCGAGGCGGCGGCGAACCTGCCGCTGGGCCTCGCCGACAAGACCTTCCTCGCCGTCGAAGGCGCGCAGGACTTGCCGGCGGAGACGCGTCTTTACGGCGCGCGCGACCGGGTCGGCATGGCGAGCTATCATTTGCGCCCGTTCGGCCGGCCGCTCATCGAGTGTTATTTCGGGGGCGCCTTCGCTCACGATCTCGAGCGCGCCGGCGAGAGCGCCTTCGCGGACTATGCGATCGCCGACATCGCTTCGGCGCTCGGCTCGCAATGGCGCGCGCGGCTCACGCCGCTCGCCGCCTCGCGCTGGAGCCTCGACCCTCTGGCGCGGGGCTCCTACTCGCGCGCCCGCGTCGGCCACGCGGACGCGCGAGCGACGTTGGCGGCGCCTGTCGACGGGCGCCTGTTCTTCGCCGGCGAAGCGACCTCGCGCGCGGATTTCTCGACCGCCCACGGCGCCTACCGCAGCGGCCTCGCCGCGGCGCGCGCGGCGGCCGAGCGCGTGGCGTCTCGCCGCGCGACGGCGTCGTAAACTATGCCGCTCGATTCGAATTGCCCATGACGTGGCGGCGGGCGATCATTGCGGTCGCGCGAGGATCCCGCCATGAAGCCAGAGACCTTCGACCTTTCGGCGCACAACGCCCGCATCTTCTGTTCGAGCAAGCTCGCCGACTGGTACGCGGGGCAGACGCTTTGCGCCGCGGAGACGATGATCGTCCTGCGCCGCCGCGACGCCTTCGCCAACCGCCGCGTGCTCGATCTCGGCGTCGGCTCGGGGCGCACGACGCGCTTCCTTCTGCCGTTCGCCGCCGATTATGTTGGCATCGATTTCTCGCCGCAGATGCTGGCGAAATGCCGCGCCGCCTTTCCTGCCGCGCGTCTCTACGAACTCGACCTGCGCGAACTCGGCATGCTCGACGAGGCCCCGTTCGATTTCACGCTGGCCTCCTGGGCGGTTCTCGACGCGCTCGCGCCCGAGGAGCGCCTGCGGGCGCTCCAGCGGATCGCCGCGCTGACGGCGCGGGGCGGGACGTTCGTGATGTCCGCGCACAACCGCGACTCCGATCTCGCCGGCGCGCCGCCGCGGCTCAACTGGTCGAACCGGCCGGATCGATTGCTGCGCAACGCCGCGCATCAGGCGCTCGCCGTGGCGAACGTCCGGCGGATGCGCGCCATGCGCCGCGAAGAGGCCGAATACGCCCTCTACAACGACATGGCGCATCGCTGGCAGGGGGTCTTCTATTACATCGGGCGGCAGGCTCAGACGGACCAGCTCGCGCGAGTCGGCTTCCGCGTCGATGAGGTCGTCGGCGAGGACGGGCGCCTGCTCGCGCCGGGCGATGACGTTTCGCGCGACGGCTGCCTGCACTATGTCACGACGCGGATCTGACCGGCTCCGGCTTCAGAACTCCACGACGGAACGGATCGATTCGCCTGCGTGCATGAGATCGAAGCCCTCGTTGATGCGCTCCAGCGGCAGCTTGTGCGTGATGAGGTCGTCGATGTTGAGGCGGCCCTGCATGTACCAGTCGACGATGCGCGGCGTATCGGTGCGCCCGCGCGCGCCGCCGAAGGCCGTGCCTTTCCATGTGCGCCCGGTGACGAGCTGGAACGGCCGCGTCGAAATCTCCGCGCCAGAGGGCGCGACTCCGATGACGATCGATTGCCCCCAGCCGCGATGGCAGCATTCGAGCGCCTGGCGCATGACCTCGACGTTTCCGGTGCAGTCGAACGAGTAATCCGCGCCGCCGCCGGTGAGATTGACGAGATAGGGGACGAGATCGCCGCCAGCCTCTTTCGGGTTGACGAAATCCGTCATGCCGAATTTTTCCGCGATGGTCTTCCGGCCCGGATTGATGTCGACGCCGACGATCTGCTCCGCGCCGATCAGGCGCAGGCCCTGGATGACGTTGAGGCCGATGCCGCCGAGGCCGAAGACGACGGCATGGCAGCCGGCCTCCGCCTTCGCCGTCCAGATCACCGCGCCGACGCCGGTCGTCACGCCGCAGCCGACGTAGCAGACCTTGTCGAAGGGCGCGTCCTCGCGGATTTTCGCGACTGCGATTTCCGGCGCGACGATGAAGTTCGAGAAGGTCGAGGTTCCCATGTAATGCAGCACGGGATCGCCGTCGCAGGCGAAACGGCTCGTTCCGTCGGGCATCAGCCCCTTGCCCTGCGTCGCGCGGATGGCGGTGCACAGGTTGGTCTTGCGCGACAGGCAGCTTTTGCACTGCCGGCATTCGGGCGTGTAGAGCGGAATGACGTGATCGCCCTTTTTCAGCGTCGTGACGCCCGCGCCTGCGTCGACGACGATCCCGGCGCCTTCATGGCCGAGCACGCAGGGGAAAAGGCCCTCTGGATCGGCGCCCGACAGGGTGAAATAATCCGTGTGGCAGATTCCCGTCGCCTTGATCTCGATGAGGACCTCGCCGGCCTTCGGCCCGTCGAGGTCGATTTCTACGATCTCCAGCGGCTTCTTGGCGGCGAAGGCGACGGCGGCGCGGGTTTTCATGCAGGGCTCCGGCAGAGGTGTCCGCCGCACTCTAAGGCGGTTTGCGCGGCCTGTCAGGCGACGATCGCGCGAAGCGCCCGAGTGGGCTCGCTCCGTCGGCGCGGACGAACCCGCGCCTAGATCGGGATCGCCAGCGCCGTCTGCACGCGCGAGGTATCGTAGACGACGCGCTTGGATTTGAAGCGCAGCCCGTCTGGCGTGCGCACGACGCGGTCGAAATAGCGGCCCGCCTGATAGATCGAGGTGTCGCCCGCCTGCGACGTGTTCACGACGATGTAGTTCGACGTCATCTCGATCGCTCCATCCTCGAGGCTTCTGTAATCGAGGCCGGAGACGAAATGCCGGTAGGTGGGCGTCTCGAAGATGTTGGCGTTGCGCAGCGACAGCACGCGGTCGCGCAGCATGGCGATGCCGTCGCAGTGGATCAGCGGCGCCGCGAGTCCCGCATCGACGTTCTCCTTGGGGATGATCTCGTAGAAGCAGTCGTCGACGAACAGCGTCGGCCAGTCATCGAGGCGCTCGTTGTCGATCGTCGCGACATAGGCGTCCTGCAGCGCCATCAGCTCGAGGCGCAACAGCAGGGCGTCGGTCGTCATCGCGCCGCTCCGAGCGGGACGTCGCGGCCGAACCCCATGATCTCCTGATAGCCGGCCCAGAAGGCGCGGATCAGCCTCTCAGTGATGGCGGAGGATTCGTCGTTGCTCGAACCCTTCGACATGTCGATGAACGACAGTTCGTCGCCGTCGCGCACGGTGCCGCGCTGGACGAGTTCGGTCGCTTCCGTGTCCTCCATCGAAATGTAGCCGGCGGGTCCGACGAGGTTCGCCTGTTTGATGCGCAGCTTGCGCATCTCCGGCGTGTCGTCGGCGTAGCCGAAAAAATGGAAAACGAGCTCGAACCCGTTTGGCCCTTTCGGCAGAATCTGCCGCGCCACCAGCGTGTTGTGGATCTGCTGAATGACGAGCTGCGGGAAGATCGGCTGGATATGGTTGGTGGCGAGTTCCTCGTATTCCTTGACCATCGCCAGCATCGACGGATCCTCCAGCCGGAACCCTTCGTCGTAGGAGCGGATCTCTTGCGCCTTGTAGGCGCTGGCGTCGTCCTCTTCGGTCTTAATCGCCATGAGGATGCTGTGCAGGCCGTGCGCGGCGTCCGGGACGCAGCGCATCTGCATGTTGACGCGGAAGATGTTGAAGGTGGTGTGGAAGAGGTGCAGCAGGCTGGCGTGGTAGGGATCCTTGACGTTCTCCAGGTAGAGCTTCCAGTTCGACTTCGACATCTGCCGCGTGCAGCCGAGGTATTCGATCGGCTTGCAGAAGATGCGGTCGACGTAGGGACGCATCTGGGGGCCAATATAGTCGGGCAAGGACGGCGCGTCCTCGCTGAAGCTCGCGAAGACGAGGCCGCGGTAGCTGTCGATGCGCAGCCGGCGCATTCCGTGCTCGGCCATCGAGAAATCCGCCGGCATGCCGGCCATCGCGCCGCGGCCCTTGCCGAAGGGCACGCCGCGCAGGTCGCCTTCGGCCCCATAGGTCCATTGATGGTAGACGCAGGTGTGCTTCAGCGCGTTGCCGCGCTTGTCGCGGCAGACGATCGCGCCGCGGTGCGCGCAGCGGTTGACCCAGGCGGCGAGCGCGCCCTCCTTGGTTCGGGTCATCACGACGGGCGTGTCACCGATAAATGTGCTTTTGAAGTCCCCGGGCTTGGGAATTTCGGCTTCGAGGCCGAGAAAGCTCCAGGTCGGCCCGCGGAATATGCGCTCCTGCTCGCGGTCGTACACGGCCTGCGAACTGAACACCGCGTAGGGCACGCGCGAGCCGTCGGTTCCGGGGAAGCTCGGGTGGGGAGCGCCGGCCGCGGAAGTCTGATCGTCGGGCATGACGCCTCCGTGATCTCGAGGGGACGCCTGTCCCTCGGAGAGACTAGGGGTCTTGCAAGCGGCGCGCCATCGGGATTTGGCGGAATTCCGCCGCGTCATGGAACTGTCGTATGGGCGCCCCAGAACGCGGCGTCGCCCTGGAGATTTGCATGCGCGTTCGATCCGGTCTCGCCATCGTCCCCCTACTCTTCGCGTCCTGCGCCTTCGCGCAGACGCCGCAAAGCCGGCCGCACAATGTGGTGCTGTTCGTCGCCGACGGGATGCGCGCGCGCCTGGTCGACGACACGACCGCGCCGACGATGGCGGCGATCGCCCGCGACGGCGTCAGCTTGCGCAACAGCCACGCGCTGTTCCCGACCTTCACCACCGCCAACGCCTCGGCCATGGCGACCGGCCACATGCTCGGCGACACCGGCGACTTTTCCAACACGATCGACGCCGGCTTCGAAGTGCCAGGCGCCGGCAAGAGCTTGACGCCCTTTCTTGAGAGCGATCCCGTCCTCGCCGATGTCGACGAGCATTTCTCCGGCAATTACCTCAACGAGGCGACGATCCTGAAGCTCGCGCGCGACAAGGGCTACAGCACCGCCTCGATCGGCAAGGTCGGACCGGCGCTGATCTTCGATTCGACCGAGCGCACCGGCGGCAAGACGATTCTGATCGACGACCAGACCGGCTCGCCCAAGGGCGTGCCGCTTTCCGCCGAGATGCAGGACCGGCTGAAGGCCGCAGGCGTCGCGCTCGAAGCCCCGCCGCGCGGCGCCAATGCGCCCTCGGGCAATATGACGACGCCGGGAACGCACAGCGCCAACGTCGTCCAGCAGGATTACTTCGCCGATGCGGCGACCCGCGCCGTGCTGCCGCTCTTCAAGGAGCGGGACAAGCCGTTCGTGCTGGTCTTCTGGTCGCGCGATCCCGACGGCACCCAGCACAACCAGGGCGACAGCCTCAACGCGCTCACGCCCGGCATCAACGGACCGACCTCGCTCGCCGCGATCCGCAACGCCGACAACGACCTCGCCCGCCTTCGCGCGGCGCTGGGCGAACTCGGCCTGCTCGACACGACCGATATCGTCGTCACCGCCGACCACGGCTTCTCGACGATCTCCAAGGAAAGCCAGACGAGTTCCACGACGAAGACGAAGTTCGCCGACGCGCCGGAGGGCCGGCTGCCGCTCGGCTTCGTTGCGCTCGACCTCGCCCATGCGCTCGGCCTGCCGCTGCTCGACCCCGACGACGGCTACAAGACGGTCGCCGCGGGTCAGCACACCCGGTTCGGCAACGGCCTCATCGGCGGCGATCGCAGCGCGCCGAAGGTCGTCGTGGCGGCCAACGGCGGCTCGGACCTGATCTATCTTCCCGACGGCGACAAGGCGACGGCGCAGCGCATCGTCGACGCGCTGACGAGCGAGGATTACGTCAGCGGAATCTTCGTCGACTCGAAGCTCGGCTCGTTTCCGGGGACCCTCGCGCTCAGCGACATCGCCCTGGAGGGATCGGCGGTGACGCCTCTGCCGGCGATCGCCATCAGCTTCCGCTCCTTCGACACGGTCTGCGGCGAGCCGGTGCGCTGCACGGTCGAGGTCGCCGACACCATCCTGCAGCAGGGCCAGGGCATGCACGGCTCGTTCAGCCGCGCCGACACCTGGAACTTCATGGCGATGCAGGGGCCGGACTTCAAAGCGCAGTTCGTCGATCCCGCTCCGGCCAGCAACGCCGACGTCGGACGCACGATCGCGGAGTTGATGCGTCTCGACATCGCCGACAAAGGCAAGCTCGTCGGCCGCGTGCTCGGCGAAGCGCTGCCCAACGGCGGGCTTCCGGCGTCGACGAGCGAAGTCGTTGTCTCGAAGCCGGCGCCCAACGGCGTGACGACCGTCCTCAACATGCAGAAGGTTGGCGACACCCGCTATTTCGACGCCGCCGGCTTCCCCGGACGCACCGTCGGCCTTTCGGCGACGCCGCTGCCCCCGGCGGCGCGCTGAACACTAAAAACATTCGACTTTAGGGCTCGCGGACCCACGTGCTAAGGCTCGGACGACACCGGACGGTCCTGCCTTGGCCATTGCTCGCGAAATTATTGACAACGCCAAATTCAACAAGGCCGTATCGCTCCCCTATCAGCTTCGCTTGGCGGATTTCGAACTGGCGATGCAGGACGTTTATGATTTTTTCCATGATGTGAATGGCCTGCTCCTTCAACGCGGCTTGCATCGGATGGACGACATGCTCCGGCCTGCCGCAATGTCCGGGATGATTTCCGACATGATAACGGCCGCATTGGCGAAGCATTCCCGCTCTTTGGTCGAGAACGAGCACTTCAACGGCCATCCAGATCTGATCGTGCAAGGCCGCTACAAAAACAACTCGGTCGCCTCGGGCGGCGACGGCGTCGAGATCAAGAGCACTCGCAAGCGGGGTGGGGCGGTTGACACGCACGGCGCTCGCGATCAGTGGATGTGTGTTTTTGTCTACGAAACCGATCATGAGACGGAACCGGCGATGGATCGCGCGCCGATGCGGTTCAGCGAGGTCTATCTCGCCCAGGTCGTCGAGGCCGACTTTCGAAAAAACGCTCGGGGCGATCTCGGTACGCGAACCGCGACGCTTGATCGCACTGGCGTTCGGAAACTACGCGCCAATTGGGTCTATCGCCTCGACGCTTAAAGCCGCGAGCTTGGGAATCGCCGCGCGCGCAAGCGTTATGTAGTGCGCATCTCTCTCGAGACCGACGCTATCGTAGCCGACGGCGTTCGCAGCCGCGAGCGTCGATCCGGAGCCGGCGAACGGGTCGAGAATTGTTCCCCTGCCGAGAGGCAGCGCCGCCCGCACGACGGCCCGCAGGAACGCCTGCGGTTTGAGGGAAGGATGCCCGGCGATCCGCCTCTCCGCCTTCGGCGTCGGGCTGGACTTTATGACATCGCCAAACGGCTTGTCCGGCGACGGACGACGGAATCCGCCGGTTCCCCATTTGCGCAACGTGTCCTGCGCGCGTCCGTCGAGCGAATGACGCAGAACGATCCAGGGTTCGAACATCGAGCGCGGCAACACACTGACATCGACGAATTCCCGATGAGCGTTTTTTGGCCGATCGCCGCCTCGCATCGTCATGACAAGCCGAACAAGCTGACCCCGGAGTTCCAGGCCCGTGGCGCTCATTGCGCTCGCCACGAGGTGAACCAAGAGCGGATTGCTTGCGACAAGGACATTCGCGCCGGGAACCGTCGCGCGAAGGAGCAGCCTGCCGAGGTCGGCGAAAAAATCATGCATCGCCGTCCGGTCGCCTTCGTTCAGCGTCGTGAACCTGGGCAATGGCGCCCGCTGATGGCCGTCGAAAGAAGGCGGGATGCGCCAGACCCCGCCGCGTCCTTTACGAAGCTTGGCCTGTTCGACCTCGGTATATTCGACGAGGCCATAGGGAGGGTCGGTCACGACGCATTGGATTGAATGGGGCTCGCAATGGCGCAACCAGTCGAAACAATTGGCCTGAACAAGCTTGGCGCGACCGAACGAATAGGACGCCGCCTCGTGCAGCCGGCCGTCGGTCTCCGCGATGCGGAGCCGGTAACGTCCGCGCTCGGTGCGTTCAAAAAGGTCCGGCGTGTTGAGATTGAGATAGGAGCGGACCGAGGATGCGGGCACGTCGCCGATACGCGCCGCCACCGCTTCGCGGATCTCGCCGATCGACGCGCTTTCCGCGGCCGCGAGGTAGGTCACGATCGAGTCTCGCACGAGACCGGGGGCGGCGCGATTATGCATGACGGGAAAATAGCGCGCTCGACGTCTAGACGTCAAATCGGCTCGCCCGGCGGCAGGGCGTGTTCGATTCGATAAAAGCATCAGCCGAGTGGCGCATTCGAAAGTTATACCGTAACATGAAGGCCAACGAGGGTTCCTTGACGGTCGCGCGCATTCATCCCCATCCGCACGCGCATGCAGGCCCGTCGCATCCGCACGCCGTCCCGGGCTGGTCGCTGCTGCGCCTGTCCTTCGCCGCGAGGCTTGCGATCGCCGGCGTCGTCGTCGCCGCCATCTGGGCGGCGGTCGGCTGGGCGATCGCGTGAGGGCGCGGTGAGCGACGCGTTGCGGTTCCGCGATCTCACGCTCGGCTACGACCGCCATCCCGCCGTGCATCACCTCGACGGCGCCATTGCGCGCGGCGACCTGGTCGCGCTCTGCGGCCCGAACGGCGCCGGCAAATCGACGTTGCTGAAAGGAATCGCCGGCGCGCTGGCGCCGCTCGGCGGGACGATCGAGCGCGACGCGCCGGACGCGCGCAACCTCGCGTATCTTCCGCAGGCGGCGGAGATCGACCGATCTTTCCCGATCGACGTGTTCGACCTCGTCTCGACCGGTCTGTGGCGCCGCACCGGCGTTTTCGGCGGCGTCGGTCGCGCCGGCAAAGCGTCGATTCTGGAGGCGATCAGCGCCGTCGCCCTCGACGGGCTGGAGGACCGGCCGATCGGCGCGCTGTCCGGCGGCCAGATGCAGCGTGCGCTCTTCGCGCGCATCATCGTGCAGGATGCGCCTCTGATCCTGCTCGACGAGCCTCTGACTGCGCTCGACACGCGCACCGCCGACGATCTGATCGCCCTCATCGGGCGCTGGAGCGCGCAAGGGCGCACCATCGTCGCGGCGCTGCACGATCTCGATCTCGTCCGGCGCGTCTTCCCGAAGACGCTGCTCCTCGCGCGCGAAGCCGTGGCGTGGGGCGAAACGGCCCAGGCGCTTTCGGACGAGAACCTGCAGCGCGCGCGGCGCATGTGCGAGGCGTTCGACCGCGAGGCCGACGCCTGCGAACGCGCCGCATAGCGCCGACGAGCGAGGATCGCCGCGCCGATGTACGACCTTTTCCTGTCGCCCTTCCTGGAGTTCGAATTCATGCGCCGCGCCCTCGTCGGCGGGGTGGCCTTGGCGCTCGCCGGCGCGCCGGTCGGCGTCTTTCTGCTGCTGCGGCGCATGTCGCTGACGGGCGACGCCATGGCGCACGCGATCCTGCCGGGCGCAGCGCTGGGCTACCTCGTGTCGGGACTGTCGCTCGGCGCGATGACGCTCGGCGGCTTCGCCGCGGGTTTTCTGGTGGCGCTCGCCTCCGGCGCCGTCGCGCGCGCGACGATCCTGCGCGAGGACGCCTCGCTCGCCGCCTTCTACCTGATCTCGCTGGCGCTCGGCGTCACCATCGTCTCGCTCAAAGGCACCAGCATCGATCTTCTGCACGTCCTGTTCGGGAATGTCTTGGCGCTCGACAACGCGACGCTGATCCTGCTGGCCGCGATCTCGAGCCTGACGCTGTTCGGCCTCGCCGCGCTTTATCGTCCGCTCGTGCTGGAGACGGTCGATCCGCTCTTCCTTGCGAGCGTCAGCCGGTCCGGCGGCCCGACGCAGATCGCCTTCCTGGTCCTCGTCGTGATGAACCTCGTCGCCGGCTTCCAGGCGCTCGGTACGCTGCTCGCGGTCGGTGTGATGATGCTGCCGGCCGCCTCCGCGCGGCTGTGGGCGCGCGGCGTCACCGGTCTCATCGCGGTGGCCGCGGGCGTCGGCGTCGTCTCGATTTATCTTGGCCTCGTCGCGTCCTTCGCGTCGGGCGCGCCCTCCGGCCCCACGATCATTCTCGTCGCGGGATGCTTTTACCTGCTGTCGGTCGTTTTCGGCGGCGCTGGCGGCCTCCTCAACCGTTTGCGGCCGCGGCGCCATCTGGAGGCCTGATCGGCGCGACGCAAGGTCTTCCATCGGCCTCGTCCGCGCCAATATAAGGGCTTTGATAACGACGGCGGGCATCGGACTCGCCTGTCTTCGGCCGATCGTCTAGGAGAGCCGGCGACGCCTCGTCGCCGGCGGATGGAGTTGCGCATGACCGAAAAAACGCCCGTCACCGTCCTCACCGGCTACCTCGGCGCCGGCAAGACGACCCTGCTCAACCGCATTCTCAGCGAGCAGCACGGCCAGAAATACGCGGTCATCGTCAACGAGTTCGGCGAGATCGGCATCGATAACGACCTCGTCGTCGGCGCCGACGAGGAAGTTTTCGAGATGAACAACGGCTGCATCTGCTGCACCGTGCGCGGCGACCTCATCCGTATCGTCGAAGGGCTGATGAAGCGACGCGGCAAGTTCGACGCCATTATCATCGAGACGACAGGGCTTGCCGATCCGGCGCCCGTGGCGCAAACGTTCTTCGTCGACCAGGACGTGCAGGATCGCGCCCGGCTCGACGCGGTGATCACTGTCGCCGACGCGAAATGGCTTGCGGATCGCCTGAAGGACGCGCCGGAGGCGAAGAACCAGATCGCCTTCGCCGACGTAATCATCCTCAACAAGACCGATCTCGTGAGCGAGGCCGAACTGCGCGAGGTCGAAGGCCGCATCCGCGCGATCAACCCCTACGCCAAGCTGCACAAGACGCAGCGCTGCCAGGTGCCGCTCGACGCGGTGCTCGGCCAAGGCGCCTTCGATCTCGATCGCATCCTGGAGATCGAGCCGTCGTTTCTCGAAGCCGACGATCACGATCACGATCATCACGACCACGATCACGGCCATCATCATCACGACCACGGCCACGACCATAAGGGCCTGAAACATTATCACGACGAGGACATGCAGTCGGTTTCCGTGCGCGTCGACGGCGACCTCGACGCCAACAAGTTCATGCCTTGGATCAACGAGTTGGTTCAGAAGGAAGGGCCGAACATCTTACGCTCGAAGGGCATTCTGTCGTTCAAGGGCGATCCGAAGCGCTTCGTGTTCCAGGGTGTCCACATGATCCTCGACGGCGACAGCCAGCGCGATTGGCGGCCCGACGAAAAGCGCGAGTCGAAAGTTGTTTTCATCGGCCGCAACCTGAAGGAAGACGAATTGCGCAAAGGCGTGCTCTCCTGCGCCGTGTAGGCGCGCCGGGCTTTCCCGCTGTTTCATAGAGGGCCTCCCGACGACGAGCCGGGCGCGCCTTCCTTATTTCCCGGTGACCCATGGCGACATCGCCCCAATCCTTGACCGATCGCGTGCAATCGTTCGCCGCCCAGGACGGCGTCGTCGCGGCCGGGTTCCTCGGCGAGGAGGCGACGCTGGCGCTCGTCAATGGCGACATCGTCGACGCGGAGGGCGTGCGCGCGCGTCGCGCGCATGCCGACGCGTCGATCCTCATCGGGCTTTTCAGCGGCGATCGCCTGCTGACGGGCGGCGACGATGGTCGTGTCGTGGAGACGCGCGCGTCGGGCGGACCGATGGAACTCGTGAACGAAAACGGTTCGTGGATCGACGCGCTTGCGGCGCGCGACGACGGCGCCGTTGCTTGGAGCGTCGGCAAGCGTGTGCGGGCGCGCGACGCGAAAGGCGAGGTGAAGGAGTTGACCGCGCCGTCGGGCGTGCGCGGTCTCTGCTTTCTGCCGAAAGGCTATCGACTTGCCGTATCGCATTACAACGGCGTGTCGCTGTGGTTTCCCAACACGGCCGCGGAGCCGGAGCCGCTCGTCTGGCGTGGCTCGCATCTCGACGTCACCGTCTCGCCCGACGGCCGCCTCTGCATTTCCGCAATGCAAGAGAACGCGCTGCACGGCTGGCGCATCGCCGACAAGAAGGACATGCGCATGACGGGCTATCCGGCCAAGACGCGCTCCTTCTCGTGGTCGCACGACGGCAAGTGGCTCGCGACCTCGGGCGCCGAAGCCTGCATCGTTTGGCCATGCGACGGCAAGGACGGCCCGATGGGACGGCCGCCGCGCGAATGTTGCGCGCGTCAGGCGCGCGTCTCGCGCGTCGCGTTTCATCCCAACGGATTGGTGATCGCCGTCGGGTTCGACGATGGATGGCTGATCCTGGCGCGGCTTACCGACGGCGCGGAAATTCTCGTGCGCGCAACGCAAGAGCGCGCCGGCGCGATCAGCGCGATCAACTGGAACGCGCAGGGAACGCGGCTTGTGTTCGGCGCCGAAGATGGCGCCGCGGGCCTGCTTACCTTGCCCGTTTGACGCGCGATTCGATTTGGAATCCGTCAAGCGGCGCCGAAAAAATCGATCGTTCGAACGGCGGCGCAGCAAAACAGAATTGATCGCGACGATGCGATTCGATCGCTTGTAATCGGCGCCCGAAGGGCGCAGAAACGGCGTTCCCCCGCGGCCCAATGCGAAGCCGCCCGGGAGGAGCGGCGAATGCCTGGATTCTTTGATCGGAACGACACGCGATCGGCCAAATCGCGCGACGCTTTGCTATTCCGTAATTTGAAGACAATCATCGCAGTGGCCAAGCCGCGCGCCGCCGGTCTTCGGCGCCTGTTGCGCGAAAGCGGCGTCGATACGATCGCCCATCGCGACGATTTGCTGCGTCTGCCGATCCTGCGTCGCCGCGAGATCGATCGCCTGCGCGCCGACGAACCGCCGTTCGGCGGCTTTGTCGCCACGCGTCTTGGCGCGATGCGCCGCCTCACGCCTGACAGTCCGCAAGGACACGCGCGCGACTGGTGGAATTGCGCGCGCGCCATGGCCGCCGCAGGTTTCGAAAAGAACGACATCGTCCTCAATTGCTTCTCCTATCATCTCTCGACGGACGGCCACATCGTCGACGAGGGCGCGGCGGCGCTCGGCTGCGCCGTCATTCCCGCCGGCGGCGGTCGCAACGTCGAATGCAAGGTCGAGGCGGTTCACGCTTTGCGTCCCAACGCCTATTGCGGCGATCCGCACTATCTGCTGCGCATCCTCGACGCCGCGCGCGACATGAACCGCGACGTCTCGTCGATCCGCAAAGCGCTGGTCTTCGGGCCGCGCGTCTCGACGCTCGTGCGCGCGGAGGTCGAGGCGCGCGGCGTCCGCCTGCGTCAAGCCTATGTCACCGCCGAACACGGCGTGATCGCATACGAATCGGACCTCGCCGACGGCGGCCGCAACGACGGCATGATCGTCAGCGAGAACGTCTTCCTCGAGATCGTGCGCCCTGGTTCGAGCGAACTCGCGCCCGAGGGCGAAATCGGCGAGGTCGTCGTCACGCGCGTCAACGCCGATTATCCGCTGCTGCGCCGTTCGACCGGGCACCTGTCGCGCATTCTTCCCGGCGCCTCCCCCTGCGGGCGCACGGCGCCGCGCATCGCCGGATGGCTCGGCCGCGCCGACGAGATCGCGCGCATCGGCGACAAGACGATCATGCCCGCCCATGTGCTCGATCTGCTCGTCGCGCATCCGAGCGTCCGACGATTGCAACTCGTTCTCGGCGCCGCGGCGGCCGGATCGGTCACGCTGCGCGCCGAATGCGCGAACGGCGATCCACGCCTGATTGCTGAACTGTCGCGGAGTCTGTCGACCCTCGCCGGCGAGGAAGGCCGCATCGAGATTGTCGCGGTCGGCGCCTTGACGGACCAATCGAAGATCATCGTGGACGAACGGCGATAGGGTAGGTTCGATGATTGCGAACCTGCTCTCGATCGCCGGTTCCGATCCCTCGGGCGGCGCCGGCGTCCAGGCCGACCTCAAGACCTTTGCGGCGCTCGGCTGTTACGGCATGGCGGTCATCACTGCCTTGACGGCGCAGAATACGCGCGGCGTTCGCGCCGTCCATGGCGCGCCGCCGGATTTCCTCGCCGCGCAGATCGACGCGATCTTCGAGGACATTCGCGTCGACGCCGTCAAGATCGGGATGCTGGGCAGCGCGGGCGCCGCAGCCGTCGTCGCCGATCGGTTGGCGGCGCGGCCACCGCGTTTCGTCGTGCTCGATCCGGTGCTGGCGGCCACCGGCGGCGACAGTCTCGGCGGCGAGGATGTGGCGCGCGCCATCGTCGAGCGCCTGCTTCCCCTCGTCGATATCCTCACGCCCAACACGATCGAGGCGGCGCGTCTCAGCGGATGCGACGAGGCCGCCGATCTCGATGGATTGCGGCGGCAGGGCGCGGCGATCCTCGCGATGGGCGCGCGCGCCGTCCTGTTGAAGGGCGGCCATATCCCCGGCGCGCAAGCCTGCGATCTCCTCATGCGGCGCGGCTCGGAAGCGATCTTCGCGGCGCCGCGGATCGAGACGCGCAACACGCATGGCACCGGCTGCACGCTGTCCTCCGCCATCACCGCCTATTCCGCGCGCGGGCGCGCGTTGCCGGACGCCGTCGAGGCCGCCAAAGCGTTCGTCACGGGCGCCTTGCGCGGAGCGGACGCGCTGAGCGTCGGCGCCGGCCATGGCCCGCTTCACCATTTCTGGGCGCTCTGGCCGCCGGAGTGACCCGACGGGCCTCGCTTGACAGGTCCGAGGCCGCCGCGGGAAGAACGGCGGCCCCCACCGGGCCGCATCCTGCGATGGACGGAACACAGCGGTGTCAGCACATTCGTTCGCCAACCCGCTGCCGGGCGTCCCCGACGTGGAGTCGCCGTTTTTCGAAGAACTGTTCGCAGCGAAAAACGCCTCCCCGCAAACCATGGCGGCGGCGCGATCCATGCGCGAGAAGGGCTACGCCATCATCGATTTTCCCGATCCGGACTTCGATGCGCGCGCCGAGCGCATCAAGGACGCCATGCGCAAGCAGTTCGACATGGATCGTTGGCGCAAGGAACTCTGGCCGAACAACGACGGCGTGCGCTTTACGGACGCTTGGAGATCCAACGCCGACGTGAAGGCGATCGCCGGCAACCCCCATGTCATCAAGCTGCTCGGCGAATTGTACGGCCGGACGGCCTTTCCGTTTCAGACGTTGAATTTCCCCGTTGGAACCCAGCAGTCCGTGCACAGCGACAGCGTGCATTTCTGCTCGATGCCCGAGCGCTACATGTGCGGCGTATGGGTCGCGATGGAAGATGTCGACGAAGGCAACGGCGCGCTGCAATACTATCCCGCCAGTCACGCGTTTCCCACATACGTCAACGAACATGTCGGCGCTTGCGCCGCGGCGCAGCGAAATCGCTACGATCAATACGGCAAGTTCGAAGCGCTCTGGGCGGCGCTGATGCAAAAAGCCGGCATCGCGCCCGAGACCTTCCACGCGCGCAAGGGCCAGGCGCTGATCTGGTCGGCGAATCTCTTGCATGGCGGCGTGCGGCACCGCGACGGCGATCGGACGCGCTGGAGTCAGGTCACGCATTATTTTTTCGACGATTGCGCCTACTACACGCCGATGCTGTCGGACCCGCCGCTCGGCCGCGTCTTCTTTCGGCAATTGCGCGACGCGTCGACGGGCGAAGCGCATCCTAATTCTTACGTCGGTCATCGGATCTCGAAACGAGTTATCGCCCGTTTGTGGCCATCCTTGATGGAGCGCACCGCAACAGGCGTGCGCAACCGGTTGCGAGACGCCGTTGGCTCATCGCGCTAGAATGCGGCGTGCATCGCGGGCTTCCCGCCGTGGCGCCCAGGGAAAACGCGCATGACCTTTAGCGCGCCTGCGGCGCGGGCCGTCATGCCCGAGCGTCCTTCAGAGCATCCGCCGACGCATGGCCGCATTGGCGTTCTTCTTGTCAATCTCGGCACGCCGGAGGCGAGGGATTACTGGTCCGTACGCCGCTACCTGAGAGAGTTTCTCTCCGACCCGCGCGTCATCGAAATCCCCCAGGTGATCTGGCAGCCGATTCTCCATCTCTTCGTTCTGACGACGCGCCCGTCGCGCAGCGGACGGAATTACGCGAAGATTTGGGATCGCGAACGCGACGAAAGTCCGCTGCGCGTCATCACGCGCGCGCAAGCCGAGGCCCTCGCGGGCCGTTTCGCGGCGGACCCGCGGGTTACGGTCGATTGGGCCATGCGCTACGGGACGCCCAGCATCGCGTCGCGTTTGGACGCGCTGCAGGCGCAGGGCTGCGACCGCATCCTCGTCGCGCCTCTCTACCCGCAATATTCGGCGACCTCGACCGCCACCGTCGTCGATAAGGCGGCCGACGCGCTGCGGCGGATGCGATGGCAGCCGACGCCGCGGTTTGCGCCCGCTTGGCACGACGATCCCGCCTACATCGCCGCGATCGCGCAGTCGGTGCGCGATGGGCTCGCCAAGCTCGACTTCGAGCCGCAGGTCATTCTCGCGTCCTTCCACGGCCTGCCGCAGATCAACCTGCTCAAGGGCGATCCCTATTATTGCCAATGCATGAAGACCGCGCGGCTGGTGCGCGAAGCGTTGAACCTGCCGCCCGAGCGCTTCGTCGCGACCTTCCAGTCGCGCTTCGGCGCGCAGGCGTGGCTGCATCCCTATACGGACGAGACGGTGCGCGCGTTGCCGGGCCAAGGCGTGACGCGCATCGCCGTCGTGACGCCGGGCTTCGTCGCCGATTGCATCGAAACGATGGAGGAGATCGGCATCCAGAACGCCGAGGCGTTCCACGCGGCGGGCGGCGAACGCTTTGCGCGTATCGAGTGCCTCAACGACAGCGAGGCGGGCGTGAACGTGATCGAATCGATCGTGCGCCGCGAGTTGATGGGCTGGCTTTAGCCGCGCGCGCGCAGGCCGCGCTCCCAGGCGAGCGCCTGCCGCACGATCGTGTCCAGGTCGTCGTGCTGCGGCGTCCAGCCGAGCGCGCGGATGTGATCGTTGGCGGCCACGATCTGCGCGGGATCGCCGGCGCGACGTCCGGCGACCTGCACCTCGAAGTCGACGCCCGAGACCCGCTTCACGGCGTCGATGACCTGCAGCACGGAATAGCCGCGCGCGTAGCCGACGTTGCAGGTGAGGCTTGCGCCGCCGGCGCGCAGGTGATCGAGCGCGACGAGGTGCGCGCGCACGAGGTCGCTGACGTGAATGTAATCGCGGACGCAGGACCCGTCAGGCGTTTGATAATCGACCCCGAAGACGTCCATGCGCTTTCGCATCCCGAGCGCCGTCTGGACCGCGACCTTGATGAGATGCGTGGCGTTCGGCGTCGACTGTCCGGATCGCCCCGAGGGGTCCGCTCCCGCGACATTGAAGTAGCGCAGCGCCGCGTAAGTGAGCGGATGCGCCTGCGCGACATCCTGCAACATCCACTCGACCATCAGTTTCGATCGCCCGTAAGGGTTGATCGGCTGCGTCGGCGCGTCCTCGCGCACCGGCGTCGTCGCGGGTTCCCCGTAGACGGCCGCCGTCGAGGAAAAGATGAAGTTGGGAACGCGATGCGCGACCGCGGCTTGCAGCAGCGCGCGCGCCTTCGCCGTGTTGTTCTCGT
The DNA here is from genome assembly GCA_965276595.1 of Beijerinckiaceae bacterium. Classification (GTDB taxonomy): domain Bacteria; phylum Pseudomonadota; class Alphaproteobacteria; order Rhizobiales; family Beijerinckiaceae; genus Terripilifer. Next base: position 82,680 of record CBDIBA010000006.1, read on the forward strand.
AATAGCCGAGCGGGTCGGCGACCGAGTCCGGCACGACGATCTTGGCGGCGAAGTGAATGATGGCGCGGACGGCGTGCTCGCGCAGGATGCGCGCGACGAGCGCCGTGTCGCCGATGTCGCCGACGAGGAGCGGCGCGCCCGCGGGCGCCGCCCAGCGGAAGCCCGTCGAGAGATCGTCGAGGATCACGGCGCGCTCGCCGCGGTCGAGCAAGGCCAGGACCATGTGGCTGCCGATGTAGCCGGCGCCCCCCGTCACCAGGATCGTCATCATCGCCTCGAGCTTCGCCGCGCATACCCGTTCTTAACGGGTTACGCTTTAGGGAAGAATGGTACAAATGAGCCTCTAAGGACTTCTAAAGGGCCCGTTCGCTGGAACGGGCGCATGCGACGCTTCGCGCCTCCGCCGCGTTCCGGCGCCGAGGCTTGTTGTTCCCAAGGCTGGAATCGTTCATGACCAAGCGCATCCGCAAAGCCGTGTTTCCCGTCGCCGGCCTCGGCACGCGGGTTCTGCCCGCGACCAAGGTCGTGCCGAAAGAAATGCTGACGGTCGTCGATCGGCCCGTGCTTCAGCATTGCGTCGAAGAGGCGCGCGAGGCCGGAATTGAGCATTTTGTCTTCGTCACCGGCCGCAACAAAGCGGTTATCGAAGACCATTTCGACAACGCCTACGAACTTGAAGACACGCTGAAGCGCCGTGGCAAGACGAAGGAGCTTGAAGCCTTGCTGGCGGAGACGCCCGGCGCCGGCGCGACGAGTTTCACGCGCCAGCAAGCGCCGCTCGGCCTCGGCCATGCCGTCTGGTGCGCGCGCGACATCATCGGAGACGAGCCCTTCGCGGTTCTGCTGCCGGACATGATCACGCTGCCCGGCGCGCGCGGCGGCCGCTGCCTCCGGCAATGCATCGAGGCCTACGACGAACACCCCGGCAACATCATTGCCGTGGAGGAAGCGCCGGCGAGCGACACGCACATGTATGGCGTCGTGTCCGTCGGCGAAGAGTTCGGCCATGTGTTCGAGATCAATGGTATGGTCGAGAAGCCGCCGCAGGGCAGCGCGCCCTCGAACCTCATCATCTCCGGCCGCTACATCCTCGAACCGCAGGTCTTCGGCATCCTGGAAAACATCGGCGCGGGCGCGGGCGGCGAGATCCAGTTGACCGACGGCATGAAGAAGCTCGCCGGCGAGCGGCCGTTCTTCGGCGTCCGCTTCGACGGCAAGACCTACGACACCGGCTCGAAGATCGGGTTCTTGGCGGCCAACGTCGCCTTCGCGCTGGCGCGGCCCGACATCGAGCCGGGATTCCGAAAGGAACTGAAGAAGATCATCGGTTCGCTCTGAGTGGCGATCAGCGCTGTAGCCGCAACCCGAGCAGGAAGGTGTTGGCCGTGTAGTCGGACCCCGGCGCGGTCGATTGCAGCCGCTCGTTGGTGAAGCTGCCGCGCACGACGAGCTCGCGGGTGAGATTGTAGTCGAGCTTGATCGTGCCCGAATAGTCGACCTCGCGCAGATCGACGCCGGCGTAATCGTTCACGCCGACCGAGGCGACGGCGCCGAGGGTGAGATTGCGCAGCAGCGCGTGTGAGATCTCGAGCGAGCCCGCGTGCGTCACGTAGCCGGCCGAGCCCGTCACGGTCGTCTCGTTGATCGACGTCGATCCGCGCACGCTCACGGTCGTCAGCGGCGTCGCCGCCCAAATGAGCGACGCGTCGAACGTCGGCGCCGAGATGGAGCCAAGCCGCGTATCGGCGTATTCGCGGCGCGCGAAGCCGACGGCGGCCTGGCCGGTGAAGACGCGCGTCAACTCGAACGTGGTGCCGACCCGCGCCGCCTGACCGTTCGAGTCGCGCGCGAAGCCGAGCGTGTCGAGCGCCTGATCGCGCTGACGGGTGTCGAAGGTCCCTTCGACGAACGGGATCAGCCCCGGCGTCAGCTGGTAGGCGAGGCGCGGCAGCGCGCCGAACTGGTTGTAATTGCCGTTGGCGAGATCGATCGTCGTCCCGTCGCTCAATTGGCCGTTCTGATAAATCACCCGGTCGAACGCGCCATGCAGGCCGAATTGGAGAGCGCTGACGCCGTGCGTGACGCCCGCAGAGGCGCCGAAGGTCGCGATCGTGGGACGGTTGATCACGTCGACGCCGATGCCGGGCGTGCCGGGGCGCTGCGTGCTCAGGTTGCCGCGCACCTCGAAATCGGCAGTCGTGTCGCGCGTGACGTCGAGTTTGAGGTCGAATTTGCCCTGACCGTCCGGGCGGTCGGCGTCGGGCTCGGATAGGTAGCGCGTGTAGCCGAAGGAGGCGGCGCCGGTCAGCGAATGGTTCGACCAGTCCGAGGCGACGGCGAGGCCCGTTTCTCCGCGCAACGTCCATGAGCCGTGGTCGGGCGTCTCAATCCGGTTCGGGTTGGAATCGTAGCCCGTGTCGACTTCGACATAGGGGGTCAGCCGCAGCCCGCCGACGCCGATCCCGACGGGCGCGTAAGGCGTCGCATCGACGCGCGGTGGCGCCTTGCGCGGGATCGGCGGGACGATCGCCACGGTCGGCGGGGGCTGCTGCTGCGGCGGCGGCGCGACGAGTTGATCCGTGGGACCAGGCGGCGACTGCGGGGCGCCCCGATCGCGCGCTTTCGTTGCGCTCGGGTAGGTCGTGAGATCCGGCAGCGGATGCGCCGGCCGCCGGGCGCGGCCGGGATATTTGAGCCGCGGATCGGGCCGCGGCCGCGGCCGGCCGTAATTGGCGGTCCCGACCGGCGGCGGCGGCAGGCTCGCCGCGTCGGGGTCGGGCGGCGAAAAATTATCGCCCGCGGTCGGATCGTTCGCGCTAAGTCCCCCGCGCAGGCCGCCGCCTGAGAAGGACGGCGGCGGCGGCGCGTTTGTCAGGCTCGATCCGCTGGTCTGCTGGGCGCGGGCGACGGGCATCCACGCCAGGCCGGCGCAGACGGCCGACGCCGCCAGCCCTATGGCTTTGACCGGGATGCGGATGCGCGACAAATCAGGCCCCTATGGCCGTCGCCCGTCCGACGCGCCTTCCCGATTTGTTAACGATTTATGGTTAATGCCGCGTTACTTGCGCGCGCATGACAGGTGACGCCCGGCAATGCTATGAGCGCGACATGAGCGCGACTTCCGAGCCGCTGGACACGACGTCGGCCGCCGCGGCGTCCGCGCTGCGGACCCTCCGGCTTGAGCGCGCCGGTATCGTCGCCGTCGAGGCGGCGCTCGCCAGCCAGGGCGGTCTCGGCGCGTCGTTCGAAGCGGCCGTACGCCTGCTGCACGCGGTCGCCGGCCGCATCGTCGTCTGCGGCATGGGCAAGTCGGGCCTCGTCGGACGGAAGATCGCAGCCACCCTCGCCTCGACGGGCGCGCCGGCCTATTTCGTGCACCCGGCCGAAGCGAGCCACGGCGATCTCGGCATGATCCAGTCGGGCGACGCGGCGCTCTGCCTCTCGTGGTCCGGCGAGACAGCGGAACTGGCCGACATTCTCACTTACGCCAGCCGCTTTGGCATTCCGGTCGTGGCGATCACCGCCCATTCCGAATCGACGCTGGCGCGGCAGGCCGATGTCGTGCTCGCCTTGCCGAAAGCCGAAGAGGCTTGTCCGAACGGCCTCGCGCCGACCACTTCGACGACCATGCAGATCGTGCTGGGCGACGCCCTCGCGGTCGCGCTGCTCGAGGCGCGCGGTTTCACGGCGCGCGATTTCCACCAGTTCCATCCCGGCGGCAAGCTCGGGGCCCGGCTCGTCTTCGTGCGCGACGCGATGCATACCGGCGACGCCATTCCCCTGGCGCGGCTTGGCGCCTCGATGCATGACGCCATCCTGGAGATGACCGGCAAGCGGCTCGGCTGCGTCTGCATCGCCGACGAGACGGGGCGGCTTGCCGGCATCATCACGGACGGCGACCTGCGCCGCCACATCGAAGCCGCCGGCGACCTGAGGACCGAGCGCGTCGAGAGCGTCATGACGCGCGCGCCGATGACGATCGGTCCGGACGCGCTCGCCGCCGAAGCGCTCGCCCTGCTCAACGCCAGCAAGCGCTCCGTGCTTGTCGTGGTCGATGGGGCGCGCAGGCCGGTGGGCGTGCTGCACCTCCACGACCTGTTCCAGATCGGCGTCGCCTGAACGCTTCGCCGACGCTCAGGCGTGCTTCGTATGGGCGCCGGCGGCGGCGAAGGCCTTGTCCTGGTCGGGCGAGGCCTCGCGCTGGTAGAGTTGCTTCCAGGTCTCGTAGGGCATGCCGTAGACCTCCTGGCGCGTCGCGTCGAGGCTGAGGCCGAGGCCGCGTTCGTCGGAAGCCTCCTTCAACCAGCGCGACAGGCAGTTGCGGCAGAAGCCGGCGAGATTCATGAGGTCGATGTTCTGCACGTCGACGCGCTCGCGCAGATGCGCGACCAGCTTGCGGAACGCCGCCGCCTCGAGCTCGGTGCGGGTCTTCTCGTCGATGGTCATGGGGCGGGGTCCTCCAGGCGCGGTCCGGCCCGACTGCCGTACCGCCGGATTATATGGGTGTCGGCGGCCGCGAGAATAGGGCGTAGCGCGGCGACGAGGCGCTCTGCGATGCGCGCGACGCCGAGAGATGCGCCGATCAGGTCCTGCCGCACTTCGATCAGCACATGGGCGAGCCCCGGCGTCGTGGCGAGATCGTAGAGCGTGTCGCCTTCGAGCGCCCCGTCGTAAGGCTCGTTGTCGCCGACCGTGAACCCCTCGGCGCGCAAGGCGGCGATCAACGGCGCGGCGATGCGCGGGTCCTTGTCCCATAAGGCGGCGATCTCCCAGGGGCGCGGGACGGCCTTCCAAGCCGGCGTGAAGGAATGGACCGAGACGATCGCCGGCGGCGGCCCCTGCGCCGTCATCGACGCGGTCAATCGGGCGACGGCGTCGCGATACGGCCGCCAGTAGAGCCGCAGCCGGCGCGCGATCTCGGCGTCGTCGACGGCGGCGTTGCCCGGCACGATGGCGCCGTCGGAGAGCCGCATGACGAGGGTCGGGTCGTCGGCGCCGCGATTGGGATCGATGACGAGGCGCGAGACGCGGGATAGAACGGCGGGCGCCTCGAACGCTGCCGCAAGCGCCCGCGTCACCTCCGCCGCGCCGATATCGTAGGCGATGTGCCGCTCGAACTGCGCCGCCGGCAGGCCGAGCCGCGCAAGATCGTCGGGGACGGCGTTCGAGGCGTGGTCGCAGATGAACAGCGCGCCGGCGCCGAGCCTGCCGGCCACGGTTTCGACGCCTAAATTTTCGACAGCCCGGTCCACGCGGCGCATCCGCTTGATCGCGGCTCCCATGAAAACGTCATGATCGCGCGGCAGAAGCGCGTGGCGGCGCGGTTCGCGCCGCGTTGACTATAGTCTCGACCCGCCGATGATGGGACGCGAATCAAGATTGCGTCGCCCGTCATCTTCCTCGACTTTTCGGCCATGCCCCCCTCGTTCCGTCCCGCGCTCGCCAGCCTTGCTCTCACGATCGCGGCCCCCGCCGCCGCGCGTGCGGACTTTCGCGTCTGCAACAACAGCTCCGAGCGGGTCAGCATTTCCGTCGCCTACACCGACGGACAATCCTGGATCAGCGAGGGCTGGTGGAACCTCAAGGGGTCTGCGTGCGAAGTGCTGCTGCGCGGCAGCCTCGCGGCGCAATTCTATTACGTCTACGCCATGGACGAGCGCGGCGGCGAATGGAAGGGAAAAGCCTATATGTGCACGCGCGACCATGAGTTCCGCATCGAAGGCCGCGAGAACTGCCTGGTCCGCGGCTACGACCGCACCGGCTTCCTCGAAATCGACACCGGCAAGGACGCTAAGAACTGGACGGTTCAACTCACCGACGCGACGCAGCCGTCGCGCTGAACCGCGGGAGGCGACGCCATGAAACGGACGCCATGAAACGACAGCGGCGCGTGAAGATCGTGGCGACGCTGGGGCCCGCCTCGAACGATCGCGCCACGATCGAACGGCTGGCGGCTGCGGGCGCCGATGTGTTTCGCATCAACATGAGCCACTCGACGCATGACACGATGCGCGAACGCGTGCGCACGATCCGCTCCATCTCGGAGCAGCATGGCGTCGAGCTCGGCGTTTTGGTCGATCTGCAGGGGCCGAAACTGCGCGTCGGCGAGTTCCGCGACACGGCCGTGACGCTGACCAAGGGCCAGTCGTTCACGCTCGACTCGGATCCCTCGCCCGGCGACGCCACGCGCGTCTATCTGCCGCATCCCGAGATTCTCAAGGCGCTGACGCCCGGCCACAAGGTGCTGATCGACGACGGGAAGGTGGCGCTGTGCGTCGTCGAGGCGTCGCCGCAACGCGCGGTGGCGCGCGTCGACGTCGCCGGTAAGATCTCGAACCGCAAAGGCGTCAATCTGCCGGACACGGAGATTCCCGTCTCTGCGATGACGGAAAAAGACCGATCCGACCTCGATGCCGCGCTGAACGAGGGCGTCGACTGGGTCGCGGTCTCGTTCGTGCAGCGCCCCGACGACGTGGCCGAGGTGCGCAAGATCGCGCGTGGGCGCGCCCTGGTGCTCGCCAAGATCGAAAAACCGCAGGCGATTACGCGGCTCGACGAAATCATGGAGATCTCCGATGCGCTGATGGTGGCGCGCGGCGACCTCGGCGTCGAGATGCCGCTGGAGCGCGTCCCCGGCCTGCAGAAGCGGCTGACGCGCGGCGCGCGCCGGCTTGGCAAGCCGGTCGTCGTCGCAACGCAGATGCTGGAATCGATGATCGGGTCGCCCGTGCCGACGCGCGCCGAAGTGTCCGACGTCGCGACAGCGGTGTTTGACGGCGCCGACGCGGTGATGCTCTCCGCGGAAAGCGCGGCGGGGCAGTATCCGGTCGAGGCGGTCGAGACGATGAACCGCATCGCCGTCGAGGTGGAGCGCGATCCCGTCTACCGCAGCATCGTCAACGGGCAGCGCGGGGCGCCCGAAGCGACCGGGGCGGACGCGATCGCGGTGGCCGCGCGCGACATCGCCGAGACGCTCGACGTGAAGGCGATCTGCGCCTGGACCTCGTCGGGCTCGACCGCGCTGCGCATCGCGCGCGAGCGCCCCGCGCCGCCGGTGCTCGCCTTGACGCCCAAGCGAGGCACGGCGCGGCGGCTGGCGCTGGTGTGGGGGGTGCACGCGGTCGTCACCAAGGACGCGTCCGACCTCGACGACATGGCGAAGCGCGCCTGCAAGTTCGCCAATCGCGAAGCTCTGTCGACCGAGGGCGACCGCGTCGTCATCGTCGCGGGCGTGCCCTTCGGCACGCCCGGCGCCACCAACATGGTGCGCATCGCCTTCACAGGCGCGGAAAAGTAGCGGGCCGGCGCGTCGCTGCGAAGCGTCTTCGCCGTCGGCCGCCTGGGATCAGCGATCCGGGCCTTCGCCGCGCGAGGCCGGGAAGAACAGCGAAGCGGGGAAGTCGGCCGCATATCGTTGTCCCCGCGCCGGCGGCTGATAGGCGGCCCGAACGCTGGCGTCGGGGACGATGATCTTTCGGTAAAGATGCCAAGTCGCATGCCCGAGAATGGGCATCGCCACCGCCAGGCCGACGAAGATCGGCAACGAGGCGACCAGGAGGATCGCTGCGACGATGAGACCCCAAACGGCCATGGTCACGGGGTTACGGAGGACGGCGTTGACCGAGGTCGAGAGCGCGACCGCAAACCCGACGTTGCGGTCGAGCAGCAGCGGGAAGGAGATCACGCTCAACACGGCCGCGACGATGGCGAAGGCCGCCCCCACCGCGTTGCCGAGCAGGATCAGCGTCCGGCCGTCCGGCGTCGTGAACACCAGATGGGCGAATTCCCAAGCGGAATCGATCCGGCGGGAGCCGAAATAGGCCGTGTAGATCGACTGGGCGGACGCGATCCACAGACCGAAGATGGCGAATAGGACTAAGCCGACGCCGACGATCGCCGGAAACGAGGGCGAGTGGATCACGTCGAACGCGTGGCGCCATGAGGTGTCCATGCCGAGCTCGCGGCGCCGGCTGAGCTCGTACATCCAAATCCCCGCCAGCGGACCGATCAGCGCGAAGCCGGCGGCGAGCGGGTACAACAAGGGAAGAAAGTTGTTGTCAAAGCTCGCCGCGCCGAGAACGACGCCGATGATCGGGTAGATCAGGCAGAGGAACACGGCGTGCGTCGGCATGCTCAAAAAATCGTCGACCCCCTTTGCGAGCGCGTCCTTGAGATCGGCCAGCGCAATCGTTCTGACGGCTGGCGGCGCGCCGACCGCCTCAGCAGGCATGATGATGTCCGTCTGATCCATAATCGACCCTCCCGGATGTTCTGCGCGGTTTTGCGACGGCGCGTCCTCGGGACGAATTCGCCCCATGATCGCGCGGGGCCGCGACCCGCTGTTCGCCAAGCCTAACACGTCCGGGCGGATAACGTTCAAAATGTGATGCGGGCAGCCGCCGAACGCAACGTCTACTCGACGAAAAAGCGACGCTTAAGCTACTGCGCCGCCGCGTGGGCGCGCGCGGCGCGCTTCGCGACGCCGTCGATCGCGTCGATCACGGCGTCCGGCCGCGCCCAGTGCGGCGAATGCCCGACGCCGTTCAGCACTTCGAGCGTCGCGCCGGGAATGTCGCGCGCGCTGCCGAACGAATGCAGCTTCGTCAGCACGACGCCGTCGTGGTCGCCGGTCACGACGGCGGTGGGCGCGGCGATCTCGCCCAGACGCGGCGCCTGCCGCAGCGTCGCGGCGTAGGCGCCAGCCACGTCCTGCGCGTTGGCGCGGAAGGTTTCGGGCCGCAGGATGCGCGCCGCGCCGACGCGGGCGGCGTAGTGGGGCGGGACCGGCTGCGGCGCGAAGACGCCTTTCAACGCCGCGTCGAGCATCGCCTCGCCGAGCGGCAGCGTGATCGTGCGGGTGAAGAGTTCGCCCAGGATCGGCGCGCTGGCGAGGCGGTAGTACCAGTCCACGCCGCCGCCGGGCCAAGGATGCGTCACGGCTGCGACGAGCACGAGGCCGCGCACGAGATCGGGATCGTCGAGCGCGAGCGCCGTCGAAGCGAGGCCGCCGAGCGAGTGGCCGACGACGATCGCGCCCTTGACGCCGAGCCGGTCGAGGCCGGCGCGGATGAGCGCGGCCTGGCGCGCCGGGTCGGCGTCGGCGACGCCATCGGGCCGGTCGCTCCAGCCGAGGCCCGGCCGGTCCATCGCGATGACGCGGAAGCCGCGCGCGGCGAGCCCATCGCCCAGAGGAAGCATCATGTCGGCGCCGCTGCCGCTCGCGCCATGCAGCAGCAGCACGACGGCGCGCTCGGTCCCGATCGCCGGCTTGTCGAGATAATGGAGGCGTCCGCCGGGAATCGCGACGAACGAACCGCGCGGCGGAAACGCGGCGGCGATGCGCGCGCTCACGATCGCCGTATAGGCGGCGAGCCCCGCAACGAGGAGGCCGACGAGACCGAGGCCGATCAGGCCCATCTGGAGAAACGCGCGCAAGGATCCATCACTCGCCGCCGCCGGAGCGGCGCGCCTTAGAGATCGCGACCCTCGACCTCGATGGTCAGCTGATCGACGAGTTTACGGATGTCGTCCTGCCGCGGATTAACCTCGAGCGCTTTTCGGAAGGCTTGCAGCGCGCGCGCCTTCATGTCCATGCGGCGGAGCATGAAGCCGAGCCCCGCCAGGGCGCCGAAATGCCGCGGCTCGATCGCGAGCACATGCGCGACATCGGCGATCGCGCCGTCATAATTATCAGCTAAATAGCGATCCGTCGCGCGCTGGTTCCAGGCTTCGGCCCAATCCGGCGACAACGCCACGACTTTGTCGAGCACCTGTTCGGACAACGACCAGTTCTTCGCGCGCATGGCCTCGAGCGCGCGGTCCATCAGCAGATCCGCGGTGTCGGAGCCCGAGCGCATCCAGACGCGCTCGATCGCTCCCGTGATGAATTGAGCCTCCGTGTCGTCCTGCGCCTTGCCAAGCCTCCCGAAGAGATCGTCGAGCATGGTCTTGCGGCCGGCGGGGTCGTTGAGATCGGGATGCGGCGGTTTGGCGGCCGGCGGCTTGTCCTCGGCCTTGTCGGAGGCTGAGGTTTCCCGGTCGGGCGCTGTCGTCTGGCCGCCGGCGGCAGGCGGCGCGATGGGGCCGTTCGGTCCGAAGACGCGCGTTCCCGGCGGCAGTTGGATCGGCGGCGCGCCCGGCAGGCGCAGCACGTCGCCGGGGTCGGCGAACGGCGGCGAGGTCTCTTCCGCCTGGAGGGGGAGGGGGGCGGCGAGGAGCGCCGCAACCAGCAGACCCGGCGTGTGGAAACGAGCGGACAGTCTTCGCATGCGAGCACTCTAGGCGCGGGCGGGAACCCCGTCAAAGCGGTGGGGCGCCGGCCGCACGGCCGCGAAGCGCCGGCATCCACTTGTCTTCGATCGCCCGCGTCTCCGCCTGCGTGAGCGCCGAAACGCGGGGAAAGCGGTCGCGCCAGGCGAAGGGGCGGCAGGCGTCGACGATCATCTTGGAGTTCGAGGTTTGGCCCAGCGCCTTGGCGGTCGGCTCGATGCCGGGGTCGAGCGCGCTGCTCCAGGCGTTGCGGACGATATCGACGGCCTCCGAGGGTTCGCAGCGCGTCGTCGCCGCCCACATGACGTCGGCCAGGTCGGACGGGTCGATGTCGTCGTCGACCGTGACGACGATGCGGGCCATGTAGGATTGCGCGGCGGCGATGAGGCCGGCGCGCTTGGCGTGGCCCGCGTAGCGCTGCCGCAAGGCGATGACAGTCATCAGTTGCGAGACGTGCTGCCAGGCGCCGACGATGTCCGTCACGCCCGCGCGCTCGAGGTCGGACCACATGCTGGCGGCGCGCAAAGGAAGGCCGAAGTGAAACCGCGGCGGCTTCATCGGCGGCGATCCCAGCAGAATGGGATTGTCGCGCCAACGGACCGCCTCCACGCGCATCACGGGCGCCGGGCGCGCCTCCGCGGCGTAATAGCCGGTGAATTCCCCGAACGGGCCTTCAGGCAGAGACGTCTCCGCGAACGGCAGAAGCGATCCTTCGAAGACGAACTCGGCGTGGGCGGGCGCCGTGAGGCCGGTGAGGGGCAGCCGCGTCACCTCCAACGGCGCGCCACGGATCGCGCCCGCAAAGCCGTATTCCGAGACGCCTTCGGGGAGGTACTCGAATCCGGCGACGAACAGCGCCGGCTCCGGTCCGTTGACGACCGCCACCGGGCAGGATTGGCCCCGGTCCCAATATTTTTTTGCGATGATCGCGCCGTGCCGGCCCGGATGATCGAACTGGATCGTCGCCTGGTTCTTGCCATGAAGCTGTACGCGGTAGATCGAGGCGTTGATCCATCCGCTGTCGGGGTCGCGCATAACGACAAGGCTTCCCGACCCCACGTAGGGGCCGCCGTCGCCGCGATGCCAAACCGGCGCGGGCAAGCGGGTGAGATCCACGTCGCCTCGTTCGAGGCGGTTCGCGTTGAAGGCGGGGTCGGCGACGTCGCGCGGCGGGATGTCGCGCAGCTCGCTTCGCCGCTGCTTCCACACCGCCAAAGCGTCGACCGGGCGCAGCGCCGGATCGATGCCGAGCGCCATCGCGGCGCGCTGGGGGCTCGTGACCGCGTTCGTAAACACGCGAAACCCCGACGGGTAGCCTGGGATGTCGTCGAACAGGAGGGCGGGACACTCCGGGAGACCCGCGGCGACCTCGGTGACGCCGCCGATTTCGTAACGGGCGTCGGCGCCGCTCACTTTCCGGACGAAGGTCATCGCGTCGGCGTGTTCGATGAACGCCCGCAAATCCTGGTAGGCCAAAGGAGAGCCTCTCGACGACGCTTCGACGCGGAGCGACGCGCCCGCCGCGGCCCGCCGTCAGGGCGGGATCGGCTGCGTCTGGAACAGCAATGGTGAAGGGGCGCCGGACGGCGGTCAAGCCGCGGCGCGTATCGCCCCCATCAGACCCGGCGCTCGGAAACGACGAGCCCCGGCGGGGCGCCGGGGCTCCGAAGCCGCCCGAAAGCGGTCGGTCAGCCCTGGCGGGCTTTGAAGCGCTTCTGCGTCTTGTTGATGATGTAGACGCGGCCCTTGCGGCGCACGAGCTGGTTGTCGCGATGGCGCGTGCGCAGCGACTTGAGCGAATTGCGGACTTTCATGGGTCGCCCCGAACGATGGATGGATCGCCAGCCGGGCCGGACCCGCTTGCAAAGCTGGCGCGGATATGCCCGAGCGGGCGGCCGGGGTCAACCCCGTGTCCTGGATCAATACATATGAGCGGGAGGGGTTTCCTCGGTTCGGCGTTTATGGAGGTACTGGGCTGGCGTGAGGCCGGCAAGGGCGCCGTGTGGTCTGTGGTGGTTGTAGAGGTGCTGGAAGGCGTCGACGTGCTTGGCGATGGCTTCGAGCTTGTCGGGCAGTTCGACGCAGGCGTAGAACTCGTAGCGCCAGACTCCGTTGCAGCGTTCGACGGCTCCGTTGAGTTTGGGCGAGCGCGGCGGCAGGACGTAGAGCGGCAGTTTCCTTTCGGCGCAGGCCTGTTCGAACTCGGCCATGAACTCGGAGCCGCCGTCGATCTGGATGGCTTTGACGGGATGCGGCATCTCGGCGAGAACCTTTTCGAGGAAGCTGGCGGCGTTTTTGGCGGTGGCGCGCCGGAACGGCTTGGCGACGGTCCATTTGGCGATCGGATCGTAGGCGTCGAAGTGCTTGACGGCGTAGCCGATGCCGAGATCGATGGAGAGGGTGTCGATCTGTACGACGTCGCCGGGCTGTTGGAAGACGACCTCGGGCGGTTTGCGCTTGGCGTGCGGGCGCTTCTTAGCGGCTGATTTGGCCGCGACCTTGCCGATGAGAGCGGGGACCGGCGCGACGACGCCGCGCTGGATCAATTTGCTGAGGATGCGTCCGACCTTGGCCTCGCTGACGGCGAAGCCCTGGTCGCGCAGGATGGGGGTCAGCTTCTGCTTGCCCCACATGGGATGATCGAGGCGCAGCCGCTCGACCGCGGCCTCCAGGCCCGGCGGGTTGACCGCCTTGCGCACACGATGCGGTCGCCGGCTTTTGGGAATTGGGTCTTTCCGCCACCGACGCAGAGTTGAATAGGCCTCGCCGACGGCGCTGGCCGCCTGTTCGGCGGTGAGGCCGTTCTCGCAGGCGCGCAGCCATCGAGCGACGGCGTCGCGCCGTCTCTGCGCTTCGATATCCGGCGTCTTCGCTTCGAGAAGACGCGACGCCGCGCGAGCGCTTCGGATAACATGGCCGGGCAGGCCAAAAACCTGCATGGGGGTCTCCTGTCGATTCGAGCTTCAGCAACCCGAACCTCGGAGACCCCCATCAATCTCGCAAGCCGCTCATATCTGTCTGATCCAGGTCACCCCGATCGCCGACAACGATGTTGGTGTCCTGAATTCCGCCGCCGCGGCGCCTCGACGATGGTGTCGCTCCCACTTGCGACGGAACTGTGGAATGCGTCTAACCTGACGGCAAGCGTGGCTTCCGCGCGCCAGTGTCTGGCGCCGCATCCCGGATGCTAGCTTGCCGTACCCCGTGCGCCAGGACTACTTCGCGATGTAAAAGTACCCGACTTTGTCGTTGGCGGGGGTACCGTACCACATGCGTCCGTTCTCACCGTGAAAGAACTCCCGCATCGAATTTTCCGCGTGCGGGATGGGATATTGCAGCACGCGCCCGGTCTTCGGGTCGAGGCGGCCGATATAGTCCATGTGCTCGGACGAGAACCAGATCTGATGATCGTCATCAAGGGCAAGCGCGTAGGGCGTTGGCTCCGCGCCGGGTAGCGCGAACTCCTCGAAGCTCCGCGTCTTGGGATCGAAACTGCCGATTTTTCCAGATTGGAACTCGGCGAACCAAACCACTCCATCCTTATCAAGCTGAATGCGGCGGGCCCGCGAGCCGCGTGTCGGCGGTATGTACTTCGTCACCTCAAGTGTCTTCGGGTCTACTTTGCCGATGCCGCCGTTCGGCGTGTATTCGGCGAACCACACCGTATCGTCTTGGCCGAGCGCGATCCCATAGACCGAAGGCACTTCGGGGATCGCCGTGAATTTGCCCGTTCTCGGATCGAAGCGCGTCAGCGGACCGCCTGTCGACCAGACATCGCCGTTCGAGGCGATGCGCAACGTGTGCTTGGAGCCGCCCGAAAGGGTTCCCTCTTTGCCTGGTGTGTAAGCGTCCGCGAACTCGCTGATTTTTTTGGTCGATGGGTCCCAACGGCCCAGCCGGTTTGATCCTTGCTCAGTGAGCCACACCGAGCCGTCGTTGGCCGGCACGGCGGAATGAATCGCGGCCGTGCCTTTAAACGGAACGTCGAATTCCTCGATCGCGGCGGTGGCCGGGTCCAGGCGGGCGATCTTATTGGCGTCGCCATAATAGGGAACCCATATTTTGCCGTCCTTATCGGGAGCGCCGCTCCAAGGCATGCTGTTGATGTTGGGAACCTCGTATTCGACGTAGACGATCCGCAACGCCTCGTCGTCGAACGAGAGTTTTACGTCGTTGTATTTGGGGAGGCTGTCTGGCGGGGGAAGCTTCGAATCCGGACCGAACGTCGCCGCAAGGTAGTTGGTGACATCCGCCTGCTCCTTATCGGTGATCCGTCCCGCAAGGAAGAAGTGCATGGAGTCGACCATATAATTCACCAGCGCACTCCAGCCGTCGCGGTCGTGCGGCTTCGCAGCCATACGGCTCTCGAAGCCGTGGCAAGCGAAGCATACGTTAAAGAGCGGTTTTTTGCCGGGTCCGTCGGGAAGCAGCACGAGCCCCTGATACATCGAGAGATCGCTCCAGCGCACGGGCGCCTTGGCGAGCTTCATGTCGGCGGAGGCGTTCTGATCCGCCGCAAGCGCGAAGCGCTTCACATCTTTGCTCTCGTACCCCGTAGCTTTGACCCTGACCTCGTAGTCGCCCGCCGGTAGATCGGGAACACGGTAGCGGCCGCTCCTATCGGAGAGAACGTAGGTCGTAACCTTGGTCGCCTGGTTCCGCGCCGATACAAAAGCGCCTCGGAAAACCGCGTCATCGGGGCCGCTCACCGCGCCGGAAACCGTAGCCGCGCCGGCGCATGAGGCCAGACAGATGAGCGATACTGCCGCTCCTAATAGCGATCGTGTCTGTCGTCGCATAGCAGGCCTCCCCCGGATCTTTGGGTAGCAATCCTACCCGAACTCCGGCTTGCGGCAACGTCCCGATCGCCGCTCAGCTTCTGTAATCGCCGTTGATCGCGACGTAGTCCTTGGTGAGGTCGCAAGTCCACACCGTCGCCTTGCCGCGTCCCCGCGCGCCCACGTCGACGCGGATGTCGATCTTCTCGCCCTTCATGTAGTCGGAGGTCGCGGCCTCGCTGTAGGCGGGGTCGCGCAGACCCTTGTGGGCGACGCGGACGCCGCCGAACCAGATCGCCAGCCGGTCGCGGTCCGCCGCCTCCCCCGCCTTGCCGACCGCCATGACGATGCGGCCCCAATTGGCGTCCTCGCCGGCGATCGCCGTTTTCACCAGCGGCGAATTGGCGATCGACAGCGCGATGCGCTTGGCCGCCTTGGCGCTCGCCGCGCCTTCGACCGCGATCTCCACGAATTTGCGACAGCCCTCGCCGTCGCGCACGACCTGGTGCGCCAGGTTCGCGAGCGCGCCGTCGAGCGCCGCGCGAAAGCCCTTCAGCCGCCGGTCGGCCGCGCTCGCGATCTTGGGCGCGCCGCGCTGCGCCGCTGCGCCGGTGGCGAACAGCATCAGCGTGTCGGAGGTCGACGTGTCGCTGTCGACCGTGATGGCGTTGAAGCTCGTCTTGACGCTTTTCGACAGCATGGCCTGCAAGGCGGCCGCGGCGATCGGCGCGTCGGTGAAGACATAGGCCAGCATCGTCGCCATGTCGGGCGCGATCATGCCGGCCCCCTTCGCCATGCCGTTGATCGTCACCGCAACGCCGTCGATCTCCGCTGCGGCCGTGGTCACCTTCGGGTAGGTGTCCGTCGTCATGATCGCGCGCGCGGCTTCGAGCATGGCGTCGGGCCGCGCCTCGCGGGCCATCGTCTCGAACACGCCTTCGAATTTGCGCGCGTCGAGCGGCTCGCCGATGACGCCGGTCGAGGCCAGATAGATTTCGCCCGTGGACGCGCCGGTCGCGCGGGCGGCGAGGCCGGCGGTGAACTTCGCCTGTGCAAGGCCGTCGCGGCCGGTAAAGGCGTTGGCGTTGCCCGAATTGACCACGAGCGCGCGCGCCCTGCCGCCTTTCAGGCGCGACCGGCACCAGTCGACGGGCGCCGAGGGGCATTTCGAGCGCGTGAAGACGCCCGCGACCTGCGCGCCCTTGTCGAAGAGCGCCAGCATGACATCGGTGCGGCCTCGGTATTTGACCCCGGCCGCCGCGGTTGCGAAGCGGACGCCCTCGATCGGCGGGAGATCGGGGAACGACGTCGGAGCGAGCGGGGAGAGCGGCGCGGGCCCGGCCATGAGGGCGATCCAGGTTCGGGGAAAGACCCCGCCTTGTGGCGGCGCGCCGGCCTTCCCGTCAAGCCGCGAGCGTCACGGCTTTGGCGCGGGCTCGCCCGGCGTCGTCGCGGCGTCCGCCGGCGGATTGTCGAAGCGCTCGATCTTCGCCTGCTTGCGCAAGTCCAGAATGAGGTTCGTCTGCGCGCGCTGCGTGATGTAGTTGGAAATCTGGTCTTTGACCTGATCGTACGACGGGAACGCTTTCGTCCGGCGGTCCTCGAGCTTGATAATATGCCAGCCGAACTGCGACTTCACGGGGTCGGAGACTTGGCCCTTCTGCAATTTGAACGCCGCGTCGGCGAACTCCGGCACCATGCGGTCCTTGGTGAACCAGCCGAGATCGCCGCCCTGCGAGCCCGGATCCTTCGACACTTCGTCGGCGACCTTCCCGAAATCCTCGCCGGCCTTGAGGCGCTTTTCCACATCCTTCGCCTCCTGCTCGGTCGGCACGAGGATGTGGCGCGCATGCACTTCGTCCTCGGGCGGCTGCTTGGCGGCGGCGTCTTCGTAAATCTTCTTCATCTCGGCTTCGGTGACCGCGCCCTGCGCGACGCCGCCGAGCACCGCCTCCATCAGCACCTTGTCCTTGTAGTAGTCGGTCTTGCGGACGATCTCCGAATCCGCCGCCATCTTGTCGGTGGTGAACTTCTTCGCCGCGAGCTTCATGTCGATCAAATAGTCGAGCACGTAGGTTTCGCGCTGGTCTCCCTGCAATTGCTGGGGCAGCGTCGGCCCAATGTCCTCCAAGGCGACCTTCACGTCGTCGTCGGTGATGTCGAGCCCGTCGACCTTCGCGAGCGTTTTGGCGAACGCCGGCTGGGCGAGCGCGCCAAAGCCGACCGCGATGAGGACGGCTGCGATGCGCGCGCGCCGGCGGGACAAGATCGGATGCGCCATGACGATGTCTCCGGAGGATGCGGGCGGAACCGCCGCGCCAGTTCCCAGGCTTTTAGGGCGAAAGGATGAGTCCGAACAAGCGCAGCCGCGTCGAAAAGGCTGACGTCGCGCGCCAGGCCGCCTACAACCCTTCGTGACACCTCTTCGCTGGATGGCGCGTTGCCGCAAGCTTTTCCCATCGACACGTTCAAGGACGCGCTGCTGTTTCTGGTGACGGCGGGCGTCATCGTCCCGCTGTTTCGCCGCATCCGGCTCTCGCCCGTCATCGGCTTCCTGCTCGCCGGCGTGGCGCTCGGGCCGTGGGGCGTCGGCGCTCTGGCGGTCCGGCTGCCATGGATCGAGCCGCTGCGCCTGCGCACCGGGCGCGAGGGCGATGCGCTCGCCGAACTCGGCGTGGTCTTCCTGTTGTTCATGATCGGCCTCGAACTGTCGTTCGAGCGCCTCAAGCGCCTGCGCAAGCTGGTGTTCGGGCTCGGCGCGCTGCAGGTCGCCGTCTGCGCGGCGGCGCTGGGCGGCGTGGGCGTCGCCGGGTTCGGTCTGACCGGCGCGGCCGCGGCCGTCGTGGGCGGCGCGCTCGCGCTGTCGTCGACGGCGATCGTCATTCCGACCCTGGCCGAGCGTCGGCGTCTGGGCGCGCCGGCGGGCCGCGCCGCCTTCGCCGTGCTGCTGGCGCAGGACCTCCTGGTCGCGCCGCTGCTGTTCATGGTCTCGATCCTCGGCGCGCCCGGCGCCGATTTCGGCGTCGGGCTCCTCACGACGATCGTGCCGGCGGTGGCGGCGGTGGCGCTGATCGTCGGCGCGGGACGGCTGCTGCTCCGTCCGCTGTTTCATCAGGTCGCCAACGCGCATTCGACCGAGTTCTTCATGGCGGCTTGTCTGCTCGTCGTCATGGGCACCGCGATCCTTACCGCCATGGCCGGCCTCTCGATGGCGCTGGGCGCCTTCATCGCCGGCCTGCTGCTCGCCGAGACCGAGTTCCGGCGCGAGATCGAAGTGACGATCGAGCCGTTCAAGGGGCTGCTGCTGGGGCTCTTCTTCGTATCCGTTGGGTCGGATCTCGACGTCGGCCAAGTCATCGAAACGCCGGCCCTCTCGTTCGGTCTGGCGGCGGGTCTCATCGCGATCAAGGCGGCGCTGATCTTCGGCGTTTCGCGCGCGCTCGGCTTGCGCGCGGCGGTGGCGCGCGAAGTCGCGCTTCTGCTCGGGCCGGGCGGCGAATTCGCCTTCGTCATGCTCGGCGCGGGCGTGGCGCAGCATGTGGTGCCCGACGCCGCGGCTGCGCACCTGATGGTCGCCGTGACGCTCTCGATGCTGGCGATCCCGCCCCTCGCCGCGTTGCTGGCGCGCGCGCCTGCGCGGCCTGCGGCGGGCGACGCCGACCTCGCCGGGCTCGCGCCGCCGGACGATGCCGGGGGCCGCGCGATCCTCGTCGGCTACGGCCGGGTCGGCCAGCTTGTCGGCGAAATGCTGGACCGTCATGGAAGGCCCTACACCGCCATCGACGATTCGGCCTCGCTGGTGCGCCGGTGGCGCGAGACGAAGGACAATCTCTATTGGGGCGACGCGACGCGGCTCGAGTTCCTTCGCCGATGCGGCTTGGCCGGCGCGAGCGCGCTCGTCGTCACATTGGACGCGCCGCAGGTCTGCGAGCGGATCGTCGTCATGGCGCGCGCCGAGCGGCCGGATCTCACCATCATCGCGCGGGCTCGCGACGCCGACCATGCGCGCCGTCTTTATGAACTCGGCGCCACCGACGCGATCCCCGAGACGATCGAGGCGAGCCTGCAATTGTCGGAAGCCGTGCTCGTCGACATCGGCGTGCCGATGGGCCACGTCATCGCCTCGATCCACGAGAAGCGCGACGACTACCGCAAATTGCTCTTCGGCCATGCGGAGGAGCGCGAGCGGCGCGCGATCCGTCTGTCGACGCGCGTGCGCGACATCAACCGCAAGCGCGCCGACCGCGCCCGGCCCTAGCGGCGCGCATCGTCTCTTCAAAGGCTTGGCGTAGAAGCGCCGCGCGGTCGTCGGGAACCGCGAGGTCGACGATCAGCGGCTTGCCCAGTTTGCCCGCCGCTGACAGCATCTCGACGATCTGCCTGTCGCGCGCGCTCGGGGCGATGTCGAGCGCATTGGGAAGATCGGCGGGAAGGTCGGGCGCCGTCGCCGACGACAGCTTGAGGATCGGGACGATCTTCTTCTCCGCGCTCCAGGCCGGCGGCAGGCTGCTCCAGGTTAGGCACCCGCCATCGAGTTCGCCTCGGTCTAGGGCGAGCGCCGCTTCCGCGCTGCCGGCGTAGCCCGCGACCGACTGCACGTTGACCTTGAAGATCTTGCGGAAGATCTGCTGCTCGATGTCGGACGAACTGCCTGGATTGGTGCGGCCCATGTGAATTTGCGGCAGCTTCTGCGCGTCTTGCAAGGTCGTCGCATGGGTTGCGCGCGCCACATAGCAGACGGCGAGATCCTGCGCCATGCTGCCGATCCACTTGAACGCGCGGAAGTCGAGGGGCGCGCGCTCGGGCGTCAGAAGCGAGTTGGTGATCTGCGTGAAGTCGAAAAGGTTGACGACGGCGCCATCCTTCGGAGCGGTGCGATGGAGATATTCGACGGAACGGAGGCTGCCGGCGCCCGGCATGTTCTCGACGACGACCGCCGGCGCCCCGGGAATATGCCGGCCAAGGTGTCGGGCAAGCAGGCGGGCGTTGACGTCGTAGCCGCCGCCGGCCGCGTAGCCGACGAGGATCGTCACGGTCTTGCCGGCGTAGAAATCGGCGGCTCGGGTCCCGTGCGCGCCGGCGAGACCGACAAGCAGTGCAAGCACGAAACGCATTCCGCCGATCACGCGAGAGCGTGTCGCGACAACGGGTAGATCGGACCCCTCACGACAGATCATACGCGCAGCCAGCAACCGCCATGCCACAATGCGGAAGGAGACGCGGTTGACCGCCCCCGAAGCGCTTCAAGCCATAGCGTCGACGTCGAGCGGCGCGACGGGCTTGAGACCCGCGATCTTGATGCCTCGTCCAGAACGGCCTTGGCGCTGCTCGATGGGGATCGGGCGCCCCTCAGGGTCATGCAGCCAGAGACGCAGAAGATGGCGGCGGCGGTCCGGCTCCGGCCAGTCGGTGTACTCGCGCCTCGTATGCAGCGTGACGAAATTGTTGAGGAACTGGATGTCGCCTGGCTCGAACCCAATGTCGACCGCGCACGCATGCACGGTTTGGCGATAGAACGCGATCGCCTCCTGCTGCGCTGACGACAGCGGCGGCACGCCGGGCAGGGCTTGCGCCTTGTTGATTGCGGCTCCAGCGCCCGTCGCGCTGAAATAGCCATCGGTGAACGAGAAGATCGGCTGCTTGAACCAAGGCGCCTCGCCGGCGTCGTTCTCGCCGGATAGCGAACGGTAGAAGTCGCGCGTGAGGCTCTCGGCCAAATCCGGCCTTTCCCGCAAAATACGATTGTAGACGGCGACCGAACTCGCAACCCGGCTGGCGCCGCCACGCATGGCGGGGTTGAGGCAGAGCAGTCCGACATAGTCGCAAGCGTCGGCATGGAAGAGCATTTCGGCCGAAGTCATGTAGCCCCGCGTATTGGGATCGGCGTAGTCGCCGCCAAGATCCTTCACGTGCCCGAGGATATGGCCTTGCTTGTTCTGCGTGACGGCGTCGCCGAGGTAGGCGCCGACGCCAAGATAGGCGATGGCGGTTTCCTCGCGGTCGAGCCGCGCGATCGGGAAACCGCGGAGCATGACGATGCCGCGCCCATCCTTCAACTCGCGGTGGACGTCCCGCAGAACGCGCCTAAACCGATCGAGCGGAAAATGACGTTGCGCGACCGATTCGATCGCCAGGCCGGCGCGTTTGAAGGCTTGCGTCGCCGCTATGAGCTCGTCGCAGTCGCCGTCCGTCAGACGGTAGCTCCAGGCGTCGAGATCGATCAGTTCGTCGGCGGTCCAGTCGGCCGGATCGACGACAGGTCGCATGGGCGCCGCCGGCGCGCGGCAAGCACGATCATAAGTGATGAAGCCGGCCATGAGCGGTCTCCTGTCGGCGGAATTAGGACAGATGTCGCCGCGAGATCAAGACGCAAGCTGGAGTGGCCGTCAGCGCGGAGCGCCTGCGCGTTTTTCGATGCAAGCTGACGCCGGCGTGGCTAAGCTTGTCGCATGAACGCGCCAAGCAACGTGGATGACGATATGACCCTGTCCGACTGGGAGCCGCCCGCCCTGATCTCGCGGGAGGCGATCGTCGCCGCCTCGCAGGACGTGCTGGCGCGCCCGACGCGGACCATCCTCGAGCGCGAGGACATCTTCCGTATTGAAGAACTGGGGCTCGCCTGGGACATCGGCTACATGACCTACGAGCCGGCGTCGGCGCCCGATGTGTCGGTCGGCCCCGACGGCCGGAAGGTCGGCTTCTTCCTGCTTCATGGCGGCTCGTCCGATTTCCGCTTCATGGCGCCGTTGGCGCGCCTGCTCGCCAGAACCTTCGGCTACAAGGTCACGAGCATGACCTATCCGGGCCGGCTCAACTTCGACGATCCGAGCCGCGACTGGCCAGGCGACACGATCGGCCAGGACGGCGCGATCCGCATGCCGAAATGGCTGCGCGGCGAGACGATCGGCCCCGACCAGGTCGAGGTTGTGACGGACACAACGCTGCGGGCGCGCTACGGGACGCGGACCAACGCGCGCGCGAAGCCCGGAACGCTGTTCTACGATCGCATGGCCGCATGGCCGGCCGCCTTCGAGACTGCAATGAAGGAGATCTGTCGCCGCGAATTTCCCCTCGATTACGCGATCCACGTGCACGGCCATTCGACCGGCGGCCCGTTCGTCCACATGCTGTCGCAACGCGTCGAGAACATCGTCGGCGTGGTCGGGATCGAGAACTCGCCCTTTGGCGCGATCTATAAAAAGATGATCGGCGTCGAATGGGCCGGCCCGTTCAACGATCTGCTGATCCGCACATGGCGCGACATCGCGCGATACGCCGGCGCAGAAGCCTTCCACCAGGAAGGCGCGACGGCGCTGATGCGCCTGCCCTGGCTGATGGAAGAGGTGATGGAGCGCTGGGCGCGCTCGAAATCCAAGCCGAACATCAAGGCGGAATATCCGCTTCACTACGGCAGCATCCCCGCGCTCACCGAGGCGGCGAACGCCGCCGCGCGGCGGCTGCGGCTGAACGACGGCGAGACCGACGCGCTGATCGAGCGGTTCGCCGGCTATGTGCGCGAATTGTCGGGGCCCGGCGCCAAGCCGGCGCCGCCGATCCTGCTCGGCGTGGCCAAATTCAGCCGCGATCATCGGCCCGAGATTTACGAAAGCGTCGTGCTGCCGGGTTTCGCCGAAATGAAGCCCGCGCCGAAGGTGCGGCTCGTGCGCTTCGACGCCGGAACGCACGATTACGAAAGGCCCGAGCCGGACCTGCCGATGGGGCTCGTGCCGGCGGTCGTCAAACTCTGGAGCGAGGCGATCGAAGGCGGCTACACGACGCCGCGCTGACGCGTCAGCCGCGCAGCGGCGGAACGGTCGCCGGCGGCCGGCGATGATGCGTCGCCTGCTCGTAAGCGAAGGCGATCTCGAGCAGCGTCGGCTCGCTCCAGGGGCGGCCGATCAGTTGCAGGCCGGAGGGCAGGTTCTCGCCCGTATACCCCATCGGGACGACCAGCGCCGGCCAATGCAGGCCCGAAGCGATCCAGGTGGTCGTGCCGGTCGGCGTCGTGTTGCGGTCGCCGTTGAGTTTGGGTGGGAAGCTCGCCGTCGGCGTCAGCAGGGCGTCGATCTTCGCTGCGTCCATCGCGGTGAGGTAGGCCTCGCGCATCTTGATCTCGTGCGCTTCGAGGTCGCGGACGATCGGGTCGTCTTTCGGATCGGGCGCTTGCATCGCGGCCATCAGGCCCGACTCGTGCAGCGGGTGAAACTTCCCTGTTCGCATCAGGTCGGCGACCGTTTTGGGATAGCCGGGCCCCGTCGTCGCCAGGTAGCGTTCGAAGGCGGCGCGCACCTCGCTGTGAGGATGAGGGCGCGGCGGGAACGCGTCGAAGTTGGGAACGAGGAACGGATCGACGATCTCGGCGCCCAACGCGCGCAGATCGTCCGCAGCCTTTTCGAGCAGCGCGATGACATCGGGGTCGGAGGCTTCGGGCGGACACACCTGACGCAGAAAGCCGATGCGCTTGCCGCGGGCGCCATCCCGGTTCAGGCGCCCGGCGTAACTCGGCGCGATGTGGCCGGCCGCTTCCGACGTGGCGGGATCGGCGGGATCGACGCCGGCGATCACGTCGAGCGTGCGCGCGAGATCGCCGATCGTTCGAGTCATCGGGCCGGCCATGTCGCGCGCCGAGTAGAGCCCGATCATGCCGGCGCGCGACACCAGCGCCAAGCTCGGACGCAGGCCGCAGATCGCATTGTTGGTCGAAGGGTTGCGGATCGAGCCCACGTGTCGGAGCCAAGCCCCACGACGCCGAAGTTCGCGGCGATGCCGGCGCCCGTGCCGCCTGACGAGCCGCCCGTCGCATAGGCCGTGTTGTAGGGGTTGCGCGCAAAGCCAGGAAGCGCGGAATTGATGTTGTCGACGCCGCCGCGCGCCCATTCCGACATGGTGACCTTTGCGATGACGATGGCGCCGGCCGCGCGCAGCTTGGCGATCGCCGTCGCATCCTTCGACGGGATCCAGCCGACCATCGCGGCCGAGCCGCCGGTCGTCTGCAGGCCCGCGACATCGTAATTGTCTTTGGCGAGCACCGGGACGCCGTGCATCGAGCCGGCAAGCTGCTTCCTCGATTGCAGCGTCTCGTCGAGCGCGTCGGCTTCTTGCAACGCGTGCGGATTGATGCTGATGACGAGGCCGAGCGCCGGACCTTTCTTGTCATAAGCCGCGATGCGGTCGAGAAAGCCCTGGATCACGGCGCGCGCCGTGACGCGGCCGTCGCGATAGGCCGCGTGCAGATCGGCGATCGTGGTTTCCTCGATTGCGAAAGGCGTGTCGGCAGCGGTCATCGAAGCCTCGTGTCGGACTGGCGGAAGATGCCGTTCGCAAGTCGGCGTGCGCGGCGATTACCTGCGCACGTTCATTAGCCACACTTCGCCGGTCGGGTCTGGCCTGAACGTGACGCCCTTGCGGACGCCGTTCACCAGCGCGTGGGTCCATAGGTAGATGACAGGCGCATCGTCGACGATCATCGCGGCCGCCTCGTTCAATTCAGCGCAGCGCTTGGCCTCGTCGAATTCGCCGCGGACCCGCGCGATCAGCGCGTCGAATTTCGGATTCGAGTAGCCGACGCGCGGCGTGACGCCGGTCTCGAAATATTGCGCCATGGAATCGGTCGGGTCGAACACGGAGCCCCGCGCAAAATAGAACATCGGCGCTTTTCCGGGACGAATCGCCGACCAGAGGTTGGCGTATTCGAGAACCTGCACTTTAACCTTGAAGCCGACTTTGGCCAGCATCTGTCCGATGACTTCGGCGGCCTGTCGATCCGCGATGTAGCGGTTGTTCGACGTCATCAGCTGGATTTCGGGTCCGGCTCCGTCCTTGTAGCCTGCCTCGGCGAGAAGCGCCTTAGACAGGGCCGGATCATAGGCGTCGGCGCCTTTCACCCCGCCGCTATAGCAAAGTTCCGACGCGGCGCCGACCGGTCCGTCGAGACGTGTCGCCTGGCCGTTGAGCAGCTTCTTGATGATGAGATCGCGGTCGATCGCGTGAGAGGCGGCGCGCCGCACGCGCACGTCGTCCCAAGGTTTGAACGCGTTGTTCAGGCCGACGAACATCTGCTCGATCGAGTCCGTCGAGATGACCTGCGTGTCGGGGCGGCCTTCGATGCGGCCGACAAGCTGCGGCGGGATCAGCCGCGCGACATCGACTTCGCCGTTGAGCAGGGCCGTGACGCGTTGTTCCGGCTCCATGATCGTTTGATAAAGCACATGGTTCGGCGTGCGGGGATCGATACCGGGGTAGGCGTCGTTGCGGGCGAGCGCGACGCGCTGGTCGATGACGAATTGCTCGAGCTTATAGGGGCCCCAGCCGAACGGCGCCTTCTGATCGACGTCCTTGCCGTACTGCTTGAACAAGTCGTCGCTGGTGACGATAAGCCGATCGAAGATGAAGCTGAGGAACGGAGCATCGGGCGCCTTGGTATGGAAATCGACCGTGTGGTCGTCGATCGCGACGACATCGGCCACGTCGCCCACATTGGATTTCTGGTTGCTCTCCGGATCGGACATGATGCGACGGTAGGCATGGACGACGTCCGCCGCCGTCGGGCCGGGGCCGCCGTCCTGCCGCTTGAGATCGGTGCGAAGGTGGAACCGCCATGTGGTGGGATCGACGACCTCCCAATGGTTCGCGAGCATCCCGACGTATCTTTTCTGAGTCCAATCGTAGACGCCGAGGCAGCCGTAGACTTGGCACCAGATGGAATACATCTGCGCGTTGCTGTCGCCGTAAGGGTTGGCGGTGATCAGCCGCTCGGTCGAGGAAATGCGCAAGACGCCGTCGCCCGGCGCCGCGATGGCCGGACCCGCGAGGGAACGCCGCAAGAGTCGCTGCAAGGATCGCGCTGGCGCGCATAGCACTCTCCATCGGGCCATTGAGGAAGGCATGGGGAAGCAATCGACATGCCATCCTACTTTAAAGATGCGGCACGGCGGCGAGCAGCCGCTGCGTACAGGGGTCTTGCGGATGAGCGATGACTTCGGCCGCGGGTCCGCGTTCGACGATCCGCCCCTTGGAAAGAACGACGACGTGGTCGCAGAGGTATTCGACCACGCCGATGTTGTGGGTGATGAAGATCACGGCGAGCCCCAGCCGATCGCGCAGATCGAGGATGAGGTTGAGAACCTGCATCTGCACCGAGACGTCGAGCGACGAGACGGGCTCGTCCGCGATCAGGATCGTCGGGCGCAGGACGATCGCGCGCGCGATGCCGATCCGTTGCCGCTGGCCGCCGCTGAATTGATGCGGATAGCGCCGCATGTCGTCGGCGCGCAGCCCGACGAGCGCCAGCGCGTCGGCGACGCGCTCCTGCGCCGCTCGGCCGCCGACGCCTGAGAGCCTCAGGCCCTCGCCGACGATGTCTCGCACGCGCATGCGCGGGTTGAGCGAGGAATTCGGATCCTGGAAGATAAAGCCGACGCCGCGCCGCGCCGGCGCCAGCGAGACGCCGCGCGCGACGTCGACCAGCGTCTCTGATCCCTTGCGAATCCAGCCGGCGTCCGGCTGTTCGAGGCCGACGATCAGCCGCCCGAGCGTCGTCTTGCCCGATCCGGATTCGCCGACGATCGCGAGAATTTCGGCTGGTTTCAGATCGATCGACGCGTCCGTCAGCGCCGAATGCGCTTGCGCTCGGGACCAGAAGCCCTTGCGGCTGACGAAGACTTTCGAGAGCCCGGCCGCCTCCAAAGCGAGCGATGCGGTCGCGGCGCGCGACGAGGGCGTCACGTTAACGGATAGAGACATCGGACGCTCCGGGTGTCGCGGCGCGGCGCGAGCGGAATGACGCCCGTCGCGCAGTCGGGTCGTCGCTGCGCGCAGCGCGGCGCGAAGCGGCATCCGTCGAACCATTCGTCGATGCGCGGCACGCTTCCCTCGATGCTCGTCTGGCGCTCCCGCTGCGCGCGGCGGCGCGGCATACAGGAAAGCAGCGCCGACGTATAAGGGTGCGCCGGCGCGTGGATGACCCCTTTGGCCGGCCCGATCTCCATGAGCACGCCGCCGTAGAGAACGCCGATGCGATCGGCGTTGCGGTGGACCAGAGCGAGGTCGTGCGAGATGAACAGAACGGCAAGACCATGGCTTTCGCGCAGACGCGCCAGGATGTCCATGATCTCTTGCTGGATCGTCACGTCGAGCGCGGTCGTCGGCTCGTCGGCGATAAGCAGTTTCGGTTCGTTGGCGAGCGCGATGGCGATCATCGCGCGCTGGCGCATGCCGCCGCTCAACTCGTGCGGGTAGAGACACGCCACGCGCCGCGGATCGGTGAACCGCGCCTCGCGCAGAAGCGTTTGAATGCGGTCGCGCTGTTCGCCTTTGGCGATTGCGCCGTGCGCGCTCAACGCCTCGGCGATCTGGCGCTCCACGGTCATGATGGGGTTCAGCGAGGTCATCGGCTCCTGGAAGATCATGCTCACGGCGCGTCCGCGCAGCGAGCGCATGACATGCTCGGGCGCCCGCGTCACGTCGACGCCGTCGAGCGTCAGGCCGCCCGACAAACGCAAACGCTCGCGCGGCATCAGGCGCATGATTGCACGCGCGATCATGGTCTTGCCCGAGCCGCTCTCCCCGACCAGCCCGAAGAACTCGCCCGGTCGGATGGAGAAGCTGACGCGATCGACGACCTGCAAGGCTTCGCCTTGCTGCAGCAGGTGCAGTCGCAGGTCGCGCAATTCGAGGACGGCGTCGCTGGCGGCAGTCATCGCATTCGTCAAACGAGGTTGAGATCGTCTTTGGGGTCGAACAGGTCGCGCAGCCAGTCGCCCAGGTAATTCAGTCCCAGCACCGTGACGAAGATGCCAAGTCCCGGCATGACGGCGAGCCACCAGGCGCGGGTGATGTAGGAGCGGCCGTCCGCCAGCATTCCGCCCCACGTCGGGATGTCTGGCGGCACGCCGAGACCGAGGAAGCTCAGGCTGGCCTCCGCGATGATCGCCGTCGCCATGCTGAAGGTCGCGACGACGACCGCCGACGCCATGAGGTTGGGAACGATGTGCTTGCGCAGGATCCAGGGCGTCGAGCCGCCCATGATCTTCGACGCGGCGACGAAGTCGCGCGACCGCAGCGTCAGCGCTTGCGCGCGCGAGAGCCGCGCATAGGGAATCCAGCGTTGGATGGTGAGCGCGAGGATGAGGTTGGCGAGCGTCTGGCCGAAGGTGGCCACGATGGCGATTGCGAGCAGGATCGGCGGGAAGGCCCAGAAGGTCTCGACGATCTTCTGGATGACGACATCGCGCCGGCCGCCCCAGAAGCCCGAGATCGAGCCCACGCCGACGCCGACCGCGCCGGACAGGATCACGACCGACAGCGCGATGAGGAGCGACACGCGCGCGCCCGACACCATGCGGGCCAGGATGTCGCGGCCGAGCTGATCAGTGCCGAGGATGTAGCCGTCCGTCCAGTCGAACGGCGGCTGCAAAGCGTCCAGCAGACTTTGGTCGTTGGCGTCGTGCGGCGTCAGAAAGTCGCCGAAAAGCGCGAGCGCTACGACGAGCCCGACGCAGGCGGCGCCCACCAGGAATTTCGGCCTCAGGAAGTCGCGGCGCGTCATGCGGCTGCGGCCGCCGCGCGCACGCGCGGGTCGATGATAAAGTAGAAGAGGTCGATCAAAAGATTGAGGGCGATGAACAGCATCGTGTAGACGATGACGATCCCCGTCGTGAGCGGCGTGTCGCGCACCGTGACGGCTTGATAGAGCAGAGTGCCCACGCCCGGCCAGGAGAACACCACCTCGACGATGATCGTGCCGCTGATCAAGACGCCGAGCTCGATGCCGGTGATCGTCGTGATCGGGATCGCCGCGTTGGGCAGAAGATGATGACGCACGATGGCGCCCCGGCTCAGTCCCTTGGCGACCGCGGTAGAGATGAAATCCTCTTGCCCGACGTCGATGACGGCGGAGCGGGTCACGCGCGCGATGATGCCGATCATGCCGAGCGCCAACGTGACCGAGGGCAAGAGAAGATGGATCGCAACGAGCCGCAGCGTTTCCATGCGGCCCTGCAACAGGCTGTCCAGCAGGAAGAAGCCCGTGCCGGGCGCGAGCGGCGTTCCGTAAGGAATGCGCGAGCCAGACGGCAACACGTGCAGCCACGCCGAAAATAACAGCACGAGAAGAATGCCGATCCAGAACGAGGGCGCGCTGACGCCGGCGACCGCCACGAAAGACACGACGCCGTCCGCAGCCTTGCCTTTGCGGAGCGCGGCCAGCGCGCCCAACGGCACGCCCAACGCGATCGCGAGGATCAGCGTGACGATCGCGAGTTCCAGCGTGGCGGGGAGGCGTTCGGCGATGAGGCTGATGACCGGCTGCTGGTAGCGCAAGGAATCGCCGAAGTTGAGATGCGCCGCATTGATGAGAAAGCGCCAGAGTTGCGCCGCCAGCGATTGGTCGAGGCCCCACAAGGCGCGAAGCCGCGCCACCTCCTCGGGGCCGGCCTCGTCGGGCGCGAGAAGCGTCGCGGCGTCCCCCGGCGCCAAATGGATCAGCAGGAAGATGCCGCAGATCACCAGGATGAGAACGGGCGCGACGCCGCACAGGCGAAACAGGATGGCTCTCAGCATCGACGCCTAGGCCATCTTGTCGTGCGCGCGGCGTCTCTCCTCACAATGATGTTCCTCGGCGTTCAGACGTGCGCCCGCACGTAAGCGTCGACCATGCGGTTGAACGCGGCGGGGTGTTCGCGCATGACGAAATGGCCCGCGCAATTGAAAAGGCGCACCTCGGTGTCGCGTTGCTTGCGCATGAACATCTCGATCAACTGCAACCCGTGCTCGATGTCGGCGGCCGGGTCGTTGTAGCCCCAGGCGACCAGCGTCGGGCACGGCATGCCATGCTGCAGCAGCCAGCGATGAACCTCGGTTTTTTGCGCGGCGAGTCGCGGCAGGAACTGCTTCTTCAGCAGCCCGTCGCGCATTTTGCGCACGGCGACCTTATTGCGCTCCGTCGCGACGATGGCCAGAGAGCCGTCGAGCCAATCGTCAGTGACGATCTTGGGGTTGTAGGAATAGCGCTCGTAATACCAGCGGATCGACTCGCGCGTGAGCTGCGGCTGCGGCGGGTCTTTATGCACCAGTTCCGTGCGGGTCGGTCCGGGCGACAGCGTGCCCGACGAGACGCAGATCGCCGTCTTGACGAGGTCGGGCCGCTCCATCGCGATCCGCGCAATGATGTAGCCGCCGCGCGAGTGGCCAACAAGATGATAGGGTCCCTTGTCAAGCGCATCGAGAAAACCGACCGCATGCTGCACGATGGCTTGCATCGTGTAATCCGCGTCGCTTTGCGGGTTGTCCGTGAAACCCTGCCCGAGTTTGTCGAAGGCGATGCAATTGCGCCATTGCGCCAGCGTCGGCGCGTTGAGCGCCCAGGTCTTCGCCGAACTCGCGCCGTCGCCCGCGCCCATCTGCCCGCCGTGGATGAAGACGATCGCCTCGCCTTGTCCTTGATCGAAGTAGCGGGTGCGGACGCCGTTCACGTCGATCCATCGTTCCGCGCCCATGTCGGCCGAAGCCGGCGCGTAGCGGGCTCCCTGCATCGTCTCAGTCGCCATGCGCCACGCCCTCCACGAATTCGACGATCACGCGGTTGAACTCCGCCGCGCGCTCCCGGAAGCTGTGATGGCCGGCCTCGTTCACGATGTGCATCGTCGTGCGCGGATGATGGCGCGCGATGAGATCGAACAAGCGCAGCCCCATGTCGATCGGCGCGGTCGGGTCGTTGTAGCCCCAGAACAGCAGCACGGGCCGCACGAAGCCGCCGGTCTCGATGCGGGTGAAGAACGCCTCGCGGTCGGCGACGAGTTCGGGCGCGAACACCGTGGCGAGCAGGCCCTCGTCCTTCATCTTGGCGACCGCTTCGCGGTTCTTGGGAGCCTCGGTGATCTTCTGCTTCATCGCGACCCACGCGTCGGTCACATGATCGGTCTTGTACGAATAGCCCTCGTAGACGTAGCGCGAGGCCTCGATGGTGCCGGGCTTGTGCGGGTTGCAGGCGAAGACGATCTCGTTGCGGCCGGCGCCAGGCGCGGCGGTATTGCTGTCGATGATGACGCAGCTCTCGATGAGGCGTGGATGGTCGAGCGTGACGCGGGCCACGCAATAGCCGCCGCGCGAATGGCCGACAAGCGTGTAGGGACCGTCCCCCAGCGCCTTCAGGAACCCGGCGAGATGACGGACCGATGCCGTCATCGCCCAATCTTCGTCGCGCTTGGGGTTGTCGGTGTAGCCTTGCCCCAGGCGATCGACGGAGATGACGCGGAAATGCCGGGCGAGGTCGCCGAAGTTGAGGTCGAAGTCCTCGGCGTTGGCGCCGCCCGAAGCATCGCCCGCGGTTCCGCCATGCACGAGAACCAGCGGCCGCCCTGCGCCCGCTTCGAAATAGCGTGTGCGGATCCCCTCGACGTCGATCCACTTCTCTCCGTAATCCTGCAAGAACATGTTGGTCTCGCTCCAGTCGCTGTTGCGTCGCTTATGAGGCGTCAGTCCATCTTCGCCCGCGGCAGCCAGAACTCGCCGGACATGTCGATTTTCATATCGATGTTGGCGCGCACCCCCGTCACGACCGAGTGAGTCCACATGAAGTGCATGGGGACGTCGTCGATCATGATCTGGTTGAGCCGTCGCCAGGTCTGGCAACGCTGGTCGCGATCGCTTTGCGCATATTGCGCCGTCAGCAAAGCGTCGAATTGCGGGTTGGAATATTGCACGCGCGGCGTCTGGCCTGTTCCGAGAAACTGGCCGGCCGCGTCCGCCGGGTCGTATATGGACCCGCGTCCCATGTAATAGAACGGCGATTGGCCCTTGCGCACGTCGGCCCAGAAGTTGGCGTACTCCGGCGTATTGAGCTTCACGCGGAAGCCGACTTGCCGCAGCATCTGGGCGACCGCTTCGGCGACCTGCCGGTCGGAAACGTAGCGACTGACAGCGGTGTTGAATTCGATGTCGGGGCCGCCGTTTGCGTAGCCCGCCTCCGCGAGCAGCGCCTTCGCCTTCTTGGGATCGTAGGCGTTCGTGCGGTCCGGCGGCCCGGTGAAGCAGAGCTGATTGGGCCCGACAAGACCGTCCTGGACCTTGGCGTTGCCGTCGAGCAGCCGGTCGACGATGAGCGGACGATTGACGGCGAGCGCCGCCGCGCGCCGCACGCGGACATCGGTCCAGGGCGCCATCTTGTTGTTGAAGGCGAGAAACATGACCTCGACGCCGCCCGTCTTCAGCACTTTGACGCCGCTTTGTCCTTCGAGCCGCGGCAGCAATTGCGGCGGGATGGAGCGCGCGATCTGCACCTCGCCGTTGAGCAAGGCGGTGACGCGCTGCTCGGGCTCGCGCATCTGCTGAAAGATAACGACGTCGGGCGACTTCGACGTGTCTGCGTGGTCAGGTTCGATCCAGGCTGGGTTCTTTCGGATGACGACGCGACGGTCGGCGGAATATTCCTCGAGTTTATACGGCCCCCAGCCGATCGGCGCCTTCTTGTCCGCGCCGCGACCGTACTTCTCGTAGAGATCCGCCGGCGTCACGATGAAGCGGTCGAACAACGCCTCGATAAGATTGACCGCGGGCGCTTTCGTCTTGATGTCGAAGGTGTGATCGTCGACCGCCACGATCGCGTCGATCATCGCGACGAAGGAGCTCTGCGCGCTCTGCGGATCGTGGCGGATGCGATCGAGCGAGTGGATCACGTCGGCCGACGTAGGGCCGGGGCCGCCATCCTGTCGCTTCAAGTCCTGGCGCAAGGTGAAGCGCCACGTCGTCGGATCGATCGCCTCCCACTTCTCGGCAAGGATGCCGACCGCCTTCTTGTCGGCCACATCGATGCGTCCGAGACACCCATAAGTGTGGCACCACAGCGAATAGACGGGCGCGGAAGAGTCGCCATAGGGATTATCGGTCGTCATCGGCTCGGTCGCCGTGATCGTCATCGTCCTATCCTGCGCGACGGCGCAGGACAGTGAGAGGAAAAGCGCGCTCGCGGCGAAAATAAGTTGATAGCCGGCGCGGCGATGCGGCATGTCGACCTCCACCGGCGGCGTCCCGCTTGCGCGCCCGAGCGCATGTGACGAAGCCGCGACATGCAGGTCAAGCCCGTTTCTTACCCAAATCGCCCGCCCGGCGTCGGCGCGCCATCATTCGAAGACCGGCCGTTCCGTTAAGTAATGCTCGCGCATCGCTGGACGATACTTTTCCATCATCGTTCGGTTGAGATCGAGCGGCGGTTTCTGGTCGGGCGGCAGCATGCTGAAATAGGTCTGCCCTTCGAGTTCCTTGGCGAAGGTCGCCTTGGCGGTCTGCACGACCGACGGATTGCGGAAGCATTCGATGACCGAGGATGCAAGCACCTTCGCGCCGGATACGGCGCCCTTGTGCGCGATCGAGGTGGCGAGCGCGACGCCCGCCGCCCAATGATGGAAGCTGATGTTGGGGATGTTGGAGGGAAAATAGAGCTTCACCATCGGCGTCTTCCATGACACGTCGCCGGCGTCGTTCGCCGCGCTTTTCTGCACGGCCGGCCCCTTGATCGCCATGACCGAGCGGCTGAGGCCCTCGACCTTCACGCCGGCTTTGGTTTGCAGGTCGCGCGCCAACGCGTCCTCCTCCTGCGTCCAGTCCGGCGCGCCGACGCGCTCCCACTCGCGTTGCGCCATCTCCGCCAAGGTCTGGTTGCCGCGCACCGGCCAGACGGCGCTTTGCGTATCGACGGCGAACGTCGTGTTCGTCATCAGCGCGGCGCCCTCCGCGACCTTCTTGGCGCGCTCGTAGACCTGCATCGCCGCTTCCGCCGTCGCGCCGCGAAAGTACCACCAGACGGAAGCCATCTTCGGGATGACGTTCGGCTGGTTGCCGCCATGGGTGATGACCCGCTGGCACTGCATGCTCGGCATCATGTGCTCGCGATATTCCGCCATCCCGACGTCCATCAGCACCACGGCGTCGAGCGCGTCGCGTCCCTTCCAGGGCGCGACGCCCGCATGCGCGGTCTCGCCATGGAACGTGAAGATCGCCGAGATGAGCGCACTTTGGATGAGCCCGTACCCGGCGCCGAACTCGTGCCCGACATGCGGCGTCAGCGCCACGTCGACGTCGTCGAACCAGCCATCGCGCACGAAGTAGGGACGGCTGACCAACTGCTCTTCCGCCGGCGCGCCGAACACCTTCAGCGTTCCCTTCAGGCCGAACGCCGCCATGGCGTCTTTCGCCGCCAGAGCGGCGGCGATGAGCACCGCGCCGTTGGCGTTATGGCCCTCGCAATGGCCCGGCGCGCCTTCGACGATCGCAACGTTCTCGACGACGCCGGGCTTCTGCGAATTGTCGGGATTGGCGTCGTATTCGGTGTGGATGGCGACGACCGGAGCGCCCGATCCATAGGTCGCGCAAAAGCCGGTCGGAAAGCCCGCAATTCCGCGCTCGACGCGGAAGCCGCCCTCTTTGAGCAGAGCGGTCATCAGTTTGGCGGTCTCGAACTCCTGCATGCCGAGTTCGCCAAAGTAGAAAATGCTGTCGTTGAGAACCGCGACGGCCTTTTTGTTCCGATCGAGGTAGGCGCAGGCGTGCGACTTTTCAGGCGCGTTGTCGGATGGATGTGTCATGGCGAACGTCTCCAGCCTGCCGATGCTCCCGATGATGCGCGATTCCCGGCGCAATGCAACGATCGGCGAACGGCGCGCTGCGCTCAACCCGTCCACAGGCCGCCGAACTGCGCCGCAACGACTCTCTCATAGGACGTGGGCGCGTCGATCAGCCCGAAGGCCGTCGCAAAACCCATCAGCCCGTCGACCGCCTCGCGCGAAATTGCGGCGTCGTAGTAGGGCGCGTCGCGCTCGATAAGCGGCGCGATCAGCGCGGCTTCGTCGGGCGGAAACAATCGCAGGCCGACCGCGGTCGCAAGCGAAGGGTCGCCCCGCAACGCTTTCTGCGTCCTGACGACGGCGCGGATGGCCGCTTTCGCAACATCGGGACGCTTGTCGACCAGCCGTTGCGTGGTCGTCAGCGCCGCGAAATTATAATGTCTCGCGCCGGGCGGTCCGTCGCCGCGGCGTAGATCGAGGTGGAGCTTGGCGGCGCCAAGGCTTTCGCCGACGGCGACGCGCATGCCGTTGCCCCAATAGCCGTCGGCGATGTTCTGCTCGATGGCGTCGACGCCGCTGCGCGCCTTGAAGCCGGTCTTGCTGGGCGGCGGCGCCACGATCTCCACGCGGTCGCGCGCGAGATCGAGTCCGGCCTCCTGCAGCATATGGCGCAGGCCCATGTCGGGCCAGGGCGTGGAGGCGGAGAGGCGCAGGCCCTTGAGCGCTTCGATGTCGCCGCGCGTGACGTCGAGATCGGCGCGCAGCGCCAGGAACCAGTAGGAATATTGCGATAGGGCGCAGAGCAGCTTTGCGCCTTTCCAGGCCGGAAACGCCTGGAGGGCCGCATAAGCGGGGCCGGCGACGAAATCGATCGCGCCGGCGCGCAGGCGCTCTGGGCCGTCGTTCGCCTTGTGAACGAGCTCGACGTCGAGACCTTCCTGCTCGAAGAATCCAAGATCGATGGCGGCAACCGCGACGAAGTAGGATGGCGAGTCCAAATCGGCGACCCAAAGTCGAAACATGCAATCGCCTTTTGCTGCTTCGCGGCCGGTCAATGCGAGCCGGCCGGCGGCCTCAGGCCGCGCGTCGCCTTGCCGAGCTGCGACCGCTCGAAGAGGAGGATGACGGGGATCGACAGAGCGAGCGGCGTCAGGAGGTAGAACAGCCGCCACACCAGGAGCGCCGCGAACACGGCGGTCGCCGGCACCTGCGGCATCACCGCGAGGAACACCGCCTCCATGACGCCGACGCCGCCGGGAACCTGGGAGAGCAGCCCCGCCGAGAACGACAGAAGGAACGCGCCGAGCACGAGCGGAAATCCTGGGTTCACGTCCCAAGGAATCGCGAAATAGATGATGCCGGCCGCCCCCATCAGTTCCAGCGGCGCAGCAAGGTATTGCCGCACGACGATCGGCATGCCGGGATAGACGATTTGGAAATCGCCGATCTTCAGCGGATGCAACTTGAGGAGCGCGCCCAGCGTGTAGAGCGTGCAAAAGACGATCATCCCCGCGCCGAGCACGCGCGCCGCCGTGACGCCGATGGCGAAATGCCGTGACAGCGCGCTGAGCGGGGCAAGGATCTGCGGTTCGCCGATCAGCACGACGCCCATCAGCAGGATCGTGCCGAACGCGAATGTGAAGGATGTGAGCGCCACGAGCATCGCGACGTCAGCGGCGGTGAGGCCTTTCGCCGTGTAGGCGCGCAGCCGCACCATGCCGCCCGAGAACACCGATGCGCCAATGTTGTGCGACATCGCGTAGGTGACGAACGAAGTCGCGGCGACATAGATGAACGAGATTCCGGCCTGTTTGCGCAAGTGGATCAGCGCGATGCGGTCGTACCAGGCGAGCGCCGCATAGGCCGCAAACGTCGAGAGCAGCGCCAGGCCGTAGGCTTGCGGCGGGATGGCGGCGAGCTTGCCGCCGATCACCTCGGCAATGAGCTTGAGATCGCTCCAAAAGCCGCCGGAGCCGAGAAGCTCTCGCGTTGCGAGGTCGGCGGCGGCTTCGGCGCGCAGTTTTTCGAATAGAAGATGAACCGACCAGACGACAGCGACCAGCCCGAGAAGCGGCCAAAAAAAATCCAAATACCGCTTCATTCGGACGCGCCGGGAGCCAACCCTCGAAACTCAGAGGCGATCATCCCTGCACGATGGCCGAACGCCGCGCAAGGCCCTCCGAGCGTCGCGCGCCGGTATCAGGCGCCCGCGGGTCGCAGCCCGATGATGTTCGGGTCGAGGCGGTCGCGGACCGTATCGATGACGCGTTCGCCCTTTTCGCGGCCATCGAGCGTCTGCGCCTTGGCGAGCTCATCGAGGGCTTCGGCGAGCAGGCTTTTGGCCTCTTCGAGCTGGCCGCGCAACTCGTCCGCCGAATGCTGCAGGTTGTCGCGCCGCGCGCGCGCCGCACGCGCATAGGTCGAATAGGCGAAGTGCGACGGATTGGGATTGCCGGAGCGCTGCTCCTCGGTGGCGATCTCGCGGTCGAGTTCGTTGGCCATGCGGAGAAATTCGGCGATCATCGCGTCGATCTGCGCAACGCGACGCCGCCTTTCTTCCGCCTGGAACCGCTTGAGGCGGATCAGGGTATCACGCGACTTCATCACTCTCACTCCGTCACGCAGTTGAGAACAGGCGTCGCCTCGAGGGCGGCGCGGTGGATAGTCCGCGAGACGGATTCACCATGACCGAGGGTGGTTGCTCTTTCCTTACCTTGTCCTTTGGTCGGCCGATCTTTCGTCCGTTTCGTAGCCTCCAGCCGCGCCGCCGCCGTGATTCTCGCCCGGCGGCCCCGCGCCGTTGGGCCCGTTAACGCCTCTTATCCCCAGGCCTCGGATCAGGCGAATGAAATGGACGGCCGGCGACGGCTTCGCGCCGATCTCCCGGCGCGATGAGTCGATGGAATCGTTTGAAGTGATTTCTTAAAGCTTTCGTTGAGGAAAGCGGCTGCTTGGAAACAATTGCCCTATCGTCGTTTTCGACAAAATGTGTCCCGCCAACGGGCGCGCTCTTGCCCGAGGGAATCAGACTTTGTTAACGATTGGGCGTTAAGGTTACTTGGCCGGAAATTCAGGGGCAGCCGCCCTGGGTCTGATCGAGTCGCGCGCCGTACGGCGTCTTTGTGTCGTCGCGACCCTCATACGCAACGCGGCAAGGTGGGGACTCACATGCGCGTACTTTTGATCGAGGACGACAGCGCAACGGCGCAGAGCATCGAGCTGATGCTGAAGTCCGAGAATTTCAACGTCTACATGACCGACCTCGGCGAAGAGGGCATCGACCTCGGCAAACTCTACGATTACGACATCATCCTGTTGGACCTGAATTTGCCGGACATGTCCGGTTACGAAGTGCTGCGCACGTTGCGCGTCGCCAAGGTGAAAACGCCCATCCTCATCCTCTCTGGCCTCGCCGGCATCGAGGACAAAGTTAAGGGCCTCGGCTTCGGGGCCGACGACTATCTCACCAAGCCCTTTCACAAAGACGAACTCGTCGCGCGCATCCACGCCATCGTGCGCCGCTCGAAAGGGCATGCGCAATCGGTCATCACCACCGGCGACCTCATTGTAAACCTCGACCAGAAGACGGTGGAAGTCGGCGGCGTCCGCGTGCATCTGACCGGCAAAGAATACCAGATGCTCGAATTGCTTTCCCTGCGCAAAGGCACGACGCTCACCAAAGAGATGTTCCTCAACCATCTCTACGGCGGCATGGACGAGCCGGAACTCAAGATCATCGACGTCTTCATCTGCAAGCTGCGCAAGAAGCTTGCAAACGCGAGTCAGGGCCGCAACTATATCGAGACGGTATGGGGCCGCGGCTATGTGCTCCGCGAACCCTCGGAAAACGACGAACGCATCACGGCCTGAGACGCGCCCCGCGAGACCGGAGTCGTTCGCCTCAGCCCGCGCGGGCGCGACCGGGATCGGCGGCGGCGTGCGGGCCGTCGGCGCGCACGTAGAGCGTCGAATGGTCCTTGGCGCAGGCCCACGCGCCGTCGAGAGCGGGCGCAATCTCGGTCGAGCCCAGCACGAGAAAGCCGTCGCTGCGCAGACATTTTGCGAGCCGCGCCAGAATGTCGCGCTTCGTCGCCGGATCGAAATAAATCAGGACGTTGCGGCAGAAGATCACGTCCTGCGGGCCGCGCGCCTCGAACGAGCGCAGAAGGTTGAACGTCGACAGCCGCACCCGCGATCGAATGTGTTCGGCGATTCGCCAAGAAGTTCCGTCGCGCTGGAAGTAGCGCACGAGCAGATGCGCCGGCATACCGCGTTGCGCTTCGAACTGGTTGTAGCGCCCCTCGCGCGCCACGCGGATCGCCGAACGGGATAGGTCGCTCGCTTCAAGGTCGACGCGCCAGCCCGCCAGCCGTCCCGCCATTTCGTCCAGCTTCATCGCCAACGAGTAAGGTTCCTGGCCCGTCGAACAGGCGGTGCACCAGATTTGGATCGATCGAGCGCTGCGTCGCGCCTCAAGCAGATAAGGCATGATGACTTTCGCGAAGAGGTCGAACGGCGCGCGGTCGCGAAAGAAGAAGGTCTCGTTGGTCGCCAAGGCGTCGAGGACATCGTGGAGGAGGTCGGGCTCGCGCCGGGCGATGAGCGCATCGACGAGATGACTCGCTGTCTCGAAGCCCCGAGCGCGCGCGAGCGGCAGCAGACGCGATTCGACGACGAATTGCTTGTCGGCTTCGAATGTCAGGCCCGCGGTCCGCCGGA
The DNA here is from genome assembly GCA_965276595.1 of Beijerinckiaceae bacterium. Classification (GTDB taxonomy): domain Bacteria; phylum Pseudomonadota; class Alphaproteobacteria; order Rhizobiales; family Beijerinckiaceae; genus Terripilifer. The sequence continues at coordinate 122,002 of CBDIBA010000006.1, forward strand.
CGAGCGCCGCGAGACGATCGTGGGCTTCGATCATGCTAGTCGCTCCGCGCGTGCGCCGCTGCGCAGGAGCGTCGCGACGGACGACGCGATGCGATCGAGCGGCAGCACGGCGGAGGCGAGCCCCGTGTTGGCGATCACGCCCGGCATCCCCCAGACGACGCTCGTTGCTTCGTCCTGCACGATCACGGCGCCGCCCGCCTCGGCGATGGCGCCCGCGCCCGCGAGCCCGTCGCAGCCCATTCCCGTCAGGACGACGCCGAGCGCTCCCGGGCCGAACGACTGAGCGGCGGAGCGGAAAAGCACGTCGACGGCCGGTTTGCAGAAGTTCTCCGGCGGCGAGTCGCTATGGACGATCACCGGCGTCTCGCCCATGCGCAGCACGCGCATATGCACGTCGCCCGGCGCGAAATAGATCTTGCCCGGTCGCGCCTGCTCGCCGTGCTGACCTGGCCGCGCCTCCATCTTCGTCACGCGCGAGATGTTCGCGCTCACGAGGGCGGTGAAATCCGCCGGCACATGCAGCACGACGAAGACCGGCGTACGGCTGAGATGCGGCGCGAGCGCTTCCAGCACGTGGGCCAAGGCCTGCGGCCCTCCCGTCGAGGCGCCGATGAACACGGCGCGCGGCGCGCAACACGAAAACGGGCGCAGGACGAAGCGCGACGGCGCGGCGGCGGCCGGAGCGGCGGAGTGGCGCGTCGGCTCCACGGGACGGCGTCGATGGACAGAATCGCTGCGCTGCGCGGTCAAGCGAAAAGCCCGATTTCTTCGAACTTCGACTGGACGAGTTGCCGATCGAAGGGCTTCATGATGTATTCGTCGGCGCCCGCATGCATGGCGCGCGCAATATGCGCGACATCGTTTTCCGTCGTGCAGAAAACGACTTTGGGCGTTCCGCCGCCCGGCATCTTGCGCAATGCGCGCAGGAAATCGTAACCGTCCATCACCGGCATGTTCCAATCGAGCAGGATTGCGTCGGGCATGGCGATGGCGCAGGCGTCGAGCGCCTTCTCGCCGTCTTCGGCCTCCGCCGTCTGGAAGCGCAAGCCGTCGAGGATGCGACGCGCGACTTTGCGCATCACCGGCGAGTCGTCGACGATCAAAACCTTTTTCATCGTGCGTCTCCATGCGTCTTGACGGCGCCCGGCGCCGACGATCTCGAGCCCTCGGAGCGGGTGAAATCGAACAGGGTAGCGGGATCGAGCACCGGGAGGATGCCGTCCGGCGTTCGGTAGACGCTCGCCGTCATCGCGGTGCGGCCGACGGCGAGGTGCGGCGGCGCGGCGATGCGCGCGGCGTCCGACACTTTGATGACGTCGCCGACCTCGTCGACCACGAGCGCGATGCTTTCGCCGAGATGCTCGATCCCGATCGCCAGCGCGGCGGCGTGCGCCGCATGGTCGGGCAGACCGAGGCGCCGGCGCAGGCTCGCGACGGTCACGATCTTGCCGCGCAGGTTGGCGAGGCCGATCACCTCGGCCGGCCCGCAGGGCACCGGCGTGATCCGCGCCAGGCGAAAGATCGTATGGACGCATTCGACGGGAAGGCCGAGCCGCTCGCCGCCGGCGACCACGGTGAAGATGTCGCGCTCGCGCGGCGGCGGGGCGCCGGCGCGCTGATGCGTCGAGGTGCGTGTAAGCTCCGGCAGCGATGTCATGCGGCGACCGTCGCGATGACGCGCGATTCCAGCGCGTGATGGTTGAAGGCGCCGCCGTCAAGCGCCTCGCTGATCGCCGCGAGAAGTCCGGCGCGATCGAACTTTCCGACTGCGGTGCGCATGCCCGCCGTCCTCGCCGCGGCGAGCACCGCCGGCGCGGCATGGGCCGCCATGGCGATCACCGGGATATCGGCGCGCCCGGGTTCGGCAAGCAGCACGCGGGCGAAGGAATAGCCGTCCATGTCGGGCATGTCGGTATCGGTCACGACCATATCGAACAGCGCGCCCTTCTCGATCATATCTAGCGCCTCTTGCGCCGAACTCGCGGTCGAGACCTCATAGCCGGCCGCCGAGAGGATCGGCGTGAGCATGTCGCGGAAGAACAGCTTGTCGTCGACGATCAGCACCGCAAATCGACGCGTGTGGCCGCGCGAAAAGGCGCCCGGCCGCGCGCGGCGCATGAAATACGCGATGTCGAGAATTTCCGTCGGCTCGCCGCGGATCGTCGTGGAGCCGATGACGCTTTCGCCCTCGCCCGCAATCTCGATCTCGAGATGCTCTTCGACGATGTCGACGATCTCGGAGACGAGAAGGCCCATCGGCTCGCCGCCGACGCCGATGACGAGCACCGGCTGAACGTCGGGCGCCATCGACGCGTCGGTCCGATCCATCGGGCTGATCAGCGGCATCAGGCGTCCTTGATGCATCATGACAAGGCCGCCGTCCGCGGAGACGATCGCCTCGGCGCGGACGCTTTCGATGCGCGAGATGATCGACAGCGGCGCGGCCTTCAACACGCCGGGGCCGGCGCGGAAGATGATGAGCCGCATCGGTTCGCGCGGCGCCGTGAAGGGCGACAGCGATGGCGCGACGCTGAATTCGTTCGCGTTTTCGAGGCCGAACATTTTCGATAGGCCTGGCGGGTCGAGAATGAGCACGACCGACCCGTCGCCGAGGATCGTGTTGCCGGAGAAGGTCGTAAGGCCGGCGAGCGAGGGACCCAGCGGTTTGACGACGATCTCCTGCACGTCGCACACGCGATCGACCAACACGCCGAAATTCAGCGAGCCGACGCGCATCACGACGACGAGCGGCTCGACCTCCGTGTCGGCCGGTGGTTCGTCGAGCCTTAGGAGTCGCCCAAGGTCGGCGACCGGCAGAACTTGGTCGCGCAGCCGCAGCACCAGCGCGCCCTGCACGCTATCGACGCGTGCGCCATCCTCCGACAGGCCGACGGCTTCGACGACGGCGTGTTGCGGCAGGGCGAAGCGATGTCCGCGCGATTCGATGATGAGCGCCGGCGCAATCGCGAGCGTCAGAGGGATCTTCAGCGAGAAGGTCGTCCCCACGCCGAAAGTCGTGGAGAGCGAGATGGCGCCGCCGATCGACTCGATGTTCTCGCGCACGACGTCCATCCCGACGCCCCGGCCCGAAATGCTGGTGACGCGCGACGCGGTCGAGAAGCCCGGCGCGAAGATGAAGCGGCAGACCAGGTCGTTGGTCATTCGCGCGAGTTCGTCTTGGGTGGCGAGGCCGAGCGTCAACGCCTTGGCGCGAATGCGCGCGACGTCCAGGCCGCGCCCGTCGTCTGAGATTTCAATGTTGATGTGTCCGGTCTCATGCGAAGCGCGGACGCGGATCACGCCGACTTCGCGTTTCCCGGCGGCGCGGCGCTCCTCCGGCGTCTCGACGCCGTGATCGGCGCAATTGCGCACCATATGCGTGAGCGGGTCGCGGAGGAGTTCGATGAGTTGCCGGTCGAGTTCCGTGTCGGAGCCCTCCGTAATCAGCGAGATGCGCTTGTCGAGCTCGGCGGCGAGTTCGCGCACGAGTCGCGGCAGGTTCGAGAACAGCCGGCCGATCGGCTGCATGCGTGCGCGCATCACGCTGTCCTGCAAATCCGTCGTCAGAGACGAGAGATGCTGCAGCGGGTTCTTCAAGGCCTCGTCGTTGCTGTGCCGGGTGATTTCGAGAAGCTGGTTGCGCGTGAGCACAAGTTCCGACACCAGGGCCATGATGCGCTCGAGCGCCGCGACGGCGACGCGGATCGTGGCGGGGCCGGCGCCGGCCGCCGCCGTCGGTTTCATCGGAGAAGCGCCGGCGCTATCCTCGGCTGGGCGATGGTCCGCGGGCTCGGTCGGCTCCGGCGTGGCGATCGATGTCGGATCGCTTTCGCCGTTGGCGTCGACGTGATCGGTTTCGATGGCGTCGCCAAGCTCCATGTCGATCGCGCCGATGAGGTCGCCGTCCGAGCCTTCCGGCTCCAGCGCGCTCTGTTCGAGGCCGGCGAGGATGACGCGGATGCGATCGATGGCGGAGAGGATCAGCGACACGCGCTCATGGGTCGCCTCGGCGCCTTCGCGCAGCCGCCCGAGCAGCGTTTCGGCGGAATGCGCGACGCTGGCGAGCCGCGGCAGGCCGAGAAAACCGCACGTCCCCTTGATCGTATGCACGAGGCGGAAAATAGAGGCGATGATGCGCGCGTCGCCGGGATCCTGCTCGAACTGCACGAGTTGCGCGCCAACTGAATCGAGTTGGTCGGCGGTCTCCGCGAGGAAATCCTTGAGAATGTCGTCCATCGGCCCGAGCGGCCCGCCGCTCGCGCGGCTTCAGGGCCCCTCGGAGAATGGACGCAATGCGTTAAGGGAGGCTTGCGGGATCAGGCGGCGGCTTCCGCGATGGCGGCCGGCGCCGCGATGATCGACATGCCGTCCGCCGCAACCTCGACCGCGATGGTCATCCCGCAGGCCTTTGCGACGAGTCCGGTGTAGTAGGCCTGAATGCCATGCGCATCGACGTTTTCATTTTCCGGCTTGCCGGCGAGCAGGGCCGGGACGCCATGGGCGAGGCGCACGTTCGAGCCTTTCGCCGTCAAGCCGATCGATGTGGTCTCGTCCTGCCCGTCGATGGTCAGCGCGATGACGCCGCCGCGCGGAATGGCGGCCGCGGCGATCAGGCAGAGATTAAGCGCGAGCTTCACCTTGTTCTTCGGCAGCAGCACGCGCGCCGCGCGCCATTCGAGCTTGGTGCGGTCGTCGGCCAGCAGATTGCGGGCCACCTGCTCGGCGTCGCCCGTGTCGATCGAGGCGCCGGCGGACCCCGCGGCGCCGAAGGCGAGACGGCAGAATTGCAGGCGCGCCGAGGCCGTCTTCGCGCTCTTCTTGATCAGGTCGACGGCGAAGGCGCGCATGTCGGCGTCTTTTTCCTCTTCCAGCACTTCGAGCCCGTTGACGATCGCGCCGACCGGGCTGATCACGTCGTGACAGACGCGCGAGCAGAGGAGCGCGGCGAGATCGAGGGCATCCAGCGCAAAGACCGGCATGGGCGTCATCCGATTTGGGAGCCTCGACGAAGCTCCTGGTTGAAACCATTGAGGCGCGCATGCGGTCTCATTGCCGCATGGACGCGCGCGCACGCAATCACGACTGGGAGAACCCGCCGGCGAATCACAAAAGCGCGCGAGCTCTTCGACTTCTTAGCGCCGGCGAGGGTCAAAGCAAGGCTCGTCCACGTGGAAGCGTCATACGGATCGATCTGCCATGATCGAGGTTAAGCGTTGGTTGACCGGACGTCATATCGGGCGATTGGGGTTGCGGGCGTTGCGCGACGCGACCGACAAGACCGCCGCTCTCGACGCGGTTCGGACGAACTTGGTTCGCTCGGCCTCGGCAACTGGAATTTGCCGGTTGATTGACGCCGATCCGGACAGCGGCCGAAACGCGTTGCAACCGGCGGGCCAACCGATTTAAAGAATAAAATCCTTGACAAGAGTCCTAGGATCGGCTAGATGTCCGAACTCGCGGCCGCCCTCCGTCAGGGTTGCGGCGACCGCTCCCCGGAGGCAAACATGCGCGCCGACAGGACCGAAGCGTTTCGTGCAGCCAAGCAGGAGCCGACGACGGTCATCGGCCGACGACGGGCTCAATGCGGCGGTGGTCGCATGAGGGCTCTGATCAAGATCGGTCTTGGCCTGTACGCCTTGATTCTGGTGTCGGCGGCGGTGACGGCCCCTTGCGCCGCTCAATTTCTCGGCGTGCAGCCCGACGGCCGGATGGCGATCAAGCTGTTCGACACCACCATCGGCGTGCCGGTTGATACAATCAGCGGCGTGCCGATCGCTAAGTCTACAAACCCCATTCTAATTAGTTCACACATCCCTATCAAGAATTGTAATCTAAGGGGAGACCTTATATACGGCGTTCGATTGGCTGGCATCTATAACGATCCACAAGTTTCAAAGTGCCTGTTTGACCAGACGGCAAGCTCGACGGAAAAGCTTAATTATTTCACGCTTTTATTTGTCGTGTGGCCTGACGGTTCGTCCGTCTTTGGCGATTTTGCACGACAGGTCGGCGATCTTTTAATCCCTGGGTTGAACCGCAACGATGCGCAGGTTCTACTTTACGTCGTCTTTCCGAAAGACGCAGCGCATTATGGTCAAGCGGTCCCACCACGGCCTTTCGACTGGGATCAATGGCCCGGAAGCGCCGATGCGCTCGGCTATAAATATTCCGACATACTCGGCAAACCCTCCGAGCCGCCGAAAGAAATCAGGAGGGGCTATTATTACCTGCCGGCAGACAAGCGGCTGCTCCCCGCCTCCAAACCGCTCAAGGTTTTTTGCGGCGAATCCTTGAGCTTAGGCTGCCAAAGCACAATAGCCTCGATCGACGCGCATGTCATAAGCGACATCTCATGGCGGGCGAAGGCTGTTCCGCAGTCCAATTGGATCGTCATCGATAAGCTCCACCGCGAGCTCTTGAACTCCCTGATCCTGAACGGTCCGAAAGGTCTTATCGAATGAGCGTTCCGATCCCGATCAACGACCCGGCGGCTCTCCAGGCGATTTACGACGCCGTGCAGCAGGCTCGGCAATCGGGGCCGCAATCAAACTGGGGCGCGGTCTACGACGCCATCTACAATGCGATCACGATACGATCGATCAACTCTTTTACGGGAGACATCGAAGACTCCCCGATATCGCAAGAGATCGAAGCGACCTGGATCTGGGTGAGCGGCGCGCAAGGCGTCAACACCAATAGCGGCGCGTTCCCCATGTGTATTCGGTTTGCGCGGGCGTCGCGGCGGCTGCGGTGCTACGTTGTGGTCTATGACCGCCGCCGTGACCCCTCTCGACCGTCTCGCGCTCGGCCGCCGCTTCGCGACGATCGCGATCGAGGCCGGCGCGGCGATCCTTGCGGCGCGGGCGGAAGGCTGCGTTCCCCGCCTGAAGCGGGACCAAAGTCCCGTCACCGACGCCGACGAGCGCGCGGAGGCGATCATCCTGCGCGCGCTGGCGAGAGATGCGCCGGGCGTACCCGTCGTCGCGGAGGAGGGCGTCGCGCGGGGCGCGATGCCCCGGGTCGGGGATATGTTCATCTTCGTCGACGCGCTGGACGGCACGCGGGAGTTCGTCGCGGGCGGGGATGACTTCACCGTGAACATCGCGCTGGTCTGCGGCGGCGCGCCCATCGCCGGCGCCGTCTATGCGCCCGCCGTCGGGCGGCTCTGGTTCGCCGGAGCCACGGCGTTCGCCGTCGACGCGCGGGCTTGCGATCCCGCGCCGGACTTCGCCGCGGCGCAGCCCATCCGAACACGCGCTTTTTCGTCGTCCGCGCCCATCGCGCTCGTCAGCCGCTCCCATCGCGATGCGCGCGTCGACGCGCTCTTGGCGGCTTGGCCCGGGATCGAATCGCGCCCGCTGGGGTCGTCGATGAAATTCTGCATCGTCGCGGAAGGGCAGGCCGATGTTTACCCCCGCTTCGGTCGCACGATGGAGTGGGACATCGCGGCCGGCGACGCCGTTCTGCGGGCGGCGGGCGGCGTCTGCCTCGACGAGTTTGGCGAAGAAAAGCGTTACGGCGCCGCCGAGCGCGGCTTCGCCAACGAGGGCTTCTTCGCCTGGGGCGACGCGGCGGCCGCGGCGCGCTTTCGGGCGACCCCGGATTCGTAATCGGTCCTTGCTCCCGGCCGTCGAATCTTCAATGATCCCCCTCACGCGCCCCGCGCATAAGGGGCTTCTATCGCAGGGTGGAATACGCATGAGGGTTCTTTTTGCGGCCATGACGCTGGCGCTGGCTTGGGGCTGTGCGACGGCGTCCGCGCAGGACTGGCCGCGCGCTCCCATCAAGATCATCGTTCCCGTTGGGCCCGGTCTCGCCACCGATCTGACCGCGCGGCTGTTCGCGGATTCCGCCGCCACGGGGCTGGGCGTGGGCGTCGTCGTCGAGAACGTCACCGGCGGATCGGGCGTGCTCGGCGCCCAGATGGTCGCCCGCGCGGCGCCCGACGGCTATACGCTGTTCTTCTCCAATTCGTCCGCGCTGACGTCCAACATGTATCTGTTGAAGAACATCAACTATGACCCTCGGCGCGATTTCGACGCGGTCGCGATGGTCTCCGACAGTTCGCCGTTCCTGATCGCGGTCAACAAGGATCTGCCGGTCCGTTCGCTGGCGGACCTGATCGCGCTCGGCAAATCGAAGCCTGGCGCGCTGTCGCTCGGCATCGACGCGACCAGCGGCTTTGGTCTCATCACCGGCCGCCTCCTGAACAAGCGCGGCGGCGTCGGCATGGAGGAGGTCGCCTACCGCGCGACGCCGCAGATGATGCAGGACGCCATCTCCGGACGCATCCAGGCGCTGATTGCGGCGCCCGTCCCGCTCAAGCCTTTTACGACCAGCGGGCAATTGCGCGCGCTCGCCGTCAGTTCCAAGGATCGCTTCCCCGGCATCGACCTGCCGACCATGGCCGAAACGATCCCCGGCCTCGTCGTGGACGGCTGGTTCGCTCTGATGGCGCCCGCGGGAACGCCGGCCGCCGTCAAGGAACGGCTGAACGGCGAAGTGGCGAAGTTCCTCGGGCGGCAGGACATTCGTCAGAGGCTGGCGGGGCTCGGCGTCCTGCTCTCGACGCCCAAGACGGTCGAGACGGCGTCCACCTTCCTCCACCAGCAGGAGGACGACTGGGCCGGCATCGCCAAAGAACTGGACCTCACGCCGCAATAGAGCGGGCGTCAACGCGGTGTTAACTCTGTTGCGTCATCGTCCGATCGCCAAGCGAGCGCGCCAAACCTGCCACAAAGGCGCCTTGGACGTGACAATATCACGGCCAACCTTGGGCCAGTTCGGTATCGCCGTCCAAACGGGGTCGCCCCATGATCGAGATCACCCGCCGAACGGCGCTGACCGGCCTCGGCGTTGGCGTCGGAAGCGTCGCGCTTCCTGCGGCGGCCTGGGCCGCGCGCCCCCAGCCGGAGCCTCCGCAACGGTTTGAAACCGAGCAACTTGTCGAAAGCGGCCATCATTTCTTCGGCGCGATCTCGCGCGGGCTGGCGCAAGCGATCGAAGCGGCGACGGCGCGCTGGGGCAAACCCAACGCCTACGTGCTGGGACAGGAGGCTTCCGGCGCCTTCGTTGCCGGCGCGCGCTACGGCGAGGGCGTGATGTACACGCGCAACGCCGGCGACCAGAAAATCTACTGGCAAGGGCCGTCGCTCGGCTTCGACGCGGGGGCCGACGGCGATCGCACGATGATGCTGGTGTACAATCTGCCCGCGGTGGGGGCGATCTACCGTCGCTACGGCGGCGTCAACGGCTCGGCCTACCTCGTCGGCGGCTTCGGCTTTACCGCGCTGATGGCCGACGATATCGTGATCGTGCCGATCCGTTCCGGGCTCGGCGCACGGCTTGGCGTAAACCTCGGCTACCTGAAATTCACGCCGCGAGCGACGTGGAACCCGTTCTGACGCGCCGTCGGGGGTTGGCGCTGCTTTTTCGGGTGATTTCGACGCGTCCGCGTGGCATGGTCTATCGCGCATGTCGCGCGTCGGTCGCGTTCCCTTGATCGAAGACGCCATGTTTTTCGCGCTGGGGTTCCTGATCTCGGGACTCCTGGCCCTCTTGTTCCTGCCGGCGTTCTGGCGTCGGGCGGTGCGGCTTTCCACGCGCCGGCTGCAGATGCAACTGCCTCTGTCAATGACGGAAATCGTTGCGGAACGCGATCAGTTGCGGGCCGAATTCGCGATCGGCCGGCGGCGGGTCGAGCAGCGCGCCGAGGCGCTGTCGGAGGCGCGCGCCCGGGATATGGCGGAACTCGGCCGACGCTCGATCCAGATCGCCGCGCTCGAAGGCGATCTCGCCGAGACGCGCGCCGAGAGCGAGGAGCGCGCGGCGCGGATCGCCGCCGTGACCGCGGATCTGGCGTCCTCGCAGACCGAACTCGGCGTCGCCCACCAACTGCATTGGGACGCGCAGCAGCGGCTGGATCGCGCGCAGGACGATCTGCGCGAGGCGGCTGAGCGTCGCCACGCCCTGTTGGACATCGCCGACGAGGCGCGCGCCACGATCGCCGCGCTGGAAACCCGTTCGGCGGGCTACGAGGCCGACATCGAGGGGCTGCGGCGAGCGCTCGAAACGGCCCGTCGCGAGGCGGCGCAGTCCATTCTCGCGCTGCGCAATGCGCAGGACGAGCGCGACGTCGCCCGCTCGGATGCGGCGCTCGCCGCCGGCAAGCGCGATCAGCTCCAGACGAGGCTGCAGGCGCTGCAAGGCGAGGCCGACGACCTCGACCGGGCCCATCGCGCGGAGCGTCGCGCGCGCATGAAGGCCGAGACCGAAGCCGCAAGCGTGGCGAGCGCCCTGTCGCTCGCCGAGGCGCGCGCCGCTTCGATGCGGGACGTCGTCGCCGAGGGACGCGCCGCTCGCGCCGACCAGGCTCTGCGTCAGGAATTGGAGGATCAGCGCGCCCGCAACGCTTCGCTCCAGGGCGCGCTGGACGCGATGCGTCGCCGCAACCGCGCCATCGGCGATATCGGACCGGAAGGCGACAGGCCGCCGCTCGCCGACGACGCCGCGCTGCGCCGCGCGATCGCCGACGTTGGCGCCAAAGTCCTGCGCATGGTCGAGGCCTTCGAGGATAGCCAGCCGGGCGCTCGTGGGGCGGCGATCGACCAGCCGGCGCTCGTGCGGCCAGACGGCGTTCAGGCGCGGCGCGAAAGCTCGCCGCTCGGCGCAGCGGAATGAGCGGACGCGGGGGTCCGTCGGCGCAGCAGCATCGGCATGCCGCCTTTGGGGCGTAGGGTGATGCGCTGGATCGGCGTCACGTTATGGCCTGGCGCAAGGTCGAGCCGGACGTGGCGCAGCAGCGTCGCCAGGAGAATGACGCCTTCGCGCATGGCGAAGCCCATTCCGATGCAGATCCTCGGCCCGGCCCCGAACGGCAGGTAGGCGAAGCGGTCGATGCCCTCGCGGCGGCCGGGCATAAATCGCTCCGGCAGAAATTCGTCCGGCTGCTCCCACAGCGTCGCGTGCCGCTGCAGCACGAAGGGCGAGATCACGATCGTTTCGCCGGCGCGGATCGGATGGCCGGCCACCATGTCGGCCTTCACGGCTTCGCGCGAGAGCGTCGCGGCCGGCGGATAGAGGCGAAGCGCCTCCTCGAATGTCGCCCGCGTGCGGACCAGCCGTTCGGCCGAGCCTGCTTCTACGACGCCCTCCGGCAGCAGTTCGTCGACTTCCGCTTCGACCTCGGCGCGCCACTTTGGATGCTGACTCAAAAGATATAGCGACCAGGTCAGCGCGCCGGCGGTGGTCTCGTGACCCGCGCCGATGAAGGTCAGGATATTGGCGTTGACCTCCGGCTCGCTGAGCGGCGCGCCGGTCAGCGGATCGCGCGCCGAGAGCAGCAGGCCGAGCAGATCGTGCGGAGGATCGCGGCCGTCCTCGGCGGCGAGCGAAGCGCGCCGTTCGGCCACGATGTCGCTCACGGCGTCCGAGAAGAAGGCCATCTGCGCCTTGGTGTCGGGCTTGCCGATTCGGGGGGCCCACGTCGGCAGGTTGAGAATGTCGAAGGGATGCACCCGGCCGATGCCGTCGAAGAAGGCGGCCATGGCGCGGGCGAAGTCGGCGGGGTCGCGCGCCAGGCCCTGGGGAAAGATGGTCCGCTGCAGCACTTCGAGCGTCAGGCGCGACATTTCCGCCGAGATGTCGAGCCGCCGTCCGTCGCGCAACGGCGCCCAGCGCGAGACGAGCCAGTTGGCGCTCTCGATGATCGCCGGCTCGAAGCGCTCGACCATGCGCGGCGTGAACAGCGGCGCGAGCGCGCGGCGCTGCGCGCGCCATTCGTCGCCCTCTGCGGTCAGGAGCCCATTGCCGAGGCCGGGCGACAGGACGCGCAATTGCAGCGCGTCCTTGCGGTAGTTCGCTGCGTTGTCGACCAGCACGTGGCGGATCGCAGCCGGCTCGTTGAGGATGCTCATCCGCCCCATGACGCCGTCCATCTGGATGTAGGGCATCTCGAAGCTGCGCTGCGACCAGGTCGCGATCGGGTTGCGCCACATGCCGACGAGAAACCCGAGAGGGCTCATGGGCGCGTCCGGCCGCGGCGGGGCGGCGGGACGGAAGCCTCGGCTGGGAGGAAGGCTCGCTTCGATGGTGGACATGACCTTCGTTCCGTTGAGCCCCATGACACACATGACGCCGCCTTGGGCCGCCGGCAAGCGTGGCGCGGCTTGCCTCTTGCCGGCCGGCGCGGTTTAGTCCCGCCGCAGCCACCAAGGAGCCTCGCTCATGGGCGTCAGGATCACGTTCAAACGGCCGGACGGCGAAGAGGCGGAGGGATATCTTGCTCATGCGGGGACGCCCAACGCGCCGGGCGTCGTGGTCATCCAGGAATGGTGGGGCCTCCAGGATCAGATCAAGAGCGTCTGCGACCGCTACGCCGCCGCCGGCTTCGAGGCGCTGGCGCCCGACCTCTATGGCGGCGTCATCGTGCCCTATCACGATCGCGACGCCGCTGCGAAAGAGATGGGTTCGCTGAATTTCCTCGAGGCGACGGACCAACTCGCGCGAGGCGCGGCGCAATTCCTCGCGAAGAACGGCGCCAAGGTCGGCCTGACGGGCTTCTGTCTCGGCGGCGCCGTCGCGATCCTCGGCGCCTGCCGGGCGCCGGAATTCGCAGCCGCCGTCTGCTGCTACGGCATCCCGCCCGAAAGCGTGGCGAAACCCGGCGACGTCAAAATCCCCTTCCAGGGCCATTTCGCGACGGACGACGACTGGTGCACGCCCGCGGCCGTCGACAAGCTGGAAGCAGGCTTGAAAGAGGCCGGCGTGCATGCCGATATTTTCCGCTACGAGGCGGCGCACGGCTTCATGAACGAACAGCGCGTCGTGGCGCACGATCGCGCCGCGTCGGAACTCGCCTGGGAGCGCACGCTGACCTTCTGGAAGGCGCATCTGTGACGCGCAGCCCGAGAGCGCGACGATGAGCGGCGTGCGGGTCGTCGTCGCCGGCGCCGGCGGCCGCATGGGACGCGCGCTGATCGCCGCGGTTCACGCCGCCGCGGACATGACTGTCGCTGCGGCGATCGAGCGACCCGAAGCGGGCCTCGCGGGGCGCGACGCGGGCGAACTCGCCGGCGTCGGCGCGATGGGGGTCGTCGTCACCGGGGACGCGCTCGAGGCGGTGCTTCACGCCGACGCCATCGTCGATTTCACAGCCCCCGCCAACACCGTCGCCCTCGCCGCTCTCGCGGCGCAGGCGCGGATCGTCCACGTCGTCGGCACGACGGGCCTCGCGCCGGCCGACATCGCCAAGATCGAGGCGGCGGCGCGGCACGCCGTCGTCGTGCGCTCCGGCAACATGAGCGTCGGCGTCAACCTGCTCGCCGGGTTGGTCCGCAAGGTCGCGGCGACGCTCGACGCCACGTTCGATGTCGAGATCGTCGAGATGCACCACCGCATGAAGGTCGATGCGCCCTCCGGCACCGCCCTGATGCTTGGCGAAGCCGCCGCGGCGGGCCGCGGAGTCGACCTTCCGGACCATGCGCTGCGCGGGCGCGATGGCCATACCGGTCCACGCCCCGACGGCGCGATCGGCTTTGCGAGCCTGCGCGGCGGCAGCGTCGTCGGCGAGCACGCGGTGATCTTCGCGGGACCGAGCGAGCGCATCGAACTGGTCCACAAAGCCGAGGACCGGGCGATCTTCGCCAACGGCGCCTTGCGCGCCGCGCGTTGGGGGCAGGGCCGCAAGCCGGGCGCCTATACGATGGCCGACGTGCTGGGTTTATCGTAGAGGCAGATGCTCGAACTCGCGCCCGGGCTGCTTTATTTCCCCGACTTCTTCGATCGCGGCGAGCAGGAGGCGCTCCTCCGCGACGTGCGGGCGGCGTTGGGTCTGGCGCCCTTGTTTCAGCCGCGCATGCCGCGCACCGGCAAACCCTTCTCGGTGCAGATGAGCAATTGCGGGCCGCTCGGCTGGGTGTCCGACGCCGAGCGCGGCTATCGCTACCAGCCCAACCATCCCCGGACCGGCGCGCCCTGGCCGCCGATCCCGGCGCTCGCCATGAAAGCCTGGCGCGAGGCGGGCGGGGCCACGGCGGAGCCGCAGGCGTGCCTGATCAACCATTACGCTGCGGGCGCCAGGATGGGCCTGCATCAGGATCGCGACGAGGCGGCGCTCGCCGTCCCGGTGGTCTCGATCTCGCTCGGCGCGTCCTGCCTGTTCCGCTTCGGCGGCCTGCGGCGGCAGGCGCCCACGCAATCGCTGCGCCTCCATTCCGGCGACGTGGCGGTCATCGGCGGCGCGTCGCGGCTCGCCTTCCATGGCGTCGACCGCATTCTGCCGGGCGGCTCGCCGCTCGTCCCCGATGGCGGCCGCATCAACCTGACGCTGCGCCGCGTGACGGGCGCATGAGATGACCGGTCAGGCCTTGGGGCCGCCGCGCGCCACGCCGACCTTGGCCGGGCGCAGGCAGCGTTCGCCGATCGCATAGCCTTCCTCGACGACCTCCTTGACGGTGCCGCTCGGGACCGAAGGATCGGGGATTTCGAACAACGCCTCATGCATGTTCGGATCGAATTTCTGCCCCTTGGGATCGAGCTTCTTGACGCCCTGGCGCGCCAGCCTGGATTGAAAATCGCGCTCGGTCAGTTCGATGCCGTCGATTAAGGCCTTCAGCGGCGCCGAGGCCTCCGCGCGCGCCTCAGCGCCGACGCTGCCGATCGCGCGCTTCAGGTTGTCGGCGAACGTCAGCATGTCGCGCGCGAAGGAGGTGACGCCATAAAGCTTCGCGTCGGCGACCTCGCGCTCGGTCCGCCGGCGCAGGTTTTCCATTTCCGCCAGCGTGCGCAGGATTTTATCCTTAAGGGCGGCGTTTTCTGCGAGGGTGTTTTCGAGGACGGTGAAGGGGTCGGGTTCGCCGATCGACGGCTGCGCCACTTCCGCGGCGAGCGCGCTCTCATGCCCGTCGTCGCGCAACGGCTCCTCGGCCGCCCCAGAGGTTTGCTTGGGATCGTTCATAACGCCTCAAAAAAAGCTTCGACGTGACCGGCATATCAGGGCGGCGGCGTCAAAAATCAAGAATTATGCTCGGCAGGGGCACGATCACGGCATAAGTCATGAGCGCTCTTCGTCAGGTCCACCAGCACGCGCCGGATCGCATCGACGACTGGCGAGCTGATTTAGACAATATGTTCCGACCTGTCGGCAACGACATGGCTACTTGTCACCATGCTGCTGCATGTGAGCGCGAAGCGCGCTGTTCATGCTGGTCTGATACCCCTCGCTGCCTGCCGCGTGGGTTTTGAACCAATCGATCACGTCAGCATCAAGCCGAAGGGTCAGTTGCTTTTTTACCGGGCGAAAAAAAGTCCCGCGCTTCGCGTCGCCCCAATCCCGCTGTTCTGGGACAGCTTTCGTGTTGATCTGATCCTCAGGCATTGCCTTCAAGGCATCGATTTCCGCTTGCTGGGTCGCCGTCAGCTTAGAATTCCCCTTCCTAATAGGCTTTCCTTTCGTGCGAGGTTGCTTTCCGGGCGCTGATGATCCGGCCGGTTTCCTCCCCGGTCACAGCATCCGGTTCCGTCCATGTGTGGACGACGACAAGAGGACTTTGCTAACCACCCCGACCGTCCGCCAGCGTTCGCCGTCAGGGTGCGGGTCCGGCCGGGACAGCGCGAAAGGATCATCAAACACGAGCTCCGCTGTCTCGAAGCTTAGCCCATGATCGCGTTTGTTCGTCCGATTCTTGTCTCTATCCCAAACCCAAGGCACGCGACCTCGTCCGTGTAGCTACTTTTTTGTAGCTACGAATAGGTCGGACGTCAAGATTTATAAACGGCGGCGTGTTCGGCTTTGGCCGCTTGCCAGACCTCGCGCGCCGCATCGGCGTTCATGAGGGCGACGCCGAGACCGACGATAAGGTCGGGCCAAAGCGAGCGCCACAGAGAGGCTGTCACGACGCCGGCGCCGATGATCGCCACATTGGCGACGGCGTCGTTGCGCGCCGAGAGAAAAGCAGCCCGCGTGATGCTGCCGCTGTGGCGCCGATACCGCGCGAGCAGGAACGCGCAGAAAAGGTTGATCGCGAGCGCCCCGGCGCCGGTCGCCGACAGGGAGATCGCGTCAGGCGCAACGGGCGTGGCGAGTTTGGTCCAGATCGTCCAAACGGTCGCCAGCGCCGGAGCCATCAGGATCGCCGCCAGCGCCATCCCCACGCGGGCGCGGCTTCTCGGCGACCATCCGAGCGCAACGAGGATCAAGAAATTGACCGACGCGTCTTCGAGAAAGTCGATGCTGTCGGCGAAAAGCGAAACCGACCCGATCCGCCGCGCGACCGCGAATTCCAAGCCGAAATAGGCAAGATTGAGGGCGGCGACCACGCTGACCGCACGGCGAAGCGCGCCCTCGCTTACGGCGTGCGGCGGCATTTCCAGAAACCGCGGCTCAGGAGGCCGCCGCGGCGCCGCGCGCGCGCCGCGACGGGGGCGGCGTCGGTTCGGTCGCTGCGAAAATCTCCGTCATGCGCGCGCGGATGGCGGCTTGGCGCTCGGACGACTCGATCTTCGCGCCGGTGAGATCGGTGACGTAGAACACGTCGACCGCCTTCTCTCCGAAGGTCGCCACATGGGCGGAGCCGATGTTCAGGTTGAGATCGGACAGGGCCGCCGTCAGCTCGTAGAGAAGACCGGTGCGGTCGAGGCCCGAGACTTCGATCACCGTGTAGCGGTTGGAGAGCGTGTTATCGATGAGCGCTTCGGGAACCACCGCGAAGGTCTTGTCGGTTGCGGCGCGGTCGCTCTTGCGCCGTGCCGCGAGCACGTCGCGAAGACGGATTTCGCCGCGCAGAGCCTTCTCGATCGCGTCAACGATCCGCCCGGCGCGGCGCAACTCGTCCTCATCGAGGTCGAAGCCGCGTTTGACGAAGATCGTGTCGAGCGCAAACCCATCCGACGTGGTGAAGATCTGCGCGTCCACGATGTTCGCGCCGGCCGACGCGCAGGCCCCGGCGATGATCGACAACAGACGCGGGTGATCGGGGGCAAGCACCGTCAACTCGGTGACGCCTTGGAACGCGTCCGTGGCGATCTCCGTCAGCAGCGACTTGTTCTCCGCATCGGCCGCGCGCAAAAGCTTGGCGTGCGCCAATTTGTGCGGCAGGTCGACGCGCAGCCAGTACGCGGGATAGTGCCGGACGGCGTAGGCTTCGAATTCCGCATCGGACCAGGACGCGAGCGCGCCCCGCAACTCGTGCTGCGCGGCGCGCACGCGCCCCTGCCGATTGATCGCCGAGTGGCCGCCGGTGAGAAGCACCTCCGCCTCCCAATAGAGCGTGCGCAGCAATTGGCCTTTCCAACCGTTCCAGACGCCGGGCCCGACCGCTCGGATGTCGCAGATGGTCAATGCGAGCAGCATCCGAAGGCGCTCCATCGTCTGTACGGTCGCCGCGAATGTCCGGATGGTGGTCGGGTCGCCGAGATCGCGCCGCTGCGCGGTATCGGACATGACGAGATGATTTTCGATGAGCCAGGCCGTCGTCTCCGTCTCGGCTTCGTTCATGCCGAGACGCGGGCAGAGGTCGCGCGCCACGCGCGCGCCGGCGATCGAGTGGTCCTCTTCGCGGCCTTTGGCGACATCGTGCAGGAACAGCGCGATGTAGAGCGGCGTGCGATAGGCGATCAAAGGCAGCAAGTCGTGGACGAGCGGGTGCTCTTCCTTCAACGCTCCCTTTTCGATCGCCGACAAAAAGCCGATCGCGTGCAGCAGATGCTCGTCGACCGTATAGTGATGGTACATGTTGAACTGCATCATCGCTACGATGCGTCCGAAATCCGGGATGAAACGGCCCAGCACGCCGGCCTCGTTCATCGCGCGCAGCACGGCTTCCGGCGAATTGCGCGAGGTCAGGACTTCTATGAACAGCCGGTTCGCCGTGGGATCGGCGCGCAGCTTGGCGCCGATGCGTCGGCGCGCGCGATTGACGAGCCGCGTGGCGTCCGGATGGATCGCCATCTGGTGACGGTCGGCGAGCCAGAACAACCGGATGATGTTGACGGGGTCGCGATCGAACACGTCTTCGCGCGTCGCCTTGATGCGCCCGAATTCACTGGTGAATCCCTCGTCGGTCACTTGCGAACGCTTTCGCCGTAGGCCGCCGAAGAAGCGATCGAGCACGGGGCGTGGTTTGGCCTGACGCTCCTCCAGCGCGGCGCAGACGATGGCGGTGAGATCGCCGACCTCCTTGGCGATCAGGAAATAGTGCTTCATGAATCGCTCGACGTCGCTCAGACCGGCGCGGGTGACATAGCCGAGCCGCGTCGCGATGGCGCGCTGCTGATCGAACGAAAGCCGGTCCTCGGGCCGCCCCGTGGCGAAATGCAGATGACATCGCACGCGCCATAGAAATTCTTCGCAGCGGTCGAAGAGTTTCAGCTCCGCGGCGGAGAACAGACCGGCCGCGACGAGCTCGGCCGGCTCGCGCACGCGGTAGACGTATTTGGAAATCCAGAACAGCGTGTTGAGATCGCGCAGGCCGCCCTTGCTTTCTTTGACGTTGGGCTCGACGAGATAGCGCGAATTGCCGGCGCGCCGCACCCGCTCGTCGCGTTCGGCGAGTTTGGAGGCGACGAACTCGCGCGCCGTAGAACGCACGATCTCCGCGTCGAAGCGCGTGCGCATCCCCTCGAACAGGGCCGTGTCGCCGAGGATCAGGCGCGCCTCGAGCAGCGCCGTGCGCACCGTCATGTCCTCGCGCGCCTGACGCAGGCATTCGTCGACGGAGCGCGTCGAGTGGCCGACCTTCTGTCGCAGGTCCCATAGGATGTAGAGCATCGCCTCGACGACGCTCTCGCCCCAGGCGGTCTGCTTGTAGGGCAGCAGGAAGAGAAGATCGATGTCCGAGCCCGGCGCCAGCGTGCCGCGGCCGTAACCGCCGACCGCGGCGACGGCGAGCCGCTCGGCGGCGGACGGGTTGACCGCCGGGTAGACATAGAGCGTCACGAAGCGGTGGATCGACCGGATGATGGAATCCTCGAGGCGCGACAGGCGCGCGGCGCAGGCGAGCCCTCGTCCGTCGGCTTCCAACGCGGCGCGGGCGGCGTCCCGCCCCCCGTCGAGGGCGCGGCGCAAGCGTTCGACGACCGCTTGGCGCATCGCGTCCGCGGCCACCTCGTGCGTCTGCGCGAGGGCGTCGATGTCGGCGTCGAGCAACGCCGTATCGATGTCGGTCTTGGGTTCCTGCGAGCGCGCGCGCGCCCGCGTGGAAACGGATTCGGTCGTGGTGAGGCTCATGCGCGCTTCATAGCACCAATCGGCGAGCGAGGGGCGCTCGCGCCACGCCGTCCGAGGCCCTTGGCTTGACCGTTTTCGTGAGCCTTCTATGGTGTCGGCGCTCACGACACGCTTTGTGACGGCGATCCCGAGGCGTTGGCCGGCACGATGGTTCCGGTGGGTCGTATCTCCGCTCAATCCCGGGACACGCTCATGCGCGCCATGCGAACAGCCGCCTTCGCCTCACTCGCCGTCTTCGCCGTCACGACCGCCCGCGCCGACGATCTCGTCGTCTTCGCCGCCGCGAGCCTCACCAACGCCCTGAACGACGCCGCCAAAATTTGCGGGCCGCAGGCTGGCGCCGCGCCGAAGATCAGCTACGCGGGTTCGCTGGCGTTGGCGCGGCAGATCGAACAGGGCGCTCCGGCGGACCTTTTTATCTCGGCGGACGAAGATTCCATGGACTACGCTCAGCAGAAGAACCTGATCCAGGTCGCCACCCGCGCTGACGTGCTCGCCAACGATCTGGTGGTGGTCGCGCCCAAGAACGCGGCGATCAACGATCTGAAACTCACCAAGGGCGATCTCGCCAAGGCGCTCGGATCAGGCAAGCTGGCGACCGGCGACGTGAGTTCGGTGCCGGTCGGCAAATACGCCAAGGCGGCGTTCGAGAAACTCGGGTTGTGGTCCACCGTCGAGCCGCATCTCGCCCTGTCGGACAATGTGCGCGCCGCGCTCGCCTTTGTCGCCCGCGGCGAAGCGCCGCTTGGCGTCGTCTACGCGACCGACGCCAAAGCCGAGCCTGGCGTGAAGGTCGTCGCGACCTTCCCGGCCGACTCGCATCCGCCGATCACCTACCCGTTCGCGCTGACCGCCGGGACGAAGGGGGACGCCGCGGGCAAATTCCTGGCTTGTCTTCGCTCGGCGCCGGTCAAGCCCGCTTTCGAGAACCAGGGATTCAAGGTTCTACCGTCCGGCGCCAAGTAACGCGGCTCGACGGCGCCTCTCAGCCCTCCGCCGGCCCGCATGGCGCCCAGTAAAACGGCGCCGCGCCGCGCTTTTGCCTCCTAAGCAGTCACCCGGCCCTGCGAGGGCGTCGGGCGACCGACCTTAACCGAAATCATTGAGGGGTTCGCGCCGTCCTTGGATGACGCCAACGCCCCCTCTCTATGGCACGGCCGTTGCTAACCGCCTCTCGGGTTGTTGGGCGAACCGGCGCGGGGCCGGCGATTTCGAAGGGGGCGTTGATGAGCATTTCCAGGCGATCCATGCTGCTGGGATCGGGCGCTGCGATTGGCGGCGCG
Source organism: Beijerinckiaceae bacterium (assembly GCA_965276595.1). Lineage (GTDB taxonomy): Bacteria > Pseudomonadota > Alphaproteobacteria > Rhizobiales > Beijerinckiaceae > Terripilifer. The sequence continues at coordinate 142,510 of CBDIBA010000006.1, forward strand.
GCGATGGGCCCTGTGATCGCGCGCGCCCAGGCGGCGAGCACGATCAAGGTCGGCGTGCTCCATTCCCTCTCCGGCACGATGGCGATCAGCGAGACGACGCTGAAGGACGTCATGCTGATGCTCATCGAGGACCAGAACAAGAAGGGAGGCGTGCTCGGCAAGAAGCTCGAAGCCGTCGTGGTCGATCCGGCGTCCGACTGGCCGCTGTTTGCGGAAAAGGCGCGCGAACTCATCTCCAAGGACAAGTGCGCGGCGACCTTCGGCTGCTGGACGTCGGTGTCGCGTAAATCCGTCTTGCCGGTGTTCGAAGAGCTGAACTCGATCCTCTTCTACCCCGTCCAGTACGAGGGCGAGGAATCGCAGCGCAACGTCTTCTACACCGGCGCGGCGCCCAACCAGCAGGCGATCCCCGCCGTCGACTATTTGATGGGATCGGAAGGCGGTTCGGTGAAACGCTGGGTGCTCGCGGGCACCGATTACGTCTATCCGCGCACGACCAACAAGATCCTCGAAGCGTACCTCAAGTCGAAGGGCGTCAAGGACGAGGATATCATGATCAACTACACGCCGTTCGGGCAGACCGACTGGCAGACGATCGTGGCCGACATCAAGAAGTTCGGCTCCGCGGGCAAGAAGACCGCGGTGGTTTCGACGATCAACGGCGACGCCAACGTGCCCTTCTACAAGGAGCTCGGCAACGCCGGCGTCAAGGCGACCGACATCCCGGTCGTCGCCTTCTCGGTCGGCGAAGAAGAGCTTGCAGGCATCGACACCAAGCCGCTCGTCGGCCATCTCGCCGCCTGGAACTACTTCGAGTCGGTCGACGACCCCGCAAACAAGAAGTTCATCGCGGAGTGGAAGGCGTTCACGAAGAACCCGAAACGCGTGACCAACGATCCGATGGAGGCGCATTACATCGGCTTCAACATGTGGATCAAGGCGCTGGAGAAGGCCGGCACGACCGATGCGGACGCGGTCATCGACGCCATGATCGGCGTGTCCGCGCCCAATCTCACCGGCGGCTCCTCGACAATGATGCCGAACCACCACATCACCAAGCCGGTGTTCATCGGCGAGATCCAGGGCGACGGTCAGTTCAACGTCGTCTGGAACACGCCGGGCCTCGTCGTGGCGCAGGAATGGTCGCCCTACCTCGAAGGATCCCGCGATCTGATCGCCGATTGGCGCAAGCCGCTGTCCTGCGGCAACCTCAACGTCAAGACCGGCAAGTGCGGGGGCAAAAGCTGAGAATAGAGGCGGACGGGCGCATGGCTCCCGTCCCTCGCCCGATGCGGAGAAGGTCTGCGCCCCGACCGGAGGCGCATCGCCATGCTGCTGATGGACGCCCATAAGCCATGTCGGCGGAGAGGGTTTGACCGCATGGCTTTCTCGATCGCGTCCCGATCGGCAGACCGCCGCGCCGCAGGTTTTTGCCTGGCTCTGCTCGTCGCGCTCTTCACTGGCCTTTTCTTTGCGCCGGCGGCCGTTGCCGACACGCTCGACGATACGCTGGCGAAATTCGCCGCCAACAAGTTTCCCGACACGGAAAAAGCGATCGGGGAAATCGCCACGTCGGGGGCGCCCAACGCCGCGGCGATTCTCGACGCGCTCGCCGCCAGCCGGCTCTATTACGATCCAAGCGATCGGACGATCTATTACGCTGATGTGTCCGACGCGCTTTATGACGCCAAGACCGGCGCCAGATCGGCGCGCGCGTCGACCGACGATCTGCGCAAGGTGCGGCTCAACAATGGCGTGCGCGGCGCGTTGCTGGCCGCGCAGGGCGCGCTTGGCTTGATGGGACCGGACCCCGACCGTCGCCGGGCGTCCGCGGACGCGATCTTCAAGTCGCGCGACGCGGCCACGTTGCCGCAACTCGACGCCGCGCTGAAGACGGAATCCGACGCGCGCGTGAAACGCGCCTTGACCGAGGCGCGCGCAGCCATCGTGGCGACGGACGAAGCGGCGCCGGAGGCCGACCGTCTGCGCGCGGTCGAGGCGCTGCGCGATCGCGGCGACCTCGACGCGGCGAGTCTTCTGAGCGGCGTCGCCAGCACGGGGCGGGGCCGCATCAAGGCGGCCGCGACGGCCGCCGTCAGCGCCATGCAGACGCGCCAGATGCTGTGGAGCGGCGTGCAGAACGTCTGGTACGGCCTTTCGCTCGGCTCCGTTCTGCTGCTTGCCGCGATCGGCCTCGCCATCACCTTCGGCGTCATGGGCGTCATCAACATGGCGCACGGCGAGATGGTGATGCTCGGCGCCTATACGACGTTCGTCGTCCAGGATTGGATCCGCACGCACGATCCGGCTTTGTTCAATTACTCGCTGCTGATCGCGCTGCCGCTGGCGTTCCTCGTTACCGGCGCGGTCGGCGTCGCAATCGAGCGGTCGATCATCCGCTTCCTCTACGGCCGGCCGCTCGAGACGCTGCTCGCGACCTTCGGCCTGTCGCTCATCCTGCAACAGGCGGTGCGGACGGCGTTCGGCGCCAACAACCGCGAGGTCGGCGCGCCGGCCTTCATGGCGGGCTCCTTCGATCTCGGCGGCCTGTCGATCGCCTATGGCCGCATGTGGATCGTCGGCTTCGCAATTGCGGTCTTCGTCCTGTTGCAACTGGTCCTGCGCGCCACCTCTTTCGGCCTGCGCGTGCGCGCGGTCACGCAGAACCGGCGCATGGCTTCGGCCATGGGCATCGACACCAACCGCGTCGACGCGCTCGCCTTCGGCCTCGGCTCCGGCATCGCGGGCCTCGCCGGCGTCGCCCTGTCGCAGATCGACAACGTCTCGCCGAACCTCGGCCAATCCTACATCATCGATAGCTTCCTCGTCGTCGTGTTCGGCGGCGTCGGCAACCTTTGGGGCACGCTCGTCGCCGCATTGACGCTCGGCGTCGCCAACAAGTTGCTGGAGCCGGCGATCGGCGCGGTGCTCGGCAAGATTGCGCTGCTCGTCTTCGTCATCCTGTTCATCCAGAAGCGCCCGCGCGGCCTTTTCGCGCTCAAAGGCCGCGCGGTGGAGGCCTGATGGCGACAAGCCCGGTCCGCTTGCTCGACGCGCGAGGCCTCGTTTTCGTCGCCGTGCTGATCGCCGCCGCGATCCTCGCACCGGCGCTCATGCTGGCGACGCCGGCGAGTTCGCCTTTGCATCTGCAACCCTATCTCGTGGCGCTGTTCGGCAAGTATCTCTGCTTCGCGCTGCTCGCCCTCGCGCTCGATCTGGTGTGGGGCTATTGCGGCATCCTTTCGCTCGGCCATGGCGCCTTCTTCGCGCTCGGCGGCTACGCCATGGGCATGTATCTGATGCGCCAAGTCGGGACACGCGGCATCTACGCCAATCCCGATCTGCCCGACTTCATGGTGTTTTTGAACTGGAAGGCGCTGCCGCCCACGTGGTGGGGCTTCAACTGGCTCCCCTACGCCCTCGCGATCGTACTGCTCGCGCCTGGCTTGCTCGCCTTCTGCTTCGGCTGGCTGGCGTTTCGCTCCCGCGTCACCGGCGTCTACCTCTCGATCATCACGCAGGCGATGACCTACGCCCTGCAACTCGCCTTCTTCCGCAACGACATGGGCTTCGGCGGCAATAACGGCTTGACCGATTTCAAGGATATCCTCGGCTTCAACGTCCAGGCGGACGCGACGCGCGCGGCCTTGTTTTCGCTGTCCGCCGTCGCGCTCATCCTCGGCTACCTTATCGCCCGCGCCGTCGTGACGTCGAAGTTCGGCAAGGTCGTCATCGCCATCCGCGACGCGGAATCGCGGGCGCGCTTCATCGGCTATCGCGTCGAGACCTACAAGCTCGTCGTTTTCGTTCTGTCGGCGATGATGGCGGGCGTGGCCGGCGCGCTCTATGTGCCGCAGGTCGGCATCATCAACCCGGGCGAGTTCGCGCCGGTCAACTCGATCGAGGCGGTGATCTGGGTCTCCGTCGGCGGCCGCGGCACGCTGGTCGGCGCGGCGCTCGGCGCAATTCTCGTCAACCTCGCCAAGACGTGGTTCACCGGCGCGTTGCCGGCGCTTTGGCTGTTCGCGCTCGGCCTGCTGTTCGTTCTGGTGACGGTGTTCATGCCGAGGGGTATTCTCGGCCTCGTTTCGCGAACGAGCGCCCCGCGCGAGGCGCCGGCCGGCCCAGCGATCGAGGACGGATCGGTTACGGTCCCGGAGCCGAGCCCATGAGCCTCGCCAGCGAGAACGCCGCGCTCACCTCGTCGCTGCTCTACCTCGACAACGTCCGCGTCAGCTTCGACGGCTACAAGGCGCTGCGCGGCCTATCGCTGGTTCTCGCGCCGGGCGAGATGCGCGCCATCATCGGGCCGAACGGCGCCGGCAAGACCACGATGATGGACATCGTCACCGGCAAGACGCGGCCCGACGAAGGGCAGGTCTATTTCGCCGGGACGCACGACCTGTCGCGCCTCGACGAGGCGACGATCGCCGAACTCGGCGTTGGCCGCAAATTCCAGAAGCCGACCGTCTTCGAAAGCCATACCGTCGAAGACAACATCCTGCTTGCGCTGAAGGCGCCGCGCCAGGCTTTCGCGACCCTGTTTGGCGGCCGGCCGCCGCAGGAGCGCGAGCGAATCGACCGCGTGCTGGAGACGACCCGCCTGCAGGATCGCCGTTTCCGCCTCGCCGCCGATCTTTCGCATGGCCAGAAGCAATGGCTGGAGATCGGCATGCTGCTCGCTCAGGATCCGAAGCTGCTGCTCGTCGACGAGCCGGTCGCCGGCATGACCGACGCCGAGACGGCGCAGACCGCCGTCCTACTGCGCGAGATCGCCAGGGACCATTCGGTCGTCGTCGTCGAACACGACATGGCCTTCGTGCGTGCACTCGGCGTCAAGGTCACCGTGCTGCACGAAGGCGCGGTGCTCGCCGAGGGTCCGCTCGACGCGGTCAGCGCCGACCCCCGCGTCATCGAAGTCTATCTTGGGCGTTGAGAGATGCTGAACGTGCAGTCGATCGACCTGTTCTACGGCGCGGCGCAGGCGCTGCGCGGCGTGTCGCTGCAGGCCGCGCCCGGGCGCGTCACCTGCGTGCTCGGCCGCAACGGCGTCGGCAAGACCTCGCTGATGCGCGCGATCGTCGGCCATCAGCCGATCGCGGCCGGGCGCGTCGAATGGAAGGGCCGGGACATCCAGCGCCTGGCGCCGCATGCGCGCGCCGCGGCCGGCGTCGCCTATGTGCCGCAGGGGCGCGAAATCTTCCCGCTGCTGACGGTGCGCGAGAACCTCGAAACGGGCTACGCGCCGGTGACGCGTAAGGACCGTTTCGTGCCGGATGAAGTGTTCGAGCTCTTCCCCGTGCTGAAGGAGATGCTCGGACGACGCGGCGGCGATCTCTCCGGCGGCCAGCAGCAGCAGCTCGCGATTGGCCGCGCCTTAGTGACGCGGCCGGGCTTGCTCGTGCTCGACGAGCCGACGGAGGGCATCCAGCCCTCGATCATCAAGGATATCGGCCGCGCGATCGATTATTTGCGCGCCAAGGGCAAGATGGCGATCGTGCTCGTCGAACAATATTTCGAATTCGCCCGCGATCTCGCCGACGATTTCGTCGTCATGGATCGCGGTTCGGTCGTTCTGGCCGGCGACAGAGGCTCGATGGTGGAGAGCGATGTCCGGACTTACATGTCGGTCTGAACTTTTCGCGCCCGTCACGAACGATGTCCGCGCGCGCGGTCAAATCCGGGCGGAATTCCATGGGCTCGGCGCGCGGACCGAAGCGGCGTCGCTCTACGAGGCCGGCGGCCTTCGCTTGCGCTTCCCGCGTCGGGCGCGCGGTTGTGAAGGCGTGATCGTCAACACCGCGGGCGGCGTCGCCGGCGGCGACCGCGCGCGGATCGACATCGTCGCCCGCGACGGCGCCGATGTGACGCTGACGACCCAGTCGGCGGAAAAGATATACCGCGCCGAGAACGAACCGGCGCAGATCGAGGTTTCGTTGCAGGCGGACGCCGGCGCGCGTCTTGAATGGCTGCCGCAGGAGACGATCCTGTTCGACAACGCGCGCCTGACCCGCCGCCTCGACATCGATCTCGCCTCCGACGCGTCGTTGCTCTTGCTCGAATCCACCGTCTTCGGCCGCATGGCGATGGGGGAGCTTCAGCTCGCCGGAGCGTTTCGCGATCGCTGGCGCGTGCGCCGCGACCGCAACCTGATCTTCGCGGAAGACGTGCGGCTCGACGGCGATGTGACGGGCCTTCTCGACCGGCCGGCGATCGGCGCCGGCGCACGCGCGACCGCGACGCTGCTGCTCGTCTCGCCCGACGCGGAGGCGCGGATCGGCGCGATCCGCGCGGCGCTGGACGCCGCCGCCTGCGAGGCGGGCGCGAGCGCCTGGAACGGCATGGCGCTGGCGCGGCTCATTTCGCCGTCGCCCGAGCGGTTGCGACGCGCTATCCTCGCCTTGCTCCGCGCGCTGCGCGGGCGGGACGCGCCGCGCGTCTGGCAGTAAACGACGGACCGGACGATGAATCTCACGCCGCGCGAGAAGGACAAGCTGCTGATCGCCATGGCGGCCGTCGTGGCGCGCAAACGGCTCGAACGCGGCGTCAAGCTCAATCATCCCGAGGCGGTCGCGCTCATCACCGATTTCGTCGTCGAGGGCGCCCGCGACGGACGCAGCGTCGCCGACCTGATGCAGGCCGGCGCGCATGTGGTGACGGCCGCGCAGGCGATGCCCGGCGTCGCCGAGATGATCCACGACGTGCAGGTCGAGGCGACCTTTCCCGACGGCACCAAGCTCGTGACGGTCCACAACCCGATCCGCGGCGCGGCGCACGCCCTCGTTCCCGGCGAGGTCATGACCCGCGAAGGCGACCTCGTCCTCAACGAAGGCCGCGCGACCCTGACGCTCAGCGTCGCGAACGCCGGCGACCGGCCGATCCAAGTCGGATCGCACTATCATTTCTTCGAGACCAATCCGGCGCTGCGTTTTGAACGCGACAAGGCGCGCGGCATGCGGCTCGACATCGCCGCCGGTACGGCGGTGCGCTTCGAGCCCGGCCAGACGCGGGAGGTGCGCCTCATCCCTTTCGCCGGCGCGCGCGAGGTCTATGGGTTTCGCCAAGCGGTCATGGGAAAGCTATAGACTGCGTGTCTGAACCGATGAAGGTCATGCGGGAGGAACGAAGCCATGTCCCACGACTATGTCGGCGGCTGCCAATGCGGCAAAGTCCGCTACAAGGCGTCGCTCGATCTCGGCGAGGTGTTCGCCTGCGATTGCTCCCGCTGCGGGAAGCTCGGCTCCCTTTTCGCCTTCGCGCCGGTGGGAAACTTCGAGTTACTGTCCGGGGAGAAAGACCTGACGGAGTTCCTGTTCAACAAGCGGACGATCCATCATCTGTTCTGCGCGACCTGCGGGATCGAATCCTTCGCACGCGGCGAGAAGCCAGGCGCGGGCGCGATGGTGGCGATCAACGCGCGCTGTCTCGACGGCGTCGATGTCGATATGTTGACGATCAAAAAGATCAAAGGCAGCCAGCATTGACCCATGCGCGATTCGCCGCCGCGAGGACGGCGCGACATGGCCGATGACGGCGCCTTGCTCGTCACCCGCGCCGCCGCCTTTGCGGCTTGGCGTCACGCGGACCAGAAGTGGAAACACGCCGCCGGCAAGCCGGCGACCGGCCATCTCGCCGAAGTCGCGCTCCTTGTCGCGCAGGCGCCCCGATCGGCGCCCGTTATCGCCGCCGCCTGGCTGCACGACAGCGTCGAGGATGAGGTCGCGTCTTTGATGGAGATCGAGCGCGACTTCGGCGCCGGGGTCGCGGCGATGGTGGCCGATTGCACCGACGACATGCGCCTGAGCAAGGCCGAGCGTTGGCGCCGGCAGATCGAGGAGACGCCGCATAAGAGCGAAGACACGCGCGCGATCAAGATCGCCGACAAGATCAGCAACCTGCGCGCCATCGCCTTCTTGGGCGCCGACGCGATCGACGACGCCATGACTTACCTGCCGTTCGCCGAGCGGGTCGCGGCCGGCTGCCATGGCCTGTCGCCCCATCTCGACGCGGCGTTCGACGCGGCGGCGGCAAGCGTGCGCGCGATCCTCGCCGCGCCGAACGATCACTGAGGACCGTCGATGCCGGTTGTTCTCTCCCGCGCCGCCTACGCCGACATGTTCGGCCCGACGCTCGGCGACAAGATTCGGCTCGCCGACACGACGCTCGTCATCGAGGTCGAGAAGGACTTCACGATCTACGGCGAAGAGGTGAAGTTCGGCGGCGGCAAGGTCATTCGCGACGGCATGGGCCAGTCGCAGGCCGCGCGAGCCGAGGGCGCGATGGACACGATCATCACCAACGCCGTCGTCCTCGACCATTGGGGGATCGTCAAGGCCGACGTGGGATTGCGCGACGGCCGGGTCGCGGCCATCGGCAAGGCCGGCAATCCGGAAATCCAGCCGGGCGTCACGATCGTCATCGGTCCGGGCACGGAAATCATCGCCGGCGAAGGCAAGATCCTCACCGCCGGCGGCTTCGATTCGCACATCCACTTCATCTGCCCGCAGCAGATCGAGGAGGCGCTGATGTCGGGCGTGACGACGATGCTCGGCGGCGGCACGGGGCCGGCGACCGGCACGTTCGCGACGACCTGCACGCCCGGTCCCTGGCACATCGCCCGCATGATCGAGGCCGCCGACGCGTTTCCGATGAACCTCGGCTTTGCCGGCAAAGGCAATGCGGCGACGCCGAGGGGCCTCGTCGAGCAGGTCGAGGCGGGGGCCTGCGCGCTGAAGCTGCATGAGGATTGGGGCACGACGCCGGCCGCCATCGACTGCTGCCTGTCGGTCGCCGACGACCACGACATTCAGGTCATGATCCATACCGACACGCTGAACGAATCCGGCTTCGTCGAGGAGACGATCAAGGCGTTCAAAGGCCGCACCATTCACGCCTTCCATACGGAGGGCGCGGGCGGCGGCCATGCGCCGGACATCATCAGCGTCGCCGGCCTGCCGAACGTGCTGCCGTCCTCGACCAACCCGACCCGGCCGTTCACGCGCAACACGCTCGACGAGCACCTCGACATGCTGATGGTCTGCCATCATCTCGACGGTTCGATCCCCGAGGATCTCGCGTTCGCAGAGAGCCGCATCCGCAAGGAGACGATCGCCGCCGAGGACATCCTGCACGATCTCGGCGCGCTCTCGATGATGAGCTCGGACTCGCAGGCCATGGGCCGCGTCGGCGAGGTCGTCATCCGCACCTGGCAGACGGCGGATAAGATGAAACGCCAGCGCGGCCCCCTGCCGGAGGAGACCGGCGACAACGACAACGCCCGCGCCAAACGCTACATCGCCAAATACACGATCAACCCGGCGATCGCGCACGGCGTCTCGGCCCATGTCGGCTCGGTCGAGCCCGGCAAGCTCGCCGACCTCGTGCTTTGGACGCCGGCCTTTTTCGGCGTGAAGCCGGACCTGATCCTCAAGGGCGGCGCCATCGCGGCCGCGCCCATGGGCGACCCCAACGCCTCGATCCCGACGCCGCAGCCGGTTCATTACCGTCCGATGTTCGGCGCTTACGGCCGCGTGGTGGCTGCGACATCGCTCACCTTCGTGTCGCAGACTTCGATCGACAAGGGACTCTCCGCGGCGCTGCGCGTTGCTAAGCCGCTCGTCGCCGTCGCCAACACGCGCGGCGGCATCGGTAAGGCGAGCATGGTCCACAACGGCGCAACGCCGAAGATCGAGGTCGATCCGGAGACCTACGTCGTCAAGGCCGACGGCGTCACGCTGGTTTGCCAGCCGGCGGACGTTTTGCCCATGGCTCAGAGGTATTTCCTGTTTTGAACGGTCGGCGGCCGATGGTGGAGCCGCGGCGGCGGATCGCGTAGAATAGCGACCTCGCAGGACCGACGCCCATGCCTTCCACGCCAGCCGCCGTGCGCAACGACCTTTACGACGAGGATTTCTACGCTTGGACCAAACGGCAAGCCGAACTCCTGCGCGAGCGTCGTTTCGCGGACCTTGATCTGGAAAATTTGATTGAGGAGGTCGAAAGCGTGGGGGGATCGGAAAAGCGTGAGATCGAAAGCCGACTCGATGTCCTGATCGGCCATCTGCTCAAATGGAAATATCAGCCAGGCGCACGCTCCAACAGTTGGCGGCGCACGATCGGCGAACAGCGGCGTCGACTGGCGAAGGCGTTGTCGGCTAGCCCAAGCTTAAAAAACGATCCGGCCGAAATTTTCGAGACCTGCTATCTCGCGGGACGCCTGCTCGCGTCGAGCGAGTCCGGCATTGATTTTACGCTGTTCCCCGAGCTGGCGCCCTTCACCGTCGGAGAAGCGCTCGACGACAATTTCTGGCCTCGCGAGCCGGATCTTCTCGATCCCAAAAAGGATCGCCCATGATCCGCGCGAATTTCGTCAGTCCTCAAGGCGCATGGCATGCGACGCCCGCCGACACGGTCGTCCTCGATTTCGACGAGCGGCATCGCCGCCGCATCGCCATGACGGGCGTCCGCGGCCTTGAGTTCCTGCTCGACCTCCCGGAGGCGGTGATGCTGCGCGGCGGCGACGCGCTGGTGCTGGAGGACGGCCGCCTGGTCGAGGTGGTCGCTGCGCCCGAGGCGCTGGCGGAAATTCGCGTCAGCGAACCACGCGACCTGGCGCGCCTCGCCTGGCATCTCGGCAACCGGCACCTGCCGGTGCAAATCCTCGCCAACCGCGTCCGCATCCGGCGCGACGAGGTGATCGAGGCAATGGCGCGCGGTCTGGGCGCCAAGATCGCACGCATCGAGGCGCCGTTCGATCCGGAGGGCGGCGCCTATGCGGGGCCGGAGGCCGAAGCGGCGCACGCGCACGGCCACGACCACGCGCATGAGCAGGCTCATGCGCATCATGGCCACGACCACGAGCATTGATGGCCCGCGACGGTGACGCACGAGACGATTGAAGCCCCGGAGGTCGCCTACGCCAGCGCGTCGCCGCACCTTTTGCTGATGGCGTGGCTGTCGCCGGCGTTCCCCGTCGGCGCGTTCGCTTATAGCCACGGCCTGGAAGCGGCGGTCGAGGCCGGCGACATCGGCGATGGCGCGACGTTGCGCGCCTGGATCGGCGACCTTCTGCGTCACGGCGCGGGCTGGAACGACGCCGTGCTGCTCGCCGCCGTCTGGCGCGCCAGTTCCGCCGGCGAGCTCAGCGCGCTCGTCGACATCAACGCGCTCGCCCTCGCGCTGGCGCCCTCGCGCGAACGGCGCTTGGAGACGACGTCGCAAGGCGACGCCTTCCTCGCGGCGATCGAAGCGGCGTGGCCGCGCGCGCCGATGCGATGTCTTCGGGCCGGCGCGCCGCAGGGGGTCGCCTATCCCGTGGCGCTCGGCGTCGCGGCGGCAGGCTACGATCTTCCGCTCCTTGCCCTCCTTGAAGCCTTCCTGCTCGCCTTCGTGTCGAACCTCGTATCGGCGTGTGTCCGTCTCGGCCCGATTGGGCAGACCGAAGGACAGCGGATTATCGCCGCGACGGTCGAGTCGCTCCGGCTGCTCGCGGCGCGGGCGGCGGCTTCGACGCTCGACGATCTCGGCGGCGCGGCCTGGCGCGCCGACATCGGCTCGATGCGGCACGAAACCCAATACTCGCGGCTGTTCCGCTCGTGAGCGCCTTGCTGCCTTATATCGTTCCGGGGCTGCTCTTCGTCGCGCTCGGCGCCGTGGCGGCGTTGCACTTCTATTGGGCCGCGGGCGGCGTATGGCCGGGCTCCGACGCGGCCGATTTGTCGAGCCTCGTCGTGGGCGATCCGCGCCGGCCCGGCATGGCCGCCCCAAAAGATCTGGCCGCGATCGGCGGATGGTTCGCCGTTGCGGCGCTCCTCGCCCTCGTTTTGGCGTTTCGTTTCGGGCCGCCGATCGATAAGGCGCTGGCTTGGGTCGGCGCGGCGGTCGGCGTGCTGTTCGCGGCGCGCGGCCTGTCCGGCTATCTGCCCTTTTGGCGGGCCGTGCATCCGGGCGTGAAGTTCACCTTGCTCGACAAACGCTTCTATTCGCCCTTCTGCGTGCTCGTCGCCGAGGGCTTCTATCTTCTCGTCTCCGGAAGGTTCTGAGGTATGCGCGAACGATCGACCCATGGCCCCCTGCGCGTTGGCGTCGGCGGCCCGGTCGGCTCCGGCAAGACGGCGCTCCTGGAGCAATTATGCAAGCGCCTGCGCGGCCGTTACGACATCGCCGCCATCACCAACGATATTTACACCAAAGAGGATGCGCGGATTCTCGCGGAAGCGGGCGCCCTCGATCTCGACCGCATCATGGGCGTTGAGACCGGCGGCTGCCCGCACACCGCCATCCGCGAGGACGCCTCGATCAATCTGGCCGCCATCGCCGAGATGAACCGGCGTTTCCCTGCGCTCGATCTCGTGCTCGTCGAATCCGGCGGCGACAATCTGGCTGCCACCTTCTCGCCGGAACTCGCCGATTTGACGATCTACGTCATCGACGTTTCAGGCGGCGAGAAAATCCCGCGCAAGGGCGGGCCGGGCATCACCCGCTCCGATCTTCTGGTCATCAACAAGGTCGACCTCGCGCCCTATGTCGGCGCCTCGCTCGATGTGATGGCGCGGGATGCGCGGACGATGCGGAAGGACCGCCCCTTCGTCCTCGCCAATATGAAAAGCGGGGAAGGCGTCGATGCGATCATCGATTTCGTCATCGTTAAGGGCGGCCTCGCCGCCGCCTGACGAATCGTCGGCTACTTCGCAAGTCCGACGGAGGCGACGATGTTCTTGTCCGGCCGCCCCTGGTTGGCGCCCGTCAGAATCTCGCTCGCCACTTCGCTCGCGAGCAACGCATAGCCGCCGTCGGCCATGTGCAAGCCGTCGGCGGACAGCATCTGCTCGCGGGCCAGCTTGCCGTCACGGATCCAGGCGTGCATCAGTTCGGACCGGCGGATCACCGGGACATGCAGGTCGTCGCCGATCTTGCGCACCACGTCGCGATACGTGTCGGCGCCCGCGGTGTGTTCGAGCGTCGGACACCACTGCGGCTCCATCAGCATCACATCGACGCCGGCGGCGCGCATTTCGCCGATGCCTTTCCGCGTCTCTTCGTCGAAGCGGTCCAAAGGCACGTGGCGAAGCGGATCGTTGCTGCCGATCTGCCAGATGACCATGTCGGGTTTGCGGTCGAGCACGTCTTTCTGGAGACGCGCCAGCATGTCGTCGATGTCCTCGCCGCCGACGCCGCGGTTGACGACCTCGACGTCAGCCGCGCTGCCGAGACGATCCGACAGCGTCGCTTCGAGCCTCGCCGGATAGGCGGCGGACGGGCTGCTGGCGCCGATGCCTTGGGTCGAGGAGGAGCCAAAGGCGACGATCCGGACATGATGTTTATGCGAGTGAAGCAACGACGCGAGGTGCGGCAGCGCCGGCGTCGGAGCCGCGTGGCCGACGCCGGGCGTCAAGGCCGCAATTGTCATGGCGATCCGGCTGATGCGGCTGCTGAAGATTTTTTTCGCAAAGAGTTTTTTTGCAACGCGCGACAACTCTGCAGGACGGTACATCAACGTCTCCGCTTCGGGACGCCCAAGAGGGGCCAAGACGAGCGGGCCCCTTGGAACCACGCCACTGCGACACACGACGACTTAGCGCGCGATTGAGGTCGCGCCTAGGGGTTTAACTGTTTCTTCACGAGGAGATTATCGCCGTTTTGCCCGTTGGCCAAGCATTTCGCAAAAAACCAAGGGAACGCCGAAATTTGCGCCAGCGCAGCTGAAGCTATTGAGCGAAACGCCGACTACGGACCGGCTGGCGGCCGGCGAGTTCCTCGCCGGCGTCGGGCGCGAGCGAAAAGAAGCTGAAGACCGATAAGGCCGACAGAAAGCCGATCACGATAAAGGCCATGGCGAAGCTGTGGACGGGCAGGGCGGCCCCCTGGCTCGCTGTGGCGTGAAGAACAAAGGCCGAGATCGCGACGCCCAAGGTCAAGGAGAGGCGCTGCGCCATTTGCGAGAAACTGGTCGCCTGGCTCATCAGCGGCGCATCGAGCTCAGCAAAGCCGATGGTGTTCAGCGCGGTGAATTGCAGCGAGCGGAACACGCCGCCAAGGAAGATGATCGCCATCATGACGACGCGCGACGTCTCCGGCTGGAAGATGGCGCACAGCGCCAAGAAGAAACTCGAGATCAGCGTGTTCCAGATGAGCACCGAGCGGAAGCCGAAACGCCGCAGCACGCGTTTGGAGATCGTGCGCATGCCGAACGAACCCGCTGCGGAGACGAAGGTGATCGCGCCCGATTGCAGCGGCGTGTAGCCGAAACCTTGCTGCATGAGCAGCGGCAGGAGAAACGGCATGGCGCCGACTCCGAGTCGGAACAGCGAACCGCCGGTGACGCTCGTCCGGAAGGTCGGGTACTGGAGCAGGCGGAGATCGAGGATCGGGTTGTCGACGCGTCGCGCATGCAGAATGTAGAGCCCCGTCGCGGCGAGGCCGCTGACCAGCGCGACCCAGGCGATGGGCGAGACCTGGTCGTGCGTCGTGGCGTCGTCGAGCCCATAAAGCGTGCCGCAAAGGCCGAAGCTCGAGAGGCCGAAACCCCACCAGTCGAAGCGCTTCACCTGCGGCTCGCGCACGTTCTCGATGAAGATCGAGATCGCGACGACGCCGATGACGCCGATCGGCAGGTTGAGCCAGAAGATCCAGCGCCAGGAGGCGACCGTCACGAGGAGGCCGCTCAGCAGCGGCCCGAGGATCGGCCCGATCAGCGCCGGCATGCCCATCAGGGCCATGGCGGCGATGAGTTCCGCTTTGTCCACGGAGCGCACCAGAATCAAACGCCCGACGGGCACCATCATGGCGCCGCCGGCGCCCTGGACGATGCGCGCGAGCACCAGCATCTGGAGGTTGGTCGCCAGACCGCAGGCGAGCGAGGCCAGCGTGAAGATGATCATCGCCAGGCGGAAGATCGTTCGCGCGCCGTACTTGTCGGCCATCCAGCCGCTCATCGGCAGAAAGGCGGCGAGCGCCAGCATGAAAGACGTGATCGAGAGATGCAGCCGCAGCGGCGTCTCGCCGAGCGAGTCGGCGATCGAGGGGAGCGCGGTCGCGAGCGCGGTTGAATCGAGATTCTGCATGAACAGCGCGCAGGCGACGATCAACGGGACAATCACGCGGCGCTGCACGGCCAAATCCGAGATCTCCGATCGCGAAGGGAAGCGATGTCTGTCCTACACGAGCCGAAGCGCGGCGGTCCAGCAGGCGTCGCGCCCCATCCCCGTCAGGCCTTGCGCGTCCACGCCGGCGGGCTGGTCGCCTTGATGCGGCGGGCTTCTTTCACCAGTTCCTTCACCGCGCCCGCGATCGGCAGGGACAGACCGGCCTGGTCGGCCATTTTGGCGACGATCTGCATGTCCTTGAGCGCCCAGGTGAAGCTCGTCTGATCCCAGTCTTCGAGCGCCTGGCTCTTGCCGGAGCTCAGCATCAGCGCATCGCGCAGCTTCGGAAGATCGATCCCGGTCGATTCGGCGACGCGGCCGGCTTCGATCAGTCCGATGCTCGTCACCCACAACAGCATGTTGTTCATCGCCTTTGCGACCTGACCGTGTCCCACCTCGCCGAGATGCGCGATGTCGGAGGCGAAGCACGAATAGACGGTGCGTCCGCGCGCCACGATCTCCTCGCGGCCGCCGAACAGGGCGAGCAGCTTGCCCTCGTCGGCGAACCAGCGGCCGCGGCAGATCGGCGCATCGAGGACATCGCAGCCGCGGGCGCGCGCTTGGGCGTCGAGCGCCTTGACCGTATCGGGCGCGACCGTCGACGACACCGCGATGATCGCGCCGGAGGGAAGCGTGGCGAGCACGCCGCGCTCGCCGAGCGTGACCGCGTTGACCTCGTCGTCATAGCCGACGCCGAGGATCACGAAATCGCAGAGCGGGCCGAGCGCCGACGGCGTGTCGATCGCCCGCGCGCCCATTGCTGCGACTTTGGCGAGGTTCTCGCGGCTCGCGTCGACGGCGGCGACCTCGTAACCGTGCGCCAGGAGGTGCTTGACCATGGGCTGCCCCATGCGTCCCGCGCCGATGATCCCGACGCGCTCCCTGTGCCCAGCCATACCCGCTCTCCATTGAATCGTCCCCAACCCGGTTGCGGAGCGGAGCGCATTCGGCGCGGCGCGCGCCGAGCCGTCAAGCGCCGGTCTCGCCGGACGTAGCGCTTGCCTTTCATTCACTTGGCTTTCATCTGGAGGCCGGCAAGACTGTTTCGTCGCGCTGCGGCCAAGGCTCTTCGCTCGAGAGGATCATGCAAGCTTATAGCCGACGCGCTCTTCTTGCCGCCCTGGCCGCCGCCGGCGCCGAGCCGTCGCTCCCCGGTCTTGCGCAGACGCCGGCCGCCGACCCCGCCGCGGCGCGGTTTTCCTATGACGAAGTCGTGAAGCGCGCGCGCGCCATCGCCGCCGCCCCGTTCGACGCCGCGACGCCGCCGCTGCCGCCCGCTCTGGCGGCCCTCGACTTCGACGCATGGCGCGAGATTCGATTTCGTCCCGAGAAAGGCCAAATCGGCAAACCCGGCAGCCCGTTCACCCTGCAAGCGTTCCACCTGGGCCATCTCTACACGCGCCCGGTCAAGATCAACGTCGTCAAGGATGGCGTCGCGGCTCCGTTCCTCTATGCGCCGGGGCTGTTCGACTATGGCAAGGCGAAGTTCGACAAGCCGCTGCCGCCCGATCTCGGCTTCGCCGGCTTCCGGCTGCATTACCCGCTGAACAACCCGAAGTTCAACGACGAACTCATCGCTTTCGTCGGGTCGAGTTATTTCCGCGTGCTGGGCCGCGGTCAGCAGTATGGGCTGTCGACGCGCGGCCTGTCGGTGAACACCGGCCTGCTCGACAACCACGAGGAGTTTCCGTTTTACCGTGAATTCTGGATCGACGCCGGCGGACCCGATGCGGATCACGCGACGATCTACGCGCTGCTCGATTCGCCCTCGCTCGCCGGCGCCTATCGCTTCGTCGTGCGGCCCGGCGAAAATTCGGTCGTCGACGCGGCGGCGACCGTCGTCGTGCGATCGACCCAACAGGGCCTCGGCCTGTCGCCGCTGACCTCGATGTTCTTCATGGGCGAGAACGACCGCCACTACAACGATCGCAACCACTACGACGATTTTCGGCCGGAGATGCACGATTCCGACGGGCTTCTGATTCACGCCGCCGATGGTGAACGGATCTGGCGGCCGCTCAAGAACCCGTTCATCCAGAAGGTCAGTCTTTTCGACGCCTCGGACGTACAGGGTTTCGGCCTCGTGCAGCGCGATCGCGCGTTCGACCATTATCAGGATATCGAACTCGCCTACGAGACGCGGCCAACGTATTGGATCGAGCCGCAAGGCAAATGGGGCGACGGCAGTCTGGAGCTGATCGAACTCGCCACCAAGGACGAGACGGCCGACAACGTCGTTCTGTCGTGGCGGCCGAAAGCCCCGATCGAGGCCGGCAAGCCCTTCGCGTTCGATTATCGCTTGACGAGCCTGCTCGACGATACGCCCCTGTCGCCGGGCGGTCGCGTGGTGAATACGTTCTCGGCGCCGACGGGCGCGCTCGGCGCCGGCGATCAGGGCGGTCCCGGCACGCGTCGGTTCATGATGGACTTTGCAGGCGGCGACGTCGGCTTCTATCTGACGAAGGCCGACGCCGTGGAGATCGTCTCGAGCGTCTCGACCGGGGCGATCTTCCGCTCGTTTGTGACGCCCAACCCGAAGATCAAAGGCTTCCGCGCGACGATCGACGTTCGGATCCCGCCGGGATCATCGACCGACATGCGCGTCTTCCTGCGCGCCGCCGGGCAGCCGCTGACGGAAACGTGGCTTTACACGTGGAACGACGAATAGCCGCGCGAATTGTCGCGGCGCTCGTCAGAGCCGTGCGCAAGGCGCGCGAGAGGCCTATAGAGGCGCCCTCGATCATCGCGAGGACGAACCATGGCGATCGCTCGAACCCGCCGCCTTCTACCCCTTCTGGTTTTCAGCTTCGGCCTGCTGCTCGTCGCCGGCGCGGCGATCATCGTCGCGCGCCAGGGGCCCGGCGCGCCGCAGGCTTCCGCCATCGGCGGCCCCTTCGATCTCGTCGACCAGGACGGCCATCCGGTCAGCAATGAGACGTTCAAGGGCAAGCCGACGCTGGTGTTCTTCGGCTATACCCATTGCCCGGACGTCTGTCCGACGACGCTGTTCGAAATGTCCGAAATCCTGCGCAAGATGCCGGACGGCGACAAGGCGCAGGCGCTGTTCATCACCGTCGACCCTGCGCGCGACACGGCGGCGGCGATGAAGGATTACCTGTCGAGCTTCGATCGTCGCATCGCCGGCCTCACCGGCGACCAGCCGGCGATCGACAAGGTTTTGAAGGAATATAGGGTCTATGCGAAGAAAGTCGGCGAGGGCGGCGACTACACGATGGACCATAGCGCCGTCGTCTACCTGATGGACAAGCAGATGCGATTCGTGAATGCGCTCGACATCGCCGACGCCGACCGGACGACGCAGGAAATCCGCCGCTGGATGTGAGCCTCAGAAGAACCCGAGCGGGAAATACTTGAGGTAAAGTTCGGATAGCACGCCGCGTTCGGACAGACGCTTCAATCCATAGTCGAGCGTCACGCGCAGGCTCGCCCCCTTCGCCACGGCGATCCCCACGCCGTCGCCAAAATAGGCGGCGTCCGTATACGCGCCGCCGACGAACGCGCAGCAGGCCGCGGCGTCCGTGCCGTTGAGCCAGAGCGCCAGCGCGACGCCGTCGCCGAACACGATGTCGACGTCGCCGCGGCGGATGGCGGAACGAAGCGCCGTGGCGTTGTCGAAGGCGCGGACCTCGGTTTTCGGGAAGAGGTCGCGCAGAAAGGCTTCGTGCGCTGTATGGGCCTCGACGCCCACGATCTTGCCCGCGAGCGTCTCGGGAAGCGGATCTGGAATGCGAGCCCCCACCCGCGCGACGAAGCGTCCCGGCGTCTTGTAATAGGGCGTCGTAAAATCGAGACGGGCGCGATTGGCGGCGTTGATCGCGAGCGAGGCGACGGCGGCGTCGGCTCCGTTTTTGACGATCGTATCGGCGATCGTATCCCAGCGGCGCGTCTGCACCGTGCAAGGCGCGCGCAATTCGTCGCAAAGCGCCCGCGCGATCTCGACGTTGAAGCCCATCAGCGACCCGTCCGCCGTGACAAAATCGAACGGCGGGTAGTCGTCCTCGGTGATGAAACGCAATGTGCGCTGCGCCGATGTGTCGGGCTTTTCGATGCGGCGCTTCGGATCCCAGAAGCTCGGGGCGCCCTCGAGAGGTTCGGCGCGCGCCGGCTGCGCCAACGCGTGGATCAACAAAAGGCAGCCGGCGAGCCATCGCCGCTTGCCAAGGGTGAACCATCGGTTAACCTTGGCCGCAGCCGCCTCGCGTTTCGAGTGTTCGATTGGCCGCGTCATCGTTTCCAGCGTTCCGGCCATCGCCGGCGCGTCCGCTTGATCAGCGCTCGTTGCATGCGGTCGGCCGCGAGGCAAGCGCTCGCGGCTCGTCGCCGCAGGCGGCGATCCCCGAGGAGATCGCGTTCCTCGCCGCGCATGGCGCGCCGGTCGCCGCGCTGATCGAGGCCGCCGCCATGGCCCGCCGCTGCGCCGTCGCGCCCGCCGCCGCCTTGCTGGCGGGCGACGAGGTCGGCGAACTCGCCTATTACACGGCGCTGGCGCGGCGTCTTGGCGTCCCGTTCGTCGGAGCGCCGCCGCCCTTCGCCGGCGCGTCTCCCCCGTTGGCGGGCGCGCCGGCCGCCTGGATGGCGGACGGCCATCGGCTGCTCATCGCGCCGGAAGGGCGCGCGCTGCGGGATCTCCTGGCGATGCGAAAAGTCGGTCGGTCGCCGCTGCATCGGCTCGCCATCACGACGCCGCGGCGCCTCGCCGCATGGACGCGCGCCGCAGCCGCCCGGAGGACGGCCCGCGCCGCCAGCGACGACTTGCGGCGGTTCGACGCCGCCCTCAGCGCCCGAACGGATACGCCGGCCGGCTTGCGTCTCGCATTGGCCGCCGCGCTTCTGTTCAGCGGAGGGGCGCTAGCCTGCGGCGGACTGCCCTTCGCCGTTCTTTGCGGCGTCATCGGCCTTGCGACCGGAGGCGTCGTCGCCTTTCGGCTCTGCGCGACGGCGGCGACGATCGGCTTGCCCGCGCCCCGCACGCCATGGCTTTCGGACGCCGCCCTGCCGACGTACACGATCCTCGCTCCGCTTTATCGCGAGGCGCGCGTCGCCGAACGCCTCGTCGCAAATATCAAGAACCTCGACTATCCGCCCGCCAAGATCGAAGTGAAGTGGCTGGTCGAAGCCGACGACCACGAGACGCGCGCGGCGATCGAAGCGCTCGATCTTCCTGCGCGCTTCGAGACGGTGATCGCGCCGCCGGGCGCGCCCCGCACCAAGCCGCGCGCGCTTAACGTCGGGCTGCAGACGGCCAAGGGATCGCTGATCGTCGTCTTCGACGCCGAGGACGATCCCGAGCCGCAGCAATTGCGGCTCGCCGCGGCGCGCTTCGCCGGCGCGGGGCCCGATCTCGCCTGCTTGCAGGCGCGGCTCGCGATCGACAACACGCAGGATAGTTGGCTCTCCGCCTTGTTCGGGATCGAGTACGCGGCGCTGTTCGACGTTTTCAACCCGGGCCTCGCCGCGCTCGCCGCGCCGATGATGCTCGGCGGCACCTCAAACCATTTCCGCGGCATTAGGTAGCAAACTCACCTGACCGATATATCGGACGAATCGTTCGTAAAACGAAATAGGAACGCCGCGTTATAAAACGCGCTTTCGAATCGGTAACGAATCAATCTATAAGTCGCGGATGGATCGCGAATCAAAACAGCCTGATCTTGAGCCTCTGCTTCGCCGACTTGCCGACGACGCTCACGACGTACTGCGCCAGGCATACGCTTTAGGCTTCGCGGACGGCAAAACGGCTGCCCGAAAGACGTTAGCGAATGAAGTGCGGGCCAAGATAGAAACCGTTCTTGCCGATGTCGGCGCCGCGCCGGCACATGCGCGGCGCGATGAAGCGCCGGAAATAGCCGCACCGGTCATCGCAATCGAGCCGGCCCGCTCACATTCTTGGTCCCGGCGCGATCAACGGGCCGACCATGGATCAATCCGTCCGGCTATTTTCAGTTGGTTACAAGAACACGATCGCGGCGGCCGTCCGTTCGAAATAGCGAAAGACAGTGGATTGAACGAAAACACGGTTCGCGGAACCCTCAATATTCTGCGGGGTCAAGGCGTGACGGAAAAACGCGGCGATTTGTGGTTTTTGGCTGCAAAGAGTCGCGCAACGGCTAGCGATGCGCGAGCAACTTTAGAAGGATCAGGCCCTGCACACTCAAAGTCTTATTGGGCTGGTGTGCAGGGCCCTCAAAGCACGTCCGTAAAGTCGGACGAGGAGGTGGTACATGAGAAGAAACTAACCCAACCTGCTTAGGGCCGCCGTCACGTTGGCGCGTGACGGTTTGTCCTAAGCGAACTTGGGCCGGGAGCTGGTTGCCGAGTGCCGGATTTCCACCTGCGCGCTTCGGGGTCCGATCCCCCGCCGGTCCACCTTCATTTTCCGTATCGCAAATTGCCGAGTTCGTCTAGGGCGCGCCGCCACTTTCCTGTGGGGCGCAGGTGATTCCGCATGCCTTACCGCCGTCGAAAGCGAAACCGACCCCTTGCCGTTCAAGCGCCTTTTGCATTGCAGCTAGAGTTGCCGGGATTGGATCACGTCGCGATTTCTCAAAATCCCGCACCGTCGAAAGCGACACGCCCGCGGCGCTGGCAAGATCGCCCTGCGACCAATCCAACCAGCCCCGTGCGGCTCGGCTTTGTTCCGGTGTCATACAAATTACGTAGCCCCAACGAAAATAATCGTCAAGGCCAACGTTTTTCGTTGACATACACCATTTCAACGCTTATCACTAAGGCCAACGGAAAACGTTGGTCCCATGTCGCAACACTTTCTCCTCTCGAAACATGCAAGGAGCCTGAGCCTTGCTCGGGTCGCCCGCATGTCCGACGAAGAGGCCCGCGACGCCTTCCGTTGCATTCGATGGTCCGCCACGGACGGCCAGCCCGTTTGCCCGCGCTGCGCCTGCGCCGCCGTGTACAGCTTCAAAACCCGCGCGCTCTGGAAATGCAAAGCCTGCGATCACCAATTTAGCGTCACGTCCGGGACCATCTTCGCCAGCCGCAAGCTGCCCATCGTTACCTACCTCATGGCCATTGCGATCTTCGTCAACGGCGCCAAGGGCCATTCCGCGCTTCAACTCTCGCGCGACCTCGATTGCCAGTACAAGACGGCCTTCGTCCTCTCTCATAAGCTGCGCGAGGCCATGTCGGCGGAAGCCGCCAGCGCGACCGTCTCGGGTACGGTTGAGGTGGACGGCGCTTATTTCGGTGGGCACGTGAAGCCGGCCAATCATCGTGAGAACCGCCGTGATCGTCGCCTGGCCGTCAATCAGACCGGCAAGCGCCGCGTGGTCGTGATCGCGCGCGAGCGGCAAGGCCGCACCCTTCCTTTCGTGTTCGCCGCGGAAGGCCACGCGCTCGGCGTGATTGGCGAGCGCATCGAACTCGGCTCAATCGTTCACGCCGACGAAGCGACGCACTGGGATGCGCTGCATGCCCGCTACCTGACCAAGCGCATTAATCACCAAGAAGCCTATTCGGACGGCGAGGCCTGTACGAACCAGGCGGAAAGCTTCTTTAGCCGCCTGCGCCGCGCGGAGATTGGCACTCATCATCATATCAGCGGCCAGTATCTCAACGCCTACGCGAACGAAATGGCGTGGCGCGAGAACTACCGCCGTGTCTCCAATGGCGAGCAATATCTCATGGTCGCTGACGCGGCCCTGGCGCATCCCGTCTCGCGCCAGTGGAAAGGCTATTGGCAGCGGCATTCATAACGGCGCGCAAGAGTCAATAAGAGTTCTTGTTCTGTTCATGCAGTGATGATAATATCCCTGTGAATCAATGGGGACGGTGGGGACCGTCTCAGTCGTAGCCGATTGGACGTGCGCCAGCATGCTAGCAGCCGAGGAGCTTACAATCGCGCGTGGCTTCAAAATGAATGTTCATTCGTTTCAACCGAAGAAGTCGCGCTATCGCGCCCCGTCGCCTTCCGAAATCAAGGAACTCTCCTTGCGGGAGGTCTTAGAGAAGGTTGGTCGTGAACCTTTGCGCGAGAGTCAATATGATTTTCTCGGCGGCGACGGCCGTCACGATGCAACGATATTCGCAGTTGGAAACCTCGGGATTCTAAATCAGAAGTGCGTTTCAATCGTTGGAACGCGCGAGGTTTCAAACGATGGTCGGATGCGCGCTAAAAGACTGGCCAAAGAACTGTCTCAAGCTGGCGTCGCGATAGTGAGTGGGCTGGCGAGAGGTATCGACACAGCGGCTCTGACAAAAACGATTGAGCAAGGCGGCGCAACCGTTGCAGTGATCGGTACGCCGGTGACGAAAGCCTACCCAGCCGAGAACGCGCATCTTCAGGAAGAAATTTATAGCCGTCATTTGCTCGTCTCGCCCTTCTCTGAAGGTGAGGGGGTGTTCAAGAGCAACTTCCCGAAACGAAATCGCGTGATGGCCGCGCTCTCTGACGCCACGGTCATAATCGAGGCGTCCGACTCGTCCGGAACGCTGCATCAAGCTGCGGAGTGTCAACGATTAAAGCGATGGCTTTTTATCGCGCGATCAGTCGTTGACGATTCTGACCTTACATGGCCTTCCAAATTTATTGGGAAGCCAAAAGTCGGCGTACTAAATTCGGCAGAGGATATCCTCAGTGCCATTGAGCGAGCTTAAGGTATTAACGTTCTGCTCTTACTTGACGAACGTTGATACTCCGTGGCGACCTGAGGATCATAACTGCCTCAAGATGGTCAAGGCGCTAAAGGGACAGCCCTTTAATGGCTTTTTCGATGCTAGAGTTGGCGGTAAAACACGGCAATATAACCAGGATAATGCCGGCGATTTCGTCAAATTGATTCCAAAAAAATTGGCGGCAATTGGCAATGAACACTTTGGCAAAAATTTTGCCTTCGTTCCAATCCCTAATTCAGCCGTCACGTCGCCAGGGCATGCCGAATTCAAAATCCTGAAACTTGCTAAGGAAATTGCGAAGATTGCAGGGGTCAAGGCGACCCCCTGTCTGACTTTCCGAGAACCTCAGATCGCATCACACCGCGGAGGACCTCGGGACCCGTATCACTTCGAGTCAGCATACCAAATACACACTCCTCTACCCCAAACGGACATTGTTTTAATCGATGATGTCCTCACGTCTGGCGCGCATATTCAAGGCGCATGCTGGCGGCTAAAAGCAGCGGGAGCCAATGTGATCGGCGCGATTGCCTTTGGTCGCACAACAAAGGAACAAGAGTTGCAGCCGCTCAAGGTGGTCGAACACACTTTGAGCCTATCAAAAGGACTGTTCGGCGATGAAATTACATTTTAAGGTTCTACAACTGTAACCCAAACGGCGCTTCCGTCTTTCCCGCGCTCGCCTTGAACTTGCCCGGTCGCCCGCATCTTGCGGAGCGCCGATCCGACCCGCCGGGTAACGTCGGTAAGCAACCGCCGATCCTGCCAATCCTTGCCCTCGCATTGGCAAACCAGGCACGCCAATTGGCGGCTCGACAGCGGCCTGTCAGCCTTGCGCAGTTCCTCCAATAGATAGGCGCGAAGCTCATTCCGGTAGAACAGGACGATGCGCGCCTGGCGCGGCGTACGGCCTTCCAGGGCGTCTGTGTGACCGAACGTTTCCAACACACGATCGATGGCTTCGATGGCGTTCGCCGCGACCGCCATCCGCTCGCGAAGCTCTTGGGCCTCGCGCTGTAGTTCTTCGCGCTTCCGCAAGAGACCAGAGATTGTGTGTTCATCGGTCATCCCGCGAGTGTAGCGGATGTGGGCGCACCGCGGCCGGCTCCGGCCCGAATCCCAAGGTGAGTTTGCTACCTAATGCCGCATTTCCGCGTCGAAGCCTTGCGCCGTTTGCATGGGTGGGACGCCTGGAACGTGACGGAGGACGCCGATCTTGGCTTGCGGCTCGCGCGCTTCGGCTACCGGGTCGAGACGATCGCCTCGACGACGCACGAGGAAGCGCCGGCGCGCCTCGCGCCCTGGCTGAAGCAGCGACGCCGCTGGATCAAAGGGTGGATGCAGACGATCCTCGTGCTCGGCCGCGATCCGCAGCGGCTCGTGCGCGAAGTCGGCGTCTGGCGCGCGGCGGCGAGCCTCGCGCTGCTCGCCAACGGCGTCCTCGGCCCGATGCTCGCGCCTGCCTTCGCCCTGCTCTTCATCTACGACGCGGTGTGGGGCGATCTGCTCGCGCCGGACGGCGCGCGGGCGATCGTCGCAAGCACGTTCTGGCTGTGCCTGGCGATCGGCGGCGTCGCGGCGAGCCTCGGGCAGGCGCTGCTCGGCGTTCGCCGGCGCAACCTCTATCGCGAGGCTCGCTTTCTGCCGCTGCTGCCGCTCTATCATCTGTTGCTGGCCGCCGCCGGGTGGTGCGCGCTGGTCGACCTTTGGCGCAATCCCTACGCCTGGGCGAAAACGAGCCATGGCCATGCGAAGACGTCGCGGCGGAGATGGGGCGTCAATCCGGCGCCCGACGCCAAAGACCGCCGTCTCCGGCGGCCTTCTTAAACGTCTCGGGCGAGAGCGGCTATCGTGCGCGGGGGGTCTACGCCGCTGCGGGCAGCGCGCCTTTGACCTTCTCGACGACCGCCTTAAAGGCCGCGGGCTCGTGGATGGCGAGTTCCGAGAGAACCTTGCGGTCGACTTCGATGCCGGCCCTGTTCAATCCGTCGATGAAGCGGCTGTAGGTCATGCCGAACTCGCGAACCGCCGCATTGAGCCGCTGGATCCACAGCGCGCGAATGGTGCGCTTCTTGTTCTTGCGGTCGCGATAGGCGTATTGCATCGACTTGTCGACGGCGGCCTTCGCGGCGCGAATGGTGTTCTTGCGGCGGCCGCGGAAGCCTTTCGCCGCACCGAGCGTTTTCTTGTGCTTGGCGTGGGCGGTGACGCCGCGTTTGACTCGCGCCATGGTCGATCTCCTGGAAAAGCGTGGGGTGAGCGGACGGCTCAGTCGTTGGGCAGAAAATACTTTTTGATGTTATCCCCGTCGGTCTTGAACAGCGTGTTCGTGCCGCGAAGATTCCGGATCTGCTTGTTGGTCCGCTTGATCATGCCATGGCGCTTGCCGCTTTGAGCGTAAAGCACCTTGCCGGTTCCAGTGATCTTGAAGCGCTTCTTGGCGCCCGACTTCGTTTTCAGTTTGGGCATTTGGCTCTCCGTGAGGCTTGCGCCCCGGTTTGGTTCGGCCGGTCGCGTTCCCGCAAAGGGACGGATCGGTTCGCGTCATGACGAGCGAAAGCAACCGCCACGGCAGCCCTGTCGGCCGGGCGGTTGCAGGGTCGGCTTATAGAGGCCGCCCTCGGCATTGACAAGCATCGGCGCTCGGCGAAAACGCGGTCAGTAGCCGATCGCGGCGGTCCCGCGCTGGCGCGAATCGGCGGCGCCTTGCAGGCGCCCATCGAGGCGCTGGATGGTTTGGGCCGATCCGAACGATCGCACCAGCCGCGTCTTGTGCCCCATGGCCTGCAGAAGGGTGATCGTATCGGGCGAGACGCCTT
Organism: Beijerinckiaceae bacterium; assembly: GCA_965276595.1. Taxonomy (GTDB): domain Bacteria; phylum Pseudomonadota; class Alphaproteobacteria; order Rhizobiales; family Beijerinckiaceae; genus Terripilifer. The sequence goes on from CBDIBA010000006.1 coordinate 169,124, forward strand.
CCTCCATCTGCAACTCGTCGGGCAGCCACTGATCGTGGATGCGCGGCGCGGCGGAGGCTTCCGCCGCGTTCATGCCGAAGTCGAGCATATTGACGATGATCTGCAGCACGATCGAGATGATGCGCGACCCGCCGGGCGACCCGGTGACGATCTCGAGCGCGCCATCGCGCAAGACGAAGCTCGGGCTCATCGAGGACAGCGGCCGCTTGCGCGGGCCCGGCGCGTTGGCGTCCCCGCCGACAAGGCCATAGGCGTTGGCCGCGCCTTCGCGCGCCGCGAAATCGTCGAGCTCGTTGTTGAGGATGAAACCCGCGCCGTCGACGACGAGGCCGAGGCCGTAGGAGAAGTTCAGCGTATAGGTGTTCGAAACCGCGTTGCCGTCGGCGTCCACGACGGAATAATGCGTCGTTTGGTCGCTTTCGTAGGGCGCCGGCTCGCCGGGGCGGATGTCGCTCGCCGGCCGCGCATGGTCGCCGAGGATCGTCGCGCGAAGTTGCTTCGCGTAATCCTTCGACGTGAGCCCGCGCACGGGAACCTTGAAGAAGTCGGGATCGCCCAAATACAGCGAGCGGTCCGCGAAGGCGAGTTTCATCGCCTCGGCGATGACGTGGATCGAGCGCGCCGAGTTGTGCCCGTAGTCCGCGAGCGGATAGCCTTCGAGGATATTGAGGATTTCGATGATGTGCGCGCCGCCCGAGGACGGCGGCGGCATGGAGACGATCTCATGACCGCGGTAGGTCCCGCGGACGGGCTCGCGTTTCACGGCGCGATAGGCCGTAAGGTCGTCGAGGGTCATGCGGCCGCCGGCGGACGTCGCCGACGCGACGATCTTCTTGGCGATTTCACCGGTGTAGAAGGCGCGCGGCCCTTCGCGCGCGATCGTTTCGAGCGTCGTTGCGAGGTCGGCCTGCACGAGGCGCTCGCCTGGGCGCAGGGGCGAGCCGTCTGGGTGCAGAAAGATCGTCGCGCTGGAGGGATAGCGCGCCAGGCGGCGGCGGGCCGTCGGAAGCGAGTCCGCCAAGTCGTCGCTGACGATGATCCCGTTCCGAGCCAGGGCGATGGCGGGAGCCATAAGGTCGGCGAGCTTGAACCGGCCGGAGCCGTAGGCCTCGATCGCGAGCGCGAAGCCCGCGACGGTGCCCGGGACGCCGACGCCGAGCCCGCTCGATTGCGATTTCGCCGGCGCGAAGGCGCCGCGCTCGTCGAGGAAGACGCCGCGGTCGGTCAGCGCGCCCGCGACCTCGCGGTAGTCGATGGCGGCCGTGCGGGCGCCATCGGCCAGATGGATCAGCATGAAGCCGCCGCCGCCGATATTGCCCGCGCGCGGCAGCGTGACGGCGAGCGCGAACCCGGTGGCGACTGCGGCGTCGACCGCATTGCCGCCGGCGCGCAGGATGTCGACGCCGACGCGGGAAGCCTTCGTCTCCTGGCTTGCGACCATGCCATGGTCGGCGAGCGTCGGCAGCGTGCGCGCGTAGACGGAGGGGATCGGCGTGTCGGCGAGCGCCTGCGCGTAGGCGGGTCGCGCTGCGACGCTCGCCGCGCCTGCGAGAAACGCCCGGCGCGAAACCGGGATCAATTGCCCCATCGGTCGCGCCACAGATTTTCGCCGGCGGTGCAGGAGATGCGCGGCTCGCGCGCCTGCGCCGGCTGGATCAGCGGCGACGTTTTTGGCGACGGGACGGCCGCGATCTCGCGCACCAGCTTGTTTCGCGTCGCCTCGACGAAGTTCTTGGAATCCCGAATGACGACCATGAAGGAATCGGGGCCGCCGACGACGCAATCCTCGTAGTAGATGTCGAGATCCTTGATGTCGGCGAAGCCGAGATACTCGCGGATGCCGACCAGCGGCAAGCCGTTGATGACGAGGCCCTTCGACAGCGCCTCGTCGCGCGCTTGCGCCACCGGCCGTCCGTCATTGTTGGGGCCGTCGCCCGAGACATCGATGATCTGGCGTTCGCCCTTGAAGCCGTTCTCGTTGAAGAGCCGGGAGGCCGCATCGATGGCGCCCGAGATCGAGGTGCGTCGTGCGCGGCGGTAGGGCGCGTTGGCGAGCTTGTCGGCGGCGGCCTTGGCGCTCGCCTCATCGCTGATCACCGTCCAGTCGAGCAGCGTGTCCTGATCGTTGTAGGAGGCCCATTGCATGTAGGCGATCGCCACTTTGCCGATCGGATTGGATTTGAGCGCGTTGATGAATTGTGGAGACGTCAGCGCCTGTACGTAACCATTGCGTTGCAACTGCTGTTCGACGCGATCCATCGAATAGGAGATGTCGACGCTGAACACCAACTCGGCGTCGACCGCGACGCCCTGGTCGCGCGCGATCGCCGGCGGCGCGAGGGCGAGCGCGCCGACAAACGCGACGACGGCCGACCGAACGAAACTCAGCGCGCCGCCCATGAAACGCTCCGCCAAAATGGCCGAAGCGGCCAGCATCGCATGCTGGCGAACGACGGCAAGGCCCCTCACGGCAAGTTTAGGCGCGGGCGACCGGCGCTTTCCGTCCAGGCGTTTCAGGCGCTGCCTTATCTCTTGACGATGACGTCGCTTGCAGGCTTCGTCGGTCGTTCGCGGCCGCCGGCAGCGGCGGCCGTCCTATCGCCGGAGGGGACCGTGACGACGATCGATCGGCTCTTCGAGGCCGCCCGCGCGGCGCAAGCGCAAGCCTACGCGCCGTATTCGAAGTTTCCGGTGGGAGCCGCCGTCCTGACGGGAGACGGCGCCGTTTTCGCCGGCTGCAATGTGGAAAACGCCGCCTATCCGAGCGGCGTCTGCGCGGAAAGCGCCGCCATCGCGGCGATGGCGGTTGCGGGCGGGCGTCAAATCGTCGAAGTTCTCGTCGTTGGCGGCGACGGCCGACCGATTGCGCCGTGCGGCGCATGCCGTCAGCGCCTGATGGAATTTTCAACGCGCGAAACGCAAGTGCATCTCGCCGATGCGTCGGGGCCGCGCGAGACGTTTTTGTTGATCGATTTGCTACCGCGCGCCTTCGGGCCGCGCGATCTCGATGATGGGTCGGGAGGCGGCGGAACGCCATGAGACAGGACTCGGAAGCCGCCTTTGAGGCGCTGCAGGGGCGCGGCGTCGAAGCGGGCGTCGAATTCGCCTTCGTACTCGGGACAGGCCTTGGCGCGGTGGCGGACGCGGTCCAGGATCCGATCGCCGTCAGCTATCAGGACTTGCCAGGCTTTCCGACGCTCAATGTCTCGGGTCACGACGGTCAGGTCGTCGTGGGGACGCAGGAGGGCGTGCGCGTCGCTTATCTGTCGGGCCGCGCCCATTATTACGAACATGGTCTCGCCAATTGCATGGAAGCGCCGCTCGAAACGCTGGCGATGCTCGGCGTCCAGAACGTCGTTCTGACCGCGGCGGTCGGATCGCTCAACGCCGACGTTCATCTCGCCAACCTGGTGCTCGTCACCGATCACATCAACCTGAACGGGCGCAACCCGCTGATCGGCTCGGGCGGCGAGGGCGGCATCCTCTCGATGATCGACGCCTACGATCCGCGCCTGATACGCCAATTGAAACGCGCCGCGCTTTTGTCGGGCGTGAACGCGCACGAGGGCGTCTACATGTGGTTTTCCGGGCCTTCGTTCGAAACGCCGGCGGAAATCCGAATGGCGCGAATGCTGGGCGCCGACATCGTCGGCATGTCCATCGCGCCGGAGGCGATCTTAGCGCGGCGGCTTGGTTTGCGCACGGCGGCCATCGGCCTCGTCACGAACTTCGGCGCGGGGTTTCTGGGCGGCGCGCCGAGCCACGCCGAGACGCGGCAGGTCGCCGCGCAGGGCGCGATCGGCCTGAAGCGTCTGCTGCGATCCTTCCTGCGCGCGCGCGAAAGCGATGCGCGGTGAGCGCGGGGTAAACCGTGCTTTCCCCGCAACGCCATCGCCGCCTTCGTCGATGAAAATCGATGGTCTATAAGCGGCGCACGGACGTGATGGCGCCGCCCTGCGCCGCGATCCGGTCCCTGGCTTCCCGCAGGGGTTCGATCGCGACAAGCATGTGATGGCCGTTGGCGTGCAGCAACGACGACGCGTCGCGCATGATCCCGACGTGGCCCTTCCAGAAGACGAGATCGCCGCGTCTCAACTGCGACAGAGCCACATCGACCTCGACGACGCCGAAAGCGTTCTCCATGATATCGGTGTCGCGCGGCGAGCGCGCGCCGCAGGCGGCGAGCGCCGCCTGCACGAGGCCCGAACAATCGATTCCGGCGTCGGTCTTGCCTCCCCAGAGGTAGGGCGTGTGCAAGAAGCGCTCGGCGACCGCGACGAAGTCGTTCTCGAACGAGTCGACCGGCGAAAGATGCGCCGACCAGACGTAGCCGATGTCGTCGACGGCGGTGAAGGCGCCGCGGGTCTCGCCCGCGACGACTGTGGCGCCGAGCGGCAACGCCGTGCGCGGCGGTAGCTTCATGTCCCGGCCCGGATAAACGGGCGCGCGACGAACGGCCACCCGATGCGTCGGCGCGGCGCGATCGGCGCTCAGCGCTTCGGCCGGGATATAGCCGACGTAGCCGTCGCTGCGCAGTTGACCCCAGGCCCATCCCTCCGCATCGATGTCGTAGACATCGACGCTCTCGCCGAAGAGCGCCTGCGTGTCGATCGGGCGATCGCGAAACGGCTCCCGCGAGAGCGGCGCGCAGGGCTCGACGACGCGCATGGTTTGCGCGACCGCGTAACGCGGCGCGGCGATGCGACCGCGCAGATGCTCGGCGGCGAGGTCCGCGCGCGCCGGCGTGAAGCGCCGATCGAAGGCTTCGTTCACGCGCTCATCCTCCGATCGCGCGCGCTTTGGTCTGCACCATGTCGCCGAGGCTCTCGACGGTGAGCGCGCCTTTGACCGTGCGCTGGATGATGACGTTGCGCCGATCGGTCTCGTCGCGCCTGCGCGAGACGATCGCCTTTTTTCCCATCGCATCGAGCGCGCGCGTGATGACGGGCTTGGTGACGTTGAGCTTGCGCGCCAGGCCGCGCACCGTATGCGGCGGGTTTTCGAGGTAGATCGTCAGCAGGATTGCGAGCTGCCGCAGCGTGAAGTCCGGCACCGCGTCCGATTTCATGTCGCGCACGAGCCCGAGCGACAATTCATGCAGAAGCTTCAACGCCTGATTCTGATTGATGTCGAACGCCATGCCGCCGTCGCTGATTGCGACCGCATTATTGACGCTTTGCCCCGCCTGACAAGCCGCGTTTGCGCGATTGCGCGACGCCGCGACGCGTCATTTCGAAAAGCGTCTTTCAATCAGCGTGTAAAGCAGACGCGCGGTCTGTATCTCGCCGCCTTCGGGCCGACCTGGCTTGGTCGATGAGTTCCATCCATAGATGTCGAAATGCGCCCATAACTTCGTCTTTTCGACAAACCTGCGCAAAAAGAGAGCCGCGGTGATAGAACCGGCGAAGGGGCCGCTCGACACGTTGTTGATCGTCGAGACCTTGCCGTCGAGCAAGGCGTCGTAAGGCTCCCACAGCGGCAGCCGCCAGACGGGATCGCCGACGTTCGCGCCCGTCGCCGCGATCTCTTGCGCAAGCGCATCGTCCATCGTGTAGAACGGCGGAAGATCGGGACCGAGCGCCACCCGCGCCGCGCCGGTCAGCGTCGCAAAGTCGAACAGAAGCTCTGGCTCGTCGTCGTCGGCGAGCGACAGCGCATCGGCCAAGATGAGCCGCCCCTCGGCGTCGGTATTCCCGATCTCGACGGTGAGCCCTTTGCGGCTCGGATAGATGTCGCCAGGCCGAAACGCCTCGCTCGCGATGGCGTTCTCGACGATGGGCAGGAGCAGCCGCAAACGCACCGGCAATTGCGCGTCCATAATCATATGCGCGAGAGCCATGGCGGTCGCAGCGCCCGCCATATCCTTCTTCATCAACAGCATCGCGCTCGACGGCTTGATGTCGAGACCGCCGGTGTCGAAGCAGACGCCCTTGCCGACAAGCGTCACACGCGGCGCCGTCGCGTCGCCCCATGCGATGTCGACGAGGCGCGGCGCTTGACCGGCCGCTTTGCCGACGGCGTGGATGAGCGGAAAGTTCTTGCGCAGCAGCGCCTCGCCGCGCGTCACGCGGCGCGTCGCGCGGTGCTGCCGCGCCAGCGCATGCGCCGCGTCTTCAAGCGCATCGGGCCCCATGTCGTTCGCCGGCGTGTTGATGAGATCGCGCGCCAGACGATGCGCGGCGGCTTGCCGCTCGACGCGTTCCACGTCGACGCCTTTCGGCGCGACAAGGCGCGGCCACGGGGCGCCCGATGGTTTGTATCGCGTGAAGCGGTAGGCCGATAAGACCCAGGCGAGGGTGGCGAGTTCGCGCGCCGCCCCGCCGCCGGGCGGATCGTTGGCGAAGCGATAGGCGCCGTCGGGCAGAACGCCGACGAGCGCGCCGGGCGCCAGCCGATCGACGTGCCGCGCCCCGTCATCGGCGACCCCGAAGAGAACCGCCTCGATCGCGCCGCGCGCGCCCGGCGCCACGAGATAACGGCCGGCCTTCGCCTCGAACGCGTTCGCCGTCGCGAAGGCTGACGCGGCGGCGCTGAGACGGGCCTTGACCGCCGGCCAGGCGCTCGCGGTCACGAACCAGATCGGAACGGCGTGCTCGGCGGAGGCGATGATCGGGCTCGGCATCCGGCGCTCCGGTTTGAGGCGGCGATTAAGATTTGATTAGGGTTAACTGTTTATTGCTCGAAGGGCCAAGCGCCCTGCTGGCGTTCGCATCCACGGCTGGCTCGATGCTTTCGATCTCCGCGCTTTCGCATCGACCCCGGCCCTTTTCGGCGGTCGGCTGGCGAGCGCTCATCGTCGCGGCGAGCCTCTCCGCGCCCTTGGCGGCGGCGGGATGTATGGGCTCGAACGCCGAGGTCACCGGATCGATCCCGAAGACCGGGCAAGCCAGCGACGAGGCGATGCGCCGGACGGTCGAGCAACTTGGAAAACGCTACGAAGCAAACCCGCAAGACAAGGCCGCCGCGCTCGATTACGCGCAGGCGCTCCGCAAGCGCGCGCAATACGAGCAGGCGGTCGCGGTTTTGCAGGGCGTCGCCATCCGCAACGCTCAGGACAAGGATATCCTGGGCGCCTACGGCAAGGCGCTCGCCGACGCCGGCCGCCTCGACCAGGCGGCCGAAGTGTTGTCGCGCGCGCATACGCCGGACCGGCCCAACTGGTCGATCCTGTCAGCCCAAGGCGCCGTGGCCGACCGCATGGGCGACCACGCGAACGCGCAGAATTTCTACCGCACGGCGCTCAAGATCGCGCCCGGCGAACCCTCCGTCCTGTCGAATCTGGGTCTGTCCTACGCGCTGACGAAGCAATTGCCGCAGGCCGAACAGGCGTTGCGCCAGGCGGCGGCGAGCCCGCGCGCCGATGCGCGCGTGCGGCAGAACCTGGCTTTGGTGCTGTCGCTGGAAGGCGATTACAACGAGGCCGAGGCGCTGGGGCGCCAGGATCTGACGCCTGAACAGGCCGCGGAAAACGTGGCGCTCGTGCGCCGGATGACCGCGCAGTCGGATACGTGGAAAGACCTCCGGAGTCTCGATCGCGCCAAGCCGCGTGTCGCCGCGCGCGCCCCGGCAAGCGCGCGAACGACGACCGCGCAGGCCGAGCACGCCGAGGCTTCGAATCCGCCCGCAGCCGCGCTCGCGAGCCAACAAACGACCCAGTGACGCGACCGCTTTTTACCGACCGAGCTGAATGATCGCCGGCGTCAGGATGACGGCGAACAGGCAGGGCAGGAAAAAGATAATCATCGGCACGGTGAGCTTCGGCGGCAGCGCGGCCGCCTTCTTCTCGGCCTCCATCAGGCGCTGATCGCGGCTTTCCTGCGAGACGACGCGCAGGGCCGTGCCCAGCGGCGTGCCGTAGCGCTCCGACTGGATGAGCACCGTCGAAATCTGCTTGACGGAATCGACGCCCGTGCGCGTCGCGAGGTTTTCGTAGGCCACGCGCCGATCTTGCAGGTAGGAGAGTTCCGCCGTCGTCAGCGTGAGCTCCTCGGCGAGCGCGACGGAGGCCGTGCCGACTTCGCCCGCGACCTTGCGGAACGCATGTTCGATCGACATGCCCGATTCGACGCAGATCAGCAGAAGATCGAGGGCGTCCGGAAAGGCGCGCCGGATCGAGGCTTGCCTTTTATTCATTGCGTTCTTGAGGAAGATCTCGGGCGCCTTGATGCCGACGTATGCGCCCAGCACCGCGCCGCCGAACCGCAACATCGCGGGATAATCGAGAGGGTTGAGAACGAAGACATAGAAAAGGACGATGACGAACATCCCGATCGGCGCGACGAGGCGGCCGACGAGAAAGGCCTGCTCGGCCTTCGGTCCGCGGTAGCCCGCTTGCGCCAGTTGCAACTTCGCCTTTTCGGTGCCGAGCCAGCGCGACAGACTGAGACGGTCGACGATCTGGCGCATGATCGCGCCCGATTCCTGCCGGAGGCTTGCTTTCGTCTGTTTGGCGTTCATCTTCTCGCGTTCGCGCGCGCGAATGCGTTCGCGCTCGACGGACACCGCCTTCATTCGCTTGCCGAGCCCGTTTCCGTCGAGCAGCGGCATCGCAAGCGTGAGAACGGTCGCAGCTGCAGCGATCGCCAACAGCAGCGCCAGCATGAATTGCGGGTCGTTAACCCGTTGCGAAATCGTATCGAGCATCGCCCGACCTCACATGTCGAAGTTGATCATCTTCTTCATCGACATGATGCCGACGAACATCCAGAAGCCGCAGACCGCCATTGTCGTGCGGCCTGTGGTCGTGCTCCAAAGCAGCTCGATGTATTTGGGGCTCGACAGATAAAGCAGGCCCGTGACCGCGAACGGCAACGAGCCGATGATGCCGGCCGACGCTTTCGCCTCGCTCGACATGGCTTTGACCTTGAGCTGCATCTTGCGGCGCTCGCGCAGGACGCGCGCAAGGTTGCCGAGCGCTTCTGAAAGATTTCCGCCCGCCTTCTGCTGGATGCTCAGAACGATCGCGAAGAAGTTCGCTTCGGCGACCGGCACCCGCTCGTAGATGCGCTCGACGGCTTCGCTGATCGGCAGGCCCATCGTCGTCGATTCGATGACCTGCCGAAATTCGGATCGCACCGGTTCTGCGGATTCGCCGGCGATGACGCGCAGGCAATCGCCTAAAGGAAGACCGGCCTTCACACCGCGGATGATGATGTCGACCGCCTCGGGAAACGCTGCAACGAACTTGGCGATTCTACGCTTCTTGAGGAAGCCGAGAATCCAGTGCGGCAGACCGAAGCCGCCGATCGCCAAGGCGGGAACCGCGTAAAGAACGCTCTCGGACATGTAAAAGACAAGCGCGCCGACGGCCACGGCGAGCCCAACGGAGATCATGAAGAACTGCTGTTTCGACCATTGAAGCCCGGCCTGCTTGATCTTCGCGTCGAGCGAAATCTTCTTGCTCTTTCCCTTCTGCTCAAGCTCCTTGAGGCTTTCGGCGATCTGGCGGCGGCGCTTCTCGCCGTCCTGCAGACGTTCGGCGACACGCTTCGCGCCGGCGCCGCGCGCGTTTTGCGTCAGCGAGGCCTGCCGCTTCTCGGCGCGAATGTCGCCCGAGAGATACGGATAGACGAAGCCCTGGAAGATCGCGCCGAACGCGATCATCGCCAGGACGCCCATAACGATCGTATTGATGTCCATGCTCATGCCCTTTCAACGCGACGCGGGCGTTCAGTTCTTGGCGACCTCCGAAGCGTCGAGCGCGGCGGCGAGGCGCTTTTCCTCGCCATAGTACCGCGCGCGCTCCCAAAAACGCGGACGCCCGATGCCCGTGGAGCGATGGCGGCCCATGAGTTTGCCGTTCGCGTCCTCGCCGACGATCTCGTAGACGAACAGGTCCTGCGTGATCACGACTTCGCCTTCGAGACCGAGCACCTCGGTGATGTGGGTGATGCGGCGAGAGCCGTCGCGCAGACGGGCCGCCTGAATGATGACGTCGACCGACGAGACGATCATCTCGCGAATGGTCTTGGAGGGCAGCGAGAAGCCGCCCATGGTGATCATCGACTCAAGACGACTGAGCGCCTCGCGCGGCGAGTTGGCGTGCAGCGTGCCCATCGATCCGTCGTGACCGGTGTTCATCGCTTGCAGCAGATCGAAGGCTTCCGGTCCGCGCACCTCGCCGACGATGATGCGTTCGGGCCGCATACGCAGGCAATTCTTGACGAGATCGCGCATCGTGATCGAGCCGTTGCCTTCGAGGTTCGGCGGCCGCGTCTCCAGCCGGACGACATGCGCCTGCTGCAGTTGCAGTTCCGCCGCATCCTCGCAGGTGATGACGCGCTCCTCGTCGTCGATGTAGTTGGTCAGGCAATTGAGCAGCGTTGTCTTGCCGGAGCCGGTTCCCCCGGAAATCAGGACGTTGCAGCGGACGCGGCCGATGATCTTCAGGATCTCGCCGCCTTCGGGCGAGACGGCGCCGAACCGCATCAGCTGATCGAGCGTAAGCTTGTCTTTGCGAAACTTTCGGATCGTGAGCGTTGGCCCATCGAGCGCCAGGGGCGGCGCGATCACGTTGACGCGCGAGCCGTCGGCGAGACGGGCGTCGCAGATCGGCGAGGATTCATCGACGCGACGGCCGACTTGGCTGACGATGCGCTGGCAGATGTTCATGAGCTGCGCGTTGTCGCGGAAGCGGATGCTGGTCAATTGGATCTTGCCGCCGACTTCGATGAAGGTGCGCGTCGCGCCGTTGACCATGATATCGGCGATGTCGTCGCGCGCGAGGAGCGGCTCGAGCGGACCGTAACCCAAAACGTCGTTGCAGATGTCTTCGAGGATGTCCTCCTGCTCGGCGATCGACATCACGACGTTCTTGATCGAGATGATCTCGTTGACGATGTCGCGGATTTCCTCCCGCGCGCTGTCCGCGTCGAGCTTCGACAATTGCGACAGGTCGATCGCCTCGATCAAGGCGCCGAAGATCATGCTCTTGGTGACGTAATATTCGTCGGGCCGGCGCACTTCGGTCGGCTCGGCGCGGTTGGGCGAGGCGGTCGGCAGCGACGCGGCGCGCCCCGGCGAGCGCGCATCGGCCATGCCCGCCGGCGTCTGCGGGCGCGGCGCGGGCGCGGCGGGAGACGGGCTGGTCGAAGGGCGCTTACCGAACATGAAGCTTCACCATGGCGCCGGTCCGCGCCGCGTGCGCAGGACGGGACATCAAGACGCTTTCCTGCGCTTGAAGCGATCGAGGATGGGCTCGAGCAGGTTGCTTTTGGATTTCTTCGCGTGCGTGCGGCCCATGACGAGCCGGGCGAGCTCGTCGATCGAGGCGACGATTTTGTTGCCTGCCTCGACCTCGCCGATCATCTGGCCGTTGTTGGCCGCCGTTCCAAACAGTTTCGGTTCGAAGCCGAGAACGGCGACGGCCGGGATTTCGAGCTGGTTGGCGAAGTCGCTGACGGGGATTTCCGGCCGCTTGGGCACGCCGACGAAGTTCATCGCAAGGCGCGGCTTGGCGTCGTTGGGGCGCGCCGCGCGCAGCGCGTCGAAGACGTTCTTGGCGTTGCGGAAGTTCCCGAGGTCGGGCGCGGCGACGATCACCACCTCGTCGGAGGCGACGAGCAACCGGCGCGACCACGCCGACCAGACATGCGGCACGTCGAGGATGACGACGGGCACGCTGGCGCGCAGCACGTCGAGCAGGCCGTCGAACACGGTTTCGTCGAAGTCGTACATGCGGTCGAGCGTCGCCGGCGCCGCAAGGATGCTCAGCTTGTCCGTGCATTTCGAGAGAAGACGGTCGACGAGGTTGCTGTCGAGGCGCTCGGGCGCGTAGATCGCGTCGGCGATGCCCTGCGGAGGGTCTTGATTGTAGTCGAGGCCGGCGGTGCCGAAGCCGAGGTCCATGTCGGCGACCACCGTCGCGATGTCGAAGTCGCGCGAGATCGACCAGGCGACGTTATGGGCGACGGTCGAGGCGCCGACGCCGCCTTTGGCGCCGTAGAACGAGATGATCCGGCCGAGCGATTGCGCGCCCGGCGTCGTGTAGAGCTCGGATATGGCGCGCACGAAATCGACGACGCCGAATGGGGCGATCAGATACTCGCTGACGCCGCGGGCGATCAACTCGCGGTAAAGGCCGATATCGTTGACTTTGCCGATGATGATGACCTTGGTGCCCGCGTCGCAATATTCCGAAAGGCCCTCGAGCTGGTGGATCAGCGCCCGCTGATCGAGCGTCGATTCGATGACGATGATGTTGGGCGTCGGCGCTTCGCGATAGGCCTCGACGGCTGCGGCGGCGCCGCCCATATGCACCTTTATATGCGCCTTCTGCATGCGGCGGTCGGCGGTGGCTTCGTGGATCAGCGCGGACACGCCCTCCGTCTCGCAAAAGGCCTGCAGCGAGACGCGCGGCACCGGCGCGATCATCACATGCGCGGAATCGTCGTGCGCGGGATCGATGACGTGGATGATTTCGGTGGAAGACATCAGTTGCCCACGCCCCCAATGTCGGAGTTCCTCGTGCGCCAGGTCGAACCGGGATCGGCGCCGGCGCGAACCTTCTCGATGGCGCGGCGTCGCATCTCGACATCGACCGGCGCCTCGGCGCGCGGCTCGGCAAAGTCGCGCGGATCGGCGACCTGCGCGGCGAGCGCCGCCTGCGAGGCGCATCCATAGTTCCAGTACGGCCTGTTCTCCCAGCCGCGGATCGAATCGGCCGAAGCGAGATCGTCCGGCCATTCGCCGCAGCGATGCGGCGTTTGCGCGCGCAGCGCCCGATAGACGAGTCGCATCGGCGGCGCCGAGTCCTGCGGGTTCGCCGGATAGGAGCCGACGCTGAGAGACCCATGGGCGCCCCCGGCGGCGAGCGCATCGCGAACTTGCGGGACGGCGGCGCGCAGCGCCCCCTCGTTCGCCGCGCCTTGCGGGACGAGCAGCGAGAGCGGGCCGACGCCGTCGTTGCGGTAGGATTGTCCGAATTGCTTGAGGCGCAATTGCGTGGCCCGATCCATGCGGCCGCCGCTCGGGTAGATGTCGAGCGAGGTCGGCCGCTCGACGATTTGAATCGGGTGCGTCTCGCGATAGTCGGCGGCGGGAATCGACGCCGTCGCGGCGCGATCGACCGAGCAGCCGGCGAGCGCCAGCGCCGCAAGCGAGGCGGCGGCAAGAGCCCGGCCTCGCCTCTGCGCAGGCGCTTCGGCGCGAATGGTGCTGGAACCTTGCGGCATGCGGCGATGTCCTGTTGCCTGATCGATCGTCAATCGGTGATGAAGCCGACGCGGCCCTTGAACCCATCGATGATCTGCGGGTTGCTCGTCGTCGAATAGATGCGGTTGACGCGGCCGAGCAGCGTCGCCTGCGGGTCGCTCGGGTCGGCGAAGCCGTCGGTCGGCAGCGCGATGTCGGCGGGCCGGGTGGACTTCACGATGTAGGGCGTTACGACGATCAGAAGCTCCGTCTCCTGGCGCTGATAGTCGCGAGAGCGGAACAGCGTGCCCAGGATCGGGAGGTTCATCAGGCCCGGAAGGCCGTTGATCGCGGACTGCGAAAGCGTCTCGATGAGACCGGCGGACACCATCGAGCCGCCGGAGGGAAGCTCCATGCTGGTCTCGTTTTGGCGCGTCCGGAAGCCCGGCACGTTCGAGCCGCCGATGTTGACGCTGATCGTCGGGTCGATCTCCGCGACTTCCGTCGCGAGGCGCAGCAGGATGCGGCCCTCCGCCAGCACGACCGGCGTGAAGTTCAACGTGACGCCGTAGGTCTTGAAGGCGGCGCTCGGGGAGCACAGCGTGCCGGACGAGCAGCCCGAATAGGACGGGATCGGGATCTGGCCGCCGACGGTGAACTTCGCGCTCTCGCCGGAGACCGCGGTGACGGACGGTTCGGCGAGCACGCGCGCGACGCCATTGCTTTCATAGGCCTGGATTTGCGCGCCCAAACCGGCCAACGCAGGGTTGGCGGCAAGGCCGGCGTAATTGCCGGCGTTGGCGAAGGTGTTTTGAGAAATCGGCGAGTTGATCGGGAAGGCGTTTGCTACGCTCACCGAGCCCCAGTTGCCGCGCGCGATGGCGCCGGTCACGCCGAGCTGTTTCAGAATGCTGCGTCGCACCTCCGCGATGGTGACTTTCAGGGTGACCTGGTCGCGGCCGCGGATGGTCAGCGAGTTGATGACTCTGCCGTTGGAGGATGGGCCGGCGCCCCCGCCGCCGGCGGCTCCCGCATCCGTCGATCCCACGAAGCCCTTGGCGATGTCGACCGCCATCTGCGCGTCGGCCGCGGTCTCGACGAAGCCCGTTAGGATGATGGTGTCGTTGATGGTCCGCGTCACGATGCCGTTCCCCGGCATCGCCGCCTTGAGAATTCGATCGAGCTCGCCGACATCGCGACCGATGCTGATATCGAAGCTGGCGATCTGACGCCCTTGCGCGTCCATCGCGTAGATGGAGGTCTGCCCCGCGGCGACGCCGATGATGTAGATCTTGCGCGCGGAGCGCACGATGGCATTGGCGATTTTGGGGTCGCCGACGAAGATCTCCGAAGCGTCGCGTGGAAGGTCGGCGATCAGCGACTTGCCGACGCCCATGTTGATGCGCCGTCCGATGGCCGGCGCGCTCGCCTGATCGGGGCTGACGGCGACGGAACGCGACTGCGCCGTGGCGGGGCTTGGCGCCAGGCTTGTCGACGACAGCAGCGCGGCGACGACGAATCGGCGAAGGTGGCGCGTCGCGCCGATGGCCTTGGGGAAAACCGGAGATTGGGACATGTATTTGCTTTCCAGTCTCACGATCACTTCTTGCCGAGGTTCGTCGCGACGCCGAACCGCACCACGGTCATGCCGCCGTTGCGCGGCGCGTCCTGCGTCGTGTCGATTTTCTCGCCGGCGTCGGCCATGCTGCGCAGCGTCATCGACAATTGGCCGGTGCGCTGCGCCTGGAGCAGCGTCTCGGCCTGCGCCGGCGCCAGTTCGAAGGTTGCGGTGCCGCCGCTGACGACGCGCTCGCCGTTCTTCTCCTGGACGTTTTGGCCGATGGCGAGAACGCGAACGTTGGGCAGCAGCACATCGGTGATGTAGACGTCGCCCTGGCCGGCCTTGGCCGCGTCGTCGTCGCGGCGCGTGCGCAGGATGTCGACATGATCGTTCGGCAAGATGAAATTGCCGGCGCTCGCCGAGCCGCCCGTATCGATGTTGATGGCGACCGCCCGCATGCCGGGCGTCAGAATGGCCGAGAGAAAGCCGGAGTTCGGACCCTTGACGACCTTCTCGCGGCGAATCGGTTCACCCTGGAAGAAGTTGCCGCGCGTCACCGATCCCTTGATGTCGTCGAGCCCGTTGGGCGTCTCCGACTTCTTGATCATGCCGGTTCCGGCGTTGGCCTTCGGCCATTTCACCCAGCCGATATCCGCATCGGCGATCAGCGTGCCCATGCCGAGGTCATGCGTGGCGACGAGCACGTCGTCGGTGGGGATTTGGGGCGGCGGCGGCGGCGCGACCTGCACGATCTGCGTCGCCGGTTTCTGGCTCGACATGAAGTACATCGCGCCGAGACCGGCGGCGACCGCGACGCCGATGGTGACGAGCTTGGCCTTTTTCATGACGCGTGCGACCCGCATTCCACGCTTCGCTTTGAAGCCCTGCGGATTTCAACAGGGAAAGGTCAAATTAAGGTTAATTGAATCTATCCAAGTGCGCGGGTCGCGCGCTTGGATCGCCGAGACGCCGTCAGGCCCCCACGGCGCGAAGCCACACGAGGCTTTCGGGATAGAGCGCGAGCCCCGCCGCCGCCAACGCGATCCCGTAAGGAACGCCCGTCGCCGGATCGTGCAGGCGCAGGATCCACGGCCGCCGCGATAGAAGCGAGGGCAGGGGGAAACGTCTGGCGAAGATCAGCGCCAACGCGAGCAGGCCGCCGACGACCGCCGTGAGCAGGCCATAGTTCATCAGTTCTTCCCAACCGATCCAGATCGATGTCGCGGCCGCCAGCTTCGCATCGCCGCCGCCGATGATGTTGAAGCTGAACAACGCAAACGTGAGCGCGAAGATTGCAAGCCCGCACAGAAGATGCAGCCCGATGGCGGGAAGCGGCGCGCCGACAAGAAGCGCAACCGGCGCGAAGCCGATCGCCAGAACCAACGACAGGCGATTGGAGATCGTCATCGTCGTCATGTCGGAAAACGCGGCGAAGGCCATCAGAAGCGGGAAAAACCCCATCACCGCCGCTTCGACCATCGGATCCTCGCACAAAGCCGGAGACGCGTCCTATACAAGCGCCGCGTCAAGGATTGGTTAATGTCTGCGATCTTCGCCGGTCGAGCGGAGCCGCTTCGGGAATTCAAGGTTCGTTCACCATTCGCGCGCATGCTTGCCGGAGGTTTGGGCCGTCTCCGGAACATCCGTCATGTCCATGAAAACCCTGTCGCGACGCAAGCAGTGCGCCCACCTGACCGCGGCGTCGTTGGTTGCGATCGTCGCGACGCTGGCTGCGGCGCCTGCGCGCGCCGACGATGTGATCGACGTGCAGATCGATCAGGCGAAAATCATCCAGCTTCCGGACAGGACGGCGACCGTGGTCATCGGCAACCCCATCGTCGCCGACGTGACGCTGCTCAAGGGCGGCGGCAAGATGGTGCTGACGGGCAAGGGTTTCGGCGAGACGAACCTGATCGCGCTCGACGCCTCCGGCAATTCGCTCGGCGAATCGACGATCCGCGTCAAAGCGGGCTTCAGGGGCCTCGTCGTGCAGCGCGGGTCGGATCGAGAATCCTACAGTTGCCTGCCGCGTTGCCAGCCCTCTGTCGTGCTGGGCGATTCGCCGAAATTCGTCGGCGACGCGGCCGGCCAGATCCAGGCGCATACCGCGATGTCGGCCGGCGGCAAATAGCCTTTCGACACGCCGTGGGTATGCGATCGTCGTAACCATCGGTCAAAGGTTTGCCTGTACGACGAAGCCAACGGACAGCGTCCGGGACGAGGCTTCGGTTCCGCGTGGCGACCTTCTTGAACGATCGATTGAGACGAGCGGCCGGCCTTCGGCGTCGGCTGGCGCCCTTTGCGGGCGACCGTCACGGCACGGCCTCTATCGAGTTTTCCTTCATCGCCGTGCCGTTTCTGGGGCTTCTGTTCGCAATTTTCCAGACGGCGTACTTGTTTTTGGCGCAGCAGGCGATGGACGCCGCGGCGCAGAACGCCGGCCGCAACGTGATGACCGGCCAGACGATGGCGGCGAGCATCACCGACGCGTCGACCTTTGCGAACACGACGATTTGTCCGGGGACGAGCAACACCACCGGCTGGTCGCTGCCGAGTTTCCTGACCTGCTCCAACATCATCGTCGACGTCCGGACTGCGGGATCGACCGGGTCGACGGGCTGGTCGAACGCGGACACGTCTCAGGATATTCTCAACGGATCGACGAAGTTCTGCATCGGGACGAAGGGCGACGTGGTGATCGTGCGTCTCGTCTACCCGGTGCCGGCTTATCTTTCGATCGTCACGCTGTCGACGGCGATCAAGAGCGGCGGCATCGGAAAGACGACGTCTGGACAGCAGACACAGACCTCGACCGGCTCGATGGTCTACCCGATCATGGGCGTTGCGGCCTTTCGCAACGAGCCGTTCACGCCCGGCGCATATGTCTCCCCGGCCGGCTGCTGAGAAGGCGCACGAGATGGCAAGGCTATCGTTCGTTCCTCGCGCCCACGCGGTCGTGCGGCGGTTCGCCGGCGCCACGCGCGGCGTCGCCGCCGTCGAGTTCGCGTTGATCTTGCCTCTGATGCTGCTTTTGTATCTCGGTTCGGCGGAGACCACGCAGGCGGTCATGGCGAGCCGCAAGGCGTCCATGGCGGCGCGCACGCTCTCCGATCTCGTGTCGCAACAAGACGCCAACGTCGTCATGACCGACGTGACCATGGGCTCGATCTTCAACGCCGCGTCGGCGATCATGCAGCCGTTTCCCTCGGGCGTTGTGTCGGGCGCCTACGCGTTGAGCGTCAACGTAGCGGCGGTCAGTTTCACGGCGTTCACGAGCGACCCGACTTCGGCGTCGCCGTCCGTTCCCAAGGCGCTGGTCTGGGTGCCGTCGCAGAACAAGCTGGCGACGGCGTTTACGCCGACAGGGGCCGATCCCGGCTACGCCGCCAAAGTGCGCTGGAGCGTGTCGCCATCGACGATCTACACGGGCTCGGGCAATACGACGCTCAACAATCCTGCCGGGAAGGCGCGAACCTGCGGCGCGGGCCAGAGCGCTTTGACGCCGGTCGGGACGACGACGAAGCCCACCGCGACCAATCTGCAGCAGGGTCTTTACGCGCCTGGCTCGATCGTGCTTGCCGACATCTCCTACGCCTACACGCCGAACTTTGGCGCGACGATCGTTCAATGGGTCAACGCCTACAGTTGGTCCACCTCGACGGGCATGACGGCCGTCGATACGACCTACATGCAGCCTCGCAACAGCAACTGGACGGCCTGTGCGGAGGGCAACGGGTCGGATAGCTGGATCTGCTATCCGACGCGTGAAACCGGGACCTGCGCGACCTACTGATCGGGGAGCGGCCTCAGATCGTCTGGTTGTAGGCGCCGACGTCCGGGTGCTCGCGAATCACCGCGTCGACCGCCTTGAACATCGCCCGCATGTTGGCCTCGGACGCCGGGCTCTCGACGACGACGACCAGCTCCGGCTTGTTGGAGGAGGCGCGCACGAGCCCCCAGGTGCCGTCCTTCGCCGTGATGCGCACGCCGTTGACGGTGACGAGGTCGCGGATCGGCTGGCCGATGATGGTCTCGCCCTTCTTCCGCATGTCCTCGAAGCGGGCGACGATCTTGTCGACGATCTTGTATTTCACCTCGTCGGGGCAATGCGGCGACATGGTCGGCGAGCCCCACGTCTTCGGTAGAGCCGCATAGAGATCCGCCATCGACTTCGTCGGGTTGCGATCGAGCATTTCGATCACATGGATCGCCGTCAGCAGGCCGTCGTCGTAGCCGCGGCCGACGGGCTTGTTGAAAAAGAAGTGGCCCGACTTCTCGAAGCCTGCGAGCGCCTGCAGATCGGTGACGCGTCGCTTGATGTAGGAATGGCCGGTCTTCCAGTAATCGGCTTTCGCGCCGCTGGCGATGAGCTCGGGGTCGGTGGCGAAAAGACCGGTCGATTTCACATCGACGACGAAGGTCGCGTTGGGGTGCAGCTTGGAGAGGTCGCGCGCCAGCATCACCCCGATCTTGTCGGCGAAGATTTCTTCGCCGTTGTTGTCGACGACGCCGCAGCGGTCGCCGTCGCCGTCGAAGCCGAGTCCGACGTCGGCGCCGACCTCGCGGACCTTCGCCGCCATCGCGTGCAGCATCTCCAGGTCTTCGGGGTTCGGGTTGTAGCGCGGGAACGTGTAATCGAGGTTGGCGTCGAGCGGCGTGACCTCGCATCCCATCCGCTCGAGCATCCTCGGCGCGAAGGCGCC
Source organism: Beijerinckiaceae bacterium (assembly GCA_965276595.1). Taxonomy (GTDB): domain Bacteria; phylum Pseudomonadota; class Alphaproteobacteria; order Rhizobiales; family Beijerinckiaceae; genus Terripilifer. The sequence continues at coordinate 188,519 of CBDIBA010000006.1, forward strand.
GGCCGTGCCGTTGCCGCAGGCGGCGACGACCTTGAGCTTGCGCTTGATCTTCGGCCGGTCGACGAGGTCGGCGATGTAGCGCTCGGCGAAGTTCTCGATGAACCGGTAGCCGCCGCCGTCGGCGTAGGCGAACTTGCCGCCGAGCACGATGTCGCGAAGGCGCCCCATCTCGTCCGGCCCGAAGGTCACCGGGCGCTGCGCGCCCATCTTCACCCCGGTCCAGCCGTTGTCGTTATGCGACGCCGTGACCATGGCGACCGCCTGAACGTCGAGTTCGAACTGCGCGAAATAGGCCATCGGCGACAAAGCCAGGCCGATGTCGTGCACCTTGACGCCCGCCGCCATCAGCCCGGTGACGAGCGCATATTTGATCGAGGCGGAATAGCTGCGGTAGTCATGCCCGGTGACGACTTCCGGCTTGACGCCCATCTCCTTCAGGAGCGCGCCCAGGCCGAGCCCGAGCGCCTGCACGCCCATCAGGTTGATCTCGTCCCCAAACAGCCAGCGCGCGTCGTATTCCCGAAAGCCGGTCTGTTTGACCATCGGCGCGGATTCGAACTCGTAGGTGTTGGGCAGCAGCTTTTGTGACGGCTTGGGATACATCGTGGCCTCCGGCCCCTCGGGCCGCGCATCCTACCGCATTTTCGGGAGGAAGCCGCATGGGCGCGGCGGCGGGTAGTGTCCTAATTTGACGTAGCGTCCACAAGATCGGTCAGCGACCAAAGCTTGCTCGTGACGCCCGCTGCCATTGCCGGGCTTACGCGCAAGGTCTTGTGTAACCGTACCAGATTGTAGTGCGCGAAATGCAAGGCGACCGCTGCGCGATGGTTCTCGACTTTCTTGGAGAAGCCGTTGGTCAATCGCGTGAACCGGCGCATGGACATGCGCATCGTAAGGTTTTGCCTTTCGATGATGCTTGTCGAGATATGAGCGCGGTCCGGTGAGCCCGCTATCACGGTGCGTTCAGCTCGCACAACCTTGGGAGGGCTGTAACGACCGGGGCCGATCGGTTCGGCTTCGTAAAATTTAACCGCCTGACCATAATCCACGTCGGCGCCGAATGCCTGTTCAACGGCGTCCACGTAAGAGCTAAGAGCGTCCGAAGAAATCTGAACACGATTCGCCAAGCGGTCGGATAGGTCGGATATAAATGCAACGGCATGGGGCTTCGTCCGCTTTCCGACCCGATAAGCGGGAATGAGCTTGGTGTCCGGGTCGATGGCGACGAACGTCCATTGGTCGCCGACGCGGGCCTTGTCGTCTTCCTTCGTGACGAAGCGCTGCTTCTTGCCGACGAATGACCAAATCTCGTCAACCTGGATGCGCTTGCACGGCAGGTTTCGCATGGTTTCATCCTGCAACTTGGCGCAGCCGATCCCGACTTCGACCATGAGCCGCATGATGGTGTCGCGATGTGTATCCGTCATCCGTTCGACCGACCGGATCGAATTGCCCTCGACCAGAGCTCCGATGATTTGCGTGCGGCGGGCAAGGGAAAGGCGGTTCATAATGGTGGCCATTTTGTAGTGCGAACGTCGTCACAATTACACGGCAGACTTGATTTGTCAACACGTTTGCACTACGTTTTTGCTCATGAAAGCCACAACCCTACAAATCCGTCTCGACAACTTGGAAAAGGACGCCTTCGAAACGGCGGCCGAAATCGCAGGCATTTCCTTGTCTGCATGGGTCCGCGAACGGCTCAGAACAAACGCTATTCGCGAGCTTGAGAATGCCGGCTTGCGTGCCCCTTTCATCAAGCCGCTCCAACCCCAAAGCAGGTGATAAATGGCGGACACTGATTCCGAAATCGGATTCGCACAGCTCGGACTTGGGAGTGTTCTTAAACAGAACCAGTTGTCGGTTCCCACAAATCAACGGGAGTATGCCTGGGAACTGAAATACGTTCGAACGCTGTTCCAGGATTTTGCTCGCGAGCTAGAGGGGGCTGAGCGGCAGTATTTTCTTGGAACTATTGTAACGATCCCGCGCGCCGGCGGAATCCTAGAAGTCGTGGACGGCCAACAGCGGCTCGCTACAACAGCCATTCTGCTATCGGCAATTCGCGACTATCTAAAAAAAGACGAGACGGAACTGGCTCAGTCGATCGACACCGATTTCCTGACAGTCTTCAATCGGCAGACACGCACACGCGTGCCCCGGCTTAAATTGAATGTGGATGATAACGACTACTTTCGGCTGAGATTAACCTCTGCTGCCCCTGCGCCCTCGCCTTCGAAGCCGTCGCACAAACTGTTGGACGAAGCGTTTTCTGAAGCCACACGTCAGGTCAAAGCGATCGTTTCGAAGTTGGACCCCAAAGACCACGGAAACGCCCTTAACCGATGGATAGATTTTATTGAAAAGCGCGCGTCGGTAATTCTCTTGCGCGTTCCAAATGCCACAAACGCTTACAGGATGTTCGAAACTCTGAATGATCGGGGCAAGCGAGTTTCACAATCGGACCTCGTAAAAAATTACGTGTTCGGCGAAGCGGGGGACCGGCTTCATGAAGTCCAACAGAGTTGGGCGTTCATGCGAGGCGCCCTAGAATCCATGGAGGCGGAAGACGCAACCATCACATTTCTCCGGTATGCTCTGACGGCCATAAGAGGCTTCGTAAGGGACGCTGACGTTTACGAGGCCGTGCAAAATCACGCGCGCGGGGAGCAGCCTGTAGTCACCTTTTCTGGCCAGTTAGATAGCTTATCTAACACCTACGTTGCGGTTCAAAACTCCGACCACGAGCGGTGGAATAATTGCGGAGACCCAACGCGCAAGGCTTTGGACGTTCTGAACTTGTTCGATCTGAACCCATTCAAGCCGTTGCTAATCGCTATAGGCGAGAAATTTATTCAACGGGACATAGCTCCGGCGTTTCAATTTTGTGTATCACTGGCTGTCCGCCTTATGATCGGAGGTGGGATACGTTCAGGCAGCGTTGAGGAGGCTCTCGCCGGCGCTGCTCACGATGTCTTCAAGGGGGCGGTCGTCGGCGTCAGCCAGTTGAAGGCAGGGCTGCGCGGAATCTCGCCATCCGATGGCGTCTTCCGGAGCGCCTTTGAAAATACCACTGTATCAAACCGAAAATTAGCGAGATACTATCTGCGTTCCTTGGAAATGGCGTCCAAAGACGAACGTGATCCATGGCATATTCCTAACGATGATCAGAACGTCATTAATCTTGAACACGTTCTGCCCGATAAACCGATGGGAAACTGGACCAATTTTTCCGATGACGACGTAAAGTTGTATCGGAACCGAATAGGAAACTTATGCCTTCTCCGTGCAAGGGATAATTCTGAGATTCGGAGCAACGCATTTGGCGAAAAGCTCGCGGTCTATAAAGGGTCTCCGTATAATATTACAGCTCAAATCGCTACTTGCGATGATTGGACGGTTGATACGATCATCGCTCGTCAAAAACTGCTAGCTGAATTGGCGATTAAGACATGGCCGATTTAGCAGAGCTTCGACACGCGATCGAATCGCAGCACGGCGGCCGGGCGACGCCATCGCAATCCGTGCCCGTACGCGAAACATTCGAAGGCAAGCCGGTATGGGACGGCGTGGTTCACGTCTTTGATCTAGTCGAAAACCCGAAGGCTACACGCGCCTATGCGTGGTCGTCTCCGATTGAAGGAAGCACAAAGCGACGGTTTTTTGCGGTGCTTCACATGGGCGGCATAAAGTCGCCGCAGGATGCGGTAAGAGCGGCAATCGTGGCGGAGCACAAAGTAAGCAAGGATTAGAGCAATGGCGAGGTTTCGGATCGAAACGATGACCGACCCGGTGACCGGGAAGGTGTTTTCTGAACTGTATTATCCGGACGATGCGGAGGAGCCTATGGCAAGGACACGGGCCAAATATGACACCCATGAGCAAGCTACGGCGGACGCCGTAGAGTTGATAAAAAGGGCCTTTCCAGAGAAGCCTATCAAAACAATATTTTGAGTTCCGCCGTCAAATTAGGACACTACCCGGCGGCGGCCGTCCGGACCCCGGCTATTGCCGCAGGATCAGATTGCCGGCCTCGATCTGAAAACCGCCAAGCTTGCGCAGAAAGCTCATGCCCAGAAGGTCGGGCGAACCGACCCCGCGCTGCGCGACGACGGCCGCGACATCCGAAGCCGATAGGCTGCCGAGCCAGATTTTGCGCAGCGTGACCGGCGCCGCGTAGCTCACGCCGTTGGCGGTTTGCATCGGAATTTTGAATTTGTCCGGCGCGGGGACGACGCCGAGGCGACGCGCCGTCTCGTAGGACAGCGCGACCACCGACGCGCCGGTGTCGACGAGCATGGGGATCGTCACCCCGTCGATGTCGACGCTCGCATGGAATTGCCCGAAGCGGTCGGGCTGAAACTCTTCCCGCATGTAGCCGGGCGAAGGAGCCGGCGCGTTTGGAAGCTCGGCAGGCGTTGGCGCGGCCGCAGCCGGCGCGTCGCGCACGACCGTCTGCGTGATCGTGCGCGTGATGATGCGTGGTTCGCCGGGGGCGACCGGCGCCGCCGTCTGGAACAGGCCCGACGGCAGCAGCCGCGCCCAATCGAAACCCTGCCCCTGATTGTCGGCATGGCTGGAGAGATAGCTCCCCGCGAGGACGGCGACGACGCCGGCCCCGATGGCCGATTTGATGATCCCCGTCGACATGCGACTACCAATCTTCGACGCCGCGCGTCCTCGGCAGTCTTATACGCGCGCCGTTTTGCCGTCCGGTTAATCCGATCGGCGAACCTGAGCCTGCGAGCCGCATCGACTGAAATTTAGCCGAGGCGCGGCCCGCGGGCGCGCGATTGACTCGCGCGCCGCTCCGCCGCTAGTGAACCCAACCGCGTGGAGCCTCGACCTTTTGACCCAGTTGATCTTGCGCCTTCAAACGCTCGACGAGGACGCCGCGCCGCGCGCCGTCGACATCCGCCAGTTGATCGTCGCCGGCTGGACCGGACGGGACAAGGCGGCGGTCGAGAAACACATCAAGGAACTGGAAGACTTGGGCGTGCAGCGCCCCGCGACCGTCCCGGTCTTCTACCGCGCCGCCGCCAATCGCCTGACCACCGCGGAGGAGATCGAGGCGACGGGCGAGGAGTCGAGCGGCGAGGTCGAGTTCGTTCTGCTGCGTCTCGAAGGCAAGCTTTGGGTCGGCGTCGGCTCCGACCACACCGACCGCAAGGTCGAGACCTACAACGTCTCGGTGTCGAAGCAGATGTGCGAAAAGCCGATCGCGCCCGACTTCTGGGCCTTCGACGATGTCGCGGACCATTGGGACGACCTCGTTTCGCGATCCTATGTCCTCGAAAACGGCGAGCGCGTGCTCTACCAGGAAGGGCCGGTCGCCGCGATGATCGATCCGCGCGAGCTCATCGAGCGCTCGGAGACCGACTCGGTCGGCCTCCCCGAGGCGACGCTGATGTTTTGCGGCACGCACGCGGCCAAGGGCGGCATCCGGCCCGCGGGACGCTTCGAATTCGAGCTTGAGGATCCCGTGCTGAAGCGAACGATTGGTCACGGCTACGCCATCAAGACGTTGCCGGTCCTGGGCTGAGGGCGACGCGGGCGCGCCGCGCCGGCGCATACGGGCGAAAGACGAATGACAAGCGACGATAAACGGGTGCTGATCGCGGGCGGCGGCCCGGTGGGCCTTTTTTGCGCGCTGCTCTTGGGCCGGCGCGGCGTCGCCGTCCGCGTTTTCGACATGAACCCGGGTCTGCGCGACGACCCGCGCGCGGCGACCACCCATCCCGCGACGCTCGAGATCATGGGCAAGGCGGGCCTCGCCGATGACATGGCCCGCGTCGGCCTCGTGACGCCGATCTTCCAGTTTTGGGACCGCCCTTCGGGGCGCCTGATCGCCGAGTTCGACCACAAGCTGCTCGAAGGCGAAATTCCCTATCCCTATGTCGTGCAATGCGAGCAGTTCAAGACGGCGGGGCTTCTGCTCGAACGCCTCGAGGCGCTCCCCAACGTCGAGGTGATGTTCGGGCGCGAGGTCGTCGATCTCTCGCAGGACGCCGACGGCGTCTCCGTTGTCGTTCGCGGTCCCGAAGGCGAGACGACCCACCGCGGCGCGTGGCTCATCGGCGCGGACGGCGGCCGCAGCGTGGTGCGCAAGCAGAGCGGAATCGGGTTCGAAGGCTTTACCTACGAAGAGCGCTTTCTCGTGCTGACGACGCCGTTCGATTTCCAGAAACATCGCGGCTATTGCGAGCGATCCTATTTCGCCGACCCGGACGAGTGGTGCAATTGCTTTCACGTCTCGGCGGATGGGCCGCCGGGGCTCTGGCGCACGGTGTTCCCGACCGATCCGAAACAGTCGGAGGCCGAGGTGATGAGCGACGCGGCGGCGCAGGCGCGCCTGCAGAAGTTCTTCCCGTCGGGCCAGCCCTACGAGATCGTTCATCGCAACCTCTATGTCACGCATCAGCGCGTCGCGACCACGTTCCGCTCCGGCCGCGTGCTGCTGGCGGGCGATTCGGCGCACGTGAACAATTCGATCGGCGGCATGGGGCTCAACGGCGGCTTGCAGGACGCCGATTGCCTCGGCGACAAGCTGGCGCGCGTGGTCATGGACGGCGAATCCGACCGTCTGCTCGACCTCTATTCGCTGCAGCGGCGCACCGTGACGATCGAGTTCACGCAGGCGCAGACGATCGCCAACAAGAAGCGGCTGGAAACGCGCGAGCCCGCGGAACGCGAGAAGAATTTCGCGCAATTGGCTCGCGACGCGGCGGATCCCGAGCGCGCCAAGGCCTTCATGCGCCGCGCCGGCATGATCGACATGCAGACGCGCGCCAATTCCATCACGCTCGAAGACGCCTCGACAGGATCATCGCCATGACGCGCGCGGACGAGGCCATCGCCAACGCGGCGCTCGACCAATACCGGCCCAAGGCCGGCGATCCCGAACGCGCCTATCCGGACTTGCGCGACCACGTCCTGGCCTTGGCGCGCGCGGGTCTCCTGCATGTCATCGACACGCCGATCAACAAGGACACCCAGATGCACCCGTTGGTGCGCTGGCAATATCGCGGCGGCATTCCCGAGAAGGACCGCAAGGCCTTCCTGTTCACGCATCCGACCGACGGCAAGAACCGCGATTTCGACGCGACCGTGCTGGTCGCAGGGCTCGCGGCGACGCGCGACGTCTACCGCGTCGGCTTCGGCAAGCCGCTCGACTCGATCGGCGAGACCTGGATCGCGGCGATGGCCGCGCCGATCCCGCCGCGCGTGGTCGACCACGCGCCCTGCCACGAAATCGTGACGATCGGCGACGCGCTCGATGCGCCGGGCGCGGCGCTCGACGGCGTTCCCGTGCCGATCTCGACGCCCGGCTGGGACAACGCGCCTTATCTGTCGGCAGGGCACTACATCACGCGCGACCCCGACACGGGCGTGCAGAACGTCGGCAACTACCGCGGCCAATTGAAGGCGCCGCGTCGGCTCGGCATGAACCCGTCGGTCGAGTTGCGCGCCGGCATCTATACGCATTGGCTCAAGTACAAGGCGCGCGGCGAGAAGATGCCGTGCGCCGTCGTCATCGGCTGCCCGCCCGCGATCTCCTATACGGCCGTGCAGAAGATGCCGGAACACCTCGACGAGATGGCGGTCGCCGGCGGCCTCGTCGGCGCGCCGATCAACGTCGTGCGCGCCAAGACGGTTGACCTGCTCGTGCCGGCCGAAGCGGAGATCGTCGTCGAGGGGTTCATCGACACGCAGTGGCTGGAGCCCGAGGCGCCCTTCGGCGAATCGCACGGCTACGTGAACCTGCAGGAATACAACGCCTTCATGGATGTGAGCGCGATCACCCGCCGGCGTCGGCCGATCGTGCCCTCGTTCATCAGCCAGGTGACGCCGAGCGAATCGAGCGTCATCCGCAAGGCGGCGATGGAGCCGGTGTTCCTCAATCATCTGCGCGCCGGGCTCGGCGTCAAGGGCGTGAAGCGCGTCGCCATGCATGAGCCGCTGACGAGCCTTTACGCCGTCATCGCCGTGCAGTTCGAGCGCGGCGTCCCGACGACGGAAGTGTGGCGCGCCCTGCAAGGCGTGTCGACGCTGCATCGCTTCGCCGGCAAGTGGGTGATCGCCGTCGACGAGGACATCGATCCCGAGAACGCCGACGCGCTGTTCTGGGCCATGTCCTATCGCTGTCAGCCGCAGCACGACATGAAGGTGATCGACGGCAAGGATCCGGGCCATGGCCCCCGCGGGCCGAAAGACAATGGCGAGAGCGCCTCTGTGCTGATCAACGCCTTGCTGAAAGGTCCGTTCGCGCCTGTCGCGCTCCCCAAAAAGGAGTTCATGGAGGAGGCGCGCGCGCTGTGGGATCGCCTCGGCCTGCCGCCGTTGAAGCCGGAGGCGCCGTGGCACGGCTACGATCTCGGCGTCTGGCCGCCGCATTTGGAGCGCCAGGCCGCGATGGCGGCGGCGAGCGACTATTTCGCCTTCGCCGACGATCTGGTCGCGCAGCGGCGCGACGACGTTGCGATGAACGATCCGGTGGCCCAGGATGGCGCTCACACGAAGCGCTGAACGATGCGACGAGACAGGAGAGCGCGATGCCCGTGAACAAGCTGCATGACGAGTTCCATACGCTCGATCTGACGACCGGCTGGGAGGTGCCCCCGGGCTATCCGTCCGGCATCCAGCAGAAGATCGTCGCGGGCGGCCTCGACGAAGCGAACGGCAAGGGCACGCGCTCGCGGCTGCTGCGCTTCGACCCCGGCGTGTTTACGACGGCGCCCTTCGTGCATGATTATTGGGAAGAAGTGTTCCTCGTCACCGGCGACCTCACGGTTGGCAACGACGCCGAGGGCAAGGGCGGCGAGTCGTTCCCGCCGTTCACCTACGCGTGCCGCCCGCCGGGCGCGGTGCATGGCCCGTTCCGCTCGGACAAGGGCTGCATCCTGTTCGAGCTGCATTACTACGATCCCGTCTGAGCGCCCCGGGTCGAAGCAAACAGGAGGAACGCGCGTGGTGGAATTCGGGATCTTCGATCACCTCGACAACGACCACCTGCCGCCGGCGCGCTTCTACGACGAGCGCTTGCGGCTGATCGAGCTCTACGATCGCGCAGGGTTCCACGGCTACCACATCGCCGAACACCATGCGACCTCGCTCGGCATGGCGCCGTCGCCCAACGTCTTCCTCGCCGCCGTCGCCCAGCGCACCAAGACGCTGCGTTTCGGCCCCATGGTCTACGCGCTCCCGCTCTATCATCCGCTGCGGCTCGCCCAAGAAATCTGCATGGTCGATCAGATGAGCCACGGCCGCGTCGATATCGGCTTCGGACGCGGCTCCTCGCCGACCGAGATCGCCTTCTTCGGCGTCGACCCGACCGAGACCGAGGCGATCTTTCAACGCAATCTCCCGCGCATCCTGGAGGCGATCGAGACCGGCGTCATGCACGCGCCCGAGCAGACCGAGAACCACCGCGACATCGTCTTGAAAATCCCGACGTTCCAGCGGCCGACGCCGCGCGTCTGGTATGGCGTGCATACGCCCGAGAGCGCCGACCGGGCGGCGCGCCGCGGCTGGCAGACGATCAACCTCGACATGGCGGACGAGGCGCGCGCGTGCAACGAGACCTTCCGCCGCGTCTGGCGCGACGTCCGCGCGGGCGAGCCGCTGCCGCTGATGGGGCTCGGCCGCTTCGTCGTCGTGGCGGAGACCGACGCGCAGGCGCTCGCGGTGGCCCGCCGCGCCTATCCGCATTGGCACGCGGGCTTTACCCATCTCGCCCGGCAATTGGGCCAGATGATGCGGCACCCGCGGCCCGAAACCTGGGACATCCTGCACGAACAGGGCAAGGGCGTCGCCGGCAGCCCCGCGACCGTCGCCGCCTTCCTGCGCGACCAGCTTGCGACCGGGCAGTGCAATTACTGCGTCGGCCAGTTCGCGTTCGGCGATCAGTCGATCGCCGAGCTCCAACGCTCGGTCGGTCTTTTCGCCGCCGAGGTCATGCCGGCGTTGCGCGACGTCGACACGCTGGCGGAAGCCGCCTGACGATCGACGCCGCGATCACAGCGCCGCGATGACGACGATCTCGACCTTGTAATCGGGCGCGGCGAGTTTCGCCTCGACGGTGGCGCGCGCCGGCGGCGCGCCGGGCGCGACCCAGGCGTCCCAGACGCCGTTCATCTGCGCGAAGGACGCCATGTCCGCCAAATAGATCGTCGCGGCGACGAGTTTCGTCTTGTCGGTCCCGGCTTGGGCGAGCAGGTCGTCGATGGTCGCCAGAACCTCCGTGGTCTGCTCCGTGACGGAGCCGCCCCTGTTCCGGCTCGCGACTTGGCCGGCGAGGTAGACGGTGTCGCCATGCACGACGGCCTGGCTCATGCGCGGGCCCGCGCCGATGCGCCGAATGGTCATGATCGCAATCCTTTTCGATCAGGCCGCGGGAAAGCCCGGCACGACGCCGAGAAAATCGCGCTTGCCGAGCTCGACGCCGCGGTGGCGCAAGATGTTGTAGGCGGTCGTCGCGTGGAAATAGAAGTTCGGAAAGGCGTAGTGCATCATGTAGTCCGCGCCGTTCATGGTGATCTGGCGCTGCCCCATCGGGAACACGATCGGCTTGTCGGCGTGCGCGTCGACGTCCTCCTTGCGGACGGAATTGACGAAGGAGAGCGAGGCCGCGATGCGGTCGCGCAGAGCCTCCAGCGTCGCTTCGTCGCGCGGCGGCAGCGCCGCCTCCTTGCCGGCGAGCCGCAGGCTCGATCCCGCCGCATGGTCGCAGAACGACTGCACCTGCCGCGCGAAGGGGAACATGTCCGGATACAGCCTGTCGTTCAGGATCGCGGCCTGATCGTATTTCTTCGCGCCGCAGCAGCCGATCGCCTTGTCGAGCACGCCGTGCATCGCGCCGAGAATTTGCCGGTAAGTCGGAATGGAATGATCGTAGAGCGACATGAGCGCCTCCTCGCGATGGATGTTGCGCCGGTGATAGAGCAAACGCCCAAGCCCCTCAAGACTTTCAGGCTCTCAAGGCGGCGGCGCGACGCCGGCGCCGTTGAGCGGATTGTCGGCGTCCCAGGCGTAGCGCACGGTCTCGAAGCGCATGGCGCGCGTGTCGACGAGCAACAGGCGCCCGACCAGTCCCTCGCCGAAGCCGACGATCTCGCGAATGACTTCCAAAGCCATCATCGCGCCGATCACGCCGGTCAGCGCGCCGAGCACGCCGGCTTCCGCGCAGGTCGGGATGGCGCCCGCCGGCGGCGCTTCGGGAAACAGACAGCGATAGGTCGGGTTCGGCCTGCCGTCGGCCGCCGCCTCGAACGGCCGCAGCGTCGTCAGCGAGCCGTCGTATTCGCCGACGGCGCCGGTGACGAGCGGCTTGCGCGCGTGGAAACAGGCGTCGGAGACGACGTAGCGGGTTTCGATCGTGTCGGAGCCGTCGGCGACGAGGTCGTAGCCGCGCGCCAGCGCCTGCGCGTTCGCCGCGTCGACGCGCAGCGCGTGCGTTTCGACGCGCACATGCGGGTTGAGCCGCGCGATGGCGTCGCGCGCGCTCGCGACCTTCTCGCGCCCGACATCTTGCGTCCCATGCAGAATCTGACGTTGGAGATTGGACAAGGACACCGTGTCGTCATCCGCGACGCCGATCGTCCCGACGCCCGCGGCGGCCAGATACTGGATCAGCGGCGAGCCGAGACCGCCTGCGCCGACGACGAGCGCGCGCGCCGCCTTCAGCTTTTGTTGGCCGGGGCCGCCGACGCCATGCAGCACGATATGGCGCGCGTAGCGTTCGATCTCCTTCGGCGACAAACTCATGCCGTCTTATAGGGGCCTGACCGTCGCACGGAAAGCGTTCGCCTCGGGGCAGACGTCGCCGCTGGGCGGGTCGGCGCGGCTTTGCAGGCCAAGCGCGATCCGCTAAGCCTCGCCGCCTTTGGAGAAGACGTGTCCCGCGCCGCCCTGATCGTCACCGTCTGCCTGTCGCTCGCCGCGGCGGCGCTCTTCGCCCTTGCGCCGGGGCTCGACATCGGCGCGGCGGCCATCTTCCATCGGGACGGCGCCTTCTGGGGGGCCTCGCAAGCGGCGCGGACCTACCGCTATTTCTTCTATTACATCCCGAGCGTCACGCTGGCGGTCTCGGTCCTCGCCTATCTCGCGCGCAAGCTGGGCGTGATCCGCGCCTGGACCACATGGATCGACGGCCGCCGGATCGTCTTCATGCTCGTGTCGCTGATCCTCGGCCCGGCGCTCATCGCCAACATCGGCTTCAAGCAGCATTGGCATCGGCCGCGGCCCTATCAGGTGCGCGAGTTCGGCGGCCCTTACGAATTCCGGCCGTTTTGGAAGAACGACGGCGCCTGCCCGCATAATTGCTCGTTCATGTCCGGCGAGGTCTCGACGGAGGCCTGGCTGCTTGCGCCCGCGAGCCTCGCGCCGCCGCCCGTCCGCGCGCCGGCGATGGCGCTCGCGCTCATCTTCACGGTCTTGTCGGCGGTGGGGCGGCTCGCCTTCGGCCACCATTTTGCGTCGGATGTGATCTTCGCCGCGCTGATGGAGCTTGTCATCGTGCAGGCGCTGTACCTCTTGATCGTCGCGCGCGGGGTTGCCTCAAAACGGCCGAGACGATAGGTCGCCGCATGGGCGGCCGAAGCCGTCGGGCGCAGACGGCGTGGGCTTCATGGCGAACCAAAACATCAAGCGGGTGGTGCTGGCCTATTCCGGCGGCCTCGACACGTCGATCATCCTCAAGTGGCTGCAGACGACCTACGGCTGCGAGGTCGTGACCTTCACGGCCGATCTCGGCCAAGGCGAAGAACTCGAGCCCGCGCGCAAAAAGGCGGAGTTGCTCGGCATCAAGCCGGAGCACATCTTCATCGAAGATCTGCGCGAGGAGTTCGTCCGCGACTACGTCTTCCCGATGTTCCGCGCCAACGCGCAATACGAAGGCCTCTATCTTCTCGGCACCTCGATCGCGCGCCCGCTCATCGCCAAGAAGCAGATCGAGATCGCCCGCAAGGTCGGCGCCGACGCGGTGGCCCACGGCGCCACCGGCAAGGGCAACGACCAGGTGCGGTTCGAACTCAGCTATTACGCGCTGGAGCCGGACATCAAGGTCATCGCGCCCTGGCGCGAATGGGACTTGACCTCGCGGACGGCGCTGCTCGAATTCGCCGAGAAAAACCAGATTCCGATCGCCAAGGACAAGCGCGGCGAGGCGCCGTTCTCCGTCGACGCCAACCTTCTGCACGCCTCCTCCGAAGGCAAGGTGCTCGAAGATCCGTCTCAGGAGACGCCGGACTACGTCTACTCGCGCACGCTCGATCCCGAACAGGCGCCGGACGCGGCGACCTACATCACGATCGACTTCGAGCGCGGCGACGCGGTGGCCCTCGACGGCGAGGCGTTGTCGCCGGCCGCGCTGCTGACCAAGCTCAACGAGCTCGGCCGCGCCAACGGCATCGGGCGCCTCGACCTCGTCGAGAACCGCTTCGTCGGCATGAAGTCGCGCGGCATGTACGAGACGCCCGGCGGCACGATCCTCTATTTCGCCCATCGCGGCGTCGAATCGATCACGCTCGACCGCGGCGCGGGCCACCTCAAGGACGAGTTGATGCCGAAATACGCCGAGCTCATCTACAACGGCTTCTGGTTCTCGCCCGAACGCGAGATGCT
>CBDIBA010000007.1:0-256177 GCA_965276595.1 Beijerinckiaceae bacterium
TTGAGGACGTCCTCGGTCGGATAGATCGAGGGATTGTCGAGGATCGCCGGGTCGATCAACGGCTTCGACGCCAGGACGCCGTTCGCGAAGTTGGTCGCCGCAGTGTTCTTCGCCGCGACCTCCGGCCGCATCAGGAAATCGATGAAGGCGTAGGCCGCGTCGGCGTGCGGCGCGTCCCTGGGGATCGCCAGCGTGTCGAGCGACATCAGCGCGCCCTCCTTGGGGATCGCGTAATCGATATTGACGCCGTTGGCCGCCTCGCGCGCGCGGTTGCGCGCCTGGAACGCGTCGCCGGACCAGCCGAGCGCGAGGCAGATGTCGCCGTTGGCGAGCGCATTAATGTATTCCGACGAATTGAACTTTTTGACCGAGGGCTTGACCCGCGCCACGGCCTCGGCGGCGCGGCGAATGTCCTCGGGCCGCTTCGAATCCGGGTTGAGGCCGACGTATTTCATCGCCGAAGTCAGCGCGTCTTCCGGGCTGTCGAGCATGTAGACGCCGCAGTCGTTGAACTTGCCGACGACATCGGGCCGGAACAGCGTGGCCCACGTGTCGATCGCGCGGGACCCGAGGCGCGCCTTCGCCTTGTCGACGTTGTAGGCGATCCCGGTCGTGTACCACATGTAGTTCGCGGCGTATCGGTTGCCGGGGTCGTAGGCCGCCTGCCGCGCCATGATGTCTGGCCAGAGGTTCTTCCAGTTCGGCAGCTTGGCGCGGTCGAGCGGCTGGTAGACGCCGGCCTTGATCTGCCGCGCCAGGAAGGTCGCCGAGGGAACGACGACGTCGTAATCGGTCTTGCCGGCGAGCAGCTTCGTCTCCAACGTCTCGTTGGAGTCGTAGGTGTCGTAGACGACCTTGATCCCCGTCTCCTTGGTGAAGGCGTCGAGCACGCTCGCGTCGATGTAATCGGACCAGTTGTAGACGTTGACGACGTTCGATTGCGCCAGCGCCGGCCGCCCTAAAAGGAGCAGCGCGAGGAGGATCGACGCCAGGACGCGCATCGGCGAGGGTCCCGTCAGGCGCGGATCGCGTTGCGCAGGCGCGCGAGCCCGGCGTCGAGCGTCGCGTCCTTCTTGGCGAAGCAGAAGCGGACGACGCTGCGCACGGCGTCCTGCGCATAGAAGGCCGAAACCGGAATGGCGGCGACGCCATGCTCTTCCACGAGGCGGCGGCAGAAGGCCACGTCGTCGCTCTCCCCGATCGGCGCGATATCGATGTTGACGAAATAGGTGCCGTCGCTCGGGATCACCTCGAAGCCGCACGCCCGCAGGCCGTCGCAGAAGCGATCGCGGCTGCGCTGGAAGCCGGCGCGCATCTGCGCGAAATAGGCGTCCTCCTTGCCAAGCCCGTAGGCGACCGCGGCCTGCAGGTTCGGCGGCGTGGTGAAGGTCAGGAACTGGTGCGCCTTGGCGACCACGCGCAGGAGGTCGGGCGCGGCGACGACGAGGCCGACCTTCCACCCCGTCAGCGAGAAGATCTTGCCGGCCGAGCCGACCTTGATCGTGCGCTCGCGCATCGAGGGCATCGTCAACATGGAGACGTGCCTGCGGCCGTCGAAGACGACGTGCTCCCACACTTCGTCGCAGATCGCGATGGCGTCGAAGCGCGCGCACATGCGCGCCAGCAGGGCGACGTCGTCGCTGCTGTAGACCGTCCCGCTCGGGTTCAGCGGGTTGTTGAACAGAACGACGCGGGTGCGCTCCGAAAACGCCGCGTCGAGGTCGGCCTGCGAGAACCGCCAATGCGGCGGCCGCAGCGTCACGAACTTCGGGACGCCGCCAGCGAGCCTCACGATCGGCAGATAGGAATCGTAGACCGGCTGGAACAGCACCACCTCGTCGCCCGGCTTCACGGTGGCGAGGATCGCGGCGGTCAGCGCCTCCGTCGCGCCCGACGTGACCATCGTCTCCGACGCCGCGTCGATGGCAACCCCGTGGAAGCGCTTGTAGTGATCGGCGATGGCGGCGCGCAACTCCGGAAGGCCCATCATCGAGGGATATTGGTTGTCGCCGTCGATCACCGCGTCCGACGCCTTCTGGCGCACGTCGAGCGGGCCGGGATCGTCGGGAAAGCCTTGGCCGAGGTTGATCGCCTTCTTCTCGCGCGCGAGCGACGACATGACCTCGAAGACCGTCGTCGGGAGATCGGCGAAGAGCGGGTTCATCGGGCGGCCCCCTTGGTCTCGGCGCCCGAATCCTACCATAGTCGCCGACGGGTTCGGAAGTTGGGGGTCGCATGTCGCAGCGCGAGACGGCGCTCATCCTCGGCGGCGCGCGCTCGGGCAAGAGCCGGCTCGCCGCCGCGCGGGCGGCGCAGACCGGCCTCGCCCGCACGCTGATCGTCACCGCGCGCCTCGACGACGCGACACGCGCCGGCGACGCAGAGATGCTGGCGCGGATCGCCCGCCATCGCGCCGAGCGCGCGCCGGATTGGCGCGTGATCGAAGAACCGCTCGATCTCGTCGGCGCGCTCGCGACGGAACGCGGCGCGGCGGCCGTGGTGGTCGTCGATTGCCTGACGCTGTGGCTGTCGAATCTTTATGAGGCGGGCGCCGACGCGGAGATCGCGACGTCGCGCCTCGCGCAGGCGGTCGCCGCGGCCCACGGCGCGCTGATCCTCGTCTCGAACGAGGTCGGCCTCGGAATCGTGCCGATCAGCGAAGCGGGGCGCCGCTTCCGCGATGATCAGGGCCGGCTCAACCAGGCGCTGGCGCAGGTCTGCGACCGCGTGACGCTCGTCGTCGCCGGCCTGCCGCTCGAGGTGAAACCGCCGGCCTGAGTTCATTGACAAGCCGCGCGGGCCGCCAGTAAGACACGCCCGTGCCCAGGTGGCGGAATTGGTAGACGCGCTGGTTTCAGGTACCAGTGGCGCAAGTCGTGGAGGTTCGAGTCCTCTCCTGGGCACCAGTCACAAGCTGAATTTCGAAGCTGCGCGCCGCGCACGCCGCCGCTCGTTCATCTGCGGCCTCACGAATCAACCGTCGCCGCCACGCCGCTGGTTACAGAGAGCGGCGCGTCGCTTCGCCCCGCCGGCGCGCCCACGAGCGCGGCCATAAACACCGCGCCGAGCAGGCCGAGCAGCAGGCGGGCGCCCCGATCGGCGAAGACGAAGACCACGGGGTCGTCGTTCATCTCGCCCCGCGATGCGGCGAGCCACACGCGCGACGCGAGCACGAACAGGAGCGGCGGCATGATCCACAGGAGATGCGGCGCGCGCAATTGCGTCGCCGCGAACCCCTCGTTCGTGAGGTAGATGACGAAGACCAGCGTCGCCGAGGTGAGCGCCGCGCAGCCGAGCGTCAGGGTGATCGGCGCATCCTCGACGCGATAGCCCCGCGCGGCGGGCGCGACGCCGCGCTGGCCCGCGCGGCGCAATTCCGTATGGCGTTTGGCGAGCGCCAGCGACAGGAACAGGAACGTCGAGAAGGTCAGCAGCCATGGCGAGAGCGCGACGCGCGCCGCGAAGACGCCGACGACGAGCCGCAGCGTGAACAGGCTTGCGAGCGCCAGGACATCGACGAGCGCGATGCGCTTCAGCAGGGTCGAATAGACGACCGACAGACCGACATAGGCGGCGATGGCGGCGCCGGCCGCGGGGCCGAGCGGCCAGGCGCAGAGCGCGGCGACCGCGATGAGCAGCGCGGCGGTCGCGCGGGCTTCCGCGACGCCGATGTCGCCGCTCGCGATGGGCCGCTCGCGCTTCGACCAATGCCGGCGGTCTTCCTCGCGGTCGAGAATGTCGTTGACGATGTAGCCGGCGGAGGCGGCGGCGCACAGAGCGAAAAAGGCGAGCGCGACCGCCTTCGCCGAGCCCCATTGCAGCAGGGCGCCGGCGAGCGAGGCGGGAACGAAAACCAGCGCGTTCTTGGAATATTGATGCGGCCGCAAGAGCCGGAGACGGATCGAGGCCCAGCGTCGGACGCGCGCGGGCGTCGAGGCGGGGCGGCCGCGCGCGATCGGCGCATCTTGAGCCGCGCTGGCGGCGGCGCTTTGCGGAGGGCCGGTCAGCGTCGGCATGCCGGGTCTCAACCCCGGCGCGGGCGCGCGAAGACGAGCGCCCGCGTGTCGTTCGGCGCGCAGGCGTCGCCGCGCGGCGAGAGGACCGTCGCGGCAGGGCGCCAGAGCCGCGCGTCGCGGAACGCGCCGGCGTCGGCGAGATAGGCCGTCATCGGCAGCGGCCCGAACGGCGAGGCGCGCCAGCCGTCCACGAGATTGCACGCGCTGGCGGCGGCGCTCGGCAGGTCGATCGCGCGGGCGATCTCGACGCTGGGCGTGATCGCTCCGAGCAGGAGGACCGGGACGATCCAGGCGCCGCCGCCGCGAAAACCGGTTTCGATCTTCTGTGCGACGCCGCGTCCGACCATCACGGCGAGCAGGGCGAGGGCGGGGATCGACGCGCGCATGGTGAAGTCGTTCGAGAAGCTGATCGCATAGAGCGGCAGGGCAAGCAGCGACGCCGCCGTCAGCGCGAGATCGGCGCGGTTCGCCGTCGCGGCCGGCGTGCGGAGCGCGACGAAGGCGAGGAACGGCGCCGCCTCGAACAGGATGAGTTCGGCGTATCCGATCGAAAAGCCCGGCGAGAAGACCAGCCAGCGATGCTCCACGCCGGCGGAATCGCTGGCAAGATAGACGAGCAGCGGCGCCAGGCCGACGAGGACGAGAAGCGGCGGCAGAACGGCCGCCGCGCTCAACCGCCCCTCGACGAGATCGCGCCAGCCCGCCCACGCGAGAAAGGGCAGGGATCCCATGCCGGCGAGCGGCGACCAGAACAGGCAGACCAGGAACACGACCGCCAGGCCGGTCGCCGACAGCCGCTGGGCGCGCCAGCGAAGATAGGCCGCCGCGAAGGCCCAGCCCGCCAGCGCGTGATGCGGCGCCCAGAACAACTGGGTCACATGCGATGAAAACTGGAACAGCGGCGACCACGCATCGAGGTGCGTCAACTGCAGCGTTGGCGGCGTGGCGGCTTTGGGGAGCAGGTAGGGAAAGATGTCCATGCCGCTGAACAGCAGGAACACCGCGACGACCGTCAGGCGGCTGCGCGCTGCGGCCGCCCGCGCGATGAGCGAGAGGATCAGGCCGAGCAGGAGCGCGTTCTGGGCCAGCATCGCGTCGGCGGCGATCCCCTCGCCGGCGATTTTTCCCATGAGCGCGGGCGCCAGATACATGCCGAGCGGCGCGCGCAGGAGATCGATGCGGCCGCCCACGTCATAGGCGATCGGCCAGGGCGCATGCACGAGGTCGTGCAGCACAGCGTCGCGGACGATCCAGTCGTCCGTCGCGAAGAACAGATGTCCCTCGCCGCCCAGCAGGCAAAGGACGAGCGCGACGGCCAGACAGGCGGCCATGAGCCCCGCCGCCGGCGCCTCGCGCGGCGGCTGCGCGCGGACGAACAGGACGAAGCCGGCGATTTCCGCCGCCGAGGCGACGGCGGCCGGCGCGAGCGCGAGATAGGCCCAGTTGAAGCAGAGGATCGAAACGCCGAGCATCGCGACGATCGTCGACAGCGCCGACCATCGCCCGGTCAGGGTTTCGAAGCGCGCGCTCAGGCGCGCCGGCGCGCCGGACGCGCCTGCGCCGAGGCTGCGCAGGCGCGCGAGGATCGCGGGTTCGCGGCCGACGAGACTCCGGTCCGCTTCCGACGACGATGCTGCGGCGGACGATCTGATGCCCATGCGTATTCCGAGCCGCCATCGGCGAAGCGCCGTCGATCCGGCGGATCGGCGGTTCGTCGCGAGCCTGCGTGTGAGCGGCCTCGTGACTTTGGCAGGCGAGTCTTAGCGAAGCTTAAAGGCGCGAAGCGCCGTCGCGCGCTTGCCCGGATCGGCTCTGGTCCAGTATGACCGAAGCTCCGCTTCGGCGGCGGCTTCGAACGACCGAGCGACGATGACGAACATCCGCGTCCACAAGGGCGATCTGCCCGCCCCGGCGGCTTATGGCGATTGCGTCGCCATCGACACGGAGACGCTCGGCCTCAACCTCCATCGCGACCGGCTGTGCGTCGTGCAATTGTCGGGCGGCGACGGGACGGCCGATGTCGTGCAGATCGAAGCCGGTCAGACGCGCGCGCCGCACCTCGAAGCGCTCCTCGCCGACCGCGCCGTCACCAAGCTCTTCCATTTCGGCCGTTTCGACATCGCGGTGCTGGCGCGCGCCTTCGGCGTCGACATCGGGCCGGTCTATTGCACCAAGATCGCCTCCAAGCTCACGCGCACCTACACCGACCGGCATGGCTTGAAGGATCTGGCGCGCGAGTTGCTCGGCGTCGATCTGTCGAAGCAGCAGCAATCCTCCGACTGGGCGGCGGCGAGCCTGAGCGACGCGCAGATCGCCTACGCCGCCTCCGACGTACTGCATCTGCATGGGCTGCGCGACAAGCTCGACGCCATGCTCGCGCGCGAAGGGCGCACGCGGATCGCCCGCGCCTGCTTCGACTTTTTGCCGCAACGCGCCCGGCTCGACTTGATGGGTTGGGCCGAACAGGACATATTTTCGCACGAATAGGCGCGTAGCCGGACGCCGTCGCAGGGATGGCGGCTCGCGTCCGCAAGTCCCGCGCTCTCCCCTCCGACGCGCCGACCGGCGCCGATCGCGCCTTCGAGCCGGACGCCATGACGCAGAGCTTCGCCCCGGATGAACGCGCCGACCGGCGGGACCGGTTTCTCGCGGCCGGCCGTCATTCGGCGCGCGTGCGGTGGCTGAAGCGGCTGATCGTCGCCTTCTGCGCTCTCGCCGTCGTCGTCTTCGCCCTAGTGGCCGTGTTCGATCCGTTTCGCCGCTTGCCGCAATCGTTCAGCGTGCAGCAGACCTCGCTCAACGGCAGCCGCATCGTCATGGAGCGGCCGCGGCTCAGCGGCTTCCGGGATGACGGGCGACCCTACGATCTGCGCGCCGCCTCCGGCGTTCAGGACATTCGCGCGCCAAGCCTCGTCGAATTGAGCGAGATCGAAGCGAAATTCGACCCCTCCGACCAGAACACCGTGCATCTTGTCGCGCCGAAAGGCGTCTACGACAGCAGCCGGGACACGATGACGCTCGACGGCGACATCGAGATCGACAGCACGACGGGCTACGACATCCGGCTGCATGACGCGCGCGTGAACTTCAAGCAGGGGTCGGTCGAGTCCGACAAGCCTCTGACGGTGACGATGGCGACCGGCGTGATCGCCGCCAACGGCCTGCGCATCGCCGACAACGGGCGGCTGGTCCGCTTCATCGACGGCGTCGAAACCACGTTGAAGCCTGTCGCGCCGGCGAGCGAGGGGACGCCCGAGTGAGCGCCTCGATGAGCCGGACGCGCGCTGCGCTCGCCGCGCTCATGGCTTGCGCGGGGGCGCTGAGCGCGGGCGCGCAACCCGCCAGCCCGATCCTTCCGGGCGGCGCCGCGCGCGGGCCGGTGACCATCAACGCGCCGACGCTCGATTTCCTCGATAAGGAGCACAAGCTCGTCTACGCCGGCGGCGTCGTCGCGCGCCAGGGCGACGCGACGCTCAAGGCCGCGACGCTGACCATCTTCCTGAACGAGGGCGCTGCGCCCCCGCAGGCGAGCGCGGCAACGGCGAACGCGGCGGGCGGCAATCAAATCCGCCGCATCGAGGCGGCTGGGCCTGTGTCCATCGTGTCGAAGAACCAGGTCGGGACCGGCGACCTCGGCGTCTACGAACGCGCCTCGAACACGCTCACCCTCACCGGCAACGTCAGTCTCAGCCAATGCGGAAACGTCCTGAAGGGCGCCCGGCTCGTCTACGATCTCGGCTCCGGGCGAGCGCAGGTGCTCGGCGGCGTGACGAGCCTCTTCATCCCCGGCGCCTCGTGCGGCGGCGAGGAGGCCGCGCGGAGCAAGCCTGCGCAGGAGCCCGCGAAAGCGCCGCCGGGCGAAAGCCGGTCGCGGCGATCGGCGACCGATCGTTGAGTTGCCAGCGCTGCGGCGCCGCGCTAGGCGATGCGCGGAGCTTCCGGTTGCGCGCGAATAAAGCCGGGCTTTGAGGCCTTTCGCAGCCATGTCGTCCCTCTTCGACAGGATCAGGCGCAACGCGGCGTCGTCGCGGCCGACGCGCCGCGTCGATCCGCCGTTGCGCGCGGCGGGCGAGGAAGGGGCGAGCCCCGACGCGACGGGGTCCCTCGCCGCCTACAATCTCGGCAAAAGCTATCGCGGTCGGGCCGTGGTCCGCGACGTCAGCCTGCATGTGCGGCGCGGCGAGGCGGTCGGCTTGCTGGGGCCGAACGGGGCCGGCAAGACCACGGTGTTCTACATGATCACCGGGCTCGTGCGCGCCGACAAGGGCGCGATCGAACTCGATGGACACGACATCGCGCGCCTGCCGATGTACCAGCGCGCGCGCCTGGGCATCGGCTACCTGCCGCAGGAAGCCTCGATCTTCCGCGGTCTCAGCGTCGAGGATAACATCCGCGCCGTGCTGGAAATCGCCGAGCCGGATCGCGGCCGGCGCGAAGCCGACCTCGAAGGCCTGCTCGGCGATTTCGATCTCAAGCGACTGCGGCGCTCGCCCGCGATCGCGCTCTCCGGCGGCGAGCGGCGGCGCTGCGAGATCGCCCGCGCGCTCGCCGGACGGCCCGCCTTCATGCTGCTCGACGAGCCCTTCGCGGGGATCGACCCGATCGCCGTCGGCGACATCCAAAATCTGGTTCGCCGCCTGACGCAGCGCGGCATCGGCGTCCTGATCACCGACCACAACGTGCGGGAAACGCTCGGCCTGATCGATCGCGCCTATATCATCCACTCGGGCCACGTCTTGACGGAAGGGCCGCCGGCCGCGATCGTCGCGCATCCGGACGTCCGGCGCATTTATCTGGGCGAAAGTTTTCGCCTGTAAGCAGCCTTCTCGCGCGAATCGTTAACCGCGGCGAACGGCCGAGGCAAAAAGCGTTCCAGAGCCGCTGGAAAAAGCTCGACAGCTAGGGTAAGCAAAAATCGGGCCGCCTTGGAGACAGGGCGACGGCGTGGGTTCGCGTATGGCGCTTCTGGCAAAATTGGTCATGCGGCAGGGGCAGTCCCTGGTCATGACCCCGCAATTGCTTCAGGCAATCAAGCTTCTGCAATTCTCCAACGTCGAATTGTCCGCCTACGTGGAGGAGGAGCTCGAGCGCAATCCGCTGCTGGAGCGCGCCGACGACGCGCCGGACCTCGAGCCGCCGCACCCGCCCGACGAGCGATACGAGGACGATCACGCGCCCCACGAATTGGCCGCCGCCGAGATGGATGGAGAGCCGGCGTTCTCCGCCGCCGAGCACGCAGAGGCCGATTGGGCGCGCGAGGACTTTGCGACCGACCGCTCCAGCCTCGAGACCGGTCTCGGCACCGAGGTCGAGAACGCCTTCGATGTCGACCGCACCGAAGCCAAGGCCGCGGCCGACCCGCCGTTCGCCTCGGACGGTCTTTCGGCGACCTCCTGGACCGGCTCGCCCGGCTCCTTCGACGACGGCGAAGACAGCAGCCTCGAATCCTACGTCGCCGCCCGGCTCGATCTGCGCCAGCATCTCGCCGAGCAACTGGCGATCGCTTGCGCCGACCCGGTCGAGCGCATGATCGGCCACGCCATCATCGACGCCGTCGACGATTCCGGCTACCTGACCGACGCCATCGAGGACTTGGCCGAACGCCTGGGCGCTCCGCCGGCGCGTGTGAAGCGGATGCTCGGCGTCGTGCAGGGCTTCGATCCGAGCGGCGTCGGCGCGCGCGACCTCGCGGAATGCCTCAGCATCCAATTGCGCGAGCTCGACCGGCTCGACCCGGCGATGCGCGCGCTGGTCGCCAACCTGCCGCTGCTCGCCAAACGCGACTTCGGCGCGCTGCGCAAGCTGTGCGGCGTCGACGACGAGGATATCGCCGACATGCTCGCCGAAATCCGGCGGCTGAATCCCAAGCCCGGCCGCGCCTTCGGCCGCGAGAACATCCAGCCGGTGATCGCCGACGTGATCATCCGCGCCGCGCCCGACGGATCGTGGCGCGTCGAACTCAACGCCGACAGCCTTCCCAAACTGCTCGTCAACCAGACCTACGCGACCATCGTTCAGCGCGGCGCGGGCGCGACGACCGACAAGAGCTTCGTGTCGAATTGTCTGCAGAGCGCCAACTGGCTGACCAAGAGCCTCGAGCAGCGCGCCAAGACGATCCTTAAGGTCGCGACGGAGATCGTGAAACAGCAGGACGCGTTTTTCGCCCATGGCGTCGAGCATCTGCGGCCGCTCAATCTGCGTACGATCGCCGACGCCATCGGCATGCATGAATCGACCGTCTCGCGGGTGACCTCCAACAAGTATCTGACGAGCCCGCGCGGCCTGTTCGAACTCAAATATTTCTTCACCGCGTCGATCCCCGCGCAATCGGGCGCCGAAGCCCACTCGGCGGAGGCCGTCCGCTTCCGCATTCGGCAACTCATCGACAACGAGGCGCGCACCGATGTCCTGTCCGACGACGCGATCGTCGCCAAGTTGAAGGACGCCAACATCGTGATCGCGCGACGCACCGTCGCCAAATATCGCGAAAGCTTGCGCATTCCCTCGTCGGTGGAGCGTCGCCGGGAAAAGATGGCGCCTGCGGCGGCGCAATAGGGCGCGGGCGGCGGTCCGCTAGCAAACAAAAGTCGAGCGAGGATTGCGTTGACTTTGGCGAGGCCGGCTTCTAACCATGCGCCGCTTTCGCGGAGCCTGCCTCTTGGCGATCCGCGACGGGGGCGGATCATGCGCGAGACCTTTTACGGCAGCGCCAGGCATGCGTCATCGGCGCCTTTCATCGCACCATCTGTTCGTCCAGGCTTCCGGCGCCATGCGTCTGGGGGTCGCCTGCGGGCATACGACTTGCTTGAAGCCAAGACGATCAATCGGACGCTTGCACATGCCTTTGGATGATTTGGTTCGGCCCGACTCGGTTCTGCCGTCGCTGCGGGTCAACGCCAAGAAGCAAGCGCTTCAGGACATGGCCGAGCGCGCGGCCGCCGTCTCCGGCCTCCCCGCCCGCGCGATCTTCGACGTGGTGCTCCAGCGCGAGCGTCTTGGGCCGACGGGGCTCGGCGCCGGCATCGCCATTCCGCACGGCAAGCTCGTCGAAGCGAAGAAGATCTTCGCGGTGTTCGCCCGGCTGGAACGGCCCATCGATTTCGACGCGCTCGACGGCGCGCCCGTCGATCTTCTTTGCATGCTGATCGCGCCGGAAGCGGCCGGCGCCGATCATCTCAAGGCGCTCGCGCGCGTGGCGCGCGTGTTGCGCGACGCCGCCTTCGTCGCGCGGCTGCGCAACGCCCGGGACGCCTCGGCGCTCTATTTGCTGCTGACCCAGGCGCCCGACGCGCGCGCCGCCTGATCCCTACGCAACCCAGGCTCGCGTCGCGTGGTCGATCGCATAGGCCTCGGGGTTGCGCGCGATCTCCGCCATGCCGTGCAGCACCACGTCCTCCTCGATGAGAAGTTGGACAGGAATGCGGCGCGCCAGCGCCTGGTAGGGCGCCTTGTTTTCGAACGTGTCGCGGAAGTCCTTTTCGTCCAGCAGCGAAACGATGCGCGGCAGGATGCCGCCGGCGAGGAACACGCCGCCGGTCGCGAGGAACGTTAGCGCGAGATCGCCTTCGTAGCGCGCGACGAGGCGCCAGAACAGCTTGACGCTGCGGCCCTCTTCGCCTGCGGGATCAGCGAGGGCCCGCTCGATGATCTCCGCCTCGTCGATCTCCGGCCGCGCCCGTTTCTCGGCCGCCAGCCTCGCGCGATGCAGACGCCGCAGACCGACGCCCGAGATCAGCGTCTCCGGCGTGATGCGGCCTTCGCGTTTCTCCACATGCGGCCACAGGCGCCATTCGTCGTCGGAGACCGGCGCGAAGTCGGAATGCGAGCCTTCGCTGGCGATCGCGCGCCAGCGGCCTTCGACGTTGATGAGCCCGGCGGTTCCGAGCCCCGTGCCGGGCCCGCTGATGATGCGCGTCTGTCCAGCGGGTTCCCTGACGCCGCCGATCGTCTTCAGCCATTCCGGCTTGAAGCTGGGGATGGAGAGCGCCAGCGCCTCGAAATCGTTGAACATCAGGCCCTGCTCCAGGCCGAGGTCGCGCGCTACTTCGCGCCCGTCGATCGTCCATTGCGCGTTGGTGAGCCGCACGTGGGCGCCCTCGACCGGGCCCGCCGCGCAGACGAGGACGGTCTTCGGCGCGACGCCGGCGTTCCCGACCGCCGATCGGAGCGCATCGGCGAAGGAAGGGAACTCGTGCGTCTTGAGGTGCGACAGCGGCTCGATGGGGCTGGTGCGTGCGCGCAGCACGGAGAACCGCGCGTTGGTCCCGCCGATGTCGCTCAAGACGACCGGGAATGCGGTGGGCATGATCGTGTCCTGCTCGATGCGGTCGGCGATGGCCCTTCCGCCGCCGCCCAGCCACATAAAGAATTGCTTATATCCGAATTGCTCGAAGCGGCCCGGGTTGCTATAGGTCGCGCCGACCAGTGGAGCCCAGCGAGACCGTCATGACAACTGCTTTTACCGATTACGCCGTCGCCGACATCAAGCTCGCCGAATGGGGCCGCAAGGAAATCGAGATCGCCGAGACGGAGATGCCGGGCCTGATGGCGACGCGCGCCGAATACGGCGCCGCGCAGCCGCTCAAGGGCGCCCGCGTCGCCGGCTCGCTGCACATGACGATCCAGACGGCGGTCCTGATCGAGACGCTGAAGGCCCTGGGGGCCGACGTGCGCTGGGCGTCCTGCAACATCTACTCGACGCAGGATCACGCGGCCGCCGCGACCGCCGCCGCCGGCACGCCGGTCTTCGCCGTCAAAGGCGAGAGCCTGTCGGACTATTGGGACTACACGCACAAGATCTTCGAATGGAGCGACGGCGGTTCGCCGAACATGATTCTCGATGACGGCGGCGACGCGACGCTGCTCATTCATTTGGGTCTGCGCGCCGAAGGCGGCGACACGGCCTTCCTCGACAAACCGACCAACGAAGAGGAAGAGGTCCTCTACGCTGCGATCAAGAAGCGCCTGAAGACGAGCCCCGGCTTTTACAAGCGCAACGCCGAGGCGATCAAAGGCGTATCCGAAGAGACGACGACGGGCGTGCATCGCCTCTACATCATGGAGCGCGAAGGCCGCCTGCTGTGGCCGGCGATCAACGTCAACGATTCCGTCACCAAGTCGAAGTTCGACAATCTCTACGGCTGCAAGGAAAGCCTCGTCGACGGCATCCGGCGCGGCACCGACGTCATGATGGCCGGCAAGGTGGCGATGGTCGCCGGATTCGGCGACGTCGGCAAGGGATCGGCCGCCTCGCTGCGCAACGCGGGCTGTCGCGTGCTCGTTTCCGAGATCGATCCAATCTGCGCGTTGCAGGCGGCGATGGAGGGCTACGAGGTCGTTACGATGGATGACGCGGCGCGCCGGGCCGACATTTTCGTCACGGCGACCGGCAACCTCGACGTCATCACCGTCGATCACATGCGGCAGATGAAGGATCGCGCCATCGTCTGCAACATCGGCCATTTCGATTCCGAGATCCAGGTGGCGGGTCTGCGCAACTTCAAGTGGACGAACGTGAAGCCGCAGGTCGACGAGATCGCCTTCCCGGACGGCAAGCGCATCATCCTCCTGTCGGAAGGCCGGCTGGTGAACCTCGGCAATGCGACGGGCCACCCGTCCTTCGTCATGTCGGCGTCGTTCACCAACCAGACGCTCGCGCAGATCGAACTCTGGACCAAGCAGGGCCATTACGAAAAGAAGGTCTACACGCTGCCCAAGTCGCTCGACGAGAAGGTGGCGGCGCTGCATCTCGATAAGATCGGCGTGAAGCTGACCAAGCTCACCAAACAGCAGGCCGATTATCTCGGGCTGCCCGAAGCCGGCCCTTACAAGCCCGAGCATTACCGCTACTGACGCTCGGACCGTTTCGGGCCTCTGTGTCGGACATGTGTCTCGCGCCACGCGGCGTTTCAGTTCGGGCGCACGGCCTATCCCGTGCGCGCCGGTGCGGGATGGGCCGTCGCGCTCGCGAGGGCGCTACTCGGTGGTGATACCCGTCTCGCGGATGAACGCGCTCCAGGACGTCGCCTCTTTGTCGAGGAGCGCCTGGAATTCGCGGCGGGGCATGTCCATCGGAATGAACGAGACGTCGGTGAGTTTCTTGCGCTCGGCCGGATCGTTCAGCATGGCGCGTACGACGCCTTCGAGCCTTGCGATCACCGGCTCCGGCGTGTTCTTTGGCGCGAACAAGCCGAACCAGGAGCTGACTTCGTAGCCGGGAAATCCGGCTTCCGCCGTCGTCGGGACATCAGGCAGGTTGGGCAGGCGGTGGGCGTCCGTCACCGCCAGCGCGCGAAGCTGCCCGTCTTTGATGAAGGAGATGACGGGCTGCGCGCCGATCGCCACCATCTGGAGACGTCCGGCCACGAGATCGGTGACGGCGGCGGAACTGCCGCGGTAGGGCACATGGGTCATCTCGATATGCGCGAGCCTTTCGAGCATCGCGCCGGAGAGATGCTGGGTGGTGCCGACGCCGGCTGAACCGTAATTCACCGCGCCGGGGTTTTTGCGGGCGAATTCGACCAGATCGCCGAGCGTCTTCATCGGAGACGCCGCGCTGACCATGATTATTTGCGGCGCGGCGGCGATCGGGCTCACTGCGGCCAGATCCTTTAGAGGATCGAATTGCATAGTCTTGTAGAGAAAGGGATTGACGACGATGTTGCCGGCGGCGGCCAACCCGACCGTGTAGCCGTCCGGCGCCGCCTTCGCGACTTGATTGAAGCCGATGTTGCCGCCGGCGCCGCCGATGTTGTCCACCGTTGTCGACGCGCCTGTGGCGCGCGTGATGTAATCTCCAAGGAAACGGGCGATGACGTCCGTGATGCCGCCCGGAGTCGCGCCGACCACGATGTGAATGGTTCGGGACGGATAGTCGTCGGCCGCCCGCGCGGGAGACGCGAGAGCCGCCACCACGAACATCGAGCTCAGCCACTTCGCTGCGGCTTGGCGCATCGGTCCCTCCCAACGTGTTCTGGCCCCATTTTATCGCCGCGCATGACGCCAATTGCAATCGCGCGTCAGTTGAAGTGCGTCAGCCCACGGCGACGTCTCTCGCGCAGCCGTTCTCAGCTTGTTCTTCCCTGGCGACGAAGGCGTTGGAGCCGGGATCGTTCACGCGAAGCCGCGGATCGGCCGTTCCCGTTCGGCGTCGTCTTGCAGAGGCCGCAAAGCCGCCGGACGCAATCGGTTAACCATCTCCTCAAAGATCGCGCCTATGACTAGAGTGAAACGATTCGCGCGCCTCTCCGGCGCCGGAGCGACGCGTCAGCGCTCGGGGCCGGAGTCTGGGGCATGGGGCGGGCCGAAAGGGCGGTGGCATGACACGATGGCGCGGCGCGCGCGCAGAGCGCTGTCTGGGAGGCGCGCTACGCCGGACGATTCGCGTTGCGCCTGCGCTGCCGGCCGCCGCCGCGTTGATGGCTGACGCGTCGGCCTGTCTTGCGCAGACGCCCGACTTCATGACGCGCAACATGGGGCAGACGCAGGGCTTGGTCGGCCTGTCGTTCGTCGTCGCGCTCGTCGTCATCTCGACCATCACCTCGCTCCTACATCTGACCGGCCGGCGGCGCTGGACCCAGCGCGAGACGGCGCTCGTCGGCGAAAACGCCGATCTGCGGGCGCGGCTCGATCGCGCCGACGTGTTCCTCTCGGCCGAGCCACAGATCATCGTCGCCTGGGGATCGGCGAACGGCGAGCCGGAGATCGGCGGGGACCTGCCGCTCGTCACCGACGCGCCGGTGGCGCGCCGTGTGCTGGCCTTCGGATCGTGGCTCGCGCCCGATGTCGCCCAGGCGCTCGAGGCGGATGTCGAGCGCCTGCGCCGCCGCGGCGAGGGGTTCCGGCGCTCCGTGACGAGCGCGTCCGGCCGCCACCTCGAGGCCGAGGGCCGCGCCGTCGGCGGTCGCGCGGTGCTGCGCATCCGCGACGTCTCCGGCGACCGGTTGGAGCTGGCGCGGCTGCGCGAGCGGCATGCGCGGTCGCTTCTCGAACTCGGCTCCTTCAAGGCGATGCTCGACGCCGCGCCGCAGGCCGCGTGGCTGAAAGACGATGACGACCGTCTCGCCTGGGTGAACGTCGCCTATGCGCGCGCGGTTGAAGCGACAAGCCCGGTCGAGGCGGTGCGTCGCGGCGTCGACCTGCTCGATCGCGCCGCCCGGGAGGCTTCGCTCGCGGCGCGCCAGGCTTCGTCGCTGTTTCGCGGCCGCGTCCCGGCCGTCGTCGCCGGCGAGCGCCACACGCTCGACGTGCTCGAACTGCCCGCCAGCATCGGCTCCGCGGGACAGGCGTTCGATCTTTCGGAACTCGAGCAGGTGCGCGCCGACCTCGCCCTGCAGGCCGAAGCGCATACGCGCACGCTCGACCAGCTCGCCACCGCTGTCGCGATCTTCGATCGCGCGCAGCGGCTCGTCTTCCATAATGCGGCCTATCGTCAGCTCTGGTCGCTGAGCCCAGCCTATCTCGCGCAGCGCCCGACCGACTCGGAGATTCTCGATCGTCTGCGCGCCGAGCACAAACTGCCGGAACAGGCGGATTTCCGCCCCTGGAAGGCGGCGCTGCTCGGGGCCTACCGCTCCGTCGAGACCGTCGAGCAGGTGTGGCATCTACCGGACACGCGCGCGTTGCGCATCGTCATCAATCCCAACCCGCAGGGCGGCGTGACCTACCTTTTCGACGATATGTCGGAACGCTTCTCGCTCGAATCGCGCTACAATTCGCTGTTCCGCGTGCAGACGGAATCGCTGAACTCGCTGTCCGAAGGCGTGGCGGTGTTCGGAAGCGACGGCCGCCTAAAACTCTCCAACCCGGCCTTCCAGGCGCTTTGGGGCATCCCCGCCGCCGCGCTTGGCGATCAGCCCCACATCGGCGAGGTCGTCGAGCTCTTGTCGGGGCGTTTCCCCGACCCCGCCACATGGACCGAACTGCGTTCGGTCGTATCGGGACTGCACGACGCGCGCTTGGGCTTCGAGCGCCGCATGAGCCGAGAGGACGGCAAGATCATCCGCTGCTCGGCCGCGCCGCTGCCCGACGGCGCGGTGCTCATGACCTTCTCCGACATCACCGCGCGCGTGAGCGTCGAGCGCGCGCTGACCGAGCGCAACAAGGCGCTCGTCGACGCCGAGAAGCTCCGCAACGATTTCGTTCACCACGTCTCCTACGAGCTTCGCTCGCCGCTCACCAACATCATCGGCTTCATTCATCTGCTCTCCGACGGCGCCGCCGGGAGTTTGAACGACAAACAGATGGAATATACGGGCTACGTGCTGAAGTCCTCGGCCGCGCTGCTCGCCATCATCAACGACATTCTCGATCTCGCCACGATCGACGCCGGCGCCATGGAGCTCAACCTCGAAGACGTCGACATTCGCGCCACGATCGACGCGGCCGCCGCCGGGGTGCAGGATCGGCTTGCGGAGGCCTCGATCCATCTCCAGATCGTCGCCTTGGACAACATCGGCGCCTTCCGCGCCGACGCCAAGCGCCTGCGGCAGATCCTCTACAATCTCCTTTCGAACGCGATCGGCTTTTCCTCGCCCGGGCAGACCGTCACGCTCGCCGCCATGCGGCGGGCGGACGCCATCGTCTTCAAGGTCACCGATCGCGGCCGCGGCATCCCGCCCGAATTGGTCGAGCGCGTCTTCGATCGTTTCGAAAGCAACTCGTCCGGGTCGCGCCATCGCGGCGTCGGTCTCGGCCTCTCGATCGTGCGCTCCTTCGTCGATCTGCACGGCGGCGAGGCCACGATCCAGTCTTCGCCCGGCGAGGGCACGACCGTCACCTGCCTGTTCCCGATCGGCGAGGCGGCGCGCGGCCGCAACGCGGATGTCGCGTGATGGCGAGCGTGGCGGCGCCGGCGACGGGGGATGACGCGCCGACCTGGCGGCTGACGCTGCCCGACGAGCGCGCGACGCAAGAACTCGCCCGCCTGCTGGCGACTTTCGTCGGCG
Organism: Beijerinckiaceae bacterium; assembly: GCA_965276595.1. Lineage (GTDB taxonomy): Bacteria > Pseudomonadota > Alphaproteobacteria > Rhizobiales > Beijerinckiaceae > Terripilifer. The sequence goes on from CBDIBA010000007.1 coordinate 17,963, forward strand.
CCGACGACCTCGTGACGCTGTCGGGCGAGCTCGGCGCCGGCAAAACCACTTTCGCCCGGGCGCTCGTCCGCACCCTGCTCGCCGACGACGAGATCGAGGTCCCGAGCCCGACCTTCACGCTGATGCAGGTCTACGATGGTCCGACGTTTCCGATCGTTCACGCCGACCTGTACCGCATCGAAAAGCCCGACGAACTCGCCGAACTCGGCTGGGACGAGGCCGCCGACGGCGCGCTCGTGCTCGTCGAATGGATCGACCGCGCCGGCGACCAGATTCCGATCGACCGCCTCGATGTCGGCTTTCATCTCGCGCCCGACCAAGGCGAGACGGCGCGGATCGTCGATCTGACCGCCTTCGGCGCGTTCGAGCCGCGGCTGCGGCAGGCCAAAGCCATCGTCGATCTCATGGAGAAGACCGGCTGGCCGCAGGCGCGCCGCGCCTTCATGATGGGCGACGCCTCGACGCGGGCCTACGAGCGCCTCGCGCAGGACGATCGCACCGCGATCCTGATGATCGCGCCGGCGCGGCCGGACGGCCCCATCGTCAAGGACGGCAAGTCCTACTCGACCCTGGCGCATCTTGCCGAAGACATCCGGCCGTTCATCGCGGTTGCGACGGAACTCGCGGAGCAAGGTTATTCCGCGCCGCGCATCCTGGGCTCGGACGCGCACGCGGGGCTTGCGATCCTCGAAGACCTGGGCTCCGAAGGCGTCACGGCGGACGGCGCGCCGATGCTGGACCGCTATACCGAGGCTGTCGCCGTTCTCGCCGACCTGCACGGGAGATCGTTGCCGCGCGCCGTCGTCCTGCCAAGCGGCGAGCGCTACATGATCCCGCGCTACGACATGCCGGCCTATCTCGTCGAAGTCGAGTTGCTGCTCGACTGGTACGCGCTCGAAGCGCCGGCGTCGAACGCCGGGTCGGTGTCGCGCGCGCGTTTCCTCGACATGTGGACGCGCTCCCTGAACGCATTGAACGCGGCCGCCGTCACCTGGGTCCTGCGCGACTATCACTCGCCGAACCTGATCTGGCTGCCCGAGCGCGCCGGCCTGCAGCGCGTCGGCCTCATCGACTTCCAGGACTGTCTGCTCGGCCACCCCGCCTACGACCTCGTCTCGCTGCTTCAGGACGCCCGCGTCACCGTGCCCGACGACATGGAGATCCGCCTTCTGTCGTCGTACACGCGGCTGCGGCGCACGCGCGAGCCGGCGTTCGACATGGCGTCTTTCGCGCGCGCCTATGCGCTGCTCGGCGCGCAGCGCGCGACGAAAATCCTTGGCATTTTCGCGCGGCTCGACAAGCGAGACGGCAAGCCGCACTATCTTCAGCACATCCCGCGGGTCGAAGCCTATCTCGCCAAAAACCTGCGGCATCCGGCGCTGGCGGAAATTCGCGCTTGGTATCGGTCGAACTTGCCCCATATCATGGCCGAATGACACGCCTCGCCGGGGTTGACCGTGACGGCCGCACGTCCCGCTGACACGCCGCGCTGCGCGATGGTTTTCGCGGCTGGCCTCGGGACGCGCATGCGCCCGATCACGGATGCGATCCCCAAGCCGCTCGTGCGGGTCGCCGGCAGGGCTTTGATCGACTACGTTCTCGACGACCTCGCCGCCGCCGGCGTCGAAACGGCGGTCGTCAACGTCCACCATCTCGCCGATCAGATCGAGGCGCATGTGCGCCCGCGCCTTCGGCCGCGCATCCTGCTCTCCGACGAGCGGGCGCAGTTGCTCGACCAGGGCGGCGGCCTCAAGAAGGCGCTGCCGCTTGTCGAGGGCGACGCCATCTTCGTCTGCAACACCGACGCCTTCTGGGTCGGCGGACCGGACTCGAACTTGCGCCGGCTCGCGGCGGCCTGGGATCCCGTGCGCATGGACGCGCTGCTGCTCGTGGCGCCGACGGCGTCGAGCGTCGGCGTCGATTGGCGCGGCGATTTTTCGATGGATTCGTGGGGTCGCCTGGCGAAGCGCGAGGAAAACGCCGTGGCGCCGTTCGTCTATTCCGGCGTCGGCGTTCTGAAGCCGGATCTTGTCGCGCGCGATCCCCGCGACGTCTTCGGTCTGGCGCCGATCTTCTTTTCGTTGGCGCGGGAGGGGCGGCTCTGGGGCGCCCGTCTCGATGGCCTCTGGCTGCATGTGGGAACGCCCGCCGCCATCGCCGAGGCGGAAGCCGCGGTCGCCCGGTCCGCGCGCTAGCATGAGCGAGGGCTCGCGCCACGCCCGGGTCTTCAGCGTCGCGCCGGGCGCGCCTTTCCTCGACACCGTCGCGCGCGCGCTGCTCGCGGGCGAGATCATTCCCGGCTTCCCGCAGGCGCCGCAGGATTGCGCGCGCGCGACGATCTTCACGCCGACGCATCGCGCCGCCCGCGCGTTGACGGCGGCCCTGGTGCGCGTCGCGAAGGCGCCGGTGGCGATTCTGCCGAACGTCGTCCCGCTCGGCCGGATCGAGGGCGTCGACGACGGCGGCGCGCTCGATCTCGACGACGCCGACGCCGCCGACGACCTCGCGCCGCGCGCGGTCGACGAGTTCGAGCGGCGTCTGGTCCTGGCGGCCATGATCCGCCGCTGGGCGCGCAGCATCCGCAACGCCATCCTGCATGTCGAGGACGACGGGCGCTTCGTCACCCACGATCGCGATCCGCTGCTTGTCGGGACGTCGCTCGCCTCCGCCTGGGCGCTCGCCGGGGACCTTGGGTTCCTGATCGACGAGTTCACGATCGAAGGGCTGGACTGGTCGCGCCTCGACGACGCCAGCCCGGCCGAATACGACCGATACTGGGGGATCGCACACGCGTTTTTGCGGATCGCGGCGCAGCAATGGCCGGCGTATCTCGAAGACAACGGGCTCGTCGATCGCGCCGCGCTGCAGACACTCCAGATCGACCGCGCGATCGAGCGGTTGCAGGGCGATGGGCCGGCCGCCCCGCTGCTCGTCGTCGGTTCGACGGGCGCAAACGCGGCGACGGCGCGGCTTCTCGCGGCGGTCGCGCGCGCCCCGCAGGGGGCGGTCGTTCTGCCGGGTCTCGATACGACGCTCGACGATCGCGCCTGGTCGCTCCTCGACGACGCCGAAAGCGAGCCGCTGTCGACGCATCCCCAGGCGATCCTCGCGCGGCTTCTCAAGACCATGGGCCTGAGGCGTGGCGACGTCGCGCCGCTTGGCGATATCGGCGAAGCGGCTGCGGCGCGCAACCGCCTGGTGAGCGAGGCGTTGCGCCCGGCGGAGACGACGGACGCCTGGATGGCGATGCTCCAGGCGCCCGACGCCGGCGCGTGGATGCGGAGCTTGTCCGGCGTCGCGCTCGCCGAGACGGCCGACGAACGCGAGGAAGCGCTGGCGATCGCGATCAAGCTGCGCGAAGCCGTCGAGAGCGGCGCGCGGGCGGCGCTCGTCACGCCCGACCGCGGCATCGCGCGGCGCGTGCGCGCGCAGATGCGCCGCTGGTCGATCGAGTGCGAGGATTCCGCCGGCGATCCGCTGGCGCGCGCCCCGCGCGGAACCTATGCGCGGCTCGTGCTCGAAGCCGCGGCGGAAAGCGGCCCCGTCGCTTTGCTGGCGTTGCTGAAGCATCCGCTCGCGCGGTTCGATCGCCGCGCCGCGGACGTGGAGCGGCTGGCGCGGCTCGTCGATCTCGGCTACGCGCGCAGCAGTGCGAGCGGCCGCCCGTTCGATGCGGCGGCGCTAGAGCAGGCGCGGCAGGAAAGCCGGCGCCGCGACGCGCACCGCAATGCGAGGGCGATCGGCGACGCCGATTGGGCCGCGATCGGAGCGGTGTTGCAGCGCTGCGACGCGGCCTTGCAGCCGCTGCGGCGACCGGGCTTCGAGGCGTCGGTCGCCGCCTGGGCGGCGGCGCATCGCGACGCCATCGCCGCGACGCGCCCGACGGCGTCGCGGTTCGACGGCGACGGCGGCGACGAACTCGACGATGCGCTGGCGCGGCTGATCGAATACGGCCGTCTCGGCGACGCCGTCGATCTCGCCGGCTATCGACGCGTCTTCGATCAGATCGTCGCCGACGTCGCGGTGCGCGGCGTCGCCGCGGCGACGAACGCGCCGCAAATACTGGGTTTGCTCGAGGCGCGTCTTCTGCCCTTCGACACGATCGTTCTCGCCGGCCTCGACGAAGGCCTGTGGCCGCCGCGCGCCGGCGTCGATCCCTTCCTCAACCGCGCCATGCGCGCCCATGTCGGCCTCTCCTCGCCCGATCGGCGCATCGGCCAGACGGCGCACGATTTCACGCAGGCGCTCGGCGCGCGTGATGCGCTGATCGTGCGTGCGCGCAAGCGCGACGGCGCGCCGACGATCGCGTCGCGCTTCCTCCAGCGCCTGTCCGCGCTTGTCGGCCCTGAGGCTTGGCGCGCCTGCCTCGCGCGCGGCGAGTCCTATGTCGCCTGGGCGCGCGCGATCGACGATGCGCCGCCCGTGCGGATCCCGCCGCCCATGCCGCGGCCGCCGCTTGGCCTGCGCCCGAGCGCGCTCAGCCTCACCCGCGTCGAGACCCTGCGGCGCGATCCCTATTCCGTTTACGCCGAGTTCGTTTTGAAGCTGACGCCGCTCCCCGGCTTCGACGCGGGTCTCGGTCCGCGCGATTACGGCGTGTTGATGCACGCTCTCGTCGCCGCCTTCTCCGCCTTGCGCATCGACGATCCCTCGCCGGCGGCGATCCTTGCGGCGGCCCGAGAGGCGTTCGGCGGCTTCTTCGAAATTCCCGGCTTCGGCGAATTCACCTGGCCGCGCCTTGCCCGCGCGCTCGCCGCCTACCTCGACTGGCATCGCGCGCGCGCGCCGACCTTGCGCGCCGTCGATGTGGAACAGGCGGCCACACTCGACGTGAAGCTCGCCGACGGGTCGACGTTCGCGCTGCGCGCCCGCGCCGATCGCATCGAGCGCGACGAGAGGGGCGGCGTCAGCCTCTTCGATTTCAAGAGCGGCCGCATCCCGACCGCCCGCGAGATCAAGGCGGGCTTTGCGCCGCAACTCGTGCTCGAAGCCAAGATGCTCGCGATGGGGGCCTTCGAGGGCGGCGCCGCCACGCCCGCCGCCGCCTGGTACGTGAAGCTCGGCGGCGCCAACGACCTCGACGCGAAAAACGTCGGCGCCGACACGCCGCTCGACCAGCTGATGGCCGAGCAATACGAAGGTCTCCTCGTTCTGCTCAACCAGTTGCGCGACCCGAGCGAGGCGTTCCCCTCGCGCCCGTTCCCGCAATTCGTCAGCCGGTTCGGCGAATACGACCATCTGGCGCGCGTCAAGGAATGGTCGGCCGTCGCCGGCGAGGAGACGGGCTGATGGCGCCGCGCGCGATCCCGCCCGTCGTGCGCGACCGGCAGGCGAAAGCCTCGCGGCCCGACGCGCACGCCTGGGTCTCGGCCAACGCCGGCTCGGGCAAGACGCATGTGCTCACGCAGCGCGTCATCCGCCTGCTGCTCGCCGGAACGCCGCCATCGAAAATCCTGTGCCTGACCTTCACCAAGGCCGCGGCGGCGACCATGGCGATGCGCGTCTTCGATCGCTTGGCGCGCTGGGTCTCGCTCGATGACGCGGCGTTGAGCGAGGCCATCGCGGCGACGGGGTCGTCGGTCGAACCCGGCATGCTGCGCGAGGCGCGGCGCTTGTTCTCGCGCGCCATCGAATCGCCCGGCGGCTTGAAGATCCAGACGATCCACGCCTTCTGCGAGTCGATCCTGCATTCGTTTCCGTTCGAGTCGAACACGCCGTCCGGCTTCCGCGTGCTGGAGGAGGGGGAGACCCAGGATCTGCTGCAACGCGCGCGCAGCGAAGCCTTCATGCAAAGCGCGCCCGACCCCGCGTTCAAGCAGGCGGTCGAGACGCTGGCGAACGGTCTGTCGCTCGACGGCTTCGACACGCTGATCGCCGACGCCATCGCCAGGCGCGACGTCGTCGCGACGCTGGCGCGATCCTGCGCGAATTGGCCGGCGGATCACCGCGCGATGCTGGCGGTTCGGCTCGGCGTCGAGCCGCACGACACGTTGCCGCGCGTCGAGGCGGAGATCCAGAAAGCCGCGTTTTCAAATCCGCGCCTGTGCGAGATCGCGGACGCGCTGCTGCGCGGCGGCGGCAAGAACGACGCGAAATTCGCGGCCAAGCTGCGCGATGTCGCCGCCTGCGCCGATGACCGGAGGTGCGACGCCTATCTGGCCTTGTTCTTTTTCGAGGACGGCCGCCCGCGAGCCAAGCTCGTCGCCGCAGCGGGACAAAAGGCAGATCCCGGCTTGCTCAAGTCGATTGAGGACGAGATCGAGCGCTTGTCGCCGCTTGTGGCGAGGCGGCGCGCGCTCGCGGCGCTGGATCGCAGCGACGCGCTGATCGTCGTCCTCGACGACATCCTGCGGCGCTACGCCGCGCTGAAGAACGCGGAGGGAGCGCTCGACTTCGAAGACCTGATCGAGCGCGCCTCGAGCCTGCTCGGCCGCCTCGACAAGCAATGGGTGCTCTACAAGCTCGATGCGGGAATCGATCACATCCTCGTCGACGAGGCGCAGGACACCTCGGCGCGCCAATGGGGCATCCTGAAGGAACTGGCGGCCGAATACATGAGCGGCGAGGGCCGTTCGCCCGGGCGTCGCACCTTCTTCGCGGTCGGCGACCACAAGCAGTCGATCTACTCGTTCCAGGGCGCCGAGCCGGCGCTGTTCAGGCAGGCGAAGGACCATTTCGCAACGCGCGTGCGCGACAGCAAAGGGCTGTTCCACGATGTCAGGCTGGACGTTTCGTTCCGTTCGGCGCCGGGCATCCTCAAGGCCGTCGACACGATTTTCTCGCATGGCGAAAATCGCGCCGGCGTATCGGACGAAGACATCGCCTTCGTTCACGCGGCCTGGAAGAACGAGTTGCAGAGCCTCGTCGAGCTCTGGCCGCCGGTCGGTCCCGATCCGCAAGACGAAACGCCGGACTGGCGCCTGCCGGTCGACGCGACGGACGCGCGCGACCCGGCCGTCGTTCTCGCCCGCCGCATCGCCGACCTGATCGATCGGTTGTTGCGGCCGGACGCCGGCGAAAGCGTGTGGGACGAGACGCTGCGGCGCCGCCGTCCGGTTGCGGCGGGCGACGTCATGATCCTGCTGCGCCGGCGCGGCGCGCTGTACGAAGCGCTGATCCGCGCGCTGAAGCAGAAGGGCCTGCCGGTCGCCGGCGCCGACCGTATGGTGCTGCGCGACCACATCGCGGTGATGGACCTCATCGCCGCCGGCAAGGTCTGCCTCTTGCCCGACGACGATCTGTCGCTCGCCTGCGTGCTCAAGTCGCCGCTCGTTGGCCTCGACGACGACGATCTCATCGCGCTGGCGCCGCTGCGGCCGGCTTCCCTATGGGTCGCGCTGTCGCGATCCCAGGCGCCGGCGCATCGCGAAGCCTTCGCGCGCCTGACCCTGTGGCGCGACGAGGCGCGGCGCCTCACGCCGTTCTTTTTCTATGCGTCGCTGCTTGAAGCGCAAGGCGGCCGCCGCGATCTGCTCGCGCGCCTCGGCGCGGAGGCGGGCGACGCGATCGACGAGTTCCTGCGGCTGGCGCTCGATATGGAGGGCGCGGAGACGCCGGCGCTCGAACGTTTTCTGCATCACATCGAAACCGGCGACGTCGAGATCAAGCGCGACATGGAGGCCGCCTCGGAGTCGATCCGCGTGATGACGGCGCATGGCGCCAAAGGCCTCGAATCGAAGATCGTGCTGCTGCCCGACACATGCCAGGAGCCGGCCGCGCGCGAGTCGCCGCTGTTCACCCTGAAGGCGGGCGGCGTCCCGATGCTCGCCTGGAGCTCGAAGAAGGCCGACGATTGCGCCGTGATCGCCGCCGCGCGGGACGCGCGCCGTCGCGAAGCGATGAACGAGTACCGGCGCCTGCTCTATGTGGCGGCGACGCGCGCGGAAGAGCGCCTCTACATCATGGGCTGCCATGGCGCGCGCAAGCCGACGAGCGAGTCGTGGTATTGCATGGTCACGCGCTCGCTCGAGCCGATGCTGACCTCGGCGCCGGCGTTCTGGAACGACGCCGAAAGCGTGCAAAGATGGCTTGATGGCGATTGGCCATTGTGCGCGAGCGACGTTTCGCGCGTCGAGGCGCACGATGCGCCGCCGTTGCCGGCTTGGCTGACGGCGCCGGTCGCCGCGCGTCGGCCCACGCCGCCGCTCCGGCCGTCGGCCGCGCACGCGGCGCCCGCATGGCCGCCCGCTGCGCGCGCGCCGCGATCGTCGCCTCTTGCGCCGAGACAGTTCGGGCGGGTTACGCACCAGTTGCTGCAGGCGCTTCCCGCCGTTGCGCCCGATGCGCGTGCTGGGGCCGCCGAGCGGCTGCTGCGCGGGCGCGGCGACATCGACGCGGCGACGCGCGCTGCGATGATCGACCAGGCGCTGGCGGTCATCGATTGTCCGCAGCTTGCGCCGCTCTTCACGCCGGGGGCGATCGCCGAAGCGCCGATCGCCGGAACGATCGCGCTGCCGTCCGGCCGCGCCCTTGAGATCAGCGGCCGCATCGATCGTTTCGCCGTTCATGACGATGCGATCTGGCTCGCCGACTTCAAGACCGGCGCGTCCGACGCCTCCGATCAAGCCGACCGCCTGCAACTCGCGCTTTACACGGCGGCGTTGCGCGCGGCCATGCCGGGGAAGCGGACGCGCACGTGGCTCGTGCGCACGCGAGAACTCTTGGCGATCGAACTCATGGATGGGGAGATCGCAGCTTTGCTGGGTTCGGCGTGACGCGTGCGATCAGGCGTCGCGGTCCGCCGGCGCATTCGACCCGCCATAGCGGTGCAGGCCGGGCCCGTGCGCGGAGAGCCACGCCTCGGCGCGATCGGTGAGCGGGGCGAGCCGCCGCGTCACCGCCCAGAATCGCGGCGAGTGATCGAGATGGCGCCGATGCGCGACCTCATGCGCGGCGAGATAGTCGAGCACGTAGGGCGGCGCGAGGATCAGCCGCCACGAGAAGCTCAGAACGCCGGCGGCGGAACAGGAGCCCCAGCGGCTCGTCGTGTCGCGGACGCCGATACGCGCGATCGCCACGCCGAGCGCCTGCGCGTGCCGAGCGACGGCGCGGCGCAAGTCCGCCTGCGCCTCGCGCCGCAGGAAATCGCCGACGCGGCGCGCGACATGGTCCGCGCCGCCGGCGACGCAGAGCGACGGCAAGGCGTCGCCGTCCTCGGGCGCGGGTTCGATCCACACGGCGCCGCGCGCGCCGGGCCGATGCGCGATGCGATGCGGTTCGCCGCGCAGCGGGATGACCGCGCCGGGGGCGAAGCGCACGGGCTCCGGCAGGCGGCTGACGCGCGCGCCGACCCAGGCCACGTGCTGTTCCACGAAGGCGCGGGCGCTCGCCAGCGAGGCGCGGCGCGGCATGGTCAAAACGACATCGCGCGTTGCGGAGCGCACGCGCAAGGTGAAGCGCTTGGCGGTCGCGACGCGGCGAAGGCTCACCCGGATGACGTCGTCGCAGGAGCGCACGTCGAGAGACGACGGCTTCGCGTTCTGCGGATCGACGCCGCGAAGACGACTTGGCATGGCGCGCCACCGGCGAAGGGATCGTCGAACAGATACGGCGATTCGCAGCGGAAGTCAGGAGACGAGGCGGCTATTTCACGGCTGCGAGATGCGGCGGCGTCTTGCGCGACGCCATCGGCGTGTCGGCGCCTGCGATGAACGATACGATGCGCGGAACGATGTCGCGTCGAAAGCGGGAGCCGTTGAACACGCCGTAATGGCCGACGCCCATTTGCAGGAGATGCGTCTTGCGCTCCGCGGGTATATTGACGCAGAGATCCTGCGCGGCCTGGGTCTGCCCCACGCCGGAAATGTCGTCGCGCTCGCCCTCGACCGTCATCAGCGCCGCGCGGCGGATCGCCTTGAGGTCGACCGGCGTCCCGCGATGCTTCATCGTGCCGTTCGGCAGGTCGTGCGCGACGAAAACCGATTCGATCGTCTGCAGATAATAGGCGGCGTCGAGGTCCATGACGGCGAGATACTCGTCATAGAAATCACGCTGCTTCTCGGCGGATTCGCCATCGCCCTGTACGAGATGGTTGAACATCTCGAAATGCGCGTTGACATGGCGGTCGATGTTCATCGCCATGAACCCGGACAGTTGCAGGAAGCCGGGATAGACCGCGCGGCCGACGCCCGGATAGGGGAAGGGCACGGGAATGATGCAATTGTCGCGGAACCATTGCACGCCGCGCCGTTCCGCCAGCGTGTTGACGGCGGTCGGACTGCGCCGCGTATCGATCGGGCCGCCCATCAGGGTCATCGAGGCGGGCGACAGCGGGTCGGATGCGGCTTCCATCAAGGCGACCGAGGCGATCAGCGGCACCGACGGCTGACAGACGCCGAGCGTATGCAGCCGGCGGCCTTCGCCGCGCAGCGACAGCGTCCGGCACATGTCGATGAGGTAGTCGATGTAATCGTCGAGGTCGAACACGCCAACGGCGAGCGGAACCATGCGCGCATTCGTCCAGTCGGTGATGTAGACGTCGAAATGCGGCAGGAAGGCCTCGACCGTGCCGCGCAGCAGCGTCGCATAATGGCCGGACATCGGCGCGACGATGAGGAGTTGCGGCTGCGCCCGCGTGACGGGCGTCTCGGTGCGCTCGAAATGGATCAATTGACAGAATGGCTTCGCCCACACGACCCGCTCGACGACATCGAGGCTGCGCCCTTCGACGGTCGTATGCCGCAAGCCGAACACCGGCTTGCCGTAGCGTCGCGTTAGCCGCTCGAACAATTCGGCGCTCGCCGCCATGTTGCGGCCGAACGGCGTATGCGAGAGCGGGTTCATGGGGTTGCGGAAGTAGAGCCGCGTCGCGTCCGACAACGCCCGGGCGGGGGCGACGGCCAGATGCATCGATTCATAGAGCTGATAGGCAAGACTATTCACGCATCACCACCTATGCACGCAGGGACGACCGGCATAGGCGAATTAGCACAAATTTCGCCCGCCGGGATAACCTTAACGCGTGAAGGTTGGCTTTTGGTTCATGCGCCGCGGCGTGCGGGGACGATGGTGACGGAGTCGCGAATGGTGCAGGCGACGCGGGCGCAGGACGCCCCCCTCGATGTCGGCGGGCGGCCGTGGCAGTTGCGCGTCGACACGCTCGTGCGTCTGCGCTGGCTCGCCATCGCCGGTCAGACGGTGGCGCTCCTCGTGACGCATTATGTCATCGGGTTCACGCTGCCCGTCGGTTTCTGCTTCGTCGTCATCGCCGCCTCCGTGTGGCTCAACATCGGCCTGCGCGTCCGCTACCCGATCAGCCACCGCCTGGCCGACGGGCCGGCGTTCGCGCTGCTCACCTTCGACGTGCTGCAACTCTCCGCCCTGCTTTATCTCACTGGCGGCCTGCAGAATCCGTTTGCGATTTTGTTCCTCGCGCCGATCATGGCGTCCGCCGTGTCGTTGCCGCCGCGCTGGACGTGGGCGCTGATGGTCGTGATGGTCGCGGCCGCGACCGGCCTGGCGTTCTGGCATCTCAAGCTCCCCTGGCTGCCCGGAGCGCAATTGTCGCTGCCGATCGTCTACGTCGCCGGCATCTGGATCGCGGTCGTGCTGGGCGCCGGGTTCATCGCGGTCTACGCTTCGCGCGTGGCGGGCGAGGCGCGCCAATTGTCGGACGCGCTGTCGGCGGCGGAGCGCGTGCTCGCGCGCGAGCAGCATCTGACGCAGCTCGACGGGCTCGCCGCCGCCGCGGCGCATGAACTCGGCACGCCGCTGTCGACGATCGCGCTCACCATCAAGGAGCTGATGCGCGCGGCGCCGGCGGACGCGCGACTGTCCGAGGATATTCATCTCATCGCGCAAGAGGTGCAGCGATGCCGCGCAATCCTCTCGAAACTGACCGCGCTCGGGCGCGAGGGCGACGGTTTGCTCGACGTCATGAGCCTCAGCCATCTGCTCGAGGAGGTCGTTGCGCCGCATCGCAACTTCGGGTCTCGCATCCTGGTGTCGTGCACCGGGCCGGGCGCCGAACCGGTCGGCGCGCGCAACCCCGCCATCCTGTACGGACTCGGCAACCTAGTCGAGAACGCCGTGGATTTCGCCGCGGCGGAGGTGCGCGTCGCCGCCGTGTGGAGCGCCTCGGAGGTGCGCATCGGCATCGAGGACGACGGATCCGGCTTCGCGCCGGAGATCCTCGCCCGTCTCGGCGAACCCTATGTCACGACGCGCGGCCGCCAGCGCGACGGCGGACGCGACGACGAGTTCGGCCTCGGCCTTGGCCTTTTCATCGCCAAGACGCTGCTGGAGCGGTCCGCCGGGCGGGTGCGGACGGAGAACAGGGCGCCGCCCGAGACCGGGGCGCGGGTTTCCGTCGCTTGGCTCCGCGAAACGTTCGAGCGCAAGCCGGAGCGCGCGACGGCTGCGCCCCGCGCGCTCGTCTGAAGCGGCGCGGCAAACGAGACACGCGTGTGGCAATTGTGCGAAGACGACATAGATGACGTGGGACAGGAGCATGGCGCACCCATGACAGACGCCGCCGTGGCGCAGGACCGATCGCTGTTGATCGTCGAAGACGACAAGCCGTTCCAGACGCGGCTCAGTCGCGCGATGGAGGCGCGCGGTTTCGCCGTGAATGTCGCCGATTCGGTGGCCGAGGGCCTGCGAGCCATCGACCGGCGGGCTCCCGCCTTCGCCATCATCGATATGCGGCTTTGCGACGGCAACGGGCTCGACGTCATCGTCGAACTGAACAAGCGCCGGCCCGACGCGCGCGGCGTCATCTTGACCGGCTACGGCAACATCGTCACCGCCGTCACGGCGGTGAAGCTCGGCGCCTTCGACTATCTCGCCAAGCCCGCCGACGCCGACGAGATCTTCTCGGCGCTGATGGCGACCGGCGAGGACAAGCCGCAACCCCCCGAACATCCGATGTCGGCCGACCGCGTGCGTTGGGAGCATATTCAGCGCATCTACGAACTCTGCGAGCGCAACGTGTCGGAGACCGCGCGGCGGCTCAACATGCACCGGCGCACCTTGCAGCGCATCCTCGCCAAGCGCGCGCCGCGCTGATCGGTCGTCTGTGCGCCGCGCTGATCAGTCGTCGAACCGCGCGCCGTCGGGGTCGTGCAGGCGATGCAGCCGGTCAGCGGCGGCGCGCGCGAAGCGCAGCAGCATTTCGCGCCGCGTCGCCGGCGCCAGCCGATGCTCGGGCGCCGCGCGCAGGATAGCGGCGCCATAGGCGTCGGCGAGGATGAGCCCCGCGTCGGGCGGCATGATGTCGGTCGGCACGGCGCCGGGAACGGCGAAATAGAGTTCGTCGCAATGGTCGCGGTAATCGCGCCATTTGGCGTCGGCGCGGAAGTCGGCGACGCAGGATTTGATCTCGACGACGAGGATACGCGATTTGCGGCAGACCGCGACGATGTCGGCGCGCCGTCCGCTCGCCAGCGGCAGTTCGGTCACGGTGGACAGGCCCATCGCGCGCAGCAGCCGCCTCGCGCCGCGCGCGACGTTCAGCGCCGTTTCCGATTGACGCCCGTCGACGGGCGCGACGATCTCCCGCAGCGTCGGCATCGTCGTCTACGCGGTTTTCGCGTCCGCCAGGATCATCGCGGCGGCCTTTTCGGCGATCATCATCGTCGGAGAATTCGTGTTGCCGGAAGTGATCGTCGGCATGACAGAGGCGTCGGCGACGCGCAAGCCCTCGACGCCGAACACGCGCAGACGTTCGTCGAGGACCGCGCTCGGGTCGCTGCGCAGACCCATCTTCGCCGCGCCGACCGGATGGAAGATCGTGGTGGCGATGTCGCCGGCGGCGCGCGCGAGATCGGCGTCGCTGACGATGTCGGCGCCCGGGCTGAATTCGGTCGGATGGTAGGGCCTCAGCGCCTTCGCCGCGCAGAGCCGCCGCGCGAGCTTGATCGCCTCCACGGCGACGCGGCGGTCCTCCGGCGTGCTGAGATAGCGCGGCGCGATCGCCGGATGCTGGTGCGGATCGGCCGAGGTCGCATGGGTCGAGCCGCGGCTCGTCGGGCGCAGGTTCGCGACGCTGACGGTGATGGCCGCGAAGGCGTGCATCGGGTCGCCGAACTTGTCGAGCGACAGGGGCTGGATGTGGAACTGCAAGTTGGGCGTCGCGAATTCGGGGCCGGACCTGGCGAAGATTCCAAGTTGCGAGGGCGCCATCGTCAGCGGCCCGCGCCGGAACAGCGCATAGTCGAAGCCCATCCGCGCCCGCTTCAGATAGGAGCGGTAGTCGACGTTGAGCGTGCGCGCGTTCGAGACTTTGTAGATCGGCCGGATTTGCAGATGGTCCTGCAGGTTTTCGCCGACGCCGGGCAGATCGCGAACCGGCGCGACGCCGAGCGCCCGCAGCCGCTCCGCGCCGCCGACGCCCGAAAGTTCGAGGATGTGCGGCGAACCGATCGCCCCCGAAGCGAGGATGACGGCCCCGCGCGCCCGCGCGAAGACCCGCCGCCCCTTCTGCTCGTAGACGACGCCCGTTGCGCGATTCGCTTCGATGGCGATCCGCTCGACATGCGCGCCCGTGCGCAGCGCCAGGTTGGCGCGATGGAGGACGGGCTTGAGAAAGCCGCGCGCGGCGCTCCAGCGCCGGCCGCGCCGCTGGTTCACCTGGAAGTAGCCGGCGCCGAAATTGTCGCCCGTATTGAAATCGTCGACCTTGGGGACGCCGATCTCTTGCGCCGCATCGCGCACGGCGTCGAGGATCGGCCATTGGATGCGCGGCTCCTCGACGCGCCATTCGCCGCCCGCGCCGTGCAGCGCGCTGCCGCCGGCGAAATGATCCTCCTGCTTCTTGAACAGCGGCAGAACGTCGTCCCAGCCCCAGCCGGCGAGGCCCATCTGCCGCCAGCCGTCATAGTCGGCGGCCTGCCCGCGCATGTAGATCATCGCGTTGATCGCCGACGAGCCCCCGATCACGCGGCCGCGCGGATAGGAGAGAATGCGGTCGTTGAGCCCTGCTTCCGCCTGCGTCTTGAACATCCAGTCGGCGCGCGGGTGGCCGATCGCGAACAGGTAGCCGACGGGGATGTGAAGCCAGATCCAATTGTCCTTGCCGCCGGCCTCGATCACGAGAACGCGGTTTCGCGCGTCGGCGGAGAGGCGGTTGGCGAGCACGCAGCCCGCCGATCCCGCGCCGACGACGATGTAGTCGAACGCGTCGCCGTCGGCGACGTCAGGCGTTTCCATGAGACGCAGCGTTATTCAATAAGTCGCCCCATGAAACAATGGCCGTCCCTTCGCCGCCTGGGGCGTAAAGCGTCTGTACGTCGGCGCCGGCGGTCGGAGGACACGGGCCTCTCGGTCGCTTGAATGGAGATGGACGATGGCGCCTCGACCGGTCATCAGCTGGGGCTGAACGGTTTTCGATCAGCGATAACGAGATCGTTGCCTTGGTCTTTGTAGGCTATTTCGCCCGTCGATTCGGGGGAGTCACTGTAAATGAGGTTCCAGTGTCCGCCGTGCGACCTCGTTAAAAAACGATAGGCCTTGTCCTGAGCTTGCTCGAAAATCCGCGCAACGCTCGGCTCCGTCAGGAAGGAAGAATAGGTTTTGGGAAAATTGGGATAGCTCGTCAAAGCAACGGCGGAACTCAGTTTTTCGAGAAAAATAAAAATCTGATCAAGTTCTTTGATGCGAAGTAATTCCAGCACCGGCAAGATCGAGCCAAAATCATATTCATGATATCCGTCACGCAGGATATTTTTAATAACGCAAAAAATAGCCGAACGATTATTCATTTGGAACGCGTAAATGCAGAACAAACCGTCATTTTTTCGGCTATTATTAGTTAACTTGACTTCAATGCCATGCGCGCAATCGATCGCTCGCATCCGCCCAGGCCGCTTCGGGTTGAATTCAAACGAGAGAGATGCATAATCATTAAAATGGTTTGGTCCTTGAATTCTTGCGTTGCTTCGGCTTCGAAAGTCTTGCGGAACAAGCTGAGCAAAGAACTTTATCAATGTTGGCAACAAGTACGATGCCGACAGCCGTGCAAGTCTCGGATCACGCTCGTAGATCGGCCCCCTAACCATAGACATTTCAATGTATATCGCACGTATCGTCTCGTCGAGATCATCCTCGGAGACTTCATCCAGAAACTTGAACTGATCACGATGAAGCCGAATCTCTTCCATGATCGCGTTAGCGAGGCGCCGATCCTCCGGATTGACCGGCTTCGGGTTCCTCCAATCGTACGCCGGATCGTACAACGTCGCGCGTCTTATCAGATCTTCCTGGGCCGCGAAGAGCTCGGCGTAATTGTCCTTAAGCCAATGATGGACCTGCTCGATCTGTACGTCGGGCAACAAGGGCTTGGTCATGATCGTGCGCCTCTCGCCGCTATGGGCCGACTCAAAGCCGGCCGCATCGGGTAGAGTTCAAACGAGAGCGATGCATAATCCATTCTCTTCGACCCGCCGTTGCGGAGAGAGGCAGACTACCGACGTTCGGAACGTCGCGCGAGCCCGATGGAGACCGCCTCCCGCGCGCTCACCAGGAGACCCGCACGCCGCCGTAGATCGAGCGGCCCGGGACGCTGTAATTGTAGACCTCCTCGTAGCGCGCGTCGGAGACGTTCTCGAGCCGCGCGAAGAGCGTGAGGTTGTCGTTCACCTTGTAGTCGGCGTAGGCGTCGAGCCGCGCCCAGGGCGCGAGCGGCGCCGGGCCGACCGCGCCGAAGTCGAGCACGCCGGCGACGACGGTCACGCGTCCTTCGAGCCGCAGGTTCGGCACGCCGGTGTAGATCAGCGATGCGACACCCTTGTTGCGCGGCTGCTGCAACAGGCGTTGCGACGTGGTCTCGTCGATCGCGTCCATGTAGGTGTAGCTTCCCGTCGCGCGCCACACGCCGGGCTCGATGTCGACCTTGGCGCCGAGCTCGACGCCATGGGTTTCGGCGCGGCCGACGTTGAAGTAGCAGCCGTTCAGATCCGCCGGCGGACACAGCGCCGGGCTGAAGGTGAAATCGATCAGGTTGGCGAACTGGTTGCTGAAGTATGTCGCCGACAGGGTCAGGCGATCGCCGAACAGCGACTGGTCGAGGCCGCCGTCGACGCCGACGCTCTGTTCCGGCTGCAGGCTCGACAGGCCGTAGGGCCCGAAGCGCTGATAAAGCGAAGCGATCTTCGCGCCGCTGCCGATGCTGGCGCGCAGCTTCGATCCGGTCTCCGTGATGCGATAGGCGACCGTGCCGCGGGCTGTGACGAAGGACGGTCCGTCGACCACGCCGTCGACGCGCACCGCCTCCGACAGGTCGAGCCGGTCGAACAGGGTGACCTGATGCAGCGCGTAGGCGGATTGGATCGTCTGCTCGCCCGAGAAATCATGCACGCTCCCGCCGCCGAGAGCGACCGGCAGGTCATGCGAGAGGAAGGCGCGCTCGGTGTCGCTGCGCAGGCCGAAGGTCAGATGACCGAACGGGCCGGCGTTGATGTCGCCCTGGTATTCCGCGCCGAGGTGAACGCCGTGGTAATTCGTTCGACAGGTCGAGATGAAATCTTCGGGGCAGCTTTCGGTCTCCAGGATGGAGCGGTCGACGCCGCTCGTGAACAGGGTGAGTTGGTTCGTCAGCAAATCGCCGAAGGCATGGTTGGTGAGCTTCGCATAGGCCTGTCCGTTGGCGTCGTTCGAACGGTTCAGCGGACTGTAAACGTCCCCGGGCAGGACGGCGTAAGGATTGTCGAACGACAGGCGATTGACGAAGCCGGCGACGCCGAACTCGATCGCGGACGTATCGCCGAGGGCGTAGGAGAGACGGCCCGTCACGCCGACGCGGTTGGTGAAGTCGCCGTGCTTCGTCTTCGGCAGCGGCGTCACGCCGTCGCCGATGACGATCGAGCGCAGCGGCCGGTCGCCGTAGCGCGGAAAGCCGTCCGTATGCAGCGCGTCGACGGAGAAGGCGTAGGAGACGCCGTCGGACGAGCCGGAGATCGCCGCGTTCGTATGCGCCGTGCCGTAGGAGCCGCCTTCGATCGTGACGGTCTTTTTCGGCGGTCCTTCGCCCTTGCGCGTGATGATCTGGATCACGCCGCCGATGGCGTCCGATCCGTAGAGCGCCGACTGCGGGCCGCGCAGCACTTCGATGCGCTCGATGTCGGTCGCCGCGATATTGCCGAGATCGAAGGCGTTGTCGGTTCCCGTCGGATCGGTGAGGCGAACGCCGTCGAGCAGGATCAACGTTTCGCCGGGCGTCGCGCCGCGGATCGAGACGTTGGTCGCCGCGCCTATGCCGCCCGCGCTGTGGATGAAAAGGCCGGGGACGGATTGCAGCGCGTCGCGCAGCGTCGTCGCGCCGGTGCGCTGGATGTCGTCGTGGTCGAGGACGTCGATCGCGCTGCCGGCGCGCTGGATGTCGAGCGGTCCGCGCGTGGCGGTGACGACGATCTCGTTCAGTTGGGTCGGCGCTTCCTGCGCGGACGCGGGACGCTGGAGCGAGAAGATGCAGGGGAGGCACGAGAAGACGGCCGCGACGACGCGGCCCGGGCGGGCATGGCGCATGGTTCCTCCATCCGTCCCACCGACGGATTTCGAGTGGACACATGCACTGGCCGGTCTCCTGGCTCGCGGGTCGACGCCGGCTCTCGGTCTTCCCAGGACGAATGTCCCAGTGACGTGGTCGAGAGCGGCTCGCCGCTTACAGTTGCGGGGGCAGCCGCGGATTCGGGCGCAAGCCCTCACCGCGTTCCCGTTTAACCCACGACCGGAATCGTGGGCGCCAATGCCTAACAACCCTATCAACGAGGCGCAGCCGTTGCAATTGCAAACTGGCGGCGCGCCCGGCCTATACAGCGCAGGGGCGCGTGACTAAAAGGTCGCACGCGCGAACTGAGGTCGGCGATGGCTGCGGATTTGATCAAGACCGGACATATCGTGACGGTCTTCGGCGGATCCGGTTTTCTCGGCCGCCACATCGTGCGCGCGCTGGCGAAAGCCGACTGGCGCGTGCGCATCGCGACGCGCCGTCCCGATCTCGCCTTTCATCTGCAGCCGCTCGGACGCGTCGGCCAGATCAGTCCCATGCAGGCGAACGTGCGCGCGCCGGACTCTGTCGCCGCGGCGCTGCGCGGCGCGCACGCCGTCGTCAACCTCGTCGGCGTGCTGACGCCAACGGGCGCGCAGGGCTTCGACGCCGTGCACGTCGCAGGCGCGCGCGCCATCGCCCGCGCAGCGCGCGACGCCGGCGTCGCGCAGGTCGTGCACGTGTCGGCGCTGGGCGCCGATGCGAACGCCGCGTCGGCCTACGCGCGCAGCAAGGCCAAGGGCGAGGCGGCGGTCCTGGAGGCCGCGCCGACTTCGACGATCTTCCGCCCCTCCATCGTCTTCGGCCCGGAGGATTCGTTCTTCAACCGCTTCGCGGGCCTGGCGCGCATGGCGCCGGCGTTGCCGCTGTTCGGCGGCGGCGCGACGCGGTTCCAGCCGGTCTTCGTCGGCGACGTCGCCGACTCGGTGGCCGCGGCGCTCGCCGGCGCCGCCAAGCCCGGCGCGACCTATGAACTCGGCGGCCCGGAGACGCAGACCTTCCGCGAACTCATGCAGTTCATCCTGACGACGATCGGCCGCAAGCGCCTGCTCGTCAGCGTGCCGTTCCCGGTCGCGGACGTCATGGCCTCCGCCTCGGAACTCGCGAACGCGCTGAGCCTGGGGCTCTATCCGGCCGACCTGCTGTTCACGCGCGACCAGGTGACGCTTCTGCGGCAGGACAACGTCGTCAGCGCCGCGGCGGTCGCGGAGGCCCGCACGCTCGCCGGCCTCGGCCTCACGCCGCGCCCCTTCGACACCATCGTCCCGGCCTATCTCTCGCGGTTTCGCAAGACCGGGCAGTTTACGCCGCGCGAGAACGCTTAGCCGACGTTAGGACCGACCGGCGCGAGACGCCGGTGGACGCGCGTCATGAAGGCGATGGCGAACATCGGCGTCAGCAGGTTGAGGATCGGGACGGCGAGGAACAGCGCCATCGGCAGGCCGCAGGCGAAGAGATAGAGCGCGTGGCGCCGGCGCAGGGCGGCGGCCTCGCGCGCAGGCCGGTAGCGCAGCGCGGCGAACTCGAAATATTCGCGGCCGAACAGATACGCGTTGGCGACGAAGAAGACCGCGATGTTCACGCCCGGCAGCAGAAACACCGCAAGCGCGATCGCATTGACGAGGAGCGAGACGGCGGCGAACTTCGCGCCGATCCACATCGCCGCGCCGTAGGGCAGCGCGCGGCCGATCGGGCCGCCCTGTTGCGCTTCGACTTGCGCCGCCAAATCGTCGAGATAGAAGCCGGCGACGAGCGAGGACGCCGGCGCGATGAGATAGGCCAGCAAGAACACCAAGCCGACGCCTGTCGCGATCGACAACAGCGTCGTCGCCCAACCGGGCGCGCCGGCGGCGAGACCGAGCAGCAGTCGATCGAGCGCGATCCCCGCAAGCGCCAGCAGGCCGACCGTCAGGGCAAGGCTCTTCCACAGCGCCGCGCGGAACGGCGGCGTGAAGATTTGCTGAAAGGCGTCGACGGCGTCGGCGATCATGACGGTCTCGTGACAGGCGGGCGTCCGCGACGACGTTCCATCGCGACAAGTTCACCGTTTTAACCTCAAAACGCGCGAAGCCGATCACAAAGTCGGAACGATTGCGCGCCATCGTTTGGCGCGGCATGGGCGCAGTCGTCGCCCTGGAATGGAGGCGCCAATGTCGTTAGTCTCGCCGGAGTGGCTCCCGCGTCTCGGGGATCGAATGGCGACCGCCTTTTTTTCCGATCTTCTGTCCAGCATCGCGGACCGCGGCCGCTCGCTGCTGAACAAGTTCGACTGGCCCATCGACGTCGCCCACAAGGCGGGCGACATGGCCGACCTGTGCGAGGCGCTGCTGTCGGGCCGCGGCGAAGCGTCGGGCGTCGCCATCGCGCACGAGACCCTCGAACGCTACCGGCGTCTCGCGCCCGACGAGAAGATCGCCTTTTTCGCGCTGCTCGCCGACGCATACGGGCCCGATCGCGCCGCGCTCGATCAGGCGCTCGACGCCTGGCGCGCCGATCCCAACCCCGACAGCGAAAGCAATCTTCACTTCGCCGCCGAACCGCGCCGCGAGGAGTTGTTCCGGCGTTTGAACCTCGCGCCGGGCGGGACGGCCGCGTTGGTGCGCATGCGCGAAGACCTGATCGATCTCGAGCCCGCGCATCCGGAGTTCGCGCCCGTCGATCGCGGCCTCGCGCATCTGCTCGCCTCCTGGTTCAACCGCGGCTTCCTCGTCCTGCGGCGCATCGACTGGTCGACGCCTGCGAACGTGCTCGACAAGATCATCCGCTATGAGGCGGTGCACGAAATCCGCGACTGGGACGATCTGCGCCGCCGGATCGACCCCATCGACCGGCGCTGCTACGCCTTTTTCCATCCCGCGCTCCTCGACGAGCCGCTGATCTTCGTAGAGGTGGCGCTGACCGAGACGACGCCCGCCGCCATCGCGCCGGTGCTGGCGGAGACGCGCGACGTGGCGCCGGCCGCCAAGGCGCGCACCGCCGTGTTCTATTCGATCTCGAACTGCCAGCGCGGCTTGCGCGGCATTTCGTTCGGCAATTTCCTCATCAAGCAAGTCGTCGAGGAGTTGCGGCGCGAACTGCCGAAGCTCGAAACCTTCGTCACGCTGTCGCCGGTGCCGAGCTTCGCGCGCTGGCTGAAGAGCGAGGCGGCCATGGAGGCCGGCGCCGACCAGGCTTTGCTCGATACGCTCGCCGATCTTTCTTGGGCCGCCGATCCCGAGCGCGCCGAAGCCCTGCGCCGGCGCCTTGAAATGCTTGCGACGGATTACTTCCTCAAGGGCAAGGCGCGCGACGGGCGTCCGGTCGATTCGGTGGCGCGCTTCCATCTCGGCAACGGCGCGCGGCTCGAACGCATCAACTGGCTCGGCGATTCCTCGCCGAAGGCGCTGCGCGAGGGCGTGGGCCTGATGGTCAACTATCTCTACGACCTCGACGCGATCGAGGCCAACCACGAAGCCTACGCCAACCTGGGCGCCGTCGCGGCATCCGCCGGCGTCAAGCGCATGGCGAAGCCGGCGCGCCCGCGCTTGCAACTTCCGGTTGGGTCGTCCACCTAGGGCCAAAAGCAGGGTTCGGGGGACGCGATGGCCGCCTATCTCTACGACGTGGTTTCGAGCCGTTTCCCGGCTCCCGACAAGCTTTTCATCGAGAATCACGACGGCGCGCGCATGACCTATCGCGACCTTGCCGAAGGCTCGGCGCGCATGGCCGCTGCGCTCGTCGAGCTCGGCGTCGAACCGGGCGACCGCGTCGCCGCGCAGGTCGAGAAATCGCCCGAAGCGATCCTGCTCTATCTCGGCTGCGTGCGCGCCGGCGCGATCTTCCTGCCGCTCAACACCGCCTACACGCCGGCGGAGATCGAGTATTTCCTGACCGACGCCGAGCCGCGCGCGTTCGTCTGCGATCCGGCCTCGCGCGACAAGCTCGCGCCGGTCGCGCAGAAGGCCGGCGTCGCGCATTGCGTCACGCTCGGCGTCGCGCGCGACGGCGACCTCGCGCGGCTCGCCGCGGACGCCCCGCCGGCGTTCGACGACATGGCGCGCGGCAAGGACGATCTCGCCGCGATCCTCTATACGTCCGGCACGACGGGCCGCTCCAAGGGCGCGATGCTGACGCACGACAATCTCGCCTCGAATGCGCTGACGCTCGTCGACTATTGGCGCTTCGCGCCGGACGACACGCTGATCCACGCGCTGCCGATCTATCACACGCACGGTCTCTTCGTTGCGACGAACACGCTGCTGCTCGCGGGCGGGACCATGTTCTTCCTCCCCAAGCTCGATCCCGACGCCATCCTGCGGCTGATGCCGCGCGCGACGTCGATGATGGGCGTGCCGACGTTCTACACGCGCCTGCTCGCCCATCCTGGCCTCACCAAAGAGGCGACCAGGGGGATGCGACTCTTCATCTCGGGTTCGGCGCCGCTGCTCGCCGAGACGCATCGCGAATGGACGCAGCGCACGGGCCACGCGATTCTCGAACGCTACGGCATGACCGAGACGAACATGAACACGTCGAACCCCTACAGCGGGGATCGCGCGCCGGGAGCGGTCGGCGTTCCGCTGCCGGGCGTCAGCGTCCGCATCGCCGACGCCGAGAGCGGCGCGCCGATCGCGCCGGGCGACATCGGCATGATCGAGGTCAAGGGACCGAACGTGTTCAAGGGCTATTGGCGAATGCCCGAGAAGACCAAGGCCGAATTCCGCGACGACGGCTTCTTCATCACCGGCGACCTCGGCAAAATCGACGCGCGCGGCTACGTGCATATCGTCGGACGCGGCAAGGACCTCGTGATCTCCGGCGGCTTCAACGTCTATCCGAAGGAAGTCGAGGACGAGATCGACGCCATCCCAGGCGTCGCCGAGAGCGCGGTAATCGGGCTCGCGCATCGCGACTTCGGCGAGGCGGTGACGGCGGCGGTCGTGCGCGAGCCCGGCGCCACGATCGACGAGAAGGGCGTGCAGGCCGCGCTCGCCGACAGGCTGGCGAAGTTCAAGCAGCCGAAGCGCGTGATCTTCGTCGAGGAACTGCCGCGCAACACGATGGGCAAGGTGCAGAAGAACGTGCTGCGCGACGCCTACGCAAACCTTTACGCGGCCTGAAGGACGGCCGATCGGTCACGACCGCGGCGGAATCTGGATCAGCGCGCGCAATTGGTCGGCTGTCAGCGGCGCCTGCAAGACCTTGAAGGCGATGGCGTCCCGCGTCACGCCGTCGATATCCGAGACGGCGTCGGGCGACAGCGCCGCCTTCGGCAGGAACTCGTCGCGGATTCGCTGCGCGAGCGCCGGATCGATCTGGGCGTAATCGGCGTAGGTGCGCAGGCCCCCCGGATCGCCGTAAAGATAGTCGACGGTCTCCCGATAGGCCTTCATGAAACGCAGCATCGCGTCGCGACGCGTTTCGAGCGCGCGGGCGTTGACGATATGCACGCGGACCGTCTCGCGGACCGTCGAGGGCGCGTCGCTGCCGCGTGCGATCAGCCGGATCCGCCCGTCGCGCAGCGCGTCGAGGCCAAACGGCGGCGACGCCCAGCCGACGTCGACCTGGCCGGTCAACGCCTGCGTGAAGGTCAGCGCCGCGGCGCCGGTCGCCACCGGCTTGGCGTTGATCTTGAACTGATCGATCAAGGCGAGAAGCGTCGTGTGGGTCGAGGCGCCGTTGGTCGAGTAGGCGATGGTCTTGCCGGCGGCGTCGGCGAACGTCTTGATCGGCGAGGCCGCGGGGACGTACCAGAAGAGGTCGCCGGCGCCGGTCGTTCCGGCGGCCAGAATGCGCACCGGCGCGCCTTTGACGAAGGCCGCCATGACCGCGGCCGTTCCAGCGGCGATGCCGATATCGGCGCTCCCCGCGATCACGGCCTGCAGCGTCTCGCCGCCGCCGTTGGTGTAAAGCAGCTTGAGGTCGAGGCCGTATTTCGCGAAAATGCCGGCCCGCTTGCCGACCTCGGGCACGCAGGTGTCCCAATTGCCGGGCGCGCCCACGGCCAACGACAGGGTCTCTTGCGCCTCCGCCCGGCCGGCGCCCGCCAGCAGCAAGGCTGCGAGAACCGCCGACCTCAAATAGCGCGCGATCATGCCGATCCGTCTCCTTGTCGAGCGTCCGCGCGCGCCTCAGGCCTCTTCCAGCACCCGATCCCGCGCGCGCTTGAAGCGGTAGCGCGCCACATGGTCGAGATCGGTCCCGGTGATCCTCACCACCCAGGTCTTGCCCGGATGCGCGGTCGAATGGATCGCGCCCGGCCCATAGCCGCGGACCTCGCCCGGCCGCAGCGCGTAGCGGTCCGAGACTTTCAGCACAACGGCTTCCTCGGTTTCGGGGTTGACGCGCGCGTATTCCGTCATCTCGGTCACCCCGTCCGCCGTGCCGTAGATCGCCCAGGACTCGCCGTGGCTGTGCGGCGCGCCGCCTTTGTTGGCTTCCTGCACATGCGCGAGCACATGGAAATCGGTCTCCGCGTCATGATGCAGTTCGCGCTTGCCGGGCGGCGTGTCGGCGTGGAAAGCCGACGCTACGAAGGCCGGCTCGGCGAGCAGGCGCCGCAGCGCGTCCGCGATCGCATCGAGCGCCGCCGCAAGCGGCTGCGTCTGCAACGCGCGCCGCGTGTCCGTGTTGAAGGCGTCGAGGTCATAGGCCATGGCGGTCTCCGCCTGAGGAGGAACAAGCCGCCATCCTCATCAACCCGCCGCAAGATGCAAGATCAAGGTCGGGCGATGGGTGGAGAAAAGGGACGCGCAGCAGCGAAAGGCGACGGCGTAGGACCGTTCAAGGGCGGTCGCGTCCTCGCCTCGCGCGTCTTGTCAGGCGCCGCCGCAGGTCCTATGCCGAAGTCCACGCGGCGCCGAAGCCTCGGTCCGACAAGAAGCGGACGCGCGCGGGCGCGAGGCTCGCATGGCGACGCGCGCCGGCGTCGGCGAGGCGGAGAGCGTATGAACGTCAGGACGCGATTTCGCGAACTCGCCGCCGCGCCGGGTCTGACGCTCGCGCCCGGCGCCTACGACGCGCTCTCCGCGCGCATCATCGAGGCGCAGGGCTTCGACGCGATGATCGCCGGCGGCTACGCGGCGACGGGCGCGCTCTTGGCGCAGCCCGACACCGGCCAGTCCAACATGCGCGACTACGCCGACCATTACGCGCGCATCTGCGCCGCCGTGAACATCCCCGTCTATGTCGACGCCGACACCGGCTTTGGCGGCGTCAACAACGTGCGGCAGATGGTGCGCGCCTTCGAGGCGGCCGGCGTCGCGGCGCTGTTCATCAGCGATCAGGTGTTCCCCAACCGCTGCGGCTACATGGCGGGCAAGCAAGTCGTTCCGGTCGAGGAGATGCTGTCGAAGGTGAAGGCGGCGCTCGACGCGCGGCGCGACGAGACGCTCTTCATCGTGGCGCGCAGCGACGCGATCGGCGTCGAGGGGATTGACGCCGCGATCGAGCGCTGCCGGATGTATATCGATGCGGGCGCCGACGCGGCGAAGCCGATGGGCGCCGATTCCGTCGACGCCTTGCGCCGTGTCGTGCGCGAGGTGCCGGGTCCGCATTTCGCCAACCTGTCGCACGCCAACGCCGATTGGAAACTCTCGATCGGCGATCTGGAAGACGCTGGCGCGGCGCTCGTCACCTTTCCGTCCGCGCTGCTCTTCGCCGCGGTCGGCGCGGTGACGCGCAGCCTCAAGGCGCTGAAGCGCGACCGATCCTTCGAGGCGGCGCGCGACGAGTTGACGTCCTTGCGGGATTATTACGACCTCGTGGGTCTCGACGCGCAGACGCGGACCGAGGAGACCTATCTCGCGCAAGCGCGCGCGATCGTCGAGCGCGCGCGGAGATAACTGCTGAGCGCCGTCCTCCGGTTTCCTCGCCAGCGCTTCTTCGCTAAACAACGGGCGATTTGCGAACCCGCGAGAGCGCCATGAGTCAGAGCTACACGCCCCTGTTCCCGCTCGGCAAGGACGAGACGCCCTATCGCAAGCTGACGTCGGACGGCGTGACCGTCGAGACGATGGGCGGCCGCGACATCGTCTGCGTGAGCGCGGAGGCGATCCGTCTCTTGTCCGAGCAGGCGATGAGCGACATCAACCATCTCCTGCGGCCGGCCCATCTTGCGCAGCTCGCCAAAATTCTCGACGACCCCGAGGCGACCGCCAACGACCGCTTCGTCGCCTATGACCTGTTGAAGAACGCCAACATCGCCGCGGGCGGCGTGCTGCCGATGTGCCAGGACACCGGCACGGCGATCGTCATGGGCAAGAAGGGCCGCTTCATCTGGACCGAAGGCGGGGACGAAAGCGCCCTGGCGCAGGGGGTCCGCGACGCCTACGAGCGCAAGAACCTGCGCTACTCGCAGCTCGCGCCCCTCTCGATGTTCGAGGAGAAGAACACCAAGAACAACCTGCCGGCGCAGATCGAGATCTACGCCGAGGGCGAGGATTCCTACAAGTTCCTGTTCGTCGCCAAGGGCGGCGGCTCGGCCAACAAGACGTTCCTCTATCAGGGGACGCCGGCGCTGCTGACGCACGATCGGCTGATCGCCTTCCTCAAAGAGAAGATCCTGACGCTCGGCACGTCGGCCTGCCCGCCCTACCATCTCGCGATCGTCATCGGCGGAACGTCGGCGGAGCTCAACTTGAAAACCGTGAAGCTCGCCTCGACGCGCTACCTCGATTCGCTGCCGACGCGAGGAAGCGAAGACGGGCACGCCTTCCGCGACCTCGCGATGGAGGCCGAAATCCACAAGCTGACGCAGACCCTCGGCGTCGGCGCGCAGTTCGGCGGCAAGTATTTCTGTCATGACGTGCGCGTCGTGCGCCTGCCGCGCCATGGCGCCTCGCTGCCGATCGGGCTCGGCGTCTCGTGTTCGGCCGACCGTCAGGCGATGGGCAAGATCACGAAGGACGGCGTCTTCCTCGAACAGCTCGAGCCCGACCCCGCGCGGTTCCTGCCGCACGTCGATGAGGCGAGCCTTGGCGGCGACGCGGTCCGCGTCGATCTCAACCGGCCGATGGCGGACATCCTGGCGACGCTGACGCGCTACCCGATCAAGACGCGGCTGTCGCTCAGCGGACCGATGATCGTGGCGCGCGACATGGCGCACGCCAAGCTGCGCGAGCAATTGGAGGCCGGCCAGCCGCTGCCCGACTATTTCAAGCGGCATCCGATCTATTACGCCGGCCCCGCCAAGACGCCGGCGGGCATGGCGTCGGGCTCGTTCGG
Organism: Beijerinckiaceae bacterium; assembly: GCA_965276595.1. GTDB lineage: Bacteria > Pseudomonadota > Alphaproteobacteria > Rhizobiales > Beijerinckiaceae > Terripilifer. The sequence goes on from CBDIBA010000007.1 coordinate 45,648, forward strand.
GCCGACGACGGCGGGGCGCATGGATTCGTTCGTCGACGCCTTTCAGGCGGCGGGCGGCTCGATGGTGATGCTCGCCAAGGGCAATCGCTCGAAGGCGGTGCGCGACGCCTGCCAGAAGCACGGCGGCTTCTATCTCGGCTCGATCGGCGGCCCGGCGGCGCGCCTCGCGCAAGATTGCATCAGGAAGGTCGAGACGGTCGCCTTTCCGGAATTCGGGATGGAGGCGATCTGGCGGATCGAGGTCGAGGATTTCCCCGCCTTCATCGTCATCGACGACAAGGGGAACGACTTCTTCAAGGAGCTCGATCTGGGCTGAGACGCACTCAGAACAAGCGGAATCCGAGCAGGATATGCACGGCGGACGCGCATCCGACGATGAGGCCGGTCAGGATCATACGCGTCACCCAGTAGCGCCGCGGCGGCGGGTCGGGCTCGTCGGGAGCGAAGTGGAAGCGAGGGGCTTGCATGACGATCTCCAGCGGTGGTGAACGCCAGCCTAGCGCCGCCGCGCCAATTTTCTTTTAAATCGCCGCGCGAAAATCCGTTAATTTTAGAGAGCCGGCGTATCGTGCCGGTGACGGGAGCCGCCGCGTCCGTGGCTGTGCGTCACGGCGTCGGCGCGCACCGGCACCAGGTTGATCTGGCCGAAGCGCACGCCCTTCTCCGCGAGGATCGTCTTGCCGAGGTCGCGCACCTGCTGCGTCGCGCCGCGCAGCAGCGTCACCTCCATGCCGTTGCGATGATCGAGGCGCGTGCGCATCGAGGCGATGGCGATGTCGTGGTGCTCGTGCTGCGCCCGGTCGAGCCGCATCGCGAGATCGCGCGCGTCATAGTCGTAGACATAGGAGATCGCCGCGACGCATTCCGGCGTTTCGGCGCCGGCGGCGCCCGGCGCCAGCGCGTTGCGGATGAGGTCGCGCATGGCTTCCGAGCGGTTGGAATAGTTGTTGCGCGCCATGAAGGCGTCGAGCGCATCGGCCATGGCGTCGTCGAGGCTGATGGTCAGGCGTTGCATGATCGGCTCCCTTCCCGCGCCTCAACCGGTCTTGCGGTCCTCGATCGTCGAGCGCGCGCGGCGCTCCTGGCCCGGGTTCACCTGGATGTCGACGACCGCGACCTTGCCCGCCATCAGCACCTCGACGCCCTCTCGGATCGCGCCTTCGAGGTTTGCGACGGCCGTCACCGGTCCGATCCCGACCGCGCCGTACGAGCGGCAGAGGCCGGCGATATCGACCTCGGGCGAGCCGATGTTCTGCCCGATCCAGCGGTTCGCCACGGGGCGGTTGCGCCGGCGCGCGACGGTCTCCTGATGTAGTTCGTCGTTGAAGTAGGAGCGGTTGTTGTTGATGAGGACGAGCATCGGGACTTGCGCGCGCACCGCGCTCCATATGGCGCTCGCGCCCATCAGGAAATCGCCGTCGCCGAGCACCGCGACCGTATGGCGGCCGCGCCCGTGCAGGCCGAGCGCCGCGCCCGTGGCGATGCCGGGCCCCGAGCCGAGGCCGCCGCCGCCGTCCTTGCCGAGGTAGGACAGCGGCTCGTGGAACGGCCAGAGATCGCAGACCCAGCCGCGGCACACCGAGGCGAGCGTCACCGTCTCGGGATCGCGGAACGCCGCGCGCAGCGCCGCGCCGACCTTCGACATGGTGATCCGGTTCGGATCGTCGGGGCGCGTCTTGCCGGCGAGCTTGCCGCGCCACGGCGCCTTCGTCCCGGTCTCGCCCGGACCCAGCGCCTCGATCAGGTCCGCGACGACCGGCTCGGCCGAGGCCGCCATGAAGACGTCGATCTGCGGCAGCGCCATGTAGTTCATGTGCGCGCCGTTGTGCAGCGTATGGTCGAGCGAGCAGGCGATCACGCGCGCCGTCGCCTCGGGCAGGCCTTGCGTCGCGCGCACGGCGCCGCCGAGATCGACCCAGTCGAGCGCCAGGATCGTATCGGCTTCGCCGACGATGGCGCGCGTTTCCGGCGAGAACTGGTTGAACGGTTCGCAGACATGCGCGGGATGGTCGGTCGGGAAGGCTGCGTGCAGCTTGAGGTCCGTCATCGCGACGGCCCCGAGCCGCTCGACGAGGCGCACGCGCTGCTCCCAGCCTTGCTTGGAAAGCGAGCAGCGGCCGACGAGGACGAGCGGCCGCTTGGCGGCCTTCAGAAGCGCCGCCGCCTTGGCGATCGCGTCTTTCGCAGGCCGCGCGGGCGCCGGCGGCTGGAAGCGCGCCAGGTCGGGCCAGGCGATCTCGCCGTCGAGCGACTGCTCCTGCAATCCGGCGTCGAGGCAGATGTAGACGGGCGCCGGCGGCTCGGCGCGCGTCAGGATGTTGGCGCGGCACATCGCTTCGACCAGCGCGCCGGGCGAGGTCGGCTGGTTGTCCCATTTTATGAAATCGCGAATGTGCGCGGCCTGGTCGGTCGAGGTGTGGATCCAGTCGATCCAGGGGCGGCGCTGCGGCGCGTCGAGCGGTCCGGTGGCGCCGAGGACGAACATCGGCGCGCGGTCGCACCAGGCGTTGTAGAGCCCCATCATGCCGTGGAAGAGACCGACGTTCGAATGCAGCACGCAGGCCATCGGCTCGCCCGTCGCCTTCGCATAGCCGTGCGCGATCGAGACGGAATGGTCCTCGTGCTGACAGATCACCATCGAGGGGGTCTGATTGCCGAGATGGTTGACGATCGAATCGTGAAGGCCGCGATAGCTCGCGCCGGGGTTGAGGCTGATGTAGGGAAACCCGAACCGGCGCAGCATCTGCGCGGCGACGTCGCTGCCCCAGGCGACCTTGTCGTCGGGCGCGCCCTCGGGTTTGTCGTGATACATCGCGGTCCTCTCCTGGCGTATTGTTTTGCTCGATCGGGCGCGGCCTGTCTTGCGCCTCAGCGCAGCGGGTCGGGTCCCAGATGGCGGAAGGCGCTCGTCTCATGCGTCGGTTCGAGCGGCGCAACGGACGCGAGATATTCGGGGCCGAGGTCGGCGAGCGTCGGCGCGCCGATGAGGCCCATGGCGTTATGCAATTCGCCTTCGAGGATTTCGAGCGCGCGCGTCAGCCCCGCCGCGCCGCCGGCGCCCAGCCCCCAGGCCGCCATCCGGCCGATGCCGACGCAATGCGCGCCGAGGCACAGCGCCTTGACGACGTCGGTGCCGCGCGTGAAGCCGCCGTCGATCCAGACCTCGGCGCGTCCGCGCGCCGCTTCGACGATCTCGGGCAGCATCTGCATCGTGCCGCGGCCGTGATCGAGTTCGCGCCCGCCGTGGTTCGAGACGCAGACGACGTCGGCGCCATGCTCGACGGCGAGCTTGGCGTCGGCGGCGGTGGCGATCCCCTTGAGCAAGGTCTTGCCGCCCCAATGGGCGCGGATCGCTTCGAACGTCTTCCAGGTGATCGCGGCCTGGAAATGCCGCGTCGGATCGGCGACCGAAGGCAGCGTCCAGCGGTGGATCAACTGGCGCTCGCGAATGCCGTAGTAGGGTCCGTCGACGGTCAGCATCAGCCCCACGTAGCCGGCCTTTTTCGCGCGATCGAGGCGCGGCTTCACCCAGTCCATGTCGCCGCGCACATAAAGCTGGAACACTTTCGGGCCTTCGCTCGCGGCTGCGATGTCCTCGAGTTCGTGGCCGACGACCGAGCTGACGCATTGCAGCGCGCCGAACGCGGTCGCGGCGCGCGCCGCGGCCTTCGCGCCGTCGGGCGTCATCAGCGTCATCGAGCCCATCGGCATGATCGCAACGGGCATGCGCGAGGGTTGCCCGAGCACGGCCGTCTTGGCGTCGATCTTCGACACGTCGCGCAGCACGCGCGGCAGGAAGGCGAGGCTGTCGAGCGCATGGCGGTTGCGCCGCAGCGTCGTCTCGGTCAGCGCCGCGCCGGCGACGTAATCCCACACCGCGCCGGACCAGGCGCGCCGCGCCGCCTCGACGATCTCGTGTCCGCAGGAAAATTCGCCGGCCATCCGCCGCGCCGTTCCGCCGTTGCAAAGGATCGCGGACTATGGCCCCGCCGCGCGGCGGAGGGCAAGGAGATGTCCCTTCGTCGCGATATTTATTGCGATGTGTCCAGCATGGGAACGGCGCGCTCGGGGTCAACTCTGCAGCCGGGCGCTCCACGGGAACAGAACGCGCTCGATCACGACGACGAGTTGGAACAGGATCATCGCCATCAGCGACAGCACGATGATGGCGCCATAACCGACCGGCGTGTTGAAGAAGGCCAGCGAGGAGACCATCAGGAACCCCAGGCCCCGGTCGGCGGCCACGAACTCGCCCACCACGGCTCCGATGACCGAGAGGGTGATCGCCATCTTCAGCCCCGAAAAGACGAACGGGATGGCGAACGGCAGACGGATTCGCAACAACTGCTTCAATGGCGTCGCCTGCAGCGAACGTCCGAGCTCGATCAGATCCTTGGGCGCGGCGGAGAGGCCCGCCGCCGTGGCGACCACGAGCGGGAAGAACGCCACCAGCATCGTGATGACGATCTTGGGAAGCATGTTGGCGCCGAACAGCAGCACGAGGATCGGCGCCAGCGCGACTTTCGGCACCGACTGCGACAGGATCAGCAAGGGATAGATCGCCACCCGGCCGAACCAGGACATCGTGATCAGCGCCGCGAGCGGCAGCGCCAGGCCGATGGCGAGGAAAAATCCCGCGAGCACCGTGACGAGCGAAGCGAGGGTGTGCGCGGCGACGCTGCCCCGAACCTCCCACAGGGCCATGACGATACGGCTGGGAGCGGGGAGGATGTAGACGGGAATTGACAACGCGGGGACGAGCGCTTCCCAGGCCGCGAACAGGAAGGCCACCACGAGGATCGGCAGCGCCGTCTCCCGTGCGCCGCGCCAGATCTTGCGCAACCGCGCCTTATGCTTGCTGCCGGAAGGGGCGCCGCCGATAGATGTGCGCGCGGATACGGTTTGTGGCGTCCTGAAACTCATCGCTGGCCTCCAGCTCGAAGCTGCGCGGCCTCGGCAGCTTGACGTCGATCTCATCCACGATCCGACCGGGACGCGGGCTCATCACGATCACCCGGTCGGCCAGCATCACCGCCTCCGGCACGGAATGGGTGACGAAAACGATGGCTTTCGGCCGGGCGGTCCAGAGATCGAGCAGGTATTGACCCATTTCCTCGCGGGTGAGCGCGTCCAGCGCCGCGAACGGCTCGTCCATGAGCAGCACCTTGGGATCGCGGATCAGGCCGCGGCAGATGGCGACCCGCTGCTGCATCCCGCCTGAAAGTTCGTCGGGCGTCCTGCGTTCGAAGTCGGCCAGCCCGGCGAGCTCCAGAAGGGTGCGGGCGCGGGCGGCGCTCTCCGGCCCATACTCGTTGAGCATGCGGAGCGGAAACAGCACGTTATCGAGCACATTCGCCCAGGGCAGCAGCCGCGGCGCCTGAAAGACTAGGCCCACGTCGGAACGCGGCCCGGTCACCGGCCGTCCGTCGATCAGGACGCGGCCCGAACTCGGCGGGATCAGGCCTGCGATCAGGCGGAGCAGGGTGGATTTGCCGCAGCCGGACGGGCCGACGACGGCGACGAACTCCGTTCGACCGATCGACAGGTAGGCGTCCGCAAGCGCGACGACGCGGTCTTCGTCCTCACCGAAGATCTGGTTGGCCGCCTCGACCGCGACGATGCCGCCGGTCATCGTGGCGGCAGCAAGCTGGCGTCGAAGAAGCTGTGGATGTCCGCCGTATTCGTGACCTGCTGCGCCTGCCGCACGGCGTCGAGCGTGGTTTGAAGCTGGGCTGCGTCGAACCCTCCGACTCCGGTGCGCGCGCTCTGTTCGTTGAAGACGTAGGTCATGTAGGCCTTGTGATTGATCAGCACCGTCGCAGCGTTCAACTCCGGATAGGCGGCCGAAATGATGCGGGCCGTCTCCTCTGGATTGTCGCGCGACCATTCCAGGGACCGGCGGGTGGCGCGAAGATAGCGCCGCAGCAGGTCCGGCTTGCCGGCGATCGTGCGTTCCGTCGCCATCTGGCACTCGCCGTTGACGCGCACGCCGTTGTCGGCCAGCGGAAAAGCCCGCATCGGCTTGCCCTGGGCGACCGCTTCTGCGTTGCGCAGGTCGAACACCGTGGCGAACCCCGACATCGCGTCGATCTGGCCCGCCAGCAGGGTCGGCAGCAGGGCGCTCGCCTCCATGTTGATGAATCGGACCGAGCCGGGATCGAGCTTGTTGGCGTGGGCAAGCAGCGGGAAATACACCGACAGCGAGTTGCCGGCGCTGACGCCGAGACGCTTGCCGGCAAGGTCCGCTACGCTCTTGACCGGGCCGGACTGGAGGACCCAGACGCCCTGCGGGGAGTAGGTGTATTCCGTGCTGATGCAGCGCATCGGCACGCCCTCGCGCAGCCGCGCCAACATCAGCACGCCGACATCGGCGGTGCCCACGTCGGCGGCGCCCGTCACGACCTTCTTGACCGTATCGCCCGAACCGAAGCCGCGGTTGACGGTGAGGTCGATCCCTTCGTCCGCGTAGAAGCCTCGATCGCGGCCGGCGATCATGTAGGCGTTCTCGCCCTGGATCAGCCAGTTCGCCTGAAAGGTCAGGGCGTCCTTCGCCGACGCGCCGCCGGCCCCGACGAGTCCGGCGACCAGGGCGAGAGCGCCGGCCAAACGGCCAAGAAAACAGCCTTCATGCATTCGGTTTGGATCCTCTGCTGCTCGGGCCGCGGGAAGGCGGCTCAGTAAGGGACATCGCCCTTGACCATCAACCGGTGCATCAGGCGCTTGTAGCGCGTGTCCTCGAACAGGGTTCCGGTGTGCAGCGTGCAGCGGTTGTCCCACATCAGAAAATCGCCCTCGCGCCATTTGTGCGTCGAGACGAAGCGCTCCTGGGTGGCGTACGCCACCAATTCGTCCACAAGAGCCTTGCCTTCGGGGTTGGCCATCCCCTCGATCGCGAAGACCGTCCCGGTTCCGATGTAGAGGGAGCGGCGCCCGGTCGCGGGATGGGTGCGGACCAACGGATGCATGACGTCCGGCGTCGCGGCCTTCTGCTCCGGCGTCAGCGGCGCACGGTCTTCGCGCGCGGCCATGAAGCGATGGTAGCTGTGATGGACGTGCAACCCGTCGAGTTTTCGCTTGCGCGCTTCGGGCAGCGCTGCGTAGGCGGCGGTCATGTCGGCGAACAACGTATCGGCGCCTTCGGGCGGACAGATGACGCCGTAAAGCGCCGTCGCCATCACGGCTTTTTCCTTGTAGGACAGGTCCGTGTGCCAGCCGACGCCTTCGTTATGGGCGCCGATCTGCCGCCCGTTTTCCTCGATGTTGGCGAGGACGTAGATCTCGGAATGGCCCGGCAGCGTGTATTGTTGCAGCGTGTGACGCTCCAGGTCGCCGAAGCGCCCCACGAAGCCGCTCAATTCGTCAGGCGTGAGCGCCTGATCGCGGATCAGGATGAGCCCGTGCTTGTCGAACGCGCTGCGGATCATGTCGAACTGTTTCGCGTCGAGCCGACGGATGTCGACGCCGACGATTTCCGCGCCTAGCCCTCGCGGCAGCGCGATCGCCGTCGGGGTGAGTTGATCAAGCATCTCGTCCTCCGTGTACAGGCGACGGCGATTCCAAGTTAGCCGGACGTCCTTCGCCGGCAGCCGGCCTTCAGCCTGTCGCTCCTTCCAGGTTCATCGATCGGTTGGCCATGGCGCGGACATAGGCGCCGGCTTGCACCGGCGCGAAGCGCGGCGGGTTATCCTCGCTGCAGCAACTCGGCAGGCAGGCCACCTCCATGGTCTCGTTCGGGCCGGAGAAGGCGACCATCGACAGGCGCTGCGTCGAGCCCGTCAGCGCCCGGTCGGGATTGACGACGCGATGCAGCGTCGAGCGCCAGCGCCCGTTGGTCCAGCGCGACATGAGATCGCCGACGTTGAGGAGAAAAGAACCCGGAAGGAAGCCGACATCCCGCCAGGTTCCGTCGGCGTCGCAGATCTGCAGCCCGCCGGGCGCGCTGTCCTGGCGCAGGATGGTCAGACCGCCGTAGTCGTGATGCGCGCCGTAGCGCAACTGGCCCGGGCGCGGCGGCTGCGCCTGGTCGGGGTAGTTGACGAAGCGCAGCGTCAGCGACGGGTCCCGAAACCAGGGAGCGAGATAGTCTTCCGGAAGGTTCAAGGCGAGCGCCGCCAGCCGGGAAAGCTGCGCGGTCAGCGTGGCCATCGCGGCGGCGTACGCGGCGATGGCGTCGCGGAGTCCCGCCGGCTCGTCCGGCCAGATGACGGGCCGATCGGCGGCCCCGCCGTCGCGATGCAGCGCCGGAAACACCAGCGCCTCGCAGAGATCCGGCGGCGTTTCCCCCGACAGCGTCGCCGCGACGCTTTCGACGCCGATCGGCAGATAGCCTCGGCGCTTCACCGTTTCAGGGACCATCGAGCGGCGCTTCGTCGGCGTCGGCAGCGCGAAGAACGCCTTGACCAGATCGTAGGCGCCGCGACTCAGCGTTTCCGGAACCCCGTGCCCGACGATCACGGCGAAGCCGGTGGTCTCGAACGATCGGCCGAACGCCTCCGCAACCCCGGCGCGCGCCCGCGAATCGCCTCGGAGGAAGGGCTCCAGATCGATCGTCGACAGCGGCATTTCGCTCATGGGCTTACTTCAACGCAGGAAGCCGAAACGGTCCCGGATCGAAGGCAAGCAAAACGCATGCCCGATCTTGATCAGGCGGGGTCATGATGGCGCGTTGCGCGCCGCCCTGACGGAGGAGGATGCGTCGCCCGAGGCGTCGAGCGGCGCCTCAGGAATCCTCGCTGAAGTAAGTCTTGTAGCGAGGGTCGATGTCGGCGACCGGCATGATCACGAGCACGTCGGTCACGCCGAACTGAAGATCGACGACCGCGCCGTCGCCGAATTGCGCGCCGAGCCGCAGGTAGCCTTTGATCAGCGGCGGCAACGCGTGGAGCGACGCGCCGTCGTCCGGCGCCGTCGGCGATAGCGATGAGCGCCGCTGCGGCCGGGCGCTCGCGCGCCATTCGGGCTGCGCGCCGGCGCGCTCTTCGAGGAAGCGCAGGACCGGCGCATGCGCGGCCGGGTCGGCGCCCGGCAGGCTCGCGCAGCCGATCAGTACGTCGATGCGGTGGTGGCGCGCATAGGTCCACACGCCGCGCCAGAGCAGTTCGAGCACGCGCTTCGAGCGCCAGGCGGGATGCACGCAGGAGCGGCCGAGTTCGAGGAAGCGCTTGCTGGGATGGCGCGCCAGCAGCGGCTCGATGTCGAACTCCTGGCGCGTGTAGAAGCCGCCGGCGCGCTGCGCCTTCTCCTGGCGCAACATGCGGTAGACGCCGACGACGCGCGGCTTGCGCCGCCCGCGCCGGTCCGCCGCGTCGTGGTCGACGACGACGAGATGATCGCAGACGCGATCGTAGGGACAGATGTCGCGCCGGGTGAGCGCGGCGCGCGGATCGGGTTTCGCGCCGCCGTCGGTGTAGAAGACCTTGAAGCGCAGCTTCTGCGCCCGGCGGATGTCCTTCTTGCGGGTGGCGAGCCGCACTTCGAGCGCGCCGATGCGCCCGAGCGTTTCCGGCAGGCCTTCGGTGTCGCGGACGCGCGCGTCGGCGATCCATGCGGGGAACGGCAGGCCAGCCGGCCAGGCGGGCGCCGGACTGTCCTTTGCGGTCGGGCGCGCCTGCGTCATCGAGGTCCGTTCTGTGCGTCGCACGACGGCGATATATCAGGCGCTCGACGAAACGATGACAGGTCTACGCCACCGCCTCCTCGGCGGCGAGCGCGCGCGCGAGGTCCGCCACCTCGACCGGCTTGGTGAGGAAGGCGTCGAATCCCGCGTCCGTCGCGGCGCGGCGGTCCTCCTCGAAGGCGTTGGCGGTCAGCGCGACGATACGCACGCGCGGCGCCCGCGCCGCGTCCTCCGCGAGCCGGATCAGCCGCGCCGCCTCGAGCCCGTCGATCTCCGGCATGCGGATATCCATAAGCAGAATGTCGAAGGGCTCGCGTTCGCCGCTCATCGCCATCCGGGCGAGCTGCACCGCCTCGAGCCCGTCGCGCGCCCGCGTCGAGACGGCGCCGAGCCGCTCGAGATGCTTGCGCGCGAGGAGCGCGTTGATCTCGTTGTCCTCTGCGACGAGCGCGCGCAGCCCGCGCCGGGGCAGCGGCAGCGGGGCGTCGGGGGCGTCGTCGGAACCGGCCGCCGCCCGCCTCGGCTCGCCGACGAGCCGCGCCATCAGCGAACCCGAGCGCACCGGCTTGACGAGCCAGCCGTCGAAGCCGGTCAGCGAGGCCTGGCCGAAGGCGCGCCGCTCGAACGGCGAGAACAGCACGAGACTGCGCGCGACGCCGGCGGCGCGCGCCGCGCCGGCAAGCTGGCGCGTCGCGTCCTCGCCCATCGCGCAATCGACGATCACGACGTCGGGCGGCGGCCTCTGCTCGAGCGCGGCGAGCGCCGCCTCGGCGCCTTGGGCGCGCCGCGTGCGGGCGCCGGCGGCGACGAGGCGCTCGCCGAGGTAAGGCGCTTCGAAGGGCGACTGCCCGACGATGAGGACGGTGCGCCCGGCGAGACTCGGCGGCGGCGCTTCCGGCTCCGCGGGCTCGGCGGCGGCCAGCGCCGCCGTGAAGGAGAAGACCGAGCCGCGTTCGCTGCTGTGGTCGAGCGTCAACCGTCCCTTCATGCGCTCGATGATCCGCTTCGAGATGGCGAGGCCGAGACCGGCGCCCTCGTGCTTGCGCGACGCCGAGCCGTCGCCCTGCTCGAAATCCTCGAAGATCGCGGCGCGGCGTTCCGGCGGCACGCCGGGGCCCGTATCGGCGACGGCGAAGCGGACCGCGCCGTTGGGCGCCATCGTGACCCGCGCGCCGACGCCGCCGCTTTCTGTAAATTTCACCGCGTTGCCGGCGAGGTTGATGAGCACCTGGCGCAGCCGCGGCGCATCGCCGATCAGCAGGCGCGGGACGTCGGCCGCGATCGAGGTGGCGATCTCAAGCCCCTTGCCTTGCGCGCGCGGCGCCAGAAGTTCGACGACGCCCTCGACGAGGGCGACGAGATCGAACCGCTCGGCGACGAGGTCGAGCTTGCCCGCCTCGATGCGGGAGAAATCGAGGATTTCGTCGATCAGCGAGGCGAGCGCCGCGCCGGACGTGCGGATCGCCTCGATGTAGGAGGATTGCTCGCCGTCGAGCTTGGTCTCGGCGAGGAGTCCCGCCATGCCGAGGATGCCGCTGAGCGGCGTGCGCACTTCGTGGCTCACCGTGGCGAGAAAGCGGGATTTCGCCTCGCTGGCCGCTTCCGCTCGCTGGCGCGCGGCGGCGGCTTCCTTCAGCTCCCAGATTTCGTCGCGCAGCGACTCGACCTCTTCGTTGAGCCGCGTCTCCCGACGCATCGCGTCGCGCCGGTGGCTGCGAACCAGCGGAAGCGCGGCGATCAGCGCGACGCCGGCGGCGGCCGCGAGCCAGACGACCAGGGTGCCGGCTTCCAACATCATCGATCTCCGCGGGCCCTCCGCCGCCGATCAGCATGGTTAGCGGTGGTTGAGATTCTCTTGCCGCGTTCGTTCGGTTTTTCGGAATGCCCGGCGCTTCGCCAGGCGCTCTCCGCCTTTCGTCTTACGCGGGAGGCGCGCCTCATTCGCAAAATGCTGTAAGGTCGGCAGATCGATCGCAAGGGGAGACCAGCGCATGCAAGGCAAGATCGCGCTCGAGGAGCATTTCGCCATTCCCGAGACGCTGATGGATTCGCACGGCTTTCTGCCGGACGAATATTGGCCGGAACTGTCGAGCCGGCTGACCGACATTCACGGCAAGCGGATCGAGGAGATGGACCGGCACGGGATCGAGACGATGATCCTGTCGCTGAATGCGCCGGCCGTGCAGGCGATCCCCGACGCGCGCCGCGCCGAGGAGATCGCGCGCCGCGCCAACGACGTCCTCGCCGCCGAGGTCGCAAAAAACCCGCGCCGGTTTCAGGCCTTCGCCGCGCTGCCGCTGCAAGACGCCGACATGGCGAGCCGCGAACTGGAGCGCTGCGTCAAGCAGCTCGGGTTCCGCGGCGCGCTCGCCAACGGGTTCTCGCAAGCGGGGACGGCGGAGACGTGCCTCTACTACGACCTCCCGCAATACTGGCCCTTCTGGGAGACGGTGCAGGCGCTCGACGTCCCCTTCTACCTGCATCCGCGCAACCCGATCGCGAGTTGGGCTCAGATCTACGACGGCCATCCGTGGCTGCTTGGCCCCACCTGGGCGTTCGGTCAGGAGACCGCCGTCCACGCCTTACGGCTGATGGGCTCGGGCCTGTTCGACGCCTACCCGCGGCTGAACATCGTCGTCGGCCATATGGGCGAGGGCCTGCCGTTCAGCATGTGGCGCATCGACAACCGCAACGCCTGGGCGAAGACGACGCCGAAATACAAGGCGAAGCGCAAGATCGCCGATTATTTCCACGAGAACTTCTACATCACGACGTCCGGCAACTTCCGCACGCAGACGCTCATCGACACGATGCTGGAGATCGGCGCCGATCGCATCCTGTTCTCGGCCGACTGGCCGTTCGAGAACATCGACCATGCGGCGGAATGGTTCGACGCCGCCTCGATCAGCGAGGCCGACCGCCGCAAGATCGGCCGCGACAACGCGGCGCGCCTGTTCCGGCTCGGCAACGGATAAGGTGGCCGCCGCTCAGGACAGCCTCACCTTGTGCTGCGCGACGGGGATCATCGCGCGCACCCGCTCGACGCGTTGCGGGTCGAGGCGGCCGGCGACCCAGCCGATGCCGTCGGACGCGCGCGCCGTCACATGGCCCCAGGGGTCGATCACCATCGAGTGGCCCCAGGTGGCGCGCGTCTCGGCGCCCTGCATATGCGTTCCCGTCTGGCCGGAGGCGCAGACGTAGGTCTCGGTCTCGATCGCGCGGGCGCGCAGCAGCACCTCCCAATGGTCCTTGCCGGTCTGCAGCGTGAAGGCCGCCGGCAGCGCGATCATCTGCGCGCCCTTGTCGGCGAGCGCCTGGAACAGCGCGGGAAAGCGCAGATCGTAGCAGATCGAGCAGCCGACCGTGACGCCCTCGCAATCGTAGACGACGACCGCTTCGCCGGGCTTCATCGCCGCCGACTCGTTGTATTGCTGGCCGTCGGGAGCGGTGATGTCGAACATGTGGATCTTGCGGTAGCGCGCGAGTTCCTCGCCAGCGCGGTCGAACGCGACCGTGGTGTTGCCGACGCGCCGCTCCCCGTCGATCTTCTCGAGGATCGAGCCGGCGTGGATGAACACGCTGTGCTTCTTCGCGAGGCTTTGCATCATCGTATAGGCGGGGCCGCCCGGCATGGGCTCCGCCGCGGCCTGCTTCTGCGCGAAGGAGCCGCCCATAAAGTCGAAGACTTCCGGCAGGCAGATCCAGTCCGGACGTTCGTTGGCGACCGCGTCTTCGATCAGCGCGCGCGCCTGCTCGATGTTGGCCGCCTTGTCGGCGCCCGAGTTCATTTGAATGAGCGCGACCTTCATGGCGCGGCCTCCTGCGGCGACGCGGCGGAAGGGGTTCGGACATGGGGCGCCGCGGCGTCGGTCGTCATGCCGAGCGCGGCGAGGAGCCGCTCGTCGCGATCCTCGCCGGGGTTGGGCGTCGTCAGCAGGCGCTCGCCTCCGAAGATCGAATTCGCGCCGGCGAGGAAGCATAACGCCTGCGTCTCCGCGCTCATATCGTCGCGTCCGGCCGAGAGACGCACCATCGAGCCGGGCATCGTGATCCGCGCGACGGCGATCGTGCGCACGAAGTCGAGCGGGTCGAGCCGGCCGACCGCTGCGAGCGGCGCGCCGCTCACGCGCACCAAGAGGTTGATCGGCACGCTCTCGGGATGTCGCGGAAGCGTCGCCAGAGCGTGAATCATGCCGACGCGGTCTCCGAGCGTCTCGCCCATCCCGACGATGCCGCCGCAGCAGACCGCCATGCCGGCGTCGCGCACATGGGCCAGCGTCTCGAGCCGATCCGCGTAGGTCCGCGTGGTGATGATGCTCGCGTAGAACTCCGGCGACGTGTCGAGGTTGTGATTGTAATAGTCGAGCCCCGCGGCGGCGAGGCGGTTCGCCTGCGCGCGCGTCAGCATGCCGAGCGTCATGCAGGTCTCCATCCCGAGGTCTTTCACCTCGCCGACGACCGCGCAGAGGTCGTCGAGGTCGCGATCCTTCGGCGCGCGCCAGGCCGCGCCCATGCAGAACCGTGTCGCGCCGCGGTCGCGCGCGCCGCGCGCAGCGGCCAGCACCGTGTCGCGATCGAGCAGCTTCGAGGCTTTGACGCCGGTGTCGTAATGCGCGCTTTGCGGGCAATACGCGCAATCCTCGGGACAGCCGCCGGTCTTGATCGACAGCAGCGTCGACACCTGCACGCGCGAGGGATCGAAGCGGGCGCGATGGATCGTCTGCGCGCGGTACATGAGCTCGGGGAAAGGCGCCAGGAACAGCGCGCGAATGTCCTCGCGCCTCCAGTCCGAGCGCGGCGCGACGTCGGCGTTCGCCATCGGCGTTTGATGAAGCGGCATCGAAGCGTTCCTGTGCTGCGCCTTTCATGCCCGCTTGCGCGCGCGGCGGCAAGCGCCGGCGTGGGCGCGATGGGCGCTCGCCAACGCGCGGCGGCGCGCATGCGGTGGGCGCGCCCATGCTTGAAACGCCGGCGCCGCCGTGTCACACGCAGCGATCGTCCGGAGGGCGCACTCGTGTCGGAAGCGCAATACGTTCTCGCTCTGTCGTGCCCCAACAAGCCGGGCATCGTGGCGGCCGTCTCGACCTATTTGTTCGAACACGGCTGCAATATCCGCGATGCGCAGCAGTACGACGACGTCGAGACCGCCATGTTCTTCATGCGCGTCGTTTTCGACCGCATCGCCGATCCGGATGTCTACGAGGCGGTGCGCACCGGCTTCGCGGCCGTCGCCGAGCGGTTCGGCATGGCCTGGCGCATGCGCGCCGGCGTCGAGCGCACGCGCGTGATGATCCTCGTCTCGAAATTCGACCATTGTCTGTCCGATCTGCTCTACCGCTGGCGGATCGGCGAGTTGCGCATGGACGTGTCGGCGGTCGTCTCGAACCACCCGCGCGAGGCGTTCGCGCATCATGATTTCAGCGGCCTCGACTTCTATCACCTGCCGGTGACGCGGGAGACCAAGCTCGAACAGGAGACGCGCCTGTGGGAGCTCGTGCGCGAAACCAAGACGGACGTGGTGGTCCTCGCCCGCTACATGCAGATCCTGTCGGACGGTTTGACCGCCAAGCTCGTCGGGCGCTGTATCAACATCCATCATTCGTTTCTGCCTGGCTTCAAGGGCGCGAGCCCTTATACGCAGGCCCATCGCCGCGGCGTGAAGCTCATCGGCGCCACGGCGCATTACGTCACCGCCGACCTCGACGAGGGCCCGATCATCGAGCAATCGGTCGAGCGCATCTCGCATCGCGACACGCCCGACGATCTCGTGCGCAAGGGGCGCGACATCGAGCGCCATACGCTGGCGCGCGCGCTGCGCTTCCATGTCGAGGACCGCGTGATGCTCAACGGCCGCAAGACCGTCGTCTTCGCCGACTGAGGCGGCCGCGCGTCAGTAATTCGGCGCACCCGGATTGAGCATCCATTGGTTCAGCGTTCTGACGGGGGGCGAGGACGTATAGGCGAGCGCCGGCGGACGGCTTCGCGCCGTGGCGACCGTGACGCGCGCGCCGCCGTGCGCCTTGGCGTACATCGGGCCGCCCGGCGGCGTTCCGGTGATCGCGATGCGCGCGCCTTCGCGCTGGACCATCGCGAAGAGGAGCGCAGCGTTCGCGGGGGCGAGCCGCACGCAGCCGTGCGACGCCGGCCGGCCGAGTTGCGCCGTCTCGTAAGTGCCGTGAATGGCGTAGCCGCCGCGGAAGAAGATCGAGTAGGGCATCGGCGACATGTGATATTTTCGCGAATAATGCATGCGCTGCAGGCTATAGGGCTTGTAGAAGCCGTGCGGCGTCGCGAACCCGGAGCGCGCCGTCGACACCGGCCACACGTAGCTCTCGCCCGCCGCGGTGGTCACGTGCATGCGCTGCGCGGTGAGATCGACGCTGATCGTCACGGCGCGCGCCGGCGCGCTCGCCGCGAAGAGGCCG
The DNA here is from genome assembly GCA_965276595.1 of Beijerinckiaceae bacterium. Classification (GTDB taxonomy): domain Bacteria; phylum Pseudomonadota; class Alphaproteobacteria; order Rhizobiales; family Beijerinckiaceae; genus Terripilifer. The sequence goes on from CBDIBA010000007.1 coordinate 61,689, forward strand.
CAAAGCAGAGCAAAGAAAACGGCAATGGTTCGCATGGACGCTACCCCCAACCTGGGCGCCGGTCGCGCCCGAGCTTGACTATGGAATCCTCCGAGTGCGGCGTAAATGGCCAAGATCGAGTAAGGTGGCCGGATCGTTGACGGACGAATCGTCTGGGGTTCCGACCGGACGCGTCCAATCGGGAGCATGAGCATGCGAGGTTGGACGGCGGCCGTGCTAATCCTTTTGGGCGCGGCCGGGGCGGCCCGCGCGCAGGATCTCGGCGCGATCCACCCGCGTCCGCTGCCGCCGCTGGCCCATCCCGACGATCCCTCGACGCCGGCGAAGGAATTGTTCGGGCGGCAGGAGGAGCCGACCGGCGGCGCCCCGCACATCTACGGTTTCTACGCCAAGGGCTGCCTGGCCGGCGCCCAGCCGCTGCCGATGGACGGCGAAGCCTGGCAGGTCATGCGGCCGTCGCGCAACCGCAACTGGGGCCACCCTTGGCTGATATCCTTCCTCGAGCAGACGGCGACCAAGCTTCGGCGCGAAGGCGTCTGGCCCGGCTTCCTGGTCGGCGACATGGCTCAGCCGCGCGGCGGTCCGATGCGCAACGGCCACGCCTCGCACCAGATCGGCATCGACGCGGACGTCTGGTTCCGGCCGATGCCCAGCCACTCGATGTCGCGCGCCGAGCGCGAAGAGACGATGTCGAGCAACCTGGTGCGCGCCGACCGCCTGGATGTCGATCCGGCGAAATTCTCAAGCGCCGACATCGGCTTGCTGCATGGTGTGGCGTCGGACGCGCGGGTCGAGCGCATGTTCGTCAACCCCGCGATCAAGAAGGCGTTGTGCCGCGACGCGACCGGCGACCGGCGCTGGCTGGCGAAAATCCGGCCGATGTACGGTCACGATTACCATTTCCACATCCGGCTCGTCTGCCCGCCCGGCGAATTGGGCTGCCAGCCCCAGGCGCCGCCGCCCACGAGCGACGGCTGCGACGCCTCGCTCGCCTGGTGGTTTCGAGATTCGGTCCTGCACCCGCGCCCCAACCCGAATTATAAACCAAGGCCGCCGATGACCATGGCCGCGCTGCCGAACGCCTGCCGGGCGGTTTTGGACGCCGAATAGGCTCGATTGGCGCAAAAGGCCGCGAATTGCGCGCGCGCGAAGTCGCTTGCAAGCGATCGGCGACGGGCTCGCCGCATTATCTAAACGATCCTTAAACCGCCGCGCCCAATTCGCCTTAAACCCCGCCGATCCGCATAACGGCGGCGCAGGTTAAAGCTGCGATCACCCTGCGGCGCGGTGGAGCGGCCGCCGCATCGGAGGCCTGCATCGTGTTCTCGACCCGTTTGGACCGACGCTCCGTGCTGGCGGGTTTGGGGAGCGCCGCCCTGCTGCCTGCGGCGTCGCGCGCCCAAGCCGCGCCGGCGAGCCTCGCCGACCTCGCGCGCCAGTCGGGCCTCGTCTACGGGGCGGCTCTGGGCAGTCCCTACTTCGTCGATCCGCGCTATGCGGCGCTGTTCGAGGAGACGACGCTGCTCGTCAGCGAGTGGCAGTTCAAGATCGCCTCGCTGCGCGCCAACCCCGCGGCCTACGACTTCTACAACGCCGATCGCTTCATGGGCGTCGCCCGCACGCTGGGCAAGCCGGTCAAGGGGCATTGCCTTTTCTGGCAGACCGCCAACCCCGCCTGGATGAACCGCCTCTCGACCTCCGATCTGCAGCGGCTCTTCGACGAGCATATCGACAACGTCGTGACGCGCTACGCCGGGCAGGTCTACGCCTGGGACGTCGTCAACGAGCCGTTTTGGCCCGCGGACCGCCAGGCTGGCGCCTATGGGACCGGCGCGTGGTATCAGGCCTTCGGCCCGGACTGGCCGATCCGCGCCTTCAAACGCGTCGCCGCGGTCGACCGCACGGCGAAACTCGTCCTCAACGAGGGGCAGTGCGACAACGACGCGCCGGGGCTCGGCGCGGCGATCCGGCCGGCGCTTCTGAACCTCGTCGACCGCTTGCAGCAGGCGGGCGCGCCCGTCCACGCCGTCGGCCTCGAAAGCCATCTTGACATGGCCTTGCCGTATGACGACGACGCCTTCGCCGACTTCGTCGCGCGCCTCGGCGACACCGGCCTGGAGGTGTGGATCTCCGAACTCGACATCCGCGAGGCGAGCCTGCCGGGCGACCAGAAGGCGCGCGACCTCGCCGCCGCTCAGCGCGTCGAACGGTTCCTGACGGCGGCGCTGGCCTCCTCGGCGGTGAGGCAGGTCGTCACCTGGGGCCTGTCGGACCGCTATTCGTGGGTCAACTCCTTCCTGAGCGAGACGCATGGCGCAGCGGCGCACGAGGCGCGCCCGCTGCCCTTCGATCAGAACATGGCGCGCAAGCCGATGTGGCAGGCGATCGCCGCCGCCTTTCGGCAGCGCCGCCGCGCCTGAGCGGGTCACAGCCGATCGGGGAGAACCCGGTTCGGCGGACGGTGCCCGTCGTGGAAGGCCTTGATGTTGATGATGACCTTCTCGCCCATTTCGACGCGGCTTTCGTAGGTCGCCGATCCCATGTGCGGTAGCAGCGTGACCTTGCCGGATTTGGCGAGGCGCGCCAGCCGGTTCGACACGGCGGGAGCCCGTTCGAAGACATCGAGCCCGGCGCCGGCGAGTTCCCCCGCTTCGAGCATTTTGGTCAGCGCCTGCTCGTCGATGATCTCGCCGCGCGCCGTGTTGACCAGGATGGCGCGCGGCTGCAGCATTTTCAGCCGCCGCGCCGAGAGCAGGTGATAGGTCGCCGGCGTGTGCGGGCAGTTGACGGACAGGATGTCCATGCGCGCCAGCATCTGGTCGAGCGACTCCCAATAGGTCGCCTCGAACTGGTTCTCGACGGCGACCGGGAGCCTGCGGCGATTGTGATAATGCACCGACAGGCCGAACGCGCGGGCGCGCCGCGCCAGCGCTTGCCCGATCCGCCCCATGCCGACGATGCCGAGCCGCTTGCCCGAGATGCGATGGCCGAGCATCCAGGTCGGCGACCAACCGGGCCAGTCGCCGGTCGGAATGATCCGCGCGCCCTCGACCAACCGCCGCGCGACGGCGAGGATCAGCGCCATCGTCATGTCGGCGGTGTCCTCGGTGAGCACGCCCGGCGTGTTGGTGACCGCGACGCCGCGGGCCGCGGCCGCCTCGACGTCGATGTTGTCGACGCCGTTGCCGAAATTGGCGATCAGCTTGAGGCGGTCGCCGGTTTGCGCGAGCATCCCCGCGTCGATCCGGTCGGTGACGGTCGGTGTCAGCACGTCGGCCTCGCGCATCGCCGCGACGAGCGCCTGCGCGCTCATCGGCTCGTCGGCGACGCTGAGCCGCGTCTCGAACAATTCGCACATCCGCGTTTCGACGACGTCGGGCAGTTTCCGCGTGACGATGACGAGCGGCTTCGGCCGGGTCATGGCCGGCCCTTCCTGGTTTGCGCTTCGCAGGCTTTCATCGGACCTTAACCCTGATCGGCCCACAAAGATTGACGGCTTCGGCCATCGTGCGCGCGTCCCGGCCTTGAGCGTTCCTAAACAGATCGCCCGTGCTGGACAAGACGGCTTGCGGATGGCCGCCGTCGCCGCATATCGGGTGGGTGGATGAGGCGCGCCGTGTCGCTCAAGTCGCGTTGGACCTGGACTCTGCTGGCGCGGCTCATGCCGATCCTCGCGCTCGTCGCCGTCTCCGCGGCCGTTCCGGCGTCCGCCGCGGACACGACCGCGCTGGGGGCCTCGACGGGCCTGCCCGTTCCCCGCTACGTCAGCCTCAAATACGACCGCGTCAATCTTCGCGAGGGTCCATCTAAGGATCATCGCACCGCCTGGATTTTCCAGCGCGCCGGCCTTCCCGTCGAGGTCACCGCCGAGTTCGATACGTGGCGCCGCATCCGCGATTCGGAGGGGACCGAAGGCTGGGTGCAGCAGTCGCTTCTCTCCGGCCGCCGCACGGCGCTCGTCGCGCCGTGGAAGAAGGGCGTCATCTTCCCGCTGCGCGCGCAGCCCTCCGTCGACGCCAACCTGAGCGCCAAGCTGCAGGCCGGGGTGCTCGGCAGCGTCGGTTCGTGCGACGGCGGCTGGTGCCGCCTCAACGGCGACGGCTTCGACGGCTACATCGAGCAATCGAACCTCTGGGGCGTTTACCCCAACGAGAAGCTCTGAGGTCTGCCGCGCCGGCGCCTCGCCAAGCGCTTTCGGCCCGCAATCCCGTGTGTTAGGAAGCTGACAGGCTGACCGCTCCCTCCCGGACGCGGTGGAGGGATGTTGCGACGATGGGCGAACGGCGCTCAAGCTTTGAATACGAGGACCTGCTCGCCTGCGGCCGCGGCGAGTTGTTCGGCCCGGGCAACGCGCAACTGCCGCTGCCGCCGCTTCTGATGTTCGACCGCATCGCGGAGATCGGCGAAGCGGGCGGCGCGCACGGCAAAGGCGTTGTCCGCGCGGAACTCGCCGTGCGACCGGATTTGTGGTTCTTCGGCTGCCACTTCAAAGGCGATCCCGTCATGCCCGGCTGCCTTGGCCTCGATGCGCTCTGGCAGATGGTCGGCTTCTACCTGGGCTGGCTCGGCCAGCCCGGTCGCGGACGCGCGCTCGGCGTCGGCGAGGTCAAGTTCTCCGATCAGGTTCTACCGACCATCAAACGGGTCATCTACGGCATCGATTTGAAGCGCGTATTTCGCGGAAAGCTGGTTTTGGGCGTCGCCGACGGCTGGCTGGAGGCGGACGGCAAGCGCATCTACGAAGCCAAGGATCTCCGCGTCGGCCTGTTCCAGACCGGCGCCGCGCCCGCTTAGTCTCGCCAAGCCCCGGAGGCGTGACCATATAAGGGCCGGCGGTCCGCGCGGCGGCGTTCCGAAAGGAGAATTCGATGCGACGGGTCGTGGTCACGGGAATGGGGATCGTCTCCTCCATCGGGTCGAACGTCCGGGAGGTCCTGGCCTCCCTGCGCGAGGCCAGGTCCGGAATCGTCAAGGCCGAGAAATACGCCGAATTGGGGTTTCGCTGTCAGGTCCACGGCGCCCCGACCGTCGTTCCCGAAGAGGTCGTCGACCGCCGCGCGTCGCGCTTCGAGGGCGCGGGATCGGGCTGGAACCACATCGCCATGGATCAGGCGATCGCCGATTCGGGGCTCGGCCCGGACGAGATTTCGAACGAGCGCACCGGCGTCATCATGGGATCGGGCGGCCCCTCCGCGCGCGCCATCGTCGACGCCGCCGACATCACCCGCGCCAAGGGCCCCAAGCGCGTCGGTCCCTTCGCCGTACCGAAGGCCATGTCGTCCACCGCCTCGGCGACGCTCGCCACCTGGTTCAAGATCAGGGGCGTCAACTACTCGATCTCCTCGGCGTGCGCGACATCGAGCCATTGCATCGGCAACGCCGCCGAGATGATCCAATGGGGCAAGCAGGACGTGATGTTCGCCGGCGGCTCCGAGGAGCTCGAATGGCAGCTCTCGGTTCTGTTCGACGCGATGGGCGCCATGTCGAGCGGCTACAACGATCGGCCCTCCGTCGCCTCGCGCGCCTATGACAGGGACCGCGACGGCTTCGTCATCGCCGGCGGCGGCGGCGTCGTCGTCCTCGAAGAATACGAGCGCGCCAAAGCCCGCGGCGCGAACATCCTGGCCGAGCTTGTCGGCTACGGGGCGACGTCGGACGGCTACGACATGGTCGCGCCGTCGGGCGAGGGCGCGGTGCGTTGCATGCGCCAGGCGCTCGCCACCGTGAAGACGCCGATCGACTATATCAACCCGCACGCGACCTCGACGCCCGTCGGCGACCTGAAGGAGATCGAGGCGATCCGCGAGGTGTTCGGGGCCGGCGACAAATGCCCGCCGATCTCCGCGACGAAATCGCTGACCGGCCATTCGTTGGGCGCGGCGGGCGTGCAGGAAGCGATCTACAGCTTGCTGATGATGCGCAACGGCTTCATGGCGGAAAGCGCCAATATCGAAAACCTCGACCCGGCCTTCGGCGACATGCCGATCCTGCGCGCCCGGCGCGATGGGGCGAACCTTGGCGCGGTCCTGTCGAATTCGTTCGGCTTCGGCGGCACCAACGCGACCCTGGTGTTCAAGCATCCGGAGGCCTGATCTTGCGCCTCAACATTCGGCAACATTTCGTGACTCCTGGATCGGCGACCGCTTGGTATTGAAAACAGAGACGATGGCGCGCCGCGCCAGGCGTGATCGGAAGGGGCGCTGATGTCGGGTTCTCTGATGCACGGCAAGCGCGGCCTGGTGATGGGGGTCGCCAACAATCATTCGATCGCCTGGGGCATTGCGCAGGCGGTCGGCGCGCAGGGCGCCGATCTCGCCTTCACTTACCAGGGCGAAGCCTTGGGGCGGCGCGTCAAGCCGCTGGCCGAGAGCCTCGGTTCGTCGCTCACGCTGCCCTGCGACGTGGAGGATCTCGCCTCCGTCGATGCGGTTTTCGAGGCGCTGCGCCTGCGCTGGGGAACGCTCGACTTTGTCGTCCACGCGATCGGCTTCTCCGACAAGAACGAACTGCGCGGCCGCTACATCGACGCGACGACGCGGGAGAATTTCTCGCGCACGATGGTGATTTCCTGCTTCTCCTTCACCGAGGTCGCCCAGCGCGCGGCGCCGCTGATGCGCGCGGGCGGCTCGCTGCTGACGCTCACCTACGGCGGTTCGACGCGCGTCATGCCGAACTACAACGTCATGGGCCTCGCCAAAGCGGCGCTCGAAGCGAGCGTGCGCTACCTCGCGGCCGATCTCGGTCCGCGCGGCGTGCGCGTCAACGCCATCTCCGCCGGCACCATCCGCACGCTGGCGGGCGCCGGCATCTCCGACGCGCGCACGATCTATAATTATCAGCGCGCCCATGCGCCGCTGCGCCGCGCGCTCACCATCGAGGACGTCGGCGGCGCGGCGGCTTATCTGCTGTCCGACCTGTCGTCGGGCGTCACCGGCGAGACGCATTTCGTCGACGCCGGCTACAATATCGTCTCGATGCCGCGGCCGGAAGAGATCAAGACCGAAGACGCGCGCGACGAAGCCGCCGAGTAGCGTCGCGCTTAACGCGCAATTCATCCGCCGGCGCCATTCTGCCGGCGGAGTTTCCCCATGTCTCACGTCGATGCGGCGGCGCCGGTCGCAGCGCCCGTTTCCAACGCCGCGGCGCGCGTCGTCGTCGATGCGCGTCTCGTCGTCGCGCTCGGCTTCGCCGTCTCGCTGGCGCTCTGCTTCGCGAACGTCCGCGATATCTGGTCGACGGGCGCCTTCTACGATTCCGATGACGCCATGCGCATGGTCCAGGCGCGCGCTTTTGTCGACGGTCAGGCGTGGTACGATCTGACGGCGTGGCGGCTCGATCCGCCGGCGGGCGTGTTCATGCATTGGTCGCGGCTCGTCGACCTGCCTCTCGCCGCGCTGATGAAGCTGTTCGGCAGCCTCTCGCCCGGCGACGCCGGCGAGAGGCTGGCTCGCATCGCCTTTCCGCTCGGCCTGCAGGCGGCGTTGCTCGCCGCGGTCGCGTGGCTCGCGCGGCTCCTGCTCGGCGCGCGCGGGGTTGCGCCGGCGATCGCGCTCGCCGTTCTCTCCGGCTTCATGTTCGGACAATTCGTTCCGGGCCGCGTCGACCATCATGCGCCGCAGATCGTGCTGCTGCTGGCGATGATCGGCGCGATGTTGGCGGCCTTCGAGCCGGCGCGGGCGAAACTCGCCGCTGTCTCCGCCCTCTGCGTTGCGCTGTCGCTGTCGATCAGCGTCGAGAACCTGCTGTTCATCCTCGGGCTGCTGGCGACGCCGCCGCTGGCCTGGGTTGTCGCCGGCGCGAAGGCGCGCGCGCTGCTGCGCTGGTTCGCTGTGGGGCTCGTCGTCGCGGTCCCGCTCTGCTTCGCGGCCTTCAACGCGCCCTCGCGCTGGCTCGTCGTCGCGGGCGACGCCTTCTCCCTCGCGCATGTTCTGCTCGCGATGGGCGCTGCGCTCGTCTGCCTCGCGATGCTTGGCGCGCGGCGCTGGGAAGCCAGCGCGGGCGCCCGCGCGGTTTTTGCGATCGTCGCGGCGGCGCTTGTCGGCGGCGTGTGGGCGGCGGCTTTCTGGCGCTGCCTCGCCGACCCGTTCGCCGGCCTCGATCCGCTCGTGCGCGACATCTGGCTCGCCAACGTCGGCGAGGCGAAGCCGGCGTGGCGGCACTTTGCCGAAGACCCCCGCGCGCTCGGCGTGATCGGCCTTCCCATCGCCTTCGGGCTCGCCGGCGCGATCGCCGCCCTGCGCGCAGCGCGCGGCCTCGATCGGGCGCGCTGGGCGGCGCTGCTCGGCTACGCCCTGCTCGGCGTCGCCACGACGGCCTTCATGATCCGCGGCGCGACCTCGCTCGCGCCCTTCGCGCTGCTCGGGTGCGCCTGGCTCGTCCTGTCTCTGCCCCGCGCGGTTGCGCCCGGATGGAGCGGCGCGGGCCGCGCGGCGCTTGCGTTGGCGGCGACGCTGCCGCTCTCCTCGATCGGCTGGGCGATGGTCTTGCCGGCGTCTTCACGGCCGGACGCGCGCGCCGACATGCGCGCGTGCTTGACGTCCGAGGCCATGGCGCCGCTCGCCGCGCTGCCGTCAGGCCTCGTCCTCGCGCCGATCGATCTCGGCGCGCATCTGCTCGCGCAGACGCCGCAGGCGGTGGTCACCGCGCCGTATCACCGCAACAACCGCGGCAATCGCGCCGCGATCGACGCCTTCAGGGCGTCGCCGGACGAGGCGCAGGCGCGCGTGCGGACGCTTGGCGCTCGCTACGTCGTCTCGTGCTCGACCGCCAAGGAATTGAGGACGATCGCGGCGCGGGCGCCCGGCAGTCTCGCGGCGCGGCTCATGGAAGACGCGCCCCCGGAGTGGCTGCGGCGCGTGTCGCCGCCCGGCGCCGCGTTGGCGATCTACGCGCCGCGTTCAAATGGCGACATGGACGTTCTTGATCTGCGTAAAGGCGAGTAGCTCGTCGAGACATTCCTCACGGCCGATTCCCGACTGTTTGTAACCGCCGAAGGGCGAGCCCAGAAAGTGGTCCGCCGCGTTGTTGATCCACACCGTCCCCGCCTGAATGCGTTGGGCGGCGCGATGCGCGGTCGCGAGATCGTTCGTGAACACGGCGCCCGTGAGACCGTATTCGACGGCGTTCACCTCCTCCATCATCGCGTCCTCGTCACTCCATCGGATGACGGAGAGCACCGGTCCGAAGATTTCCTCCCTGGCGATCCGCATCCCCGGCTTGACGTCGACGAAGACCGTCGGCTCGACAAAAAACCCATTGCGAAGGACGGCGTCCTCCGGCCGCTCGCCGCCGTAGGCGAGCGTCGCGCCCTCCTGCTTTCCGAGCGCGATGTACGACAGGATCTTGTCGTGCTGAGACTTGGAAATGATCGCCCCCATCGTCGTCGCCGGATCGGTCGGAATGCCGGGTTTGTATCGCTTGATCGCCTGCAGCAACCCATCGACGATCTTGTCGTGCAGGGACTCGTGCACGAAGAGCCGCGACGTCGAACCGCAGGACTGGCCGCACCACGTAAAGTTCATGCCCTTCACGGCGCCCGCGATGGCGCGCGCGGGATCGGCGTCGGGATAGACGATCAGCGCGTTCTTTCCCCCGAGTTCGAGCAGGACGGATTTCAATTGCTTGCCCGCCTGCGTGGCGATGCTTCGGCCGGTCGGAACGCTGCCGATCAGCGTCACCATCGGAATGTCGGGATGGTTGACCAGCGCTTCGCCGCACGGCATGCCGCCGGTGACCACGTTGATGACGCCGGGAGGCGCGATGCCGTCGATCAGCTCCATCATGCGGTAGGCCGAGAGCGGGGCCTGCGGCGGCGGCTTCATGACGACTGTGTTGCCCGCCGCCAACGGCGCTCCGATCTTGGCCGCCGTAAACATCAAGGGATGATTGTAGGCGACGATGCGGGCGCATACCCCGCGAGGCTCCCGCAAGGTCATGTTGAAGGAATGCGCGTCGAGCGCCTGCGTGTCGCCTTTGATCTCGGTGACCAATCCCGCGAAGAACTCGATCTGCATGGCCGCGACCCGCGCGTCGCTCGCCATCTCGCTGACCGGATTGCCGCAGTTGGCGGCGTCGAGTAACGCCAGTTCCTCCGCGTGATCGCGCAGGACGGCGGCGATCTTTCGCAGTGTTTCGGCGCGCGCCGACGGCTTGGTCGCGCGCCAGGCGGGAAACGCGCGCAGCGCGGCGCGCGTCGCCGCGTCGACGTCTGCGGCGCTGGCCTCGGCGCATTCGCCGAGGCTCGCGCCGGTCGCCGGGTTGAACGTGTCGGCGTAGCCGCCTTCGGGCTTTCGCCAGCCGCCGTCGTAGTAGAGGTCGCGCGACTTCGGCAGCTTCGCCGCGATCGCCGCGTTGATCGGCGCCAGATCGTCGCGCGTCGATTGAGTGGGTGACCCTTGGGGCATCTGAAGATCTCCGGCGGTTTTCGGTACGGCGGGCGCCGCCTTCCCGCGGTCTAAGCGGACGGTTTGGCGAACTTAAGTCGACGCGATGTTCGGGCGTCATTCAAGCGTTGCTTTGGGCGGTTTGCATCCCAGTCGCGCTGGCGCCGGACGCCGATCCCGATCCCGCCGCCCAAGCGGTTGCAGCGACGTTCGGCTGCTCTTTGTGAAGATGGACAAAGGGTAACTTGAGGGGCCGGGGGGCCGGGCGTAGCGTTTCCTGGAACCCGACTTGGAGGCATCGATGACGCCGCGAATTCTCCCCACGCTCGCTCTCGTGTCCGCGCTCGGCGCGGCCGGACTGATCGCCGTTCGCGCCGACGCGCAGCAACCCCCGCCCGGTCCCGGCGGCCCGGGTCACGACGACCGTTATGATGGCCCGGGTCGGATGGGCCGCGGCGGTTTCGATGGTCCGCGCCGCGGAGGTCCGATGGGCCGCGTCACGCCGGCCGATCGCGCAGCCTTCCTCGATGCGCGCATCGCCGCCGTCAAGGCCGGTCTGCAACTGTCGCCCGACCAGGACAAGATGTGGCCGGCCGTCGAATCGGCGGTGCGCGACGCCATGGCCAAGCGCCAGGCGATGGCCGAACAGCGTCGCAGCGAGCCGCCGCCGACCGACCCGATCGAGGCGATGCGCCGCCGCGCCGATGCGGCTGCGCAGCGCGGCGATACGCTGCACAAGATCGTCGCCGCCGCCCAGCCGCTCTATGCAAGCCTCAGCGACGACCAGAAGCGGCGATTGCCGCTGCTGCTGCGCGCCGGTCGGCGTCCCCACGCCATGATGATGCGCCGTATGCATGAGGGCTGGCGCGAGGGCATGGGCGGCGACCGCGAGCGCGCGGGCGGCCGCGACCGCGAGGACTTCGCGGGGCCGCGCGATCGCGGCTCGATGGACGAGATGGAGCGTCCGCATCGCAACGACGGCGCGCGCGGCCCGCGCGACGATGGCGGTCGCGACGACGACGAGTCGCTGTGAGGGTTGCGCGTTAACGTCGCGCCGCGGCGATCTCGTCGATCATCGCGCGCGCGGCGGCGGCGGGATCGGCGGCCTGCGTGATGGGGCGGCCGACCACCAGGTGGTCGGCGCCCGCTTCGATGGCTCGCCGCGGGGTCATGACCCGCTTCTGATCCGCGACCTCCGCTCCGGCGGGACGGATGCCCGGCGTTACCAGCAGCATCGCGGCGCCCACGCGCGCCCGCAGCGCCGCGGCCTCTTCGGCCGACAGGACGAGGCCGTGCAGGCCCGCATCGCGCGCCTGGAGGGCGCGCCGCTCGACGAGCGCGGCGACGCCCATGGCGAATCCGGCTTCGGCCAGATCGGCGTCGTCGTAGGATGTCATCACCGTGACCGCGAGCAGCTTCAAAGGCGCGCCGGCGAGCGCGCCGCGCGCCGCCCGCATCGTCTGCGGATAGGCGTGGACGGTCAGGAACGTCGCGCCGAGCTCGGCGACTTGCGCCGTCGCCCGCGCCACCGTGTTCGGGATGTCGTGCAGCTTGAGATCGAGGAAGACCTTTTTGCCTTGCGCGGCGAGGCGGCGGGCGAGTTCGAGGCCGCCGCCATACGTCAGTTCGAGCCCGATCTTGTAGAAAGACACCGTCTCTCCGAGCCGCTCGACCAGGGCTTCGGCGTCGGCCGTCGAGGGCAGGTCTAGCGCCACGATCAGGCGATCGCGCGGCGGGACCGAAGCAAGCTCGGATGCGCCCATGGGTCCGCCGGAAGACTGCGCGGGGCGGATCGGAGCGCTCACCCGAGCCGGTCGCGTGGGTCGCCGAGTTTTTTGATCAAAGCCAGCGCCGGATGCGGTGGGCGGCCGCCGCGCGTCTTCGCGCTGTAGGCGAGTTCGCGCCGGGCGAACCGGGCGCGCAGCCGCAACTCGCGCTCGACCTGCTCGCATTTGCCCTTGAAATCGTCGCGCGCCTTGTCGGCGCCCTGTTTCAGCCGGTCGATCAGCTTGCCGCTCCGCCGCGTGAGATGCGACGCTGGCGCGCCGGCGGGGCGATAGACCCATACGCGCGCCGGCGGCAGGTTCAGCCAGATCGGCGGCGAGGTCTCCGCGGCGAACGCCTGCGCCGCGGCGCGCAGACCGCGCGGGATCGGCGAGCCCATGCCGTAGGTGAATTGCACAAAACAGCCGTCCGGCCCCATCAGGCCGAACGCCTGATCGAGCAGGGCGAGGCGCTCGGTCTCCGGCCGCGTCAGCAGCGGCAGGCTCGAGACGACGGCGGCGACGGGTCCGCTCAGCACGCCGCGCAGCGTACGGTCGAGCGCATAGGCGTCGCCGCGCACGACCCGGCAATGGGGAAATCGGCGCTGCAGCAGCCGGCAGAACGCCGGATCGTATTCGACCAGGATCAAACGCTCGGGCGCGACGCCGCGCCGAATGAGCGCCTGCGTCACGGGGCCGGTGCCGGGCCCCAGTTCGACGATCGGACCGTGCGTCGAGGGATCGACGTAGCGCGCCATGGTGCGCGCCAGAAAGCGTCCGGAAGGCGAGACCGCGCCGGTGCGCTTGGGGTTCTCGAACCACGCCCGAAAGAACCGCGCCTCATCGGCGAACCGCTCTTCGATCGAAGGCTCGGGCCGGTGCGCGGCGTTGGCTTGTTTGGATGGAGGACGCAAACGCCCGTTCCTTGTGTAGCGACGCCGGCGCCTACGCTTTCTGAACGCAACGAAGGTTGCGAGGTTTCAAGGCGTCGGTCAAGAAAATGTCACAACTTTACCTCGCCGCCGCCGCCGATAGGTCGACGGTCAGACCCCACCCAGAGTCTCGAAAAATTCCTTCATCTTTGCAAAGAAGCCGCTCGATTCCGGATGAGTCTTGGTTGAGGATTCCGCGTCGAATTCGGCCAACAGCTCGCGCTGGCGCCGCGTCAGGTTCTGCGGCGTCTCGATGCGGACCTGGATGTAGAGATCGCCGACGTCGCGCGAGCGCAGCACCGGCATGCCCTTGCCCTTGAGGCGGAACTGCTTGCCCGACTGGGTGCCCTCCGGGACCTTGACGACGGATTTTTCGCCGTCGAGCGCATGGATCGAGAAGTCGCCGCCGAGCGCGGCCTTCACCATCGAGATCGGCGCCTGGCAGAACAGATCGGCGCCGTCGCGCTGGAAGAACAGGTGCGGCTTGATCGACAGGAAAATATAGAGGTCGCCCGCAGGCCCGCCGCGCAGGCCCGCCTCGCCCTCCCCTGTCAACCGGATACGAGTGCCGTCTTCGACGCCCGGTGGGACGTTGACCGACAGCGAGCGCTCGCGCGAGACGCGGCCTGCGCCGTGGCAAACGGTACACGGATTGTCGATGACCTCGCCGCGGCCGTTGCAGGTCGGACAGGTTCGTTCGATGGCGAAAAAGCCCTGTTGCGCCCGCACCCGGCCCTGGCCGCCGCACATGGCGCAAGGCTTCGGCTTGGCGCCCGCTTTGGCGCCCGAGCCGGCGCAGGCCTCGCAGGTGACGGTGGTCGGCGTCTTGATCGAAGCGGTCTTGCCCCGGAACGCCTCCTCGAGCGTGATCTCCATGTTGTAGCGCAGGTCGGAGCCGCGCTCGCGTCCCCCGCCGCTGCGGCTGCGGCCGCCGAGGCCGCCGAAGAGGTCGTCGAAGATGTCAGCCATCGAGGACGCGAAGCCCTCGCCGCCGAAGCCGCCGCCGCCGCTTTGCTCGAACGCGGCATGGCCGAACCGATCGTAGGCCGCGCGCTTCTGGCCGTCGGAGAGGCATTGATACGCCTCGTTGATCTCCTTGAACTTGATCTCCGAGCCTTTGTCGCCGGGGTTGCGGTCGGGGTGATGCTGGAGGGCGGCCTTCCGAAACGCGGCCTTGAGTTCGACCTCGGTGGCGGTCCGCACGACCCCCAGCACTTCGTAGTAGTCGCGTTTGGCCATGGTCGGCGTCTGTTCCGTCCGGCGGCGTCGCGCCTGCCGCAAGCTCCAAATGAGATGGGGATCCGGTTAGGCCGCCGGATCCCCGCTCGCTAGTCCGTCCGCCGCGAAAAGGCCGACGCCTCGTTCACGCGGATTTCTTCTTGTCGTCGCCGCCGACTTCCTTGAAGTCCGCGTCGATCACGTCGTCCTTGGCTTCGGCCTGCGGTTCGCCCGAGGCGGCCGCGCCCTCGCTCTGCTGAGCCTTGTACATGGCTTCGCCGAGTTTCATCGAGGCCTGCGCCAACTCGTTGGACCGCGCCTTGATCGCCTCCACGTCGTCGCCTTCGAGCGCGCTCTTCAGCGCCGCGATCGCGCTTTCGATCGTGCTCTTGTCCGACTGCGCAACCTTGTCGCCGAATTCGGCGACCGACTTCTCCGCCGAGTGGATCATGGCCTCGCCCTGGTTCTTGGCGTCGACCGCCTCGCGGCGCTTCTTGTCGTCGGCCGCGTGCAGCTCGGCGTCCTTCACCATCTTCTCGATGTCGGCGTCGGACAGGCCGCCCGAAGCCTGGATGCGGATCTGCTGCTCCTTGTTGGTGGCCTTGTCCTTCGCGGTCACATGGACGATGCCATTGGCGTCGATGTCGAAGGTCACCTCGATCTGCGGCATGCCGCGCGGCGCCGGCGGAATGCCGGCGAGATCGAAACGTCCCAGGCTCTTGTTGTCGTGCGCCATCTCGCGCTCGCCCTGGAACACGTTGATGGTGACGGCCGTCTGATTGTCCTCGGCGGTCGAGAACACCTGGCTCTTCTTCGTCGGGATCGTCGTGTTGCGATCGATCAGCCGGGTGAAGACGCCGCCCAGCGTTTCGATGCCGAGCGACAGCGGGGTCACGTCGAGCAGCAGCACGTCCTTGACGTCGCCTTGCAGCACGCCCGCCTGCACCGCCGCGCCGATCGCCACCACCTCATCGGGGTTGACGCCCTTGTGCGGCTCCTTGCCGAAGAATTGCTTCACGATCTCCTGCACCTTCGGCATGCGCGTCATGCCGCCGACGAGAACGACCTCGTTGATCTCGCCCGCCGAGAGACCGGCGTCCTTCAGCGCCTTGCGGCACGGCTCGACGGTGCGCTGGATGAGATCGTCGACCAGCGCCTCGAACTTGGAGCGGGTGAGCTTCATCGTCAGATGCTTCGGACCCGCGGCGTCCGCCGTGATGTAGGGCAGGTTGATCTCAGTCTGCGCCGCTGACGACAATTCGATCTTCGCCTTCTCCGCGGATTCCTTCAGCCGCTGCAGGGCGAGCTTGTCCTTCTTTAGGTCAATGCCGTTTTCCTTCTTGAACTCGTCGGCGAGGTATTCGACGAGGCGCATGTCGAAGTCTTCGCCGCCGAGGAACGTGTCGCCGTTCGTCGATTTCACTTCGAAGACGCCGTCGCCGATCTCGAGGATCGACACGTCGAATGTGCCGCCGCCGAGGTCGTAGACCGCGATCGTGCCCGAGCCCTTCTTGTCGAGGCCGTAGGCCAGCGCCGCCGCCGTCGGCTCGTTGATGATGCGCAGCACTTCGAGGCCGGCGATCTTGCCGGCGTCCTTGGTGGCCTGGCGTTGCGCGTCGTTGAAGTAGGCGGGCACCGTGATGACCGCCTGCGTCACCGGCTGGCCCAGATGCGCCTCGGCCGTCTCCTTCATCTTCTGCAAGGTGAAGGCGGAAATCTGCGAGGGCGAATATTGCTTGCCGTCGGCGGTGACCCACGCGTCGCCGTTGCCGGCCTTGACGATCTTGTAGGGGACGAGACCCATGTCCTTCTGGGTCATCGGATCGCTGAAGGGGCGGCCGATGAGGCGCTTGATGGCGAAGAACGTGCGCTCCGGATTGGTGACCGCCTGGCGCTTGGCCGGCTGGCCGACGAGGCGCTCGCCGTCGTCGGTGAACGCGACGATCGACGGCGTCGTGCGCGCGCCTTCCGAATTCTCGATGACTTTGGGCGTCGACCCTTCCATGACCGCGACGCACGAATTGGTCGTGCCGAGGTCGATGCCGATAACTTTTGCCATTTTCGATCCTTTCCTACGCGAGACCGCCGGATCCCGAAGCAATCCGGCCTGTGGGCCGCGGCAGCGGAGGCCCTTGTCCCCCGTTTCCGCCCGATCCCCGAACGCGGCTAAAGTTGGTACGCCGCGAGGGAACCGCAAGGGTTCCCGCGACTTGCCGGTATATAGGTTTGGCGAATTTTCGACGCAAGCGAAGCGCCGGCTTGCCACGCGCGGGCCGGCCGCCTACCAGAACGAACGCGTCGGCGAGGCGCGAAAAGGTCAAGCCCGAAGGGCTGGCGGCGATGCGGCGGTTGCGGTCCATTCTTGCGGCGCTCGGGGGCTTGGCGGCCTGTCCGGCGGCCGTGGCGCAGTTGGCGCTTCCGGGCGCCGTCCCGCAATCCTCGCCGAGCGTCGTCGCGCCTCCCGCGGGCGCCTCTGTCGCGCGGCCGCGCGGGACGGGGGCGGCGGTCAGCGCGCCGATCCTGAAAGCGCCGGGCGAGGAGGCGGTCGCCGGACGGCAGTTTCAGCGCAACGGCGCCACGGGCTTGATGGCGATCGATCGGTCGGCCTCCGGCCTGACGATCAGCAAGCTCGCCTTCGCCGGTTATCAGCTGTCGCGGCCGACCGAGGCCTGCCGCGTCGAGGTGGACGGGCCGCCGATCGCGTTACAGCCCGCGCCGCGCCACGACGGCCTTCTCAGTTACGATGTCGCGCTCGCCGCATGCCCCTTCTCGCTCGACGTGATGGAGGGCGCCGCGCGCGTGCGCGGCGGGAGCTGCGACTTCGTCGCCGCCGATTGCCGCGTCGATCCGAGCGGCGTCTGGGGCCCCTCCGGCGGCGCGATCGGGCCGGCGGAGGCCAAGACGATCGAGCGGTCGCGCGCCCGCGCCGAAATGGACGCCCGCGCCGCCTACCGCGCGCTTATCGCCGCGCACAAGGGCGATCGCGCCGGCGTCCGCGAGATCGCCCGCAGCCAGGCGAGCTTCTCGTCGTCGCGCGAGGAGCTTTGCCGTGATTATGTGCAGGAGGACCGCCACGGCTTCTGCAGCGCCCGCGTGACCATGGCGCACGCGCTCGCCCTGTCGGCCGAGTTGCGCGGGTCCGGCGAGACGCCTCGCGCGACGCCCCGCGCGAAGCGGCCGCCGCGCCCGAGGGCCGCCGCGGCGCCCAACGCCGTCGCGCAATAGGGCGGACGCCGTTTATTGCGGATGCTGGAACAGGCCGACGAGCCCGGCCGCGCCCTTGGCGTGGCCCGGCAGCTTCGCCCAGAAGTCCGGCATGGTCAGGCCTGGCGGCAGTTCCTTCGGGTCGAAGTCGGTGGCGATGACCACGAAAGTGTAATGGTGCGGCGATCCCGGCGGCGTGCAGGGGCCGGAATAGGTCGGCGCGCCCTGGGTGCTCTTGCCGCCGACATAGTTCGGCGAGGCCTTGCCGATCTCGCCTTCCGCGAAGCTGGCGACCGTCGGCGGAACGCCGTAGCCCAGCCAATGGTAGACGCCGGCGCCGTTGCGGCCCTCCGGATCGACCATCGTGATCGCAAAGCTTTTGACGCCGTCCGGCGCGCCGCTCCACGACAATTGCGGCGAGACGTTCTGGCCGACGCAATTAGGGTTGCCGGCCATGTCGCCGGCGACTTTGCGCGGCATCGTCTCGCCGTCCTTGAAGGTCGTCGAGGTCAGCTGGAAGACGCGCGACTGCGCGGCCGCGCCGCCGCACGCGAGCGCCGCGATCGCGGCGCCGCCCAACAGACGATAAGCTATCCGTTCGCCGCGCATGGCGATCCCTCCCGATGTCGCGCGCGTGATCGCGGCGCGGTCGCCGATCATCCACGCGCGCCCGCGCGAGCGCAAGCCTCGGGATACGGGCCTCGAATACGGACCCTGGCGCGCTCAGGCGGCCGTCTGGCCGCTTTCCCAGCCGATGATCGCCTGCTTGCGGGTGAGGCCCCAATGATAGCCCGTCAACGCGCCCGAGGCGCCGAGGACGCGGTGGCACGGCACGACGAAGGAGAGCGGGTTGCGGCCGACCGCCGCGCCGACCGCGCGCGCCGCCTTCGGCTTGCCGAGCCGGCTGGCGATCGCGCCGTAGGTCGTGGCGCGCCCGAGCGGGATGCGCAGCAGCGTCTCCCACACCCGCACCTCGAAATCGGCGCCGATCAGCACGACCCGCAGCGGCGTCTCGGCGCGCCAGGCCGCCGGATCGAACGCGCGCGCGACATAGGGCGCGACGCCGGCGTCGTCGCGTTCGAGCGTGGCGCGCGGCCAGCGCCGCGCCATGTCCGCGAGCGCGGCGGAGCGGCCGCCCGACGTCTTGCCGCCGTGACCGCCGGCGTCGACCCAGCCGAGGCCTGCGAGGCCGCGCGGCGTCGCGACCGCCAGCGCCTCGCCGAACGGCGAGGGATGGAAGCCGTAAACGAGGCGCAGCCCCTCGCCGCCGACCTTGAATTCGCCGGGCGACATCGCCTCGTGCGTGACGAAGAGATCGTGCAGGCGCCCCGGGCCCGACAGGCCCACCTCGTAGGCCGCATCGAGCACGGAGACCTTGTCGCGCAGCAGGCTGCGCGCATGGTCGAGCGTCAGCGCCTGCAGGAAGGCCTTTGGCGAGAGGCCCGCCCAGCGCCGGAACACATGCGTCAGATGCGATTCGGACAGGCCGACATGCGCCGCCACGGCGGCGATCGAGGGCTGCGTCTTCCAGCGCGCCGAGAGGAAGGCGATGGCGTCGCGCACATAGGCGTAATCGCCGTCGGCGGAGTCGCCGCGCGCAACCGGCGCGGCGCTGATCGTGCTGATCGTATCGAGCATGGCGGTCTCCGTGATCTCGCCGCCAGTCTGCTTCGCCGCTCGCGCGCCCGCCACCCGATTCCGCCGATCAGGAGAAGCGCGGCCCGCGCCGCGCGAGCGCGAGCGCGCGCCTGAGATCTTGCGCGAAGTCGCCGCGCGCGCGGGGCCCCAGAAAGCCGCCGACCTCGACGCGCCGGTTGCGCGCCACGAGGTCGAGCCGCGTCATGCCGAAGTCCTCGATCTCCTGATGCTCGAGCCGCGTGTAGAGCGGGTTGAAGCGCCACTCGCGCCGCGCGCCCTTGGCGCTCACCTTCGCCACCGTCAGTTCGAGCGCCGTCAGCGCGATGTCCTCATAGGCCCGCGCGGCGCGCACGTTCGCCTTGAAGGCGATGCAGATCAGCGCGATGTCGAGGCCGGTGAAGCCCGCCACCGGCCACGCGCCGAGGATCACGAACGGCAGGCTCGAGAACACGCCGCAGCAGGCGAAGACCGCGATGAGGAGGCGCAGGCCCTTGCGGTCGAGCGAGCGATGCGGCGTGATCCGCCGCGCAAAGATCGTCGCGTCGTAGCTTATGGGGTCGGACAAGGGATGCTCGCTTGCGCCGGGGTCGACGGTCAATATAACCGCAACATGCCCGAGTTGAAGCCCGTCCGGCGCGCCAAAGGTCCGGTCGCGAAAACGCCGATCGCCAAACCGGTCTCCAAGCCTAAGCCGAAACGTTTGGCGGCTTCGCCCGGCGCGAGGACGGCGCCGCGCGCCAGGAAGACGGCGGCGAATTCGCCCGAGATCATGCGCGAGATTTTCCATCGCTTCGCCAAGGCCAACCCCGAGCCGATGGGGGAGCTCAAGCACATCAACGTCTACACGCTGCTCGTCGCGGTCGTCCTGTCGGCGCAGGCGACCGACGCCGGCGTCAACAAGGCGACCGGCCCCCTCTTCGCGCTCGCCGACACGCCGCAGAAGATGGTGGCGCTCGGCGAGGAGAGGCTGCGCGACCATATCCGCACCATCGGCCTCTACCGCGCCAAGGCGAAGAACGTCATCGCGCTGTCGCGGCAGTTGATCCGCGACCACGGCGGCGAGACGCCGGCGTCGCGCGATCTCTTGCAGCAATTGCCGGGCGTCGGCCGCAAGACCGCCAACGTGGTGATGAACATCGCCTTCGGCGAGCCGACCATCGCGGTCGATACGCATATCTTCCGGGTCGCCAACCGCATTCCGCTCGCCAAGGGGAAGACCCCGCTCGAGGTCGAGCTGGGGCTCGAAAAGCGCATCCCGCCGGAGTTCAAGCAGCACGCGCATCATTGGCTCATCCTGCACGGGCGCTATGTCTGCAAGGCGCGCCGCCCGGAATGCCACCGGTGCCTGATCGTCGATCTCTGCATGTCCGCCGACAAGATCGGCGTGTGAGGCGGCTCAATCGTCGGCGAGCCCCATCGCCTGCGCGAGGTCTTTGTATTCGTCGATGGCGCCTTCGGCCCTATGAAATCAAATTGGGCTGTTTAGGCGCGGCGCCAGGCGGCTTGATCGGGAGGGCTTCAACCTCCTGGCCGATTTCCTCGGCCGCTCGTCGCAAGTCATAGGCGGTTTGAAGATTGAGCCAGAATTGCGCGTTGATCTGAAACCAATGTCCCAAGCGCAAAGCCGTGTCGCCGGTGATCGCCCGCTTGCCTTGAATGATCTGGCTGATGCGGTTCGGCGGCACGGCGAGCTGGCGCGAGAGTTCGGTCGGGCTGATGCCGATTTCTTCGAGTTCGTCGGCGAGAATTTCACCGGGGTGAATAGCTGGACGGGCCATGTTTCCTCCTAGTGGTAGTCCACGATTTCAACGTTTGCCGGGCCGGCAGCGTCTGCGGGCCATTCGAAACACAATCGCCATTGCTGATTGATGCGGATCGAATATTGCCCTTTGCGGTCCCCGCTCAGCGCTTCCAAGCGATTGCTGGGAAGCCCGGCCAGGTCGCTCAGGGTTAGAGCCGCATCGAGGATTTCCAGCCGCTTCCACGCCTGTTTGTCGAAGCTTTGGAACCCTCGGACGAACTCACCGGCGGCAAATTCTCGTGTCCGTTTGTCCCTGTAGCTTACAATCATAGTCTCCGATCATCCATGTCTTGACGATGTACGTCAAGAATATATTGCGGTGTAATCGGCCGCTCCTTCGCTGCGGAT
This sequence comes from Beijerinckiaceae bacterium, assembly GCA_965276595.1. Lineage (GTDB taxonomy): Bacteria > Pseudomonadota > Alphaproteobacteria > Rhizobiales > Beijerinckiaceae > Terripilifer. Next base: position 82,975 of record CBDIBA010000007.1, read on the forward strand.
GGTCGTGAACCATCGCGCCGATCCTCTCTCGCACGCCCGCATCGTCGAGGACGTCGTTGACCGCGCCAATTTCCGTACGCCGGCGCCTGATCGGCGCTTTTCGTTGCGGTTCATGATAGCGCGCGACTCTCCGCGGTCATCGCAAGACCGCGACCGACGTTTGGCGCCCGGGTGTCGAGCGCCGGGCTTGCGCCGGCAGCCATGGCGTTGAACAATAAGGTGTTCGTTTCGAAAGCAAGCGGCGCGGCCGGTTCGTGTCGAGGAGGACTGCGTGAGCGCCGGCGACACCATTGTCATTGCGGACGATCATCCGCTCGTGCGCGGGGCGCTGCGGCAGGCCGTGGAGGGCGCGGCGCCCGGCTGCGTCATCGTCGAATGCGGCGACCTCGACGAATTGTCGAAGGCGCTCGACGTCCATTCCGACGCCGACCTCGTTCTCCTCGACCTCGCGATGCCGCGCGTGCGCGGCTTTTCGGGCCTGCTCTATTTGCGGGCGCAGCATCCGGGCGTCCCGGTCGTCGTCGTCTCCGCCAACGAGGATCGCGGCGTGATGCGCCGCTGCATCGATTTCGGCGCCGCGGGCTTCATTCCGAAGACGACCGCCATCGACACGATGCGCGCGGCGATCCGCGCCATCCTGGCGGGGGAGACCTGGACGCCGCCCGACGTGGCGCTCGACGGGCCGGCGGATCAGGAAACCGCCGACCTCGTCGCGCGGCTCTCGTCGCTGACGCCGCAGCAAGTGCGCGTGTTGATGATGCTGTCGGAAGGCTTGCTCAACAAGCAGATCGCCTACGAGCTTTCCGTGTCGGAAGCGACGGTTAAAGCCCATGTCTCGGCGATCTTGCAGAAGCTCGGCGTCGAAAGCCGCACGCAGGCGGTGATCGCGGCGGCCAAGATCGAAGCCGGGCAATGGCAGCCGGAGTTCCCGCAGGCGTGATCGACGCCCTTGTTTCGCCGCGCCCGCCGCCTACATCGATCGCGTCCCGGCCGGAGGCCCGATCATGCGCGCCCGTCTTTTCGCCCCCGCCCTCATGCTTTGCGCGACGACGCTCGGCGGCCCGATCGTCTGGGCGCAGACGCCGCAAGGCTCCGGCCGCTATTCGATGACGCCGACGCCGGAGGGGTTCCTGCGGCTCGATACGCAAACCGGCGCGGTGTCGCTTTGTACCGTGAAAGACGGGGGTCGCCGATTGTCGCGCGGGCACCGACGAACGCGCGGCGTTGAACGACGAGATCGACCGGCTCGCCGGCCAGAACGCCGACCTCGAAGCGCGACTCGCCGGCGCGCCGAAATCCTTGTCCCCGCTCGATGCGCTGCCAAGCAAGGAGCAGGTCGGCAAGGCGCTGGACTTCGCCGAGGACTTCATGCGACGCATGATGCGCGTCCTGCGCGAGGACGATCCGTCCGAACACGATCGCATCTGACGCGCCGCTGCGGGGAGCCGAGACGACCGCCATGCCCGAGACCCTCGAACCGCGCAGCGTCAACCCGCGCTGGCCGACGACGACGAGCGAGCCGAGACCTTCCGCCATGGCCGACACGTCCGTGCATCGCTTCCTCGGCGGCTCGCCCGTCACGGTGGCTCTCCGCCTGTTCTTCGTGTCGCTGATCGTCGGGGCCATCCTGATGTGGATGGACATCCGGCCGTTCGACATTTTTTACGGGGTCGAGCAACTCGTCCGCCGGCTTTGGAGCCTCGGCTTCCAGTCGGTCCGCGAACTGGCCGAATACGTGGTCGCGGGCGCGGTGATCGTCGTGCCGATCTGGCTGATCGCGCGATTGCTGAGCGGCGGCCGGCCGGCGCGCTGAGCGCTCAGCGCCGCGACGCCCAATCGGCCGCGGCGCGGCCGATAAATCCGGCGACGGTCGACGCGCCCTCGCCCGCGAGACGCTGCGAGAGGCCGCGGCAGATGACGCGCGGCAGGCCGGCGCCCTTGAACACCATGGACGAGTAGAGCTGCACAAGCGTCCCGCCGGCCTCGATCTTGGCGAGGGCGGTCTCCGGACCATCGACGCCGCCCGCGCCGACCAGTGGAAACTGACCTTCGACGCGCAGATAGACCTGCGCCAGGACGCGCGTCGAAACCTCGAAGAGCGGCTTGCCGGAGAGGCCGCCCGCCTCGCGCGCGACGGCGGTCTCCTTCAGGCTCGCCGGCCGGCCGACCGTCGTGTTCGAGACGATGAGGCCGTCGATGCGCCGCGCGCGGGCGACGCGCACGACGGCGTCGAGATCGGCTTCCGCGAGATCGGGCGCGATCTTCACGAGCAGCGGTTTGCGGCCGTGGCGTTCCGCCATGCGGTCGCGCCGCGTCGAGCGCGCGGGCCAGCAGATCGTCCAGCGCCGCCGCCGTCTGCAAATCGCGCAGACCCGGCGTGTTGGGCGAAGAGACGTTGGCGGTGAAGTAGCTGGCGACATCGGCGAAGGCTTCGACGCCCGCGACGTAGTCGACGGCGCGGTCGATCGAGTCCTTGTTGGCGCCGACGTTCACGCCGACGATCCCGCGCCGCCCGCGGCGCGCCAAAAGGCGCGCATGCGGCGGCCCGGCGCCTTCGCTGTTGAAGCCGAGACGGTTGATGACGCCCTCGTCGGCGGGAAGACGAAACAGCCGCGGCGACGGATTGCCGGACTGCGACTTTGGCGTGATCGTGCCGACCTCGACGAACCCGAAGCCGAGGCGCAGGAGCGCGTCGGGGACTTCCGCGCCCTTGTCGTAGCCCGCCGCCAAGCCGACGGGATTGGGGAAGCGCAGCCCGAAAACCTCGACAGCGAGGCGCGGGTCGGCCTCCGGCGCGGGCGACGGCGGCAGGCCTTTCAGCGCCAGGATCGACGCGCGATGCGCCCGCTCCGGCTCAAGCCGAAGCAGGAACGGCTGCGCCAGCCGCGCGGCGAGGCCGATCACGGCAGCAGGCCCGAGAAATCATGGTCTCCATGCGGAGCGACGGGGATCGGGGCGACGGAGCGGGCGGCGGCCGGATCGAGCGGCGCATAGAGGTGGGGAAACAACTGACCGCCGCGCGAGCGCTCCCATATGAGCGCGTCGCCGAGCGCCTCCGCCTCGACGGCGATGAGCAGCAGGTCGGCCTCGCCGGCGAAATGCTTGGCGGCAGTCTCGCGCGTCTGCTCCGCCGTCGAGAAGTGGATGAAGCCGTCGGTCAGATCGACCGGCGCGCCGAAGAAGCGCCCGCGCGCCTCGGCCTCGCGCCATAGCGTCGCAGGCGCGATCTTGTAGATGAGCGTCATGGCGCGGACCCTAGGGAGGCGCGACCCGCAACGCAACGCGGCCGGCCGCGGGTTGCGTCGCTATAAAGAGGGATATATACCGTATAGGAACCTCGTCAGTTTGCGGCAGGCGCCTGGCGCTTTGGAGGGGGAGTTGCGCGATGCTGAGCCACAATCAGGTTTGGGGAGCGATCGACGCGCTGGCGGCCTCCAGCGGAATGAGCGCCTCGGGCCTCGCGAGACGCGCCGGACTCGACGCCACCACCTTCAACAAATCGAAGCGCGCCGCCGCCAGCGGACGGCCGCGCTGGCCCTCGACGGAGTCGATCGCCAAGATTCTGGAAGCGACCGATACCCCGCTCGAACACTTCCTCGGCCTCATCAACGCCATCGTTCCCGCCCGCAAGCAGACGGTGCCGCTGATCGGCTTGGCGCAGGCGGGCAAAGGCGGCTTTTTCGACGACGGCGGTTTTCCCGTCGGCGGAGGCTGGGACGAGATCGACGCGCCGGAACTCGCCGGCACGCACGCCTATGCGCTCGAAATCTCCGGCGACTCGATGCTGCCGGTCTATCGTGCGGGCGACATCATCATCGTCAACCCCGAGGCGCAGGTGCGGCGCGGCGACCGCGTCGTGGTGAAGACGCTGGAAGGCGAGATTCTGGCCAAAGAATTGCGCCGCCAAACCGCCAAGACGCTCGAGCTGAAATCGCTCAACGCGGAGCATGAGGACCGCGTGCTGGGGATGGATGCGGTCGCCTGGATCGCGCGCATCCTGTGGACGAGCCAGTAGGCTCAGCCGCTGAAGGCGATGAGCAGCAGCGCGCCGGTGGTCATGCCGCGCGGCGCGCCGCCAGGAAGGCGGCGTGCTCCTCGACGAGCGCGCCTGACAGCGCCTTGGCGATCAGGCCGCGCGTCTCCGGCGCGCCGTAGAGCGCGACGAAGGAGCCGAAGCGCGGCCCGCGATTTTCGCCGAGCAACACCTGGTAGAGCATGGCGAACCAATCGTTGGAGACGCCCGGCCGCTCCGCCGTCGCGCCCTTGGCCTTGACATCCTGATAGCGCGGGATCGGCCGCGCGACATCGTAGAGCGCGGTCTGGATCGTCTCCGCGCTCGCGCCGTCCGGCAGGCCGGCGAGCATGGCGTCGAGCTTGCCGAGCGCCGCGCGCTCGGCCTCGTCGGGCGCCCGGTAGGTCTTCGCCGGCCGCACGAAATCGCGAAAATAGGCGACGGCGTAGCAAACCAGCGCGTCGAGCCGCGGATGCGTGGCGGCCGAGACGCCGGGCGCGTAGCGGCGCAGAAAGCCCCACAGAACCTGCGGGTCCTCGCTGTTGGCGACGGCCGCGAGATTCAAGAGCATGGCGAACGAGATCGTCGCCGCCGACGCGGTCTTGTCGTCCGGCTGGCTCAGCGTTTCCGGCGGCGGCGGATGACCGGCGTGGATGTGCCAGACGGGATTGCCGAGCCGGTTGCGCCAATCCTGGCGTTCGTAGCCGGAGAGGAACTGCAAATATTCGTCGACGGCGCGCGGGATGACGTCGAAATAGAGCCGCTTCGCCTCGCGCGGCTTCTGATACATGAACAGCGACAGGCTCTCCGGGCTCGCGTAGGTGAGCCAGTCGTCGATGGTCAGGCCGTTGCCCTTCGACTTTGAAATCTTCTGGCCCTTCTCGTCGAGAAAGAGCTCGTAATTGAAACCCTCCGGCGGCTCGCCGCCGAGCGCGCGCGCGATCGCGCCCGAGAGCTTCACGGAGTCGATCAGGTCCTTGCCGGCCATTTCGTAATCGACCTGCAGGGCGCGCCAGCGCATGGCCCAGTCGGGCTTCCATTGCAGCTTGCAATGGCCGCCCGTGACCGGCGTCTCGAAGCGCTCGCCGTTGGCGGGGTCGCGCCAGGCGATCGTCCCCGCCGCGGCGTCGGCGCCGTCGAGCGGGACCTGCATCACGACGCCCGTGCGCGGATGGATTGGCAGGAACGGCGAATAGGTCGCTGCGCGCTCCTCGCGCAGCGACGGCAGCATGATCGCCTGCACCGCCTCAATGCGCTCGAGCATGAGGCGCAGCGTCGCGTCGAAACGGCCCGAGACGTAATAGTCGGTCGCGGAGGCGAACTCGTACTGGAAGCCGAACCGGTCGAGAAAAGCGCGCAGCATGGCGTTGTTGTGATGCGCAAAGCTCTCGAACCTGCCGAAGGGGTCTGGGACGCGCGTCAGCGGCTTGCCGAGATGCTGGGCGAGCATCGCCTTGTTCGGCACGTTGTCGGGGATTTTACGCAGGCCGTCCATGTCGTCGGAAAAGGCGAGGAGCCGCGTCCGGATCGTCCCGCCGGTCAGAACCTCGAAAGCATGGCGCACCATGCCGGTGCGGGCGACCTCGCCGAAGGTGCCGATATGCGGCAGTCCCGACGGGCCGTAACCGGTCTCGAACAGAACCTCCTTGGCGCCGGTCCTGGCGATCCGCGCGGTAAGCTTCTTCGCCTCCTCGAACGGCCACGCGGCCGATTGCGCAGCCGCGGCTTCGAAGGACAAGGGCTGTTGCGCCGGAGGGGCGGCGGGCATGAGAACCATCGAGGGTTGATGTGGGCGCGCGAGGCGCGCTCGGCGCGCATACGGCGCTTGACGTTAGGGAGCGCCGCGGCGGTCGTCAAATTCGTGTCCTGGATCAATACATATGAGCGGGAGGGGTTTCCTCGGTTCGGCGTTTATGGAGGTACTGGGCTGGCGTGAGGCCGGCAAGGGCGCCGTGTGGTCTGTGGTGGTTGTAGAGGTGCTGGAAGGCGTCGACGTGCTTGGCGATGGCTTCGAGCTTGTCGGGCAGTTCGACGCAGGCGTAGAACTCGTAGCGCCAGACTCCGTTGCAGCGTTCGACGGCTCCGTTGAGTTTGGGCGAGCGCGGCGGCAGGACGTAGAGCGGCAGTTTCCTTTCGGCGCAGGCCTGTTCGAACTCGGCCATGAACTCGGAGCCGCCGTCGATCTGGATGGCTTTGACGGGATGCGGCATCTCGGCGAGAACCTTTTCGAGGAAGCTGGCGGCGTTTTTGGCGGTGGCGCGCCGGAACGGCTTGGCGACGGTCCATTTGGCGATCGGATCGTAGGCGTCGAAGTGCTTGACGGCGTAGCCGATGCCGAGATCGATGGAGAGGGTGTCGATCTGTACGACGTCGCCGGGCTGTTGGAAGACGACCTCGGGCGGTTTGCGCTTGGCGTGCGGGCGCTTCTTAGCGGCTGATTTGGCCGCGACCTTGCCGATGAGAGCGGGGACCGGCGCGACGACGCCGCGCTGGATCAATTTGCTGAGGATGCGTCCGACCTTGGCCTCGCTGACGGCGAAGCCCTGGTCGCGCAGGATGGGGGTCAGCTTCTGCTTGCTCCACATGGGATGATCGAGGCGCAGCCGCTCGACCGCGGCCTCCAGGCCCGGCGGGTTGACCGCCTTGCGCACACGATGCGGTCGCCGGCTTTTGGGAATTGGGTCTTTCCGTCACCGACGCAGAGTTGAATAGGCCTCGCCGACGGCGCTGGCCGCCTGTTCGGCGGTGAGGCCGTTCTCGCAGGCGCGCAGCCATCGAGCGACGGCGTCGCGCCGTCTCTGCGCTTCGATATCCGGCGTCTTCGCTTCGAGAAGACGCGACGCCGCGCGAGCGCTTCGGATAACATGGCCGGGCAGGCCAAAAACCTGCATGGGGGTCTCCTGTCGATTCGAGCTTCAGCAACCCGAACCTCGGAGACCCCCATCAATCTCGCAAGCCGCTCATATCTGTCTGATCCAGGTCAATTCGCCGGCCGCCTGCTTCGCGCAACGCCGATTCGCGGTTAGCCTGCGCGCCGGCGGAGGGCTGATCCATGCGTTACGAAATTTCCGGCTCGATCATGCAGACGGTCGCGATCGATCTCGCGCCGGGCGAGACCGTCTACAGCCAGACCAACTGCATGTGCTGGATGAACGACGCGATCGACATGAACACGCACACCGGCGGCGGCCTTCTCGCCGGCTTGAGGCGGAGTTTCGGCGGCGGCGGTTTCTTCATCACCGACTTCACCGCGACGGGTCCCGGCCACGTCGCCTTTGCGCCGCGCTTTCCCGGCGCGATCATGCCGGTCGAGCTGGCGCCGGGCCAATCGCTGATCTGCCGCAAGGAGACGTTCCTCTGCGCGGAAAAGGCGGTGGCGCTGGAGATCGCCTGGCAGCAGCAGCTCGGCGCCGGGTTTTTCGGCGGCGAAGGCTTCATCCTGCAGAAGGTCACGGGGCCGGGCATGGTCTTCCTCGACCTTTCGGGCGAGGTCGTCGAGCGCGACCTCGCGCCGGGCGAAAGGCTGCTTGTCCACGCCGGCCACGTGGGCGTCATAGACCCCGGCGTCGCCTTCGACATCCAGCGCATCCGCGGCTTCCGCAACATCCTGTTCGGCGGCGAGGGCCTGTTCCTGGCGAGCCTGACGGGGCCCGGCCACATCGCGCTGCAGAGCATGCCGATCCTCAACCTCGCCGAGGAGATCGCCCGCTACCTGCCGGACCGCTCAGAACGCTAGCGCCGGCGCTATCCTCGACAAGGCGGGCCGCCGCGTGGCAGAAGCCGCGCGACGTCTCTGCGCGCGACGCGCGCCCAGTTCCAAGCGCCCATGACCGACCTCGCCAGCCTGCAATCCGAAACGCTCGCCGCCATCGCCGCCGCCGGCGACGAAGCCGCGCTCGAATCCGTGCGCGTCGCCGCGTTCGGCAAGAAAGGCTCCGTCTCGGCGCTGCTCGCGACGCTCGGCAAGATGTCTCCCGACGAGCGCAAAAGCGCCGGCTCCGCGATCAACGCCGTGAAGGACGAGGTGACGGGCGCGCTCGCCGACCGCCGCGCGAGACTGCGCGAGGCGGCGCTCGAGGCTCGGCTCGCCCGCGAGACGATCGACGTCACGCTGCCGACCCGGCCCTCGCCGATCGAGACCGGGCGCATCCACCCGATCTCGCAGGTGATGGACGAACTCACCGCCATCTTCGCCGATCTCGGCTTCTCGATCGCCGAGGGACCGGACATCGAGACCGACGACTACAATTTCACCAAGCTCAACTTCCCGCCCGGCCACCCCGCCCGCGAGATGCACGACACGTTCTTCTTCGCGCCGGACGCGGATGGGACGCGCAAGGTGCTGCGCACCCACACCAGCCCCGTGCAGGTACGCACGATGCTGGCGAAGCCGCCGCCGATCCGCGTCATCTGCCCCGGCCGCACCTATCGCCGCGACAGCGACCAGACGCACACGCCGATGTTCCACCAGGTCGAAGGCCTCGTCATCGACGACAGGGCGCATCTCGGCCACCTGAAGTGGGTGCTGGAAGAGTTCTGCAAGGCGTTCTTCGAGGTGCCGCGCGTGACGATGCGCTTTCGCCCGTCGTATTTCCCGTTCACCGAGCCGTCGATGGAAGTCGACATCCAGTGCTCGCGCCAGGGCGGCGAGATCCGCTTCGGCGAAGGCGAGGACTGGCTGGAGATCTTGGGCTGCGGCATGGTGCACCCGAGCGTGCTGCGCAATTGCGGGCTTGATCCCGACGCGGCGCAGGGCTTCGCCTGGGGCATGGGCGTCGACCGCATCGCCATGCTGAAATACGGGATGCCCGACCTGCGGCCGTTCTTCGAGGCCGACGTGCGCTGGCTGTCGCATTACGGGTTTCGGCCGCTCGATTTCCCGACATTGGCGGGGGGATTGAGCGGGTGAGATGGGCGACGTGCGCGGGAGGCGGCGATGACCGAGGAAGAGGTTCGAACGGCGAGCGACGGGATTTTGCGTCGCATGCTTGCTGATCGTGGCTATGACCGGGTCGAAGTGATCGCCGCGCTGGATCACGACGACTTACCCGCGCTATTCATTACTGCGGTCTTGAAACCGCGGTCCCCCCTCGTGCGAGGAGCCGACTTCAGCGCCGTTTTGACCGACATAAGCCAAATGTTGCTGGAACGCGGCGAGCGACGTTTTCCTTACCTGCAACTAAGTCATCCGGACGACGAACGCTCTGAAGACGACTGGCGTCGCGAAGCGTCCTAAAATGCACGATGATCTGCTCATTCTTGCCGAAGAACTGGCGAACCGAGAGGAAGGGCGCCCAAAACAAACCAGTCTGCGTCGATCCGTTTCGACGGCGTACTATGCCGTCTTCCATGCGCTTGCGTTCCTCTGCGCCGACGCGTTGATCGGATGGAGACAGCCTTGGGATGCATTCACGCCGATTTATCGGGCGCTCGACCACGGTACGGCGCGGCGCGTTTTTGACGCAGATCGAGACGGCCAATTGTTTGGATCAGACGTCGCGGAACTTGGCCGAATATTCGTCCTGCTTCAGGAAGCGCGGCATAAAGCCGACTATAACCCCGAGCCATTCGCCTACGGGCGCAAAGAAACGCTCGAATTTGTCGAACGAGCCAAACGCGCGGTGGATACCGTAAAATCCCTTCGGACAACGCAAACAAGGAAACGCGTTTTGGCGGCCAATCTTATCGGCAAGAAGCGCTAGTGCAACGGCGCGCGGACAATCCATGAAACTTACGCTCTCCTGGCTTAAAGACCACCTCGACACGACGGCCTCGCTCGGCGAGATCGTCGAGACGCTGACCCGCATCGGCCTCGAAGTCGAGCGCGTCGACGATGCCGCCGACGCTCTGAAGGATTTCATCGTCGCGCGCGTGATCGAGGCGAAGCCGCACCCCAACGCCGACCGCCTGCGCGTCTGCCTGGTCGAGACGGGGCGCGGCGCGCCGGCGCAGGTCGTTTGCGGCGCGCCCAATGCGCGCGCCGGCATGATCTGCGTCTTCTCCCCGGTCGGGACCTACATCCCCGCCAAGAAGATCACGCTGACCAAAGGCGTCATCCGCGGCGTCGAGTCGAACGGCATGCTGTGCTCGGGCTTCGAACTCGGCCTCTCGGACGATCATGAGGGCATTATCGACTTGGCCGCCGACGCGCCGGTCGGCCAGCGCTATATCGACTACGCCGGCCTCGGCGATCCCGTCATCGACATCAACCTCACGCCGAACCGGCCGGACGCCGCCGGCGTCGAAGGCGTCGCGCGCGATCTCGCGGCCGCCGGACTCGGCAAGCTGAAACAGCATCCGATCGCGCCCGTCGAAGGCGGCTATCCCTGCCCCGTCGGCGTCACGCTCGATCTCGCCCCCGACGATAGTCATCTCGCGCCGGCGTTCGCGTTGCGCCTCGTGCGCGGCGTCAAAAACGGCGCGTCGCCGGACTGGATGCGCAAGCGGCTCGCGGCGATCGGATTGCGGCCGATCAACGCGCTCGTCGACATCACGAATTACCTGACCTTCGACCGCGCGCGGCCGCTGCATGTCTTCGACGCGCGCAAGGTGAAGGGCGATCTCGTCGTCGGCCGCGCCAAGGCGGGCGAGCAGGTTCTGGCGCTCGACGGCAAGACCTATTCGCTGAGCCCCGACATGATCGTCATCCGAGACGGGGCCGGCGTCGAATCGATCGCGGGTGTGATGGGCGGCGAACAGTCGGGCTGCGACGAGGCGACGACGGACGTGCTCATCGAGAGCGCGCTGTGGGATCCGCTGTCGATCGCGCGCACGGGCCGCGACCTCGGGATCGTCACCGACGCGCGCTACCGCTTCGAACGCGGCGTCGACCCGGCCTTCTGCCTTCCCGGCCTCGACCTCGCCACGCGTTTCGTCGTGGAGTTCTGCGGCGGCGAGCCCTCCGAAACCGTCCTCGCCGGCGAGATTCCCTCCGTCGAGGGCGCGATCGACTTTCCCTGGAGCGAAGTCGAACGGCTCTCCGGCCTCGCGCTCGATCCCGACGAGATGGCGGGCGTTCTCGAGCGTCTCGGCTTCTCGCTCGCGCGGCGCGACGGCAACGCCGATCGCGTGCTCGTCCAGCGGCCCTCGTGGCGGCCGGATGTCGAGGGCAAAGCCGACCTCGTCGAGGAGATCGTGCGCATCGCCGGGCTCGACCGCGTGGCGGCGACGCCGATGCCGCGCGAGGGCGCGGCGATCGCCGGGCCGATTCTCACGCTCCTGCAGAAGCGCGTTCGAGCCGCGCGCCGGGCGCTCGCCGCGCGCGGTCTTGTCGAGGCGGTCGCCTGGTCGTTCATCTCGCGCGAGCGGGCGGTCCTGTTCGGCGGCGGCGCGCCGCCGCTGTCGCTCGCCAATCCGATCGCCGCCGATCTGTCGGACATGCGGCCGTCGCTGCTGCCGGGCCTCGTCGCCGCCGCGCAGCGCAACGCCAATCGCGGCCATGACGACGTGGCGCTGTTCGAGGTCGGGCAGATTTTCAAGGGCGCCGGCGAAAGGGATCAGCGCATCGCCGCCGCCGCGATCCGCCGCGCGACCGCGCGGCCGCAGGGGGCCGGCCGCCATTGGACGGGCAAGGCCGGCCCGGTCGAAGCCTACGATGCGAAGGCCGACGCGCTGGCGCTGCTCGCGAGCCTCGGCGTGCAGACCGCCGGCCTCCAGCTCGCCGCCGGCGCGCCCGCCTGGTTCCATCCGGGCCGCTCGGGAACGCTGCAGTTCGGCCCCAAGGGCGTGATCGGCCATTTCGGCGAACTGCACCCGCGCGCGCTCGAACAGCTCGATGCGGACGGCCCGATCGTCGCCTTCGAACTCGTTCTCGACGACATTCCTGCGCCCAAGGCGCGGCCGACGAAAACCAAGGGCAGGCTCGATCTGCCGGATTTGACGCCGGTCGAACGCGACTTCGCCTTCGTCGTCCCGCGCGCGGTCAGGGCCGCGGACATCCTGCGCGCCGCGCGCGGCGCCGACAGGGCGCTGGTCGCCGACGCCGACGTGTTCGATGTCTACGAGGGATCCGGAATCGACGCGGACAAGAAGTCCGTTGGCGTCACGGTGACGCTGCAGCCGCGGGACAAGACGATGACCGACGCCGAGATCGAAGCGGTCGCCGCGCGCATCGTGGCCGAGGTCGTCGGCAAAACCGGGGCGACGCTGCGACGTTAGCGCAAACAGAAATGGCGGGGCCTGAGCCCCGCCATTTCACGGTGACGAGATCGCTTGAGCGGGAGACGGCGCTTAGCGCGTCTCGTCCCGGTTCCGCTGCGACCAGACGTTGATGTATTCGTCAGACTGGCTGACGCCCTGGCCGGCGTAAGGGTGGGACGCCGCAAAGGCGGCTCCGGCGGAGCCGGCGAACAGCGCGCCGACGAGAAGGACGGAAGCGAGGATCTTGGTCATATTCATCTCCTGAAGTCGTGGGGCGGGGCGAACATCGCCGCGTCAACGACACGGAGATGGGCCTCCGCGCTCCGAAAGCCCAACGCACGGCGTGGATTCACGCCATCCGCGATTTGGATGCGCCACAGAGGCTGTCGCCTGCGCTCACCGCGCCAGCGCGTCGAGCACGCGCGCCCAGGAGCGCGCGCCCTTGTGGAACGAGGACAGTTCGTACTTCTCGTTCGGCGAATGGATACGGTCGTCGTCGAGCCCGAAGCCGATCATCAGCGCGTCCATCCCGAGATCGCGCTTGACGTCGCCGACGATCGGGATCGAGCCGCCCGAGCCGCCGACGATCGGCTCGCGCCCCCATTCCTGCGCGAGCGCGCGGCGCGCTCGGCTCAGCATCTCCGAGGCGAACGGGAGTTGCAGCGCCGGCGACGCGCCGTGCCGGATGAAGTCGACCTTGCAGTCCTCCGGCAGCCGCGCGCGCACGAACGCGCGGAAGGACTCCAGCACCGCCTCCGGATCCTGCCGCCCGACGAGACGGAAGGAGACCTTGGCGCTCGCCTGCGCGGGCAGGACGGTCTTCGAGCCGGTCGCCGTATAGCCGCCGACGATGCCGTTCACGTCGCAGGCCGGCCGCGCCCAGAGCAGTTCGAGCACGCTGCGGTCGGCCTCTCCGGCGGGCCGCGACAGGCCGACGGCGCCGAGGAAATCCGCCGTCTTGAACGGGATGCGCCGCCATTGCTCGGCGATGTCCTCCGGCAGGTCGGCGACGCCGTCGTAGAAGCCCGGCAGGCTGACGCGGCCGTGCGCGTCATGCAGATCGGCGATGATGCGGGCGATCACATGGATCGGGTTGACCGCCGCGCCGCCGAACAGGCCCGAATGCAGATCGCGCGAGGCGCCGCGCACCACGATTTCCTCGAGCGCCAGGCCGCGCAGCATCGCGGTGATCATCGGCGTGCCGCGATCCCACATGTTGGTGTCGCAGACGAGCATGAGGTCGGCGCGCAGATCCCGCTCGTTGGCGGCGAGGAACGCCGGCAGCGACGGCGAGCCGGTCTCCTCTTCGCCTTCGAATAGGATCGTCACGTGGCAGGGCAGGCCGCCCGTCTCCGTATAGGCCCGGCAGGCCTCGACGAAGGTCATCAACTGGCCTTTGTCGTCGGCGGCGCCGCGCGCGACGATGCGCTTGCCGTCCGGCGCCTCGGCGAGGCGCGGCGCGAACGGCTCGGTCTCCCAGAGATCGAGCGGATCGGCCGGCTGCACGTCGTAATGGCCGTAGAACAGCACGTGCGGCGCGGCCGCCTCCGCGGCTTTCCGGTGCGCCAACACCATCGGATGGCCAGCGGTCTCGCGCAGCGACGCCTCGAAGCCGAGGCTCGCGAGTTCGTCGACGAGCCATTGCGCCGCCTTGGCGCACGCGCTCTTGAAGGCGGGGTCCGTCGAAACGGACGGGATCGCGAGCAGCTCGAACAGGCGCGCCAGCGCGGCCGGCTGGTTGGCGTCGATGCGCGTGAGGACCGAATCGATCGTTGGCATGGCGGTCTCCCGAAAAGCGACTTAGCTTACCGCGCCGGCTGCGCGCCTCAAATCGCGCCTGGCGATCGTTGCAAAAGCGTCATGCGGCGGAGCTACCACGCCCTGGAGCCGAGATCGCCGCGTGACCAAAGCACCGCCCGCTCACCTGGCCGCCGAGAGTTCGCCCTTCGCGTGGGTCTATCGGTTCGACGGCGAAGGCCACGGCGCCGCGGTTCCCGCGCCGTCGCCGGAAACGCTGCACGAAACGCCGGGCGGCTTCGTGTGGCTTCACATCAATCTTGCCGATCAGCGCTGCCGGCAGTGGATTGGCCGCGTGGCCGCGGTTCCCGACGACGCGCGCGAGATGCTGCTCGATGCGGACGATCATCAGCGGCTCTCGCTCGCCGGCGCCGCATTATGGGGCGTCTTCGTCGATTTCGGCCGTACGTTCGATGGCGAGGACGCGACATTCGCCTGGCTGCGCGTCGTGGTCGGAGAACGCTTCGTCATCACCGCGCGCCGTCATCCCGTGCAGGCGGCTGAACTGATGCGCCGCGCAATCGAAAACGGACGATCCATCGCCACGCCGCTCGAATTGTTCGAGGCGCTCGGCGGCGCGATCGTCGGCGCGATGGCGTCGGCGGTCGACCGGATCGGCGCGGCGATTTACGACATCGAAGACGATGTGCTCGGCGCCTTTTCACGCGATGACGGTCGTCGGCTCGGCCTCGTCCACCGCGATGCGCTTCGACTGCAGCGACGCCTCACGGCGCAACACAACTTGCTCGCTCGGATTGACGACGCCGCGTATGGCGGCGGGGCGCATGCGACGATCGCCCGTCTTCTGCAAAAGCTCGACGGCCCGCATCACGAGCTTCGCTCGCACATGGAGCGGGCGCGCCTGCTTCACGATGAGGTCGCGGCGAAGCTCGCCGCCGACATCAACCGCCAGCTCTACGCGCTGACGGTGCTCGGCACGCTGCTGATCCCGCCGACGCTCGTCACCGGCTTCTTCGGCATGAACACGAAGAACCTGTTCTTCAGCGACATCGAGAACGGCACGTGGATCGCCGCGGGCCTCGCCGCCGGGTCCGCCCTCATCGGCCTCATGACGCTTTTCTGGACCGGACGTCGACGCGCCCGCGGGCGCGCCGGCGTCTAGGATTTCACCGTTCAGAAGATCGCGTGGAACGCCGCGTAGAGACACGCGGACAGGAGCGCCGCCGCCGGCAGCGTCAGCACCCAGGCGAGCGCGATGGAGCGCAGCGTGCCCCATTGCACGCCCGAGCCGTTCGCCGCCATGGTCCCGGCGACGCCCGACGACAGCACGTGCGTCGTCGAGACCGGCAGGCCGAAGTTGTCCGCAGCGAAGATCGTGCCCATGGCGACGATCTCGGCCGCGGCGCCCTGGCCGTAGGTCAGGTGATCCTTGCCGATCTTCTCGCCGACGGTGACGACGATGCGCCGCCAGCCGATCATCGTGCCGAGGCCGAGCGCCACGGCGACGGCGATCTTCACCCAGGTCGGGATGAACTTCGTCGAGGCGTCGAGGCCCTTCTTGTATTTCACGAGCGTCGCCGCCTCGTCGGGCGAGAGCTGGTTGTCCTGCACCTTGGGCAGGTTGCGCAGCGCTTCGGAGACGAGATACATGTCGTTGCGGGTGTTGTTGACGACGTTGGCGGGAACGTGGGCGTAGCTCCCGTCCTGCTTCACCTCGCCGCTGATGCTCTGCATCAGCCGGGCGAGCGACAGATAGGTCCCGTCGGTGAAGGTCTTGCGGTCGCGGACAAAGCCGGTGATGGCCGCCCGCGGGTCCGGCGTCCCGATCTCCTGGTAGCCCGCGACCTTCGACTGGACGATCTGCGCCGCGGCGTCCGAACTCTGCACGAAGGCCGTGACGTCGCTCTGCGGCATCGCGCGGTTCAACGCGTAGGTCGTGGGCACGGTGCCGATCAGGATGAGCATGATGAGCCCCATGCCCTTCTGGCCGTCGTTCGACCCGTGGAAGAACGACACGCCGGTGCAGGTGAGCACGAGCAGGCCGCGAATCCAGGTCGGCGGCGGGTTGTCGCCCTTCGGCGCGACATAAAGTTCGCGCTTGCGCACCAGGAATTTCATGAGCAGGAGCAGGAGCGCCGAGCCGATGAAGCCGACGATCGGCGAGAGCAGCAGCGCCTCGCCGACCGAGGTCGCCTGCGCCCAGTCGACGCCCGACGTCCCGTCGCGGCCGCGCAGCATGGCGTTCATGACGCCGACGCCCATGATCGAGCCGATCATCGTATGCGAACTCGACGCCGGCAGGCCGAGCCACCAGGTGCCGAGGTTCCAGAGGATCGCGGCGATGAGCAGCGCGAAGACCATCGCGAAGCCGGCGCTCGAGCCGACCTGCAGGATGAGTTCGACCGGCAGCAGCGACAGGATGCCGAAGGCGACCGCGCCGCTCGACGTCAGCACGCCGAGGAAGTTGAACAGCCCCGACCAGACGACGGCGATCGGCGCCGGCAGCGAGCGCGTGTAGATGACGGTGGCGACGGCGTTAGCCGTATCGTGGAAGCCGTTGACGAACTCGAAACCGAGCGCGATCAGCAGCGCGACGCCGAGCAGGATGTAGGGCAACCAGGAGGTCGCGGGCGCGCCGGCGGCGTCGACGTCGCTCCAGATGCTGTAGGCGGTGAAGAACAGACCGCCGGCGAGAACCGCGAGAAAGATGAGGATCGACCGCAGGTCGATCGCATGATCGAGATTCGGCGAGATGCGCGGCGCCTCGTTCGGCGCGCCTGCGGACGCAACGGATGTCATACTTCGCCCCTTCGATGTGGAACAACCGGGGCTTTATGGACGACCCCTCATGACGGCCGCATGACAGGCGCGCGTCAGTTGCGGGACATGCCGCCGAGGATGCCGCGCAGCACGGCGCGCGCGATCTGCGTGCCGACCGAGCGCGCGGCGGACTGCGCGGCCGAGCGTACGATCATCTCGCCGGTCGACATGCGCTGGCGACCGCGGCCGCCGGCCGGCGACGCGAACAGGCCGCCCAGCGCGCCGCCGATCGTTCCCATCAGGCCGCCGCCGCCCGCGGCGTTCGCCTGCGCCGGTCCCTGGCCCGGCTGCGGCGGCGGCATGCGGCCCTCCGCGCGCGCTTTCAGAACCTCGAAGGCCGACTCGCGGTCGATCGGCGTGTCGTATTTGCCCTTGAGCGGGCTGGCGTCGATGACGCCGCTGCGCTCGGCCGGCGTGATCGGGCCGACGCGCGAGGCCGGCGGCGCGATCAGCGCGCGCGCGACCATCGACGGCGTTCCGCCGCCTTCCAGCATCGAGACGAGCGCCTCGCCGACGCCGAGTTGCGTAATTACCGCCGCCGTGTCGAACGCCGGGTTTTGCCGGAAGGTGGCGGCCGCCGCCTGCACCGCCTTCTGGTCGCGCGACGTGAATGCGCGCAGCGCATGCTGCGCCCGGTTGCCGAGCTGGCCGAGCACGATATCGGGGACGTCGATGGGGTTCTGCGTCACGAAATAGACGCCGACCCCCTTCGAGCGGATGAGCCGCACCACCTGCTCGATCGCCGTCATCAGGCTCTTCGGCGCGTTGTCGAACAGCAGATGCGCTTCGTCGAAGAAGAACACCAGCTTCGGCTTGTCGGGATCGCCGACTTCCGGCAGCGTCTCGAACATCTCCGACAGCATCCAGAGCAGGAAGGTCGCGTAGAGCTTAGGGCTGCGCATGAGCTTGTCGGCGGCGAGCACGTTGATGACGCCGCGGCCGTCGCGGTCGGTGCGCAGGAAGTCGGCGATGTCGAGCGCGGGCTCACCGAAGAAA
This sequence comes from Beijerinckiaceae bacterium, assembly GCA_965276595.1. Lineage (GTDB taxonomy): Bacteria > Pseudomonadota > Alphaproteobacteria > Rhizobiales > Beijerinckiaceae > Terripilifer. Next base: position 100,700 of record CBDIBA010000007.1, read on the forward strand.
TGCGCCGCGCCCTGGTTTTCGAGCACGAGCAACTGCCGCTGGATGGCGCCGATCGTCGCCGGCGCGACGTTGCCGTAGGTCGTCGTGTATTTCGCGGCGTTGTCGGAGAGATATTGCAGCAGCGAGCGCAAGTCCTTCAGGTCGAGCAGCAAGAGGCCTTCTTCGTCGGCGACGCGGAAGGCGACGTTCAGCACGCCGGCCTGGATGTCGTTCAATTCCAGCAGGCGCGCGACGAGCAGCGGCCCCATTTCGGCGAGCGTCGCGCGGATCGGGTGGCCTTGCTCGCCGAACAGGTCCCAGAACACGATCGGGAATCGGTCGGGCGTATAGGCGACGCCGATCTCCTGCGCGCGCTTGACGAACGGCGGCTTCGCATCGCCGGGCATCGCGACGCCCGAGAGGTCGCCTTTGACATCGGCGGCGAAGACCGCCGTTCCGGCGTCGGAAAACCCTTCGGCGAGCTTCTGCAACGTCACCGTCTTGCCGGTTCCCGTCGCGCCGGTGACGAGACCATGACGGTTGCCGAACGCGAGCGTCAGATATTCGTAGCGCTCGCCTTTGCCGACGAGAATCTTTCCGGCAACGTTCGAGGGGTCGTCGGTCATGGCTTGTTCCGAAACGGGGGCGACGGGTTTATAGGCCAGCGCGTCCGCCCCGCCAATCGACATGCGCGGCACGTTAGCTCAGACCGCAGGAAGACCGGTTACTTTGGTTGCGCCGGTCTTTACCGAAAAACCCTCCGGAGAGACCGAGGCGAAGGATGGCGTGGCGCGCGACCCGGTTTTGTTTTACAGGAGAGGGAACACCTCTCGTTTGAGCGAAGCTTCATGATCGGCGACGGCGTCGATACGGAATATTGGTTCGATCTCTGCGCCTGGATCGCGGCGCCGGCGCTGCCGTTCCGCAAGCGCGTCCTCCATCGAGAGATGCGGCCTGCGCCCGCGTAACGACGGGCGTTCGATCGCCGGCTTGTGGAAAACGGAGACCGTTTGGCTTGGTTGCGCCCGTCATCGCGATTTTGCCCAACGCGGGTCTCGCCAACAAGCTGTTCGTCTGGGCCAAGGCGCAAGCGTTCGGCCGGTTGAACGGCCGCCCCGCCTATACGATCGGCTGGAGCTATCCGCAGATCGGCCCGCTGTTGCGCGGTCAACGCAGCTTGCGTCTCTATGCGCGGTTTTTCGAGCGCTCCTCGGGCCGCGCGCTGAGCGCGCTCGCGATCGGCCGCCTGCGCGGGCGCGTCGATTGGGAGCCCGCCTGCGCGCGGCTCGCCGAGGCGGCTCCGGACCGTCTCGCCGTCTTCCGGCAAGTGCCCCCCTGGCGCGACTATTTCGGCGACCTTCGCGACCATCGCGCCTTTCTGCGCGAGCGCCTGTTCGCGGCGGTCCGCGCCGAGCAGCGCCGCGCGCTCGATGCGCTCGCCAGGCCGGAGATCGCCCTGCACGTGCGCATGGGGGACTTCCGCCGCCTGCAATCGCACGAGGATTTCGCCCGCGTCGGCGGCGTCCGAACGCCGACCGACTGGTTCGCCGGCGTCATCGCGCAACTGCGCGCGGCGGCCGGCTTCGAGGCGCCGGTCACCTTGTTCTCCGACGGGTCGGACGCGGAACTCGCCTCGCTGCTCGCGCTGCCCCATGTCGCCCGCTCGCGCGCGCCCAACGACGTGCTCGACCTTCTGTCGATGTCGCGGGCGCGCGTGATCGTCGCGTCGGCCGGCAGCACCTTCAGCGAATGGGCCGGGTTCCTCTCGGAGGCGGCGATCATCCGCCATCCCGACCACATCCATGGGCGCATCCGACCGCTGTCGGTGGAGCCGGATCTGTACGAAGGGCCGCCGCCGGCGGGCGCTGAGGACTGGCGGCGTCTCTGGGGCGGCGCCCCGCTCGCGGGCGCCCTGGCGCCGCCGATCGCGGGGTCGCCGTGAGACTGCTCCACGTCGTCCCGACCTATCTGCCGGCGACGCGCTACGGCGGCCCGATCTATTCGGTGCACGCGCTCTGCGCCGCGCTCGCCCGCAAAGGGCACGAGGTTCACGTGTTCACGACCAACGTCGACGGGCCGGGCGTCTCCGATGTCCCGCTCGGCGTTCCGGTCGAGCGCGACGGCGTGCAGGTCACGTATTTTGCGACGGGCGCCGGCCGCCGCCTCTATCGTTCGCCGGCCATGGGTCGGGCGCTGCGCGGGGGAATCGCGAGTTTCGACGTCGCGCATTGCCATTCGGTGTTTCTCTGGCCCACCGCGGCGGCCGCGATGCAGGCGCGCCGCGCCAAGGTTCCTTATGTGGTGTCGCCGCGCGGCATGCTCGTCGGCGACCTGATCCAACGCAAGAGCCGGCTTCTCAAGACCGCCTGGATCGGCCTCTTCGAGCGCCGCAACCTCGCCGGCGCGGGTTCGATCCATCTCACGTCAGACGTCGAGGCCGAAGAACTGGCGAAGCTGCGCCTCCCTACGCGGCGCGTCGACTTAATTCCCAACGGCATCGACGCGCCGCCCCTCGCCGGCGCGCCGTCCGGCGAAGACGCGGACATTCCGACGCCCTACGTGCTCAGCCTCGGCCGCATCAATTGGAAGAAGGGGCTCGACCGGCTGATCCCGGCGATGGCGTTCGCGCCGGGCGTTGCGCTCGTCATCGCCGGCAACGACGACGAGAATTATCAGCCCCGGCTGGAGGCGCTGGCGCGCGAGGCGGGCGTCGCCGACCGCACGCATTTCGTCGGGCCCGTGGGGAGCGCGAGGAAATGGGCGCTCATCCGCGGCGCCGCCGCCTTCGCGCTGCCGTCCTACTCGGAGAACTTCGGCAACGTGATCCTCGAGGCGATGGTCTGCGGCGTCCCCGTCGTCGTGACGCCGGAAGTCGGCCTGGCGCAAGCGGTCGCCGCCGCCCAGGCGGGCCTCGTCGTGTCCGGCGAACCGCAGGGTCTCGGCGAGGCCATCGCGGGGCTGCTCGCCGACCCGCAGGCGCGCCGGCGCATGGGCGAGGCCGGCCGCGTGGCGGCCATCGAGCGATATTCCTGGGACTCCGTCGCCGACGCTATGCAGGCCGTCTACGCCGACATCGCGGGGCGCCCGTCGTCGCGGCCGGACCGTCCGCCGCAAACGGGCGGGAGCGCCCGGTGAGTCTCCGCGACGAGATCACCGTGCTGATCCTCACCTTCAACGAGGAAGCCAACATCGGCCGCACGCTCGACGCGGTCGCCTGGGCGAAGCGCATCGTCGTCGTCGACAGCGGCAGCGGCGACGCGACGGCGGCGATCGTCGCCCGCTCCCCGCGCGCCGAACTCGTCGTCAGAGCGTTCGACACCCACGACGCCCAATGGAATTTCGGCCTGGGGCTCTGCGCCGGGCACGGCGATTGGGTGCTGGCGCTCGACGCCGATTACGAACTCTCCGCCGCTCTGTCGGACGAGCTGCGGTCGCTTGTTCCCGTCGAACGGGTCGCCGGGTACCGTGCGTTCTTTCGCTATTGCATCTTCGGCAAGCCGCTGCGCGGCAGCCTGTATCCGCCCGTGGTCGCCCTCTACCGCAAGAGCCGCGCGCATTACGTTCAGGTCGGCCACACGCACCGGATCGTCGTCGACGGCGAGATCGCCGATCTCGCCCATCCGATCCTCCATGACGATCGCAAGCCGGTGGCGCGCTGGCTGGCGTCGCAACAGCGCTACGCCCGGCTCGAAGCGGACCATCTTCTGGCGACGCCGCCCGCAAAACTTCGCCGGACCGATCGGCTGCGCCGGATGGGCTGGCCGGCGCCGATCGCGGTGTTCTTTTACACGCTCGTCGCCAAGCGATGCCTTCTCGACGGCTGGCCGGGCTGGCTCTACGTGCTCCAGCGCGTCCTCGCGGAAACCATGATCGCGCTCGAAATCGTCGATCGGCGTTTGCGTGGCGAGAGCGACGTCTGACGCCCGCAGCCTCGTCTCGGGGCGGCGAACACGGGTCGGGTGCGCCGCGTTTTCAAATCGCCGTGAGACTCGGTCTCCCTGTCGGGCCCTCGCCGTATTGCCTGAGAGTCACAGGCAATTCGCGAGCAGCCCATGGTCAGCATCCGATCCGTCGCCGCATACCTCCAACGCCGAACCAAGACGGCGTGCGCCCGGGGCCGCCATGACGATGAGGTCAGACACCAGGACCATGGCTGGGAACTGCGGCGCTGCCGACGCTGCGGGCGTGTCGAGGAAGCGATTTTCCCGGGCGCCGGCGAGCAGCCCCTCGAGTGGATTGCGGCGACCGAAGCGAAGTGGCGTGAGGCGAACCCGCCTGCGCCAGGCTCGGACGGAGGCGCTGCATAGTGTTAGAGCCGATTTTTGGTCCGATGTACGGACCTTGAGAGGTGACGGATGAGCGATGTGAAGATCACGGTCGGTGGGGCGATGGAGGAAGAAGCCTCGCGTCGATTCGTGAACGCCTGGCGGCGAGCCGAGCGTGGCGAGACCTTCCATGAGCGCCATCTTGCGTTCGAGAGCTGGGATGCTCTCGCCCGCGTCATGACGGGAAAGCGGATGGCGTTGCTGCATCATGTCCGCAGACACAAGGCGACCAGCGTGCGGGCGCTGGCGAAGGCGCTGGGGCGCGACTACAGCAATGTCCATGCGGACGTCCAAGCGCTCGCGGCGGCGGGGCTTCTCGACACCGCCGATGGAGGCGTGCAGGCCGACTACGACGTGATCGAAACCAGGATCGCGATTTGAGACTGCCCGCGTGGGCAGCCGTAAACGATCATGGGCGATCCGGCGTTGAAGTCGCGGGCGGAGACACCGCACAAAGGATTTAGGCGTTGTTCAGGAATGACTCTGGCGCGCCGCTTGGAGCAACGCGCCGTCGTTGCGGGCGGAGCGAAGCAATCCCGCGCTGAGCCCGGCGCCCCTGGTTTGCTTCGTCGCTGCGCTCCTCGCAATGACGAGCGTTTTGTCATGGCGTCGCCATCGCAAGTTGATGATCAATTTAGAGCGAAAACATGCGAAATTATCCGCTTCGCTCTTTGCATAGGAAAGCAAAAGCACCCCCGCTTTGCATTTAGCTTCACCGAAGTCTTCCCGGTCGACTCACCCTACCTTTTTGCCATTTCCTGCTGCGCCCTCCCAGGCCCGAATAGAGGCCAAAGCCGGTCGCCAGCGCGCAGCAAAGCGCCGCGCGCTGGGATTGGGCGAGGGTAAGCATCGAAGTTTTCCGGGTTGCAATTTTGGCTTAGGCTGGCGCGGCAAACGGCTCTTATTCCGAAAAGGACTAATTATGGAAAGGAACGGCAGTCTAAGAATACTTATCGGCTTAGCCGTCCTGGGTGTTGTTGCTTACAACGTGGTCGGGTCGGAAATATCGAAAAACAACTCTACTCCTCAAGCAGAGATGTCCTTCATAAATTTCCATGACAACTGGAAATCAAGATGGGACAGCGCCCCCAATGACATTCAGCGTGAGCCCATGCGAGCAAATCGTGACGAAGGTCTCTGCTTTTTCGATAAGAAAGTTTCAAAATGGCGAGGAACAGTAAGCCGCATCTCCCCATCGTCATTCAGTTCCGGTGTTGATTTTTCAGCTTCCGTTGGAGGTATCACAACTTTGAACCAATTCGGTATCTCGCGTGAAACGATGCTTTTCCAATCGATATCGAGTCTCGCAACAGGGGACCAAGTATTCTTTTCCGGCCAATTTAACAAAGGAAACAAAACGTGTTTTTACGAAACCAGTCTTACACAGTTCGGTAGTATGACAAGTCCTGATTTTAGTTTCACCTTCACAGAAGTCTCATCTGTTAAATAGTTTATAGAGCCGCCGCCGCGCGCAGCGGCGCCTCAACCCGCCGTGAACCCGCTCGGCGGCCCGTAGATCTGCGCGCCGGCCGCCAGCAGCCGCACCTTGTTCGTCGGGTTGTTCTGGTAGAGGCCGACCGCGGGATAGAGCAGCGTCCCCGGCGCGAAGGTCATCCACGGGTTTGTCCCGGCCGCCGGGTTCTGGCTGTTGTAGTAGGTTCCGTTGTAGCCGAGCCACACCTTGCCGGCGTCGTGGTCGACGGCGATCTGAATGACCATGTTGGCCGCAACGCCGGCGAGCCCCGGATTGGCCCCCGCGGTGAAGCCGGAGCCGACGAGGTTCGTGCCGCTGCCCTGCCGCGCCACGCTGTTGGCCCAGCCGCCGGGATAGGTCGTATACGCGCCGCCGGGCTGGAGCGCCGCGAGGCCGAACGCGAAATAATTTGACGTGCCAGTATCGAAACTCACCACCTGCATCTCGTAATAGCGCTTGCCCGCGCTGTAGCCGTTGGTCCCGAGCGCGGCGTTGAAGGCCGCGCCGCCGACGCTGACGGCGTCGAGAGCGCCGTTGGAGAGCGTGACGTTCGCCGACTTCTTCGCCGCGTCCCAGGTCAGCGCGTTGGAGATGTTGTAGGTCGCGGAGAAGATCGGGCTCTGCTTGTAGCCGGGCTTGATCGCGATGGCTTTCACCGTCGTCGTCGTGGCGATCGCCAGCGCGCCCGTATACTTCAGCGCGCCGGTCGTCGGCGTCGAGCCGTCGAGCGTGTAGAAGAGCGTCGCGCCGGCCGGCCCCGAGAGCGCGACCGCTTGCGTCCCGTTGTAGGAGCCCGCCGCCAGCGAGGCGGTCGGCGCGGCGGCCGCGGCGTTCGGCATGATCGCGTCGGTCATCCGCTCGGCGATCAGCTTCATGCCGGCATAATCCCAATGCAGGCTGTCGCGCATCGTGGCGTCGGATGTGCGACCGGAATGATGAGCGGATCGGCGGCCGCCATCTGATCGATCGCCGCGTTGTAGCTCGCCGCGACCGCCGTCGCGCCGGCGTGCGCGCCGTCGAGCGAGGTCGTCGGCAGGTAGGGGAAGACGATCTTGGTTCCGGCCCCGAGCAGCCCGCGGAACCGCGCGAAGAGGTCGAGCGTCGCCGCCTTCCAGGTCGCGACATCGGTCGGCGTGGCGGCGATGGCGTCGTTGATCCCCTGCGAGTACCACACGACGGGCGTGGGATAGGCGCCGCCGGCGTTGACGAGCGACAGCGCGTCGCTGACGCGCGCGACAAGCTGGTTGTAGAGCGTCGTCGGGCCGCCGCCGCTGGCCCATTGGCCGATCAGCGTGCCGGCCTGCGCCGACTTGACGAGGTAGAGCGTCGCGACGCCGTAGCGGTTCGCCGCCTCCTGGTCCTCGAGGCCGAGCTCCCAGCCGTGCACTGTATTGTCGAGCCCCTGGCCGAGCCCGTTGTTGACGCCGATCGCGAGGCTCTCCATCGCGAGCGTCGAGTTGTTGAAGATCTTGATCGCCGGATCGGCGGCGAGTTCGAACGCGTCGGCGCTCGTGTTGAGCGCGTTGCCGACCGCGTTGCTTTCGCCGGCGAACAGGATGAACGGCGCCGCGCTGACGATCGCGGCCGCGACGACCGCGGCGTCGGTGCAGCGCCGCCAGTTGACGCCGTCGGAATAGGCGAGGGTGGGGCCTCCCGTTTCGTTGCTCGCAAAGACGATTGCGCCGGCGCCCGCCGCCCCCGCCGAGGGAAGCGCCCCGACGGCGAAAGCGGGAATCCGCGGCGTTCCCGTCGCCGCGTTCAGCACCAGCGCGTCCGACCATGCGGTCCCGTCGGCGCTGACCTTGAAGTGAAGGTTGTTGTCGCCGGTGAGGCCCATCTCGGCGCGGCCTGAATAGCCGACCTGGTAGAGCACGCTCGCCGTATCGGCGATTCCGGCCTTGTCGATGATGTGGCGATGGCCGCCGCCGTCGCTGTAGAACAGCGAGGACGGCGAATTCACCGCGAGGCGGTTGGTTGTGTCGGCGAGCGCGTTGACGCCGACGAGCGTCGCCGGATTGAGCGAGGCCGCGCCGCCGGCGGGGCTCCAATGCGCGCCGTCGTAAGCGCAGAGCCGGTCTTCGTCCTCGACCCACGCGAGCCAGCCCTCGGCGGCGGCGTAAAAGATCCAGGCGCCGTCTTGCCAGGCGGCGACCCGATCCGCCTGGGCCGCCCAGGCGCCCGTCGCGCCGGCGGCGACGATGTAGCGTGCGCCCGCCGCCGGATCGGCCGGCGGGTCGGCGACGGCGCGGCTGACGACGCTGAGCTGGACCAGCGCGTCGAGGGCGCTGATCGCGGCGTTGTGCGTTACGTGCTTCTGCGCCTGCGCGGCGCTGATATAGGGGAGACGCAGGTTCGGCGTCTGGTCGGTCACGGGCTGCTCCTCGATTTGATTTTGAGGATTATAAACCCATTTCGGCGAGTCGGGATAACTTTCCTGATATTTTTTTTGGAGCCGGCGGTTTACTCGCCGCCCGGTCCCCCTATGGTTCGCCGGGATTGGGTTCCGCGCCGGCCGCCAGCCGCGACGCGGCCTGGGGCGAAGCGACCGATGGCTCGAATTCTGATCGTCGGCGGCGCCGGCTATGTCGGCAGCCATTGCGCCATGGCGGCCGCGCGGGCCGGACACGACTGCGTGGCGCTCGACAGCCTGCTGTACGGCCATCGGGAGTTCGTCCGCTGGGGCGACCTGATCGAAGGCGACATCCGCGACGCGGCGCTGCTCGAATCGACGCTCGGTCGAATCCGCTTCGACGCGGTCATGCATTTCGCCGCGCTGGCCTATGTCGGCGAGTCGGTGCAGCAGCCCGGCCTCTATTACGACGTCAACGTCAACGGCACGCGCACGCTGCTCGACGCCATGGCCCGCGCCGGCATGTCCCGCCTGGTGTTCTCGTCGAGCTGCGCCGTTTACGGCACGCCGGCCGAACTGCCGATCCGGGAAACGACCGTTCCCGATCCGATCAACCCCTACGGCTACACCAAGCTCGTCTGCGAGCGGATGATGCAGGATTTCGAGGCGGCTTACGGCTTGCGCTCGATCCGGCTGCGCTACTTCAACGCGGCCGGCGCCGACCCCGGCGGCGAGATCGGCGAAGACCACAACCCGGAGCCGCACATCATTCCGCTTGTGCTCGATACGGCCATGGGACGCCGCGACTCCGTCTCGATTTACGGAACCGATTATCCGACGCCGGACGGGACCGCGATCCGCGACTACATCCATGTCGGCGATCTGGCTTCGGCGCATGTCGCGGCGCTGGGACACTTGCTCGACGGCGGCCCGAGCGAGGCGATCAATCTGGGAACCGGCGCCGGCGTCTCGGTGGCCGCATTGATCGAAACCGCGGCGCGCGTCACGGGCCGTCCCATCCGCGCCTTGGCTTCGCCGCGCCGCCCCGGCGATCCGGCGCAACTGGTCGCCTCCGCCGATAAGGCGCGAACGCTGCTCGGTTGGGCGCCGGTTCGCTCCGACCTGCCGACGATCCTGTCCGACGCCTGGGCCTGGCACGTCAAGCGATTTGGCTGAAGGGACCCCGTCGCAGGAGCGTCAAGCTTTTCCTGTCAAAGCATCCTCGCCGCTGCTATCGGAACGAAATTCGCTTGGCTCGCGCGGAACGGCTTGTGCAAGACAGAGACAAGCGCTCGTTTGAAGACGATCCGCCGTTAAAAGGATGCCGCATTTGATCATCGTTGGCCTCAACGCTTTCCATGGCGACGCGTCGGCGTGTCTCGTACGCGACGGCGTTCTCGTTGCGGCGGCGGAAGAGGAGCGCTTTCGGCGCATCAAGCACTGGGCGGGATTTCCCAGCGAAGCGATCCGCTATTGCCTCGCCGAGGCGGGATTGACGCTCGACGCCGTGGACTGCATCGCCGTCAACCAGGACAGCCGCGCCAACCTGTCGAGCAAGCTGCGCTACCTCGTCGGCGAGCGGCCGAGCCTGGCGCTGGTTTTCAACCGGGTGCGCAATCGCAAGTCCCGCGAGGGGATCCCGGAAAGCCTGGCGCGGCTGTTCCCGGACGCCGCCTTCAAGGGGTCGATCGACCATGTCGAACACCACCTCGCGCATCTGTCGTCGGCTTTCCACGTGGGGCCGTTCGAAGACTCCGCCGTCGCCTCCGTCGACGGGTTCGGCGATTTCGCGAGCGCCGCGTGGGGCGTCGGACGCGGCGCCGAATTGACGATCGACCAGCGCGTCCTCTTCCCGCATTCGCTGGGCATCTTTTACCAGGCGATCACCCAGCACCTCGGCTTTCCGCACTACGGCGACGAATACAAGGTGATGGGTCTCGCGCCCTATGGCGCGCCGACCTACCTCGACCACATGCGCCGCATCGTGCGGCTTCAGCCCGACGGCGGCTTCGAACTCGACCTGGCGTTTTTCCGGCACCACAAAGAGAAGATCGCGTTCGACTGGAGCGACGGATCGCCGGAATTTGCCGACCTGTTCACGCCGGCGCTGGAGGACTTGCTCGGCCCCCGCCGCGCGCCCGACGAGCCGCTCGACGACCGTCATCGCGACATTGCCCGCTCCACGCAGGCCATGTACGAGGAAGCGTTCTTCAACATGCTGAACGCGCTTCACGCCCGCCATCGCGTGCCGACCCTCTCTTTGGCCGGCGGCTGCGCGGCGAATTCCGTCGCCAACGGCAAGGTGCGGCGGATGACGCCGTTCCAACGCGTCTACGTCCAGTCGTCGGCCGGCGATGGCGGGGGCGCCATCGGCGCGGCGTTCAGCGCGTGGCACAAGCGCGGCGGCGTCCGCGCCTTCGTCATGGACCACGCCAATTGGGGCCCGCATTTTTCGGACGACTACGTCGAGGCGATGCTCGACAGGAACGCCGACCGCCTCGCCTCCGAGCGTTGCATCGTCGAGCGGATCGAGGCGACGCCCGAGCTCTGCGCCCGCACCGCCGAGGCCGTCTCGGAGGGCAAGGTGATCGGCTGGTTCCAGGGCCGCATGGAATGGGGGCCGCGCGCGCTGGGCAACCGCTCGATCGTCTGCGATCCGCGCCGCGCCGACATGAAGGAAATCCTCAACGCCAAGATCAAACGTCGGGAATCGTTCCGACCCTTCGCGCCCTCCGTCTTGTCGGAGGCGGTGTCGGACTGGTTCGAAGAAGACGACGACGTCCCCTTCATGATGCAGGTCTTCCAGATCCGCGCGGAAAAGCGCGCCCAAATTCCCGCCGTGACGCATGTCGACGGTTCGGGCCGCCTGCAGAGCGTAAAGGCCTCCGCCAATCCGCGCTATCACGCCCTGATATGCGCCTTCCGCGACATCACCGGCGTCCCGATGGTGTTGAATACGTCCTTCAACGAGAACGAGCCTGTCGTTTGCAAGCCGGAGGAGGCGCTCGATTGCTTTCTCAGGACGAAGATGGATGTCCTCGTGCTCGGCGATTTCTTCGTGACGCGCGCCTGAACGCCGATCTCCCACCGTATTGCGGTGCAAGATCGGGTGTCGTAGGACTGACGGCGACATATCCTCTTTTTCTTTGGCTTCAGTATTTCTCGTTCGAGGGCATTCATGGCGATCGACTCGCGCATTCTCGTGGCCGGCGGAGCGGGGTTTCTTGGCTCTCACCTCTGCGAGCGCCTTCTGGCGCAAGGGCATGAAGTCCTCTGCGTCGATAATTTCTTCACGAGTTCGCGGCGCAACGTCGAGCATCTTCTCGACAACAAGCGCATGGAGCTGATGCGTCACGACGTGACGTTTCCGCTCTATGTCGAAGTCGATCAGATCTACAATCTTGCTTGTCCCGCCTCGCCGATCCATTACCAGTTCGACCCCGTTCAGACGACGAAAACCAGCGTCATCGGCGCGATCAACATGCTGGGCCTCGCCAAGCGCCTGAAGATCAAGGTGCTGCAGGCCTCCACATCCGAAGTCTATGGCGACCCCAACGTGCACCCGCAGCGCGAAGACTATTGGGGTCACGTCAACCCGATCGGCTTCCGGTCCTGCTACGACGAAGGCAAGCGCTGCGCGGAGACGTTGTTCTTCGATTACCGCCGGCAGCACAACCTCGCGATCAAGGTCGTGCGGATCTTCAACACCTATGGTCCGCGCATGCATCCCAACGATGGGCGCGTGGTGTCTAACTTCATCGTGCAGGCGCTGAAAGGCGAGGACATCACGCTCTATGGCGACGGCAGCCAGACGCGCTCGTTCTGCTACGTCGACGATCTCGTCGAAGCCATGATGCGCATGATGGCGACGGGCCATGACGTGACGGGCCCCGTCAACATCGGCAACCCGTCCGAGTTCACCATCCGCCAACTGGCCGAACTCGTGATCGAACTCACCGGCACGAAGTCGAAAATGCGCTTCGAGCCGCTCCCCTCCGATGATCCGCGCCAGCGCCAGCCCGATATTTCGAAAGCCAAGGCGACGTTCGAATGGGCGCCCAAGACGCCGTTGCGCGAAGGCCTCGTCAAGACGATCGCCTATTTCGATGAGCTTCTGTCGGCGCAAGCCGAAACCTGACGTGGCGGCGTCTCCGCAGGCCGCGCGACCGACCTAGCGGCTACGCGCCTTCATGTCCCGCATCGTTTTCGTCAACCGTTTTTTCTTCCCCGATCATTCGGCGACGAGCCAGTTGCTGAGCGATCTCGCCTTCTCGTGCGCCGCGGCCGGACACGAGGTGCAGGTGATCGCCGGGCGCAAGGCGTATGGATCGGCGCAGAAAACGCTGTCCCCCCATGAGGTCGTCAAGGGCGTCCGAATCGATCGCGTCGGGTCGCGCCGGCAGTGGGCGTCGGGCCTCGCCGGCCGCGCCCTGGATTACGTCGCATTCTATGCGGCGGCCTTCTTTGCCATGCGCAGGCTCGGCGTCGCCGGAAGCACGATCGTCGTGAAGACCGATCCGCCGTTGCTGAGCGTCGTCGCGGCGGTCGCCCTGCGCGGGCGCCGCGTCACGCTCGTTCACTGGCTGCAAGACGTCTATCCGGAAGTCGCGCGGGAACTGGGCATCCCGCTCATGCGCGGCCCGCTTGGCGCTTTGCTTGCGCGGATGCGCGACTGGTCGCTGCGTCAGGCGGCCATGAACGTCGTTGTCGGACAGCGCATGCGCAGCCGCATCGTCGGGCTCGGCGTCGAGCCTGAAAAAACCCGCGTCATCGCCAATTGGATCGACGAGACGGCGATCGCGCCGGTCCCTCGCGCGTCCAATCCTCTTCGCGCCGCCTGGGGGCTCGATCGCTCGTTCGTCGTGGGATACTCCGGCAATCTGGGCCGCGCGCACGAAGCCCAAACTCTGCTGGAAGCGGCCGTTCGGCTGAAGCACCGCGCCGGGTTGTGTTTTTTGTTCATCGGCGGAGGCTTCAATCTTGCGCGGCTGAAAAGCGAGGCGCAGGCGCGCGGCGTCGCCGCGCTTTTTCAGTTCCAACCCTATCAAAGTGAAACGCAACTGTCACAATCGCTCAGCGCGCCCGACGCGCATTGGATTTCCCTGCGGCCGGAGCTCGAGGGCCTCATTGTTCCGAGCAAGGTCTATGGGATCGCCGCGGTTGGTCGGCCGATCATCGCGGTTGTGGACGCGAAGGGCGAAGTCGCCGATCTCGTCCGCCGTTACGACTGCGGCGTTCAGGTGCAGCCGGGCGATGTCGAGGCGCTCGTCGCGGTGATTCAATCGTTGATCGATGCGCCCGCCCAGGCGCAGGTCTGGGGCGACAATGCGCGCGCAATGCTGGATCGAGATTTCTCGCGGCGCGCCGCGCTTAAAGACTGGGCGGACGTTCTGGAGGGCGTTGACGATCCGCCCGATCATCCGTAACAAACTTCGTGTTTCGCAAGACTTGAGCGTCGTTCTTCCTTGCGCCGCTGACGATTGAAAGCTGGCTGGAGAATTCTCATGCGCGTGACGGTGGTGGGCGCGGGCTACGTCGGTCTGGTGTCGGGCGCATGTTTCGCCGACTTCGGCCATGTCGTTTGCTGTATCGACAACGATCCGGCCAAGATCGACGCGCTGCTGGCCGGCCGGATGCCGATCTACGAGCCGGGCTTGGATGTTCTCGTCGCGGAGAACGTCAGGCAGGGGCGTCTCAGCTTTGCAACGGACTTGAAAAGCCATGTCGCGCAGAGCGACGCCGTCTTCATCGCGGTGGGCACGCCGTCGCGCCGCGGCGATGGGTTCGCCGATCTGTCTTACGTGTATCAGGCTGCGCGCGACATCGCCGGCGCGATGGACGGCTACACGGTCGTCGTGACGAAATCGACCGTGCCGGTCGGCACCGGCGACGAAGTCGAGCGCATCATCCGCGAAGCCGCGCCGCGCGCGGATTTTTCCGTCGCATCGAACCCCGAGTTTCTGCGCGAAGGCGCGGCCATCGCCGATTTCAAGCGGCCCGACCGCATCATCATCGGCGCGGAAGAAGAGCGTGCGGCGGAGGTCATGCGCGAACTCTACCGGCCGCTGTACCTCAATCAGTCGCCGCTGATGGTGACGACGCGCCGCACCGCCGAACTGACCAAATACGCCGCCAACGCCTTTCTCGCGACGAAGATCAGCTTTATCAACGAAATGGCCGATCTTTGCGAGAAGGTGGGCGCGAACGTGCAGGACGTGGCGCGCGGCATCGGTCTCGACAACCGCATCGGCTCGAAGTTTCTCCATGCCGGCCCCGGCTATGGCGGCTCGTGTTTCCCGAAGGACACGCTGGCGCTCGTGAAGACGGCGGAGGATTGCGGCAGCCCGGTGCGGATCGTCGAGACGGTGGTTGCCGTCAATCATCAGCGCAAGCGCGCCATGGCGCGCAAGGTGATTGAAGCCTGCGGCGGCGGCGTGCGCGGCAAGACGATCGCCGTCCTCGGCCTGACCTTCAAGCCGAACACCGACGACATGCGCGACGCGCCCTCGCTGGCGATCATCACGGCGCTGCAAGATGGGGGCGCCAAAATTCGCGCGTATGACCCCGAAGGCGTGGAGAGCGCCAAGACGCTGCTGGAGGGCGTGCACTACGCGGACGATCCTTACGCCTGCGCGCAGGGCGCCGACGCGCTCGTGCTGGTGACCGAATGGGACGCCTTTCGCGCGCTCGACCTTCCGCGTCTGAAGCAGATCATGGCGGCGCCGATCCTCGTCGATCTCCGAAACGTCTATCAGCCGGCGACGGTGCGCAAGCACGGGTTTCAATATACGAGCATCGGTCGCAAATCATTGGATCAGGGCGTCGGCCGCGAGATCTGAACGGAGCGCGGCCCGACGCTCTCTTCTTATGTGATCGCGGACCATGGAAAGCCGGCATGAGCGTTCCCTACGATCTGACAGGCAAGAAGGTCTGGGTCGCCGGCCATCGCGGCATGGTCGGCTCGGCGATCGTGCGCGCGCTCGGGGCTGAGGCCTGCGAGGTGATCGCCGCCGATCGCAAGGCGCTCGATCTGCGATCGCAAGCGGACGTGCGCGCTTACGTGACGCGTGAAAAGCCGGACGCCGTCATCGTCGCGGCGGCGAAGGTCGGCGGCATCCTCGCCAACCGCGACCATCCGGCGCAATTTCTCTACGATAACCTGATGATCGAGGCGAACGTCATCGATGCGGCGCATGAGGGCGGCGTGGACAAGCTGCTTTTCCTTGGCTCGTCCTGCATCTACCCGAAGCTCGCGCCCCAGCCGATGCGCGAGGACGCCTTGCTGACGGGGCGGCTCGAGGAGACCAACGAATGGTACGCGATCGCCAAGATCGCCGGCGTCAAGCTCTGCGACGCCTATCGCCGGCAATACGGCAGCCATTTCGTCTCCGCGATGCCGACCAACCTTTACGGGCCGGGCGACAATTTCGATCTGCAAAGCAGCCACGTGTTGCCGGCGTTGATGCGCAAGATCGATGCGGCGAAACGGGCAGGGGCGGAGAGCGTCGAAATCTGGGGGTCCGGCCGACCTCTGCGCGAGTTCCTGCACGTGGACGATCTCGCCGACGCTTGCCTCCACCTTCTGAAGCATTACGACGAAGAGGGTCACGTCAACGTCGGATCCGGACAGGAGCTGACGATCGCCGCGCTCGCCGCCACGCTCGCAAGCGTGATCGGCTACGAGGGACGCTTTCATTTCGATGCGAGCAAGCCCGACGGGACGCCCCGTAAGCTGCTCGACACGACGAAACTCGATGCGCTCGGCTGGCGCGCCAAGATTGGCCTGCGCGACGGCGTCGCGGGCGCCTATCGATGGTTTCTCGAGAACGCCGCGCGCGGCTGATGAGCGCCGATCTTTCAAGAAAGAACGATATCATGACTCAGAAGCGCGCTTTGATCACCGGCGTCACCGGCCAGGACGGCGCGCTGCTGGCCGAATTGCTGTTGCAGAAGGGCTATCAGGTTCACGGCATCAAGCGGCGCTCGTCGTCGTTCAACACCGCGCGCGTCGATCACCTCTACGAAGACCCCCACGCGGATCATCCGCATTTCTTCATGCATTACGGCGATCTGACGGATTCGACCAACCTGATCCGCATCGTGCAGGAGACGACGCCGGACGAGATTTACAATCTCGGCGCGCAGAGCCATGTCGCCGTCAGCTTCGAGACGCCGGAATACACGGCGAATTCCGACGCCATGGGAACGCTTCGGCTTCTGGAGGCGATCCGCATCCTGAAACTTGAGAAGACGTGCCGCTTCTATCAGGCCTCGACATCCGAAATGTACGGCAAGGTCCAGGCGATCCCGCAGAACGAGACGACGCCGTTCTACCCGCGCAGCCCCTACGGCGCCGCCAAGCTCTACGCCTACTGGATCACGGTGAACTACCGCGAGAGCTACGGGCTGCATGCCTCCAACGGCATTCTTTTCAACCATGAAGGTCCGACCCGGGGCGAGACCTTCGTGACGCGCAAGATTACCCGCGCCGTGGCGGCCATCGCGCAGGGGCTGCAGCCATGCCTGTTCCTCGGCAACCTGGACGCCAAGCGCGACTGGGGCCATGCGCGCGACTACGTGCAGGGCATGTGGCTCATGCTGCAGCAGGCGGAGCCGGACGATTACGTGCTGGCGACCGGCGAGATGCACAGCGTCCGCGAATTCGTCGAGAAGGCGTTCCGCTGCGTCGACAAGACGATCGGCTGGCGCGGCGCGGGCGCCGAGGAGGTCGGCGTCGATACGAAGACCGGCGACGCCTTGGTGCGCGTCGACCCGCGCTACTATCGGCCGGCGGAGGTCGACCTCCTGCTCGGCGATCCGTCCAAGGCGCATCGGCGTCTTGGCTGGAAGCACACCACGACCTTCGACCGGCTCGTGGAGGAGATGGTGCGCTCCGATATGGCCGACGCGAAGCCGGCGCCCAGTTCGCGGTAGGTTCGCGCCTCATCCGAACGCGGCGTGTTCGATCGGGGACGCCACACGCAACGAACGAGGGCTCGCCCGATGTCTCTTCGCGATTTCATCGACGGATTGCCCGAAGCGGACGTGCTGCGCATCCGCGAACCCATCGCGCTCGATTATCACGGCGTTGCGCTCGTCCTTGAATTGGAAAAGCGAGGGCAGTTTCCCGTCGTGATCTTCGAGCAGCCGACGTCCTTCGGCGGCCCGGTCGTGATGAACGTGTTCGCGCGCCGCGACCGCATCGCGGCGATGGCCGGCGCCGAGCCCGGCGCGTTCAACGATCGATGGCGACGCGTCTTGACCTCGCCGACGCGGCCGCGTCTGGTCGAGCGCGGATCCTGCCAGGACGTCGTGCTCGCCGACGCGGAGGCCGATGCGACGCAACTGCCGATGTTCCGCCATTTCGAGGGGGACGCGGGCCGCTACATTTCCTCCGGCGTTCTCGTCTGCAAGGATCCGGACACCGGCGTGCGCAACTTGAGCTTTCAGAGGCTTCAGCTCAAAGGGCCGCATCGCTTCGGCGCCAGCCTTCATTCGCGCGGCCACATCTGGGAGCATCTGCAGCGCAGCGCCAAACGCGGACGCAATCTCGACGTGGCGATCGTCGTCGGCTGCGATCCGGCCGTCTATCTCGCGGCCGGCGCGAAGGTCGGCATGGAGACCGACGAATACGAAGTCGCCGGCGCGCTGCTCGGCAAGCCGGTCGACCTCGTGCGGTGCCGGACGATCGATGTCGAAGTTCCCGCGGACGCCGAATTCGTTCTCGAAGGCGAACTCCTGGCTGGCGTCGAAGAGGACGAAGGACCGTTCGGCGAATACACGGGCTATTCGACGTCGCGATCGACGCGCAACGTCTTTGTCTTGAAGGCGATCACGCATCGCGCCGCGCCAATCTGGCTCGACCTCGTTCCCGGCTATTCCGCTGAGCATCTTCTGCTCGGCCGCGTCGCCAAGGAGGCGCATGTCTTTCATCGACTGAAGGAGACGACGCCGAACCTCGTCGCGTTGAATTATCCAAGGTCCGGCACGCATTTCCACGCCTATCTGTCGTTGCGGAAGACGGCGGAAGGGCAAGCCCGGCAGGCGCTGATGGCGCTGATGGGCCTCGATCATTACGTGAAATGGGCGGTTGCGGTCGACGACGACGTCGATGTCTTCGACGAGCAGGAAGTTCTCTGGGCCATTGCGACGCGACTTCAGGCCGACAAGGACGTGTTCGTCGTTCCCGACGCGCTGTGCAATCGGCTCGATCCGTCGTCGCGCGACGGCGTGTCCGCAAAAATGGCGTTCGACGCGACGAAACCGCTGGACTGGGACGCAGAACGGACCCGTCTGCCGCAGAGCGCGATCGATTGGGCGCAGCGCGTTCTTCGCAGTGAAGCCGACGCTAGAGCGGAAGCGCCGTCGCGTATTTGATCTGCTCGAGCGCGAAACTCGATTCGATCGAGGAAATGCCGCTGAGCCGCGTGAGCTTCTGCTTCAGGAAGCGTTCGTAAGCCGAGAGGTCGGCGACGACGACGCGCAACAGATAGTCGCGGTGGCCGGTCATGAGGTAGCATTCGAGCACTTCGGGCCATTGCGCGACGGCTTTGGCGAAGCGCCCGAGATCCTCTTCCTTCTGACGCTCGAGCTTGATCGAGATGAAGACGCTGACGGGCAGCCCGGCGCGCTTCTGATCGATCATCACGCCGTAGCGCGTGATGACGCCGCGCTGTTCCAGCCGCTTCACACGGCGATGGCAGGGCGAGGGCGAAAGGCCGACGTGGTCGGCCAGGTCCTGCATCGTCACGCGGCTGTCGATTTGCAGTTGCGCGAGGATCTTCCGATCGATGGCGTCGAAAGGGGTCATTTGGCGGATCATTCCAAAAAACGGCCGATGCGCAGCCATCTATCCTAAAAACGACGTTGCCAGAAGCACAGTTTGGGATCCTTTATCCAACCGCTTTTGCTAGCGTGGCGCTTGGAGGATGGACGCCGATGCCCGAACCCTACGATCGCCTGCAGCTCCTGTCGGCGCTTGAGAAGAAAATTCTTTGGCTCTCCTCGTGGATGATTCACCACGCCAACCACGAGCGTCCCAGTCAGGACGGGTTGAAAGTCGGCGGCCACCAGGCCTCGTCCGCGTCGCTCGCGACTATCATGACGGCGCTCTACTTCGCCGTGCTGCGTCCGCAGGATCGCGTGGCGGTGAAGCCGCATGCGAGCCCGATCTTCCATGCGATCCAATATCTGCTCGGCCGTCAGACCCGCGAGGCGCTGGAACTGTTCCGCGGTCTTGGCGGCGCGCAATCCTACCCCTCGCGAACCAAAGACGCGGACGACGTGGACTTCTCGACGGGCTCGGTTGGGCTCGGCGTCGCGCAGACGCTCTTTGCAGCCATTGCGCAGGATTATGTCCACGCGCACGGCTGGATGAAGGATCGCCCCAAAGGCCGCATGATCGCGCTCGTCGGCGACGCGGAGATGGATGAAGGCAATATCTACGAGGCGCTGATCGAAGGCTGGAAACAGGGCGTCCGCAACGTTTGGTGGATCGTCGATTACAACCGCCAGTCGCTCGACGCCGTCATTTCCGAGCGTCTGTGGGAAAAGTTCGAGCAGATGTTCCGCGCGTTCGGTTGGGACGTCGTCATCTGCAAATACGGCAAGACGATGCTGGCGGCCTTCGCCGAGCCCGGCGGCGAGACGCTGCGAGGCTGGATCGATCAATGCCCGAACCAGCTTTACGCCGCGCTGTGCTTTCAGGGCGGCGCGGCGTTCCGCAAGCGGCTTTTGCAAGAGATCGGCTCCGAGCCGAACGCGCGCGCGCTGATCGAAAGGCGATCGGACGACGAGCTCATCGCGCTGATGAGCAACCTCGGCGGCCACGACCTCGAGACGATGCTCGAAGCGTTCGAAGCCATCGACCACGATCGGCCCGTTTGCTTCATCGCCTACACGATCAAGGGGATCGGCCTGCCGTTCCAAGGCCATAAGGACAATCACGCGGGCCTGATGACGCCGGCGCAGATGGAGGCCTGGCGCGCCATGCAGGGCGTCCGCGCGGGTCACGAGTGGGATCGCTTCGAGGGGCTCGATGTGCCGCAACCGGCGATCGAGGCGTTCCTCGCGAGCGTCCCCTTCGCCCAGGATCGGCGACGGCAAAAGAGCGCCGCCGTCATCGAGACGCCGGGCGCGCTGAGCTACCCGGCGGCGCCGTCCATGTCGACGCAGCAGGGTTTTGGCCTGATCCTCGGCGAGGTCGGTCGCCTTCAGTCCGACTTCGCCGGCCGGATCGTGACCGCCGCGCCGGATGTCACCGTTTCGACCAATCTTGGGCCGTGGGTCAATCGACGCAAGCGCTTCGCCCTCGAGGAGGCGCTCGACCTTTTCCGCAAGGAGCGCATCCCTTCGACCTTCAATTGGGACGCCGCGCCGACGGGCCAGCACATCGAGCTTGGCATCGCCGAGATGAATCTCTTCATCCTGCTCTCCGCGCTCGGTCTGTCGCACGCCATCAACGGAGAGCGTCTCCTGCCGGTCGGCACGCTTTACGATCCTTTCGTGCAGCGGGGACTCGATGCGCTGATTTACGCCTGTTATCAGGACGCGCGCTTCATGGTCGTCGGCACGCCGTCGGGCATCACGCTCAGCCCCGAAGGCGGCGCGCACCAATCCATCGCGACGCCGCTGATCGGCATGGCGCTCGACGGTCTCGCGTCGTTCGAGCCGGCCTTCGTCGACGAACTCGCCATCATCATGCGCTGGGCGTTCGCCTTCATGCAGCGCGACGATCCCAAGGCCGAGGATCCCGATGCGCGCGGCGGTTCGGTTTACCTGCGCCTGTCGACCCGCAACGTTCGGCAATTGACCCGCACGATCGACGACGACCTCGCCGATCATATCCTCGCGGGCGCCTATTGGATGCGGCCGCCGGGGCCCAATTGCGAGGCGGTGATCGCCTACACCGGCGCGGTGGCGACGGAAGCGATCGAGGCGGCAGGGCTGATCGCCGAGGATCGGCGCGAAGTCGGGCTTCTAGCGATCACGTCGAGCGATCGTCTGTTCGCGGATCATTCGAGCGCGATGCGGCGCGGGGAACCGTCGAGCCACGTTTCGCGCCTGCTTGACCGGTTGCCGCGTCACTGCGCGGTCGTCACCGTCATCGACGGGCATCCGAGCGCGCTCGCCTGGCTCGGCGGCGTGCATGGGCATCGTCTGCGCGCGCTCGGCGTGGACCGCTTCGGTCAGACGGGATCGATCCAAGATCTCTATCATCGCTACGGCATCGACACCAACGCGATCATCGACGCCGTGCAGGCCTTGGCGCCGGCGCGGCCGATCCGGCATCGCAAGCGCGCGCTTGCCGAGGCCCTCTAAGGGAGACGACAGGATTGTGAGCGGACCTCTCAAGGGAATACGCGTCATCGAACTCGGCACGCTGATCGCGGGGCCGTTCGCCTCGCGCATGCTTGCGGAATTCGGCGCCGAGGTCGTCAAGGTGGAGCCGCCGAAGGGCGGCGATCCCTTGCGGCAATGGCGCATGATGTACGGCGACACGTCGTTGTGGTGGTACTTGCAGGCGCGCAACAAGAAATCGATCGCCATCGACTTGCGCGTGGCCGAAGGCCAGGACCTCGTTCGCCGTCTCGTTAAGAACGCCGACGTCGTGATCGAGAATTTTCGACCCGGCACGCTGGAGAAATGGAATCTCGGCTGGGAACAATTGTCGGCGGTCAATCCCGCGCTGACGATGGTGCGCATTTCCGGTTTCGGCCAGACCGGACCCTACAGCCGCAAGCCGGGCTTCGGCTCGATCGGCGAAGCGATGGGCGGCCTGCGCTACACCACCGGCGAGCCGGGCCGGGCGCCCTCGCGCGTCGGCGTCAGCATCGGCGATTCCATTGCGTCGCTGCACGCGGTGATCGGCGCGCTGATGTCGGTCTTGCATGTGAAGACGAGCGGCGGCCGCGGCCAGGTCGTCGACGTATCGCTGTTCGAGAGCGTCTTCAATCTCATGGAAAGCCTCGTGCCGGAATACGATCGTTTCGGCGCGGTGCGCGAGCGGACCGGCGGGTCGCTGCCCGGCATCTGCCCCTCGAACACATACCCGACGAAGGACGACGGCTATGTCGTCATCGGCGGCAACGGCGACGCCATCTACAAGCGGCTCATGATCCTCATCGGCCGCGACGACCTTGCGACCGATCCCGCGCTTGCGAACAACAGCGGGCGCGCGCCGCAGAGCGAACGCATCGACGCGGCCATCGGCGCCTGGACGATGCGCCACACGGTCGAGGAGGCGTTGGCGGCCTTGGAAGCCGCGGACGTCCCCTCGACGGCGATCTATTCCGTCAAGGACATCGTCTCCGATCCGCAGTACCTCGCGCGCGAGATGATCGTGTCGGCTCAACTGCCTGATGGGACCGACATCAAGCTGCCGGGCATCGCGCCGAAGCTCTCGGCGACGCCGGGCGAAACCCGCTGGCTCGGACCGACGTTGGGCGAGCATACGGACGAGGTGCTGACGGCGCTCGGCTTGAGCGCGGCCGAGATCGCAGCATTGCGGGCCGGCCAGGTTGTTTCGTGACGGCCCGACGCCATCTTGGTGGTTCCGATGAGCGGACATGACGCCATGACAACCCCGAGGCCCGACGTTCTGATCAATGAGGTCTGTCCGCGCGACGGTTTGCAGATCGAGCCGCGTTTCGTCGAGACAGCGCAGAAGATCGCGTTGATCGACCGCCTGTCCCAGGCCGGCTTCGCCAAGATCGAGATCACCTCGTTCGTGTCGCCCAAGGCGGTCCCGAACCTGCGCGACGCCGATCTCGTGGCGCGCTCGATCCGCCGCAATCGCGACGTGATCTATGTCGCCCTGGTTCCCAATTTGCGCGGCGCCCAGGCGGCCATCGGAGCGAAGATCGATGAGATCAATCTCGTCATGTCGGTGAGCGAGACGCACAACCTCGCCAACATGCGGATGACCTGCGAGCAGTCGCTCGCAGGCTTTCGCGACATCGCCGACTTCGCCGCCGATCAAACGGTGCGCCTGCACGGATCGCTTGCGACGTCCTTCGGGTGCCCCTTCGAAGGCGGCCAGCCCGAGGCCCGCGTTCTCGGGTTCATCGAAACCTATTTGAGGCTTGGCCTCCGTAGCGTGAGCCTCGCCGACACGACGGGCATGGCGAACCCGCGCCAGGTCGCGCGCCTCGTAGGCGCCGTGTTGCGCGCGTTCCCCGGCTTGCAGCTCACGCTGCACTTTCACGACACGCGCGGCATGGGCCTCGCCAACGTGGTCGCCGCTTTCGACGCTGGCGCCGTCAGCTTTGACGCGTCGCTCGGCGGCATCGGCGGTTGCCCCTTCGCGCCCGGCGCGTCCGGCAACATCTGTACCGAAGACACGGTTCACATGTTCGAGGAGATGGGCGTCGCGACGCACGTCGATCTGCCCGCGCTGATGCGCCTCTCGCGGGAATTGCCGGATTTGCTGGGTCACGAGACGACCGGCCAGGTGGCGAAGGCCGGGCGCGTGAGCGACTTGCATCCGGTCCCGGCCAGCGTTCTGGCGATGCGCGCCCAGCACGCTTAAGCGCGAGCAGAGCGGGAGCGTCGCGGCTGAGCCGCTGGGGCTATTTGTCCTCGCGGCCGGTCGGATCCCTAGCCCACGGGCGCGTCCGGTTGGGCGGGGCCCGCGGCCGAGCGCCGATCGAACCACGCGCCGATTTCCTCGACCGTTACCAGCGCTTCGTCCGGTCCTTCGATCGCCGTGATGTCGTTCTCGCCCTCGTTCGCGATCGTCCAAGCCTGCTCGAACGCCGCCTCGCGGGTCGGCAATTCCGGCGAGACAAGCTCGTGATTCAAGGTTTTGTCGATGTAGCGGACGTGCCAACCCACGCGGGAACCCTCGGCGTCTAGACCGCGGCCTGCGGAAGGCGCACGCCGTTTCGCGGCGCATGCGAGGTCAATCGCGCTCCGCGCTGCGGATCAGGATCGTTTCGGAGCACGAACCTTCCCGGAATTCAAGGCGATATTCACCTGCAGCTTCGCACACTTCCAAACGGCGATCGACGCCGATCTGCTTTGCGAAGGCGTCCAAGGCATGCTGCAAAGTGGGAAAATCCATCGTTTCCCAGCGATTGATCTGCGTCGGAATGGGGTGGATCCGTTCGAGGGACCACATGGCGACCGCTCCCCTGAAACGCCGAGCGCGCAACCTCTTCGGGTTGTCGCGCGACGGACGACCGCGAACAACGTCCCCGCGCCAGCAATGTTCATGCTGAGTCGATTTTTTGTTTGGCCGCCGGGCGGTGGGCTCGAGCGGCGTTGCAGGCCTCGCGGCCTGCGCGACGAGGGAGAGACGCTTAACCACAACCGGCAAGATTTTTTGTTCCGCGGGCGGGATCGGCGTCGCCCTTCGCGCGTTTTCGACCGGGCTGAGGCGCGAGGACCCGTTCGATGCAAAGTCTCCAATTGTTTCTGTTGTCTCCGGACCGCGCCGTGCTTCAGGAACGCAGTGTCCATGTCCCCGATCTCTCCGCGATCTGGCCGCATGTGAAGCGGCTCGCCAACCATGCCGAGCATCTCGGCTCGCGCATCCATGTGAAGGACGCGAGCGGGGCCATCGTGATGATGATGGGCGTGGCGACGGCGCGGAACGTCTTGAACAATTGGCAGGCCGCCTGACCGCGAAACGGAGCCACGCCGGCTTAACGCCGCGATCGTCCCTCGCGGCCTTTTTTCGCAAGCGGGTTGCCGCTTATTTTGGGTTCTGTTCCACAATCTTCACGGCGTCGTCGTCGTAATAGACGGCGATCGGCCTCGGCGCCCCCTTGATATCGCCGGCGTCGGCGAGCGTTTTCAGCACCGTGCCGACGGCGCCGTCTGAAATCGAGCCGTTCGGGACGAAGGCGTCGATCTTCATGCAAAGATCCCAGGTCTTCAGCGCGTCGTCGACGCTGGAACTCGACGCCTTGGCGAGCATCTCGGACACCTCCTGCCGATGCGCAGGGTCGCTCATGTAGCGGACCGCCGCGTTCTGGGCGCGCACAAAAGCGGCGAGCCGATCGGGATGCATTTTCGCGAAGTCGTCGTTGGCGTGCCAGATCATCATCGGGAAGTCGCCGAGATAGGGCGCCACCGCGCCAAGGTCGGTCCACCCGTCCTGGATCGCCTGGAAACTTTGCGGCGTCGACAGGACCGTGGCGTCGACGCCGCCGGCGTAAAGCGCGGACAGCCGGTTCGTCGTCGATCCTGAGAACGACAAATCCACATCCTTCTCGCCGTCGAAACCGAAATGTTTCGCCATCGCGAGCCACCACAAGTTGGTCACGTCGCCATGGCCGCCGGTCATGACGCGCTTGCCCTTCAACTCGGGCGTGGAGGCGATCGACTTCGCCGCGATCAGGCTGTGCGTGCCGACGGCGAGACTGTTGGTGAACGCCTTGACCTTGGCGCCCTTGTCGATGGCCCGCACCGTGTCGACCATGGACGAACTGCCGATGTCGACCGCGCCGGCGGTCGCCTGTTGCAGCGACCGCGCGCTGGAGCCGGCGGTGATCATCTCGAAGTCGAGACCCTCCTTGGCGAAGAAGCCCTTGGCTTGCGCCACGATCGCCGGCCAAATCGAGACGCTCACGCCGATCACCGAAGCCGACAGCGGCGTCAGCTTCGTCTGCGCGAAGGCCGTGCGGCCGCCAAGCGCGGACAACCCGCTTGCGGCGACGGCGGACGTAAAGGCGCGTCTCGAAACAGCTGGCGGGGGAAACCGCATCGGCAAAATCCTATCGTGGCGGCGCTACCGCAAGGCGACCGCCTGCCGGAACGCCGATGCAATCTCCGAACCAGTCGCCTTCCAGACGCCGTCGCGATCGCCGATGTGGTGGAGCGCGCGCGCCAGGGCGGCGACGCGATGCGGCTGCCCCATGATGAAGGGATGCAGCGCGAGCGCCATCACGCGGCCGGATGTCGCGCTTTCTTCGTGAAGCAGATCGAATTGATCTTTGATCATGCGCTCGAACTCGAGCGGCGTGTGCTTCTCGCGAACGATGGCCGACATGTCGTTGATCTCGTACGTGTAGGGCACGGAGACGATCTCGCCGCCGTCGAGCGTCATCACGTAGGGCTGGTCGTCGTTGACCCAATCGGCGACATACTCGCAACCCTCTGCGACGAGGTGGTCGAGGGTGTTCCAGGTTTCCTGCAGACCGGAGCCCAGCCAGCCCTTCGGTCTTTTGCCGGTCGCCTCGCCGATGCGGCGCAGAACGTGCGCAATGGTCGCGCGTTCTTCCTCGGCGGGAATTTCGTTGAGCCGCGCCGTGTTGGTCCGGCAGTGGCCCATAAACTCCCAGCCGAGCGCGGCGCAAGCGGCGACGACCTCGGGATGGCGGTCGCACACATCCGAATTGAGCGCGACGGTCGCGCGGACGCGATGTTTTTGCAAAAGCGCCATCATGCGGCCGAGTCCGACGCGGTTGCCGTAGTCGCGCTGGCTCCAGTGCCGCACCTGCGGCGCGCCTTCCGTCCCTTTGGGCCGCTCGTTGGAATCGCCGGGCATCGCCCGGTCGAGCGCAAACACTTCGACGTTGACGACGACCCAGAGGGCGAGCCGCGCCCCGTTCGGCCAGAGGAGCGGCGGTCGCGCCTCGATCATGCTGAACGGGAACGGGCCGTAGGGACGCGGCTTCATGGGGAGGCTCCCGCGTTGCTGAAGAGCATCGCGATCACCGCGCCGCCCGCAGCTCGTCGGCGGCTTCGCGCGGCAGCGACGCGAAGACGAACACCGACGCCAGGGAGACGGCGCCGATGGCGAAAAAGCCCAAAGCGACGTCGCCGGCGGCCGGCGCGTCATGCGCGCGCAACACGACGCTCAGATGCACGACGAACGCCGCCAGACCGACGCCGAAGCTCTGCGCGGCCTGCTGGCTCATGACGGAGAAGCTCGTCGCGCGCCCAGCCAGTCTGGTCGGCAGGTCGGCGTAGGTGAGCGACTGGACGGCGGTAAACTGGATGGAACGCGACAGGCCGCTGACGAAAAGCACGATCAGAATAATGACGTAGGGGGTCGAGATGCGGAAGAAGCCGCAGGCGACGATCGTTCCGACCATGACGACCGCATTGACCAGCAGCAACGCGCGAAACGTCAGCGCGCGCATGATGGGGCGGAAGACGAGCCGCGCCGTCAGCGAACCGGCGGCGCTCGCCAGCGTGATCACGCCAGCCTGGAACGCCGACAGGCCGAAGCCCAGTTGCAGCAGCAGCGCGATGAGGAAGACCATCGCCGTCGTGCCCGTGTAGAAGAGGCTGCCCCCGAAGATCGAGGCCCAGAAGGTTTTGATCTTGAGCAGGCTGAAATCGATGATCGGATTGGGCTCGCGCCGTTCGTGCGCCACGTAGAGAAGAACGCAGATCGCGCCGAGACCCATCAGGCCTGCAATGGCGATGTTGGGCAGAATGCCGCGTCCGATGGTCTCGAAACCAAACAGCAGCGACGCCAGACCGACCCCGGTCAGGATGAACCCGCCGGCGTCGAGCGGGCCTGCGCTTTCCGCGCGCACCGCGGGCGTCTTGGTCCAAACGAGTATGAGGCCGAGAACGCCGATGGGCGCGTTGATGAAGAAAATCCAGGGCCATGAGAAGGCGGTGACGATGAAACCGCCGACCGACGGCCCCAGCATCGGGCCGAGCACGCCCAGGATGTTCACGTAGGTCATGGCGCGCACGAGATCGGATTTCGGCGTGCTCTTGACGATGATCATACGGCCGACCGGCGTCATCATCGCGCCGCCGAGGCCTTGGATCGTGCGTGTGACGACGAGTTCCGGCAGCGTGCGCGACAGGCCGCAGCCGACCGAACTCAACGTGAAGACGGCGATCGCCAGCATGAAGGTCTGCTTCGGGCCGAAGCGGTCCGCCAACCATCCGCTGACGGGGACGAACACGGCGAGCGAGAGCAGATAGCAGGTAATCGCCAGGTTCAGCCGCAGCGGGTCTTCTTGCAGGCTCCGCGCCATCGTCGGCAGCGCCGTCGCGATCACCGAGCCGTCGAATTGATGCATGAACTGCGCGCAGCCGATGATCAGCGGAACGGCGATGGACGAGCGCGCGGGCATCCGGACTTTCAGTCGGCGACGGGGAGGCGGAGCGCAGGCGCTCGCGATGACGCTCGACGTTAGCCTAGCCGCTTGAGTCGCGCCATCGCCGAGCCTGGCGTACAGGTCGGCGCGTCACAAGGCCGCTGCGGGTCGCCCGATCAGGCGACGAGCTTGCGCGCCAGGAAATCGCCCTCGCCGACGACGCCGGGCAACGCGAAGAAATACCCGCCGCCCACAGGCTTGATGTATTCTTCCAACGCCTCGCCATTGAGTCGCGCCTGCACGGTGGCGAACCCTGAAGCGAGATCCGCCTGGAAGCAGACGAACAGAAGGCCCATGTCGAGTTGGCCGTTGCGATTGACGCCGCGATCGAAGTTGAACGGCCGTCGCAGGATCAGGCTCGGGTCCGTCTCGGCCGTGCGCGGGTTGGCGAGCCGGATGTGCGCCGTCAATGGAATCACCCTTCCTTCAGGATCGCTCGCGTAATCGGGAACGTCGCGTTCGTGAGCGAGGCCAAGCGGGGCGCCGGACATTTTCGATCGGCCCATGATGGTCTGCTGCTCGTTCAGCGGCGTTCGATCCCATCGCTCGACGAGCGTACGGATGATGCGCACGACCTGGTAGCTGCCGCCGGCCGCCCAGTCCGGTTCGCCCGACGCGCTCTGCACCCACACGTGGCGGTTCATGAGATCGGCGTCCGATGCGACGAGGTTGGCGGTGCCGTCCTTGAAGCCGAGCAGATTGCGGATCGTCTCCTTGCCGAGGCGGCGAACCGTGTCGGCCGGCAGAAACCCGTCGATCTTCCATCGGGGCGCGAGAAGGTCGGGCGTATTCTTGATGATGTCGCGCAGCGCGTGGATCGCCGTCTCCGCCCGATTGGCGCAGAATTGGATCAGCAGATCGCCGTGACATTCGTTTGGATTGAGGCTGTCGTTCGGAAAGCGCGGCATCGGCGCGAGCCGTTCGGGCTTGCGGTCCGCCAGCCCGAACCGTGCGTCGAAAAGGCTTGCGCCCACGGCGACGGTGGCCGTGAGGTTGTCGGGCGCCACGACCGGCCCGAGCAATCCGGAATCGGGCGGCGGCAGCAAAGGGTCGCGCTGCGGCGCGGGGCCGCCGGTGGCGAGAAAGGCGAGCCGCTGGGTCAGCGTTCTAAAGAGACGCTCCAGGCCGGCGCGATCGCTCGCGAGCACGTCGAAGGCGACGACGACGGCCGCCGCCGGTTGCGGCGTGAGAATGCCGGATTGATGCAAGCCGTAGAACGGCTGGCGATCGAGCGACGGCTCGGTTTCGTCGACCTCGGCGGCTTTGGCGTCGACCGCCGCGCCTGCGACGAGCGATGCGCTGGTCGCCGCGCCGAACCGCAGAAGCGAGCGTCGCGACGGCTGCGCATGAGGGAAGGGACACAGGCTCGGGCGCGAGCCTTCGGATTTCGTCATGACGCGCCTCAGTCGAGACCCAGTCGGCCACGCAAGGTCGACAGGTCTTCGGCGAGCGTCGCGATCGGTCCCTTCATCGCGCGACGATCGTTTTCGGTGACGCTTTCGTAGCTCTTGAAGGCATCGCCGGACTTGTATTTCGCCAGGATCGCATCGACCGTCGCGAAGTTCTGATCGATGCGCGACACGAAGGCGTTGTCGCGCTTGGCCGCCAGCGGCCTCAGCAGCGCGTAGATTTTCTGCGCGCCGTCGATGTTGGCCTGGAAGTCCCAGAGATCCGTGTGGCTGTAGCGCTCTTCTTCGCCCGACAGCTTGGTCGCCGCGACCTCCTCGATCAGGCTTGCAGCGCCGCCGACCATCTTGTTGGCGGGAATCGCGAGGCCGCCGACCCGCCTCTGCAATTCGACGACGTCCGTCATCAGCTTGTCGGCCGGCGCCGCCGCATCCGTCAGCCTCTTGTCGGCGAAGAGAAGCTTTTCGAGCTTGTGATAGCCCGTGAAGGCCGGATCGTCTTCGGCTTTCGCGAAATCGTCGGCGCGCACGTCGATCGCTTTGTCGAGATCGTCGAACAATTCGGCGACGGGCTCGATCCGCTCGTAATGCGTGCGCGTCGGCGCGTAAAGCGCGCGGGCTTGTTCGAGATCGCCCGCCTTGATGGCGGCGACGAACGTCTTGGTGCGATCGACGAGGGCGTCGACCTCGCGCGTCACATAGACCTTATACTCCGCCAGCGGGGCGACGAGATCGAGCGGATTGGGCGCGCCGGCCGTTTCCGGCTTGTCGGACGCCTGCACGATCAACGCGCCTTTCGGATTGCTGACGAGGCCGCAGGTCATTTGAAATTGGCCCGGCGACAATGTGGCGCTCAAAGACTGCGTGAAGCCCGGCAGAATGTTCTCGCGTTCCTCGACGACGATGACGCCGTCGAGAATTTCCCATTCGAGCGCCTTGCGGCTCGCGTTTTTGACGCGGAACGTCGACTTGCCGGCGGGCGCCGTCAGGCGCATCGGTTCGCAGCCCTTGTCGGTGACGGTGATGTCGATCGGCGCCGACTGGGCAAGCGCCGTCGCCATGGACAGCATCAGAAGCGCGGCGGCGATGAGCGCCTCTGCGCCGAAGCGACGATGGGATGCGACGTTTTTCATGTCGGTCTCTAACGGGCGTTCGGCAGCGCGTGCTGCGCGCCGCGCGGCGGCGTTCGCCCCTGCGCGAAATACAGAAGCAGCACGGGCGCCAGATAGGCGACATAGGCGACGACTTCGCCCAAAGTCGGGGCTTCCTGATATCCGAACATGCCGGCCAGCAGCGCGCCGAGCGGGCTGTCGTCGGGAAGGACGCCGCTGAAATCGAAGGTCGCGCCCTGCAGGCCGTTCCAAAGACCGGCCTCATGAAAGGCCCGCACGCCGCTCGCCAACAGGCCGGCCGCCACGAAAACGATGAAGATGCTCGTCACCTGGAAGAACCGGCGCAGGTTGATGCGCGTGCCGCCGACGTAGATCGCAAGCCCGACGCCGATCGCGCAAAGAAGGCCGAGCGCCGCGCCCGCCGGGATCGCCCAGCCATCGCTCTGTTGCACGATGGCGAGAAGGAAAAAGATCGTCTCCAGGCCTTCGCGCCCGACGGCGAGGAAGGCCAGCATGGCGAGCGCAAGACCGCCCTTGTTGTCCTTGCTGTCGCCGGCGAGCGCGGCGTCGATGGACGCATGCAGGTTGGGCGCGATCGTCCGCGACGCCTTCCGCATCCAGAACACCATATAGGTCAGCATGCCGACCGCGATCAGCGCGACGACGCCCGCGAACGCCTCCTGCTGCTTTTGCGGGAATTCCGCGCCGCCGAACTCGAGCGCGACGCCGAGGGCGGCGCAGCAGACGATCGCTGCGATCACCCCGAGCCAGACGGCGGGCAACCATTCGCGCCGCCCGGTGCGCGCGAGATAGCTCGCCACGATGCCGACGATCAGCGCGGCTTCGATCCCCTCGCGGAGCATGATGAGAAAAGCAACCAGCACGGCGTCTCTCGTCCTTGTTCGACGAGCATTTAGTCTCGACGCCGGCGGCTCGCAATCGAAAAACCGGTAAAAGCGGCGCGATTGGTCGCTAAATCAATAACTTAGAGGCTTTCTAAATCACCAAGACCGACGCGGCGGCTTACGGCGCTCAACAAAAAAGCCTCGCCCGCCGGCGAGGCTTGGTCGTCACGATCCATCCGACGGATCAGGGGAGGCTTACGTTGCCGATATTGAACCATCGTTTGGCGTTGAGCAGGATCATCTCGCGCCGAACGCGTTCCCAGTCCTGCTTTTGCCGCAGGAAAGCGTCTGTTTGCGCCGTCCGCGCCAGTCGGGCGCGAGCGTCCACTTCGCGGTAGGCGTTGGAGCCGTAACCTTTCAGGATCGCCCGGGCCCAGCGTTGCGCCGTTTCACGGGCCTCGCGTCGCCGGATCAACCATTTGCGCATCGTCGTCGATCTCCATTGCTGCGCCCCCGTAACCGGCGGAGAGCAAGAGAGTTCCAAATCGAAAGGTTCGCTGGCGTTCACGACGCCGAGCGTTGGCCTCGGCAGAGGATGATCGGGTTCGACGAAGCGCGGCTGAAGCCGCTGCCGCGGTAGACCTGCACATTCGCGGCGCGCGGCGGCATCAGGAACGACCCTTGCACCACCTGGGTTGCGCTGCCTTCCGTCACCAAGGCCCAGCTAAAGGTGCAAAGCTGCGTCGGACCGGTGGGGTCGGATTGGCTGCACGTCAGCAGCGCGCCGCCCGATTGGGCGAAGCCGCCGCATGTAATTGCAGGTGTGGCGGCCTCGGACGCAGCCGCGCCTAAGAACGCGCCAAAACAAAGCAGTCTCAGATAGATAGGCTTCGTCATTCACAGAATGCCCGGTCGCTGCCTCTGCCCTCGCCGGCGATTGGATCCCGCATTTCGTAGATCGTGAATTTTTCTCTTGCAAGTCGCAAGCACGCTTTCTATATGCGTCCGTATGATAAGCACGCTTACGATCTTCCGATGAACGCCGCGAACTCGCCCACGCTCAGCTTTGTCATGCACGAGGTCGCTCGCCTCTTGCGCAAACGCTTCGAACAGCGGGCCCGCCAACTCGGCCTGACGCGCTCGCAATGGCACGCGATGGCGCATCTCGCCCAGCACGAGGGCATCCATCAAGGGGCCCTGGCCGACATCCTCGAGATCGAACCAATCACCCTGGTGCGCATTCTAGACCGTCTGGAGGAGCGCGGCCTGATCGAGCGCCGTCGTCATCCCAAAGACCGGCGTATCCGGCTGCTCTATCTGACGGAAGCGGCGCGCGCCCCGCTCGAGACCATGCGGAAGCTTGGCGATCTTACGCGCGGCGAGGCTTTGGCGGGCATCAGTCAGCAAGAGCGCGAACAGCTTCTGCAGACGCTGACGCGCATGAAGATCAACCTGATCGGGGCGTGCAACACCCCGGTCGACGACGACAGAGCCTTGAGCCATGGATAACGCCACCTTCAATCGCGCCCGCGCGACCCAAGTCGGCGTCGATGACGAACAGTCCGATTTCGACGCGCGCGACGAAGTTTTGGCGCGCCGCGCCGACCGACAGCCCGCGCCTGCGGCGCCGATGCCCGAAACGGTCGTCGACCCCGTCGCGGAAGCCGCGGCGCCGATCGTCGAAACGGCGCCACCGGCTCCCCCCGCGCCGCCGCGCCGCAGCCGGTTGCGGCCGCTGCTCTTCGCGCTTCTGCCGGTGGCTCTGATTGCCGGCGGCTATTATTACGTGACCGGCGGCGCGGTCATGTCGACAGACAACGCCTACGTTCAGGCCGATACGGTCGGCGTGGCGACAGACGTGTCGGGCACCGTCCTATCGATCGACGTGCACGAGAACGAGGTCGTCAAAAAGGGCCAGATCCTGTTTCGGCTCGACCCGCAAACGTTTCAGATCGCGCTCGACGGCGCGCAGGCGCAGCTCGGCGCCGTGCGCTCGCAGGTCATGACGCTGCATGCGAACTACGACCTCGCGCAGGTCCAGATCCAGCAGGCCGAAACCGATCTGCCGTTCTACGAGACGCAATTCCAGCGACAGCAGAACCTGCTGAAGTCAGGCGCCGGCACGCGGGTCTCCTTCGACCAGGCGCAGCACGACTTTCAAAGCGCGCAGCAAAAGGTCGCCGTCGCGAAGGCGCAAGCCGCGGCCGCGCTCGCGCAGTTGAACGGCGACGCCAACCAGCTGATCGAGAAAAACGCGTTTTACATGCAGTCGGCCAGCGCGGTCGAGGACGCCCAACGCAATCTCAACGACACCGTCGTGCGCGCGCAATACGACGGCGTCGTCACCAACGTGAATTCGCTGCAGATCGGCTCGTATTTGAAGGCTTCCCAGCCGGGGTTCAACCTGGTTTCGAACCAGAACCTTTGGGTTCAGGCGAGCCCGAAAGAAACGGAGCTGACCTATGTCCGACCGGGGCAGGCGGCGACGGTGACGATCGACACCTATCCCGGCGTCGAGTGGACAGGGCGCGTGGAAAGCATCGATCCGGCGTCCGCGTCAAGCTTCTCGCTGCTGCCGGCGCAGAACACGACGGGCAATTGGGTGAAGGTGGTGCAGCGCATCCCCATGCGCGTGCGGTTCGACGACCTCTCGAACAAGCCCGTGCTCCGCGTCGGGATGAGCGCGACGGTCGAAGTCGACACCGGGCACGCCAACGGGTTGCCGACCTTTCTGACCCAATGGTTCGGCGGCGCGCGCCATGGTTGAGGCCGCCGCCTCCACCGGCAAGGTCGCCAACCGCGGCATGATCACCGCGTGCGTGATCTTGGCGGTCATCATGCAGGCGCTCGATACGACGATCGCCAACGTCGCGCTGCCCTATATCCAGGGCAGCGTCTCGGCGAGTTCCGATCAGATCAACTGGGTGCTGACCTCCTATATCGTCGCGGCTGCGATCATGACGCCGCCGTCGGGATTCCTCGCCAGCCGTTTCGGTCGCAAACGCATCCTGCTGACCGCCATCGCCGGTTTCGTCGGCGCGTCGGTTCTTTGCGGCCTGTCGCAGTCGCTGAGCCAGATCGTTGTTTTCCGCCTGATGCAGGGCTTGTTCGGCGCCGCGCTGGTGCCGCTCGCCCAGTCGATCATCCTCGATATCTACAATGCGGAAGAGCGCGGCTCGGCGACCGCCATCTTCGGCATCTCGGTCATGGTCGGTCCGGTGCTGGGTCCGGTGATCGGCGGCTGGCTGACCGACCACATCAGTTGGCGTTGGGTGTTCTACATCAACGTGCCGATCGGCGCGCTGGCGTTTTTCGGCATCAGCTTCTTCGTCACGGAAACCGCGAAGGAGGCGCGGGCGAAGCTCGATTGGACGGGGTTCGCCGCGCTCAGCGTCGCGGTCGGCGCGCTGCAAATCTTCCTCGATCGTGGCGAACAGCTCGATTGGCTGTCGTCGGGCGAGATCGTCATCGAGGGCGTCGTCTGCCTCTCCGCCTTCTATATTCTTGTCGTC
This sequence comes from Beijerinckiaceae bacterium, assembly GCA_965276595.1. GTDB lineage: Bacteria > Pseudomonadota > Alphaproteobacteria > Rhizobiales > Beijerinckiaceae > Terripilifer. Next base: position 135,775 of record CBDIBA010000007.1, read on the forward strand.
CATACGTTCACGGCGGACCATTCGTTCGTCAATGTGCGCCTGTTTCTCGACCGCAATTTCGCGGTCAGCTTTCTCTTCATCTTTGTCGTCGGCGTCACGTATCTCGCCTCGCTCGCGTTGATGACGCCCTATTTGCAGACGCTCATGGGCTATCCCGTCGTGACGGCCGGCCTGGTCATGGGACCGCGCGGCCTCGGAACGATGGTGTCGATGTTCGCCGTCGGGCGGCTCATCGGGCGTGTCGATACGCGGTGGCTGCTGCTCGTCGGCCTCGGCCTGACCGGGTGGGCCATGTACAACATGACCGGCTGGACGCCAAACGTGTCGCAGCAAACGATCGTCATCGTCGGGTTCGTTCAGGGCGCCGGGCTTGGCTTTCTCTTCGTGCCGCTTACAACCGTCGCGTTCGTCACATTGCCGCCCGCGTTGCGCGGCGATGGGACCGGGCTCTACAATCTATCGCGCAACGTCGGCTCCAGCGTCGGCATCTCCATCGTGTCCGCGCTCGTGACCCGCAACACGCAGGTCAACCACGCCAACATCGCCGCCTATGTCACGCCGCTCAATCCCGCGTTCCATTTGCCCGCCGTGATGGATCGTTTCGACCCGCTGACGGCGGCCGGCCGGGCGGCGCTCGACGCGATGGTGACGGCGCAGGCGGTGATCATCGCCTATATCGACGATTTCAAGCTTCTGATGATCCTGTCGCTCATCGTCATGCCGCTGGTATTCCTGCTTCGCAAGCCCGCTCAATCCGAGCCGATGGATCATGCCGCCGTCATCGACTGACGGCGATCGGCTACGATTTTCGATCCTGTCCCCAAGTCCTAGGATGAGAACCGCCGCCGCGCCGATTGCACGCCCGGCTTGTAACTCGTCGCGAAAACATAATCCCAGAAGCCCGTCGTGACGCCGAAGTTGACGTCGGCGCGCCCGAAGTGATGCAGCAGATGCCGCTGCCGCAGCACCGGAAAATAAGGCGATCGGAGGTCGGGCCACAGATGCGTCGCGCTGTGGATGAAACTGTAGAGGAGATAGCCGATCAAGAGGCCGGCGGCGACGGCGGCGCTGGCGGCCGGGCTGAAATGGAAGAGCGCGCCATAGGCGAGGGCGATCAGGATGAGCGGAAACGAGCCGGGCGGCGAGGCGACCAACTGATCGGGCGCGTCATGATGGGCGGCATGCATGTGGCGCAGGATCGGCGCATGGTGGAACAGCCAGCGATGGGTGAGATACTCGATGAACGTCCAGAGGCCGAGCGCGGTGACGATCCAGAAGCCGATCGTCAGCAAATCGAGCGCTTCCCACCCTCGGCACGCGAGATAAAGGAAGTAGACGATGAGGGGCGGGCAGAAGGCGAAATCGAAAAAGTAATAAAAACGATCGAGTCGCATGCCACCCTGCCCCGTCATCGAAGTATGCCAATCGTTCGGGCGTTCGGGTAGGAAGGACGCATCGGCCTGGAATGTTTCGCCCGATCGCCGATTCGTCCCGCTCTGGCGACGTTGTCCCCTTCGGATCGCGCGCACTATGTTGCATCGGCGAAGCGGACGCAATGCGGCGTTCCGCGCGCCATCGCTCCGGACCCGTTCGTCGCGCCACGACGCGAGGGTCAACCCTCCGCGTCATGGCGAAGCGGCGCGATGATCTCGCCGCCGATCCGCCGCGCGTTCTCGATGGTCGGGATCATCTTCAACAACAACAATTCGACGCCCATGTCCTCGAAGCGGCGAATCTGCCGTCGAACCTGCGCGGGGTCGCCCATGCAGCCGGCCTTGGTCGCCGGCAGCATCCGCAATTCGAGCTTGCGGACGTCGGGCTTGGGGTCATGCGCCAGAATTTCTTGCATGGTCCATGACAAGGCGGCGTCGGCGTCCGCGCCAAGCGATAGAAACGGATTGAGCGCGTACCGGATCGTGCGCCCGGCGCGCTCTGCGCGCTGCCGCATGTCGGCGATCGCGCCTTCGATGCCGCGCAACGCCTCGCTTGTCGTCGCCGCCGACTTCGGAAAATCGATGAACCACCAATCGCAGTTCGCTGCGATGAACGCGCGGCCGGCGTCGCTGGCGCTGACGGAAAAAATCTCCGGCGGCGAGCGGGTGGCGGGTTTGAGCAGCAACTCGCCGTCGCCGACAGAATAATGGAGGCCTTTGTACGAGAACGAATCGTTCGTCCACAAGCCGCGGAGGATGGCGATGAATTCCGCGGCGCGCTCGTAGCGCTCGTCGCCTTTCAGCACCTGGCCGCCGAACATTTCGAATTCGCGATCGAACCAGCCGTTGACGATGTTGATCGCCGTGCGGCCCTTGCAGATGCGGTCGAGCGAGACGGCGAGCTTGGCGACAATCGCCGGGTCCCACAAACCCGGATGCACCGCCACCAGCGCGCGGATGCGTTCAAGCCGCGAGGCGACGGCGCTGGCGAGCACCCAGGCGCCCATGTCGCCGCCGAGATGGCGCTCGGCGAAGAGCGCCAGTTCGAAGCCGGCCGTATCCGCCGCCTGCAGCAAAGCCAGACCGAAATCGAATTGCTGGTCGCGATCGCCGGCCGCAAGGGGCTGACGGGCCTGCGCGGCCGCCTGAGCGATTTGCGGCGAGCCGACCGTGACCATAGGGATGGGCGCGTAAAGCCCGAAATGCATGATGGTCTCGCCTCGGCGCCCGCGCGATCGCTTTATCGTTCGCGCATCTTGCAGCGCGCGAGCGGCGCATGCAATCTCGCCGGCACGCAAGACCAAAGCTCGGGAGGATCGATGCGCGTGAAGACTTGTGCGCTCGCCGCCATCGCTCTGACGATGAGCGCGCCCACGCGCGCGCAAATCGTCGAACAATTCTACGCCCCGAAAACGGTCTCCATCGTCGTTCCGTTTACCGCCGGCGGCGTCAACGATCTCGCGGCGCGGCTTGTCGCGCGCCACCTTGGCGCGTTCATGCCGGGACATCCCTCGTTCATCGTGCAGAACCAGCCGAGCGCCGGCGGTCTGGCGCTCGCTAACCAGTTCGCCAACGCGACCGAACGCGACGGCTCGGTTCTATCCATCATGGGCCGCGCCCTGCCGCAATTTCAGATCATGGGCGATCCCAACGCCAAGTTCGATCCGGCGACGTTCACCTGGCTCGGTTCGCTGTCATCCTACAAGAACGACGCCTACCTGTTGGTGTTGAACGCGGCCGCGTCGCCGAAGACCGTCGAGGATCTGCGCAAGCCGGGCGCGGCGACCCCGCTCGGGGCCAATCGCATCGGGTCCACCAACGTGACGTTCGCGACGCTCGCGCGCGATTTGCTTCGCCTCAACGTTCAGGTGGTGCAGGGCTTTCCCGGCGCGGCGGACATCACCCTCGCCATGCAGCGCCGCGAGGTGGAAGGCCAGACGATCGACCTGAGCGCCATCTTGTCGGGCCAGCGCTCGCTTTGGGCCACGGGCGCATTGAAGGCGGTCGTGCAGTTTGGCCGCACAAGCCGCCTTCCCTCGCTGCCGGACACGCCGACCGGCCGCGAACTCCTCGCCGACCCGAAGGACCGCGCGCTGTTGGAATTCGCCGAACTCCCCTTCTTCATGGCGCTCCCCTTCGCCGCGCCGCCGGGCGTTCCGGCGGCGCGCGCGGCCGCGCTCCAAGGCGCCTTCATGCGCATGGCGTCCGACCCCGCCTTCCTGCAGGACGCCAAGACGCTCGGCATCGACATCAGCCCCATCGACGGCGCGGCGGTGGGCAAGCTGATCGCCGAAGCGGCGGCGACGCCGAACGATGTGCTGGCCCGGTTCAAGACTCTCGTCGGCGAGTAGGACGTTGCGCGGCTGTTGACTTGCGCTTGTGCGATCTTATGTTCGCGGCGCGCGCAAGACGATCTTGCGCAGATCGGTCGCCTCGACCCGCCGTTTGCGACGGTGGCGGCGACCCGCGGCTTTTTAAGAAACACCAGCCCGTCCTTGTTGCGACCGCCCGGCGCAAGCCGCCCGTGTCCAAGATCGCGACGGCGCCTACGCGAGACGTTTTCATGAACAATCGGTCCGAGGCGACGACGTTGCGCCGCATGGATTTGAACCTGCTTCCGCTCTTCGATGCGCTCATGCGCGAGCGCAGCGTGACGCGCGCCGGCCAGGCGCTGTTCCTGTCTCAGCCCGCGACGTCGGCCGCGCTGGCGCGCCTGCGAGCGACGATCAACGACGAATTGTTCATCCGTCACGGCAATGTGCTGGAGCCGACGCCGCGCGCCGAACAACTGATGTCCGCGCTGTCGCCGCTGCTTCAAGAGATCGCAGGCCTTCTCGCCGAGGCGACGCCGTTCGACCCGGCGACCGACACGCGGACGTTCCGGCTCGGATTGGGTCAGGACGTTGCGATCGCCGCGCGGCCGCTCACTTTGCGCTTCCGCCGCGAGGCTCCGCATTGTCAGCTCGTGATCCGTTCGAGCAACTTCCGCAATGTCGCCGACATGCTGGAATCGCGCGAAATTGGCAGCGCGATCGGCTTCGCCGGCGATCACCTGCCGGCCGCGACGAAACAAAAAATCCTGCGGCGCGGCGGCTTCCGCGTCATGCGCGACGTGAACTCGCCGGGGCCGGTCGACCTCGACATGTTTTGCGAACGCCCGCACGTGCTGGTGACGCCACGCGGCGACCTCGACGGCTTTGTCGACGACATCTTGCAGACGCTCGGCCGTTCGCGGCGCGTCGTCATCGGCATTCCCGACTTTTCGTTCTTGGAAAGCGCGATCACGGGAACGGACAATCTCTGCACCGTGTCGGATGTTCTGGCGAACGCCATCATCTACTTTCGGGCGTCGTCGAATCTCGTCGCCGACCCGACGCCGTTCGAGACGCCCGAGTCGGTCGTCCACATGGTTTGGCGCACCGCGCTGGACCACGATCCGGCGGAAATGTGGTTTCGCGCGCTCATCCAGGAGGTGCTGAATGAGGAGCGCGCGCGCCTCTCGCACATGCGCCTCTCGCAAGGTTGAGGCGGACGCCGGTCGCTTAGCTTAGGGCGACCAGAACTCGCCGCGTTCCCGGCAGACATAGCCGACGAAGCATTGCGGATCGTCCCGCGCCTGAGCGAAGGCCGGGGCGATGTGCTGCGACCAATAACAAAACGACTGATCGCGCACATACCGGTCCGGCGGCCGATGGCCGTCCGCCAGGATCGTGGCGCCGCGGCCGTTGACGAACGATTGGACCGCCGCGCAGGTCAGCGCGTTCGTGCTCGCGCCGCCGGGGGCGGTGTATTCTTCGTGACCGGCCGTCGCCGACGCTTCGCCGGCGGCTGCGACCATCAAAAATATGAGCAAAAGACGCCGCATGAGGGGTCTCCATCTGACGTCCGCGCCGTTCGCGGTGCGGCCCATCGGTTCGAGCCTCAACGATGCAGCGGCGCTTTTGTTCGGCCGAAGGCGATAGGCCGAGGAACGCCCCGGCCCGCTCCCGCCGGCGGCTTACTCGGCGGCGAGCGACGTGGCGGCCGCGTTCTTCTCCAGGAGCGCGCAGACCATCGCGGTGTCCATCACGTCGCCGAACACCGTATAGAACGAGGCGAGCGTTGCGGTGTGCTCGTGATCGGTATGCGCGGAGTTGCCGTCGCTGACCATGATCGTCTTGAAGTTCATCATCATCGCGTCGCGCGCCGAGGATTCGCAGCAGACATTGGTGACGGTGCCGACGATCAGCACCGTGTCGAAGCCCTGCGCGCGAAGGCGCTCGGCGATATCGGAGGATTCCGGCAGAAAGGCGCTGAACCGGAACTTCTTCACGATCTCGTCTTCCGGCTTCACCTCGAGGCCTGGATAAATGTCGTGGCCGGGGGCGCCCTCCCGAAACGTAGCGATGCGCTGCGCCGTCTGGTCCGGCTTGCCCATGGCGAACCAGCGCGACCAGCTTTCGAGATTGGACTCGTCGATCGTGTTCTTGATCCAGAACACCTTGCCGCCGGTTTTGCGCAGCGTCGCGGCAAGACGGTTCACGTTCGGCGTCGTCCCGATCGCGGTCGCGACCGGCGTCGGCGTATGCTCGGGCGTCATGAAACCGTTCTGCAGGTCGACGACGACCAGGGCGGTCCGGCTCGGAACCATGTCGTCATGGATGTGCAGCTTCTCGCGGCGCGCGGCGACGCGATCGATCGCCCATTGTGGCATCGAAAAAGAATGCATCGGACTTTCCTTTCGTCTCAGATCGAAGCGCAGGACGCGGCCGGCGTCATGCTTGGGAGGCGGCGTAGGAGAGGCCTTCGCCGGCGCGAAGGCAAGCCGTGCAATGTCGGTTCTCGAAGTCTTCCATCGGGGGCGGCGCAAGCTGGCAGGCTTCCACGGCCCACGCGCATCGCGGCGCGAAAGCGCAGCCTTTGATCGGCCGCCGCAGGTCCGGCGGGCTCCCCGGCAGCGCGTCGATATCGCGCCCGCGCATGTGGCCGTGGACAGTCGAGGCGAGCATGCCGAGCGTATAGGGGTGGCGCGGCCGGCGCAGCACATCGGCGACGCCGCCGTATTCCACGATACGCCCCGCATACATGACGGCGACCTTGTCGGCGATTTGTGCGGCGACCCCGAGATCGTGCGTGACGAAGATCACCGCCATGCCCAACTCGCGCTGCAGTCGCCGCAGCAGAACCAGCACCTGGATCTGCACGGTCGCGTCGAGCGCGGTCGTGGGTTCGTCGGCCAGCAGCAGGTCCGGCTTGCAAGACAACGCGACCGCGATCATCGCGCGCTGACGCAAGCCGCCGGACAATTCGTGCGGATACGCTTTGAGACGCCGTTCGGGCGACGGCACGCTGACGAGCGTGAGGAGTTCGAGCGCGCGCGAGAGCCCGGCGGATTTCGAGGCGCCTTCGTGCCGCATCACCGTTTCGGCGATCTGGTCGCCGATCGTGTAGACGGGATCGAGCGCGGTCATCGGCTCTTGAAAGATCATAGAAATGCGCGATCCGCGGATGCGGCGCATGTCGCGTTCGCTCATCGCGGGAATATCGTGTTCGCCGACGCGCATGCGCCCGGAAATCTGCGCGCGCTTTGCGGGCAGAAGCTTCATCAGGGCGCGCATCGTCACCGATTTTCCGGAGCCCGATTCGCCGATCAGGCAGAGGACTTCGCCGGGCGCGAGAGAAAACGTCACGCCGTTGACGGCGCGGACCGTCGACTCGCGGCTGACAAACCGGACGGAGAGGTCCTCGACCTCCACCAAAGGTCCGCCGCCGAGCGCCTTCGCGATCGCCGGCGCAGACGCCGTGAGCCGGGCGCTCCGCATTAGTGCGCGGCTCCCGCTTTGCTGTGGCCCGAGGCCGCGTCCGCCATATGGCAGGCCACGAGATGCGTCGCGTCGTCCGTGGCGGCGAGGATCGGCGCTGTCGTTGCGCAGACCTGCTCGGCGAAGGCGCAGCGCGTTCTGAAGCGGCAGCCGCTCGGCGGGTTGATCGGGTTGGGTGGGTCGCCGGAGAGCGGCGGCTCCGTCGTCTTTTCGGCGGGGTCCATCGAGAGACGCGACTCGAGCAGCGCGCGGGAGTAGGGGTGCCGCGGCCGCTCGTAGATGGCCTCGACGCCGCCGATTTCGACGACCTGGCCAAGATACATGACGAGCACGCGGTCGGACATGAACTGCACGACGTTGAGATCATGCGAGATGAAGAGATAGGTGAGGTTGAACTCGCGCTTGAGACGATTCAGCAGGTTGAGCACTTGCGCTTCGACCGATTTGTCGAGCGCCGACACCGCCTCGTCGAGGATGAGCATGCGCGGATTGAGCGCGAGGGCGCGGGCGATGTTGACCCGCTGCTTCTGGCCGCCCGACAATTCGTGCGGGTAGCGGCTGCCGAACTGCGTTGCGCGCAAGCCCACCTTGTCGAGCAGATCGGCCGCAAGCTTCTTCGCGGCGCTGCGCCCCATGCCATGCGCCATGGGTCCGTAGGCGATCGAATCCTGCACCGGCAGTCGCGGGTTGAGCGAGGAGGAACTGTCCTGAAACACCATCTGCATGTTGCGGCGCAGATCGCGCAGCGAAAGTCCGCGCACACCGCCGATGGCTTCGCCGTCGAAGATCATTTCGCCGACGTCGCGGGGAAGGAGGTGCATGAGCAGGCGGGCGAGCGTCGACTTGCCGCAGCCCGATTCGCCGACGATGCCGAGCGTTTCGCCCTTCAACACCGTGAAACTGACATCGTCGACCGCTTTCACATCGGCGACGCGCCGCTGGAGCACGCCGCTACGGATCGCGAAATATTTTCGCAGATGCTCTGCGATGAACATCGGTTGCTGCTTGCCGCCGCGATCGCGCGCATCGAGCGGCGGCGGACCCCAGGCGAACGTGTCGGCTTGCGGCATGCGTCAGGCCTTCACATCCATGGCGTGGCGCAAACCGTCGCTGACCAGGTTGAAAGACAGCGAGGTGATGAAGATCGCCACGCCCGGCAACGCGCAGACAAGCGGCTGCACGTAAATGCCGGAGCGCAGCGTCGAGAGCATCAGCCCCCAATCGGGCGTCGGCGGCTCCACGCCGAGCCCGAGGAAGGAAAGCCCGGAGCCGAGCAGGATCGACACCGAAAAGAGGCTCGACGCGAAGACGAAGACGGCGCCCAGAACGTTGCCCAACACGTGGTGGCGGATGATCGAGACGGTCGAAGCGCCGCTGGCGCGCGCGGCCTCGACGAAATCGAGCGATCGCACTTGCGTCGTCGCGGACTCGGCCACCCGGCAAAGCGAGGGGATGAACACCAGCGTCAGCGCCAGCATCCCGTTCTTCACGCCGCCGCCCAGCGTGCCGGAGATCGCCACGGCCAGAAGGACGGATGGAAAGGCGTAGAACACATCCATGGCGCGCATGATCGCCGTGTTGACCCAGCCTCCGACGAAGCCGGCGAGCACGCCGAGAAACCCGCCGACGACCGTCGCCAGGAGCACCGGGACGAGGCCCATCATCAGCGACGTGCGGCCGCCCCAGAGCAGGCGCGACAGCATGTCCCGGCCGAGATCGTCGGTGCCGAGCACGAAGTTGCGGAAGCCTGGCGGCTTCATGCGATAGATCATGCTCGACTTGGTGGGATCGAAGGGCGCGAGCGCCGGCGCGAGGACGGCGAGCGCGATGACGACGGCGATGACCGCGAGGAACAGCAGCGTGACGTAATCGTAGCGCAACCGCGCGAGGACGCTCCGCCAATAGCCGCGCGCGGCCGCCGCGTCGGGCCTTTTGACGCGCAAGCGTCCGATGCGCGGAAGGCGAATGTCGGTCATCACGACGCCTAAGCCCGTTTGATGCGAGGGTCGATCGCCGTCTGCAGGAGATCGACCAGAAGATTGATGGACACGAACGTCAGCGACAGCATGAGGATCGCGCCCTGTAGCAAAGGCACGTCTCGCGTCAGAATGGCTTTGCTCATGAGAAAGCCGGTGCCCGGCCAGGTAAAGATCGTCTCGACCAGGATCGAGCCGCCGACGAGATAGCCGAGCTGCAGACCCATGACCGTCAAAACCTGCGGCAGGGCGTTCCGAACCGCGTGGCGCAAAACGGCGACGGGACCGAGTCCCTTGGCGCGCAGCATCTGAACGAAGTCGGCGTTCAACACCTCCGCGACGGCGGAGCGCGTCGTGCGCATGATGACGCCGAGCGGAACGAGCGACATGGTGAGAATGGGCAGCACCGCGAACTTCGCCTGCTGCCAGTTGAAGATGTCGAAGCCGGCGGAGCCCTGCGAGCCCATGCCCGTGGCCGGCAGAACGCCGAGCTTCACCGCGAAGATGATGACGAGGACGATGCCGAGCCAGTAATTCGGGATGCTGACGCCGACGACGGCGATGCCGGTCGCGAGGCGGTCCGCCGGCCGCCCGAGATGGTAGGCCGCGATCACGCCCAGAACGAAGGCCAGCGAGAAGGCCAGCAGCACGGCGCCGACTGCGATGATGAACGTGTTCGACAGCGCATGCGCGACCTCCCAGACGACCGGCTGGTTGGTCTGCAACGAAACGCCGAGGTCGCCGCTTAGCGCACGCCGCAGCCAGAGCAGGTATTGAATGGGCACAGGCTTGTCGAAGCCGTAGAGCTTCGTCAGATAGGCGATTTCGTCCGGCGTGGCGTCAGGCGGCAGCAGCGATTGAATGGGATTGCCCGGCGCCAGAAACACCAGGGCGTAGCAGATCACGCTGACGCCCAAAGCAATCGGAACGCTCATCAAGACGCGGCGGCCGGCGTATAACCACATGGGAGCTCCGCGGCCGCCCCGAGACGACGGCGTGTCGAGCGGTTTGCAACATCGGCGCCAGCGTCTACGGACTGGGGACGGCCGAGCGACAGCTTCGCCTTCAGTTTGGCGCGACCGTGATCGGCGTGATGTCCTGGAACCAGCTTTGCGCCTGCACGAAGCCCTTCACGCGCGGCGACATCGCGCGCGGGTTGAGGTCGCTGACGATGAACAGATTGCGCGCGTCCCTCACGATGATTTCGTGCGCCTTGGTGATTGCGGGCTCCCACACGGCGGGATCGAAGGAGGTCAGCGCCTTATCCGCGAGCGCGTCCACCTCGGCATTGGAGTACCAACCCCAGTTATTGCCGAGCGGCGCCTGATATTTGGTCATCTGGTTCTTGATGAAGTTCAACGGATCGCTGGCGCCGCTGCTGAAGTTCACGCCATCGTAGGGAAACTTCTCCTGGCCTTTGTAGAAAATGTCGATGATCGAATTCCAATCGAGCGTATCGAACTTGACCTTGAAGCCCACCGCCTCGAGCTGCTCCTTGACGAGTTCGTTCATCGGCAGCGGCTGCATCTGGCCGGAGCCCGAGGTCGAAATCGCGATGTAGATCGAGCATGGATAGCAGCCCGCCTCTTTCAGAAGCGCGGTCGCCTTGGCCGGATCGTAGCCGTACTCGGCCGGCTTGCCGTAATATTTCTGTTGCGGCACGAAGATGCCGGAGCTTGGCTGCGCAAGTCCTGACAGCAGATCGACCATTTCTTGTCGGTTCATCGCCCAATTCGCCGCTTGCCGAACGCGCACGTCCTTGAACGGGCCTTTGGCGATGTTGAGGAGATAGGGCCACGTATGCGGATAGATGTTGGTGACGATCTGCATGTTGGCGGCCTTGAGCGCCGGAATGGAATCCGGCGGCGGCGCCTCGACGAAGTCGACTTGTCCCGACAACAGCGCGGCGACGCGGGTCGTCGCCTCCGGCATCGGGAGCAAGACGACGCGATCCTGTTTGGGGATGCGCGCCTTGTCCCAGTAATCGGGGTTCTTCACGAGCTCCATGCGTTCGTGCGGCACGACACGCGAGAACTTGTAGGGTCCCGACCCGATCGGGTTCTTGGCGAAGACGTCGAGATTGTTGCCGGCCTTCTCCACCGCGCATTTCGACAACATGAACAGGTAGGGCATGTTGTAGTAGAAAAGCGATTCCGGGACCTTCGTATAGAAGGCGATCTGGTAGTCGCCGGTCTTCTCGACACGGTCGATGTTGTTGGCGCGCGGCCGCGCGCGCGCGAAGTTGTACGGCGTGAAGGCTGGATTCTTGTCGCTGATGAGCCGATCGAAGTTCCAGACGGCGGAGTCGGCGTTCCAGTCGCAACCGTCGTGGAATTTGACGCCCTGCCGCAAGTCGAAGATCCACTTGTTGTGATTGTCGGGATCAATACGCCAGGCGGTCGCCAGCCCCGGACGAAGGCCGACCTCCTTCGTGGCGCTCGAAAGGTCGAACATGATCAAGGTGTCGTAGAGCGACATCGCGACGAAGCGATTGCCCTCGAAGCCCTGATCCGGCTGGCCGCGCCAGTCCGGGATGTCCGCCGCCGTCATGGCGATTCGCAGCACGCTTTCCGCGCGGGCGGCGGCGATCGATGAAAAGGCCAAGAGCAAGCCGAGCCCAGCGCGCGCAAGACCCCCGGAACGAGCGTGACGCGGTCTCGACATCGGGCGCCTCATGCGTTGTCGGTCCTTCCGCGCGCGGAAGATCATCGACTTGGCGAAGCAACGCATGTGCCAGCGCTACCGCGGTCGTTTCAATCGCGTGAGCAATGTTTGGTCGAAAAGCAATTTCGCTAAGCAACCAAGCCAAAGCGCGCGGGATGATCAGGCGATCGCATGCGTTTGCTTGACAGTATTTTTTGCGCGCTGCTAGCCTCGGAGCGTTCCGGCGAGACCCGGCGTCATTCGTTCGCGCCGGCGAGCGGCCAGCCTGGGAGCCCTGCATGACCGATCATCGACTGCGCGCCGGACCCGCGACATGCCAATGGGGCTATTTCGATCCGGCGGCCAAGCCGGTGCTGAACGTCGAGAGCGGCGACCGCGTGACGATCGACACGGTGTCGGGAAACAAGGCCTTCGTGCCGTCCGCCGACACGTTCCACATCCCGCCCGAGCTGACGGCCATTCATCGCGAGGTTCAGCAGGGACCGGGACCGCACATTCTGACCGGCCCCGTCTATATCGAAGGCGCGCGGCCCGGCATGGTGCTCGAAGTGAAGATCGAAGAGGTCAACCTGCTTCAGGATTGGGGCTTGAACGTTATCCGCCCTTTGTCGGGCACGCTGCCCTACGACTTCGAGGAGACGCGGCCCGTCGTGATCCCGCTCGATCGCGCGCGCATGGTCGGGCGGCTTCCATGGGGCCTCGATCTGCCGCTGTCGCCGTTTTTCGGCATCATGGGCGTCGCGCCGCCGATGAACTGGGGCAAGATCACGTCGGTGATCCCGCGCGCGCACGGCGGCAATCTCGACAACAAGGAATTGGTGGCGGGCGCGACGCTTTACCTCCCGATCTTTGTCGAGGGCGCGCTGTTCACGTGCGGCGACGGGCACGGCGCGCAAGGCGACGGAGAAGTCAACGTCAACGCGATCGAGACGTCGATGCAGGGCGTCTTCACGCTGACCGTGCGCGACGATCTCTCGTTCAAGTATCCGCGCGCCGAGACGCCGACGCATTACATCACGATGGCGATGGATCCCGATCTCGATCAATGCGCGGTCGTCGCGTTACGCGACATGATCGTCCTTCTGGGCGAGAAGGCCAACCTCTCGCGCGAGGACGCCTACATGCTTTGCAGTCTCGCCGCCGATCTGCGCGTGACGCAGACCGTGAACGTGTCCAAAGGCATTCACGTCATGATCGCAAAATCGATCGTCCATCCGACGCGCGGCCAAGCGGCCTGACGGCGCCCCGATCGCTTGGCCTTTGAAAGCCGGTTCGCCATTGACGCCATCGAAGGCCGACGCCCCGGCGTTCGACTTCCGCGTTCCGATCGAGCGCGGCGATCCGTCCGCCTGATCCATTCATTGACCCCCGAGCGCACAGGAGATTGTCATGGCGTCGCATATCCAGGGACCGCTTTATTACGAGAAGATGGGACGGACGGGGCCGGTCATCGCCTTCGTCCATCCCAATCCGATGGATCAGTCCTGCTGGATCTTCCAGATGGCGCATCTGTCGACGTGGTATCGCTGCATCGCCATCGACATCCCCGGCTACGGGCGCTCGCCGAAGGCCGACGAAGGCCTGACGATGGAAGACATGGCGGAGGCCTGCTGGGAGGCGGTCGATGCGGAATATCCCGGCGAGACGGCGATCCTCGCGGGCTGTTCGGTCGGTTCGGCGATCGCGCCCTACATGTATCATGCGCAACCGAAGCGCGCCGCCGCGATCGTGCTCACGGGCACGGGCTACAACCCCGGCAAGGAGTTCACGCGCCGCCGCATCCAGGCCTATACGGAGCGCGGCGTCGGCTACCGGTGGGGCTACACGTTCGAGGACCTAAGCCCGGCCTTCCGCGCGACGCCGCTCGCAACCTATTTCGCCGATCTGTTCGCCGAGCGGAATCCCTATGCGAATGTGCCGACCATCATTCGGCAGTTTCAGGCGCTCGGAAAGCAAGAGCCGGAAGGCCACCATTCCGGCATCCGGTGCCCGACGGTCATCCTGTCCGGCAGCGAGGACGGCGCGCATCAATCGGCGTTCCCCTTGAAGGAGCGCATCCCGGGCTGCGAGATGGAGATCCTCTACGGCGCAGGCCACGCGTGCCAGATCGAGCAGCCGTGGCTGTTCGACCGGCTGATGCTGCAATTTCTGATGAAGAAGGGCCTGTTCCCGGAGGGACCGAAGCCGCGCTTCGCGAGCGCCTGAGCGCGCGCGATCAAGCCGCGCGGCTGAGCGGGATCGGCCGTTCGCCGCGCAAGGCCAAGCGGCGCAAGACCCGGCGCTCCGCCGGATCGAAATCGGTGCGCGCATGCAGCGTGCAGCGATTGTCCCAGATGAGAACGTCGCCGGGCCGCCACACGTGTTCGTAGATGAACGCGGGGTTCTCCGTCGCCTGACATAATTGTTCGATCAGCGCGTCGCTCTCGGCGCGCGCCATCCCGACGATGCTGTCGGCCATCAGCCGGTTGACGAGGAGCGAGGCGCGGCCGGTGTCGGGATGCACGACGACGGCGGGATGGATGTGACGCGGCGCATCGCTCCAGTCCGTCGGCGCTTTGCGGTTGGCGTTCTTCTCGTAGTCGTAGAGGAATAGCACGTGCGCCGCGTCGGCTTTCGCGCGGAGCGCGGCGGGCAGGCTCTCGTAAGCCGCGTGGCAGTTCGAGAACAGCGTGTTGCCGCCGCTCGAGGGGATTTCCAGCGCGTAGAGCACCGCGCCCTTCGCCGGGTTCTCGTAGTAGCACTGGTCGGCGTGGAACTGCATGTCGCCTTCCGGCAACTCGCCGCGCTGACCGTCGATCGTCGCGTTGGCGATCCACATCACCTTGTTGTTGGCGTCGCGCTGACCGGGCCGCGAGCGCGGCGGCTGGATATCGCCGAACACCGCGGCGAAGCGGCTCTGGTCGTCGGCGCTGATCTCTTGCCCGCGCACCGCCAGCACGTGATGCTTCAGCCATGCCGTGCGCAACTGCGCCGCATCCTCGTCGCTGATCGGCGCGCGCAAATCCAGCCCGCGCGCCTCGGCGCCGATATGGTCGGACAGGGGGATGACGTCGATCATTGGAGGCTCCGCAGCGACATGTCGGGCTCGCGTAAGGTGAGGGCCGGCGCGCCGGCCTGTCAACACGAGCGTTTCCCATCGACAAGGCGGCCGCAGGTTCCCTAAACAGGGCGGCCGCGTCCGCAGCGTGCGCGGCCGGGACAAGCAAGAGACGCGATGGCCGCGACCGACGCATACGACTACGTCATCGTCGGCGCCGGATCGGCCGGCTGCGTGATCGCCAACCGCCTGAGCGCCGACCCGTCGCGTCGTGTCCTGCTGATCGAGGCCGGGGGCTGGGATGGGCATCCGTTTCTGCGCGTTCCGCTCGGCGTCGGCCGTATCTGGGGGTTCGGCCGCTTCGATTGGGGATACGAGACCGAACCGGAGCCGACGCTGGGCGGGCGCAAGCTCGAGACGGCGCGCGGCAAGGTGATCGGCGGCTCGCATTCCATCAACGCCATGGGGTACATCCGCGGCCATCGCGGCGATTTCGATCGCTGGGCGGCGAGCGGGCTGACCGGTTGGTCCTACGCCGAGGCGCTGCCCTACTTCAAAAAATCCGAGCAATGGGAAGACGGCGAAACGAGCTACCGCGGCGGCGGCGGCCCGATGTTCGTGCGCCGCACCAAGGATCTCGATCCGCTTTACGCCGCCTACATCGCGGCCGGCGTCGAGGCCGGCCACCCCTTCACCGAGGACTACAACGGCGCCGAGCAGCATGGGTTCGCGTGGGCGCAATGGACCATCCGCAGCGGCCGTCGCGACAGCACGGCGCGCGCGTTCCTGCATCCCGTGCTGCGGCGGACGAACCTGACGGTCGCGACACGGGCGTTGGCCGAGCAGGTGATGATCGAGGGCGGCCGGGCGACGGGCGTTTCCTACCGCCGGCGCGGCGTCAGGCGCATCGCGCGCGCCGACCGTGAAGTCATCCTGTGCGGCGGCAGCATCAACACGCCGCAATTGCTCATGTTGTCGGGCGTCGGCGATCCCGATCGGCTTCGCGCGGTCGGCGTGACGCCGCTCGTCGAGGCGCGGGAGGTTGGCTCGAATTTGCAGGACCATTGCGCCTCGGCCGTCGCCCACGAGCGCCGCGAGCCGGGACCGTTCGTGGCGGCGACGCGCGCCGATCGGCTCGCAGCGAACTTCGCGCGCGCGTATCTGACGGGCGCGGGGCCGGCGACCGACGTGCCGAGCGGCTTCATGGCGTTCGTGAAAACCGAGTCTGCGCTCGCCATGCCCGATATCCAGTTCCTGTTCCGTTCCGGACCGTCGAACGCCGGGCCCTGGTTCCCCGGCGTTCGCGCGCCGTGGCGAGACGCCTTCGTCTGCCGGCCGATTCTGCTGCGGCCGAAGAGCCGCGGCCGCGTGACGCTTCGCTCGAACGATCCGACGGCGCGCGTGCGCATCCAACAGAATTTTCTGACCGAGCCGGACGACCTTACGACCCTACGCAAAGGATTGCAGTTGCTGCAGGACGTCGCGGCGCGGCCGGCGCTCGCGCCGTTCCGCGGCCGCGAACTCGGCCCGGCCGCGAGCGCGGCGAGCGAGGCGGACCTCGACGCCTACATCCGCGCGACGCTGGGCACCGCGCATCATCCATGCGGAACCTGCCGCATGGGCGCGGACGCGGGTTCCGTGGTCGACGGCGCGCTGCGGTGCCGCGGCGTCGAGCGTCTGCGCATCGCCGACGCGTCCGTCATGCCCGATCTCGTCGGCGGCAACATCAACGCCACCGTCATCATGATCGCCGAACGCGCCGCCGACCTGATCCTGCGGGAGGCGTAGCAAGCGTCGTCAAGGTCTTGCGAAATGGCAGCCTACCCGCGGTCGCGCCTACTTCACCCCGGCGGCGGCGAGCGCGGCAGGCGCGCCTTCGGCGGCCTTCGCGCCCGAGGCTTGGTACAGTTTGCGCGCGTCTTGCAGCGGCCCAAGGTCGATCATCGACGCCGGATCCCATTTGGCGTCGAGCAGGCCATCGCCAGCCAGCGTGTCGCGCAGCCACAGCAGCTTGTCCATCGGCGGCTCGAACGACGTATCGATGACGTTGCGCTTGACGATGCTGTCGTAGTTGGTGGTCGCCTCCTGCGCGGCGTCCGGCGTGTTGATGATCGCCTCCGTCAGCTTGATCGTCTGCTCGCGGTGGCTGAGGCTGTATGTGTAGGCGGCCATTTCCGCCGCGAGGAAGTCCGCGACTTCCTTGGGATGCGCTTTCAGCGTGGCGGAGCGGGTGAAGTAGCAGCGCTGCATCGAGAGCGGTGTCGCCTTGTCCGATGTGGTGAGGACGTGCAGCCCCAACGATTCGCCGCGCGCGGCGTATTCGTCCGGCGTGGCGCTGCCTTGCACGATCCCTGCCGCCATCGACTTCAGCCAGTCGGGCGGCAGGCCGCCGGGGACGAATTTGACGTCCGAGGGCGAGACGCCGGACGCCTGCAACGCCGCGCGCGCGAAGATGTCGGGCGCCGAGCCCGGCGTTGAAATGGCGATCGCCTTGCCGCGCAGGCCTTCGACGGTCGTCACGTCCTTGCCGCCCCACAGGACGTAGCTCTGCTTGAGCCAACCGCAGCCGATGATCTTGATGTCGGCGCCCTTGCTGGCGGCGACGAGGGGGCTTGCAGGGCCGCCGATGTAGCTGTCGATCTGTCCCGCCACCAGCGCCTTGAGCACGATGGGATCGCCGCGCAGCGGAACGGTCTTCAGGTCGAGGCCCATCGCTTTCGCGAAGCCGCCCTTCTCGCCCATCATCAGCATCCCGGCGTCGCCGTTGGGCTTCACCATCCCGTTCTGCCAGACGGGCAGGGACTGCGCGTGAGCGGCGATGGGCGCGCCCACGAGCAGCGCGCCGACCAAGGACACCAAGCGTCGTTGCATTCGAAGTCTCCGATGTCATGGCGCGAAAGGCCTGCGCCGCCTCAGCTTTCGTCGCGTCCCGCGAGTTCCGATTGCCACGGCGCGATCCGTCGTTCGAGCCAGCCGACCGCGCCGTTCAGAAGGGTCGCCAGAACCATGAGCACGATGACCGGCACGAACATGCGCGCCGTGTCGAACGCGTTGGCGGAATTGATGATGATGGCGCCGAGGCCGGAGATGGCGGTGAAGAATTCGGCGATGATCATGGCGACGACGGCGCGGCCGACGGCGAGCTTCACGCCGGCCATGATGTAGGGAATCGTCGCCGGCAGGATGATGCGCCGCAGGATCACGCGATCCGGCGCCACGAAGGACTTGCCGACTTCGATCAAACCCTTCGGCACCGCGCGAACGCCGAGCCACGTGTTGATGCAGACCGGGAAGATCGCCATCAGGAACACGACGGCCACCTTCACCTCGAAGCCGAGGCCGAACCACAACACGAGCAGCGGCACCAGCGCCACGAGCGGCATGGCGTAGGCGCCGGTCACGAAAAGGCCGATCGCCGCTTCGACGATGCGATAGCGGCCGATGACGAGGCCGAGCGGGATGCCGATCGCGACGGCGAGCCCGTAGCCGACGACGAAGGATTGCAGGCTCTCGATCAGAGCCGATTCAAGCTCCCCGGTGCGCGCCAGGTCGAAGAACGCCACGACGATGGCGGACGGGTAGGAGCCGAAGATCGGATTGATGTCGCGGCCGAAATATTCCCACGCGCCGATCAGCACGAGACAGGAGACGACGGTGATCGCCCAATTGGGGATCTCGCGCGGGGCGGCGCTCTCGTCCTCGAGCGTGGCGAGTTTCGCCGCCGGCAGGTTGGTGTCTTGCGCCATGGCGTCGCCCTGCAGCTAGTGGATCGCGCGCCGACCGTGCAGCGCAAGCCACACCGCCTGACGCGTTTCGGCGAATTCGGGCGTGCCGCGGAAGTCGCCGAGATCGACGCCGAACGGACGCGGCGGCACGTCGATCGTCTGCTCGATCTGCCCGTCGCGCATGACGATGATGCGGTCCGCAAGCAGGACGGCTTCGTCGAGATCGTGAGTGACGAAGAGGATCGTCTTCTTCGTCCGCGCCTGGATGTCGAGCAGTTCCGCTTGCAACGATTCGCGCGTCTGGGCGTCGAGCGCGCCGAACGGCTCGTCCATCAGGAGCACGGACGGATCGATGGCGAGCGCGCGCGCGATGCCGACGCGCTGCTTCATGCCGCCCGACAGTTGATGCGGGCGGCGCGCCGCGCAGCCTTCGAGCCCCACGAGCTCCAGATAACGCGACGCCGCCTCCTGCAGCGGCTTGCCGCGCACGCCTTTCATCTCCAGCCCGAACTTGATGTTGTCGAACGCCGTCAGCCACGGCAGCAATTCGGCGTGTTGAAAGACCATGCCGCGATCGTGTCCGCAGCCGGCGATCACACGGCCGTCCACCGCGACGCGCCCGCGCGTCGCCTGTTCGAGGCCCATGACGATGCGCAACGCCGTCGTCTTGCCGCAGCCGCTCGGGCCGATGAGGACCACGATCTCGCCGTCGGCGACGTGGAAGCTCACGCTCTTGAGCGCGCGCACGGTCTGCCACGCGCCGCCGATGCGCAGGCGGAACTGTTTGCTGACATCGTTGAGGCTGACCTGTCCCATCAATCGTCCTAAGCGCTTTACGCCGCCCAGTGGCGACGGCGGGCGCGTTATAGCAAGCGCGGGGCCACGCCCCCGGTCACGCGGCGACGGTTTCGAGTTGGCGCAGCCGCGGCGCCACCTCGCTGATAAAGGTCCGCATCGAGCGGTCGCGCTTTTCACGCGTCGCCCAGGATTTGCCGACAACAATGAGCAGCGTCCCGAAGCCGCCGGTCTCCTCGTAGAAACGCTCCAGGCGCCGCGTCACCTGATCGACGTCGCCGACGATGTACATGCCGTTATCGACAAGAACGTCGAGCGCCCGCTCGTCGTTCGGCACGTCGACGTTGTAGGTCTTCTTCAACATATTGAGGAAGCCGCGCTGCGCTTGCACGCCGACTTCGTAGGTGACGGCGGGGCGAAGATCCTTCAGCGCCTGTTCGCGGCTGTCGGCGATATAGACCAGGCGGGATGTCGTGATGGCGTCGCGCGAGGCGGAGCGGCCGGCGTCCTCGGCGTAGCGCAGGTATTTATCGGTGCGGGCGCGGATGCGCGCCGGCGTGTCGAGAAACGCCGAGAGCAGCGTGTAGCCGCGCTCCGCCGCGATGCGGATCATCGGGTCGGAATCGGTCGCCGTCGCCATCGCCGGACCCCCGGCGTCGCAAGGCTTCGGCAAGGCGATGACGCCCTTGCCTTTCCAGAACGCCCCGTCGAGGTCGAAGGGTTGGTCGTTTTTCCAGCATTTCAGGACCGCCTCCAGCGATTCCATGAGCCGCGCATGGCGGTCGTCGAAGCTGAGGCCGCGCTCTTGCGAGAACAGTGGCGACGCGAAGCCCGTGCCGAACCCGAAGATGTATCGTCCTGGACCGAGCAAATGATCGGTAACGGCGGCCTGAATCGCCACATCGACGGGATGATGCAGGTGGATCAGCTTGACGGCGGATCCCATGCGGATCCGCTTGGTCAGCGCCGCCGCCTTGCACATGAGCATGTCTGGGACCGGGATCGTATCGACTTCGCCGATGTAAGGCGCCTCGCCATGATGTTCGCTGATGTAGGCGTCGCGAAACCCGAGTTGGTCGGCCAGCACGATCTCGTGGATGTCTTCGTTATAGCTCGCTCCCGCGCTGGTATGCGCGCGAAAGCCATTCGAGAAGATGCCGAATTCCATGCCTTGATCCAGACGTTGCGCTGCGGCGGAGCCGCTTCCGAGAGGGCCAAAGTCGGCCGCCAAGTGCGCATTGTAAAGGCGAATCTTGGAGCAAACCGGCTGAATGTCTGGACATTTCGGCTAACGCCAGCCCACCTTGGCCGCCACGTCTCGTTGAGCCTCGCGCGCGTTGCGCGACGGCGGCGATTCAAGCGAGATTGGGCTGGGGACACCTTGATGCCAAACGATCGCGGCCCGGACGAGCGGCGGCTCTCGCACCACATTTTGCCGAGCGCGGCGACCATGCTCGGCGTGTGCGTCACGTTGGTGGGTCTGGTCAAAGTTGTCGAGGTGCGCGCAGGCCCCAGTCACGTCGACGAATACGCCGGCCTGGCCTCGATCCTCTTTTTGCTGAGCGCCACGGCGTCCTACGTGGCGATCCGTCATGCCTCGGAGGGGCCATGGAGCCGCCGTTTCGAGCGTTTGGCCGACCAGTGTTTCATGGTCGGCCTGCTGGCGGTTTCGGCGATTGCGGTCTTCTTCGCCTATGAGATCATTTGACGAGGCGGGTCCGTCTCAAGATGAGGGGTGAACCTCCCGCTTCAGGTCTTCGCTGCGGTGATCGTAGGTCTCGGGGTGATCGTATTCCTCACGCGTCGCCCTGTCGGTGACCTCGTCGTTCGCCCGATTGCGCGACCGCGATTGGAAGATGCCCCAGGCCAAACCCAAAGCGAGCACGAGAGCGCCCAATCCATAAGCGAGTTCCAAACCCATGCGGTCCTCCATGAAATCTCAGAGGTAATCGCCGCCCGAGGGCGATGTTCCGCAAAGGGCGCCGGGCGGTCGGGCGCGCATCGACCGCGCCGAGGCGAAGCCTTCAGCGTCACAACGGCAAGCGGGAATGAGCGGCGGCTACTTCACCATCTCGCGCGCCCGCTCGACGTCTGTCGGCGACGCCGAATAGATTTTGCGGATGTAGGAGTCGACGTCCTCGCCGCGCAGCGGGTTCACTTCGAGGTTGGCCTGCGTCGTCAGTCCGATAAAATCCGGGTCTTTCATACTGGAGTCGAACGCGCGGCGCAGCGTGTCGAGCCGCTCCGGCGGCGTGCCCGGCGGCGCGGCGAAGGAGCGCCCCGCCTCCGACGGCGCGAGCAGCACCGTCAGCGCGCCGGCGTCCTCGGGCATATGCGCGAACGCGCCGATCAGCGGCGTGTCGGGCAAATCCGGCAGCGACTTGAGCCCCATCTGCACCAGCGGCGTCGTCTTTATTGTCCGCAATCCAGTCGGCTTTCGTCGCTTTCACGCTCTGCCAGGAATCGCACACGCCATCGAGTTCGCGCTTCTCGATGGCGAGGCGGATGTCGGTGCTGCCGGGATAGCCGGGGATGATCTTGATATCGCCGCCGAGCACGTTGCGCAGCATGGCGGTGCTCATGTAGCGCACATCGTCGAGCCCCGTCACGCCGAAGATCGCCCGATGGCTGCGCAGATCGGTCGCCCGGCGCGCGGGGAATTCGCTCCAGGTCATGCAGACCTGCTGATCTTTCGCCGCGCTGCCGATCCAGGTGAGTTTCGAAGGATTGAAGTGAACGTTTTCCGGCTTGATCAACGAGGCGATCTGCAGGCCGTCGTCGAAGATGCCGAACGAGAGACCGTCGCGCGGCGCGGCGTCTTGCAAATAGGTCGCCAGTCGCAGGCTTCCGGCGCCGGTCATGTTGCGCACGACGATCTGCGGTCGTCCGGGAATGTATTTGCCGATGGCGGCGGCGAGCGCCCGTCCGTAGGCGTCGTAGCCGCCGCCGGGAGAAAAGCCGACGAGCAGTTCGATGGTTTTTCCCTTGTAGAAATCCTCGGCGATCGCCGAGGCAGGCGGTAAGGCGATGGCGGCGATGCACGCGATGGACAACAGCGAAGACCGGCGCGCCATGCGAAACTCCGCTTTGCGGGAAAATGTTTGCAGTTGGCGCAGTTCATGCAATCGCTGGTTCGACTGTCAAGCGATCGCGCAAATCGATCGACCTTCGCCCCGCCTCGTCGGCCTCGTTGGAGGAGCCTTGTTGTGAGCAAGAAACTGCGGATCGCGCATCTCTCGGGTCCAACCGCGACGATTCAGAACACGCCGCCGCTCGTCACGTCGAACAAGGCGCGTCAACGCTACGGCTTGCCGCTGCGCAACGGCGCCGACGACGCGCCGCTGCGCTTCGACGCCCTGCGCCCGCAGAGGCTGGCCGCGCCGGTGAAAGTGTTCGTCGAGCAATTCTCGGCGCACCCGCTTGAAGCCGACGCGGCCGATCTTTACGCGCCGCCCGACGGCTATCTGTCGCCGGACGGAAGCCTGTCGCGCGAACGACGGAGCGATCTCGACCGGCCGGTGTTCGAGGTCGAGTTGCGCCCCGAGGACGGGCTCTATCCCCTGCCTTATATGGCGCGCCAGGCGGACGGCCGGGCGTGGGAGGAGGAATGCGCCGACGCCGGCGCGCTGGCCGATAAGGCCCGCCAGGGTTTCTTCCCCGACGGCGCGCGCAGCTTCGAGGAGATCGATCGGCTCGGCGTCGGCGCGGATGGAGTCGCCGGCGGCTTGTCGTCGCTCGCCGATATCGATTTCCATCGCGTTCTGCCGCCCGCCGGCTTCACGAAAGGCCTCCCCGCAGCGATGCGCGCCGACGAAGGCGAGGGGGATGTCGCGAGCGAGCTCCGCGGCCGCCATTTCTTTCCCTATAAGCCGCGCCACATCTCGTCGGCGCCCCCGCGGCCGGCGCTGGCGAAGATCACCAACGACGTCCAGCGGATCTTGAGCGGCGGCGATTACGACGGTGCGATCTGGACGCAAGGCAGCCCGAACATCGAGGACACTTCGTATTGGTTCAACCTGCTCATCGACACGACCCTGCCGATCGCCTGCAATGCGGCGCAGCGGCCGCACGGCGAAGTCAGCGACGATGGGCCGCGCAACATTCTCGATTCGGTTTTGTATCTGCGCTCGCGCGTCTGGGCCGATGCGGAAGGCCGCAACCGGCTCGGGACGCTGGTCATCCAGGACCAGCAGTTCTTCGCAGCGCGCGAGGTCGCCAAAGCGGACGCGCGCCCCGGCGGCTACGTCGCCACCGGCGGCCTTGGCGGCGTCGTCGGGCAGATCGGCCATCACGGACGCTGCTCGGTCAAATACCCGCCGGACTACAAGCACACGTTCCGTTCGGACCTTTGCGTCACACGGCTTCCCACCACGGTCGAGGCGGTGCGCAAGATCGAAGGCCGCCTCGAATCCTTCGCCGCGCCGATCAAGGACGAGCGAGGCTTGCTGCTCGAAAGCGCGATCCCATCCGTGTCGATCGTCAAGGACGGCGGCTTTTGCGGGCTCGAATGGGGCGACGATCCGGAGCAGGAGCTCGACCTCATCGCGCAGATCGAACACAAGCTGTCGATGGGGCGCCTCGCCGGTCTCGTGGTCGAAGGGACGACGCCGACCGGCAACATGACATCGCGGGCGCGTTTGCAACTGGTTCAGCGCGCGGCCTTCTCGGGCTTGCCGGTCGTACGCGTCGGCCGCGGGGCGACGCAGGGGTTCGTCGATCCCCATCCCGTGCTCATCGCAGGATCAAACCTGACGGCGACGAAGGCGCGTTTGCTGCTGATGGCCGCCCTGATGAAACTCGGCCGGCTGCCGATCGCCGCCGACCCGCGATCCCCGACCGCGCCGGAGCGTGCGGCGACCGCGCAGGCGACCAGCGGCTATCAGACCATCTTCGACACGCATTAGCGCGCCGCCGTCGGCTAGATCACCGTCTGCCCGAGCAGCTTCATCGCGATCAGCACCACCAGCGCCGCAATGATGGCGTAGCCGACGTTGGGCCATACGAAGACTGTTGGCGGCTTTTGTTTGGGCTTCAAGTCGGATGTCCTTTTGTTGAGTGGCGCGGCGCGCGTTCAGGGCGCCACGCGGCTAACGCCGCGCGCCGCGTCATAGCTGCGGCGAAAATGCGCGACCGAACGGCCCGCAGCACACAACAGAACGAGGATCGCGGTGACGGCGAGACAAAGGTCGAGCACGGTGACATCGGGCGGGAAGGCGCCGATCAGCAACGTGCGCGCGCCCCATAGGCCGAAGATGATCGTGCCGGTTCCGAGCACCAATTGGCGGAAATCGTGAATGAAGGCCGTGTAGAGCGACGCGATGACGACGAGCCCGGCGAGCAGAAGGACGGTGTATTGCAGGTACAGCGGCCGGTGCAGCGTGATCCGGAAGGCTGACATGTATTTGTAGGGCGCAAGCCGGGGGCTGACGGCGGCGGGGTCGAGCGTCACGGGCGTCGTCGCCGCCATCCTCGAGGCGTCCTCGTCGAAACTGATCGCCAGGCTGCCGCGATCCTTGGCGGGATCGAGGTAGACATGCGAGCCGTCGTCGAGCACCCGCTCGACGCCGACGCCGATCGCCATCTCGTAGGTGTCGAAGGGGTAGAACATCGGCCGGCCTTGGATCGGCAGGTCGATCTTCTTTTCGACCTCCTGCGCCGAGCCGGGCAGGTCGACCGCAGCGACGGTCGGCAGCGTCGCTCCGGTTGCGTCCGTTCGAAAGGCCGAGAACAGCAAGCGTTCGCGCTGTTCCTTGCAGGAGCCCTGACAGCCGTGAAACCCGCTGATGCGCAAGGTCGCGACGCTCTCGACCTCATCGATCTTGCGCAGATTGATATCGATGACGTTGAAGTCGGCCGCATCCGGCGAGACGGCGCCGACCGTCACGCTGTCGGCGGCGCTTCCATTGGCGACGATTTCTCTCATGGCGCTCACGATCGCAAAGGGCGCAAGGATGATCGCGCCAAAGAGGATGAGCGCGCCGCACGCCATGCCGAAGAGAAGGCCGGCAAGCCGCCGTCTCGAGGCGGGTTCGATGCCGGATCGGGCCGCCGAGTCTTTGGATCCCAGCGTGGAAGCGTCAAAGTCGTCGGCGCGCGCCTCGGCGTCGGTCATTTCAAATCATCCGGTTAGGGGTCGGCGGCCAGGGCCGCAGCGGCGTTATAGCCATTCGCGCCGCCGACGCGAAACGGATTTCGTCGAGTCCTATCGGCCAAGCTGGGGCCGCGCAGGTCGCGGCGTTGAAGGGGGTGTGCCGGCCGCATATAAGGCGACGAGGAGAGAATTGATGTCGGCCCCGCTTTTTTTATGGACCGCGTTGGAGCAAGTGAGCCCGGCGTTGAGACCTCTCAGAGGGATTCTATTTCTATATCATAAACGGCGTTTGCGCCATTACGGGTACGGCTTCGCCGACACTCTGCCGGAGATAAATGCCGCCACGCGGCGGCGGTGCAACGATCCTCGCTGCGCGCGTTTCGCGCTCGAAGTCTACAATAGTATCGCGAGGTACATCGCGCCAGCCAAGCCGAACAGCCTGTCTGTCTTGTTTCGGCCGACGATCCACGCGTTGCGGCTCGCGGATTTCCCGACGATGTCCGATTACGAGAAAACCGTCGGACATAACACGCGGGGCAAGAACTTGCGCGCGGTCAAAAAGGCTCGGAGAGCGGGGTTCTATTGCAGGCTGGTCGATCGGGGCGCCTATGCGCGCGATCTTTTGGAGATCATGAGATCGAAGCCGGTCCGATCTGGCGGCTTCGTCCCATTGCCTAAAGTCTTGGACGACAGCAACGATAACATTCCGCATATGCCGCCAGTCTGTTCGGAGCACTGGATACAAACCTGGGGTGTGTTCGTCGAACAGGACGGCCGCGAGAAACTCGTCGGCCGCACCGAACTGATCCGAGCCGGAAACCTCGTCGAATCGGTCTTTTTCATGGGGCATGGCGACTTCTTGAAAGCCGGCGTCATGAAACTATTGCACTTCGAGGTCCTGAGATGGCTGCTCGCGCGTGAAGACCTCAGCGTGCAGGGTGTGGAGTACCTGTGTTACGGCGGGGTTGAGGTTGGGCTCGAAGGCCGCTTCAACTGGAAACGCTATCTCGCGTTTCGCCCGTTTGCTCTGCGGCTTGCGCCGCCGAGCGATTATGCGTCCATTCCGGCAGGGTTCAATGAGCGCCTCTATCTGAAGCTCAACCCGGATGTGAAGGCTGCCGGTGTAAATGCGCGCGTTCATTACGTGCTGCACGGAAAGTCGGAGGGACGGGCGTTTCGGCCCGATACAAGGCCGCGAGGATCGGATCGATGACGCGCGCGCTGTTTTTGTGGAGGCATGTCCGGCCTGCTTTGGCGCCGCTCGAAGGGTTGCTCTTTCTCTATAACAAGCGGCGTTTGCGCCGTTATGGGTACGGCGTCGCCGACGCTCTGCCGCCCATGGACGCGGCGACGCGGCGGCGATGCGACGATCCCGGTTGCGCGCGCTTCGCGCTCGAAGTCTACAACGATCTTGCCAAATTTATCGCGCCCGCTGAGCCGACAAGCCTGTCCGGCCTGTTTCGGCCGACGATCCATGCGCTGCGGCTCGCGGACTTTCCGACGATGTCCGATTACGAGACAACGGTTAAACGCCACAAGCGCGGCTATGATCTTCGAATGGTCAAAAAGGCTCGAAGAGCAGGGTTCTATTGCAGGCTGGTCGGTCGAGGCGCCTATGCGCGCGATCTTTTGGAGATCATGACATCGATGCCGATCCGATCTGGCGGCGTCGTCGAAAGGCCAAAAGCCTGCGACGACAGCAACGACGACGTTCCGCATGCGCCGCCAGTCTGTCCGGAACACTGGATGCAAACCTGGGGCGTGTTCGTCGAACAGGACGGCCGCGAGAAACTCGTCGGCCGCACCGAACTGATCCGCGCCGGAAACCTCGTCGAAGTCGGATTTTTCATGGGGCATGGCGACTTTTTGAGAGTGGGCGTCATGAAATTATTGCACTTCGACATCATGACGTGGCTCCTCGCGCGTGAGGACCTCAGCGTCGAGGGCGTGGAGTACCTGTGTTACGGCGGGGTTGAGGTCGGGCTCGAAGGCCGTTTCAACTGGAAACGCTATCTCGAATTCCGCCCGTTCGCCTTGCGGCTCGCGCCGCCCAACGATTTCGCGTCGGTTCCCGCCGGGTTCAAAGAGCGCGTTTATCTGAAGCTCAACCCGGACGTGAAGGCCGCCGGCATGAATGCGCGCATGCATTATTTGCTGCACGGAAAGTCGGAAGGGCGCCCGTTTCGACGCCAACGCCGCCTCAACGCCGGTTCGGCGCGCTGATTGCGAAGTCAAGACGGCGTTTTTCGCGTCCGGGGCGAAGTCTGCTTGTTCGGCTGAGAGTTGAGACCTCTTGCTCCGCCGGCGAAACCGCATCGGCTGGCGTCGAACCTTACGCGGCCGTCCGCGTTGACGCAGCGGACTGGCCGGCGGCGATCCCGTAAGGACCGCCCGCGGGCATGGCGTCGCGCAACGCCCATCTACAAAACAAATGCTGGAGCATGCCATGCATTTCGTGGTCAACGGCCTCGATCACGAGGTCGATTTCGACAGTCGAACGTCGCTCCTGGATTTGCTTCGGGAGCGTCTTCACCTTTCCGGAGCGAAGAAAGGCTGCAACCAGGGCGCGTGCGGGGCGTGCACCGTGCTCGTTGACGGCGAGCGCATCAATTCCTGTCTGGCGTTGGCGGTTCAGTATCAGCATCGGGCGATCATCACGATCGAAGGCGTCGGCTCGGCCGCCGACCTGCATCCGCTGCAAAACGCCTTCATCGAGTTCGACGGGTTTCAGTGCGGCTATTGTACGCCGGGACAAATCTGTTCGGCGATCGGCATGGCGGGCGAAATCAAGCGCGGCGTCCCGAGCGCGCTGACGGAAGACCTGGTCGGCGACATCGATTTTACGACCGACGAGATCCGCGAGCGCATGAGCGGCAATCTCTGCCGGTGCGGCGCCTACAACGGCATCGTCGAAGCCGTGCAACGAACATTCGAGACCGAAGCCGCCGCGGAGGTCGCGCGATGATCGAGTTTCGCTACGAACGCGCCATCGACACGGCCTCGGCCATCCACCTTCATGGCGGCGCCGCGCGCGCGCGTTATCTTGGCGGCGGCACCAACCTCGTCGACCTGCTGCGCGAGAACATCGAGCGGCCGGAGGTCGTCGTCGACGTGACGCCGTTCGATCGCGACATTCGCGACCTGGACGACGGCGGCGTTCTGATCGGCGCAGGCGTAAGCAACACGGCGCTGGCGAGCCATGCTGGCGTGCGCGAGCGCTTTCCCATGCTCGCCAAGGCGATCCTGAGCGGCGCCTCGGGGCAAATTCGCAACATGGCGACCGTCGGCGGCAACATCATGCAGCGGACGCGCTGCTATTATTTCTATGACGCCGCCGCACGCTGCAATAAGCGGCAGCGCGGCGCAGGCTGCGATGCGCGCGACGGGTTCAACCGGATCCACGCGATCCTCGGCGCATCCTCCCAATGCGTCGCCACGCATCCCTCCGACATGTGCGTGGCGCTCGTCGCGCTCGACGCCGTGGCGCATCTCGACGGGCCCGACGGTTCGCGCCAATTGAAGCTCGTCGATCTGCATCGGCTGCCGGGCGACACGCCGGACCTGGAAACGAACCTCCGCCCCGGCGAACTCATCACCGCGGTTGAACTGCCGCCGCTGCGTTTCGCGCGTCGCTCCACCTACCGCAAGGCGCGCGACCGTTCGAGCTACGCGTTCGCGCTCGTCTCCTTGGCGGCGGCGCTCGACCTCGACGAGAAGGGGCTCGTCCGCGATGCGCGGCTCGCGATGGGCGGCGTCGCGCACAAGCCGTGGCGCGCCCACGCGGCCGAGGCGGCGTTGCGCGGCGGGGCGGCGACGGAGGAGAATTTCGCCCGCGCGGCCGAAGCCGAGCTCGAAGCAGCCGTCGGCCTTTCGGGAAACGCCTTCAAGATCGACTTGGCGAAAAGAATCATCGTCAGCACGCTGCAGACGCTGGCGCAGGATCAGGGAGCGCGCGCATGAGCATTCTTCAGGACGCCGCTCAAAAAGCGATGAAGACCGCGATCGGTCTGGCGCCGGAGCGCTGGCTTCCGGGTGGCGCGCCCGATCCGCTGATGCGCAAGCACGGCCTGATCGGCGCCTCGGTATCGCGCGTCGACGGCCCGCTGAAGGTCGCGGGCAGGGCTCGTTTCGCCGCTGAGGTGGCGTTCGACGATATGGTCTACGCCGCGCTCGCCTACAGCGTGATCGCGCGCGGGCGGATCGCCACGCTCGACACCGCCGAGGCGGAGACCGCGCCGGGCGTCATGCTGGTGATGACCTACCGCAACGCGCCGCGCATGAAGGCGCCGCCGGTGATGATGTCCAAGCCCAAAGCGGCGGGGAGCAGCGACCTTCCCATCATGCAGGACGCGGAGATCCACTGGAACGGCCAGCCGGTGGCGCTGGTGCTCGCCGACACGCAGGAGCAGGCGGATCACGCCAAGTCGCTGATCCGCGTCACCTACGAAGAGCGGCCGGCGGTCGTTTCGTTCGAGGCCGCGAAGGCCCATGCGCGAACGCCCTACAGCATCCTCGGCGAGCCGCCCGTGATCGCGATCGGCGACGCCGAGGCGGCGCTGAAGAACGCTGCGTTCAAGGTCGACCTTACGTATACAACGCCGCGTTACAACCACAACGCCATCGAACTTCATGCGGCGACCGTCGCTTGGGAAGGCGACCGGCTCATCGTTCACGACGCGACGCAGATGTTGAACGCGACCGCCTGGACGCTGGCCCAGGTGTTCGGGCTCAAGGAGGAGCAGGTCCGCGTCCTGTCGCCCTACGTCGGCGGCGGGTTCGGCGGAAAGGGCTTGTGGGATCACCAGATTCTCGCCGCGGCCGCGTCGAAGCTAAGCGGGCGGCCGGTGCGCATCGTGCTGTCGCGCGAAGGCGTGTTCCGCATTGTCGGCGGCCGCACCACGACCCAGCAGCGCGTCGCGCTCGGCGCCAAGCCCGACGGGACGCTCGCCGCGCTGATCCACACCGGCGTCGCGGCGATGACGACGCATAACGCCTGCCCCGAGCAGTTCACCTTCCCCGCGCGCCATCTCTACGCCGCGGACGCCATCAAGCTGGCGCAGGAGGTGGCGGACATGGACATGCTCGCCAACACCTTCATGCGCGCGCCCGGCGAATCGATCGGCACCTACGCGCTGGAATGCGCCATCGATGAACTCGCGGAAGCAATGCGGCTCGATCCGATCGAACTGCGCCGCCGGATCGAGCCCGAGAAGGACCCGACGTCGGGGACCGCCTTCTCCTCCCGGCATCTGCTCGAAGCGTATGCGCAAGGGGCCGAGCGGTTCGGTTGGGACAAGCGCTCGCCCGCCCCGCGAGCCAGGCGCGAGGGCGAGTGGCTGATCGGCATGGGCGTCGCAACCGCGACCTACCCCTATTTCCGGATGCCCGGCGGCGCGGCGCGCATCCGGCTCGGCGGCGACGGCCGCGCGATCGTGCAGATGGCGAGCCACGAGATGGGCATGGGGACGGCGACGGTGCAGGCGCAGCACGCCGCGGAGCGGCTGGGTCTGAACATCGACCAGGTGACGTTCGACTACGGCGATAGTTCGCTGCCGTCCGGCACCATCGCCGGAGGCTCGTCGCAGACCGCCTCGATTTCGGCCGCGATCATCGCCGCGAGCGAGGCGCTCACCAAGGAGTTGCTCAAGCTCGCCGGCAACGATTCGCCGCTCGCCGGGCTCAAGCCGGACGACGTTGAGGCGCGCGACGGCGGCCTCTGCAAGCATGACGAGCCGGATCGATGCGAGAGCTACGTCTCGATCCTGGGCCGTGCGAAACGCGACGAGGTGGTCATCGACGCAGAGGCGCCGATGCCGCTCGAGATGCAGAAATACTCGATGCACTCCTACGGCGCGCAATTCTGCGAAGCGCGCGTGAACGCGGTCACGGGAGAGACGCGGGTTTCGCGCTTCCTCGGCTCGTTCGATTGCGGCCGCATCCTCAACGCCAAGACCGCGGCAAGCCAGTTCAGGGGCGGAATCGTCATGGGGCTCGGCCTTGCGCTCACCGAGGAGACGCTCTTCGACGAGCGCTCGGGCCGGATCATGAACCCTTCGCTCGCCGAATATCACGCGCCGGTGCATCTCGACGTCCCGAAGATCGATGTGATCTGGACCGATATTCCCGATCCGCACAGTCCGCTCGGCGCGCACGGCATCGGCGAGATCGGCATCACGGGCGTCGGCGCCGCCGTGGCGAACGCGATCTACAACGCGACGGGCAAACGCATCCGCGATCTTCCGATCACGCTCGATAAGCTGCTGTAGCGGCGTTCGTCGTAGACGAGGCGAGCCTGCGTCCGGATTAGCCCGGAACGTTGAGAATGATCTTGCCTCGGCTGCGCCCTGCTTCGCTCAAGGTTTGAGCCTCGCCGGCGGATTGGAGCGGAAACTCGCGTTCGATCACGATCTTCAGTTTGCCTTGATCGACCAGGCCGGAGATTTCGCCCAGCCGGGCGCCATTGAGATCGAGCCGGTCGAAACTCGCGGTGACGCCATGCTTCGACGCCGCGTCCATATCGGGGGGCGCTGCGATCGAAATCAGGAGCCCGCCTTTGCGGATGACCGTCCAGGAGCGCGCCTGGGCTTCCGCGCCGACGGTGTCGAACACGAGGTCGACATCCTTCGCGACGGTCGCAAGGTCGCTCGCGCGGTCGTCGATCACGATGTCCGCGCCCAGCGACCGCACCGCGTCGGCGTTCCGATCGGACGCGCATGCGATAACGCGCAGGCCGGCGATTTTCGCAAGCTGAACGGCGAAACTCCCCACGCCGCCCGCCGCGGCGTGGATCACCACGGTCTGCCCGGCGCGCAGCTTCGCCGTGTCGAACATCACCTGCCATGCGGTGCCCGCGGCGATGGGAAGGCCAGCGGCGTGCGCGAGCGGGATCGTGGCGGGCGCGGGGGCGATGCGGTCGCTGCTCGCGACCGCCAATTCGGCGTATCCGCCGTTGACGCGGGCGACCACCGGATCGCCGATCTTGAAGCGCGTCACGAGCGGGCCCAGCGCCTCGACCGTTCCGGCGACGTCGAATCCTGCGATGGCGGGGAACTGCATGGGCGGCCGGCCGGGGTAGGGCGCCTTGCGGACCTTCCAGTCGATCGGGTTCACCGCCGCGCCGGCGACGCGAATCCGCGCCTGGTCCGGCCCGAAGGTCGGGTCCGGCGCATCCTCGTATTTGAGGACGCTCGCATCGCCGTATGCGTGCATGCGGATGGCTTTCATGAGACGTCCTCGCCGTTGAGCCGATGCGCCTTATGCGACGCCTACAATAGGGAAGGCTCCGCTCGGGGCGAGGCGTTCAGGACCGTCCTGAGCCTCGGCGACCGTGTGGATGGAAGCCCCGCCCCAAGTCGAACAGGAGAGCCCCGCCGAAGTTCGGCGAGCCTCACGGCTTTTTGATAGGCCCGGGCCGTTGCTGCTTTGCGCGGAGCGCCCGCAGCTTGGTCTCGTCGAGGCCGCGGTCGAGCATTTCCATGCCGTGCTCCGGCGTTCGTTCTGGGGCGGTGTTTGTCTCGTTCAGCCGCGTCTTCACGTCGTCGATCTGGCCGGCGAGCGCGGCGGTCTTCTTGAGACGCACGCCGTCCCCGCCGTCCACGGTTTCGGAAATGAACTCCGCGCCGGCGATCTCGAGCGCGCGCTGAACCGTTCCCATCGTGCGTTCGAGCAAAGGTTGGCCGCCTTCGAACCGAGTGATGGTGTTGGTCGATACTTTTGCGGCTTCGGCGAGTTCGCGCACCCCGAGTTGCAGCCCGGCGCGCGCCATTCTGCATTGTGCTGGCGTCAAATCGATCCTCCCGTCGCGCAAGAGCATAACGTCGCGACTCTCGACTCTAATTCGCTACATCGTACAAAATTCGCCTATGCACAAGCATGATCCGGGGCGAGCGCAGGCAATCGCTTGAAGCGGATTTGGGATTCCCATTGATGGGATTGCGTGATTCGTGAGGGACCTCGATCGGCGAGGTTCCCATGCCCGGCAAAGCGCTTCTGGATCATTTTTCCAGCCTTGAAGACCCCCGGCAAGCCTGGAAGGTGGTGTATCCGCTTCACGAGATCATGCTGCTGGTCCTGGGCGGGACTTGGTCGATGGGCGAGAACTTCGTCGAGATCCGTCGCTGGGGCCGCGAGAAGCTCTCCTTCCTGCGCACGATGCTGCCATTCGCGCGGGGCATCCCCTCGCACGACACGCTTAACGACGTGCTGAACGCGCTGGACCCGGCGCTGTTTTCGGCCTGTTTCACCGCCTGGGTGGACCGCTTGCGCGAGAGCGAGCCCGACATCGTGGCGGTGGACGGCAAGAGCTCGCGCCGAGCCCGGCGCGGCGACGCCCATCCGCTGCATGTCGTCTCCGCCTGGGCTACCCGCCAACGGCTCGTTCTTGGACAGGAGGCGGTCGGCGAGAAAGCCAACGAGATCGTGGCGATCCCTTTGCTGCTCGAGCGGCTGCGCCTGGCCGGCGCCCTGGTCACGATCGACGCCATGGGAACCCAGAGCGCCATCGCGCAGACCATTTTGGACAAAGGGGCCGATTACCTCATGGCGCTCAAGGACAATTGGCCCGTCCTGGCCGCCGACGTCCGTCTCTTCTTCGACGATCCGGGGGCGGCCGTGTTGGACACGTTCGAGGCGACCGAAGCAGACCATGGACGAATCGAAACGCGCCGCCACACGGTCTACCGCGACATCGACTGGCTCAGATCGGATCGTCGTTATCCCCGCGAGCCGCGCTTTCCCGGGCTGAAGGCCATCGCCATGGTCGAGGCCGAAGTCGAACGCGGCGGCAGACGATCCCGGGAGAGGCGCTACTATCTTTCCTCCCTGCCCCTCGACGCCAAGCTCTTCGCCCGCGCAGTGCGCGCCCACTGGGGCATCGAGAACAGGCTCCATTAGGTGCTCGACGTCGTCTTCCACGACGACCTCATGCGCCTGCGCACAGACCACGGACCCAAGAACATGGCCACGATCAAGCATATGGCCATGAACCTGCTGAGCAAGGCCACCGACAAGGACAGCCTCAAAACACGCCGCAAAGCCGCAGCATGGAACCACGACTATCTCAAAGCAATCGTCATGCAGACCGCGTGACCGCTTCAAGCGATTGCCCTGGGTCTTCGCATTTGAAATTTGAACGCTTACTCCTGCTTCCACGTCGGCGCCGACTTGGCCGCCCAAGCCCCCACGGTGACGTAGACGGTCTGAGTTGTCCCCGCGCTCGTCTGCTTGCGCCGGCCCTGGGCGTCATAGGCGTAGCTCGCCACGCCCGCGCCGCCCTGCCTCACCGTCGTGAGACGGTTCTCGGCGTCGTAGGCATAGGGGAAGGCGCCGTCGTAAGTCAGGTTGCCGCCGCCGTCATAGGTCGGCGTCGCCGCCCCACGCTCGCATACTGGTTTAGCGCGTTCGACGCATAACTCACGCTCGGGGGCGCCACCACGGGACAGAGCAGTCACACATCGTCCATAACTGTCTGCCCGACCGAGTCAACAGCATCAGGGAAGGAGGGGATACACCATGGGTTCTGTCACCACTTGGCCGGTCGTGATGCACTTTCCCGCGCACCTTGCCGAACTGCGCAAGCAGAAAGGCCTCTCCCAGTAGCGCTTGGCCGACCTCGTCGACCTGCACGTCAACCAGGTCCGCTGCTACGAGGCGGGGATGGCCCAGCCCACACTGGACGCCCTGGTCAGCCTCGCGCGCGCTCCACGTCAGCCTTGACGCGCTCGTCTTCGAGGAGAGAGGGGGGCCGAGCGAGGAGATGCGCCTCCAGTTCGAGGCCAGCAGCAAGCGGCCATTTGGTCACGCTTCCCTTGCTAATTAAATCTCGGTCACGGAGATAACACGAAGGTCGCCGTCAAATCCTCCTCGAATGCAGGCGGATATCTCATCCGAGAATTCATCCATCACGGCGCGCCCGTCTTTATCAAAGTCATTTTCTACTGAAAGAGTAAGGTGCTTTCCGTCCCAACTACACACAGCATTCCTATGCCAGTTTCGTTTAGCAAAGTTGGCGGTTGTGCACTTCGCACCGTCTGACCCTGAAGAAGGTGTAACTCCATCACACTGCAAAACCACGCGATGCCAAGCCATGACACTCCCCTTCAACCTCGGTCCCTTGCGTGTTGCTGCATCCCTGGCATTGCGGGAGGTAAACTTGCGGATTGCCGTCGGGGTTCAAAGCGGTTGGCGGCTGATGATCGCCAATGTAATTACCTGACTGCGTGCCCGGGTCCTTTGTTCCACATGTGTGGCAACCTGCTTCCGCTCCAGCAGCATTGACGGCCTCTTGTTGCTCTGCGGTAGGTCTTGGGCTCGGACGAGCCGGTACGGAGGGATCGGCAAATGGACCAGGACCGACACCAGGAGGGAGAGGCGGCGTCGCGGTGTTGAAGACCGCGTTAAAGCCCGAATCACTGGGTCCGTCAGATTGACCGGATCGTTCCCCACGTATGCGTAGAAGTTGCCGCCTGCGCCGTAGCCCGCCGGATCGGCTTGCAGATCGCCCTAAAGACTCCTTGCGACTGGCAACGCTGCACCACCGGATGGACGACGATTTCTCGTCAGCCTCATTGCAGCGTGAAGGTCTTCATCCAACTCCCCTGACCAACCAAGCCCCCGGACACTCCCTTTGAACCCCACATCTGTATTAGGGCCCGGTGAATACTGGCTCAACCTCGATGCTAATTACCTTGTAAGCATCGTTTACTTTGACAATTATCTGCGCGCTTTTATCAATAAATAGCCGCCCACCTCTTATATTTTTAATCATCGCAAGCACACTACCGAAATCTTTATAGTAGCCATATTCAACATCATTTCAACAAAGTATTTTTCTACTGCTTCCAGCGACATGCCAAGTCGCAGATCCCGTATTACGGTATCCTTAATCTGCTCGATTGTCAGAGATCCGTTGAGCCTCTTGTCACGCCCCATAGCATCCCTCGTCGACGGGCACGCGAGGAAGGCCGCAAGAGCGAATGTCATCGAAATGACCTTGGGTGTTCGCAACGCCATCAATCCTTCCGGTCCACACACTGCTTCCGCTACTTACTTGGCCCCAGATTCGATCCGCCCAGCAGCGTCTGGCCGACCTCGTCGGCCTGCACGTCAACCAGGTCCGCTGCTACAAGGCGGGGATGGCCCAGCCCACACTGGACGCCCTGGTCAGCCTCGCGCGCGCTCCACGTCAGCCTTGACAGAGAGGGGCCGAGCGAGGAGATGCGCCTCGAGTTCGAGGCGGTCTTCCAGCTACCCGCCGAGGAGCAGCGCGCCGTCCGCGCCATGTTCGACGAAATGATCGTCAAGCACCAAGCCAAAAAGATGGTGGAGGCCTGAGCAGCTAAAAAGCAGTTTGTGAGATGGTCAAAAATTCACACGAGTCGCTAACGAACCTGGAGGACCTGAACGCTTGATCAAAAATCCGCCTCGCAAATTCACCCAAGACTTTAACAGAGGCTCGATCTCTGAATACATTGAAGTTAGATCAGGGCCATAGACATAAACGATACACTCATGGTTCCCGAACTCATCGCCATCAATCTCTCCTAGCGCAGATACAAGCAGAGCATCCCGGAGAACGCCCTCGTATTTCTGAATAACGTCACCCCTCCGCAACCGACGCGCTCTCGCCGTAGGGCCGGTAGCCGGCCTTGCTCAGCGTTCCCGCGCCTGACTCGAGCGTGGCGACGAACGAGCCCTGGATGTCGGGAACGAGCGTCGCGCGCGAACCGGCGGGAACGTTCATCGCGAGGCCCTGGGCGCCCTCTCAAGCGGACGCCGGCCGCATCGTTTGTTGATGGAGGACCCGCCTGCGGAACATGGCGCCCCCATAGGCCACCATCGCGCTCGCCATCGCCAGCGCCGCGATCTCGGCCAGCGAGCCGCCGGGGTTCAGCAGCGCCGACCCGACCAGGAACCACAGCAAAAGCTTGTCCCATTGATGGTTGAGCAAGGAGGACACGAGCTTGATGTCCATCCATCGCAGCAGGAACCCAAAGGCGAAGAAGCCGACGATCACGCCGGGAACGCCGAAGTTGATGTAGAACTCCAAGGCCTGTCCCATGCCGACGCTGGTCCCGTTGGCGAAGCCGATGAGCGTGTGCTTGGCGACGTAGGTTCCGCTGCCGCCCACCTGCGGCTTGTCCGGCCAGATGGCGCGTGGAACGACCGCGGCCAGCGCCTCGAAGATGGTCGCGCCGTCCTCGTAGGGCACGAGATCGGGCGTGTTGCGGACGGCGGCGCCGACAAGCGCGCTCTGGTTCATGCGCAGGGCGACCATCTGCAGATGATCGCGATCGGCGATGTCGAACGTCGTGAGATGCGACAGCATGTTGGTGAACGCGTCGAACCGCGAGCTCAGATCCTGGCCGCCCCAGACGCTGGCGCGGATGTCGCTGCGGTATTGGGCGTAGGAGACCCAGAAACTGACCCCGCCGAACAGCATGCCGACCAGCGCGACGAGCAGAATCCAGCGCGGCCGGAAGAACATCGCGATGAACGCCAGGATCGACGTGAACATGACGATGCCGTAGCCGATGAAGCCCGACGAAATCACGGTCACCACCGGCAGGCAGGCGCCGATCGCCAGCCACATCACGAAGCGGCGCTTGTCGCTCTGGAACCAGGCGTTCCAGCACAGCAGGCAAAGCGCCAGCACGAGACAGCTCTTGCCGGCGCTCAACACCGCGCCGAACCCAGCGACGTTGGCAAGCGGCGTGAAGGCGCAAACCCAGCTCCCCGCGCCGATCGGCAGGAACAATTGCAGCGCCATGCGGGAGATGTCTTCGCGCTGCATGCGTTCGCTCAACCGGCGCAGATGAAACGATTCCATCTGGCGGACCTGATCGGGCGAGCGGTGCACGACGAGCGCGCCGAGCGAAAACGCCAGCAGACCCCACGAGGTGATACGGAAGCCCACGATCGTATCGGGCGCGTCGGCGAATTCGGCCCAGGGCGAGGCGTAGGCGACCGCGCCGAACCAGTAGGACATGATCGTCCCGATGAAATACGAATAGACGAGGAAGCCGCCCATGCTGCCGCGCCGCGTGTGGATGACGAACAGCAGCGCCGGCGCCGCGATCCAGGCGCAGAGATAGAACCAATATTCCGTATCGACGCCGTCGCCGATCATGAAGCTTCGCTCAAACGAGAGATGATCCTTCTCCTGTATAACAAAACCACCTCGCGCGCCATCGTCACACATGCTTTCGCCAGGGCAATCGGGTCCCTGGCGGACGGTCTACTGGCGGTTCCGGCGCCTGGCGCGACGGTTCCTGTTTCAGACCATTCACGACCTGGAGTTGATGCTCGACCGCGAGGCGGCGGGGCGCGAGGCGAGCCCCTCGGGCGGAGTGATCGACAGCCAGACGGTGAAGGCGTCCGCGCCCAACGCGGAGCGAGGCTATGACGCCGGCAAGAAGATCGTCGGTCGCAAGCGACACATCGCCGTCGACACCGATGGGCGGCTGCTGATGGTGAACCTCACGCCGGCCGACATCTCGGACAGCGCCGGCGCCCAGACCATCCTCGACGGCATTCGCAAGCGCTGGCCATGGGTGAAGCGCCTGTTCGCCGACGGCGCCGACGACCGGCTCCAACTCATGGACAAGGCATCGATTCGGCCGTGAGAAGGGCGCGGGCTGACTCTTCGACCAACTCCCCGACCCGCGCGTGTTGATCGGCTTCCGCCAGGATCGTCAGGACGGCCTCAAGCATCTCGGGGTGCTCGCCCTTGTTCTCTTGCGCGCGGCATTGCTCGGCGAACCAGCGTCCGGCCAAGTCCTTCACCTGTTCGTCCGTGAGGCGGTCGCCGCCCTTACGCGCCGCCGCAATCTGTCTCGTCAGGTCCGCATGCCACCTATGATAGGCGCAGGTCGCCTCGCCTTGCGTGAGGGTCGCCGGCCAGGTCTGTTTGGATTCGCGCTTGCCGAACGCGGCCCGCACATCGGTCGGAACGACCTTCCGCGCCCGCCAATTCCCGGACCTTTTATCGCGCTCCAGCGCTGGCGTGAGGACCGACATTTGTACCGCCCCTTTGTACCGAAGGGGCGACTGAAAGCGTTTTCATACAGATACTTGTGGAATATCAAGGATTAGGTGTGGTGCTGCGAGAGAGGATCGAACTCTCGACCTCTCCCTTACCAAGGGAGTGCTCTACCACTGAGCTACCGCAGCGCCGCCGGTGCAGGCGCGGGGCTTGTGCCACGGGACGGCGGGGGAGGCAAGGCAAGCCAATCGAAGCGAAGCGAAGCGGCGCAAACCTCAGATCGGCTTGACGATGACGAGGATGAGGATGGCGGTGAGGATCAGCACCGGCGCCTCGTTCAGCGCGCGCAGGAAGCCCGGGCCGAACTTAAGCGCGCCGCGGCCCATGCGGCCGAGCAGCACGCCGCAATAGACGTGATAGGCGACGAGCAGCAGCACGAAGACAAGCTTCCATTGCAGCCAGCGCCCGTCGATCCCGTAGACGAGCCACAACGTCAGGCCGAGCGCCAGCGCCACGACCGCCACGATCGAGGAGAAGCGGTAAAGCCGCCGCGCCATGTCGGCGAGCCGCGCCGTCGGCTCGCCGAGCCGCGTCGCCTGCGCGTAGTTCACGAAGATGCGGGGCAGATAGAACAGCCCGGACATCCAGGCGACGACGGCGAGCACATGAAACGTTTTGACCCAGAGCATGATGGATTCCGTTGTGTCGCGTCAGGCGATCTTCATCGCCTCGTCGGCGACGATCGTGAAGGCGCCGGCGCCGTCGGGCTTGAGACTGAGCCGGCGCTGATGAAAGGCGGCGAGCGTCGAGCGGTGGCCGATCGATACGATCGTCGTGTCCGGCAAATGGTCGGCGAACGCGTGATAAAGGCTCGCCTCGCTGTCTTCGTCGAGCGCGGCGGTGGCCTCGTCGAGGAACAGCCAGTCCGGCTTGGCGAGGAGCGCGCGCGCGACGGCGAGCCTTTGCTGCTCGCCGCCCGAAAGCCGCATGGTCCAGTTGTCCTCTTCGTCGAGCCGGCCGACGAGGGTCGGCAAGCGCGCGGTCTCGAGCGCGGCGCGCAGCGCGTCGTCGGAATAATGGTCGGGCGCCGCGGGGTAGGCGACGGCGGCGCGCAGCGTCCCAATCGGGATGTAGGGCTTCTGCGGCAGCAGCATGACGCGCTTGCCGACCGGCGTCGACAGCGCTCCCGCCCCGTGCGGCCAAAGCCCCGCCACGGCGCGGAACAGCGTCGACTTGCCGGCGCCGGAAGGGCCGGTCACGAGCGTCGCCTGATGCGCGGGCAATTCGAACGAGGAGCGACCGAGGATCGTGCGCCCGTCGGCGAGCGATATCGCGAGATCGTCGGCGGAGATCGCATCGCCCTCCGAAGCGTGCGCGGCGATCGGCGTGATGTGCTGCAGCGCGCGCGCCTTGTCGATCGAGGCGTCGAAACCGATGAGACGATCGAGCACGGCTTTGAAGTCGGCGAGCGAAGAGTAATAGTTCACGAAGAAGTTCAGTGCGCCTTCGACCCGACCGAACGCGCCGGCGGTCTGCGACATGACGCCGAGCTGAATCTTGCCGGCGAAATAGAACGGCGCCGCGACGATGTAGGGGATAAACGGACTGATCTGACCGTAAGTCGCGGTGAACGCGGTCAGGCGCTTGCGCACGCGCATCGTGTCGACGAAGTTTTCGTAGATGCTGGAGAACCGCCCCATCGCGCCGTTGCGTTCGGCGCGCTCGCCCTTCAGCAACGCGACCTGCTCGGAATATTCGCGCAACCGCGCCAGCTGGAAGCGGAAGTCGGCCTCGTAGCGCTGGCGCAGGAACAGCAGGCGCGACAGCGGTCGGCCGATCAGGTGGGTCGCCGCGGTGCCGATCGCCGCATAGATGATCGCCACCCAGAACAGGAACCCGGGCACCGCGATGGTCGTGCCGGGGATGGTGAAGTCCGCCGATAGCATCCACAGGATGACCGCGAAGGAGACGAGCGACGACAGCGTCGAGATCAGCAGGATCGAGTAGGAGTAGACGCCGTAGCCGACGCTGCCGCCGTCGATGAAGCGGTTGACGTCTTCGGCGATACGCTGGTCGGGGTTGTCGGCGCGCGCGTGCTCCAGGCTCATGCGGTAGTGCGTGGCGCCGTCGAGCCAACGCCCGAGGAAGTAGGTCGTGAGCGAGCGCCGCCAGCGGATCGTCAGCATGGCGGTCAGCACGATCTCGACGATGGCGCTCGCGATGTAGATCACCGCCCACACGAGAAACACGCTGAACAGCAGGCTCCAGAACGAGGCCTGGTCCTTGTTCTGGATCGCGTTGAACCAGTCGCGGTTGAAGAACGACAGCCGCACCATGATGCCGACCTGCGCCTGGTTGATGAGCACGAGGCAGACCACCATGGCGACGCCCAGCGCGCGTTCGCTCGTCTGGAAGGCGGGCAGCGGCCACACGCGCGCGCGCGTTCGATCCGTCGAATTGAAATAATGGTCCGAGATGGCGGCGATGGCGCGCACCGCGCGCAGGTGCGAGACGGCCCAGACGAGAATGCTGAACATCGCGACGGTCAGCGCGACGGAGTCCGGCAGGCGGTACTCTTCGAGGGCCGACGGCCAGACGCCGGAGATCGAAAGCAAAGACGCGCCGCCGAAGATGACCGCTTCGGTCGAGAACGTCGCCACGAAGATGCGCAAGAAGGTCGAGATGCTGGAGGAGCGGAACGTCGTGTAGGCGCACGCGGCGCAGAAGGCCGCGAGCAGACCGGCGGACATGACGTTGAAGCGCCAGAACACCGCGAACGCGGCAAGAGCAATGAGGGCGACGGCGAAGCTCAGCAGTCTCATGCGCGGATCCCGGCGGCGACGATCGGGGGGAGCATCGCACAGGACGCGCAGGCTAGCACAGGCTTGCTGCGGCGTCGTTCAGGACTGCAAAGCCGCCTTGACGCGAGCGGGGGTGAACGGAATGTCGCGCAGACGCACGCCGGCCGCCGCGAAGACCGCGTTGGCGAGCGCGGCGCCGGTCGGTCCTTGCGCCGCCTCGCCGGCGCCGAGGAACGGCGATCCGGGTCGATCGATCAATTCGACGTGAATGGGCGGGATCTCGCTGAACGTCAGGATCGGGTAGGCGGTCCAGTCGGCGCTCTTCACCCCGGACGGATCGAAGCGCACTTCCTCTTTCAACGTCCAGGAGAGCGATTGAATGACGCCGCCCTCGATCTGGTTGCGGACGCCATCGGGCGCGACGACCTCGCCGCAGTCGTTGGCGCAGGCGACGCGCAGCGCGCGGATCGTTCCGGCCTTGCGGTCAACCTCCACCTCCATCGCGACGGCCGTGAAGGATGCGAGATTCTTGTAGCGCGCGAAGGCGAGTCCGACGCCGCGGCCTTCGGTCTTGGCGTATGCGGCCCAGCCGATGAGATCCGCCGCCTTCTGCAACACGGCGCGGCCGCGCTCGTCCTTGAGATACCGCAGCCGATAGGCGAGCGGATCGACGCCCGCGCGCGCCGCGAGTTCGTCGATGAAGCTTTCGACGGCGAAGACATTGGCGTAGGCGCCAAGCCCGCGCGTCGAAGAGGCTCGCGCCGCGAACGTTTTGATGAAATGCGTGCGCACCGTCTGGCCCGGGAAAGCATAGAGCGCGATGGCGTTGCGGTCGGCGGCGTAGTTCGGCGGCCCCGCGTTGACGGGCGTCGGCAGCGGGACCGGCTGTTCGAGGGTTTGCGCGGGCAGCAGATTGCCGGCCTTGCCGCCCGGCCGCACGCCATGCGAGGTCGACCAGAGATCGAGAGTCCAATCGATCACGTCGCCGCTGGCGTCGAGCGTGGCGAGCGTCTTGATCGTCATCGCCGAGCCATAGGGCTCCCACTGGTGCTCGTCGTTGCGCGACCATTGGATGCGCACCGGGCGAGCGGGAACGGCTTGCGCCAAAAGCGCCGCGTCGGCGGCCGCGTCGTCCGCGCCGTTGTGGCCGTAGCAGCCCGATCCTTGGACGTGCTGGCAATGCACCTTCGTCGAATCGACTTGGAGCATGTCGGCGATGGCGGCCGCGGTCTCGAACACGGATTGGCTGTGCGTCTGCACATGCGTCACGCCGTCGGCGTCGAGCGTGGCGAGCGCCGTCGAGGGGCCAATCGACGCGTGCATATGATAGGGGCGCCTGTAAACGGCCTCGACCTTCGCGACGGGTTCCGCCGCGCTCCTGCTCGGATCGGTCTTGATCGGGATCGTCTGCGCCGGCTGGCGCAGCAGCCAGTCGTGCACGGTGTCCTGCGTTTCGCCGCTCGTCGGGACATCCCATTTCGCCGCGGCGCGCAGGGCCGAGACGGCGTCGATGGCAATGTCCTCGCGTTCGGCGACGACGCCGACGAACGAGCCGCTGCGCACGACTCTGACGACGCCCGGCCGCTGCTCGACGCCCGTCGTGTCGAGCGAGGAGAGGCGCGCCCGATAGGCCGGCGGCCGCAGCACGCGGCCGTGCAGCATGCCATCCGGCCGCAGGTCCTGGATGAAGATCGGCGTCCCCGTGACCTTGCTCGGGATGTCGATGCGTGGAACCGGCTTGCCGATGAAGCGCCGCGCCGCGCGCGGCTTCAGCGGCGCCTTGCCGGTGGCGTCGACGGCGAACTCGTCGCCTTTCACCAGGTCCCAGTAGGACAGCGAGCGGCCGTCGGGCGCCCGGATCACGCCGTCCGACACGACGAGCCGGCCGGGATCGCTCGCGAGCGCGCGCGCGGCGAGTTCGATCAGGATCTGGCGCGCCTCCGCGGAGACCTGACGCACCGCCGAGCCGCACTCGGGCATCGAGAAGGAGCCGGCGGTGACGCCCTCGTTGGGACTGATCCGCGTATCGCCCGAGGTGATGACGATGCGCTGCAGATCGACGTCGAGTTCTTCGGCGCAGAGTTGCGTCGCCGCCGTCAGAACGCCTTGGCCGAGTTCGACCTTGCCGAGGAGCAGCCGGATCTTGCCGCCTTCCTCGACGCGCAGCCATGCGCCGATCTTGGGAAATTTCTTGAGATCGCCCGGCAGGCCGTCGCCCGGCTCGTCCGCCAAGGCCGACGCGGCGGGAAGGTCGAAGGCGAGCGCGAGCGCGCCGGCGCCCTTCAGCATGTCGCGGCGGGAGGCGGCGATCGTCACCGCCTACGCCTCCTGCGCGGCGCGGAGAACCGCGCGCACCATCCGGTTGTGCGCGCCGCAGCGACAGAGATTGCCATCGAGCGCGAGGCGCACTTCGGCTTCGCTCGGGCGGGGGTTCTGGGTCAGCAGCGCTTGCGCGCGCATGATGATCCCGCTGACGCAATAACCGCATTGCATGGCCTGCTCGTCGACGAAGGCCTGTTGCAGGCGGCTCGGTCGCTCGATCGAGCCAAGACCCTCGAGCGTCGTGATCTCCTGGCCGACGACAGCGCCCGTCGCCGTCACGCACGAGCGCACGGGTTGGCCCTCGATCAGCACCGTGCAGGCGCCGCATTGGGAAAGCCCGCAGCCGAACTTCGG
This sequence comes from Beijerinckiaceae bacterium, assembly GCA_965276595.1. Lineage (GTDB taxonomy): Bacteria > Pseudomonadota > Alphaproteobacteria > Rhizobiales > Beijerinckiaceae > Terripilifer. Next base: position 180,755 of record CBDIBA010000007.1, read on the forward strand.
GCCGTTCAACCGCAGATCGTTGCGGAGCACGAAGAGCAGCGGGGCGTCGCCCGACGCCGCAACGTCATGCGTCTGGCCGTTGACCTTGAGCGCCGGCATCGAGCCTCCTCCGCGAGAATGCGACCATGCGAAGCCGCCCGGGGCGTGTCAATCGAAGCGAGCGCCGCTACGCATCATGCAGGAAGAAGCGGAGGTTGGCGCGTTTCTCGCGGCGCAAGCGGCGGAGCGCATCTGAGCGTCCGCCATAATCTTCGCGATAATCAAGGACGCGATCGTTACGGTCGCGTCCTCGGCCCGTTCCGGAACGGCTCAGACCGGCTCGCCGATCGTCACCTTGAGACTGCCGGCGCCCTCGATCGTGCCTTCGAGAACGTCGCCCGGTTTGCAGGGCCCGACGCCCGCCGGCGTGCCCGTCAGGATAACGTCGCCCGGGCGGAGATGGTACATCGTCGAGAGATGCGCGATGAGTTCCGGCACCGACCAGGCCAGCAGCGACAGATCGGCGCTCTGCTTGGTCACGCCGTTCTGGCGCATTTCGATCTTTTGCGCCTTCGGCGTCCCGAACTTTTCGGCCGGCGTTACCGGGGAGATCGGCGCGCTGTCTTCGACGTCCTTGCCGATGTCCCATGGAAGCTGCTTGGCGCGCTTCTTCAGTTGAAGGTCCCGCCGCGTCATATCCAGGCTGCAAGCGTAGCCGAACACCTTCGATAGCGCCTCGCCGGTCGACACCTTGAACGCCGGCGCGCCGATGACGACCGCGAGCTCGAATTCGTAGTGGAAGTCGGTCGTCGCCGGCGGATAGGGCACGATCGCGCCGTCCTGCACGACGGCCTCGTTCGATTTCGTGAAATAGAAAGGCTCGTCGCGCTCGACTTTTTGGCCCATCTCGCGGGCATGATCCTCGTAATTGCGTCCGACGCAAAAGACGCGCTGGACCGGGATGCGGTCGGACGAGCCGACGATCGGCAGCGTGGGGACCGGGGCGGCGGGAAAAATAAGTTTGGCCATTCCGATGTTCTCGCGAGTTAGCGGCAAGTCGGCCGCACCCTAGCCTTGGGCGCCTTCAAGTCAACGCCTCCGCCTTCCATCGGGCGCATCGGCGGCCCAAATCATGTAATGTGTTCAACCGCCCGCAGCGCGATGACGCGGGCGCAACAGACGAGCCCCAGACGATGAACGAACCGTTCGATCCGACGATCATCATCTTCGCGGTCTTGGCCATTTTCGTTCTCTACAAATTGCGCTCGGTGCTCGGCGCGCGCACCGGGCATGAGCAGCGGCCGCCCGCGCCGCCCCCGCAGCGCGGTCCCGGCGCGCCGCCGGCCGACAACGTGGTCCGGCTGCCGGGCGCGGCCGCCGCCTCGCAGAACCGGCCCGCGAGCCCGGCGGAGCGCTGGTCCAAGGTCGCCAACGAGAAGGCCTGGCCCGGCCTCGACGCCATCGCGGCCGCCGACGCGAGCTTCGCGCCGGACGACTTCATGTCGGGCGCCACGGCGGCCTACGAGATGATCGTCGTCGCCTTCGCCGCCGGCGATCGCGCGACGTTGCGCAACCTGCTCGAAACCGAGGTTTACGACAGTTTCGAAGGCTCGATCCGGGCGCGCGAGGCGGCGGAGCGGACCAGTCAGACGACGTTCGTCTCGCTCGATCAGGCGATGATCGACGACGCGCAACTGCGCGGCGCCACGGCGCATGTGTCAGTGCGCTTTCGGTCGAAAATCATCAGCGTCACGCGCGACAAGGCGGGCGCCGTCGTCGAAGGCAGTCCCGACAAGACGGTCGAAATGGTCGATCTGTGGACCTTCGCCCGGCCGGCCCCGTCGCGCGACCCGAACTGGAAGCTGGTTGCAACCGAAACGGTTCACTGACGCGCGATGGTCGAGGCGGCCGCCCGTGCAAGTTTTCCCGCGATCGGGCTGGTGGATCCGGCGCCGATCCCGTTCGAACGCCTGAACGGGCTCGCGGACGACGACCTGCTCGACGCCTGGGCGGCGTTCCGCGCCAGTTGCGCCCGCGCCGTCGCGGACGGGCCGGCCTTGAGGCCAGGCTTGCCGCCGCTGGCGGCGTGGAAGGCGGCTTGCGCCGAGGCGCTGGCCCTTGCGCCATCCGGCGCCGACGATGTCCTTGGCTTCTTTGCCCGGCGGTTTCGCGCCCACCGGGTCCGGCCCGGCGCGGACGCGGCGCGGGGCTTTATGACCGGCTATTACGAGCCGGTCCTTGCCGGCGCATGGACGCGCTCGGCGGATTTCGCCGCGCCGCTTCTGGCGCGGCCGCCCGACCTCGTCACGCTGCGGCCGGGCGACGATTGGGGCGGCCTCGACCGACGGCTGAGCGGCGGCCGCCGCCGCGACGCCGCCGGCGCGCTGCTGCCCTATCCGGCGCGCGCCGCGATCGAAGCGGCCGGGGAGACCCCGCTCTTCCGGCCGCTGCTCTTCGTCCGCGATCCGATCGAAGCCTTCATGATCCAGGTCCAGGGATCGGCGACCATCCGGATCGGCTCCGACCTCGTGCGGCTGACCTACGCCGGCCGCAACGGGCGGCCCTATACGTCGATCGGGCGCATCCTCATCGAGCGCGGCGACATCGCGCCGGCCGACATGTCGCTGGCGCGGCTGAAGCAATGGGCGCGCGATCGCGGCCAAGCTCCGGGCGAGGCGGGACGCGAGCTTCTCTGGCGCAACGAGTCCTTCGTCTTTTTCGACATCGACCGCTCTCCCGACCGGACGCGGGGGCCGATCGGCGCCGCCGGCGTTCCGCTGCGGCCGCTGCGCTCGATCGCCGTCGACCGAACGCTTTGGCCTTACGGCCTGCCGTTTTGGGTCGACGCGCGGCTTCCCTGGCGCGGCGCCGGCGAGGAGCCGTTCCAGCGGCTGACGATCGCGCAGGACACCGGTTCGGCCATCGTTGGGCCATCGCGCGCCGACCTCTACGTCGGCGTCGGCGACACGGCGGGGGCGATCGCCGGCGACATCCGCCATCCCGCGGATTTCCATGTGTTCCTGCCGATCGAGGCCGACGAGGCGGGTCGATGAACGAGGCGCCGGGAAAGCGCCTGCGTCGCGGGCGGTTGTCAGCCGACGACATCGAGGCGTGGCGCGCCGTCACGCGCACGTTGACGCCGCTTAAGACCGCGTCGCGGCCGCCTGAGCCGCCGCCGAGCGTTCCCGCGCAGCCTCTGCCGCCCGCTGCGTATCCTGCGCTGGCGCCGACCCCGCCGCGGGTTCGACCGGCGCCGCCGGGCCTGCAGCCGATCGAGGAGGCGATCCGTCGCAAACTTGCGCGCGGGCGCCTGCGCGCCGACATGACGCTCGACCTGCACGGCATGCGGCAGGCGGAGGCGCACGCCGCCCTCTATGCGTTTCTCGGCCGCGCCCGGGGCGAAGGCGCTCGGGTGGTCCGCATCGTGACGGGCAAAGGCCGGGGCGCTGCGCAAGACGACCTCCTCGGCGCGCCGCGCGGCCTGCTGCGACGTATGGTGCGCCACTGGCTCGCCGCGCCGGACTTGCGCGACTATGTGATCGGCTTTGAGGAAAGCGACCCCGCCCATGGGGGCGCCGGCGCCCTGCACGTCCGCGTGCGCCGCCTTCGCGCCACAGCGGATCGGGATCCGGCGCGGTGACGCCCTTCGGCCGAAGGGTGCGCGAGCTGCGCGCGCGGCGCGCCGCCACGTTGAAAGACATGGCGAAGGCGATCGGCGTGTCCGCCGCCTATCTGTCGGCGCTGGAGCACGGACGGCGCGGCGCGCCGACCTGGTACCTGGTGCAGCGGATCATCGGCTATTTCAATGTCATTTGGGACGAGGCGGCGGAGCTCGAGGGCCTCGCGCGCTATTCGAACCCCCGCGTCGTCGTCGACACGGCCGGGCTGGCGCCCGAAGCGACGGAATTCGCCAACCGCCTCGCCGGCGAGATCGGGTCGCTCGATCTCGCCGATCTGCGGGCTCTCAACGCCGTCCTCGCCGCGCGAGCGCCGCGCAAGGCCTGACGCTTGACCCAAACCGGGGCCGATGCGACACGGGCGCGATCCTTTCGATGCGCTTTCAGGAGCCCGCATGGCCCAGCAGGAATTCGATGTCGTCGGCCTCGGCAACGCCATCGTCGACGTGATCGCCCGCGCCGACGACGCTTTCCTCGTCCGCGAAGCGCTCGCCAAGGGCGGCATGGCGCTGATCGACGAGCCGCGCGCCATCACGCTGCACGGCGCGATGGGGGCGACCACCGTGTCCTCCGGCGGTTCGGCCGCCAACACGATCGTCGGGACCGCGTCGCTCGGCGTCAAATCGGCGTTCATCGGCAAGGTGAAGGCCGACGAGGCGGGCGCCGCCTTCACCCACGACATCCGCGCCACCGGCGTGCATTTCGCCACGCCGGCGGCCAAGGACGGCCCCTCGACCGCGCGCTGCCTGATCCTGGTCACGCCCGACGGCGAGCGCACGATGAACACCTATCTCGGCGCCTGCCAGAACTTGACGTCGGCCGATGTGGACGCGGCGATCGTCGCGGCTTCGCGCATCACCTATCTCGAGGGCTATCTGTGGGATCCGCCGGCGGCCAAGGAGGCCTTCGTGAAAGCGGCCGGGCTTGCGCACAAGGCCAAGCGCGACGTGGCGCTGAGCCTGTCGGACGCGTTCTGCGTCGACCGCTACCGCGACGAGTTTCTCGGCCTCATCCACGACAAGACGGTCGATATCCTGTTCGCCAACGAAAGCGAATTGAAGTCGCTCTATCAGACCGCCGATTTCGACACGGCGATTGCGGCGCTGCGCGAGGAGGACATCCTCGGCGTCGTCACGCGCGGCGCGCAAGGCTCGCTCGTCGTGACGCGCGAAGAGACGCTCGAAGCGGCCGCCGCGCCGATCGATAGGCTTGTCGACACCACGGGCGCGGGCGACCTTTTCGCGGCCGGCTTCCTCGCCGGGCTGACGCGCGACGCCGAATATCAAGTGTGCGCGCGCCTCGGCGCCATGGCGGCCGCCGAAGTCATTCAGCATTACGGCGCGCGGCCCGAACGCAACCTGCTCGACCTTGCGCGCGAGAACGGGCTGATCTGAGCCGCGGCGCCTCTTCGAGGACGACGTTCTCCTGCCGTCGGAAGTACCGAATCAGCCGGCCGTCGGCGTGAAGATGGCTGGCGGTCGCTCGTCGATGCATTGGCGCGCCGCTTCATCAATCGCATAGATCGTACCGGATCTTTGCAATCGATTGCAGCCGCGCGTCGCAGAGCATTTGATGGCGAACGCCCGGCGTCTCCCCTGTCGCGACGCGGGTCGATCGCTTGGCCGCGAAGAGGCGGCATTATAAACGTCATCAACCCGCGCCGCCGTTCAATCACGAAAGCATCCCCTCCATGGCGACCATTCTGGAACGCATCGCAAGATGCGCAGACGAATTCCCTGAGAAGGCCGCCGTAATTATGGGCGAGGACTCGCTGAGCTATGCGGCCTTGATGGAGCGGGCCCGAGACATGGCCGCGGCGCTCCCCCGCGAAGGCGTCGTCTTGCTGTTCTTGCCGCAGTCGATCTCCGCGATTACGGCGTACGTCGGATGCATGTGGGCCGGATGCATCCCCTCGTTCATGCCATTGCCGTCGCCCAAGCAAGATTTGGATCGATATTGGGCGAGCCATAAGGCGCTCTTGGACATCATCAAGCCGACCGCGCTTCTGACGAACGCGGAAAACGTCGCGCCGATGGAAGCCGCAAATCTCGGCGTCTCGATTTTAGAGATGACAACGCTGGCCGGTGGATCGACTCCGCCGGCCACAGCGCCGTCTGAGGCGATTGCTCTGTTGCAGCATAGTTCGGGAACGACCGCGCTGAAGAAAGGGGTCGCGCTTTCGCATCGCGCCATCGAAGCGCAAATCGAGTCCTATGCTCAATCGCTGCAAATGACCGCCGCGGACGTGGTCGTCAGCTGGCTTCCCGCGTACCACGATATGGGCCTGATCGCCTGCACCGTCGCGCCGCTGGTGTTGGGCCAGACGATCGCGCTGCTCGATCCGTTCGCCTGGAGCATGCGGCCGGCGTCTTTGTTCGAGGCGATCACGCGCCATCGCGCGACATTGTGCTGGATGCCTAACTTCGCCTACGAACATCTCGTGCGGACGGTGCGTCCCGATCCGGCCAAATACGATTTGCGCTCGATGCGCGCGTTCATCAACTGTTCGGAGCCGTGCAAGGCCGAAACATTCGATCGCTTCCAGGCGCGCTTTACGCCGATCGGCTTGCGGGAAAGCGCGCTTCAAGTCTGCTATGCGATGGCTGAGACCGTCTTTGCGCTCACGCAGACGCCGGCTGGAAAACGCGCCAAAATCTTGCGCGTGAATGAAGGCGAACTGAACCGCGGCGGCGTCGTCGTGCAGGAGGGAGGCAAACCTCTTTTGAGCTGCGGCCGCCTGCTTCCTGGAACGCACGTGGAAATCCGGGACGAAAACGGCGACCTGTGCGCGCCGAACCGTGTCGGCGAAATCGTCGTTCGCTCGGATTTTCTTTTCTCCGGCTACTATAAGCGCCCCGAACTCACAAAAGCTCGCGTTCGAAGCGATGGCTATCATACGAACGACCTCGGCTTCCTGCATGACGGCGAACTCTTCGTGCTCGGGCGGCGCGACGATCTTCTGATCGTCAATGGGCGCAACTACCTGGCGCATGAGATCGAAGCGATCGCGAATGCGCATCCGGGCTTGCGGCCAGGGCGCAATGTCGCCATCGGGACCTTCAATCCGCAGACGGGAAGCCAAGACGTCATTCTCATTGCCGAGCCGGTCGACGGCGCCGACGAAAGTCTGCTCCGCAAGGAAGTGCGAGAGCGGGTCCATCAGGACATGGGCCTCGACCTGAGAGATGTCGCGATCGTCGAGCGCGGGTGGCTCGTCAAAAGCACGAGCGGCAAGATCGGACAGGCCGAAAACCGCAAGAAGTACCTTGCGCAAAGCCAAAGCGAAACGACGGCGCATGAGAGGTCGCCGGTCGCCGAAGGCGCGCGAAATACAACCCTCGCCAAGGGCGCGCCGATCTTGGCGATCGTCACGCCATGCTTCGGCCACCCGGAGCTTTTGCAGGAAGCGCTGATCAGCGCGATCGACCAAGAAGACGCGCCCCCCTATCGCATCTACCTCGTCAACGATGGTTGCAGGTATCAACGCACTGACGACGTCGCGCGGCTTTTCGCTCGCCGCTATCCGGATAAGGTCTCCTACATCAAGCAGAAGAACGGCGGCCTCGGCCAAGCGCGGAACAGGGCTATCGAAGCGGTTTTGCAGGCCGAGCCGAGCATCCAATGGTTGTTCTTTTTGGACGCGGACAATCGGCTGACGCCCGGCTTCGTGAAGACCGGGTTCGAGCGGATGGGCGAGGCTCCCGGCTTCGATTGGTATTTCTTTTCGATGCCTAACTTTGGCGGGAAAGATTATCTCGATACATCCGGCGATTACACGCTCCTTGAAAATCTCGTTGCGAACTCGTGCGACGCGGCGACCTTCATTTCGCGACGGATCGTCGAGTCCGGTCGGCGCTATTACACCGACTTGCCGATGGGCTATGAGGACTGGGAGCTGTTTCTTCGATCGCATGCGTCAGGCTTCCGCGGCCGGCACATCGTCAATCCGGGCTTTCTCTATCGCCGTCGTCCGGAAAGCATGGTGACCGGCTCGAATGCTGAACAAGATCGTCTCATGTCCGAGCTGAAGAAGCGCGCCGGGCCGGCGGCGACTTATGCAGGGTTGATCGAGGAGGAACACGAACGTCTTCCGCGGTGGGCGTGGATCGATCCACATGCGCGATGTATGCGCGTCTACTCCGATGTCCGGTTCCCCAGCCAAGCGATGCCGCTCGACGCTGCGGCCGACCTCTTTCAGCGCGCCCGGCACGAACCGCGCTCGTGCCACTTTCCCTCTTTCGTCGCCATTGGCGATGGGAGCGTCCAGGGCCAGCAAGCGTTCCGCAAGATCGCTCCCTGGCTAAACTGGTGGATCGAACGGCGCCTGCGGGAAGACATCCTATTCGCTGTTTTGCGGATCGATTCGACGGAGGAGGATCTCTTCAAGGTGTCGTCGACCATCGTCGATCGATGCAAGATCGATCTCCCGGACATTCTCGTGTTCTGCAAGGCGTCATTCCTTCGCCACGCCACCCGGGACGACGAAGGGTTTGCATGGTTTAAAAGCAGCTTCGAAGACGGCGACTTCGTCGGGAAAGCCTTGTCCGTCAAGCTCGACCTGCCTGGTGAGCGTCACGACGCATTGGCTGACAAAGAACAAACGAACGATCGCGCGTTTCGCGACTCCGGCAGAAGCGTCCGCGCCTTCCGCCTCCTCTACGACGTCGTGACCGATTGGAACAAGCTGCGTCGGGACGATCCGATCAAGGATCGGTTTGATTACCGGACGACCTATCTCCTCGACAGGCGCTGGGCTGAGGAGGGGCTGCGAATGGATCTCGGGCATGCGCCCATATTCAGCTGGATCAAGCGACAAAAGCCGTCCGTTGGGATCATCCTGCCGTTCGTCGATTACGGCGGCGTGGAAAAGATCGGGCTCAATTCGGCGCTTGTGCTCAAGGACGAGGGCTATGACGTTCACCTGATCGTCGCTCGGCGCAACGCATGTCATATCCCCCCTTCGCTCGCAGATTGTGTCACGACCGTCGGCTTCCTCGACGACGAGGGGGCCGGGCAGTGGGATGCTAAGGCCGCGTACTTTGGAACGACCGTCTCCCGCTTTCCCGAACGCGGCGATCTTTCGAGTCTAAACGGGTTATTTGCGCCGTTCGACGTCATCATCAACGCGCATGTCGAGGAATTGCACGGACTGATGCGGCAGTTCCGAAGCAGGGGCGTCAAGACGATTTCCGCTTTGCAGGTGATCGACAAGACGCAGCACGGCCTATCGATCGGCCATCCGTTCCAGCTCGTGGCCTACGAGCACGTCTACGATCGGGTTCTGGTCCCATCTCGAAACCTGTTTGACTGGTGCGTGGGCCACGGCGTACCGGAAGAAAAAATGCTGCTCGTTCCGAACGCTCCCGGCCTCCAGCCTTCGGACGCGCAGCTCGCAGAGGCGCGCGCCGAGCGCGCGAGACGGCAGGACTCTGAGCCGTTGCGCGTCCTGTACATGGGGCGGTTCGACATGCAGAAGGGCATGGATGTTCTCCAGCAGATCGTCTCCGCCACAGCTCCTGACAAAGCTCGATTTGCATGGCGGATGATCGGGTCGCTCGTCGTCGGCGGCCTCGAAGGACCGCTCGACCGCTTGCAGGATCATGTGAGGATCGAGGATCCGCGGCGCGATCGTGAATCGCTCTATGACGCCCTCATCTGGGCCGACGTGGTCGTTTTGCCGTCGCGCTTCGAGGGCGTGCCGCTCACGATGCTGGAGGCGATGAGCGTCGGCTGCATCGTGATCGCGACCGATGTCGGGGGCGTCGCGGAGTTCCTTCCCACAGGTGTCGGTTTTGTCGTTGAGTCGGATTGGAGAACGCCCGCGAGCTTCGTTGATATCCTTCGCCGTCTTTCGAAGAATCCCACGCTTGTGCGGACGATGAGCGAAGCCGCTCTGGCTTACGGCGCGGCGTTCGCTTGGCGGCGATCTCTTGCGCCGCTGCTCGACTTTCTCGCGCCGCTGCGCGCGCGGACATCGACGTCGGCCGTCCATTAGAGCGCTGGAAAACTTGGGCAAGGATTCTCCCATGACGAAGACGCATCGGCTCGCTGGGCGGCCGGTTGTTTTGATCGACCAGACCGTCGCCGAGGCGATCGTCGACGCGGATTGTTGGGGCTATGACTTCCGCGTGATCGAACAAACGGGCGCGACGACGGACGGGCGTTTCGAGCGCTATGACGACAATTTCGATGCAGCGGCGCCGATCGCGATCGTCGCGGTCGATCGCGACGTGGACCTGCCGGGTCCTATGGCGCTGTCCGCGACGGCGGCCGCAACCTGGGCGGCCGGCAGGCGCGATCGCGTCGCCGATCTCGTCCGGATGATGGTGGCGCGGGACGCGAACGTCGCAACGAACGCCGACGCATTTCCCCCCCTCGTCCTCCTGGTTCGGCCGGCGTTTCTCGAGAGCGACATTGTGCATCAGCTCGCATCGCTCGGCGCGCAGCAGCGCCAGGCCCTCGACATCTGGACTGAAAGCTTGATGCGAGAGAAAGTGTCGTTGAAGATCGAGAATGAAGAGTTACACGAGACGCTCAGTGATTTCCAAAGCGTGCTTTGGCGTATCGAAGACTCGAGATCTTTGGCCTACGAAGTCGCCTGTGGCGATAACGCGATCGCACTCGAACAGGATATTTTAATCCAGACTCTACCAATCTCCACGCGCGGCCTGACAGACGTCGAACTTCATCTTGCCGAGAAGCCGGTGAGGCCGTTGACGCTTCGTCTCGATCTTCTCCAAGTCGAGACAAACGAGATCCTGCATCGATGGACACGATCCCATCCAGACCTGAGCGCCGGCTGGAATCGCTTCAGCCTTCCGATCGCGCTCATGGGCCCGCGTTTGGGGGGCGCGCTTCATGTCGCGCGCGACGACGGGGACGCACCGATGCGTCTAAGTCTCGCCAATCCAACCGCCAACGAGAAGGCGCGCGCGCGGCTTGGCGCCGAAACGCAGCCGAGCCCTTTGGCTTTCAGGCTATGGCAAGCCCTCCCGGGCGCTCTCAATCGGGATCCCGTGACGGGCAGGGTCGGCGGTGGTTGGCGAATGCTTACACGTTCGGAAATGACCGCGATGGCGCTGGCGCCGGGATTCGGGCGCGAGCTCAGTTATCCGTTTGAAATCTTCGCCGTTAGCTATCCGGAGCTTCGCCTTCATCCGTTGATGGGCAAGGTCTTGGTTGCGAGAACGCCGGCGCCTGCCGAGCCGGACATTGTCGGCATGCGCGCGCGCGTCAGCGTTCCCGATCACCGCGCGCAGCCCATCGACTTTCGCATCGCCTATGCGCCCACGGGTTCGGCCAGGGAGCCGGACCCCTCTTTCTCTTCCGAATGGACCACGGTTCAACCGGGGCGAGAGGCGACGCTTCTCGTCAAGTTCGAAGATAACCTTCCCATGACCGGCGAGCTTAGCTTCGCCGTCCGAATGGCGCGAAGCGCGATCAATCACGACTACTGCGGAGTGCGATGGCGCAGCATCGAACTTCTGCATCGCGATAGCGAAGACGCGATTGACGGCCTGTCGCCGGGTCTTGCGCGCAGGCTTGCCCGCAAACTCGCGCGCGGACTATGGCGTTAGGGCGCCGCCAAGCCAATTTCGCGAAAGACCTGATCCCAATCTTCGACCAAGCCCGCGTACGCCTCCTCGATGGGCGCAAATCGCTCCACGAAATGCTGACTGATGCGCGAACGCGGCGATTTCGCATTCGAGTCGGCGCGTTCCCGCACGACCGCAAGCTGGAAATCATGCTGCGGGAAGACTGTCTCGATCGCCGTCTCGAGCCGTTCCACGTCTTCCCGGGACGAAGCGTTTTCTACCTTGAGGATATAAAGCGTTCGCGCCGATGACTGCGCGTTGGCGCAAAACCCATTGGCCGCGACATTGACCCCCTGACTAAAGATCTCCAGCAGACGCGCTGCGCGCGGATGATCTTTCGTCAGTTCTTTCGGGCCATGGTAATAGACTTGGAATCGCTTATCGTAGAGGATGTTCGAACCATCCTCGTTGATCACGACGTTCTCGGGACTCGCCAAATCCATGAGCTTGTTCGCGATGACGCCCGTGAGAGAATGAAGCGGCACAAACATCCAGGCGAACAACGGGTGGCGCTCGCGCAGGCCTATGCGCTCGAGTTGGAATTCGACCTCGCAATTGTAGCCGAGCGAAACCACCGAATCGTAGGCGTTTGACATTTCTGCGCTCAACCTCGGACGCCATGAGGGAATACGTAGCCGACGAGGTCTCCCACTGTTTTGACGGCAAAAATCTTGTCGACCGGCAACTCGACTGCAAAAGCCTCTTCGAGCGCCAACACGAGAACCGTGACTGACACCGAATCCCATCCGGGCACTAGACTGGGCGGGGTGGTTTCGTCGACCTTCGACATGTCGGCGTGAAACGTCTCCGCCATAACGTTCTTGACCCTGTTGAGATCGTCATTTGCGTCGGTAGCCAAACGTGTCTCCCTTTGAGAATGCGACGATCCTGCTTTCAAGGCGACGGCTCGCGGCCGTTGTCCCTAAACATCAAAGCTTTCGCAGCGCGACCGACGCGATCCGGTGGTCGGCGTCTTTCGTCAGGATGAGGCTGGCGCGCGCGCGGGTCGGCAGAATGTTCTCGTTCAGGTTCTTCAGGTTGATGCGCGTCCAGATCGAGCGGGCGACCGCGCGCGCGTCCTCGTCCGAAAGCGACGCATAGCGGTGGAAGTAGGATTTGGGGTCGCGGAACGCGGTCTCGCGAAGGCTCATGAAGCGGCTGATGTACCAGGTTTCGAGCCGCTCCTCGCCGGCGTGCAGATAGATCGAAAAATCGAAAAAATCCGAGACGAATGGGATCTCCTTGCCGAGCTTGTTCGGCAGCAGCACGTTCAGGCCCTCGACGATCAGGATGTCCGGGCGATGCACGAGCATCGTCGCGCCGGGCACGACGTCGTAGGTCAGGTGCGAATAGACCGGCGCCGGCACGTTGTGATCGCCGGCTTTGACGCGCGCCAGAAAGCGCAGAAGCGCCGCGGCGTCGTAGCTCTCGGGAAACCCTTTGCGCTCCATCAGGCCTTGCCGCGTGAGCGTGTCGTTGGGGTAGAGAAACCCGTCGGTCGTGACGAGTTCGACGCGCGGCGTGTTGGGCCAGCGCGAGAGCAGCGCTTTGAGCACGCGCGCCGTCGTCGATTTCCCGACCGCGACCGAGCCGGCGAGGCCGATGATGTAGGGCGTCTGGCCGTCCTCGGCGTCTAGGAAACGCCGCGTCGCGCGAAACAGGTCCTGCGTCGCCCTGACGTAAAGAGACAGCAGGCGCGACAGCGGCAGATAGATCGCCGTCACCTCGTCGATCGAGATCGGGTCGTTCATCGATTGGAGCTTGGCCAGATCGTCGAGCGTCAGGGTCAGCGGCGCATCGGCGCGCAGCGCCGCCCATTCGGCGCGCGTGAAGCGCCGATAAGGCGAGATATCGGCCGCGATCTGATCGCGCGGAGTCGCTTGGTCCATCCCAATCCTCGCCCCGGCGGGAGCCCTATAGCTTCATGCCGCCCGCGGGCGGCTCCGCTTCAACCTTTCGACCGCGCCGCTTTTTCATCGTGGCCCGACCTGGCGGCCCGGGCGTCGAGTTCGGCCAAGACCTCCGCAAGCGTCGCGCCGGAAGCCTGCAGCAGGGTCAGCAGGTGAAACAGCACGTCGGCGGATTCCTTCACCAGCGCGGCGCGGTCGCCTTCGAGGGCCGCGACGATGGCCTCGATCGACTCTTCCCCGAACTTGCGGGCGCAGCGCGCCGGGCCGCCGTCGAGCAGCGATTTCGTGTAGGATTGATCCGCCGTCGAGCCGGCGCGCTTGGCGATGGTCGCCGCGAGCGTTGCGAGCGTGTCAGACATGGGGCTCCATTCCGCTTCAGTCCAGCCGCATCGGAAGCTGGCGCGCGGCCATATATTCCTTGGCCTGCCGTATCGTGTATTCGCCGAAATGGAAAATGGAGGCGGCGAGCACCGCGGAGGCGCGCCCGTCGCGGGCGCCTTCGACGAGATGATCGAGGCTACCCACGCCGCCCGATGCGATGAGCGGCACGCTGACCGCATCGGCGATCGCGCGCGTCAGCTTCAAATCGAAACCCGAGCGCGTGCCGTCGCGGTCCATCGATGTCAACAGGATTTCTCCGGCGCCCAGCGCTACGACCTCGCGCGCGTAGTCGACCGCGTCGAGGCCCGTGCGGTTGCGGCCGCCATGTGTGAAGAGCTCCCACTTGCCTTCGTCGACCTGTTTCGCGTCGATCGCCACGACGATGCACTGGGCGCCGAACTTTTCCGCCGCCTCGCGCACGAAATCGCGGCGCGCCACGGCCGCCGTGTTGATCGAAACCTTGTCCGCGCCGGCGAGCAGCAGCTTGCGGATGTCGTCGAGAGCGCGAACGCCGCCGCCCACGGTCAGCGGCATGAAACAGGCTTCCGCCGTCCGGCGCGCCACATCGAAGATCGTGTCGCGGTTCTCGTGGCTCGCCGTGATATCGAGGAAACACAGTTCGTCGGCGCCCGCGTTGTCGTAGGCGACGGCGCACTCGACGGGATCGCCGGCGTCGCGAAGGTTGACGAAGTTGACGCCCTTGACGACGCGGCCGTCCTTGACGTCGAGACAGGGGATAACGCGAAGCTTAAGCACGCGCGCCCTCCCGCGCCGCACGGATCAGCGCCAGCGCCTCTTCGGGCGCGAGCCGTCCGTCGTAGAGCGCGCGGCCCGCGATCGCGCCGGCGAGCCGGCCATGTTCGGGTTTGAGCAGGGCGCGCACGTCGTCGAGCGAGGCAAGGCCGCCCGAGGCGATGACAGGGATGGAAATCGCCTCGGCGAGCGCCATCGTCGCCTCGATGTTGAGTCCGCTCAGCACGCCGTCGCGCGCGATGTCCGTGTAGATGATGGCGGCGACGCCGGCGTCCTCGAACCGCTGGCCGATTTCCTTGGCGGAGATCTGCGACACCTTCGCCCAGCCCTCGACGGCGACGTGGCCATGCCGCGCGTCGACGCCGACGGCGACGCGGCCGGGGAACCGCCGCGCCGCTTCGCGCACGAGGCTCGGGTCGCGCACGGCGGCGGTGCCGATGATGACGCGCCTCACGCCGCGATCAAGCCAGCCGTCGATCGTCGCCATGCTGCGGATGCCGCCGCCGAGTTGCACGGGGATCTTGCATTTGGCGAGGATGGCGCTGACCGCCATGGCGTTGATGGGCTTGCCGGCGAACGCGCCGTCGAGATCGACGACATGCAGATACTCGAAGCCGCGCGATTCGAAGTTCAGCGCCTGCGCCGCGGGATCGGTGTTGAACACCGTCGCCTGCGCCATGTCGCCGCGCACCAGCCGCACGCAGTGGCCCTCTTTGAGGTCGATCGCGGGATATAGGATCATGGCCGCCACGCGAGGAAATTGCCGATCAGCGCGAGGCCGAGCGCCTGACTTTTCTCGGGATGGAACTGCACGCCCGCGATCGTGTCCCTGGCGACAGCCGTGACGACCGGGCGGCCATAGTCGCTCAGCGCCAACGCCGTGTCGGGATCGGCCGGCCGCAGTTGATAGGAGTGAACGAAGTAGGCGTGAAGCCCATCGTCGCCGAGCGGGAGCCCGGCGAGCAGGGGATGCGCGCGGGTGGGGCGCAGCGTGTTCCAGCCCATATGCGGGACCTTGAGCCGCGTATCGTCGGGCGCGAGCGCGACGACGTCTCCTGCGATCCAATCGAGTCCGGCTGTCTCGCCGTGTTCGAGGCCGCGCGTCGCCAGGAGTTGCATGCCAACGCAGATGCCGAGGAACGGCCGTCCTCGACGCATCACAGCTTCGTGCAAAGCGGAATTCATGCCGGGAACCGCGTCCAGGCCGCGTTTGCAGTCGGCGAAGGCGCCCACGCCGGGCAGCACGACGCGATCGGCGGCGCGCACGACCTCCGGATCGCTCGTCAACGCGATGGCTTCGACGCGATCGGCGCGCGAGGCGGCGCGTTCGAACGCCTTGACCGCCGAATGCAAGTTGCCCGAGCCGTAATCGATGATGGCGACCGTCACGTCAGTCTCCATCCTCGGAGAACAGACCGCCGACGGCCGTCGGAAGGATCGGATGGGACGGCGGCGCGCCGCGGGGCTCGGCCGCCGTGGGCGCGGGGGCGCGCCGGAAGTAGGCGAGTTCGGCGTCGTCGACGTGGCTCGCCGCCACGATCGCGTGGGCGCGCCGGCCACGGCGCTCCAGCGCCGCGCGCCAGGCATGGTTCGCTTCCAGGCCGACGAAAAGTTCGGCGAGCAGCGCGAGACCCACCGTCTCGAAGATCGGCGGCTGGGCGACGTAGACGAACGCCACGAAGGCCGCGGCGGCGACAAACCAAAGGACCAGCGCCGCCCAGGCGCGTGCGACCGCGAACCAGATCGGCGCGAAGAGGAAGGCGCTCCAGGAGAACGCTTCGGGCGCGAAGACAAGGGGCTCGCCCTCGGGACCAGCCATCTCACCTCGCCCGTGAACCGTGTAGGTCTTCATCTATCCCGCCAGGCTGCCTTTCGTCGACGGCACGTCGCCGGCGCGGCGCGGATCGATCGCGACGCCGGCGCGCAACGCGCGCGCAAGTCCCTTGAAGCAGGATTCGGCGATGTGGTGATCGTTGGCGCCGTAAAGCGTCTCGACATGCAGCGTCACGCCGGCGTTCATAGCGAAGGCTTGGAAGAACTCGCGCACCAACTGTGTGTCGAAGCCGCCGATCTTGGCGCTGTGGAAGCTGGTCCGGAAGACCAGGAAGGCGCGGCCGGAGATATCGATCACGACGCGCGTCAGCGTCTCGTCCATGGCCTGATGCGCCTCGGCGAAGCGCGTCACGCCCGCGAGGTCGCCAAGCGCCTTGCGCACGGCCTGGCCGAACGCGATGCCGGTGTCCTCGACCGTGTGATGCTGGTCGATACGCAGGTCGCCGACCGTCTTGATGCTCAGATCGAGAAGACCATGGCGGGCGACCTGGTCGAGCATATGGTCGAGAAAGCCGATCCCGGTGTCGATCGAGGATTTGCCGGCGCCATCGAGACAAAGCTCGACGCGCACGTCGGTTTCCTTGGTCTTTCGCGCCACCGTCGCGGTTCGCATGGGCCTGCTCGAGCGAAAATCGGACCGACCTGTAGCAACTCCGTTCACCCTTGCAAAGGCGGCGTCTGCGCCATAGATCGCGGGTTCGCCGCCGTCCCATGTCCTGCGGCGGACGGTTCAAGGTCGGCTGAATGGATTGGCATGGAACGACGATCGTCATGGTGCGCAAGCGCGGCCGCGTCGCCATCGGCGGCGACGGTCAGGTGACGTTGGGCCAGACCGTCGTCAAGGCGAACGCGCGGAAGGTCCGCCGCATCGGCGACGGGAAGGTCATCGCCGGTTTCGCGGGGGCGACGGCCGACGCGTTTACCTTGTTCGAGCGGCTCGACGCCAAGCTCGAACAGCATTCCGGCCAGTTGGCGCGCGCCTGCGTGGAACTCGCGAAGGATTGGCGCACCGATCGTTACCTGCGTCGGCTGGAAGCGATGATGCTCGTCGCCGATCGCGAGACCGGCCTCGTGCTCACCGGCACGGGCGATGTGCTGGAGCCGCAAGCCTCCGAGCACGGGAGCGCCATGGCGATCGGGTCGGGCGGCAATTACGCGCTCTCGGCGGCCCGCGCTCTGCTTCCGATGGACCTGGCGGCGGAAGAGATCGTCCGCCGCTCCATGCTGATCGCAGCCGACATTTGCGTCTACACCAACGGCAATCTCGTCGTCGAGACGATCGACGAAGAGCCGATGGTCGCGGCGACCCTCGTTTAGAAGAGCTGCGATGAGTGATTTTTCGCCCCGCGAGATCGTTTCCGAGCTCGATCGCTATATCGTCGGGCAGAAGGACGCCAAGCGCGCGGTCGCCATCGCCCTGCGCAACCGCTGGCGCCGTCTGAAGCTGACCGGCGTCATGCGCGAAGAGGTGCTGCCGAAGAACATCCTCATGATCGGGCCGACGGGCTGCGGCAAAACGGAGATATCCCGGCGGCTCGCCAAGCTCGCCAACGCGCCGTTCTTGAAGGTGGAGGCGACGCGGTTCACCGAGGTCGGCTATGTCGGCCGCGACGTCGAGCAGATCATCCGCGACCTCGTCGAGGTCGCTCTGGCGCTCGTGAAAGAGGACAAGCGCAAGGGCGTCGAGGCGCGCGCCGAGGTCGCCGCCGAGGAGCGCTTGCTCGATGCGCTGGTCGGCCCCGCCGCCTCGCCTGGCACGCGCGACACATTCCGCAAGAAGCTGCGCGCCGGCGACCTCGAAGACAAGGAGGTCGAACTCGAGATCGCGTCGAGCGGCGGCGCGGGGCCGTCGTTCGAACTGCCGAACATGCCCGGCGGCTCGGTGACCGCGATCTCGCTCGGCGACATCTTCGGCAAGGCGATGGGCGGCCGCGGCAAGCCGCGCAAGCTGCCGGTCGGCGAAGCGCGCGCGCCGCTGATCTCGGAAGAGGCCGAGAAGCTCCTCGATCAGGACGCCATCACCCGCGAGGCGGTCGACCTCGCCGAGAACAGCGGCATCGTCTTCCTCGATGAAATCGACAAGATCTGCGCCAGCGAACGGCGCGGCGGCGCAGACGTGTCGCGCGAAGGCGTGCAGCGCGACCTTCTGCCGCTTATCGAGGGCACGACCGTCGCGACCAAGCACGGCTCCGTGAAGACCGACCACATTCTCTTCATCGCTTCGGGCGCCTTCCATGTGGCGAAGCCCTCCGATCTTCTGCCGGAGTTGCAGGGCCGCTTGCCGATCCGCGTCGAACTCGCCTCGCTGCGCGAAGAGGATTTCCGCCGCATCCTCGAAGAGACCGAAGCCAGCCTCATCAAGCAGTACGCCGCTTTGATGGGAACCGAGGGCGTGAACCTCAGCTTCGGCGCCGACGCGATCGCCGCCATCGCGCGGATCGCGGCGCAGGTGAACGCCTCGGTCGAGAACATCGGCGCGCGACGGCTGCACACCATCTTGGAGCGCGTGCTCGACGACATCAGCTTCACCGCGCCGGACCGAGCCGGCGAACAGATCGCGGTCGACGCCGCTTACGTCGAAAAGCATGTCGGCGATCTCGCACGCAATACCGATCTGAGCCGGTTCATCCTCTAGCGCGATCGCTTGCGGATCGGCATGGCGGGCGCGATAAGGGCGGCCGATTCAACGCAAGGCTTATCCATGTCCGCCTTTCCCGAACGCGTGTTTTCAGGCGTGCAGCCCACTGGAAGCCTGCATCTCGGTAATTATCTCGGCGCCATCAAGCGCTTCGCCTCGCTGCAGGAGACGCACGACTGTATCTACTGCGTCGTCGATCTGCATGCGATCACCACGCCGCAAGACCCGACCGACCTGCGCGCCAAGATTTTCGAAGTGACCGCCGCGTTTCTCGCCGCCGGCGTCGATCCGAAGCGGCACATCGTCTTCAACCAGAGCCAGGTCGCCGAACACGCCGAGCTCGCCTGGGTGTTCAATTGCGTCGCGCGCATGGGCTGGCTGAACCGCATGACGCAGTTCAAGGACAAGGCCGGCAAGAACAGCGAGAACGTCTCGGTCGGCCTGTTCGCCTATCCCGACCTGATGGCCGCCGACATTCTCGTCTATCGCGCGACGCATGTGCCGGTCGGCGAAGATCAGAAGCAGCACCTCGAGCTCGCGCGCGATATCGCGCAGAAGTTCAACAACGACTTCTCCGCGTCGATCGCCTCGCACGGCCATGGCGAGGTCTTCTTCCCGTTGCCCGAGCCGCTGATCCAGGGCCCGGCGACGCGGGTCATGAGCCTGCGCGACGGCTCGAAGAAAATGTCGAAGTCCGAGGCGTCCGACATGTCGCGCCTCAATCTTTCCGACGACCGCGATACGATCGCGCAGAAAATCCGCAAGGCGAAGACCGACGCCGAGCCGTTGCCCTCCGAGGTCGCGGGCTTGGCGAAGCGGCCTGAGGCCGACAATCTCGTCGGCATCTATGCCGCGCTGGCGAACGTCTCGAAGGCCGAGGCGCTGAAGCAATATGGCGGCCGTAATTTCTCGGAGTTCAAAGGCGCGCTGGCGGAACTCGCGGTCGCCAACCTGGAGCCGGTGGGCGTCGAAATGAAGCGTCTGCTGAGCGATACGCGGCGCCTTGAAGAGGTGCTCGCCGACGGCTCGAGCCGCGCCCGCGAAATCGCCGCGAAGACCATGGTCGCCGTGAAGGACATCGTCGGCTTCGTACGGTGAGATCGGCCTTGGGAACTCCTTTGGGACGCTTGCACTGGCGTGGGCGACCCCCGAAGTATAGGATGAGGACGCCATCCGCGCCGGCCTTGAACCGGCGCATCGGAGAGCCGCATGTTCATCCAGTCCGAAACCACGCCCAATCCCGCGACGCTCAAGTTCCTGCCGGGACGCTCAGTCTTGCCCGACGGCGCGCTCGACATGAAGGACAGCGACGCGGCGGCGCATTCGCCGCTGGCGTCCGCGCTGTTCGCCATCGATGGCGTGTCCGGCGTTTTCCTCGGGCCCGACTTCATCTCCGTGACGAAATCCGCCGGCGAATGGCAGCAACTGAAGCCGCAGGTGCTTGGCGCGATTCTGCAGCATTTCACCTCCGGCGCGCCGATCGTGCTCGCCGACGCGGCGGCCGTCGTCGGCGAGGAATTCTTTGACGAGAAGGACGCCGGGACCGTCGAGACCATCAAAGACCTCCTGGAGACAAGGGTGCGCCCGGCGGTCGCCGGGGACGGCGGCGACATCACCTTCAAGGGCTTCCGCGATGGCGTTGTCTTTCTCGAGATGAAGGGCTCCTGTTCGGGCTGCCCCTCCTCGACGGCCACCCTGAAGAACGGCGTCCAGAACCTGCTGCGTCATTTCGTGCCCGAGGTTTCCGCCGTCGAGCAGATCTGACGGGCCCCCGGTGCGGGTGCTCGCGATCGATGCGGCGCTGCCGGCGGTCTCCGCCTGCATTCTCGATTCTTCGAACCGAACCCCGCTCGCCGCCGAAACGCTTCCCATGGCGCGCGGACACGCCGAGGCGCTGATGCCGTTGATCGAGCGCGTCGTCGCCGCCGGCGGCGGCTTCGCGGGCCTCGATCGAATCGCGGTCACGACGGGGCCGGGGTCGTTCACCGGCATCCGGATCGGCGTCGCAGCCGCGCGCGCCATCGCGCTGGCGATCGGCAAGCCGGCGGTCGGCGTGTCGACGCTCTCAGCCTTCGCCGCTCCGCTGATCCTGGCGCACGATCCGCGCCCCATCCTCGCCTGTATCGACGCCCACCATGGTCAAAGCTATGCGCAGTGGTTCAGCGGCCAGGGGCAGGTGCTCGAACCGCCGCAAGTGATCCGCAACGCCGATGCGGCGGCGACGATCGGCGCCGAACCGTGCCGGGTGACCGGCAATGCGGCCTCGACGCTCCTGGTGGAAAGTTGGGCGCAAAACGCCTCGGCCGAGGCGGTCGGCGAGGGCGCATCGCCGCCGATCGTCTTCGTCGCGATGCTCGGCATGCTGGTCGAGCCCGGCGACGGGCGGCCGCGGCCGCTTTATCTGAAGCCGGTCGACGCCAGGCCGCTCGCGGCGCGGACGCCGCAACTCGCGATCTGATGCGATGATGTTTCGCGCCAAGCCGCGCGCGAGGTTCGACGCGGTGCGCCCGGACGAGGCGGCGCGTTGCGCGGCGATCCATGCGCAGGCGTTTCATCGCGGTTGGGACGCCGAGGAGGTCGCCGCCCTGCTGCGCGACCCTTCCGTCGTCGCCTCGGCCGCGCGCGACGTGCGGTCCGGCGCGCTCGTCGGCTTTGCGCTCACGCGCCGGGCGCTCGACGAGGCGGAGTTGCTTACCATCGTCGTCGGGCGCGCGGAGCGCAGACGGCGCATCGGCTCGGATCTCCTCGGCGACCATCTCGCCCGTCTTTCCGCCGCAGGCGTGAGGTCTCTCTTCCTAGAGGTCGACGCGAGCAATGCCGCGGCGCGGGCGCTCTACGCACGCGCCGGCTTCCGCCAGGTCGGCGAACGGCGCGGGTATTACCAGACGGCGTCGGGGGCGCAGGCGACCGCGCTGATCCTGCGCCGCGACGCGCCGTGACGCGCGTGTTCCCCCGCCGCCGCCTTTCGGCTATGCAGCGCCGAACCCCTTGTCGCCGCCAGCCGGCCGGACCGCCAGAGCCATGACCGCGCCGTTATCCCGCAAGGTCTTCGTCAAGTCCTTCGGGTGTCAGATGAACGTCTACGACGCCGAGCGGATGAAGGATGTCCTCGGCGCCGAGGGTTACGCAGAGACGGCGCAGGTCGAGGCCGCCGATCTCGTTATCCTCAACACCTGCCACATCCGCGAGCGCGCCGCCGAGAAGGTCTTTTCCGAACTCGGCAAGCTGCGCGAACTCAAGGCGCTGCGAAAAGCGGAGGGGCGCGACACGCAAATCGCCGTCGCCGGCTGCGTCGCGCAGGCGGAAGGCGGCGAAATCCTGCGCCGGCAATCCGCCGTCGATCTCGTCGTCGGCCCGCAATCCTACCACCGGTTGCCGGACCTGCTGCGCCGAGCGGAAAGCGGCGCTCGCGTCGTCGAGACGGACTTCCCGGCGGAGGATAAATTCGACCATCTCGCGCCGCCGACGCGCCACGCGATCGCGGCGCGCGGGGTGACCGCCTTCCTGACCATCCAGGAAGGCTGCGACAAGTTCTGCTCCTTCTGCGTGGTGCCCTACACGCGCGGGGCGGAAACCTCGCGGCCTGTCGCGCGCGTGCTCGAAGACGCGCGCCGCCTCGTCGACGCGGGCGTGGTGGAAATCAGCGTGCTCGGCCAGAACGTCAACGCTTACCACGGCCTCGACGAGCGCGGCGCGCCGCGGACGCTGCGTCACCTGTTCGAGCGGCTGGCGGCGATTCCCGCCTTGCGGCGCATCCGCTACACGACAAGCCACCCCAACGATTTCGACGAGGACCTCGTCGCGGCTCACGCCGACAATCCCAAGCTCATGCCCTACGTGCATCTTCCGGTGCAGTCGGGATCGGACCGCATCCTGGAGGCGATGAACCGCAAGCATACCGCGGCGACTTATTTGCGGCTCGTCGAGCGGCTGCGCGCAACGCGTTCGGACCTCGCGCTGTCGTCCGACTTCATCGTCGGCTTCCCCGGCGAGACGGACGCCGATTTCGAGGCGACGCTCGGCCTCATCCGCGCCGCGCGCTTCGCATCGGCCTTTTCCTTCAAATATTCGCCGCGTCCCGGCACCAAGGCGGCCGACAGCGCCCGACAGGTCGAGGAACGCCTAAAAGTCGAGCGGCTGGCGCGGCTGCAGACGCTGATCGAAGACGGGCGGCAGGCGTTCAATCGCGCGCTGATCGGCCGCGAGGTCGATGTTTTGTTTGAGAAGAAGGGCCGGCGCCCCGGCCAGATCGGCGGGAAATCCCCTTATCTCCAGGCCGTCCATGTGGATGGCGCGGAAGGGCTCATCGGACGCGAGGCGCGGGTGCATGTGGAGAGCGTCGGCCCCAACTCGCTCACCGGGCGGCTCGTGTGATATGAGTCGGCTGTTCAGCGCCGCCGCGCCCACGAGGTGATGCATTGAGTCGAGCCGACACACGGACGAGCCCTGCCCCGCCCACGCGCCCGCCCGCTGAACTCAAGCTCGCCTTTGACGATAACCGCCTCGCCTCGATGCTTTTCGGCCAATACGACCAGAACATCGCCAAGGTCGAACGCCGGCTCGGCGTCACCGCCAACGCCAGCGGCAATCATGTCACGCTAAAGGGGCCTCCAGAGGCCTGCGCGCAGGCGCGCCGGGTTCTCGAAAGCCTCTACGAGCGGGTGCGCGCCGGCCATGCGGTGACGCTTGGCGACGTCGACGGCGCGGTCGCCGAGATCGCGCTGCAAGGCTCGCTGTTCCCGCGCGAGGCCGACGGCGCCCGCGGGAACTTCGAGCAGGTTTCGACGCGCAAGCGGGGGGCCGTGCGGGCGCGCAATGCGACGCAGGATCTCTATCTCAAGCTGCTGAAGCGCGCCGAACTCGTCTTCGCCGAGGGGCCGGCCGGCACCGGCAAGACATGGCTCGCCGTGGGCCAGGCGGTCAATCTGCTCGAGCAGGGCGCCGTCGAGCGACTGGTGCTTTCGCGGCCGGCCGTCGAAGCCGGCGAACGGCTGGGCTTTCTGCCCGGCGACATGCGCGACAAGGTGGATCCCTATCTGCGCCCCGTCTACGACGCGCTCTACGATTTCATGGACGGGCGCGCGGTCGAACGCGGCATGCAGACCGGGATGATCGAGGTCGCCCCGCTCGCGTTCATGCGCGGGCGCACGCTGAGCAACGCCTGCATCCTGCTCGACGAGGCGCAGAACGCGACCTCCATGCAGATGAAGATGTTTCTGACGCGCCTCGGCGAAGGCTCGCGCATGATCGTCACCGGGGACCCGTCGCAAACCGACCTGCCGAACGGGCAAGTCTCGGGGCTGGTCGAGGCGGTGCGTCTGCTCTCCGATGTCGAGGGCGTGGGGCATGTGCGCTTTTCGAGCGCCGACGTGGTGCGCCATGACCTGGTGCGCCGCATTGTCGCCGCCTATGAGGGCGCGTCCCATGCGGACCAGCGCCGTCAGAGTTGAGCTATGCCGCTGACGACCGAGATCGTCGTCGAAGCCGACGCCTGGAACGTCATACCCGACCTCGATCGCATCACGCGCGAGGCGGTCGCGCTTTGCTTGGGCGAATTGCGCGCGCGCATCGGTCCGGACGCCGAACTCAGCGTTCTCCTCTGCGACGACGCGCGCATCCGCGCTCTCAACCGCGACTTTCGCGGCCTCGACAAGGCGACGAACGTGCTGTCGTTCCCTGCCGCAGCAAGCCCGACGCCGGCGCTGGGCGACATCGCCGTCGCCTACGAGACGGTTGCGCGCGAGGCGCGGGCCGAGGGCAAGAGCTTGGCCGATCACTACACCCATATGATCGTGCACGGCGTCCTTCATATCCTCGGCCACGACCACGAGGCCGAGAACGAGGCCGAGGTCATGGAGGCGCTGGAACGCTCCATCCTTCAGCGTCTCGGGATCGCCGATCCCTATCGTTCCCACGACGAGGACATCCGACCATCATGAACGGCGTTCAAAGCCCCGCGACCTCTGGCCGTCCCGAACGCGCCGGTCTTTTCGAGCGGCTGCGCTCGCTGCTCGGTTTTGAGGAATCGACGGCGCGCGAGGGAGTCGAGGAGGCGATCGAGGAGGCCTCGAAAGAGGGGGACTTTTCCGCGCACGAACTGGTCATCCTCAAGAACGTGCTCTCGCTGCACGAACTGCGCGTCGGCGACGTGATGGTGCCGCGCGTCGACATCATTGCCGTCGAACTGGAACAGACGCTGGAAGAGATTCTCGCAACGTTCCGCTCCGCCGGCCATTCCCGGCTGCCGGTCTTCTCCGAAACGCTCGATGATCCGCGCGGCATGGTGCATATCCTCGACTTCGTCGATTTCATCGCCCGCATCGCGGAAAGCCGGCCGCAGCGGCCGCGTATCCCGATCGAACCCGCCGGCGACGCGCCGCAATCCGAAATCGGCCGCGTTGCGGTCGCCGGGGGTCTGGACCTGACGGTGCCGCTCGCTCGCGCCAATATCCTGCGGCCGGTGCTGTTCGCGCCGCCTTCGATGCCGGCGCTCGACTTGCTCGTGAAGATGCAGGCAAGCCGCACGCACATGGCGCTGGTCATCGACGAATACGGCGGCACCGATGGTCTCGTCTCGATCGAAGACATCGTCGAGATGATCGTCGGCGACATCGAGGACGAGCACGACGAGGACGAGACTGTCGAAATCGAGACGACGCCGGACGCCGGCTTTCTCATGAACGCGCGCGCGCAACTCGACGCCGTCGAGGAGCGCATGGGCGGAGAGATCGTTCCCGAAGCCGATCGCGAGGAAATCGACACGATCGGAGGGCTGGTGACGCAAATCGCCGGCCGCGTGCCCGCGCGCGGCGAGATCATCCGCTTGTCCGACACGGTCGAAGCCGAGATCATCGACGCCGATCCGCGCAAGCTGAAGCGGGTGAAGCTGCGCCGTGTCGCTCCGCCGCCGACGGCGGCCGACGAACCCGCGGCATGACGCGCGGGAGACGGCGCGTCTGGTCGCAGGCGCCGCCGTCGCGATCTCCTGTATGATCGTGCCGCGCCGCGAATCATGGGATCGAACGCCGCTTTGACCTTGCTCCTCCTGCGCGGGACCGCCGGTCGCGTCATCCTGTCCGCCGGGTGGCGGCGCAACATGATCGCCTTCTTCGCCGGCGCCTTCGGCGCGCTGGCGCTCGCGCCGGTCAGTTTTTTCCCGGCCATGCTCGTCCCGATGACGGTCGCGGTTTGGCTGATCGACGGCGCGGCCTTCGCCAAACCGGGGCAAACGCGGCGCCCGCTGGTGAGTCTTGCCGAATTGCGGCTTGCGGCGATCGCCGGCTGGTGGCTCGGCTTCGGCTATTTCCTGGCGGGCCTGTGGTGGCTCGGCTCGGCGATGCTGGTGCAAGCCGACGAGTTCGCCTGGGCTGCGCCTTTCGCATCGGTTGGCTTGCCGCTGGTCCTCGCGTTTTATCCGGCGCTCGGCTTCGCGTTGGCGCGCGCGCTGTGGAGTTCCGGCGGCGCCCGCCTTTTCGCGCTCGCCTTCGGTCTTGGCGCAACCGAATGGCTGCGCGGCTACGTCGCCACCGGCTTTCCCTGGAACGAGTTCGGCATGGCGCTCGGCGGCAACCTGCTGCTGGCGCAGGCGGCGAGCCTCGTCGGGCTCTATGGTCTGAACGTGGTCGCAACGCTCCTCTTCGCTGCGCCGGCCGCGCTCATCGACGATCACGCAGGCCTGCGGCCGATCCGCGTCTGGCGGCGCGCGCCGGTCCTCTGTCTCCTCGGCTTCCTGGCGCTCGGCGGCTTCGGCGCCCTGCGTCTCTCCGGCGGTCCTGTGGCGGAGGTCCCCGGCGTCAAGCTGCGCATCATGCAGCCCGACCTGCCGCAGGACGAGGCTTTCACGCCGGCGAACAAGAACGCCATCCTCGATCGCTACCTCGCCCTGTCCGATCGCGCCACGTCGCCGGCGACGACCGGCGTCGCCGACGTGACGCATCTGATTTGGCCCGAATCGCCGTTCCCCTTCATCCTGTCGCGCGATGCCGAGGCGCTCGGCCGGATTAGCGCCTTCCTGGGGCCGCGGACGATCCTGATCACCGGGGCCGCCCGCCTCGGCGCGCCCGATCCCGGCCGGCTCCCGGGCGACACGAGCCGGACCTTCTATAATTCCATTCAAGCCGTCGACCGCGAACACGGCGTTTTCGCGACCTACGACAAGGTTCATCTCGTGCCGTTTGGCGAATACCTGCCGTTCAGCGCAGTGCTCGAACGTTTCGGCGTCCGACACCTCGTCGACATCCCCGGCGGCTTCACGCCCGGCGGCCCGCGTCATTACTTGCGCGTCCCCGGCCTGCCCGCGATCTCGGCGCTGGTCTGCTTCGAGGCGATCTTCCCCGGCGAGGCGACGCTGCATGGCGACCGCGAGCGGCCCGGTCTCTTGCTGAATGTCTCCGACGACGGCTGGTTCGGCCGCACGCCGGGCGCTTACCAGCATTTTTCCCAAGCCCGTCTGCGCGCCATCGAGGAGGGCCTCCCGCTGGCGCGCGCCGCGAGCACCGGCGTATCGGGGATTGTCGATCCCTACGGTCGGGTGCTCGCCGCCCTGCCGGTCGGCGTGGCCGATGTGATCGACGCCGGCCTGCCGCAAGCCATCGCGCCGACGCCGTTCGCACGCTGGCCCTGGGCCGGCCCGACAGGCCTGCTGTTGGCGGCGCTCATCGGCGCCTTGATCGGACGGGCTCGATCGGCATGACAGATGGCGCGAGCGCGACAGCGTTGCGCGGGAGCGCCGCTTCGCATAGAGCGTTGCGGTCGCGCGACTTTGGTGGCGGTTCGTAGCGGAACCGCCGATCGGAGATGAGCCGGACGTGGTGAAGCCGCCCAATCCCATCGACAAGCACGTGGGCGGCCGCGTCCGGATGAAGCGGATCCTTCTGGGGTTCAGCCAAGAGAAGCTCGGCGAAGCGCTCGGGGTGACGTTTCAACAGGTTCAGAAATACGAGAAGGGCGCCAACCGCATCGGCGCCAGCCGTCTGCAGCAGATCGCCGAGGTTTTGCAGGCGCCGCCATCGTTTTTCTTCGACGGGTCGCCGCAGGCCGATGGCGCGACGGACGGTTTGGCGCCGCCGCCGTCGATGCAGCACGTCGTCGACTTCATTTCGTCGGTTGAAGGCCTGCAACTGAACCGCGCTTTCTCAAGCATCCGCGAACCGAAGATTCGCAAGCGCATCGTCGACCTTGTGATCGCCATTGCCGGCGCAGAGCGGGTCGACGGCGAAGGGGCCTGAGCCCACCGCGTCCCACGTTCGATGTAACGAACGTTAGGGCCCGATTGGCTTGACCGAACGAACGCTGTCTGCGATACGCGCCGAAGCGACGGCAGGATCGTCGCACGCGCGATCCAAAGCGAGGGGCGAGGGCGTCGCGCGGCAAGGCAGCCCTGCTGGAGGCGAACGCGTGGCGCGTCAATCCTATCTGTTCACAAGCGAGTCGGTCTCCGAGGGCCATCCCGACAAAGTCTGCGATCGCATCTCCGACGAGATCGTCGATCTGTTCTTCGCGGAAGGGGCCAAGGCCGGCATCGATCCCTATCAGATCCGCGTCGCCTGCGAGACGCTTGCGACCACCAACCGCGTGGTCATCGCCGGCGAAGTGCGTGGTCCGAAGATCGGCGAAGAGCAGATTGTCGCGACGGCGCGCAAAGCGATCAAAGAGATCGGCTACGAGCAGGATGGCTTCCACCACGAACACGCCGACGTCGAGGTGCTGTTGCACGCGCAGTCGGCCGACATCGCGCAGGGCGTCGATTCGTCCGGCAACAAAGACGAGGGCGCTGGCGACCAGGGCATTATGTTCGGCTACGCCTGCCGCGAGACGCCCGATCTCATGCCCGCGCCCATCCACTACGCGCATAAAATCCTGCGGCTGATTTCCGAAGCGCGCCACGCGGGCAAGGAAAAGCACCTCGGTCCCGACGCCAAAAGCCAGGTGACGGTGCGCTACGAGAACGGCAAGCCGGTCGGCGTCACGCAGATCGTCGTCTCGCATCAGCATCTCGTCGAGGACATGTCGTCCGCGCAGATTCGCGCGGCGGTCGAGCCCTACGTCAAGGCGGCGCTGCCGGAAGGCTGGATCGGCAAGGAGACCGTCTGGCACATCAACCCGACGGGCAAGTTCTTCATCGGCGGCCCCGATGGCGACACCGGGCTGACGGGCCGCAAGATCATCGTCGACACCTACGGCGGCGCGGCCCCGCACGGCGGCGGCGCCTTCTCGGGCAAGGACCCCACGAAGGTCGACCGCTCCGCGGCCTATGCGGCGCGTTACCTTGCCAAAAATGTCGTCGCCGCCGGCTTGGCTGACCGCTGCTGCATCCAGCTCGCCTACGCGATCGGCGTCGCGCAGCCGCTGTCGATCTACGCCGACCTCTACGACACCGGCAAAGTCGACAGCGACAAGCTGGAGAAGGTTCTGGCGGACGTCATGAGCCTGTCGCCGCGCGGCATCCGCGAGCATCTGCATCTCAATCACCCCATCTATGCGCGCACCTCCGCGTTCGGTCACTTCGGCCGCGAGCCTGATGCGCAGGGCGGCTTTACCTGGGAGAAGGCCGACCTTGCCGACAAGCTGAAGGCGGCGTTCTGATCGCGCTTCGACCGCCTCGCCGCTTACGACGCGTCGGCTCAACGCCGGCGCGTTTTTCTTTGCGATGAGACTCGCATGTCGGACGCAAACGATGGGGCGAGGGCGGCGCGCCATGACCTGCACGGCCGCCACAAGGGCAAGGCGCTGCGCGCGGCGCAGACGCGGCTGATCCGCGATCTGTTGCCGCGCCTCGCGCTGCCCGAAGGCGATGCGCCGCTGGATCCAGCCGCGCTGTTCGTCGTTCGGCCTTCGCGCCTCATCGTCGAGATCGGCTTCGGCGGCGGCGAACATCTCGCCGACGAGGCCGCCGCGCACCCGGGCGCCGGCTTTATCGGCTGCGAGCCTTTCGTCAACGGCGTCGCCAAGCTGCTCGCGCGGATCGATCGCGACGGCCTCGGCAACATAAGGCTGCACGCGGGCCATGCGCTCGACGTTCTGGCGCGCCTGCCGCCAGCCAGCGTCGCGCGCGTCGACGTGCTCTATCCCGACCCCTGGCCAAAACGTCGCCATCGCAAGCGGCGCATCATCGCGCCGGAGACGCTAACGATGATGGCGCGCGTTCTGCAAGCGGGCGGCGCGCTGCATTTTGCGACCGACATCGACGATTACGCCGGCTGGACGCTGGCGCGCGCAACGGCGCATCCGGCCTTCGAGTGGGTGGCGGAAACCTCGGCCGACTGGCTGACGCCCTGGCCCGGCTATCGCAGCACGCGATACGAAGAAAAGGCCCGTCGCGAAGGACGCCCTTCTGTCTATCTGACGTTCCTGCGCCGCTAGCCTATGGCTTGCGCGTCATGCCGAGCAGCTTGGCGAGCGCCGCCACCTGATCCGTCTGCATTTGGACCGATCTCGCGAGATCGTCGGGACCGCCCGGCGCCGGCGTCTGCCCCGTGGCGATCAGGCGTTTGACGATCATGGGATCCTTCATGATGTCGATCACGTCGTCGCCGATGCGCTTGCGCGCCTGAGCGCTGATCTTGACGGGCCCGAATATCCCCGACAAACCTTCGAGTTCGAGAGACGGGACGCCGGCTTCGCGCGCGGTCGGCGTGTCCGGAAGGTTGGGAGCGCGCTCTCGCGCGCCGATGGCGAGAACGCGCGCCCCGCCTCCCGAGACCGCCGACAGAACGGTGGCGTAGGACGCGAAGATCACGTTCAAACGCCCGGCGATCAAGTCGGGCACGGCTTGAACGATGTCCTTGTAAGGCACCTTCTCGATCGAGAGACCCTCGGATTTCACGAAGCCGTCGAAAACCATTTCAGTGATGCCCTGGGCCGCCGCACCGTTGAGCTTGCCGGGTTCGGCGCGGGCGCGCGCAACAAGATCCTTCAAGGTGCGGATGTCCGAACTGGCCGGCGCGGTGGCGGCCAGGATCGTGTTGGCGACGCGCGCGATCGGCACGAGATCGCGCGCGAAATCGTAAGGCCGGCTTTCTGTCGTGAAGGGATGGATCGTGTATGAGCCGGTCGCGGAGTAAAGCAGAACGTGATCGTCGTTGGCGTTGAGGAACGCCGACATGGCGATGATCCCGTCGCCGCCCGGACGATTGTCGATGACGACGGCCTGGCCCCATCGTTGCGACAGCTTGTCGGCGAGCAGGCGCGCGCCGACGTCGACCGCCGATCCCGCGCCGAAGGGAACGATGAATTTGACCGGGCGCGTTGGCCACGACGCGGCGTTCGAGGCTTGAGCTTGCGCGGCTGTGGCCATCGAGAGACTCGCCGCCGCCACGATCAGCATGGCGACTAGAAGCCGCGCTGCGCGCGCGACGGCGCGAAAGGTCTTCATGGACGACTCCTCCCGTTTTTCGGTCGGTTCGGATCGAGCCGAGCCGGCGCGCCGGCGTCTAGAACCGCTCCATCAGCCAGCCTTTGCCGAAGACCTTGTCGTCGATCCCATGGGCGCGCAGCGCATGCCAGATCGTCGCGACGTTGATCGGGATCACCGGCTTGCCCAATTGCCGCTCCAGCGTCGGGAAGATGTCGAGCGTGGAGAGATTCGTGCCGGCCTGCACGATGCAGTCGACGTTCTCGCCGTCGAGCTGGTTGAGCACGACATCGATGACCTCCTCGGGCGGCGTGTGCGCAATCGAGGTCGCCGTATCGCACTTAAGGCCGATCACCTTGGTGACGTTGTAGCCGGATTCGTCGAGGAATCGATGCACCTGCTCGTCGCCGACGGACTGGTACGGCGTCAGCGCCGCGACGGTCTTGGCGCCGAACGCGTCGATTGCGGCCTTCAGCGCGGCCGCGCCGCTCGTGAGGCCCATGCTCGGACCGATATCGTCGCGCAGCCGCGCCTCGAACTCCGCGTTGCCTTCGAGGCCGCCCCAGAAGGTTTCCGCCGACATGCCCATCATGATGTAGCTCGGTTCGCAGGTCATGATGTCGCGCATCGCGTCGGGAATCGTTTCGCGGATCGCCTCGATGAAGGCGAGGAACATGTCATCGCTCGAGAGATCGGTTTGCTTCACGAAGAAACGCGCGAAATGCCAGGTGACGCCGGAAGGGATGATGCGTTGGCAATCGTATTCGACGCCGATGTTCGTCGAAGGGATGATGACGCCGATCCGGCCGCGCGAACCGATCCAGGGCGCCTGGGCCTTGGGGGCCTTCACTGATGGTGTTTCAAGCATCGCGGATATCCAAAAGCCGGAAGCGGTCATGGTCCGGGATTTTTGCTTTGCGCGCAAGCCCTCGATATGGTCGCCCCATCTTGGTGCGACGGCAGGCGTGATGATGGATCAGGTGTTGATTGCGGGCGCGGGTCCGGTGGGGTTCACCGCCGCGCTCAATTTGGCGAAGCGCGGGATTCCATTCACGCTGCTCGAAGGCGCCGACAAGATCTTCGACGATCCGCGCGCCGGCACGATTCATCCGCCGACGCTCGAGTTGTTCGACAAGATCGGCGTGACCGACACGATCCTCGAACGTGGCTACATCGTGCGTCGGTATCAATACCGCGACCGTAAGGAGGGGATCGTCGCGGATTTCGATCTGAGCGCGCTCGCAGACGACACGCTTTTCCCGTATCGCGTGATGCTGGAGCAGCACAAGATTTGCTATATCCTCCGCGACAGGCTGCAGGCGATGGGCGCGGGAAAGGTCCTGATGAACCATCGCGTCGCGCGCGTCGAGCAGGACGCCAACGGAGTCACGGCTCATGTCGACTCGCCGGAAGGACCAAAGACGTTTCGCGGCAGCTATATCATCGGCTGCGACGGCGGCCGCAGCCAGGTGCGCAAGTCGATGGACGTCGCCTTCGATGGTTTTACCTATCCCGAACGCTTCCTCGTGCTCAGCACGCGACATGATTTCGCGCCGCACGGCTATGCGATCACCAATTACATCGCCGATCCAGAAGAATGGTGCGCGCTCTTCAAGGTGCCGGGCGCCGACGACAAGGGCATGTGGCGCGTCGTCTTCGCCGCCGACGCAAAGGCGACGCCGGAAGCCATCTTCGAAGAATCCGCCGTGCAGGAGCGCCTGCATCGCTTTCTCCCCAAGGAAGGCGGATTCGATGTTGCGCACCGCAACCTCTACGACGTGCATCAGCGCGTGGCGTCGAACTACCGCAACGGCCGGATGCTGATCGCCGGCGACGCGGCCCATATCAACAATCCGCTTGGCGGCATGGGCATGAACTTCGGTTTTCACGACGCCTTCAACGTCGCCGAGAAGCTGTCGCGCGTGCTGCTCGATGGCGAAGACGAAAGCCTGCTCGACGCTTACGATCGGCAGCGGCGCACGGTGGCGCAGGAATATCTGCAGCGCCAGACGATCGAGAACAAGAACAACATCGAACAGAAGGATCCCGCCAAGCGTCATGAATTCTACGCGGAACTGCGCGCGATCTCTAACGATCGCAAAAAGCTGCGCCCCTATCTGCTGCGCGTGGCGATGATCGAAGGGTTCCGCCGCGCGGCTTCGATCCACTGAACGTCTCATCCAGACCTTAACGCGAGAGCCCGCCATGAAAATGAAAGTCGCTATCCCCGACCTGATCTCGAACTCCTATTTTCCCGTCGCGGCGGCTGTCGAGCTTGGCTTCTTCAAGAAGGAAGGCCTCGACATGGAGCTGCAATTGATCTTCCCCGTCGACAAGACGCTGGAAGTGCTGCGCGATGGCGGCATCGATTTCGTCGGGGGCTCGGCGCACAGCACGCCCTTCGCCTTCCCCGAGTGGAAGGGCGGCAAGCTTCTCGCGGCGCAAGCGCAGAACATGTACTGGTTCCTGATCCTGAACTCGAAGCTCAACGCCAAGAAGGGCGACATCAACGCCATCAAGGGCCTGAACATCGGCGCCGCGCCGCTCGTGGAGCTCGGGCTCAAGCGTCTGCTCGTCGAGTCCGGCATCGACATCGAGCGCGACAAGGTGAAGATCGGACCGGTGCCCGGCGCCTTTCTGGGCGAGAACAAGAATTTCGGCGTCGCGGCGGCGAAGGCGCTCGAAGCGGGCATGGTCGACGGCTTCTGGGCCAACGGCATGGGCGCGGAAGTTGCGGTGCGCGGCGGTTACGGCACGATGGTGATCGATGCGCGTCGCGGCGATGGGCCGCCGAAGGCGCTGCACTACACGATGTCGGCGTTCATCACCTCCGACAAGGTCATCGAGAAAGAGCCCGAGGCGGTTGGCGCAGCGGTGCGCGCGCTCGTGGCGACGCAAAAAGCGTTGAAGGACGATGTGAGCCTCGCGACGAAAGTCGGCCGCAAGCTGTTCCCCGCCGCCGAGGCCGAACTGATCGCGGATGTCGTCAAGCGCGATCTGCCTTATTACGACGCCTCGGTCTCGCGGGATTTCGTCGCCGGCATGACCGAGTTCCAGCGGCGCATGGGCCTGCTGAAGGGCGATGTCGCGTATGAGGATGTCGTCGCCACTCAATTCAGCCAATACTGGAAACAGTAAACGATCGCACGACGTGAGACTGTCGCGCGCGCTCGCCTGCGTCGGGGGATTGATCGTTTGGGCCGGCTTGATCGTTCAATTCGCCTTGCTGGTCCGCTTGAATTCGACCGCAAGCCATCCCTGGCTTGCGGCGCTCTGGCGCTACGTCGGCTTTTTCACGATTCTGACGGATCTCTGCGTCGCCGCGAGTTTCTTGCACGCTACGGCGAAACCCTCGTCGCGTCGCGGTCTCGGCGATCCGCGGGTCGAATTGTGTATCGCGAGCGCCGTCGCGGTCGTGGGTCTCGTCTACAGCGTCGCCTTGCGCAGCGCTTGGAATCCGCAAGGCTGGCAGAAGTTCGCGGATGTTGCGCTGCACGATGCGAGCCCGCCGCTTTACATCCTTTTCTATCTGTCCCGCGCATGGATGCTCCGCTGGCGCGCCGCCGTTCTGGCGATCGTTTTCCCGCTCGCCTACTGTCTCTACGCGCTCGCGCGCGGCGCAGCCGACGGCTGGTATCCCTATTATTTCCTCGACGCCGGCGCGCTTCCGCCGACGACACTGGCGCGCAACATAGCGGTTTTGACGGCCGTATTTGTTTTTGCGGCGCTGGCGTTGATCGGCGCCGCGCGCGTCATCGCGGCGCGATGGTCGGAGGGGTCCACGCCCGCCTGGGCAGGGCGGCCATGACGGCGTAAGCGCCGGTGATCCGACGGGCCGCTTGATTTCTCGGCGACGCGGGCGTTTGGATGGAGCCATGCGAAGGATAGATCCCACGCGATCGGCCGCTCTCGCCCTGACCGCTTTCGCCTTTTGCGCCGGCGCTCGCGCGGGCGACCTGCCGTCGCGCCGCGCTGCGCCGCGTGAGCGCGCGGAAGCTTGCGCGGCCTATGGCGCGGGTTTCATCCGGGCGCCAATCACGGACACCTGCGTCAAAGTGTCGGGAACGGTCGAGGCCGACTACGGCTATGCGACGTCGGCGTCACGATCCAATCGCCGTTGAAGCCGCGCTCGCGTTTTGACGCGGAACAAGGCGATTTGCTAGGATGCGCCTTTTCGCATCGGCCGCGGACCTTTGCATGCTGAAAGCGTCCCTCCTTCTTCTCGCGCTCTCGCCCATGAGCGCGAGCTCCGCCTTCGCGGACGATCCCGCGGCGCCGCTGCCCGCGTTCGTCGTCAATCCGCAGTTTGGCGCCGACGAGCCGTCGCTGTGGCATGGGCTTTATGTAGGCGGCGAAATTGGCGCGACGTTTGGCGGCCATGGCCATGGCGCCGTCGGCGGCGACGGTTTTCTCGGCTACAACCGCGAATTCTCGAACAATCTGATCTTGGGTCTTCAGGCGAACGCCGGCTTCGCGCCGAGCGCCTTCGCCCGTGGCGCCTTCCGGGGCTATGATTTCGCCGGCGTCAGCGTGAAGGTCGGTTACGATATGGGCCGGTTCACGCCGTTCGTGACGGGCGATCTGGCGCTCGCCAAGCCGAACGCGCTCGGCGGCGGCGGCTTTTCGACGGCGGGCGAGTCGATCAACGACCTTTTCGGTTCTCCGGGGGACGCCAAGACGTTCGCCAGCGTCGGCGTCGGTTTCGACTACGCGGTCACCAATCATCTGTCGGTCGGCGTGTCGGTGTCGGGCGGCAACGGCCTCGCGACGTTTCCTTGAGCGCATCAGCGCCATCGAGGAACGCGACGAGGCGTAAGCGTTAGACCGCCGGCAATCCGCCTCGCCGCGAACAATCGCGCACGGGACGTGTAGGCGTCTTCGGCGCAGGTCTTGCTTTGTCGCCGATGTCGGGTCAGCTTAGGTTGACTTCATCGCTCCGGCCACAGACATGGCGACCCAAGGACCGTCGCGCGCATGGAAAGATCGATTCACTTCGGGGTTTTCGTCCTCGGCACCGGGAACCATACCGCCGGCTGGCGCTATCCCGGCGCCGACGACAGCTTTATCGATCTCGCCGTCGTGCAACGCATCGCGCAGACCGCCGAGCGCGGGCTGTTCGACCTGCTCTTCGTCGGCGACGGACTCGCGGCGAACCTCGGCACGCATCCCTCCTACACCGTGCGGCTCGAGCCGCTCACCATGCTGTCGGCGATCGCCATGGTCACGACGCGCGTCGGCCTCGGCGCCACCATGTCGACGACCTACAGCGACCCTTTCACCGTCGCGCGGGTGTTCTCCTCGCTCGATCATATCAGCGGCGGCCGCGCGGCGTGGAACGCCGTCACAACGGCGTCCTCGGCGAGCGGCGGCAACTTCGGCCGCACGCACCCCGACCATGAGAAGCGCTACCAGATCGCCGAAGAGTTCATCGAGGTGGTGCGCGGCCTCTGGGATTGCTGGGACGACGGCGCCATCGTCAAGGACCGCGCGAGCGGACGCTACATCGACACGTCGAAAGTGCGTTCGCTCGACCATCAAGGCGCTTTCTTTTCGGTGAAGGGGCCGCTCAACAACGCGCGCAGCCCGCAAGGCCAGCCGATCATTCTGCAGGCCGGCGGCTCCAACCGCGGTCAAGACCTCGCCGCGCGCACGGCGGACGTGGTTTTCTCGGTGGTGCAGGATTTCGAGGAAGCCAAAGTCGCCTACGCCGGTCTGAAGACGCGCATTGCGCGGTTCGGCCGCAATCCGGACGACATCAGCATCCTGCCCGGCGTGATGCCGGTCGTCGGCAAGACCGACGGCGAGGCGCTCGACATTCTGAACACGTTGCAAGGCTACGTCGATTCGACGGAAGGCCTGGCGATGCTGTCCTCGCGGCTCGGCCAGAACATGGCGGATTATCCGCTCGACGGGCCGGTGCCCGACGTGCCGCTGCCCGATACCTCGCACGGGTTTGCGCGCGCCATGCTCGCCAAGGCGCGGCGCGAGAACATGACGTTGCGCGACCTGTACAACCTCACCGCCGCGGCGCGCGGCCACTGGGTTCTGTGCGGCTCTCCGACGACGATCGCAGACACGCTGGAGCAATGGTTCGTCGGCGGCGCCGCCGACGGCTTCAACATCATGCCGGCCTATTTTCCCGGCGCCTTCGACGATTTCGTCGATCTCGTCGTGCCGGAACTGCAGCGTCGCGGTCTTTATCGAAAGGCTTACGAGGGCTCGACGCTGCGCGATCATTTCGGTCTCACGCGGCCGGCCTGCGGCGAATACTCGGCCATGATGCGCGCCGCGAAGGCGGCGGTCGCTTAGCGGGCGCTGGCGCAAAGAATGCTTGGCGGCCGACGATGCTTGGCGGAAGGCGACACACACACGAGGCCGACATGACGATCCGCCGCCCTTGTTTCGCGTCCGTGCGCGTGGTCTTCGCGCCGCTGGTCGCGATGCTGGCCGCCGCCGCTCCAGGCGGGGTGGCGCGCGCGCAGACGTCCGCCCTCTCGGCCGCCGAGCAAATCTACGCCGGCCTCGACGCGCTGTCGCCGGCCGAACGCACGGCGAGGCTGGAACAGGGCGCGCGCAAGGAAGGCCATCTCACGGTCATCCAGACTTTGCGCGGCGAACTCGGCAACGGGCAGATCGACCTCTTCCGCAAGCGCTATCCCTTTATCGACGTCGAATCGAGCGCCGATCTCGCTTCGCCGGAGGCCGCGGAGCGGCTTTATGCGGAGGAGGTCTCCGGCCGCCATCTGACCGATGCGATCAATGTCGCCGTGATCGATCTGCCGGAACTGCTGGAGCACAATTTCCTCGCGCGCTACAAGAGCCCGGCGGCTAAAGCGGTGTTGCCGCAGTATCAGCCTCACGCCGACCCGCAGAACCGCTGGACGCTCTCGTTCTGGAGCGATCGCGGCATGTCCTACAATTCCGATCTCGTGCCGCCCGACCAGGCGCCGCATGGCTGGATGGATTTGTGCAAACCGTTCTTCAAGGGCAGCGTCTCGTTCGAGAGCATGCAGACCCGTTTCCTTGTCGGGCTCTATGCAATCCTCGGCGACCAAACGTACGATTTCTTTCGATGCATGGGCGCCAACGACCCGATCATCCAGGGCAATCCCAGCGAGCGCGTGTCGCTGATGCTCGCCGGCGACCACATGGTCGTCGCCGACAGCTATCTCTACGCGGGCGTTGCGGAAAAGCGGAAGAATCCTGCGGCGCCGGACGCCATCGCCACGCCCGGGCCGATCATCGCGAGCTTCGGGGCCGTCGCGCTGAATCGCAACACGCCCCATCCTTACGCGGCGGCGCTGTTCGCCGACTACATGCTGTCGGACGAGGAGCAGAAGTACCTCGTGAGCCGGCTGCGCGCGCCGGTGACGATGAAACATCCTTATTTGCCGGACGATGCGCAACTCGTCACGACGCCGACGAGCGTGCCGAAGGATGTGCTCGAGCGTCTCACGGCGGCCTGGCTCCAAGACGTCGAGAAGAAACGCTGACGCTCGGCGCTCGGGAGACCGCTTGATGGCTTCGATCGACGCGTCCGCGCCGCCCCTCGAACGCCGCGGCGCGCGAAGCCTGCGCGCGCGGATCGACTGGCGACTGATCGTCTTCGGACTGCTCGCGGCGCTGCTCGTCTACCAGGTCGTCGTGCCCTTCCTGATGATCTTCTGGACGAGCCTCAAGACCGCGCGGCCGGGCGACCCCGAATTCTTAACGTTCTCCTTCACGCTATCGAATTACGTGCGGAGCTTCGGCGCGGCGTCGTTTTGGACGGCGGCCTGGAACACGCTCCTCTTCGCGGGCGCCTCCACCGCGGCAGCCTTCATCGCCGGAGCATTTTTCGCCTGGGCGGTCGAGCGCACCAACATGCCGCTCGCGCGTTTTGTCGGCCTGATGATGATCGCGCGCATCATCATCCCTGGCATCCTCATCACGGCGTCGTGGATTCTGCTGGCGAGCCCCAATATCGGCTTTCTCAATCAAGTCGTGCGCAACGCCACCGGCGTCCGCAACTTTTTCAACATCTATTCTCTCGGTGGAATGGTGTGGGTGCAGGCGATCGAAATGACGCCGCTGACCTATCTCCTGCTCTCCGCCTCCTTCAAATCGATGGACCCGCGGCTCGAGGAAGCCTCGACGATGGTCGGCCACGGCGCCTGGCGCACGCTGCGGCGCATCGCTCTGCCGCTGTCCGCGCCGGCGATCGGCGCGGCGCTGCTCCTGATCTTTGTAACGACCATCGAAACCTTTGAGGTTCCGCTGCTGATCGGCGCGCGGGCCAAGCTCCGCGTCTTCACGATGGAAATCTATCTCGCGACCTCGCGTACGCCGATCGACTGGGGCCAATCCTCGACCTATTCGGTCGCGCTGCTCGTCGTCTCGATCCTGCTGCTCTTCGCCTATTTCAAGTTGCTTCGTCACAACGACGCTTATCAGACGATCACCGGCAAAGACTTCCGGCCTCGGCGCATCGATCTCGGCGCCTGGCGGTATCCCGTTTGCGCTCTTTGCCTTCTCGTCGTCGGGCTCGTCACCGCCGTGCCGCTGCTCGTCATGATCTACGCCTCGCTGCTGACGCGGATGCAGATCGGCGCCGGTTCGGCTTTCAGCGCGATGTCGCTCGACAATTACCGGTCGCTATTTGCGACGCCGTCCGTGTGGTCGTCGCTGTCGAACTCGACGCTGCTTGGCGTCGGCACGGCGACGGTCGTCGTCTTGATCGTCGCGATGGTCAGCTACTTCGTGCACAAGACCCGCATTCCCGGCCGCAAGCTGCTCGATTATCTCGCCTTCGCTCCGGTCGCGCTGCCGAGCGTGGTGCTCGGCGCGACCTTCCTTTGGCTCTACCTGATGATCCCGCTCCCGATCCTCGGCACGCTCGTCATCATCGGGCTCGCCTACGTGACGAAATATATGTCGTTCGCGCTGCGCTTCGTTTCCAATTCGATGATGCAAATCCATCCCGAGCTCGACGAGGCGGCGCAGGTCGCGGGGGTCCCATGGGCCACCAACTTTCGCCGCTTGATGCTGCCGCTGCTGAAACCCGGGCTCGTCGCCGCGTGGTTCTGGGTGATGGTGCACGCCTATCGCGAACTGACGGTGGCGCTCATGCTCGCCCGCGGCTCCAACCGCACGGCCGCGGTGATCGTGCTCGATCTCTGGGATGACGGAGCGTTCCTGAAGCTCAGCGCCTTCGGCGTCATGCTGTTCACGCTGCTTCTCGTAATCGTCGTCCTGTCGAACACGCTGCAGAAGCGTTACGGCGTGCGCGAGCAATATTGAGCGGGACGCCTCGATGATCAGCGTCTCGGGCCTGACGAAGACCTTCGAAACCAAGTCGGAGACGGTCGCCGCGATCCGCGACGTGACATTCGAGGTGCAGACCGGCGAAATCGTCACGCTGCTTGGTCCCTCCGGCTGTGGCAAGACCACCACGTTGCGCTGCGTCGCGGGGCTCGAACGGCCGGGCGGCGGCCGCATCGAGATCGCCGGATCGCCTGTGGTCGACGCGGCGCGCAACGTCTTCGTTCCGCCGAACCGGCGCAACCTCGGCATGGTGTTTCAATCCTACGCCATCTGGCCGCACATGAACGTCATCGAGAATGTGGCCTACGCGCTCGAAGGCCGCCGCCTCGCCAAGGCGGCGATGCGCGCCCGGGCCATGCAGGCGCTGGAAACGGTGCGCATGGCGGCATTCGCCGACCGCGCGGCGCCGCGCCTTTCCGGCGGCCAGCAGCAGCGCGTCGCCATTGCGCGCGCGCTCGTCGGGGAGCCGCGCGCGCTGCTCTTCGACGAACCGCTTAGCAACCTCGACGCCTCGCTGCGGCTCGAAATGCGCAAGGAACTGCGGCGGCTGCAGCAGCAGATCGGTCTGACCTCGATCTACGTGACGCACGACCAATCCGAGGCGCTCGCCATCTCGGACTGGATCATCCTGATGAAGGATGGCGCCATCGTCGAGCGAGGCCGGCCGATGGAGATTTACCGGCGTCCCCGCCACGTGTTCACGGCGCAGTTCCTTGGGACCACAAACCTATTTTCCGGGACGATCGTCGGCATGGATGGCGAACGCGCCATCGTCGACACGCTGCAGGGCCGGCTGATCGGCGTTGCGTCATCCGTTCTGCCGGTCGGCGCTCCGGTCAAGGTCAGCGTGCGTCCGGAGGCGATCGGGATCGCCGGGGATGCGGCGTCGCCGCGGACGAACAACACGAACGCGCTACAGGCGCGCGTCGAACTCGCGGTCTTCGTCGGCGGGTCGATCGAGATCGAGGCGCGATGCGGCGACATGCGGCTGATGTGCGTGTCGCATCGTCTCGCAGGCCTTGAGCCGGACGACAATATCACGCTCGCGTTCGCGCCGGAGGAGACGCTGGTGCTTGTCGACGCCTGAGCGCCGTCAGCTCGCCGCGGGCAGCGTGTAGCCGTAGCGAAGCGCCGAGCGCATCGCCGAGTAGTCGCCGGCGACGATCGGCTCGTAGCGCGGCGGATTGTCCGGGCCCGAGCAATTCGGCAGGCATTCGACCACCGTGTCGTAGTTCGTCTGGCAGAAGAACACGATCGAGAGCCGCCGCTGCGAGCGCCCGTCGATCATCGGCGGGTTCGCCACGCGATGCATGTTGGAGACCCATTTGTCGTTGGCCCAGCGCATCATCAGATCGCCGATGTTGATGACTAAGGCGCCGGGAACGCGGTTGACGTTGATCCATTCGCCCGAACGCGTCTGCGCCTTCAGCGCGTTCGGCGTGTCGTCAATGTACAGAATCGTCATCGTGCCGACGTCGGTATGCGCGCCGGCGCGCTCCTCGCCGGGCAGCGGTTCGCGCTTGAGCGCGGGATAATGCGTCAGCCGCAGCGTGCTGTTGTGCTTGTCGATCTTATCGTCGAAGAAGGTCGTCGGCAGACCGAGCGCAATGGCGAAGAGGCGCATCATCTCGTGAAAGAGGCGATCCATGTGGCCATAGTATTCGCGCATGGCGGGTTCGAAGTCGGCCGGCGCGTCGGGCCAGATGTTGGCGTCGAAATTGGCCCCTGGGCGCGTTGAGCGGAAATATGGCGCGTCCGGTACGTCCATCATTCCGATGCCGTAGCTTTCCTGCAATGATTTCAGCAGGTTGGGGTTCTGC
This sequence comes from Beijerinckiaceae bacterium, assembly GCA_965276595.1. Classification (GTDB taxonomy): domain Bacteria; phylum Pseudomonadota; class Alphaproteobacteria; order Rhizobiales; family Beijerinckiaceae; genus Terripilifer. The sequence continues at coordinate 222,996 of CBDIBA010000007.1, forward strand.
GAAATGCCGACCGTGCGCCCGCGCATCGCGCTGTAGCCGCGGCCGATCTCCTTGGAGGGCGGCAGGAAGCGGTTCTTCTCCTCGTCCGGCCGGTCGAAGAAGGCGAGCGAGGCCGCGGAAACACGGTCGATGAGCGACGGAGGCACCCCGTGGCCCGATACGATGAGGAAGCCGACCTCCTCCAAGGCCTTGCTCACCTCCGTCACAACGGCGGCGCGGTCCGCTTCGTTCGCGCCGAGGAACCCTTCAAGATTGACGAGCGGGATGGGCGAGGGCATGGGCGATCCTTAATCCTGCGCGGGCGGTCTGCGCCCAACATGCCAAGGGGGATCGAAAATGGAAAGCGTCGGGTGAGGTCGCTGCTTTCCGCGCATCGCCATGGCGGCGCTCGCCGGCGCTTGGCCTCCGCCTCCTTTTTCGACATGCTGCGCCGCCTCTCGCCGAGACCCTCGCCTTGTTGATTGTCGCCCATCTCGTCCGCGTCGGCCTCGCCGAGATGGCCGATGCTTTCGCGGGGCCTGCCGCCGCGCCCGCTTTGGCTGGGAACGCCCCTTGAGCCGTCGATCAGGGCGGGTGGTTGCGATCGACGCGGCGAATGGCAAGCGCCGCCGCTCGCCGTCTGTCGTGGCAGCGTTGGCGAGCTGCCTCTGTCTCGCCGCCGTTGGCCTGACGGCGTCTGCGGCGGCGTCGCCGCCGCGCAGCATCCGGCTGAGCGCGGTCGCCGATCCCACATGCCATCGCGATGGCGCGGCCGCCATCCAGGCCGCCTTCGACGCATATGACGATGTCGTCGTGGACGGATGTTTTCTTGTCTCGCGGCCTTTGATGGTGCGGGACAAGAGCTTCTCGCTCACCGGTTTGGAGCGCGAGAACGCGGGATTGGTTTGGACCGCGCGCGGCGGCCTGATCTATCGCGCACGGACGATCCAGAACCGGCTTGTCATCTCGAACCTCGTTCTGTCGACGCGGATTGCGAACGGCGGCTTCTGCCTGACCGCCTCCTGGCCCGTCACCCCGTCCTGGACGGAAAAGACCTTCACGAGCCGCGATTTGTCGTGCCTTCCCGCAACCGGGTACGAGAACAAGGCCTATTTTACGGCCTGCATCGACCTCTCCTTCGCGTGGAACGGCATGCTTGACGGCGCGACATGCCGCGGCCGCGACAACACGCAGGAGATGAAGGATCAAATCATCCTGCGCGGCCGCACCGACGATTTCTACATCTCGAACTACCACGGCTACTTTTCCGAGGTCGGCGTCGTGCTTGTGGACGCCATCGTCGGCGATACGGTCTATTCGCCCGAGGGAACGCATTTCACCGACGCGACGATTCTCGCCGTCGACACCTGCGTCCAGGCCATCGCCAACGTCTCGGCGCCATACTTGGTATCGAGCAATTTTCATTGCGCCTCGCGCTCGCAGGGCTTCGTGCTGACCAACAAACCGCAGAGTTCTTTCGCCGGAACGCTCATCTACTCGCTGAGCTCGGGCCGGCCCTTCGCCGGCTTCCAGATCAACCAGGGCTCCGACCAGGTCGAGCTTGCCGGCGTACAATGCGTGAAGATCGGCGTGGGGCGCGGCGATCAGACCTGCATTAACTTGAACGCCGGCGAGCGCGCGCTCGTGCATGACGGCATGTCGCAGGGGTTCGATCAGATGATCTCGTTCGGAGCCGCTACCTGCGCCATCATTCATGACAACCGGACCGACAGCGGCTCCCCCATTCGCGGCCTGCTCGATTTCTGCAGCCAAGCGCACGACAATCACTGACGGCGGCCTATCGGCTTCGCGCGATCGTCCAGCACTGCGGCGTCTGAACCATGCCGATGTGAGGATAATAGGCCTCGGCCGCCGGAGCGGCCAGGAGGATCAGGGTCGTATCCGCGCCGGCGCGCGCGTGGGTCTCCTCGATCAGACGCCGCCCCACGCCCTGCCGCTGCCAGGCGGCGTCGACGGCGAGATCGGAGAGATAGCAGCAATAGGCGAAGTCCGTGATCGCACGGGAGACGCCGATCAGCCGGCCGTTTGCGCGCGCGGTGACGATCACATCGGCGTGACGCAGCATGCGATCGAGACGGTCGAGGTCTTCCACCGGCCGGCGCGCCGCGAGCGTCGAAGCGACCAGCGTTTCGCAGAACGCCCGCGCCGATAAATCAGGCTCAGCCGTGTAGACAATCGTCATGAAAACACCCCTTAGCGCGGCTTGTTCGGCGCCTCCGATCGCGGTTTAATCGACAAGCCGCAATGTTTGCAAAGCGGCGCGAAGCCAGCGGGTTTTCGTGAGCGGAGGTACGCCATGGTTTACACGGTCGCGGTTCTCGTAGGCAGTTTGCGTCGGGGCTCGTTCAGCCGGCAATGCGCTTTGGCGCTGGCGAAGCTCGCGCCTTCGTCGCTCAAGCCGAGCATCGTCGAGATCGGACAATTGCCGCTGTTCAACCAGGATTTCGAGACCGACGGCGCCCCGGACTCCTACGCCCCGTTCCGCGCGACGATCAAGGCTGCCGACGCCGTGCTGTTCGTGACGCCTGAATACAATCGCTCCGTGCCGGGGGCGCTCAAGAATGCGCTCGACGTCGGCTCGCGGCCCTACGGCCAGAGCGTTTGGAGCGGCAAGCCTGGCGCCGTCGTCAGTGTGTCGCCCGGCGCCATCGGTGGCTTCGGCGCTAACCATCACCTGCGCCAATCGCTTGTCTTCCTCAACGTGCCGACGATGCCGCAGCCGGAAGCCTACGTCGGCGGCGCGGCTCAATTGTTCGAAGCCGATGGAACGCCGAAGGACGAGAAGACCGCGTCGTTTCTCAAAAGCTTCATGACGGCGTTCGACGCCTGGGTGGCGCGTCACGTGGCCGCCACCTGACCGCCACATCGCATATCAGAGAGGCAGCGCCGTCGTATATTTGGTTTGCGACAGCGCGAAATGCGACGCCGCGCCGCCCACCGAAGGATGATCGAGGAGGATGGTCATGAGGAAGCGCTCGTATTCCGCGACATCCGCGACGACGACGCGCAGCAGGTAATCCCATTCGCCGGACACCGAGTAGCACTCCAGGATTTCAGGACGCGTGCGCACGAAGGTCTCGAAAGCCGTTCGGACTTCGCGTGCGTGGCTGCGCACCCGCACGTTGCAGAGCACGTTGACGCCGCGGCCGACCTTGTCGGCGTCGACGAGTCGCACCGTCTTCAGGAGAATGCGCGCGTCTTCAAGGGCCTTGATCCGCCGCCAGACGGACGCTGCGGAACTCCCGACCCGCCCCGCCAAATCCGCATGGCTGACCGAGGCGTCCGCCTGCAGCGCCGCAAGGATCTTTCGGTCGATCGCGTCGAGTTGATGAAGCTGTTTCACTATACGGGCCAACACAGGGGTAACCTTCCAATTTTTGGCATGGGCGGCTGAAAAATGAAACGCGATTGAGAGCGTCCGGCGGCAGGCTTTTGGCATGCCGCAGGCTGACAACTTGCGCCTGAAGAGCGCATCCGAAGACGGAACGATTCCACAGGATTGGGATCGCTACAGCGCGCGCGAACACGCGACGTGGGACCGGCTCTTCGAACGGCAGACGGCGCTCCTGGACTCGCGCGCGACGCCGGAATTCCTCGGTGGGTTAGACCTGCTGCGCCTTTCCAGGCCCGGCATCCCGGATTTCAGCGAGCTTTCCGAGCGGCTGATGGCGGCGACCGGCTGGCGTGTCGTCGCAGTCCCCGGCTTGATCCCGGATGTCCTGTTCTTCGATCATCTCGCGCACCGGCGGTTCGTCGCGGGCCGCTTCATCCGGCCGCCCGAGCAACTCGACTATCTCGAAGAGCCGGACGTCTTCCATGACATCTTCGGCCATGTACCGCTGCTCGCCAACCCTGTGTTCGCCGACTACATGCAGGCCTATGGCGAAGGCGGCCTGCGCGCGGCGCATCTGGGCGCCATCGAGCGGCTGGCGCGGCTCTATTGGTACACCGTCGAGTTCGGCCTGATCCGCGATGGCGACCGTTTGCGTCTCTACGGCGCGGGCATCGTCTCCTCGCACGGCGAATCGCTTTTCGCGCTCGACGATCCTTCCCCCAACAGGCTCGGCTTCGATCTCGAACGCCTGATGCGCACACCCTATCGCATCGACGACTTCCAACAGAGCTACTTTGTCATCGACAGCTTTGACGACTTGCTGCGCCAGACGCTCGAAACGGATTTCGAGCCGATCTATGCGCGCCTGGCTCACGCGCCCGACATCCGCGTCGAGACGATCTTGCCGGACGATCGAGTCTACACGCGCGGCACGCAAGCTTACGCGCGCGCGAAGGCGCACGCGCCGCAACGCCCGCTCGCCGCCCCGGGGGAGACGCATCCATGAAGAACGCTGACAATCCGCTTGGCCTCGACGGCTTCGCCTTCTGCGAATTCACCTCACCGGACCCCGCGGCGCTTGGGCGGCAGTTCGAGCAGTTGGGCTTCGTCCCGGCCGCGCGCCAGGCGGCGCGCGGGCTGACGCTCTATCGCCAGGGCCGCATCGCCTTCCTTCTGAACGAAGGCCGCACGGGCCAGGCGGCGGCCTTCGCCGCGGCGCACGGGCCCTCGGCGAACGGCATGGGCTTCCGCGTGGCGGCCGCAAAGGCCGCGCTGGACCAAGCCATTGCACGGGGCGCGAACGCCGCCGATGCAAGCGCCAGCGCGCTGCCGGAAGCGCAGGCGATCGAAGGCGTCGGCGGGTCGTTGCTATACCTCGTCGACAGCGATCCATTCGCGGACTGGGACGAGGTTCCCGGCTGGCGCGAAGCTTCCGCCGAAAACAGCGTCGGCCTCGATCTGCTGGATCACCTCACGCACAACGTGCGGCGGGGACGGATGCGCGAATGGTCGGCGTTTTACGCGCGCATCTTCGGCTTCGAAGAGCAGAAGTTTTTCGACATCAAGGGCAAGGCGACGGGTCTCTTAAGCCAGGCGATGATCGCGCCCGACAAGGCGATCCGCATTCCGTTGAACGAGAGCCAAGACGACAGGAGTCAGATCGAAGAGTTCATCCGCGAGTATCACGGCGAAGGCATCCAGCATCTGGCGCTGACGACAGCCGACATCTACGCCACGGTCGAGAAGCTGCGCGCGCGCGGCGTGCGTCTCCAGCGCACGATCGACACCTATTACGAACTGGTCGACAAGCGCGTGCCCGGGCACGGCGAGGATATGAACCGACTGAGGAAGAACCAGATCCTCATCGACGGGTCGGCGGGCGAGGAGGGCCTCCTGCTGCAAATATTCACCGAGACGATGATTGGGCCGATCTTCTTCGAGATCATCCAGCGCAAAGGCAACGAAGGCTTTGGCGCCGGCAATTTTCAGGCGCTGTACGAGTCGATCGAGCTCGATCAAATCCGCCGCGGCGTGGTGTCCGTGAACGCTGCCACGCGCTAATCTCGCGCCACCTCGCGGGCGGCCTGAACGATGTCGCCAGGCGTCGCATAGAGGGTTTGCAGAAGTCTTTCGGCCTCGGCGCCCGATGTGGGGCTGATCGGTTGTGCGAGCTTCGCCGCGTCGGTGAGGAATTGCGGGTCGCGCATCGGCGCCGCCTCGCGCAATTGCGTGAGGGTCGCCGTCGGCGTGATCGCCTCGACATCGACCTTCACGTGGATCAGCGCGGGCTGGCCGGAGGCGACGGCGCGCTCGAACGCGGGCGGGAAGTCCTGGGTGCGTTCGACGGTTTCGCCATGGCCGCCATAGGCGCGCGCCAGCGCTGCGAAATCGGGGCTGCGCAGATCGGTGGCCGAGACCCGTCCGGGGAAGCGGCGCTCCTGATGCATGCGGATCGTGCCGTAAGAGCGATTGTCGATCACGATGGCGATGATCGGCAGGTCGTATTGAACGGCGGTGGCGAACTCCTGGCCCGTCATCAAAAAGCAGCCGTCGCCGGAGAAGCTCACCACCATCCGGTTCGGATAGACGCGCTTCGCGCCGACGGCGGCGGGAACGCCAAAGCCCATCGAGCCGGAGACAGGCGCGAGCTGCGCGTCATGCATGAGATAACGCATGAACCGGCCGACCCAGATCATGCTGTTGCCGGCCCCATTGGCGAGGATCGCGTCGCGCGGCAGGCGCTCGCGCAGCCACAGCATGATCTCTCCGATCTGCACGGCGCCCGGATTGTTCGGCGCGACATCGGTGAAGGCGCGGAACTCGCCGTTGGCCGCGCGCGTCGCTTCGCTCCAGGGAATGGCGTTCGGCGGCTGCAGGCTTTCGAGCGCCGCCGCAAAGGCGACAGGCGAGGCATGGATCGCGAGCGCGGGATGGTAGACGCGGCCGAGCTCTTCCGCGTCGGCGTGGACATGGACCAGCGCCTGCCGCGGTGTGGGAATGGCGAGGAGTTCGTAGCCCTGCGAGGGAACCTCGGCCATGCGGCCGCCGACGAGCAGCAGCAGATCGGCGGCCTCGACGCGCGCGCGCAGCTTGGGGTTGACCCCGAGCGCAAGTTCGCCCGCGTAGTTCGGGTGGTCGCCGGCGAACAGCGACTGGCGCCGGAACGACGCGGCGACCGGCAGATCGAAGCGCTCGGCGAAGCGCTGCACGCCGGCGACCGCCGCGGCGGTCCAGCCGCCGCCGCCGAGGATGACCATCGGTCGTTGCGCCGCCCAGAGGCGCTTCTGCAGCGCCGCCATCTGCGTTTGCCCCGGCCAGGTGGGCGCGGGCTCGATGCGCGGCGCGTCGGCGACGCTCGCGCGGTCGTTTTGCATGTCCTCGGGCAGGGCGATGACGACCGGGCCGGGCCGTCCCTGCATCGCCGTGTGGAACGCGCGCGACACGATCTCGGGGATGCGCGCGGCGTCCGTGATCTCGACAACGAGCTTGGCGAACGAGCCGTAGACGGCGCGATAGTCCATCTCCTGGAACGCGCCGCGTCCCTGCGCCTCGCGCTGCACCTGGCCAATGAAGAGAATGACCGGCGAGGAATCGTGCTCGGCAATGTGGAGTCCGGGCGAGGCGTTGGTCGCGCCCGGCGCGCGCGTCACGAAGACGATCCCCGGGCGCCCGGTCAGCCGCGCGCTGGCGTCGGCCATCATGGCGGCGCCGCCCTCCTGACGGCAGACGGTGACTTCGATCGGCGCGTCGTAAAAGGCGTCGAGCACCGAAAGGTAGGATTCGCCCGGCACGCAAAAGACGTGCTGAACACCCTGCGCCACAAGCTGATCGACGAGGATTTGCGCGCCGGAGCGGTCGTTGGCCGTCATGTGGAGGACGCGCCGTCGGCGTGGCGGTCGCGCGGCCTCGACAAGGCGTCGTGGCTGACGAAAATCATCCTGCGGCGGAACGCGAGCGGGCTCTCGATGAGCAGCAGCGCTTTGAGGCCCTCCATTCCGCCTGCGAAGAACGGCTCCGACAGAAAACGTGTCGGCGCCTCCGACCATTCTGGCGTCGGCAGACCGAAGCGCAGCGCCAAATGCTCGGCGACCGCCGCGAGATAGGCGTCTTTGATGGGCGACAGGCGGGGCGGCTCATCGCGCAGGAAAGCGTCGCGCGTTTGAGGGGCCGCTGTATAGAAAGCGTCCAGGAACTCGCGCACCGCGATGTCGAACGAACCGTCCTGACGATCGCGCGCGGCGATTTCGCAGAGGGTGAGCGGGCGCGAAAAAACATCCAACACGATCAGGTCTCCTTCGCCTCGACGTCCGTCCTCGCGCCGAAAATCTCCTCAAGGCCGAACTGAGTCTTCGGCGAAATTCGACCGACTGGATAAAATTTCCCGACCACAGCCAAGGCCTGCTCGACGTTGGCGATCGCCAGAATCGAAGCCAAAAGTTCTATATCGCGACGATCCTGCGTCGCGTCGACGCCTGCAATGCGCATCGCCATGCATTTCATAGCGAAGAGATAGGCGGGCGTCGCAACGAAGACGCGCAGCCCGGGTCCGCCCTCCGAGGGATAGGTTCTAAAAAGACGCCGCGCCTCGGCGGATTGATCGCGCGCGCTCAGAAATCCCTTGACCCCGTCATTAAGCCAATCGGGCGGCCACCCATTCGCCTCGGCGATTTCGGAGACCGCCTTCCGCAGCCATGCCGCGTCGTTCTGCACGACAGCGTCCACGTCGCGCGTGGCGACCCGCCCTTGGACCGTCAGGATGAGCGCAGCGCCTCCGTAGACCGCGATCTCGACGATGCGGCCCTCGGCAAGCGCGCGCTCCCCGATCTGCGCAAAAGCGCTTTGCAATGTCGCGCGATCGAGATGCGGGACCATTTGCGACCGGCTCCTAACTGGGTCCGCGGCGTAGCGGAGCCGCGTCTCAGGCGATCAAGCTATCACATCCCGCCCCAACTCGGGTTGGGCGGAAGGCGCGTAGACTTTCGACCGGCGGCGAGGCTTTCAATCTCTTGATCGGGTCATATTAGGCAAAGGATTCGCTGTCGGACGCCGCTCGCCGAATATCGGATTGATCGGCGGCGATCGATCGTATCGAATGGGCAAGCGTTCGGAGAGCCTCGATGCCGAATTTCACAATAACACCTGCTTTTTTCGCCCTGTCGCCGCGACGGTTCGCAACCAGCGTGCTTGTTTTCGGCGCAGTCTTGGTCGCCGCCAAGGGAGCGCGGGCGGACTCGTGCTTCGAGCTGAGCTATCAGCGCAATGCGATCTTCAAGGCCGCTGGCTATTGTTTCCACACCGCCCAGCAGATCGCCAATTTCGGCAACGCCGGCTGCGCCTACGACAACCAGGCCGACGTGCCCTTGTCGGGGCGGCAGCGGGCGCGCATCGCCGAGATCGTGCGCGAGGAGCGCGCGCTGGGCTGCCGTTATTGAGCCGTTGCGGCCGGATCACATGCCGCCCCAATTCGGGTCGCGCAGAATTTCGTCCGTATGCTGCCCCAGCGCCGGCGCGGGGCGCTCGCTCGCCGCGATCTCGCCGTCGATGAGGATGGCGGAGCGCACGCCGGCCGTCACGCCGCCCTTGGCGCCCGGATGGTCGAGCGTCAGCTTCATGCCGCGCGCGACCACCTGCGGATCGTCGAAAACGTCGGCGATGGAGTTGATCGGCCCCCCCGGCACATGCGCCGCATCGAGCGAAGGCAGGAGCTCCGCGCGGGTAAACCGCCGCGTCAGCGCCGACAACGTGTCGGTCATCTCGTCGCGCCGGGTGACGCGGTCCTTGTTGGTCGGGAAGCGCGCCGCGAGGTCCGAGTCGCCCAGAACGTCGCAGAGCCTGCCCCACTGGCCGTCGTTGCCGGTGGCGATGATGATGTCGCCATCCGCGACGGGGTAGACATCGTAGGGCGCGAGGTTCGGGTGGCCGTTGCCGAGACGACGACCGGGAAGGCCGGCCGTAAAATAGTTCATCGCCTGATAGCCCAGCACGGCGACCTGCGAATCGAGCAGCGCGCAATCGATGAAGGCGCCCTCGCCGGTCCGCGCGCGGCGGATCAGCGCCGCCTGGATGGCGTTGGCCGCGTAGAGCCCGGTGAAGATGTCGGCCATCGCGACGCCCGATTTCGTCGGCGTGCCGTCGGATTGTCCGGTCACGTGCATCGCGCCGCCCATGCCCTGGATGAGGAAGTCGTAGCCGGCGCGCGCGGCGTAGGGGCCGTCCTGGCCGAAGCCGGTGATCGAGCAGTAGATCAGCCGAGGGTTCAGCGCCTTCAGCCGCTCGTAGTCGAGCCCGTGCTTGGCGAGGCCGCCGACCTTAAAGTTCTCGATCGCCACGTCGGCGTGGGTCGCGAGGCGCCGCACGAGCGCGCGGCCGTCTTCGGTGTCGAAATCGGCCTCGATGCAGCGTTTGCCGCGGTTGCAGCCGTGGTAATAGGCCGCGCCGAGATGGCCGCCGTCCGCCGCCTCGACGAACGGCGGCCCCCAGTGGCGCGTGTCGTCGCCCGCGCCCGCGCGCTCGACCTTCACCACGTCGGCGCCGAGATCGGCGAGCAATTGCCCGCACCAGGGACCTGCGAGGATGCGCGCGAGCTCCAGGACGCGGACGCCGGCGAGGGGCTTTGGGGTCATGGTCTTTTCCGCGGCGTGACGGAGGGTGCTATAGTCGCCGCTGGGAGCTTCGTAAATCGATGACAGACCCGCATGTCTCGAAGCCGGCGGAGCCGATGACCGCCGACGCCTTCATGGAATGGTATGACGCGCAGCCGGAGGGCAAGCGCTACGAATTGCTCGAGGGACGAATCTACGAGATGCAGGCCGAGCGCGCGAGCCACGCGGAAGCCAAAATGCGCGTGGCCGAACAGTTGCGGGCGCAGATCAGGACCGGGAACCTGCCGTGCCAAGGCTTCGGCGACGGCATGGCCGTGCGTATCGATGACCGCACGACCTTCGAGCCGGACGCCTTCGTGCGCTGCGGTTCCCGTCTGCCGGGCGACGCGACCGTGGCGCCCGACCCGGTGCTCGTCGTCGAAGTGCTCTCGCCGTCGACGCAAGCCATCGACACGTCGACGAAGCTGACGCAGTATTTCCGCAATCCCACGATTATCCACTACCTAATTGTCGTTCCCGCCAAGCGGACGGCGATCCACCACCGGCGCGGCGAGGGCGATCGCATCGAGACCATGATCCGCGGCGACGGCGTCATCGTGTTCGACCCGCCGGGCCTGACGCTCGACGTCGCCACGCTCTTCGAAGACGACGTGGACTGACGGCGGTAAAAACAGCGAGGCGTCCATGGTCGATGCGCCCATCTTGAAACCATTGGAGCCGATGACCGCCGACGCCTTCATGGAATGGTATGACGCGCAGCCGGAGGGCGAGCGTTACGAACTGCTCGACGGCCGCATCTACAAAATGCAAACGGAGCGAGCGGCGCACGGCAGGGTGAAGCTTCGAGTCGCCTCCGCGTTCGAGCGCGACATCCGCAGCCGCCGGTTGCCATGCGAAGCCTTCGTTGACGGCATGGCCGTACGCATCGACGACCGCACGACCTTCGAGCCGGACGCCTTCGTGCGCTGCGGCCCGCGCCTGCCCGGCGACGCGACCGTGGCGTACGACCCGGTGCTCGTCGTCGAGGTGCTCTCGCCGTCGACGCAAGCCATCGACACATCGACGAAGCTGACGCAGTACTTCCGCAGTCCAACGATTATCCACTACCTGATTGTCGTTCCCGCCAAGCGGACCGCGATCCACCACCGGCGCGGCGCGGGCGATCGCATCGAAACCATGATCCGCGGCGACGGCGTCATCGTGTTCGACCCGCCGGGACTGACGCTCGATGTCGCCACGCTCTTCGAAGACGACGTGGACTGACGACGTGAGCTAGATTAGCAACGTCATCGTGTTCGGTCATTTGACTGGGCGCGCTCCAGCGCATTCTTCACGCGATCAAAGATTGCGGAATCTACGCGTCTGCCTTCGAATAATATCGCATAGCTGCTTGCGGGATCTAGGCCATCAGAGACGACATCGCCGCGCGAAACATCGATGCGCATCTTCCGCGCGTCGAGTAATCTATGCAGGTCCGCACGCAAAGGATTGCCTGATCGCCCGCTCATCGGCGCTCACGCATGTTCGCGACCGCCATAAATTCAGGGCGGCCAAGAGTTCATGCCCGGTTCAGGCGCCAGGCCGAAAATCGCAACTGCTGGACAGCCATTGTTTGGCGAACGCCAAAACGCGCCGAATTCTTGACAGGGTTCGGCGTAATCATCACCAGTCAAACGGAGGTATAGATGAAACACCTTTCGGTTGCGCTTTTCGGAGCCGTTATTCTTTCTGCTGCTGCCCTGTCTTCATCTACGACACCGGCGTCCGCGTTAGGCGCTTGCGGCCCAAACTATCATCGCAATGGAATTGGCCGTTGCGTCTGGGGCGGTCAAAACCAAGCCTGGTGCGTACGACATACGGGTCATGTAGCCGCCCGCGGTCCGCGTGGAACGCGGTGGTGTCGGTAGTCATCATCGACGCAGGAGGTAAGTGATCGCCATCAACTTGCCCCGATGGCGCCACCTCCATCTAGGAAGGCGTTTGGCCAAGCGGCTGAGCGCCTTCCGTTGAGGCGCCGCACGCTTACGAGCGTCGCGCGCAGTTCGTCGAGGTCATTGGCGTCCAGCGACCGCACCGCGCGCTGTGCGCGGCCGAGGCGACGGCGTCAGCGCCTTCTCCAGAAAGCGGTAGAAAGCAGTTGGCGGTGAGCGCGCGGGTTTTCCGCGCAATTTGCCGCTGCACACGATTATAGCGGTGGTCGACGGTGCGCTATCGGTTGCACCTAGGCGGGGCGACTAGTCTAAAAAAACGCCTGGATGCCCGTCTGCGCACGGCCGAGGATCAGCGCGTGCACGTCGTGCGTGCCCTCGTAGGTGTTCACCGTCTCGAGATTCTGCGCGTGACGCATCACGTGATATTCGGCGTGGATGCCGTTGCCGCCGTGCATGTCGCGCGCCATGCGCGCGATGTCGAGCGCCTTGCCGCAATTGTTCCGCTTGATGAGCGAGACGGCCTCCGGCGCGAGATGTCCCTCGTCGAACAGGCGGCCGGCGCGGAGCGCCGCCTGCAACCCTAGCGCGATCTCCGTCTGCATGTCGGCGAGCTTCTTCTGCACCAATTGCGTCGCCGCCAGAGGCTTGCCGAACTGCTTGCGGTCGAGCGTATATTGGCGCGCGCGCCGCCAACAGTCCTCCGCAGCGCCCATGGCGCCCCACGCGATGCCGTAGCGCGCCCGGTTGAGGCAGCCGAACGGCCCTTTGAGGCCGGAGACGCCGGCGAGCAGGTTCTCCTGCGGGACGATCACGCCGTCCATGACGATCTCGCCGGTGATCGAGGCGCGCAGCGACAGCTTGCCCTCGATCTTCGGCGAGGCGAGGCCCTTCATGCCTTTTTCGAGGATGAAACCCTTGATCTGATTGTCGTGCGCCGCCGACTTCGCCCAAACGACGAAAACGTCGGCGATCGGCGAATTGGTGATCCACGTCTTCGAGCCGGTAAGCCGGTAACCGTCGGAGACTTTTTCGACGCGGGTCTTCATCCCCGCGGGATCGGACCCGGCGTCGGGCTCGGTGAGGCCGAAGCAGCCGATCCATTCGCCCGAGGCGAGCTTCGGCAGGTATTTCTGCTTCTGCCGCGCGTCGCCGTAGGCGTCGATCGGATACATGACGAGCGAGGATTGCACGCTCATCATCGACCGGTAGCCCGAGTCGACCGCCTCGACCTCGCGCGCGACGAGCCCGTAGGACACGTAGTTCGCGCCGGCGCAGCCGTAGTCTTCCGAAAAGGTGAGGCCGAGCAGGCCCAGCGCGCCCATTTCAGTAAAGATCGCGCGGTCGGCGGTTTCGTGGGCGTAGGCGTCGAGCACGCGCGGCGCGAGCTTCTCGCGGGCGTAATCGCGCGCGACGTCGCGGATCATGCGCTCGTCTTCGCCGAGCTGCGTCTCGAACAGGAACGGGTCGTCCCATTGGAACGAGGCTTTCGCATGCGGCGGCTGCGCCATCGGAGGGCTCCCTGCGACCTTTGCCGGTCGCGCGACGACCTTATGGCCGCGCGGCGGCGCGCTTTCAAGCGCGGCCAAGGCCTATCATTCGGCGATCGAGGCCGTCAGCGCCTGCTTGATCGCCGGATCGAGGTGGCGGACGCGGTCGAACAGCGGATCGAGCTCCTGGGCCTTAGCGATGTCCGGCTTTTGGCCCGTGACCTTCTCGTAGTCGCGTTGGAAATCCGGATCGGCCGCCAGGTTTTCAACGGCGCCGCGCAGCGCGCTGACGGCCTCCATCGGCGTTGCTTTCGGGAACAGGAGGCCGCGCTGCAGCTTCGTCCCGATGTCGTCCATCATGAGCAGCGCGTCGCTCTTGGGTCCGGAGGGCAGCTTGCCGAAGGCTTCGGCGTAGACGTCGTCGAAGATGCGGACGCCTTGCTTCTGAAGCGTCGGGTTGCCGGCCGGCTTGCCGTCCGGGCCGATGACGGAGAACTGGAAGAAGGGCATCCCGACGCCGGCTTCGATGATCTGCGGGACGATCTGCGTCTGGTAGCCGGGCAGCGAACTGCCGGAGAAGTTCACCTCGCCCTGCAGCATGGCCTTGTTGATGTCGCCGGCCGCCGGGAACCCCGTCACCATCCGATAGGGAAGGCCCATCAGCTCGAGCGCGAGGCGCAGGCGCGTGTCGTGCGAGGAGGAGCGGCTGTAGCCGCCGGCGAAAATGCGCGTCGCCTTGGCGATGTCGGCAGGCTTCGTCATGCCGGGCGGGATGTCCTTGCGGCCGTACGCGATGTTCCAGCCGCGCGCGCCCGCGACGACGATAAAATCGCTGAAACTGGTTTTCAGCGCAGGATTGTCGACCATTAGGTCTGCGGCGCTGATGGTGAAATAGCCCATCGTGAAGCCGTCGTTCTTCGCGCCGAGCCCGAGGCCCAGCATGTTGACGGCGTTGACGCCGCCGGCTCCTGGCGCATTCTGGATGATGACGTTGGGATGACCGGGGATATAGGTCGGCAGGTAGCGCTGGTAGACGCGCGCCTCGGTGTCGGCGTTGCCGCCGACGCCGTAGTTGACGAGCATCGTCAGCGTCTTGTCCTTGTAGAACTGGGCGATTGCCGGCTCTGTGGCGAGACCGGCCGCGATCGCGACAAGGCCCAACGCGAGATGGCGCGCGCGCTTCGACATGGCGTCCTCCCTGGCCCCGGTCCGCCCGACGCAACCTATTCGACGAAGGTCTCCAACAAGTCGACGGGGTCGCCGTACCGGCGCGCCGCTTCGACCACCTGCGGGTCGCGCAGCGCCATCAGGAAGCCGTTGTCGATGAGCGTCGTATTGCCGACCTTCACCGTCATGTCGAAGACCACGCAATCCTGATGGCTGTGCGGCTCCTCCCAGGCCGGCACGCGCCGCGCCATCCATTCGTTGGGCCGATCGGCGTCGGTGCCGAAATGCAGCGCGCCCGGCGCGTTGGAGCCGGCCGGATAAGCCTTGAAGCGCGGGTATTTCGGGTTGAAGCCGCAGCCGAGTTCGTGCAAATGCGCGTGCACGCCGACGAGTTGGTCGCGCAGGATCTCCGCGTCGAGCGACTTGCCGTGCACCTTGGCGACGACGTCGTCCTTGTACTCGACGCCGATCTTCTCCTCGAACGGCTTGTCGAAACCGATCGCCCATTGCGGGAAGACGACGCCCTGCATGTCGCCATGCGCGCCCTCCTTTCGGCCGAACGCCTCGCGGTCGTAGATGTTGGGGCCGTGGGTCGGCATGAAATGCACGTAGCAGCCGTCCGTATCGGCCTTGTTGCCGCCCTTCCAGCGGTTGTTTGCAAGCAGGTTCTTCACCATGTCCGGCGTGAACTTGATCGACAGGTCGCTGCCGCGCGGGCAGGAAAACGTCATGGCGAAATCGCGGTCCTTCGGATACAGGCGCGCCGTCGCGCGGATGATCTCGCCGACGAGGTCGATCGGGAAGCGCGCCTGAGGCGTGTGCAGCACGTCGAGGTTGCGGAAATATGTGATCTTGATCCAGCGCTGACCGTTCTCGCGGCGCAGCTTGACGAACAGCGGATCGTTGACCGAGCAGAACCAGGTCGACATGACGAAGGTCGCCTTCTCGATCAGCGCGCGCAGTTCCTCCGGACAGCGCGAGACCTGCGTCGAGGGAGCCATGAATTCACGCGGCTCGACGCCGCGCGAGCGCGACACGCCCGCGATGGCGTCGACGACGCGCCGGTCGAGCAGCGGGTCGGTCAGGAACAGAACGTCGTCCGTCGGCCGGATGGCGAAGGCCGACAGCATATTGTCGATCGCCTGAAAATAGTTGCGCGTCTCGGTCGCGGGGAGCACGCCGGTCGCCGGCATGGCGCTGGCGAGGCCCGAGCGCAGGATGTCGTCGCGGGTCGGCGGCTTGAATGGCATGGGCTCCTCCCTCAGCCTGTTTCGGCGTGGCGCGGAAACGCGCAGCTTAGAGCAATCGCGCCGTCCGAGCACCTGTCCGACATCGCTGCCGCAGTTTCAAACGCCGGAAACAAGCGCGTAGGCGAACCGCCTTACTTCGGCTCTATCCCTGCCTCTGTGATGCGCCGCTTTGCCTTGGCCCGCTCGGAGACGAGAAAAGCGCCGAAGCTCGCAGGATCGTCGAAGACCGGTTCGAGCCCCTGGTCGACGATTCGAGCCTGCCGGAACTGAGGCTCTTCGCCGGCGGCCTTGATAGCCTGGTAGAGCTGGTCGATGATGGGCGCAGGCGTCTTGGCGGGCGCAACGAAGCCGAAGAATTGCTGAGGCTCGTTGGGATAACCGAGTTCGGTCAGCGTCGGTGTGTCCGGCAGCAGAGGCTGGCGATGCTTCGAATTGACGGCGAGCGGCGTGACGAGCCCGCCGCGGATGTAGCCGAGCCAGTTCTGCAACCCGACGATCGCGATGGGCATGTTGCCCGTCATCATGCCCGTGACCGTGTCCGCCCCGCCGCGCACGGGCACGTTGACGAGGTCGGCGCCCACCCTCTTTCCCCAATCGTCCATGAACATCTGCATCGGCGAGGACATGACGGAATAGCTCAGCGTGCCCGGTTTGCGCTTCGACAAGGCTGCGAGCTCGTCCATCGACTTCACGCCGAGCGACGATGACGCCACGATCACCTGGGTGTTGAAGAACGGATTCGTGATCGGCGAGAAGTCGGCGTCGGGCTTGTAGCTCAGCTTCTTGAACAGGAGCTGGTTGAGCACCAGCGCCTCGTCGGGCAGCAAGCAGATCGCGGAGCCATCGCTCGGCGCGTCGGCGCAGGCCTTGCCGCCGATGTTCGACTGCCCACCCGAGCGATTGTCCACGACGAGCGGCTGGCCCGTCCGCTTCTGGAACCCGTCGGACAGAGCGCGGGCGAAAATGTCGGCGGTCCCGCCCGCGCCTGTTGCGAGGATCACCTGGACGGGCCTGTTGGGATAATCCGCCGCGCCGGCCGACCCTGCAAGTGCGGCAAGCCCCGCAGCGGCCAAACAGAGTCGAATGAGATATCCGCTCATGCGGCGCTCTTTTCGCGCAAGGCGCCGAGTTCCGCCTCGGACAGCTTCAGGAGCTTGGCTGCGTTGCGCCAGAACACCTTCTCCTTGTCCGCGGCGGGAAGGCCTAAGTCTTCGATGAGCTTGATGGCGCGCGGCTTGAGCGAGGTGAGCGGCGGCGCGTCGCTGCCGTAGAGCGCATGGTCGACTCCCACGGTCTCCAGCACCAGGCGGGTCGCGGGCGCGTGATAGGTCGCCGTGTCGAAATACATCATCTTGAGGTAGCGCAAGGGCTCGTGCTTGATCTTCATCGGCGCGTAGGATCCAAGGAAATAGCACTCGTCCTGCAGTTCATAGGCGTAGTTCATGCGCCCGATCACCTCGCAAATGCCGCCGCCGCCATGGGAGGGCACGAGCTTGAGACGAGGAAAGTCCTCCAGCACGCCGCGCACGATGATGCGCGCGAGCGCCACGCAGAGATCGGCGGGACGGCCGACGCTGGAGGCGAGGCGATACATGTTCACCTGCTCCTCCCCGACGCCGACATGCGGGGGATGGATGAAGACGGGGACGTCGAGCGCCTGCGCGAGTTCCCAGAACGGTCGCGCGGCGTCCTCGTCGGGATAGCGCAAATGGTGGTTTGAATGAATGAAGAATCCGCGCAGCCCGAGTTGCGTGATTGCGCGCTCCGCCTCCTTGATCTGGTCAGGACCGTTGCCGGGCAGAATGGTCGCGAAGGCGACGAGCTTGCCTTTATGTCTGTCTTGAAGCTCTGCGGCGTAGTCGGACCAACGCTGAACAGCTTTCAAGGCGTCCGCGTCGGACTTGCCCCGCAGGTAATGCGCGGCGTTGGTGATGACGCTGAGCGCGATTCCGGAGCGCTCGTGCGCGTCCATCACGTTTTCGATCGTCATGGGGCAACGCCCGGCCCAGGCCGGCGCGCTCCTGCCCTCCCAAGCGAGCGCGTCCGCCGCCGCCTCTTCCGGCGGATAGACATGCGTGTGCCATTCGATGATCATGCGTCCTCCCCTCTCGCGGGCGTGCGCTTCGCGCTTGCTTCGTCAAAAGATAGCCCGGCGCCGCAAGGGATATCAAGCAACCGTCGCCTCATCGGATCGGCGGCGCGTCCGTGGCGAACGCTTCCTCTTGCGGACGCGCCGCTATCAGCCCCGTCTTGATCGCGCCGCGCACGGTCTCCAGAATGAGCCGCACGCCCATCGGGCGCAGCGCACGATCCCAGAGGTCGCTCGCCGTCTCGCCCTTCTTCACGAAGCACCAGTCCTGGACGGCGATCGGGCCGGCGTCGATGGCTTCGGTCAGGTGGAAGACCGTGCCGCCGGCGATCGCGTCGCCCGCCCGGATGGTCCAGTCGAGCGCGCCGAGGCCGCGATGGCGCGGCAGCAGCGAGGGATGATAGCCGACGCCGCCGAGCTTCGCTTTGTCGAGCGCCTCGGGCGACAGGATCGCCGGCGTGCGCGCGGCGACGATGAGGTCCGTCTCCGAGGGGATCAACTCCTCGCCGACCGCACAAGCGTCGGTTTGGAGAGCGAGATCGAGGCTTTGGTTTCGCGCCGCAACGGCGAGATGATCGCTGTCCTCGGGCGCGATCGCCCGCAGCACCACGACCTTCGGCTCGCTTACCAGCGCGGCGAGCGCGTCCTGCGCGAAGTAGTGCGAGCCGACGAGCGTAATCTTCAAGGTCATGCGGGACACTGTGCGGGCGGCGGCCAACGAGGGTCAACCGGGACTTGCTTGCGAGCCGAGGTGGGCCATAGTGGCGCCAGCATGAGCCCAGCGATCAACGAACCGCCGCGCGAGCCTGTTCCGTCCGACCGCGGCGGCCTGACCTCGCTCAACGAGCGGTCGCGCGAGATTTTCCGCGGCATCGTCGACGGCTACCTGGCGACCGGCGAACCGGTCGGCTCGCGCAATCTCTCGCGCATCTTGCCGATGACGCTGTCGCCCGCCTCGGTGCGCAACGTCATGCAGGATCTCGAGGACCTCGGCCTCGTCTATGCGCCGCATACGAGCGCCGGGCGCATGCCGACCGAGCTCGGCCTGCGTTTTTTCGTCGACGCGCTACTGGAGATCGGCGATCTGCCGCGCGAGGAACGCGAGCGGATCGACGCGCAGGTGAAAGCCGCCTCGCGCGACCGGTCGCTGGAAGACGTTCTGGCGCAGGCGATGACCATGCTGTCGGGTCTCTCGCGCGGCGCCGGCGTCGTGCTCACCACCAAGGAGAACACCAGGCTCAAGCACATCGAGTTCGTCCGCCTCGAACCGGAGCGCGCGCTCGCCATCCTGGTTTCGGAGGACGGCTCGATCGAAAACCGGGTGCTCAACACGCCGATCGGGCTGCCGGCCTCGGCGCTGATCGAGGCGAGCAATTATCTCAACGCGCGCATCCGCGGCCGCACGCTGGGCGAGGTGCGCGCCGACATCGAAACCGCCAGAGCGTCCGCCAAGGCCGAGCTCGACACGTTGACGGAGAAGCTCGTCGACGCCGGCCTCGCCACCTGGGCCGGGCTCGGCGAACAATCGCAGCTCATCGTGCGCGGCCACGCCAACCTGCTCGACGACCTGCGCGCCATCGAGGACTTGGAGCGCATCCGTCTGCTGTTCTCCGACCTCGAGACGAAGAAGGACGTGGTCGAGCTTCTGGCGCGCGCGGAAAGCGGCGACGGCGTGCGCATCTTCATCGGCTCGGAGAACAAGCTGTTCTCGCTATCGGGCTCCTCGATGATCGCGGCGCCGTTCCACCACAGCCAGCACGGCGTCGTCGGCGTGCTCGGCGTCATCGGGCCGACGCGTCTCAACTACGCCCGCGTCGTGCCCATGGTGGACTATACCGCGCGCGTCGTCGGCAAGCTGATGCGCGGCGACTGACGCCTCACGTCGGGGGCGTCCCGTTTGCGACGAGAACGGCGCCCGCGAGATAGAGCGATCCCGCGATGAGGATGCGCGGCGGCGTCGGCCAGCCGCGCGCCGCGAGCGCACCGAGCGCTGCTTTCACGTTCGGCGCCAGCGACGCCGGCGCGCCCATCGAGCGCGCGAGATCGACGAGGTCCTGCGGCGCACGGCCGGCATGTTCCGCCGCGATCGGAACGGCGATGAAGGCCGCCGCGAGATCGCGGAACGGCGCGAGGAACGCGGCCGAGTCCTTCGTCGTCAGCATGCCGACGATAAGCGCCAGCGGACGCGGGTCGCGCGCGGCAAGCTCCGCCATGCTTTGCGCCAGCGCCGCGCCGCCGGCGGCGTTGTGGCCGCCGTCGAGCCAGATCTGCGCGCCCTTCGGCGCGCGCTGCGCGAGCGGCCCGCGGTCGAGGCGCTGCAGGCGTCCCGGCCAATCCGCGGCGCTCATCCCCCGGGCGTAGGCGTCTTCCGCCACATCCTTGAACGCCGTTCGCAGCGTTGCGATGGCGGTCGCCGAATTGCCGATCTGGTGCGGGCCGACGAGCGCCGGCGGCGGCAGGTCTAGGAGGCCGTCACCGTCTTCGTAGACGAGGCGCCCGCGCTCCATGCGCGCGGAAAAATCCTGGCCGCCGATGAGGAGCGGCGCGCCGACCCTTGCGGCTTCGCGCTCGATCGCGGCGCGCGCGCGCGGATCCTGGTCGGCGACGATCGCGGGCCGCCCCCGCTTGAGCACGCCGGCCTTTTCCAGCGCGATGCCTTCGAGGCTGGAGCCCAAGAACTCGACGTGGTCGATCGACACCGGCGTGATGACGCTGGCGAGCGGCCGGTCGATCACGTTCGTGGCGTCGAAGCGGCCGCCGAGGCCGACTTCGAGCAGCAGCGCGTCGGCGGCCGTCGCGCTGAACAGTTTGAACGCCGCCGCCGTGATGATTTCGAACTGCGTGATCGGCGCGCCGGCGTTGGCGGCCTCGCAGGCTTCGAGCGCCGCGGCGAGCGCGTCTTCGCCGACGAGCCGTCCCGCCAACCGGAACCGCTCGTGAAAGCGCGCCAGATGCGGCGACGTGTAGACGTGGACGCGTCGGCCTGCGGCCTCGAGGATCGCCCGCATGAAGGCGATCGTCGAGCCCTTGCCGTTGGTGCCCGCGACATGGATCGTCGGCGGCAAGCGGTCCTGCGGCCGCCCGAGCGTGTCGAGCAGCGCGCTCACGCGGCCGAGCGACAGATCGATCTTGCGCGGGTGCAGCGCGCTCAGACGCTCGAGCAGAACGTCGGAGCGCGGCATGTCACGCCGCCCGCGGCGCCGCGTGCGACGTCTTCATGAGGAGGGAGCAAAGCCGCGCCAGCGTCGCGCGCATGTCCTTGCGCGCGACGACCATGTCGATCATGCCGTGCGCCTTGAGATATTCGGCGCGCTGGAATCCTTCGGGCAACCGCTCGCGGATCGTCTGTTCGATCACGCGCGCGCCGGCGAAGCCGATCATCGCGCCGGGCTCGGCGATATGAATGTCGCCCAGCATGGCGAACGAGGCGGTGACGCCGCCCGTCGTCGGGTTGGTCAGCACGACGATGTAGGGCAACTTCGCCGCCTTGAGCTGGCGCACGGCGACGGTGGTGCGCGGCATCTGCATCAGCGAGAACATGCCTTCCTGCATGCGCGCGCCGCCCGAAGCCGTGAACATGATGAATGGCGCGCGCCGGCTCACCGCCTCCATCATGCCGGCGATGATCGCCTCGCCCGCCGCCATGCCGAGGGATCCGGCGATGAAATCGAAATCCTGGACGCCGACGACGATCTCGGTTCCCTCCAACGCGCCCGTCGCGATCTTCACCGAGTCGGGCGAGCCGGTCTTGGCGCGAAAGTCCTTGAGTCGGTCGGTGTAGCGTTTCACGTCGCGGAAGCGCAGCGGATCGAGCGGGACGTCGGGCGTCGCGATCTCCGTGTAGGCCGCGTTGTCGAACAGCGAGTCGAGCCGCGCCTTCACCGGCAATCGCATATGGTAGCCGGAGTTCGGCACGACGTGCAGGTTGGCCTCGAGATCTTTGTGGAAGACGAGTTCGCCGCTGTCGGGACATTTGACCCACAGGTTCTCCGGCGTCTCGCGCTTGAGGAACGAGCGGATCTTCGGCGGGACGACGTTGGACATCCAGTTCATGCGGTCTCCTTGCGTGCGCCGCGCACGCCCTGCGCCAAATCGCGCACGAGCGCGGCGACCGCCTCGATCGAGCCCTCCGTCGCGGCGTTGTTCCCGTCGAGCGAGCGCTGCAGAGCGTCGATGAGCGCGGTGCCGACGACGACGCCGTCGGCGTGCGCCGCGATCGCCCGCGCCGCGGCTGCGGTCTTCACGCCGAAGCCGACGGCGACCGGCAGCGACGTATGCGCCTTGATCCGCGCCACCGCGGCGGCGACCTTCGAATAGTCGGGGATCGCCGCGCCCGTCACGCCGGTGACGGAGACGTAATAGACGAAGCCCGAGGTGTTCGCGAGCACCGCCGGCAGGCGTCGGTCGTCGGTCGTCGGCGTCGCCAGGCGGACGAAGTTGAGGCCTGCCCGGAGCGCGGGAAGGCAGAGCTCTTCGTCCTCCTCGGGCGGCAGGTCGACGACGATGAGCCCGTCGACGCCGGCGGCGCGCGCCTCGGCGAGAAACGCTTCGACGCCGAACACGTAAATCGGATTGTAATAGCCCATCAGCACGACCGGCGTGGACTCGTCCGTCTCGCGAAGGGCGCGCACGCTTGCGAGCACGCTCTTCAGCGTCGTCCCGGCTTTGAGGGCGCGCAGACCCGCGGCTTGGATCGAAGGACCGTCGGCCATCGGGTCGGTGAAGGGCATGCCGACTTCGATGATGTCGGCGCCCGCCTTCGGCAAGGCGCGCAAGAGGTCGAGCGAGGTCGCGGCGTCCGGATCGCCGCACATGAGAAAGGTCACGAGCGCGGCGCGGCGCTCGGCGCGGCAGCGGGCGAAACAGGCGTCGAGGCGCGCCGTCATCGCGCCTTCGGCTTGTAGGGGCCGAGCGCTTTCACCGCCTCCGCCGCGAACGAATCGTCGACCGCCTGGTCGGCCGTGATGTCGCCGGTCACGTCGCCTGTCGCCTTGAAGTAGGCGAGATCGTTGCGCAGGCTCGGCATGTCGACGTGACCGTCGGGATTGGTTCCCTGCACCACGATGCGGCGGTAGAGGTCGCCGTCCTTGATCGACGTGTCCTGCGTCAGGATGTTCACCACCGCGTCGCCCTGCGGGCCGGCGAGCTTGCCATCCTTGTTCAACGCGTCGTTCCAGTCGCGCGCGGCGCGCAGATAGGCGCGCATGAACGCTTTCGCTGCGTCCGGCTTGTCCTTGATGAACGAGCCGGAATAGAGGACGACGGCGAGTTGATGGTTGGGATAGATCTCGTCGTCGCCCATGATGCGCGCCGCGGCGCCGGTCTCCTCGGCCTTCGTGGCTGAGGGCTCGGTGATCAGCGCGGCGTCGACCGCCTTGTTCTGCAGCGCGATCACCTGCTGCGAGAAGCCCATGAAGACGCGGTCGACGTCGGCCGGGGTCAGGCCGGCCTTCTTCAAGAGTTCGTTCATCGTCGAGGTCGAGCCGCTCCCCTGCGCGCTGCCGGCGATCTTCATGCCCTTCAGGTCTTTCAGCGTCTTGTAGCGGCCGCTGTCGATCAGGTCCTTGCGCACGAGCAGAGGCTGGAAGCCGTGGCCCGGCGGCGTCGAGCCCTTGTCTGCGACGATCTTGATGGCGATGCCGCGCAGAAGCGCATTGTAGAAGCCGGCGGACACCGAGCCGCCGCCGACGTCGAGCTGGCCTGCGCCGAGCGGCGCGACCATCTTGGCGGCGGAATCGAAGCTGGTGAAGCGAACGTCGAGCCCTTCCTGTTTGAAGTAGCCCTTCTTGTCGGCGATGAAGAACCCGGCGTCGCTCACCGTGCCCGCCACGCCTGCTTCGAGCTTCGTGTCGGCGGCGCGCGCCGCGCAACTCGCGGCCATCGCCAAAATAGCCGCGCCGATCGCGGCCGCTTTCCACGCCATTCCGCTCGTCTCCTCGACCATCGCTGCGATCAGCCCATCCCGCCGAGGTGGTCGGCGACGGTGAAAATATCCTTGTCGCCGCGCCCGCTGAGCCCGACGACCATCAGGTGATCGGCGGGTTGGCGCGGCGCCAGGTCGACGACTCTGGCGAGCGCATGGGCGGGTTCGAGCGCGGGGATGATGCCCTCGAGCTTGCAGCAGAGTTGAAACGCGGCGAGCGCCTCGTCGTCGGTCGCCGAGAGGTAGGTTACGCGGCCGACCTCCTTCAGCCAGGCGTGCTCGGGGCCGATGCCGGGATAATCGAGGCCGGCCGAAATGGAATGGCCTTCGAGGATCTGCCCGTCGTCGTCCATCAGGAGGTACGTGCGGTTGCCGTGCAGCACGCCGGGCTTCCCGCCGGCCAGCGAGGCCGCATGCCCGTCGCGCACGTCGAGCCCGCGTCCCGCCGCCTCGACGCCGTAGATTTCGACATCGGGATCGTCGAGGAACGGGTGAAACAGGCCGATCGCGTTGGAGCCGCCGCCGATACATGCGACGAGCGAATCGGGGAGCCGGCCCTCGCGCGCCATCATCTGCTCGCGCGTCTCCTCGCCGATGACGCACTGAAAGTCGCGCACCATGGCGGGGTATGGGTGCGGGCCCGCCGACGTGCCGATGCAGTAGAACGTGGCGTCGACATTGGCGACCCAGTCGCGCAACGCCTCGTTCATCGCGTCCTTCAGCGTGCGCGCGCCCGATTGCACCGCGACCACGGTCGCGCCGAGCATCTGCATGCGGAAGACGTTCGGCTTCTGCCGTTCGACGTCGACCGCGCCCATGTAGACGATGCATTCGAGCCCATATTTGGCGCAGACCGTCGCGGTGGCGACGCCGTGCTGCCCGGCGCCCGTCTCGGCGATGATGCGTTTCTTGCCCATGCGCCGGGCGAGCAGAATCTGGCCGAGCACATTGTTGATCTTATGCGCGCCGGTATGGTTGAGCTCTTCGCGCTTGAAATAGATTTTGGCGCCGCCGAGATGCGCGGTGAGCCGCTCGGCGAGGTAGAGCGGGCTTGGCCGGCCGACGTAATGCGTCCCGAGTTGCGCGAGTTCGGCATGGAAGGCCGGGTCCGCCTTGGCGGCTGTATAGGCCGCGTCCAGCTCGTGGATCAGCGGCATCAGCGTCTCGGCGACGAAGCGGCCGCCGAACAGGCCGAAATGGCCGCTCTCGTCGGGGCCGGCCCGAAACGAATTACGATGCTCTGGCTTCAACGCGCGCTCCACGGACGCGCTCTTCTAAGCCGTCTCGACGGACGATCCAAGCGCCGCCGCGCGGGCGCGCCGCACGAAGGCGGCGATCTTGCCGACATCCTTGACGCCGGGGGCGGATTCGACGCCCGACGAGACGTCGACGCCGGTCGCGCCGGTCGCGCGCAGCGCCGCGGCGATGTTGTCGGCGTCGAGACCGCCGGAGAGCATCCACGGCGTTTCGATGCGCGCGCCAGCGAGGAGCCCCCAATCGAAGGCGCGGGCGTTGCCGCCGGGCCGCGTCGCGTCGCGTCGCGGCTTGGCGTCGAGGAGAACGCCGTCGGCGACGTCCGCATAGCGGGCGAGCGCGTCGAGGTCGGCCGCGACGGCGACGCCCAGAGCCTTGGTTATGCGAACGCCGTAGCGATGGCGCAGCGCCGCCGCGCGCTCGGGCGTCTCGCGTCCGTGCAATTGCAGACGGTCGGGCGACATCGCTTCGACGATGGCGTCGAGTTCAGCGTCATCCGCGTCGACCGTAAGCGCGACCGTCTGCGCGCGGCCGCGCGCCTGTCCGGCGAGATCGCGCGCGCGATCGAGCGCAAGGTGGCGCGGACTCGGAGGGAAGAACACGAAGCCGACCATGTCGGCGCCCGCCGCAAGCGCCGCCTCGAGGGTCGCATCCGTGGACAGACCGCAGACCTTGACGATCAGGGGCGCCATCACGCCGCCCGGCTCGGGCCCGGCGCGGGCAGGACGGCGACGTTGGCCGCCGCCTGCGCGCGCAAGCGCGCAACCTCCGCGCGAGCCTCGCGCGCCGCGCGGCGGTGTTTGCTCTGGCCGATCCACGTGACAAGGCCGCCGGCGAGCACGCCCAGCCCGCCGCACAGGAGCATGACGAAGAACAAAGGCGCCTCGAACCGCAAGCCGGGAACGTCGGACCCGAACGGATCGAGCACGACGGGGACGCTCTGCCGGTTGACGATGGCGAAGATCACGATAAGGATTGCGATCGGCGCGATGACAAGCCACTTGAAGACTGTTTGCATGGAGCCCCTAAATCTCGCGCTGGAATTTCGGCCAAGGCGACGCAGACCTCACGCGCTCAGCGCCCGCAACTCGCCCCTGGCGATTCCGAATAGGGTGCGGGCGAGGAGCCAGACGATGACCGCGCTCGCCAGCGCCAGCAAGGCCAAAGCGATCGCATCCATGATCCAGAAGGGTTCCGCCGCGGCGACGCGGAGCGCCGCGATGGCGCAGGCGGCGAGCGGGAATCCGACCGCCCACCAGGACACTCTGAACGGGCAGCAACGCAGAAGATGCCGCATGCGGCCAAGCAGGACGGCGAGCAGGAATAGCGACAGCATGAACAACGCTTGCGCGAAAAGGTCGATTCCTCCGGTCGTGACGGCATAGGCCGACACGCCGACGGCGAACGGCGCCACGAGGATCAGAAGCGACGGCTGCAGCGCATCCGGCATTGGCGGTTCGAACACAAGGCGCGAGAAGATCAGCGTGAACAGCGGCACGGCGAAGAACAGACCGATCGCCAGGGACGCCACCATGAAGCCATGCATGGACGACAAGCCGAGCGAGGGCAGCGCCAGCGGCGCGTCAAGCAGGCCGACCACCGGGACGATCCAGGCCGGCGTCGCGTGGGCGATCTGCTGTCGGTCGCTCATCCAGCGGCTGACCATGATCCATGCGAACGTCGCCATGCCCAGCGCGCCGACGCCCCACATGACCTGCGCCAGCAGCAGGCTGAACGGCGCCAGGACGATCGGCAGCAGCAGGAGGCTGATCAGGATGGCGCCGAACAGGTTGCCGGCGATCGGATGGCGGAACTCGGCCTTCACCGCGTCGGGCGCCGTGACGAGCTTTACGCCATAGCCGATTGTCAACGCCACGAAAGCGACAACCGCCGCAACGCCCAACGACGTCGCGATCCAGCCGGGCGCGCCATAGCGCGCTTGCGCCAGGCGCCACGCGACGCTGAGGCCGGTCAACCCCATGACAGAGCCGAAGAACCCGACCGGCAAATAGTCGAGCGTTCTCCACGTCCGCGCGCCGGGTCCAGACCGCTTGGCGTCGGGCGAACTTATTACGGCGGCGCTCGCGTCGGTCATGGGGTTGAACCCTTCGAAAAACCCGCCGCGAGCCGGAGCGCGCGACCTTCGGGCGCAGGGTAGCCGCAACGTTGGCGAGAGGAGCCCTCAGGACTCGGCGTTGAGCCGCTCCCGCATTTCCTTGCCGGTCTTGAAGAACGGAACCGCCTTTTCGTCAACGGCGACCTTGGCGCCGGTGCGCGGGTTACGACCCTGGCGCGCGTCGCGCCGCTTGACGGAAAACGCGCCGAAGCCGCGCAGTTCGACGCGGTCGCCGCGCGTCAGCGCGCCGGCGATCTCATCGAGGATCGCGTTCACGATCTTCTCGACGTCGCGCAGATAGAGATGCGGGTTCCGGTCGGCGATCCGCTGCACCAGTTCCGATTTGATCATCGCGAAATCACCCTGGTGGGGACCGGAAAAAGGGCTTCAAAGACAAGGATCAATCGATGGACGAACCCTGCCAAACCGCCAGCAGACCGTCAAGCGCGCGAGATTGCTCGAGATCTTCGAGTTTATACATAAACTTCGACACATCCGTGAGCCCGAGAACGTCGGCGGCCGCGGCGGAAAAGCCGAGCAGCCCGAACCCCGATCCGCTGTTCTGCGGCCGCCAGTCGCGCACGCGCGATCCCTTGGCGACACCCTTGTCGTCTTCGAGCCAGGCGACGGCTTCGCGCTCGCCGCCGAGCGCGTCGATCAGCTTCAGCGGCATCGCTTGGCGGCCGCTGAACACGCGACCGTCCGAGACGGCGGCGATCTCGCCGTCGTTCATCGCGCGCCGGTCGCGCACCAATCCCTTGAACCAGTCGTAGGCGTCGGCGACGAGCGCGGCGAGCGCGGCGCGCGCCTCGGGGCTCGTCGGCTCCAACCCGTTCGGCGCGGCCTTGAGCGGCGAAGACTTGACCGCCTCCATCTGCACGCCGACGTTCGACAACAATTTTGATACGTTGGGAAACTCGAACAGCACGCCGATCGACCCGACGAGCGAATTGCCGCGCGCCAGGATGCGGTCGGCGCCGATCGCGGCGATATAGGCGCCCGACGCCGCCATCGTGCCGACGACGGCGACGACCGGCTTCTTCGCTTCGACGCGGCGGATCGCGTCGTAAAGCCGTTCGGCGCCTGTCGTCGTGCCGCCGGGCGAGTCGATGTCGAGGATCATCGCGGCCGCGTTTGAATCCGCCACCTCGTCGAGCATTTTGATCTGGTCGCGGTCGCCGGTGATGAGGCCGCGGATCGTCACCCGCGCGATGTCGCGCGACAACGCGTTCGGCCGGCCGCCGCCGTAGAACCGCCACGCGCCGCCGATCAGGATGGCGGCGAGCGCGACGAAGGCGGCGAGGCGCCAGAAGGTCAGCTTGCGCCGCAGGCGCCGGCGGTCGGCGAAATAATCTGCGGTTGAGTCGACGGCGTTCGTCATGCTTGGATCCCGGGCGATCGAGCGGCGGGTTATAGCCCGATCGCGCAAGGCGGCAAATGCGTGCGCCGCGGATGCGCCGCGCTTCGCCGCCAACGAAAAGGCCCGCGCCAGGGCGCGGGCCTCCTAAGCCGGCGATCGAGGCTCGTTAGGCGTCGGTCTTCTTGCCCTTCGGCGCGGTGTCGCGGGCTTTCAGCGCGGCCCCGAGGATGTCGCCGAGCGAAGCGCCCGAATCGGCGGAGCCGAACTGCGCGATTGCTTCCTTCTCCTCGGCGACTTCCAACGCCTTGATCGAGACGGTGACCTTGTGCGCCTTACGATCGAAGACGGTCACGCGCGCATCGACCTTCTCGCCGACGGCGAAGCGCTCGGCGCGCTGGTCGCCGCGATCACGCGCGAGTTCGGCGCGGCGGATGAAGCTCGTCATCTCCGTGCCGACGATTTTCACTTCGATCCCGCCGTCCTTCACCTCGATGACCTCGCAGGTGACGACGGAGCCCTTGCGGATGTCGCTTTCGCCTTCGGCCTTCTGCGTAGACGCTTCACCCGAGACCTGCTTGACGCCGAGCGAGATGCGCTCCTTCTCGACATCGACATCGAGAACCTGCGCTTTCACCGTGTCGCCCTTCTTGTAGTCCTCCATCGCCTGCTCGCCGGGCTTGTTCCAGTCGAGGTCGGAGAGGTGGATCATGCCGTCGACATCGCCGTCGAGGCCGATGAAGAGACCGAACTCCGTCTTGTTCTTGACTTCGCCCTCGACGACCGATCCGGCCGGGTGCTCCTCGGCGAAGACCTCCCATGGATTGCGCAGGGTCTGCTTGAGGCCGAGCGAAATACGCCGCTTGACCGAATCGACTTCGAGCACCTGAACGTCGACCTCCTGGCTCGTCGAAACGATCTTGCCGGGATGCACGTTCTTCTTGGTCCACGACATTTCGGAGACGTGGATCAGGCCCTCGATGCCGGGCTCCAGCTCCACGAACGCGCCGTAGTCGGTGATGTTGGTCACGCGGCCATGGTAGCGGGCGTTGATCGGGTACTTGGCCTCGATGCCTTGCCAGGGATCGTCGAGCAACTGCTTCATGCCGAGCGAGATTCGGTGAGTCTCGTGGTTGATCTTGATGATTTTGACCTTGACGGTCTGACCGATGTTCAGCGCCTCGCTCGGATGGTTGACGCGCCGCCAGGCGATGTCGGTGACATGCAGCAGGCCGTCGATGCCGCCGAGGTCCACGAACGCCCCATAATCGGTGATGTTCTTGACGACGCCGTCGATGACCTGGCCTTCCTCGAGGTTGGCGACGATCTCGTGACGCTGTTCGGCGCGACTCTCCTCGAGCACGGTTCGGCGCGAGACGACGATGTTGCCGCGCCGGCGGTCCATCTTGAGGATCTCGAACTGCTGCGGCTGACCCATCAGGGGGCCCACGTCGCGCACGGGACGAATGTCCACCTGGCTGCGCGGCAGGAAGGCCACCGCGCCGTCGAGGTCGACGGTGAAGCCGCCCTTGACCTGGTTAAACATCACGCCTTCGACCTTCTCCTTGTTCTCGAAGGCCTTCTCAAGCTTGACCCAGCTTTCCTCGCGGCGCGCCTTGTCGCGCGAGATCACCGCCTCGCCGAGCGCGTTCTCGACGCGCTCCAGATAGACCTCGACCTCGTCGCCGACGTTGAGCTGCTGGTCGCGGCCGGGGCCGGTGAATTCCTTGAGCGCGACGCGGCCTTCGGTCTTCAGGCCGACATCGATGACCGCGACGTCCTTTTCGATGGCGACGACGCGGCCCTTGATGACCGAGCCCTCAAGGGCGTCGTTCTCGCCGAAGGTTTCATTGAGCAACGCGGCGAAGTCGTCGCGCGACGGCGCGAAGCTCGTGGAGGTAGACGGCATGTGTTCTCCTGAAACGCCCTCTTGGGGCTCGCGCCGGCGGGGTTGGTGTGAACGGGCGCTTCCTGGCGCCGACGCCGCGCGCCGTTGAGGGCGCGCGATCCTCCGCCAGGGGCGGGCCGGCGCGGGCCGGCGATCGGAAGCGATGAACGGACGGTCTGTAGCAGCGCGTCCGTAAAATGGCAACGAAATTGGCGACCGCCCGACCGGCTCAGCGACCGAACGCCTTCTTCGTCAGCGCCACCGCCGAGGCGGGGGTCTTGTAGGCCGCTTTGATGACGTTCTCGATCTCCTGCGGCGAGACGTAGCGCGGGTTGACCTTCGCCTGCGTCGCCTCGGCCTTGAAGCCCTCGTCCTCCATGGCCGCCTTGAAGGCGTCGCGCAGAATGGCGACGCGGTCGTCGGGCGCCTCGGGCGGCGCGACGAACGGCCGTCCGACCTGCTGGCGCACGAGAAAGAGCTGCAAGGCCTGCCGCTCGTCGTCCGTCTTGGCGAGGCCGACGACCGTCGGCGCGTCGATGCGCGGATCGGGCGTCGGCGCGGCCTGGAAGAGAATGCGGATTTTCTTGTCGCGGTAGTTGGCGTCGCGCGCGATCGTGTCGAAGCTGACGCAGCCGCCCTGCACCTCGTTGCGCTCCATCGCCAGCATGATCTCGCGGGAGCCGGGATAGCCCTGGACGATCTTGATCTTGAGGCCGAGCAGTTTCGAAACGACCTCCGGATAGACCTGGCTGTCGGCGCCCGACCCGGTCGCGCCGACGATCAGTTCCTTGGTGCGCAGATCCTCCAAGCTCTGCACCGGCGAATCCGAGCGGATGGCGCAGACCGGCGTGTCGAGGTCGGGACTGCCGACATATTTGAACTTCAGCGGGTCGAAACGCACGCCGGGGCCGCCGAGTAGCGGCTCGAACACCACGCCGCGGTTGATGAGGCCGAAGACCGTGCCGTCCTTCGGCTGCGTGTTGTAGATCTGGTTGGCGAGCAGAAGGCTTCCGGCGCCGGGCACGTTGACCGGCACGACGTTGGGCTTGCCTGGGATATGGTCCTGCATGAAGCGCGCGAGAAGTCGCGTCCAGAAATCGTCGGTGCCGCCGACGCCGAAGCCGACCATCGCCTGGACCGTCTTGCCCTTGTAGAAGTCCTCCGCCGATTGCGCCCCTGCGCCGCGCGGCGCGGCGATCGTCAGAACCGCTACGGCCGCGGCGATCGAAGCCAGACGCATGTTTCCTCGCTTGATGATTTCAGGCGCCGCAGAGACACCGCCGCGGTTTCGATGTCAATGCGCGGCGACGCGGGCGTAGACCGAGGCATCGATCAGCCCGTCGACCGGCGGCGGCTTGTCGAAGTCGCCGATCGTCGCCTCGTAGTCGAGCATGCGTCTCGCCGGTTCGACGATTGCGGCAGGATCGGCGACGAAGCGCACCGCCTTGGAGACGAGCGCGCGCGCGAAGGTCGCCTTGTCGACGAGACCGCCGCCCAGCGCCGGCTGCACGAAGTCCGCGGCCTGGTCCGTGTTCGCGGCGATGAAGGCGTTGGCGCGCGCGTTCAGCGCGACGAGGCGGTCGACCGCCTCGGGATAGGCTTTTGCGAAAGGCCCGGAGACGGCGAGAACGACGCCGGGGATTCCTTCGAACATCTGATCGGCCGTAGCGATCATCTTGAGGCGCGGGTCGCGGGCCAGCGTGATGGTCAGGCCGGGTTCGAGCGCCGTGCCGCCATCGACCGCGCCGCTCAGCAGCGCCTGCTGCACGGCGTCGATGCCGAGCGCGACGATCTGCGCGTCGCCGCGCGCGACATTGTTGAGCGCAAATAGCCAATGGTTCAGCGCGACGTTGGGGACGCCGCCGGACGGCACGGTCGCGAGCTTGGCGGGGCGGCCGGCGCTGAGATGGAAGTCGGCGAAGGATTTCGCCACGTCGCCGCGCTGCCGATCGAACGCGGCGGCGAGACTTGACGCCGCGACGAACCCCGAGCCGCCCGTCGCCATCGCCGCGACGACGCGCGTGTCGAGCCCCTTGGCGCGGGCGACCGCCACGGGAGCCAGGCCGATCGCCAGCGCGTCGATCGTGCCCGAGGCCAGCGCATTGATCGCCGGCGGTCCGGATTCGAATTTGATCAGCGACACGTCGAGGCCGGTCTCGCGCGCCCACCCCGCGCCCGTGAGGACGAACAGCGGCGCGGCGCCGATCACAGGCACATAGGCGATTCGCGTCTTCACCGCCTGCGCGCTTGCCGCTGACGTCGCGAGAACGAGCGCGGCGAGCCCCGCCAGCGCCGTCCTCACCGGCTTGTCGCCTTTATGTAGAACGAGGGGTCGAACAGCCCGTCGAGCGGCACATCCTTGTCGAGCGTGCCGATCGACACCTGAAAGGCCTGCATCTTGGCGGTGGCGCCGGCGATGACGCGCGGGTCGGCGCTGAACTTCGACGCGGGCGACACGAGCGCCTTCTCGATCGTCGCCGTGTCGACGATGCCTTTGCCCAAGGCGTCCTGCACGTAAGGCGCGACTCGCTTGGGATCGGATTTGATCAGCGCGTCCGCCTTGACCAGCGCGTCGACGAGTTTCTGCACTCCTTCGGGGTTCTTGGCGAGGAACGCGCCGGAGACCGCGACGACCGTGCCGGGCTGATGCTCGAACATGTCGCCGCCGAGAGCGACGATCCTGATGCGCGGATCGCGCTGCTGAACGATGGTGTCCGCCGGTTCGCGGATCGTCGCGCCGTCGACGGCGCCGGCGAGCAGCGCCTGCTGGGTCGCGTCGATCCC
>CBDIBA010000008.1:0-289312 GCA_965276595.1 Beijerinckiaceae bacterium
TCTCCCGCGTCGCGGGGACGGACGACCAGGGCGCCAGCGTGTTCGCCCGCCTGTCCGCCTCGCCGGGCGACCGCAACCTCGTCGACTTCTACGCCGACGCGGGCGTCGCCTACAAAGGCCTGGTCCCTGGCCGCCCCAACGACACGGCGGGTGTGAGTTTCGCCTATCTCAAAATTTCCGACGCCGTATCGGCGCTCGATCGCGACACGATTTTCTACTCGGGGACGCCGATTCCGGTGCGCTCGTCCGAAAGCCTGATCGAAGCGACGTATCAGGCCGAGATCGTTCCCGGCTGGACGGTGCAGCCGGACTTTCAATACATCTTCAATCCCGGCGGCGGGATCGTGAATCCGCTCAGTCCGATCGGCGCGCGAATCCACGACGCCGCGGTGTTCGGCTTGCGCACGACCGTCCGCTACTGAACCGGGGCGCGCCGACGCCAAGGTCGGCCATTGCGCGGGGGCTCGTTTCGGATGATGAACGCGGCGCCATGACGACGACAGCAATCGCGCCCGCGCTGGACGCGCCGGCGGCCCTCCCGCTCCTCGACGCCGCCTCGATCGGCGCGCGGATCGACCGGCTGCCGGCGACCGCCGCTGTTTGGAAGCTCATCGCGCTCCTGAGCCTCGGTTTCTTCTTCGAACTCTACGACATGCTCTTCACCGGCTACATCGCGCCGGGGCTTGTCGCGAGCGGCGTGCTGACGCCGACGACGCCGGGCCTCTTCGGAGCGACCGGCGTCGCGAGTTTCGTCGCCGCGCTGTTCTCGGGCCTGTTTTTGGGGACGATCGCCTGCGGCTTTCTCGCCGACCGCTGCGGCCGGCGCGCAATCTTCACCTGGTCGCTCCTCTGGTACACGGCCGCCAACGTCGTCATGGCGTTCCAGACGACGGCGTTCGGACTCAATCTCTGGCGTTTCGTGTCCGGCCTCGGCCTCGGCGTCGAGATGATCGTCATCGGCGCCTACCTGACCGAACTCGCGCCCAAGCGCATCCGCGGGCGCGCCTTCGCCCTATGTCAGGCGATCGGCTTCTGCGCTGCGCCGGTCGCCGCTTCCTGGCCTATCTGCTCACGCCGCTGCGGCCGTTCGGGATCGAAGGTTGGCGCTGGGTGGTGTTGATCGGCGCGCTGGCGGCGGTCGCCGTCTGGTTCATCCGGCGCGGCTTGCCCGAGAGCCCGCGCTGGCTTGCGCAAAGCGGCCGCATCGCGAAAGCCGACGCCATACTGCGCGCGTTGGAGGCGCGCGTTGCGCGCGAATACGGCGCGCCGCTGCCCGCTCCCGAAGCCGTCGCGCCCCTTCTCGCGCATGGCCGCATGCGCGACATGTGGATCCCGCCCTATCGCGCCCGCACGATCATGATGATCGTTTTCAACGTGCTGCAGACGGTGAGCTTCTACGGCTTCGGCAATTGGGTCCCGACCTTCCTCATCCAGAAGGGGATCGCCGTCACGAGCAGCCTGCTCTACACGACGATCATTGCGCTCGCGGCGCCGGTCGGGCCGCTCGTCGGCCTGCTGATCGCCGACCGGTTCGAGCGCAAGCACGTGCTCGCGGCCGCTGCCATCGCCATCATCGTCTGCGGCCTGGCGTTCGGCCAGGCCGCAGACGCGTTGGCCATCATCGCGCTCGGCGCGGGATTGACGCTCGCCAACAACATCATGTCCTACACGTTTCACGCCTACCAGCAGGAACTGTTCCCGACCGGCATCCGCGCGCGCTGCGGGCTTCGTCTATTCCTGGAGCCGCTTCTCGGCGATCTTCACCGGCTTCCTTATCGCCTTCGTGCTGCAGCGGTTCGGCGTCGCCGGCGTGTTCGCGTTCATCGCCGCGGCCATGCTGATCGTTGTCGCCATTATCGAGGCTCTGGGGCCGCGCACGCGCGACCGGGCGCTGGAGCGGCTTTCGCGCTGAAGCCTACGGCCGCTTCAGAAGCCGGGCGATCTGATTGACGATCGCCGTCGCCTCGTAAGGCTTGCGGACAACCGGCGCGGCGGAAAACTGCGCGGAAATCATCGATCGGTCGCTATAGCCGGTCGCGAAGGCGAAGGGCACGCCGCGCCGCGTCAGTTCCTCGGCGACGCGAGCCGACGTTTCCGAGCCGAGATTGACGTCGAGGATCGCCACGTCCGGGGTCACGCCGCGCAGCTTGTCGAGCGCCTCGGCCGTCGAGCCGGCGGTGATGACGTCGGTCGCGCCATGATCGCCGAGCATCTGTTCGAGATCCATGGCGATCAGCATCTGGTCTTCGACGACGAGCACGCGCGTCTCGCTGAGATCCGCCGTGGCCCCGCGCGGCGGCGCGGCGGCCGGTCGTTTCGCCGACGCCGACCTCGCGTCGCGCGACACGTGGCGGGCGGGAATGCGGAAGCGCGCCTGGAGGCCTTCGGGCGCGTAGCGCACGTCGCTTTCGCCGCCGAGGTCGAACGGAACGCCACGGTCGATCAGCGTCGTGCCGAAGCCGCGACGGCGCGGCGGTTTGACGGGCGGGCCGCCGCTTTCGCGCCATTCGATCTCGCAGGAGCCGCCTTCGTCGAAACGCCACGCGATCGCGAGCGCGCCGCCGTCGCGCGACAACGCGCCGTATTTGGCGGCGTTGGTGGCCAATTCGTGGAGCACCAGGGCCAGCACGGAAAAGGCGCGCGCGTCGATCCACGCCGGCGGCCCGTCGATCGCGATCGCCGACGTGGCGCCGCGGTGAGCGCCGAGTTCGGCGTCGATGAGATCGGCGAGCGAGCCGCCGCCGTCGCCGCGCACGACCTGGTCGTGCGCATAAGCAAGCGCCTGGATGCGGCCGCGCAGCGACGCCGCGTAAGCGGCCAGGTCGTCGCCGTCGCGGATCGGATGCGAGACCAGCGACTTGATCACCGCCAGGATGTTCTTGACGCGGTGGTTGAGCTCCTCGTTCAGCATCCGCTGGCGCACCTCCGCCTTGGCGCGCTCGTCTTCCAACAGCTCGTTGTGGCGCAGCAAAACCTCGACCAGCGCGACCCGCGTCGCCTCTCCGATTTGGCGCTCCTCGTCCGACCACGGCGGGGACTGGCTGTGCACGGTCTCCTTCCAGATGGCGAAGCTCTTGCGCGGCGTCAGCCGGTCGCCGAGCGGGCCCGTCTCGTAGGACTTCTCGGGATCGCCGCCCCAATTGAGCGTTTGCGTGAGTTCCTTGCGGAAGAAGAACAGATAATCGCGCGGCCGCTGCGAGAGCGGCGTGATCATCAGCCCCGCCGCGTCCGGCGCATAATCCTCGGCGCCCGGCAGATGGCGCGCCAGGTGATGCGTCGCCCAGACGCGGCCTTCCGCGACTGTTCGCGCGAAGGCGGCAAGGCTCTCCGCGCCGGCTGGCGGCGGCGCCGCGCCGATGCTGGTCCACGCGCCGCGCAGCCAGAGGCCCACGCCATCGCAAGGAACCAGCGTGGCGAAGTCCGCAAGATTCCCGCGCAACGCCGCATCGACATCGGTCTCGCTCGTCGCCATCCGCAGGAAACGATCGAGCGACTCGCGCGCGTGTGTGGCGGCATCGAGCTTGTTCTTCTGCTTGAGAGCGCTCAGGTGCAGTGAAAAGAAGTCGCCGAACATCTCCGCCGCCACGCGTTCGCCTATCGTAAGCATGCGCGGAGCGTAATGATGACAAGCGATCAGCCCCCATAGCGCGCCGTCGACGACGATCGAAATCGACATCGAGGCGCCGACGCCCATGTTGCGCAGATATTCGCAATGGATCGGCGACACGCTGCGAAGGTGGGCGAAGGAAAGATCGAGCGCTTCGCCCGAATCGTCGAGCGTCGGCTCGATCGGAATGCGCTCGAAGTTGGCGTCCGAAATGATGCGGATCGTGTTGCGCAGATAAAGCGTGCGCGCCTGCTGCGGAATGTCGCTCGCCGGGAAATATTGGCCGAGAAAGCTTTCGAGATGGCCGCGCTTGGCCTCGCTCAGCACCTTGCCGGAGCCGTCGGGGAAGAATTGGTAGACCATGACGCGGTCGTAACCGAGCGCCGCGCGGATCAGGCGCGCGGCGTTGGCGACAAGCTTCTCGATCGCCCCGATCGCGGCGATGCGCCCGATCAGGCTGCGCGCGAGTTCGAGCGGTTGGGCCGCGTTGTGGATGGCCGGCTCGAATTCGATGATCGCGCTGCCTTTGTGGCGATGCGCCGCCACGTCGAAGACGCGCCCGTTTGGCAGCGCGACGCCGAAGAGGAGCGCCGCGCGCTGCGCTTCGTTCGTGCGCGACAACGCGTTGCGGATCGCATGCGCGGGGTCCACGCCGATGATGTCGTCAAGAAGCCGGCCGTTGATCTCGCCGTCGAGCCCGAGCAGGCTCGCCGCGTTGGCTGAGCGGCGCAGCGCTTTGGCGGCCGAGGCGTCGCAGGCCAGGAGGCATCCGTGCGGTTGGATGCTGCCGGGGATGTGGATCGGTTCCCGATCGCAGTTGGTGAGATCGACGCCCGGATCGTCGTTACGGCGCATCGTGTTCTTTCGCGAACGCTTGTCGCGCCAGCGAGAACGCGCGCTCGGCGGCGAGCGCGGCGGCGTCGGCGTCCACCGGCTCGCCGCGGTCGAGCAGGGCGGCGAAGCGCCGCCAGCCGCCCGCGCCTTCCGGCGTCGGAGCGAGATGGCGCGCGCCGAAGGTCGCCGAAAGGCCAAGCGCGATGGCCCGCTGGAGGAGGAGGCGCGCGCCGAGCGCCGCCCCTTCGAGGACATACAATGTTCCGACGAGCGCCGCCGGGTCGGCCGTCTGCGCGACGAGGCGGCCGTCCGAGGGGTAGAACGGCGGCGCGGCGACCTCGAGATCGCTCATGTCGGCGCGGATGGCGGCGGCGATCGCGTGCGGACGCCAGCCGTCGAACCATGACGGGAGCGCCACGCCCTCCACGCACGCCTCGACGGGCCCGCGAAAGGCGAGTTGTCCACGCAGGTAGCGCTTGTAGCTATCGAGCGTATCGAACCCGCCGACCGCCGCGTCGAGCGCGGCGTGCGCCGCGGCCGTACGCTCGCGCAGGAGGAACCGCAGGGTGGGACGATGCGACATAGACGCTTCCATCCTGTTGCCTTTAAAGGCCCTCTCGACCGGGCGACAATGCCCGCGAACCGTCGCCGACTGACGCGGATCGCTGAGTGTAAAGTGTGCGAGCGCGCCGGCGGTTCCGTCCGGCGACCCGCTCACCCTATCGCTTAAGCCATTCACCCTCTCGCGCGAAAGGCGTCGCTTCGACCGCGGCCGCTTGTTAGAAGGCGCGCGGCAGGAGCGGCGGCTGATGGTCGAGGATGGTGCGGAGGCAGGGGGGGAACGAGGCCGGCGTTTGATCGCCCACCTCGTCGCGGCCGGCTATCCGCTGGCCGAGCCGACCGTCCTGCAGCCGGCCGACGTGTTCCTCGACCTCTCGGGCGAGGACATCCGCGGCCGCTTGTTCCTGACGACCGACGCCGCCGGCGTCGAATTGTGCCTGCGGCCCGAATACACGATCCCCGTCTGCCGCGATTATCTCGGCTCCGCCGCCGTGGGGCGGCCGGCGACGTTTTCCTATTGCGGGCCGGTCTTCCGGCATCATCCCGGCGCAGCGATGGAATTCATTCAGGCCGGCGTCGAGAGCCTCGGGCGCGCCGACATCGAGGCGGCCGACGCCGAAATCCTCGGCCTTTCGCTGGAGGCGGCCGCCGGCGTCGGCGCGACGAATCTCGAGACCCGCATCGGCGATACCGGCCTGTTCAACCGCGCGCTCGAGGCGCTGAACCTCTCGCCGGCCTGGGCGCGCCGCGTCCGCCGCGGCCACATGCGCGGCCAGGGCCTTGCGACGATCCTGGCGCCGCCGGCGAACGGCGCGTTGCGCGACCAGGCGGGCGTGCTCGCCGCGCTCGAAGGCGCGGACCGCGAGGGGGCCCGCGCGCTTGTCGGCGACCTGCTCGTCATCGCCGGCATCTCGTCGGTCGGCGGCCGCACGGCGGGCGAGATCGCCGATCGCTTCCTTGAACAGGCCTCGATGCAGGCGCGCGACGGCGTGCCGGCCGAAAAACGCGAGGCGCTGACGCGCTTCCTCGCCATCGCCGGCGACCCCGACCGCTGCTCGGCGCAGATGCGCGCGCTCGCCCGCGAGACCAGCCTCGACCTCGGCGCCGCGCTCGACCAATTCGACCAGCGGCTCGGCTTCATCGCCGCCCGCGGCGTCGACCTGTCGCGGACGACGTTTTCGACGAGCTTCGGCCGCAACCTCGATTATTACACCGGCTTCGTCTTCGAAGCGGTCGATCCGGCCCATGCGGAAGCAGGGCCGGCGATCGGCGGCGGCCGCTACGACCGCCTGCTGCGGCGGCTCGGCGCGCCGCACGACATCCCCGCGGTCGGCGCCGCCATCCGCTGCGAGCGGCTTTCGCCGGGCGCCGCCTCGTGAGCGCCGCGCCGCTGATCCTCGCCGTGCCCTCGAAGGGCCGCCTGCAGGAAAACGCCGCCAAATTCTTCGCCCGCGCGGGCCTGACCATCGCGCAAGGGCGCGGCGCGCGCGATTACCGCGGCGCGATCACCGAATTGCCCGGCGTCGAGGTGGCCTTCCTTTCCGCCGCCGAGATCGTACAGCAACTCGCCGCCGGCAGCGTGCATCTCGGCGTCACCGGCGAAGACCTGGTGCGCGAGACCATCCCCGAGGCCGAAACCAAGGTCGCCTTGCTGGCGCCGCTCGGATTCGGCGCCGCCAACGTCGTCGTCGCGGTGCCGCAAGCGTGGATCGACGTGCGCACCATGGCGGACCTCGAAGACGTCGCCGCCTCGTTTCACGGCCGGCGGGGGCGGCGCCTGCGCGTCGCCACGAAATACGTCAATCTGACGCGCGCCTTCTTCGCCAAGCAGGGCGTGACCGACTACCGCATCGTCGAAAGTCTCGGCGCGACCGAAGGCGCTCCGGCCTCCGGCGGCGCCGAACTCATCGTCGACATCACGACGACGGGCGCGACGCTGCGCGCCAATGCGCTGAAGATCCTCGACGACGGGATCATGCTGCGCTCGGAAGCCAATCTCGTCGCGGCGCTCGGCGCGGCTTGGGACGGCGACTCGCGCACGGCGGCGCGCGCCATCCTCGCGCGCATCGCGGCGGAGGAAGGCGCGCGGCTCAACCGCCGCGTCGTCGCGCTCGTGCCGCATGCGCCGTCGCTCCTCGCGCGGGCGGCCGAGCTTTACGGCGCCCGCGCGCTCTTCGGCGCGGGGGACGGCGGCGCGCTGACGCTCGTCTGTCCCGCCGACAAGGCCGCCCCCTTGGCCGATTGGCTGATCGGGCAGGGCGCGGAGCACGTCGGCGTCGGCGCGCTCGACTATCTGTTCGCGGCGCGCAACGACCTCTACGAGAAGCTGATCGAGCGCATCGGCTGAGCCAGGCTCACGCCGCGTCCGTGGTCTCCGCCCCGATCAGCTTGCGCGCCTCGGCGGCGGCGATCGGCTGGCCGAAGGCGAAGCCCTGCGCGAATTCGCAGCCAAGCTGATACAGCTCGATCACATCGCTCTCCGTTTCCGCGCCTTCGGCCACGACCTCCATGCCGAGATCGTGCGCCAGAGTCACGATCGAGCGCAGCAGGACGGGCCGCACGCCCTTATCGGTCGGACGTACGAAGCTGCGGTCAATCTTGATCGTGTCGAAGGGGAAGCGCTGTAGATAGGCGAGCGAGGAATAGCCGGTGCCGAAATCGTCGAGCGACAGGCCTGCGCCGAGATCCTTGATGCGCGTGAGCATCTGCGCCGCGTACTCCGGGTTCTCCATTACCAGGCTTTCCGTCAGTTCGAGCTTCAGCGTGCCGCGTTTGACGCGCGAGCGCGTCAGCGCCGTCTTCACGTCGGTGAGAAGATCGTGGCGCAGCAACTGCCGCGAGGAGATGTTGACGCTGGCGAACAGCGGCGGCTGCACGTCGAGCGCGCGCTGCCAGGCGGCGAGTTCGCGCGCGGTGCGGTCGAGCGCGAACTCGCCGAGGTTGACGATAAGGCCCGTCTCTTCGGCGAGCGGGATGAAATCGATGGGACCGATCCGCCCGTGCCGTGGATGGTCCCAGCGCAGCAAAGCCTCGAAGCCGGCGATGGTGCGGTCTTCGAGACGCACGATCGGCTGGAAGAACACCTTCATCTCGCCGCGGTCGAGCGCGCGCCGCAGATCGGCTTCGAGCGACAGGCGGTCGCTGCGTTGCGAGCGCATCGCCGGGCGGAAAGCTTCGACCCGGTTGCCGCCCAGACGCTTGGCGTTGGCGAGCGCGATCTCGGCGTCTTTCAGCATGTCGTCGGGCTTGGGGTGCTGCTGCGCGTCGAACAGCGCGATGCCGATCGAAGCCGTCAGCGAGATTTCATGCTCGTTGAAAGTGACCGGCGTCGTCAGCGCGCGGCGCGCCTTATCCGCGAGATTGACGATCGACGTGGTCTCGCTTTCCGAGGTGACGATAATGGCGAACTGGTCGCTGGAGACGCGGGCGAGCGTGTCCTGCGGTTTCAACAGGCGCCCGAGCCGCCGCGCCGTCGTCAGCAGGATCGAATCCCCCGCGGCGACGCCGGCGATGTCGTTGACCTGGCGAAAGCGGTCGATGTCGATCGCCAGCACTGCGGGCCGTAGCGCCTGTTCGCTGCGCGCATGCTTCAGGGCGAGGTCGAGCCGGTCGAAGAACAATTCGCGATGCGGTAGGCCGGTGAGGTTGTCGTGCACCGAATCGTGCAGCATCCGCTCTTCGGCCGTCTTGGCTTCCGTGATGTCGGCCATGACGCCGACGACGCGCGCCACCGCGCCATCCGTCGTGACGACCGGCCGCGCCTTCAGTTGATACCAGACATAATGGCCGTCGGCGCCCCGCAATCGCAGGTCGAGATCGATGCGGCCGCGACGCTGATCGAGCACCGTGTCGAGGCAGGCCTGATAGCGATCGCGATCGAACGGGTGCAGCGCGTCGAACCAGCCGGACGCCGGGCCGTCGAGCGCCGCGCGCCTGAGGCCGAGCTGCTGTTCGGCTTCCGGGCTGACGTGGATATGGTCGGCGCCGACGTCCCAGTCGAAGACAATGTCGCCCGAGCCGGTCAGCGCCAAGGCTTTGCGCTCGGCGTCGGTGATGACACCCGCCGCCAGGCCGCCGCCGGCGAACGCGTTCTGCATGATCGTGAAGCCGATCAGCATGATGATGAGGACCAAGCCGCCGATCAGCGCAGGCGAGACGAGATCGTTGGTGAAGTAGCCCGAAACGGTGAAGCCCGCCGCGCAGACCCACATCAGGAGCAGAAACCAGGTCGGGATCAGCATCACCGCGCGG
The DNA here is from genome assembly GCA_965276595.1 of Beijerinckiaceae bacterium. Lineage (GTDB taxonomy): Bacteria > Pseudomonadota > Alphaproteobacteria > Rhizobiales > Beijerinckiaceae > Terripilifer. The sequence continues at coordinate 9,254 of CBDIBA010000008.1, forward strand.
TCGACGCCGTGCACCGCGAGATAGAGCACGAGAATGAAGCCGACGACCGCCACCGTCGCCAGCGAGATGCGCGCGACGCCGGCCGCCGAGACGGGGTCGTAGATCGCCAGGCCGACGAGGCAGAGCAGCAGCACGATCCAGCCGCCGACGACATAGGAGGCGCGGACGTGCCAGCTCGCGAGGTTCAGATAGGCGAACAGGAAGACGGAGAGCGTCGCGGCGAGGAAGGTCTCCGCGCTGGCGCGCCAGATCTGGTCGCTGTGATCGCTCACGGCGAGAATCTTCTGCCAAAAGCCGAAATCGATGCAGACGTAGACGAGCACCGCCCAGGCCAGCGCCGAGGCGGCGGGGAAGATCACCGCCCCCTTCACGACGAAGACGATGGTCAGGAACAGCGCCAGCAGACCGGCGACGCCGATCACGATGCCTTTGTAGAGCGTGAGGCTCGCGATCTTGTCGCGGTAGGCGTCGGGCTCCCACAGGGTGAACTGCGGCAGGCTTGGCGTGCGCAGTTCGGCAACGTAGGTCACGGTGGCGCCGGGGTCGAGCGTGATGCGGAAGATGTCGGCGTCGTCGCCGTCTTCGTGTTCGGGCGGGAAGCCGGCGCTCGCCGTGATGGCGGTGAGACGCGTCGAGCCAAGGTCGGGCGAGATGACGCCGGAGCCGACGAGGCGGAAATGCGGCGCGACCAGCAGCCGCTCCATCTGCTCGTCGGTGTCGTTGGTCAGCGCGAAGACGATCCAGGCGGGCTGGGTGCCCGCCTCGCGCGCGTCGACCTCGATGCGCCGGACGATGCCATCGGGGCCGGGGGCCGTCGACACCTGCAGCTTGTCGCCTTGCGAGAAGTTGCGCTCCACGACGTTGGTCAGATCGATCGCCTGGGACGCCGGCGGCACGCGGACCGCCTCGACCGCAAACGCCGCCGAAACGACGCCGAGCGACGCCAACAGCGCGAGAACAATCGCATAAACCCGGCGCACAGGACCCCGTCGATCATCGGGCGTCGCCCGCAATCCATGACGCGGCGTGAACTCCAACGCCAGCGTGTCGGAAGTGTGGTGATATAGCCGAGCCGACGCCGCAGGCAAAGCGGGCGCCGGAGCTCAGCCCGTCTGGCGCGGCAGGATGCGGTCGGTTTCCAACAGGCAGAACAGCACGTGGTCGCGCCACTCGCCGTTGATGCGCAGGTAGGAGCGCGCATAGCCCTCGCGCTTGAAGCCGACGCCTTCCAGCAGGCGGATCGAGGGTTCGTTTTCGGGCAGGCAGGCGGCCTCGATGCGGTGTAGGCGCAGCGTCGCGAAGGCGAAGGCCGCCGTCGCGCGCACCGCGCGCGCCATGAGACCCTTGCCGGCGTGCGGCGCGCCCATCCAATAGCCGAGGGTCGCCGCCTGCGCGACGCCGCGGCGGACTTGCCCAAGCGTCAGGCCGCCGAGCAACCGATCGTCGCCTTGCCGAAACAACAGGAACGGGTAAGCCTCGTCACGGTCGAGTTCTTCGGCGTGGCGGCGAAGCCGCCGGCGAAACGAGGCGCGCGTGAGGTCGTCGGCCGGCCACGTCGGCTCCCAAGGCGTCAGGAATTCGCGGCTCGCCTGCCGCAGTTCCGCCCACGGACCGTAGTCGCGCATTTCAGCGGGACGCAGATAGACGCCTTCGCCCCGCACGAAGTTTGCGGTGTCGCCGAATCCGCCAATCCGAAAGAGCGCCATGGATCGCCGAGTGAGACGCGGCGGGGACGCGCCCGTCGCCGATCCGACTGTAGCGCGGCGGCGCGGCTTTGTCAGGCGGCTCGCAGGCGCTGCGCGATGCGCACGGGATCGGGCGCCATTCGCGCCTGACCCACGGCGGCGACGGTCGGGGGCGTGCGCAACGCCTGCGCGCCGGCTTGGCGCACCTGCTCGACGCTCAGCCCGTCGATCTTGGCGACGATCTCGGCGCGGCTGGGGGCGTAGCCGAAAGCCATCAACTGCCGCGCGAGCTGGTCGGCGCGGGCGCCGGCGGATTCCAGGGCGGTCAACAGCGAGACCTTCATCTGCGCTTTCGCGCGATGCAGCTCCGCCTCGCTAAGATCCTGCGCGCATTGCGCCATGCAGTCGAGCGACACGGCGGCGAGTTCCGCGGCGTCGCGATGAGCGGAGGCGGCATGAAAGCCGAACAGGCCGGTGTCGACGTAGCTCCATTGGAAGCTGTCGATCGAATAGGCGAGGCCGCGCTTCTCGCGCACCTCCTGGAACAGCCGCGAGGACATGCCGCCGCCGACGACGTTGGCGAACACATGCGCGGCGTAGGCGTCGGGATGATTGAACCCGACGCTCTCGAAGCCGATGACGACCTGGGTCTGTTCGAGCTTGCGATTCATCCGGCTGTCGCCGCCCCGGTAGCGCGCGGCGGGGCGCTCGGCGGTCGGCCGGTTTTCCAGCGCGCCGAAGCGCGCTTGCGTCGCGTCCACGATCGTCGCGTGATCGACCGCGCCCGCCGCCGCGACGATGGCGATCGGCGTCGCGTAATGGCGTTCGAGATAGCCGAGGATGTCGCGGCGCGCGAACGAGCCGACGCGCTTGGGGGTTCCCAGAATCGTGCGCCCCAGCGGCTGGTCCGGAAAGGCGGCGTCGTTGAAGAGATCGAAGACGAGATCGTCGGGCAGGTCGAGCGTCTCGCTGATCTCCTGGATGATGACGCCTTTCTCGCGCTCGAGTTCGGCCGCGTCGAACACGCTGTCGGTCAGGATGTCGGCGAGGATGTCGAGCGCCAGCGGCGCGTCGGCGCCGAGCAGACGCGCGTTGTAAGTCGTATATTCGGCGCTCGTCGCGGCGTTGAGGTCGCCGCCGGCGGATTCGATCTCTTCGACGATGGCGCGCGCATCGCGCCGCTTCGTCCCCTTGAAGGCCATGTGCTCGATAAGGTGCGACAGGCCGTGCTCGTCGTCGCGCTCGTCTCGCGCGCCCGCGCCGACCCAGACGCCGACGCTCGCCGTCTCGAGCTCCTTCATCGCATGGGTGATGACGCGCAGCCCCGAGGGCAGCGTCGTGAGTTCGACGCTCATGCGCGCGCCGCCCGCGAACGCTGGCGGATGAAGGCTTCGACGCCGGCCGGATCGTTGGCGAGCACGGCGAAGCGTTCCTTGCGCTCCATCAGATCGCCGAGGTGCGGCGGCAGCGGCGCGGCCATCCCGACGGCCGCCGCGATCGCTTCGGCGAATTTCGCAGGATGAGCGGTGCCGAGCGCGATCATCGGAACCTGCGGCGCCCTGGCGAGCGCCTTGCGCGCGGCGTGCACGCCGACGGCGGTGTGCGGGTCGATGAGATACTCCGCCTCTTTCCACACGCGCGCGATCTCCTTGGCGCAGCCGGTCTCGCCGGTGCGGAAGGCGTCGAACTCGGCGCCGATTGCGGCGAATTGCGCCGGCGCGAGTTCGAACCGGCCCGATTGCGCAAGGCTCGCCATCTGCGCCCGGATCATCGCCGCGTCGCGCCCGTTCGCCTCGTGGAGCAGGCGTTCGAAGTTTGACGAAACTTCGATGTCCATCGAAGGCGAGCGCGTCGCCCGCACGCCGCGCGTCTCGTAGACGCCGGTGGCGAGCGCGCGCTCCAAGATGTCGTTCTCGTTGGTGGCGACGACGAGTCGGTCGATCGGCAGCCCCATGCGTTTGGCCGCGTAGCCGGCGAGGATGTCGCCGAAATTGCCGGTCGGCACCGTAAACGAGACGGCGCGATGCGGCGCGCCGAGCGCGACTGCGCTTGTGAAATAATAGGCGATCTGCGCCATCACGCGCGCCCAGTTGATCGAGTTGACGCCGGAGAGGCCGAGCCCGTCACGGAAGGCGTGATGGTTGAACAGGCCCTTCACGATCGCCTGGCAATCGTCGAACGAGCCCTCGATGGCGACGGCGTGGACGTTGGGCGCCTCGACCGTCGTCATCTGGCGGCGCTGCGCGTCGCTGACGCGCCCGTGCGGATAGAGGATGAAGACATCGACGCGATCGAGCCCGTGGAAGGCTTCGATCGCGGCGGCCCCCGTGTCGCCCGACGTCGCGCCCACGATGGTGGCGCGCTGGCCGCGGCGCGACAGTTCGTGGTCCATCAGGCGCGCCAGGATCTGCATCGCCACGTCCTTGAAGGCGAGCGTGGGCCCATGGAAAAGCTCGAGGACGAAGAGATTGTCGCCGATCTGGACCAGCGGCGTCACGGCCGGATGGCGGAAGGAGCCGTAAGCCGCCTCCAGCATGGCGCGGAACGGCGCAGGAGCGACCGCCTCGCCGACGAACGGCGTCATGACGGCCTGGGCGACCTCCGCACAGGGCCGTCCGGCGAAGCCCGCGATTGTCTGCGGCCCCAGGCCGGGCCAGGTCTGTGGCATGTAGAGGCCGCCGTCGCGGGCGAGCCCGGTCAGCAACGCGTCGGCGAAGTCGAGAACCGGGGCGTCGCCCCGGGTGGAGTGATAACGCAAGAGCGGACCGCAAATGAACGGAATGGCGACGGCGCTTTAGCACGAAACCCGCGGAGCGGGCGCCGAAAAGCGCGGCGTCGCGGCGGCGGTCAGAGCGTCGTCGTCGCGGCGGGTTTCGCGCCGCTCGCGCGCTTGCGCCCCGCCGCCTTTTTGCGGGGCGCGGCGTTGGCCGCCTGCCTGAGCGCCGGGATGCCGTGCTCGGCGGCCGGGCCGGCGGGCTTCACGAGGCGCGGCGCGGTCGCCGGCGCGTCGAGGACGTAGCCGGTCTCGCCGGCGAGATCGGCCTTGGCGGCGGCGATCAGTTCCTCGCCCGTGTAGCCGTCGATCGGGTGCATGGCGATCCCGAGCCGGGGGGACAGGTCGACGCCCAAACGCGCTTCGACCCGCTGCATTTTGCCGCGGACCCGCTCGCCGATCCGGAAAATTTCGTCCTTGAGCGAAATGAACGGCGCGCAGACGATGATTTCGCGCCCATCGCGCGCCTCGACAAGATCGCTCGGGCGCATGCCGGTGCGAATTTCGCGGCAGAGTTCGGCCATGGCGACTTCGGCGTCCGCGCCGCCGCCTTTCGCCGCGAGCGCCGCGACGCCCTCGACGTCCACCACGATGACGCCGACCCGTCGTCCGTGCTGCGCGGACACCGCCGCGGCGATCTCGATCCACCGCTCCGCGTCGCATTGCATGTTCGCGGGCACCGGCGAGGTGCGCGGAACCACGCCCTCGATGCCGCTCGGCCCCAGCGTGGCGAGCGGCGCTGCGGCCGGGACTTGCAGCGCGACGGAGGCCTCGGCGGTCGTGATCGGCTTGCGGGTGAGCGCACGTTCGCGCGCGCGGGCGCGCAGCCAGCCGACGCCGAACATCGCGGCCAGCGCCAGCCCGCAGGCGGCGACCAGCGCGCCGAAATGCCGGTCGAGAAAGCTCGCGTCGTCGACCGGGCGCGCCGGCTGGAAGAAATCCCCCTCCTCGGCGACCCTGAGGCGGCGGACGGCCGCCGGCCCGCTTCGATGCGCCTGCCGGGCCGAGTCGGAAAGCGACCATACCGCGGGTTCGAGCGAGCGTTTGGGTTCGCTGGGCTGCGCCGCCAGGACGAACGTCGCGAGGACGAACGGGCCGAACATCGGGATCTCCAAAGGTCGATAGGACCGGAAGGTAGCCCGGCGGCCTTAAGAGAATCGCACCAGAACCCGGCGAAAGCGCCGGACCGGCGAATTCGGCCGCGCCCCGGCGCCACGCGCGAGCTTCACCTTGTTGACGGCGTCTGCGCTCTTAACCTAATTTTACGCTTGATATTAACGAGCACCGAGCGTGACATGGGGCAGATCCGCGCTCTCGACGACGATCTCGGAGGGCGTCTTTCTCGGCTACCATTTTTAATTCGGGACGCTCGGCGGCTGACTGCGCTTCAGTGCCGCCGGCCTCGGCAAGACGGTCGAATTCGCCAACGCCTTTGTCGAAGCCTTGGGCGCCGCGTCGACTGGCTGCACATTCCCGCGCTCGACCGGACCGAAGTCGCTTTCTACGCCCCGCTTCGCAACCTCGGCGCGCAACCTGCCCGCAGAGTTGGCGCAGATACTGCAAGATCATCCGCGCGCCGCCGTAGGGCGGCCTGACGAGGCGGCCTATGCGTGTTCTCTCGGCGCTCTTCGTTTCCGCCACTCTGGTCGCCGTCGCGCCCTGCCGCGCGGCGGGCTTTCCGGACCGGCCGGTGACGCTCATCGTCCCGACGACGCCAGGCGGGTCGATCGACATCACCGCGCGCATCGTGGGCGAGCAGTTGTCGCGACGCTGGGGCCAGCCCGTCGTCATCGACAACCGTGCGGGCGCTGCGATGCGCATCGGCGCGACGGCGGCCGCGCGCGCGGAGCCTGACGGGTATACGCTGCTCGTCGCGCACGACGGCACGATGGCGATGAACCCGTTCCTGTTTAAGAACAACGCCTACGACCCGCGCAAAGATTTCGCGCCGGTCTCGCTGATCGGCTTCATCCCCGAAGTGCTGATGATGAATAAGAAGGACCCGCCGCGGAACGCCGAGCAGTTCATCGCGTACGCCAAGGCGCATCCCGGCGCGCTCAATCACGGCTCGGGCGGCTCGGCGACGATGCTGGCGCTCGCCTATCTCAACACGCTGGCGCAAATCGACGTGCGCGACGTGCTTTATCGAGGCGGCTCCGCAGCGGTCAACGCGGTGATCGGAGGCGACGTCGACATTTGCATCGCAGATATTGCGACGGGCGCCGCGGGGATGCAGGCCGACAGCGTCGTCACGCTCGCGGTGACGTCGCGCGAGCGCGCGCCGCAACTCCCGAATACGCCGCCTCTCGCCGAGGTGGGAGCGCCCGGCTACGATGTCGAGACGTGGATCGGCTTCTTCGTCCCGGCCAAGACGCCGCCGGAAATCGTTGCGCGCGTCGAAAGCGCCATCAAGGACATTGTTAAGCAACCAGACGTGCGGGCCAAACTCGAAAAATTGGGCATGAGGGTGAGTGACGGCGCCGCGGCCGCTGAGACGCAAGCCTTGTCGGTCGACATGGCGAAGTGGAGCAAGGTCATAGCCGACAACCACATCGAAGTAGAGCAGTAGAGAGCCTTGCCCGAGTTGCAGTCGTCTGGCGGCGAGCACTATCAGGTCGTCATTATTGGCGCAGGCCCGGTCGGTCTGGCTCTCGCCATCGATCTCGCCGAACGCGGCGTCGCCTGCGCGCTTATCGAGCGCAGGACGGACATCGCCCAGATCCCAAAGGGGCAGAATCTCACCCAGCGCACGCTGGAACATTTTCGTGTTTGGGGCATCGCGGAGGCGCTGCGGTCCGAACGCGTCATGCCGAGCGACTTCGCCATCGGCGGGGTCACAGTCTACGCGTCCCTGAGCGGGGAATACTGGGCGGCGCCGCCAGGCCGTGAGGCTGTCCAGGACTTCTTCCGGGAGAAGAACGAACGGCTGCCACAGTACAAGACCGAAGCGGTGCTCCACCGCAAGCTTGCGACGCTGCCGGACGTCGCGTCGTATTTCGGATGGAGAGCAATTGGCCTTTCGCAGGACGAGGTCGGCGTCGCCGCTACGATCGCCGACGCGAACGGCCAGACGAAAGTTCTGCGAGGCCGGTTCGCCGTTGGCTGCGACGGCGCGCGATCGCTCGTCCGGGAAGCCGCCGGCATCGAAAAAGGCGGCATCGATTTCGATCAGGTGATGGCGCTCGTCGTCTTCCGCTCCCGAGAGTTGCACGAAATTCTAATGCGGCTGCCCCAACGGTCGACGTATCGCGTCATGCATCCCGACCTCAAAGGTTATTGGCGTTTCTTTGGGCGGATCGACGTTGGCGAAAGCTGGTTCTTCCACGCGCCCGTGCCGGCGAACGCCACAAGAGAGACATTTGATTTCGAGGGACTTCTGCATGACTCAGCGGGCCGCGCTTTCGCCTGCGAGATCGATCATGTCGGCTTGTGGGACCTGCGCGTCTCCATCGCCGACCGATATCATGCGGGGCGCGTGTTCATCGCCGGCGACGCTGCCCACACCCACCCCCCTTACGGCAGCTTCGGCCTCAACAATGGTCTCGAGGACGCGGTCAACCTATCCTGGAAGCTGAGCGCTTTCCTGAAGGGCTGGGGCGGCGAGAACTTGCTGCGTTCGTACAGCGAGGAAAGAGCCGCCGTGTTCGCAGATATTGGCCGCAATATCATCGCCGACAACATCGAATCCGATGGGGAGTTTCTCGACCGCTACAATCCCAGTCGCGACCGCGCCGAATTCGAGCGCGCATGGGCGGCGCGCAATCCCGACGACGGCACGAAGGTCGGCTCCTATGTCCCGCATTATCAAGGCTCGTCAGTTGTCGTCGGGCCGCTTGGCGCTCGATGCAGCGCGCACGGTCGGCACACGGTGAGCGCGGAGCCGGGTCATCATCTGACGCCGCTGACGCTGACGACCGGCGAGAACACGTTTGACCAGCTCGGCCGCGATTTCACGCTGCTGGCATTTGGCGCGCCCGACGATGCAGACGCCTTGGCGCAAACCGCCGAACGGCTGCGTATACCTCTGACGGTCCGCCGCTGGGCAGACCCAGACGCTCGGCAGGATTACGGCGCGGCGCTGATCGTCGTCCGACCCGACCAGCATGTGGCCTGGGCGGGCGACGCGGCGCCCACCGATCCCGAAGCCCTGTGGACTCGGCTCACGGGCCGGATTTGAGAGCAGAAAGGCGGGCGACGCTGCAACGCCGGATGTTGGGAGCGATCGGGACAGCGGCGCTGCCCGTCGTCTTCGTCGTGCTGTGGTCGAGCGGCTTCGTCGCCGCCAAGGCCGGCATGCCCTACGCCGCGCCTTTCACCTTCCTCGAAATCCGCTATGTCGGCGTCGTCGTCCTGCTCGCTCTCGTCGCCTGGGCGACCCGCGCGCCCTGGCCCCGCCGGGCGGATCTCCCCGCAATCGCCGTCGCCGGCCTGCTCGTGCAGGCGGGCTATCTCGGCGGCGTCTTCGCCTCGCTGTCGTTCGGCGTGCAGGCGGGCGTCGCCGCCCTGATCGCCGGTCTGCAGCCCGTTCTGACCGCGGCCTTCGCCGGCCCGCTCTTGGGCGAGCGGGTGACGGCGCGGCAGTGGATCGGGCTGGCGCTGGGTCTCGCCGGCGTCGCGCTCGTCGTGCGCGTCAAGCTCGGCCTTGGATTGGGCGCGCCGCTCGGCATGGCCTGCGCCGTGTTCGCGATGGCGTCGCTGACCTTCGGCGCGTTGTGGCAGAAACGCTATTGCCCGAACCTCGATCTGCGCACCGGCGCGCTGATCCAATACGCCGCCTCCTTCATCGCGACGGCGCCGTTCGCGCTCGTCGGCGAAGGCCTGCGCGTGACATGGGCGTGGCCGCTCGCGCTGGCGCTGTTCTGGCTTTGCGTCGTGCTGTCGTTCGGCGCGGTGAGCGCCATGTTCGTGCTGATCCGCCGCGGCAAGGCCTCGGAGGTGGCGGGCCTGTTCTTCCTGGTGCCGCCGACGACGGCGCTGATCGCCTGGGCGATGTTCGGCGAGACGCTCGACCCGCTATCCCTCGTCGGCACGGCGCTCGTCGTCGTGGCCGTCGCGATGGTGACCTGGAAATCGCGTTAGTCCTCAGGCGCCGTCCGAAAGAAACAGCTTCGCCGCTCTTTGCGCTGTCGCCCGCGCGATGGGCGGCGACGGTGGATACCTGACGACCAACCCGCTAGGTTCAAGTCTCCGCAGTCGTGATGGCGTCAATCCGTGCTTGTTCTTGCCCAGCCCTCTCCTCCTCTGCCTCAGTCGATCGACGACGCCTATGCGCCGATCTATGGCTTCTATGTGTCGACGGAAGAACGCCCCGTTTCGGTCACCGCGAACGGCCAACAAATGGACGTCTCCATTTCGGATAGGAGCGACCTGTTCAAAGTTTATCCAGGTCACAGTTGCAAGGGTTTCTATGCGGTTTACGAGGCGCGCCCAGGCGAGGACAAGGTTGAGTTTGTCGTCAGGGTCGGCGATGTCGAAATCGGACGGCAATCCGCCAGCGTCACGCCCTCTGCGCTATCCGGCGCTCGGGAGTCGGCTTTGGCGCGCGAGAGAAACCGCGCGTTCGTTTTGCGGAACCTGATCTGCGTCGGCTGCGGCGGCTCTCTCGCCGGCGGCGAACAGCCAAACACATGCGCGCATTGCGGAACTGATTTTGATTGCTCGACGCGCGCCGTGAGCGCCGTCCCGCTTGCGGCGTATCGAATCCCGAAAGCGATCAACACGTCCTTCTGCGTCTATGACCTCCAGGAAAACGAGTTGATCGAAGCGGCTCGCGCTGCCGGGGGAAAGGTCCTCGACTTCGGCGCCGGTCTGCGCCGCCGAACCGACGAGGCGTTGATCAGCGTCGAGATCGCCGACATGCCGTCGATCGATCTCGTTTCGGTTGGAGACAGAATACCCTTCGCCGACAACACCTTTGAGAGCGCGATGACGCTGCATGTCCTGGAGCATGTGAAGAAGCCGTGGGAGATCGCCCGCGAACTGATCCGGGTCGTCAAGCCGGGAGGCGCGATCCTCTCGACCGTCCCTTACGTGTGCCCGGTGCACGGTTTTCCATATCACTTCTTCAGCATGACCCCGATGGGCTTGCGATCCCTCTTCGACGGTTGCGAAATCGTGTCCCACACGATGAAGCCCGATGCGCACCCGATCAATGGGATCAAACAGCTCCTGAGCACATATGCCGGGAGCATCAGCGGCGGCGCCCGAGACCAGTTCGGGCGCGTGACGGTCGAAGATCTGGTGGGAACCGAACTTGGGATTCTGCTTCAGGCGCCGTGGGCCGGCGCCTTGAACGAGGCCGCGAAATGGGAAATGCCGGCGCATTCGACGTTGATCGTGAAGACGCCCGGATAACCGGCCTGTAGGCGGCTGGCGACGATCCTGATTCTTGCCGGTTCGAAAATCAGTCGAAAGACGACGGGAAAACCCCGGGCCGCCGCTCAACCCTCCCGCGCGCGGCGCCAGACGAAAACGCCGATGACGCCGACGAGCGTTGCGGCCAGTCCGAACCAGGTGACCGCGTAGCTCAGATGGTTGTTCGGGATGTCGAACACGGTCGCCCCCCCAGCCGGCTCGCCCGTCGCCGCGGCGTGCGCGTCTTCGTCGAGCGAGAACGGCGCCGCGTCGGCAAGACCCATCGCCTGCGCGATCGCCGCGGGGTCGCGCGTGTACCAGGCGCCTTTCGCGGGATCGTCGGCCGGCGTGAAGAGGTTGCGGCTTTCGGGCGGCCTCAGCAGGCCCGTAAGCGTCGTCTCGTCGGCGGGCAGGCCGGCGATGCGCGCGGGATCGTCCTTGCGATCTTGAGGAACGAAGCCGCGGTTGACGAGCAGCGTTCCGCCATCGCGCAATTGGAACGGCGCCATCGCCCAATAGCCCGGCTGCGGCGGCCCGTCGGCGACCGTTCCGGACGGCCGGTAGATCAGCGCTTCCTTGCGCGGCGCGAAGCGGCCGGCGACGGCCACATGGGTATAGTCGTAATCGCCGCGCGCGAGCGCTGGCCAGTCGGCGGAGCCCGTGAGCGGCCCCGGCGGCGCGTGGATGCGCGCGTCGATCTCGGCGATCAGACCCTCTTTCCAGGCGAGGCGTTCGAGCTGCCAGACGCCGAGCCCGACGAGTAGCGCGAAGACCGGCAGCGCGGCGAGGATCGGCGCCACGAGAGACCCGCGGCGCCGCGACGCGGCCGTTTGCGACAGGTCAGCCATCGATGCGCCCTTGCTCCGCGTTTGTGTTGTACTGGAGCGCGATCAGCAGGCCCTTCATCGGCCGCAGGATGCCGAGGCAGACGAGCGCGCCGAGCGGCAGCGAGACGGCGAGATGCACCCAGATCGGCGGCTCGTATTCGACGTCGAAGATCAGCGCCGCGCCGACCACGAGGGCGCCGGCGATCAGCATGACGAACACCGCCGGGCCATCGCCCGAATCCGCGAAGGAATAGTCGAGCCCGCAGACCTCGCAGCGCGGCGCGAGGGTCAGAAAGCCGTTGAACAATCGTCCCTTGCCGCAGCGAGGGCAGCGGCCCGCGGGGCCGGTTGAGACCGGCGACAGCGGCGGATAGGCGTCGTCGCGCATTCGATGCTCCCGCGCAGCAGCGTCTACCATGAACGCGCGGGGCCGGCCCTGCGGCGATTGGCCCGCATCGGGCTACGCCGCGCGCGCCGCCAGCAGCGCCTCGAGCGTCTCGATCGTGTCGGCCTCGCGCGTCGGCTTGTCCCAACGGATGCGCGCCACGCGGGGAAAGCGCATGGCGAGCCCCGACTTGTGCCGGCTCGAGCGGTTCAGCCCCTCGAAGGCGATCTCGAGCACGAGCCCGTCGTTCCGATCGTGCGCCACCTCGCGCACCGGGCCGAAGCGGTTGAGGGTGTTCTCCCGCACCCAGCGATCGAGCTTGGTCAGCTCCGCGTCGGTGAAGCCCGAATAGGCCTTGCCGACAGGCACCAGTTCGTCGCCGCGCCAGACGCCGAACGTGTAATCGGAATAGAGCGACGCCCGCTTGCCGTGGCCGCGCTGCGCGTACATCACGACCGCGTCCACCGTGAACGGGTTGCGCTTCCATTTCCACCATTGGCCCTTGGGTCGGCCGCCGACATAGGGCGCGTCGGCGCGTTTCAGCATCAGCCCTTCGACCGCCGCGGGCGCGCCGGCCGACGCCGGGTCGGCGCGGGCCGCCGCCAGATCTGCGAAGCTCTTGAACGGCACCGTGGGCGACACGTCGAAGGCCGGATCGTCGTTGTAGGCCATAATCGCCTCGAGCCGCGCGCGTCGCGCGGAGAAGGGCTGGTCGCGGATGTCGACTCCGCTGTCGAGGATGAGATCGTAGAGGCGGATCATCGGCGGGAACTCGCGCATCGTCTTGGCCGACGGCGTCTTACGGTTGAGCCTCTGCTGCAGATCGCCGAAGGAGCGGATGGCGCCGTTCGCGCCGATCAGCAACTCGCCGTCGAAGGCGGTGTTGTCGAAGCGCGAGCGCAAGAGCGCCTCGATCGTGTCGGGAAACGCCTGGCTCATGTCCTCCCCGGCGCGCGAGTAGAGCCGCGCCACGCGGCCGCCATCCGCCTGCGTGGCGACGGCCGCCTGCACGCGCACGCCGTCCCATTTCCATTCGGCGATGAAATCGGCCGGGTCGAGCGCGTCGAAATCCGCGGTCTCGATGGCGTGCGCGAGCATCGGGGCGCGGAACGGGGTTGGATCGACGGTGAGCGGTCGCGGGCCGCGGCCCGCGACCCAGGCGAAGAGTTCGTCGTAACGCTCGCCGAGCCCGTGCCAGACCTCTTCGACCTGGTCGACGGGCACGTCGCCCAGCATGGCGACGGCGGTCTTGGCGAGCCGCGCGGAGACGCCGACGCGCAGCGAACCCATGAGGATTTTCAGGAGCGCCCAGCGGCCGGTCTCGTCGAGGTCGTCGAGGAAGCCGGCGAGCCGCGCCGGCAGTTCGCTCTTGCCGGCGACCCGCAGCGTCTCAATGATCGTGGCGAGCGGCGGCGACGGCGGCCGGTTGTGCAATCGCGCCGCGTCGACCGGCCAGATCAGCGCGATCGTCTCGGAAAGGTCGCCGACGAAGTCGTAGCTCATGGCGAAGAGTTCGGGATCGACGCGCTCGGCGATCAGCGCGCGCGCCAGCGCCGGGCGGATGCTGGCGACCGCCAGCGTCCCCGTCATGGCGGCGAGCGCCAGGCCGCGATCGGGATCGGGCGTCTCGCGAAAATAGGCGACGAGCAGGCGCAGCTTGTTGTTGCGCGACGGCTCGAGCGACAGACGGTCGAGCAGGGCGGCGAACGCGTTCATTCGTCGCCTCCGAGCGCGTCCTCTTCGGATTCGCCATAGCCGATCAGGTTGAGCGCGCGCGCCTGCAGGCCTTCGCCGAGCGCCCAATGCACCAGCGCTTCTTCCGCGCCATGCGTGACCCAGAGCTCCTCGCAGCCGGTCTCGACGATCGTCGCGCGCAATTCGTCCCAGTCCGCGTGGTCGGAGATCACCAGCGGCAATTGCGCGCCGCGCCGCTTGGCGAAGGCGCGGATGCGCATCCACCCCGAGGCGAAGGCCATGACGGGGTCTGGGAACTTGCGCGCCCACACGTCTTGCAGCGCGGAGGGCGGGCACAGGATGATCTCGCCGGCGAGACCGCCGCGGTCTTTCCCGGCGACGGGCCGCGTCTCGCCGAGCCGTGCGCCTTCGCGCTGGTAGTAATCGGTGATCTTGGCCATGGCGCCGTGCAGGTAGAACGGCCGCTCCCAACCGGCTTCGCGGATAAGCGCCATCATCCGCTGCGCCTTGCCGAGCGAATAGGCGCCGACGAGATGCGCGCGGTCGGGGAACAGGCGCAGTGAGTCCGTCAGCTTGGCGATCTCGCCTCCGATCTCCGGGTGCCGGAACACCGGCAGGCCGAATGTCGCCTCCGAAATGAACGCATGGCAGCGGATCGGCTCGAACGGCGCGCAGGTCGGGTCGCGGCCGCGCTTGTAATCGCCCGAGACGACGACGCGATAGCCGCCGGCGTCGATCAGGATTTGCGCGGAGCCGAGCACATGGCCGGCGGGGTGGAAGCTGACGGTCGTCGCGCCGAGCCGCGTCGGCGCGCCGATCGCGGCGACCTCCTGCGTTTGCGCGAAGGACGCGCCGTAGCGCAGCGCCATCATGTCGAGCGTCTCGCGCGTGGCGAGCACGGCGGCGTGGCCGGCGCGGGCGTGATCGGAATGGCCGTGCGTGATGAGCGCGCGCGGGACGGGACGCGAAGGGTCGACGTGGAAATCGCCCGCGGCGCAATAGAGCCCCGCGGGCGAGAGGGTCAGCGCGTCGGAGAGCGTCATGGCGCTCAGATAGGGACGCATGGCGCGCTTGGCGACCCGCGCGACGATGCCGCGCCTCGATCCCGTCTATTCGTACAGCGGGATCGTCTTGCGCGGCTTGAGATCTCCCCCGAAGAACCGCGCCGCGTTGCCGCCGAGGATGTTGCGCTTGGCCTCCTCGCTCAGGAACGGTTGGTCGTAGATTACGCTCGGCAGGTCGAAGTCCCAATGCGGATAATCCGACGACCAGACGAGCTGCGTGTCCGCCTTGATCATCTTGAAGGTCGCCTCAAGGATCGATTTGTCGTCGGGCATCTCCATCGGCTGCGAGGAGAAATACATCTCGCGCATGTATTCGCTCGGCTTGCGTTTGAGCGACGGGCAGTCGGAGGTGCGCATGAGGTAGGAATGGTCGAGCCGCTGCATCAGCGAATAGGCCCAGGTGATTCCGCTCTCGATCCACATGACCTTCAGCTTGGGGAATCGTTCGGGCAGGCCGTTCACCACCCAGTTCGTCATGTGCACCATGTTGAACCACATGAAGCCCAGCGCATGTACGCCGATGAAGCGGTTCGTCATCGCCAGCGCCTGATCGTTCCAGTTGTAGGCGGCGTGGAACGAGATCGGCTTGCCCATCTCTTCGAGCAGGCGGTAGGTTTTCATATAAGCGTTGTCGTGCACCGGCTTGTAGCGCGGCGCCGTGACCATGAAGCCGACGACGCCGGTCTTGTCGCCGAAATCCTTGACCATCTTGTAGGTGGCGTCGGGGTCGTTGAACGGCAGGTAGAGCATCGAGATGATGCGCGGCTCGTGCGCCAGGATGCGTTCGCAGAGCCAGCGGTTGTAGGCGCGGCTCATCGCCACCTCGATCTCGACCTGCGGATGCGTGCCGAGGAACAGCATCGGCGTCGGGAACAGACAGGAATAGTCGACGCCCATGGCGTCCATCCAGCGCAATGTCGTGGCGATGTCGCGGTGATGCTGGTGGTCGGCCTTCTCGTGTTTGCGCAGCCAGTGGCGCGTGATGCGGCCGCCGATGTCCTGGTAGCCGACGGAGCCGCCGAGCATGCTGGAGCGGCCGCCGCGGCTCGCCGACTCGATCGCCTGGCGGCGGATGACCGGGCTTTCGATGTATTTGAATACCTCGGCGTAGGATTCGCTCTCGTAATGGTGCGCGTCGACATCGACGATGAGGAAGTCTTGATATTTGCGCTTGCGCGCCTGGATCGCCGCGTTCCGCAAGGCGTCGGAGGAATGGTACTGGTCGAACCGCACGTCGCGCGGTTCATTGACGGGAGCGTGGACGTTCATGCGAGTCTCCGGTTCAGGCGATGACGAAGACGTCGTCGCCACGCTGGACGACGTCGTATTTGCGCAGGCGCTGGCGCGGGTCGCCGACGCACACGCCCGTTCTCAGGTCGTATTCCCAACCGTGCCATGGGCAGACGAAATGCATCTCATCCTCGTCGAACGCCTGGCCCTGGTACATCCGGTTCTCGTCGATCACGTCGACGACGCGCGGCATGACCATGCCCTCGCAGGCCGGGCCTCCGGAATGCGCGCAGGTGTTGGCGTAGGCGTACCAGGCGCCCCCTTGAAAGAAGACGCCGATCTCGCCGCGCGCGCCGCGTACCACGCGGCGGTCGCCGTCCTTCGTCTGCGACGCCTTGCCGACGAAAATATCCTCCATTCAAGTCCTCCTTGATGACGCGCCGCGTCAGTTCTTCCATTCGAGCATCCGCGCCGCGTCGTCCAGCACCAATTGCGGCGCGTCCGAGACGCGTTTCACAAGCGCCGCGACATCGGCGCCCGACGCCGGCTTGATCGTCATGTCGAGCCGCTTCGTCTCGGCGAGAAAGTCGGGGTCGGCCATCGTTTCGTCGTAGGCCTGGCGCAACGCCGCCACGCGATCGGCGGGGACCTCGGGGGCGACCCAATGCGCGTAGCCGAGCACGGTCGGCAGCGAGACGAGATCGACGATCTGCTTTTCGCGCTCCGTTTTTACGAGATCCTGCAAGAGCGGGACATCGGGCAGATCTTTCTCGCGCTGGAAGCCGATCTGCACGAGGAAGTTCAATTTCTTGTCGGCGATCCACTCGCGGTTGCTGCTTGACAGGCTCGACCAGGAATTGCCGCCGCGGCCCTCGACCTCCCCGCGCTCCAGCGCGAGGTGCACTTCCTTGCTGCCGCCGGCGTAGCCGTTGATGACCTTGAACTTCGTGCCGAGCAGATGATTGAGCATCGTCGGAAAGATATGCGAATCCGAGTTGGTGCCGGTGCCGCCGAGCTTCGCCTCGATGCGCTTGGCGTCGTCGATCGTCTTCACCGGGCTCGTACGCCACGTGTAGACGAGCCCGTTGGAGCCGCCCATCGAGCCGAGCCAGACCAGCTTGCGCGCGTCGAACTGCGCGGACTGGCCTCCGAGCAGCGCATACATCGGCATGTTCTGGTTGACGGCGGCGATGGCCGTCCCGTCCTTGGGGGCGGTCGCATAGACGTAGTTCGCGGCGCGCACGCTGCCCGCGCCTTCCATGTTCTGCACGATGACGCTCGGCTTGCCGGGGATATGGCCGCCGAGGTACTTCGCCAGCACGCGCGCGTAGAGATCGTAACCGCCGCCGGGCCCGAAGCCGACGACCATGTTGACCGGATGCGTCTTGTAGAATTCCGCCGGCGTCTGGGCCCCGGCGCCCTGCAAGGTCGCCGCGAAGACGACCGCGGCGGCGACGAGACAGCGCCGCGCGTTCCTGATCGAGATCATGGGCGTCCTCCTTTTTTCCGCATTTAGCGGCGCGCCGGGCGGCTTGTCCACCCGCGCGGCGAGGGCGGCGGATCAGTCCGACATCAAACGCCGGGTGACGACGCTGTAGGCGGCGAAAGCGCCGAATGCGGCCAAAAGCAAAGCAATCGGAAGCAGGATGGGCGAAAGAAGGAGCAAGGCCCAGCCTGCCGTGTCGTCGACGCTTGCGTCGCCCGGATGACTCCAGCCGTAAAGCGTTCTTAACAGCCAGGGGACGCCGACCGCGACGAAGCCGAGGGTCGCGATGAACGCGCTCACGGCGATTGTGAGGGCCGCCAGCCGAGGCAACACCGTTCTACGCTCCCGTTTGTAATGATCGCGTTCCTTCGCGTGTGCTATGATCGACGAGGCTGCGCGTCGCCAAGGAAAAAACCGCACGGACTTTATCCTCGACGCCGCGCGACAGGTCGCCCAGGAAGCGCTCCTGCACCGCGCCTCATTGACGGTCAAGCGGGAAGCGTACATTGCCTTTCTCGATCGGCTCCGATGCTCCGCCCCTGTCGAATGAGCGGCTGCGCCGCTCGCGGCGAACGCCGGCCCCCTGGGCTCTTGCGTGACGATCTCGGCGCCGGAACCGATCGACGCGGGTCGTCGGCTCGACGCCTTCAACTCTGGAGCCGTCGCTGGATGAATGGTTGCGTCGGCGCGCGCTCGCCATCATCGCGAAGGCGCTTCGCGGACCTTCGTTCCGACCGACGACAAAGACAAGGTCGTCATCGGCTATTATGCGCTTGCCGCCGGCGACATTCACATGCCTGCGGCGACCGGCCGACTCCGTCGCAATATGCCCAACCCCATTTCAATCGCTCTGCTCGCCCGGCTGGCGATCCATCGCGACTGCCAGCGCAAAGGTCTCGGCCGCGCGCTGTTTCGCGACGCCGTAAAGCGGCTGCTTCACGCCGCCGACACGATCGGCGTTTGCGGACTTGGCCGTGCACGCGATTTCCGAGGACGCGAAGCAGTTTTACTTGGCGCTTGGTTTTGAGCCTTCGCCCCTTGGAGCCTCATGATCACTCTTGCCGATCTCAAGGTCCATCTTTGAAAGTCGCCCGCGGACCTATGCGAAAGCGGACCTCTTGCCGTCGTAATTCTATATTAGAAACGCCGCCGCGGTGGGATTGCCCGTTGGCGGCAGGGGCAGGAGAAGCGCATTGGATACGAATGGCGACGCCCGGATTGCGTTCAGCAAAGTGCCCGAGGTCACTCTTGTTTTCTGGATCATCAAGATCTTTGCGACCACGTTGGGCGAGGTCGGCGGCAATGCCGTGACGATGGCGTTGGGGTTCGGCTACCTGATCGGCACCGCGATCTTCGCCGCCTTGCTGGCGGTAGCCGTGAGCGCGCAAATCAGGGCGAAGCGGTTTCACCCGTTCTTGTACTGGAGCGTCATCGTCGCAACCACGCTGGCTGGAACGACGTTGGCCGACCTCGTCGATCGCTCGCTCGGCATCGGCTATCTCGGCGGCTCCCTCTCCCTGTTCGCCCTTGTCATGGCGACCCTGGGTCTCTGGCGTTGGTCGCTGGGGTCTGTCGCCGTAGAAACCGTCGCCTCCCCCAAAGTCGAGGCCTTCTACTGGGCCACGATCATGTTCTCGCAAACGCTCGGGACGGCGCTTGGCGACTGGATGGCCGATGACACCGGCCTCGGCTACAACGGGAGCGCCCTTGTGATCGCCGGCGCGCTGGCCATTGTCGCTGTCCTCTACTTCCTAACAAACGTTTCCCACACGCTGCTGTTCTGGGCCGCGTTCATCCTGACCCGCCCGTTGGGAGCCACGATCGCGAACTCGCTTGATAAGCCAGTGGCGCAAGGCGGCCTTGCAATCGGCGACATTTCCGCCTCCGCGGTTCTCGCCCTTGTCATCGTCGCTTGCATCTTCGCTCTTCCGCAGCGACCGGGGCGGCATGGCGAGGGACCCGCAGCCTCTTCATGATGACGCGTCGCGCGGATGGCGGCCCCGGCTTTCAAGAGCGTTCGGCCGTATCTCGGCGTGACGCGCGCAGCCGACGGACCCAGTAATCCCAGGCGCGCGTCATCGACACGTCCGCGTAGAAGACATCGCGCGTCAACGCGATTTCGCCATCCGAAAGAAACTCCGGCGCGCTCGACGCGGAGGCGACGGCCTGAATCTTGGCGTTGACGCACAGGTAGATCGCCGCCATCACCGCCTCCTCGAGCCGACGCCCCACGACCGTGGCTCCATGGCCGCGCATGAGAACCGCCGCATTGGCGCCGAGACATTCCGCCAGGTCCCGGCCTTGATCGAGGTTGCGGACCAGCATGTTCGTGTCGCCGAACTTCGAGCGGATGTCCCAAACGGGAACCGCCCCGCCGATACAGGCCGCCGAATGGATGAGCGGGCGCAGACGCATCGACGCGTTGACGGAGAATGGCAGCACTTCGTGCGCGTGGCTGTGCGCCACTGCGTTGACGTCGGGCCGGGCGGCGTAGATCGCTCCGTGGATCGGCCGTTCGCCATAGAGCGGGCGGGCGTCTGGTTTCACGGGCCTGCAGTCCAGATCGAATTCGATGATGTCGTCGAGCGAAACGAATTCGGGGCTCCGCGAACAGGACTGGAAGAACCGGTCGGGCCGTTCCGGGTGTCGCACGCTGACATGGCCGTATGCGTCGAGCACATTCTCCGCTGCGAGAATGTGGTTGGCGAGCACGAGCTTTTCGAGTTCCGGATAGGCTTGGGACACGGGTATTTCCTCGACCGTGTGAACGCTGGGAGACGATCGCGAGCGCTTTCGTCGTTGAGCGCTAATCCCGCAGGCCCGGCGGATCGCGCTTACCGAAGAGCGCGATGCAGGGCGCGGCTTCGGCATAGCGCATGGGCGCGGCTACTCGCCGGCGAGCCGTAGCCGGCGCGCGTCGCCTTCGCGTTCGCGCAACTGCTCTTCGCGCTCGGCGATGTAGTTGCGCGTCAGCGGCGCGGCGTCGATCTTTTTGCTCAACTGGAACTGAAAGACTTCGACGTCGCCGACGCGGAAGCCCGCCTCGCAGCCCGCAAGGTAGAACTCCCACATGCGGCAGAATCGCTCGTCATAAAGCGCGAGCGCCTCGTCGCGGCGCGCCATGAAGCGCTCGCGCCACGCTTTCAGCGTCTCCGCGTAATGCAGGCGCAGAACCTCGATGTCGGTGACGACGAGACCGGATCGCTCGATCGCCGGCAGCACTTCCGACATCGCGGGCGTATAACCGCCGGGGAAGATGTATTTGGTGATCCATGGATTGGTGGCGGCGGGCGGCATCGGCGTGCCGATCGTGTGGAGGAGCGCGACGCCGTCGTCGGCGAGCCCATCCGCGATTTTCCTGAAGAAGGCGTTGTAAAAACCGACGCCGACATGCTCGAACATGCCCACGGAGACAATGCGGTCGTACTTGCCCGCAACGTCGCGGTAGTCCTGGAACCGGAAATCGACGCGTCCCTCGAGTTGCGCCTCCCGGACGCGCCCCTCAGCGATGGCGAGTTGCTCCCTCGACAAGGTGACGCCCGTCACCTGCGCGTCGCAGGTTTTGGCGAGGTAGAGGCCGAGACCGCCCCAGCCGCAGCCGATGTCGAGCACCCGCTGGCCCGGCTCGATCAGGAGCTTGGCGGCGATATGGCGCTTCTTGGCGAGTTGCGCGTCTTCGAGCGTGGCGCCCGGATGCTCAAAATAAGCGCAGGAATATTGCCGGTCGGAATCGAGGAACAGCGCGTAAACTCGGGAATCGATGTCGTAATGATGGGCGACGTTGCGCTCGGCGCGGCTCTGGCTGTTGAACTGCGCCAGCGGACGCAACAGGACGCGCAACCGGCGCAGCGCCTTCATCCAGCGCGAGTCGAAGGCGCCGTGGAGATTCGACGCCATCACGAAGATGACCTGGTAGATGTCGCCATGCGTGACGGTCATCAGACCGTCCATATAGAGTTCGCCGAAAGCGAGTTCGGGATCGCGCAAGAGCCGCGACTGGGCCGCCTTGCTGGCGATTTTGATGCCCACTTTGGGCCCGGTCCCGTCGCCGACCGTGAACACGCGACCGGACGCCGTCTCGATCTGAAGATTGCCCCGGCGCACCGCGCCGCGCACGATCGATTCGAGAATCTTTTCCATACCGCCTCGCAATACGCCGCGAACCAACTTGAAGGAGCGAAGTTGAAGCTCGAATGTTGGGCGCCTGCCGCGGATTCGTCAAGTTTGTCACGCTCTCGCCGCATTGGCGGGTCGCGAAAATGCGTCCGTTCGCGAGCATAGGCATCGCGGGGCCGGTGGAACACGGCCGAAAACATGCTTCCAACAGAGGGATCATCGCCTAACTGATAGCTGGGTTGCGTTGAACGCATAAGCACGTTTCGCGGCGGCGGATCGGCCGGGCGGGGCGGATGAGACCAAAGGTCGCCTCGCAAGTCGACGGAAAGCCGCGTATATGCTTTTTAGAGACGGCCTAAACAAAGCCGCCACGCGTCAAGCCCTTAAGGGCGCAGGGAATGTTCAATGGATTACCGCGCGTTTTTCGATAACACCCTGGAAGGCCTGAGGACCGAGCAGCGCTATCGGGTGTTCGCCAATTTGGAACGCGACGCGCGGCGCTTTCCCTACGCGCTCTGGCGTCCGGGCGGCCCCCAATCGGCTCCGCGCGAAGTCGCGATCTGGTGCTCCAACGACTACCTGACGATGGGCGGCCATGACGCCGTGATCGAGGCGGTGGTCGCCGCCGCGCAGCGGCATGGCGCGGGCGCCGGCGGCACGCGCAACATTTCCGGCACGCACCATCCGATCGTCGAACTCGAGGCCGAACTCGCCGATCTGCACAACAAGCCGGCGGCGCTGGCCTTCACCTCCGGCTGGGTGTCCAATCTCGCGACCATCTCAACGGTCGCGCAACTCCTGCCGAACTGCCTCATCCTGTCTGACGCGCAGAACCACAATTCGATGATCGAGGGCGTGCGCCGGTCGGGCTGCGAAAAGCTGGTCTTTCGCCACAACGACCTCGACCACCTCGAGCGCCTGCTGCGCGCTGCGGGCGAGGATCGCGCCAAGCTCGTCGTCTTCGAGAGCCTCTACTCGATGGACGGCGACATTGCGCCGGTCGCCGCCATCGCGCGGCTCGCCAAGCGCTACAACGCGCTGACCTATGTCGACGAGGTCCACGCCGTCGGCATGTACGGCCCGCGCGGCGGCGGCATCTGCGAGCGCGAAGGCGTGATGGACCTGATCGACATCATCGAGGGCACGCTCGCCAAGGGGTTCGGGACGCTCGGCGGCTATATCGCCGCGGACGAGCCGATCGTCGACGCGGTGCGCTCGTTCGCGCCCTCGTTCATCTTCACCACCACTCTGCCGCCGACGGTCGCGGCCGGCGCGTGCGCCGCCGTCCGCCACCTCAAGACGTCGGATGTGGAGCGGGAGCGGCATCAGAGGCAGGCGGCGCTGACCAAGCACGCGCTGTCGGCCGCAGGCCTGCCGGTCATGGCCAATCCGTCGCACATCGTTCCCGTGATGGTCGGCGACGCGGACCTCTGCAAGAAGGCGAGCGACCTTCTTTTGGAGCGTCACGCGATCTACATCCAGCCGATCAACTACCCGACCGTAGCCAAGGGCGCGGAACGGCTGCGCATCACGCCGACGCCCCGCCACACCGACGCCCAGATCGCCGATCTCGTCGAGGCGATGGCGGACGTTTGGACGACGCTGAAGCTGCCTTTCGTCGAGGCGGAGATCGTCCCGCTGCGCCGCGCCGCGCCCGGCCTCGACCATTGCACCTATCCCGAGATGAAGCGGGCGGCGGAATAATCGGCCCGTCAGGGCTGCTTCGCGACGAGTGCGTCGCGAATCTGCTCGAGCAGAACTTCCGAGCGCGGCGGGGGCGGCGGCGCGGCCGGCGCGGTCGCCTCATGCCGCTTGAGCTTGTTGATCGCGCGTACGGCGATGAAGAGCACTGCCGCCACGATCAGGAAATTCACCACCACGGTCAGAAAACTGCCATAGGCGAGCACCGCGCCCTGCTTCTTGGCGTCGGCCAAGGCCGGCGCGTTCACCGCGCGCGAGAGGCCGATGAAATAGTTGGAGAAGTCGAGACCGCCGGTGATCGCGCCGATGGCCGGCATGATGATGTCGTTGACGAGCGAATCGACGATCTTGCCGAAGGCCGCGCCGATGATCACGCCGACGGCGAGGTCGACGACATTGCCCTTGAGGGCGAACTCTCGAAACTCCTTCAGCATTCCGCAGCTTCCCCCGACGAGTCGAACCAAGCAAAGGCGATTCAAGGTTAGCCGAGGGGGTCGGGGGTGGCAACGACCGCGGCCGACGTTCCATGCTAGAACGATCCTCGCCATGCGGGCCTCGACATGATCGCCGACTGGGTCGCGGTGCTGACCGCGCTGCTCTACCTCTGCGCCCTCTTCGCCGTCGCGCATTATGGCGACACGGCGGGGCGGCGCTTTGCGACGGGCCGAGCGCGACCGTTCATCCATGCGCTGACGCTCGCCGTCTATTGCACGTCCTGGACGTTCTTCGGCTCGGTCGGGCTCGCCTCATCGCACGGCTTCGATTTCCTGCCGACGTATCTCGCGCCCATTCTGGTGATCGGCCTGTTCTATCCGCTGGTGGCGCGCATCGCGCGTCTCGGCCACGCGCAGAACGTCACCTCGGTCGGCGATTTCGTCGCTGCGCGCTACGGCAAGTCCGGCCGTGTCGCCGCCCTCGTGGCGATCATCGCGCTGGTCGGCGTCGTGCCCTACATCGCGTTGCAGCTCAAAGCCATCTCCCAGGCGCTGACGACCTTGATCGACGCCTCGGCGAGCGGGCAGGGCTTCGCCGACACCCCCTCGGCGATGAACACGCCGGTCGGCGTCGCCATCGTGCTCGCCGGTTTCGCCATGGCCTTCGGCACTCGCCGCGTCGAGGCGGCCGAGCATCAAGACGGGCTCGTCTTCGCCATCGCCGTCGAATCGCTCGTCAAGCTCGCCGCCTTCCTCGCCGTTGGCGCCTACGTCGTCTGGGGCCTGTTCGACGGGCTTGGCGATCTGGCGCTGCGCGCCGCCGCGCGTCCCGACGTCTGGCGGCCCTTCGCCGCGCCGCCCGATCTCTCCTTCTGGGCGGTGAACGGCCTTTTGGCGGCAAGCTGCGTGTTGCTCCTGCCGCGCCAGTTCCATGTCACGATCGTCGAAAATCGCGACGAGCGCGATGTCCGCGCCGCCGCATGGGTGTTCCCGCTTTACCTCGTCGCGATCAACCTCTTCGTCATTCCGCTGGCGCTCGCCGGACGGTTGATCTTTCCCGACGGGTCGATCAATCGCGACATGACCGTGCTCGCGCTGCCTCTGCACGCGCACGAGCCGGTCGTCGCGCTGATCGCCATGCTCGGCGGCCTCTCGGGCGCGACGGCGATGGTCATCATGGAATGCGTCGCGCTCTCGATCATGGTCTCCAACGACCTCGTCATGCCGCTCCTGCTGCGCGGGGGCGGCGCGCGGCCGATCGCCGAGCGGCCGGGCGCGGTCATTCTGCAGGTGCGCCGCGCGGCGATCGTGCTGATGCTGGCGCTGGCCTATGCGTATTTGCGCGCCTCGATGAATGTCGGGATCGTGTCGATCGGCCTTGTGTCCTTCGCCGCGATCGCGCAGATCGCCCCGGCGTTTCTAGGCGGCCTCGTCTGGCGGGGCGGCAATGCGCGCGGCGCCTTGGGCGGCCTCGCCGCCGGTCTCTTCGCCTGGGCCTACACGCTGTTTCTGCCGACGCTCGCGGCCTCCTCGCAGACGATCCGGTGGGTCGTCGACCGGGAGCCTTTCGGCCTCGCCTGGCTGCGGCCGGGCGCGATGCTCGGGCTCTCGATGACGCCGCTGGCGCATGGCGTCGTGATCAGCCTCGCCGTCAACATCCTGGCCTATGTCGCCTTGTCGCTGACGCGGCGCGCCACGCCGATCGAGCAGGCGCAGGCCGACGAGTTCGTGGGGCCGCGCGGCGCCCTCGGCGAAATCGGGCCGTCCTGGCGCGCGCCGGTGACGGCGGCCGATATCGAGACGACGGTGGCGCTCTATCTCGGCGCCGACCCCGCGCGCCGCGCCTTCGACGCCTTCCTCGCCTCGCACGGGCTTGCCCGCGCGCCCGACCTCGAAGCGGATGTGCACCTCTTCCGCTTCGCCGAGCAGCAGCTCGCCTCGGCCATCGGCGCGGCGTCGGCGCGCCTCGCCCTCTCGCTCCTGCTGCGCCGGCAGACGGTCTCGCGCGAAGCGGCGTTCCGGCTCGTCGACGGCGCTTCGATGGCGCTGCAATACAATCGCGACATGCTTCAGCAGGCGCTCGATTTCGCGCGGCAGGGCGTCACCGTGCTTGACCGGGACATGCGGCTGATCTGCTGGAACCGCGAGTTCCGCGATCTCTTCGATCTGCCGCAGGACCGGCTGCGCGGCGGCGTCGGCATGGACGAGATTATTCTGTTCAACGCCGAGCGCGGCGTCTACGGGGCGGGCGACCCGCGCGCGCTCGCCGCCGCCCGGTCCGAGCGCCTGCGCAACATCGGCGAGCCGTCGCGCGTGCGTCTTCATCACAGCGGCGCCGTCATCGAAATCCGCTCCGCGCGCATGCCCGACGGCGGTCTTGTTACGACCTACACGGACATCACCGAGACGGCCGAGGAGGAAGAAGAACTCGCCGCGACCAACGAGACGCTGGAGCAGCGCGTGCGCGAGCGCACGGAGGAGCTCCTGCGCCTCAACGCTGAACTCGCCCGCGCCAAGTCCGAAGCCGACGACGCCAACCTGTCGAAGACGCGTTTCCTCGCGGCGGCGAGCCATGACATTCTCCAGCCTCTCAACGCCGCGCGCCTTTATGCGACGAGCCTCGTCGAGCGCATCGGCGGCGGCGCGGCGGCGACGCCCGAGTTCAACCTTGCGCGCAACCTCGACGCGTCGCTCGAATCGGTCGAGGATATCCTGACGGCGCTGCTTGAAATCTCGCGCCTCGACGCGCGCGCGATGAAGGTCGAGATCTCGACCTTTCGCATCGACGAGATCCTCGATCAGTTGCGCATCGAGTTCGAGCCGATCGCGCGCGAGAAAGGGCTCTCCATCGTCTTCATGCCCTGCTCGCTCGGGGTGCGTTCGGATCGCCGCCTGCTGCGCCGCGTGCTGCAGAACCTCATCGGCAACGCGACGAAATACACGCCCTCCGGCCGCATCCTGGTCGGGTGCCGGCGGCGAGGCGAACAGCTTGCGATCGAGGTGCACGACACCGGGCTCGGCATCCCCGCCGACAAACAGGCGACGGTGTTCCGCGAGTTCGAGCGCCTGCCGAACGCCGCCGGCGTGGCGCCCGGCATCGGGCTCGGCCTGTCGATCGTCGACCGCATCAGCGACGTGCTCAACCATCCGATCCGGCTGCGCTCCGCGCCGGGGCGGGGATCGAGCTTCTCCGTGGCCGCCCCGCTCGCGGTCGCGCCGTCGCGCAGCCGCGACCGTCGCGCCGGCGCCGCCCTGCGCGCCTCGCTGGCGGGCTTGCGCGTCATCGCCATCGACAACGATCCGCGGATTCTCGAAGGCATGAGCGCGTTGCTGTCGGGGTGGGGATGCGAGGTGATCACCGCGATTGGCTTGCGCGAGGCGCGCGAGCGTCTCGGCGGCTTCGGGCCGCCGCCCAACGCCATCGTCGCGGATTACCATCTCGACGGCGAAAACGGCGTTCAGGCGATCGCCAGCCTGCGCGCCGATCTCGGCTCCGACACGCCCGCCGTGCTGCTGACCGCCGATCGGACGCCGGAAATTCGCGAACAGGCGCAGGGCCTGGAGGTGCGCGTGCTCAACAAGCCGTTGAAACCCGCCGCCCTTCGCGCGTTGCTGTCGCAATGGCGGCTCGCGCGGCGCATCGCCGCAGAGTAGAGCGCTTTAGACATGAAAAGGCCCGGAGCAGGGGGTCATCCGCTCCGGGCCGTGATCGTCAGCTTGGGGGGCCTGGCTGACGAAGCTTTATTCGATGCACTCGACGGTGCGCTCCATATGAAACTTTCCGTCCAGGCCGATCGCCCGGCGCGCGACGCGCACGCAATCTTCGTCTTCCGGTCCGTAGGCCGGCGTAACGACCGCGCCGCGAGCGATCGTGAGAGGCCGCGCCGCAGGGTTCGAGCCCGCCTGTTCGCCGCCGACCGAAATCGCCGCCGTGGCGGTGCCGACGCCGATCGCCAGGACCGCAGCGCCGGCGACGAGGTAGTTCAGCAGATCGTTGCGTCCGGACTTGGCGTTGCGAACCATGTTGGCCTCCTCGGCCGCCCTATGATCAAAGAGGCTGATGAGAGGCCTCAGTGACATCCCGCGCGCCGCAGATGCGACGGCGTTCGGCCTGACTACGCGCCGCCGCGCGTTTTGTTGCGCGATCACGAAATCGTGAAAATCCAGGACGAAGGCTTGACCGCGGCTCGGGAGCCAGGGTCGTCCGGCGACCTTCTCGCCGACCGGCGATTCGCCTGGGCCGCGGCGGCGCTCTCCGAAGGCGATGTCGCGGGCGCGGCCGACCTCTTTGAACAATGCCTCGAACGGGCGCCCGGCTGGGCCGCGGGTTGGCTGGCGCTCGGCGAGGCGCGGCGAAAGCTCGGCCTTGACGAGGCGGCGCGCGCGGCGTTCGCGCAGGCCGATGCGCTCGACGTGGGGGGCGCCCTCGGCGTCAAGCTGCGCCTGGCGGCGACGGGCGCGATCCCGCCGCCGGCGCGCGCCGGGGAGCCCTACGTTCGCAGCCTCTTCGACCAATATGCGCCGCGCTTCGACGCGCATCTCACCCAGACGCTCGGCTACAGCGCGCCCGCGCGCTTGCGCGCGGCGGTCGAGCGCGTCCGGCCGGGCCGCTTCGCGCGCATGCTCGATCTTGGCTGCGGCACGGGTCTCGCCGGCCGCGCTTTCGCGCCGCAGGTCGCGCAAATGAACGGCGTCGATCTGTCGCCGGCGATGCTCGCGCGCGCGCAGGCGACCGGGCTTTACGCGCGGCTTGTCGCCGGCGACCTGGCGGCCTTCCTCGCGGACGAGCCGCCCGGCGCCGCCGATCTCGCCGTCGCCGCCGACGTGTTCGTCTATGTGGGCGATCTCGCGGCGATCTTCGCCGCCTGCGCCCGCGCCTTGGCGCGAGGCGGCGTCTTCGCGTTCACCACGCAATGCAGCGAGGCGGGCGATTGGCGCGTCGGCGACGACCTGCGATTCGCCCACGCGCCGGCTTACCTGCGCCGCCTCGCGGCCGCCGGCGGCTGGAGCGTTCCCGTGCTGGAGCGCGCCTCGACGCGGCGCGACGCCGGCGCCGACGTCGAGGGGCTGGTCGCGGTCCTGACGCGGCCTTAACGTCGCCGCGTGACGCGCCTGCCTCCCCCGACGCTCGCCAAGCCGTTCCGCGAATGGTTCGCCGCGCGCGGCTGGGCGCCGCGGGCGCATCAACTCGCGCTGCTCGCCCATGCTCGCGCCGGCGAAAGCGTCCTGCTCATCGCGCCGACCGGCGCGGGCAAGACGCTGGCGGGCTTCCTGCCCACCCTGACCGATCTGGCGGACCGGCCCCGCCGCGCGCGCGGCGCGGGCCTGCGCACGCTCTACATTTCGCCGTTGAAGGCCCTCGCGGGCGATGTCGCGCGCAACCTCGAGCGTCCGATCGCCGATATGGGGCTCGACATCCGCGTCGAGACGCGCACCGGCGATACGCCGGCCTCCAAGCGCCAGCGCCAACGCCGCGACCCGCCCGACGCGCTGCTGACGACGCCCGAGCAGCTCGCCCTGCTGCTCGCCACGGCGGACGCCAAACACCTGTTCGCCACGCTGAAGAGCGTCGTGCTCGACGAGTTGCACGCGATCGTCGCCTCCAAGCGCGGCGATCTCCTCGCGCTCGACCTCGCGCGGCTGCGGAGCCTGGCGCCCGGCCTGACCGCCGTCGGCCTGTCGGCGACCGTCGCCGATCCCGATGATCTGCGCCGCTGGCTCGTCGCCCGCGACGGGCCGCCGGCCGCGCTCGTCGTCGCGCCGCCGGGCGCCGCCGCCGACCTCGTCATGCTCGACACCCGCGAGCGCCTGCCCTGGGCGGGTCACAGCGCCAGCCACGCAATCGGCGAAATCTACGAGCGCATCAGGGGCGCCAAGACGACGCTCGTCTTCGTCAACACGCGCGCCCAGGCCGAGGCGGTCTTCCAGCAACTGTGGCATGTCAACGAGGACGGCCTCGCCATCGCCCTCCACCACGGCTCGCTCGACGCCGGCCAGCGCCGCCGCGTCGAGGCCGCGATGGTCGAGGGCAAGCTGCGCGCGGTCGTCTGCACCTCGACGCTCGATCTCGGCATCGATTGGGGCGATGTCGACCTCGTCGTCAACGTCGGCGCGCCGAAGGGCGCGAGCCGGCTGACGCAGCGGATCGGCCGCGCCAACCACCGGCTCGACGAGCCCTCGTGCGCGGTGCTCGTGCCGGCGAACCGCTTCGAGGTCCTGGAATGCCGCGCCGCGATCGACGCCGCATCGGTCGGCGCGCAGGACACGCAGGTCGCGCGCGTCGGCGGTCTCGACGTGCTCTGCCAGCACATTCTCGGCATGGCCTGTTCCGGGCCGCTCGACGCCGACGCGCTGTTCGAGGAGGTGGCCTCGGCGCAGCCCTACGCGCGGGTGACGCGCGATCTGTTCGACCAGGCGCTCGCCTTCGTCGCGACCGGCGGCTACGCGCTCGCCACCTACGACCGCTTCGCCAAGATCAAGCGCATGCAGGACGGGCGCTGGCGCGTCGCTCATCCCAAGGTGGCGCAAGCCTACCGCATGAACGTCGGAACGATCGTCGAGGCCGACATGCTGAAGGTGCGGCTCACCCGCGCGCTCGCGCCGCCGGCCGCGGCGAGGCCGCAGCGCGTCGCCGGCCAATTGTATCAGCCGGCGAGGCTCGCGCCGGGCGCGGCGCCGCGGCCGGCCTATACGGGGCGCTTGACGCGCGGCGGCCGCCTGCTCGGCGAGATCGAGGAGTACTTTCTGGAGATGCTCGCGCCCGGCGACACGTTCCTGTTCGGCGGGGAAATCCTGTCCCTCGTCGGCATCGTCGAGAACGAGGCGCATGTGGCGCGCGCCAAGTCCGACGCGCCGAAAGTGCCCTCCTACGCCGGCGGCAAGTTCCCGCTGTCAACGTATCTTGCGGCGCGGGTGCGCGCGCTGATCTCCTCGCCCGATCAATGGGCGAACCTGCCCGAGCAGGTCGCCGAATGGCTCGGCCTGCAGCGCGAGAAGTCGGTCGTGCCGCCGCCCGACCGCCTGCTCGTCGAGACGTTTCCGCGCGGCGGGCGGTCCTTTCTCGTCTGCTATCCGTTCGAGGGACGGCTCGCGCACCAGACGCTCGGCATGTTGTTGACGCGGCGCATGGAGCGCATGGGGCTGCGGCCGCAGGGCTTCGTCGCCAACGAATACGCGCTCGCAGTCTGGTCGTTCGCCGACGTGGGCGCCGGCGCCGGGAGCCACGCCGTCGTCAGCGATCTCTTCGCGCGCGACATGCTCGGCGACGACCTCGAAGAATGGCTCGACGAATCTGCGCTGATGAAGCGCACCTTCCGCTCCTGCGCGATTATCTCGGGGCTGATCGAGCGGCGCTTTCCCGGCAAGGAGAAGACCGGGCGGCAGGTGACGGTCTCGACCGACCTCATCTACGACGTGCTGCGGCGGCATCAGCCCGACCACATCCTGTTGCGCGCGGCGCGCGAGGACGCCATGACCGGCTTGCTCGACCTCGCGCGCCTGGCCGACATGCTGGCGCGCGTCGAGGGCCGGGTGACGCACCAGCCGCTCGACCGCGTCTCGCCGCTCGCCGTGCCCGTGCTGCTGGAAATCGGACGCGAGCCGGTCTATGGCGAAGCGCAAGACGTGATTCTCGCCGACGCCGCGAGCACGCTGGTCGAAGAGGCGATGGGCGCGCGCGCGGGTGCGGATGCAGAGAGCTGAACAGGTCGACGTCGCGGCGGCGCACACCTCGGGCTTCGAGATCGCCGGCGGCAGCCTGGAGCCCGACGCCGCCGGCGCCCTGTGGATCGCGGCCGAGCGCGCGCTGGTCGTCGCCGATCTGCACCTGGAAAAAGGCTCGGCGCATGCGGCGCGCCGCATCATGCTGCCGCCTTACGACACGGCCGCGACTCTGGCGCGGCTCGCCCTTGCCGTCGCCCGGTATCGGCCGCGCGTCGTGGTGGCGCTGGGCGATTCCTTCCACGACCGGCGCGCCGGCGAGCGCATGGCGGCGATCGATCGCGTCGGCCTGCGCGCGCTGACCGCCGGGCGCGATTGGATCTGGATCGCCGGCAACCACGATCCCGACCCTCCCGAAGGCGTCGGAGGAACGGCTTTGCCTTCCCTATGCCTCGGTCCGCTGACGCTGCGCCACGAGCCCTCGCCGACGCCGGTCGCGGGCGAGATCGCCGGGCACCTGCATCCGGTGGCGCGGGTCTGGTCGGCGGCCGGCTCGACGCGGCGGCGCTGCTTCGTCGCCGATGGGGCGCGCTGCGTCATGCCGGCCTTCGGCGCCTACGCCGGGGGGCTGAACATCCTCGACGTCGCCTTCGCGTCGCTGTTCGAGGGCGCCGCCCGCGCCTATGCGCTGGGCCGCGACCGCATCTACCGCGTGCCGCTGTCGCGCTGCGCCGCCGACTGAAGCCGCGGCGATGGCGCCGGAGCGGCGCTTACGCGATGTCGACTCGTCAACCTCGTGCTAGAAGAAAGCATGAGCGAACTTCTTGACCGGATCGCGGAAAACAAGGGCGAGCTTGACAGGCTGCGCCTGCTGTCGACCGCCGTTCTGGCGCAGCTCCAGAAGCACTATGACGTCGAACTCACGTACACGTCCAACGCGATCGAAGGAAACACGCTCACCTATCGCGAGACCGCCGAACTCATCGAGCACGGAATTACCGTCGGCGGCAAACCGCTTCGCGATCATCTCGAAGCGGTCGACCATTACGACGCCGTGCAGTGGATGCGCGCTCTGGCTTCGTCATCGAAGCCGCTGGGCGAACCCACCGTCTGCGAATTGCACCGGCGCATCGTGGCGCGCAGCCAACCGGGGCTCGCCGGCGTCTACAGCGAGCTTCCACGACGCATCGCCGGTTCGCCCGTGATCTTCCCGAACCCGGCCAAGATTCCTCAGCTCATGGCCGAATTCGGGTCGTGGCTGGAGGCCGCGCCTTGCGATCCGGCGGCGGCTTTCGAAGCGCATTTTCGACTGACGGCCATCCATCCGTTCGGCGACGGCAACGGACGCACCGCGCGCCTCTTGATGAACGTGATGTTGATCCGGGGCGGCTACCCGCCGATCGCGGTTCGTCCGGAGGACCGCAGGACCTATCTCGACGCGCTGGAGCGCGGCT
Source organism: Beijerinckiaceae bacterium (assembly GCA_965276595.1). Taxonomy (GTDB): domain Bacteria; phylum Pseudomonadota; class Alphaproteobacteria; order Rhizobiales; family Beijerinckiaceae; genus Terripilifer. Next base: position 42,117 of record CBDIBA010000008.1, read on the forward strand.
CGCTCGGCGAGGATTTGCAAGCGTTTCAGACGGTCATGCACGACCGGCTGGACGCCACCTTGGCGGCCTACCTGACCGCCGTGCGAGAGGCGCTTCCCGGCGCCACCGGCTGAAGACGGGTCGCGACGTGACGCCAAGCCGGAGCTTGCGCTCAAGTTGGCCTGCATGTCGCCGCTGTCGATCTTTCGGGGATCGCCGAGAGCGGGTTGCGCGCCCGCCAGGCTCCCGCGATTTTCCAGAGCGTAGTTGTAGACTGCGGCAAGCGTATCCGTCGTCGTGAACGCGCCCGTGTCCGTGCCGCGGAAGGCGATGACGAAATTGTCCTCGTTGTCATCGATGACGCGGGCGACGAAGCCGTTGTCGTGATCGGCGCCCGAGTAATAGAAGCCGCTGGCATCGTGCGTGTAATTGGCTGACGAACCTAGAACATCGACCGTCGTGAGTTTGTCTCCGAACCCGAGATATTGGTCGGCCAAGGGTTGGTCCGCGGCGTTGCGGCGGTACACCTGTTCGGAAAGCGCCGCGTAGGCGGAGATCTCAGCCATCTGATCTACTCCGAAAGGCCGATGTTGGCCCTGATCCAGCGGATGATGAACCGGTCATCCTCGATGATTGAACTGGGGTTATCGGCGCACCCCCATCTCGAAATCGTCTTCACGATCAGGCGCGCGCCGCCGAGGTCGGGACGGAGGTGATGGGATAATAGGGAGCCGGCAGATAGGTATGTGCGATGAACGAAAAATCGAAGCCAGAGACCGGGACGATGGCGGCGGAGCGCTCGAGATAATAATCATAAGCGTCGAGCGAGTGATCGCCCTCAATGGCGTCGTGACGATTTAACTCATTATAAATGTCCTTGCGACCGCTATCCGGCAGACTCGCGATGTCCCAATACTTTGGATGGCCCTTCGGCCAATAGCGCGCCGCAACGCCGCGCATGCGTGGCGACAGTGGAAGCCGGCTGACGCCGTGACAATAAAAAGGGACATAATGAAAGCCGTCGGGTCGGAACGCCTGCTGTTCCGCAGTTCCGGTTTCACCCCGCTTGAAGCCAAACGAATGCTGGATGCTGCCATGCGGGACGAAGCCGACGTTGATCGCCCGGCGCCAGGCGGCATAATCGTCGGCCGATGCCCGCTGGATGTTGGCCCCATGAAACTCGATCTTCGCCCTCGGCGATTGGTAGGCGTCGGCGCTGGCGTACATCCAGCCGAAACGTAGATCCGCATCGTCGAACCAGTAAGCTCGCAGCAACAGATTGTGATCGGGGCCGGCAGTGGGCGAGACGTATCGCGTGACGCAGGCGCCCGGCGCCCCGATCAGCAGGACATGACCGTCCCGCGTGAATTTATAGGCTATGTTGGCGTACGGCTGATCGAACCAATCGGCCCCGATCAGCGGGTCGCGCGACGACCCGCCGCCCTTGTATTGCGTCACCTTGAAGCGGCAGGGGACGACGACGTTGACGTCCAAGATCTCGCCGGTCTCTTTGACCGTGTAGGACGCGGTGTATCGATAGTAATAACCCTCATCGACCCGGACCGAAGCCACCGGGCTGATCGCCGCGGGCAGCCAAACACCCTTTACGAATAGAAAGCCGATCAGCGCGAGGCCCGCGAACGCGACGAGCCCGACCGTTTCGCGCTTCATGCGCCACCCGGCGCACTCGGTCCGTACTCGGTGCCGCGAACGTCCGTCGCCCCGGCCGCCCCGCCAACGGAAGCGCGCGCCGCGGCGGAACGCCGATCCGCGTCGAGACGCCAGTGTTGCGCCACGCGTTCCCGCCGCGCGCCGTCAAGCGTTGGAACCATCTCGCCCCCCGGCGCGTCGCTCAATATGGAAGGCGACATCAATCATGGCGCAAGGCCCAACTTGCGGACACGAGGTTCGCACGTGGAACTCCCAAAAAATCCGGCCAACACAGCGCTGATCGTTCTAGACATCGAAACGGTTGCGATTTCGCGTCATTCGCTGCTGGCGTGTCCGCTGCTTCGATGCGTGGTTATGAAAGTATGGCCGTTGGACGTTCCATAGCGCCTATAGCGCCGTCACCTTCGCCTTGCTCTTCGCGCCGCCGGCGCTCGGCGCCTTCTGCGTGTCGATCCCGATCGGGTCCCAGCCGCCGGGCGGCTGCGGCGCCTCGTTGGCGGATCGCTCGTCGGGCTTGGCCTTGAAGCCGGCGACATAGGCTTTCGCCAGGTCCATCTGCTTCGAGTCGAGCCGGCCGCCGACATCCTGCTGCTTCTTCGCCGCGTCGGCGTCGCCCTGCGCGGCGGCGATCGCGAACCAGGCCCAGGAGAGCGGCAGATCCTGTTCGATGCCGAGGCCGCGCGCATAGAGGATCGCGAGATTGTACTGGCTGTCGCGCACGCCGTGATCGGCCGCCTGCCGGAACCAGGCTGCGGCCGTGGCGTAATCGGGCTTGCCGTCGACGCCTTCCGCGCTCAGCACCGCCATGTTGTGCATGGCGCGCACGTTGCCGGCGGCGGCGGCGCGCTGGTACCATTCGCGCGCCTTGGCAAGGTCGCGCTCGCCGGCCGTGCCGCGCTCGTAGAACGAACCCACGCGGTATTGCGCCGGCGCGAGATTCTGCTTCGCCGCCTTCATCAGCCAGTCGAAGGCCGTATTGGCGTTGCGGACGACGGTGCGTCCATCGGCGTAGCGCGATCCGAGTTCGTACTGCGCCGCGGCGTCGCCCTTGGCGGCGGCGGCCTGAAGGCCGAGGCCGCCGCCGAAGGCCGTCTGGCCGATCGAGGCCGTTGGCGCGGGATCGACGGGCGGTTTGGCGGACGCCGGCGGCGCGGGGGGCTGGGCGGCCCCGCCGGACGCGGCCGACGGGATCGAAGGGTCGAGAAGGGACTCCTCGCGCTTCGCGGGCGCGGCGAGTTTTGCGGTCGCCGCCGGGCGCGCGAGGGACTGCGGCGCGGCGCCCGTCACGTCGACGGCCTCGGCGTGCGATCCGAAGACGCGCTTGGCGAGGAGCTGCCACGAGCCGAACAGAACGATCGCGGAGATCGCCGCGACCATCAGCGGATATTTGCGATCGACGATGAAGCCGGTGACGCGGGTCAGCGGGCCGCCGCCTTCCGTCCCGGCCTCGCTCCCGCCGGCCCAGGCGTCGCGGGCGGCCTGGGCTTTCGCCGCCACGTCGGCGTAGACGCGATCGAGCTTGGCCTTTTCGCTCGCGCGCGCCTCGTTCTTCTTCGATTTGTCGGGGGCGGTTTCCTTGGCCGGCGCGCGCGGCGTGAAATGGCTGGCGTTGGCTTGCGCGGCCCGTCGGGCGGCGTCGAGCAGGCGGCGCGCCTCGGAGGGCTTCGCCGTTGGGGCGTCGGGTTCCGGGTCGCGGGTAAAGCCCGCGCCCGGTTCGATCAGTTCGTCGAAGCCGCGTTTGAAGGCCGGCTCCGGCGGCGCGACGGGAGGCGGCGCGGGCGACGCGCCCAGCGTCGAAACGGGGCTGGCCGGCGCGAAAACCGGCGCATCGCCGGCCGCGAGCAGGCCGCCGCGCGCATCGCCGATCTCTTCCTCCAACACCGCGATGCGGTCGACGACCTTTTCCAGCGTTTCGTGCACCGCCGTCAGCGTCGAATGGGTGCGCCGGTCGATGGTGTCCTGCTTGGCGCGAAGGTCGGCGAGTTCGTGCGTCAGCGCCGCGGGCGGCGCGCCGCCGGCGGGCAGCCGGTCCAAGACCTCGTCGAGCGTCAGCCGCGCCGCTTCGCGGGCAGCGGCTTCCGCCGCGTCGGAGGCGAACATTCGCGCGTCGTCGATGCGATGCGTGAGATCGCCGATCGCGGTCTCCAGCGAGCCGAGCGCGCGAGCGCTTTCGTCGACCCGGTCGAAACGCCGGGCGAGCGCGTCGATCTGCGTCCGCAGGTCGGCGATCGCGCCCTCGCCCGATCCCGGCTGGGAGGACGCGGCGAGGCTCGACAGGCGGCTCATCTCGCGACGGATGTCGTCGAGCGCGGAGAAATCCTTGGCCTTGTCGCCGGTCTCGACAACATCGGCGAGGCGCGCCACCTCGTCGCGCAATTGCTCGACGACCTTCTGGCCGCCGCCGTCGCTCGCCTGTTCGGCGCGCGCGCCCATGGCGCGCAGCATGTCTTCGAGCCGCGCCGTGTCGGCGGCGCTCGTCGCGGCGGCGGGCGCCGCGGGCCGCTCGAGCTTGCGGGCGATGTCCCGCATCATCGATTCGAGCGCGCTGGTGTCGACCGCCGACACCACCGCCTCGGCGCGCGCCGCGAGCGAGTCGCGCACCTCGTCGATGCGATGGGCGATGACGTCGAGCTGGTCGGCGCCCGATTGCGACACCGCGTCGTCGATCTTGCGGCCGAGGTCGTCGATGCGCGTCGCCAGCAGTTCGATCACGTCGGGCTGGAACGGGGACGCCGGCATGGCGGGCGCGTCCGGATCGCCGGTGCGGCCCATGCGGTCGAGACGGTCGGTCAACCGCGCGAGTTGACGCTCGAGGCTTTCGGTCGGCGCGGGTTTTGCGGCGGCGCGCTGCAAAAGATCGCGAATGTCGCGGGTCTGCGCCTGGATGTCGTCGAGCGCCCGCGTATCGACGAGACCGTCGCGGCCCTGCTCGATGCGGACTTCGAGGTCGCGGATCGCCCGCTCCATCTTTTCGACGCCTTCGTTCGACGCGACGCCGGCAAGCCCGCGGCGCAGGTCCCCGGCGAGGCTTTCGATCGGCTGCAGCAGAGCCTGACGCGGGCCGTCGCCGAGCGAATCCTCGACGCGCCGGTCAAGACCCCGGATCGCCGTTTCGATCGACGTCACCGACTCGCGCGGCGCCAGCGCGCCGAGCGAGGCCGACATGTCCTCGATGCGCTGGCGCAGCGCGTCGAATTCCTTCGAGGGCGCGCGCTCGGCGGCCTGCGGCTCGTCGAGGCGCGAGACGACCGCGCGATGGGTGGCGTCGAGGCGCTGATGGATCGCCGACAGTTCGCGCCGCAGGGTCGCCACGTCGAACGCCGGCGGCGCGGCGGACGTGGGCGTCTCCCATCCCATGTCGCGGCGTTGCGCGGCGCGGCGCGCGCGCGGTCCTCCCGCAAGATCGCGCTGGCGCTGCTGAATTTGCGCGACCGCCTCGTCGATGGAAGCGACGGGCGCGCGTGCGGAACGCGGCGCGGGCCGGGGCGAGATGGGCGCAGCGACGGGATGCGGCGGTTGCGGGGGCGCGATGGGCGCGGCGGGGGGCGCGATGGGCGCGGCGGCAGGCGGGACGGCCGGGGCGCGGCTCAGCGAATCGATCAGCCGGTTGAGCTTGGCTTCGATCCGCAACATGTCCTCGGCGGGCGCGGGCGCGGGCGCGGGCGCGGTCGGCGCCGGCGTGTCGATACGCTCGGCGATCTGCTGAAGACGCTGTTCGACGCCGCGCATCGAGCGTTCCGACCGCTCGGCCCGCTCCGCCTCCTGGTCGCGCGCCATGGCTTCGAGACGGGCCTCGAGACGCGCGAAGCGCGCCGTTTCCTCGCTCGACGGCGCGTTGCGGCTGGCGCCGCGTTCGTAAAGACGGATCGCCGTTTCGAGCAGCGCCTCGGAGCTGCCGCCGGCGGCCCGCGGCTCCTCGCGCTCGGCGGCCTCGTAGGCGGTTTCGCGATAGTCGCGGGAACGCACCGTCGACGGCGCCGGAACGCGGCGGCGGCCGCGCGAGATCTCGTCGTCGGAGGGATCGCCGCGCCGCGAGGTTCGGCGCGGCGGCGCGTCGTCCTCGTCGGGGTCGTCGTGGGGCGCCGGCCTGCGGCCGTCGGAAAGCGTGGCGAGGCGGGCCGTCACCGCTTCGAGCCGATGGTCTTCATCGACGTCTTCGAAGGCGACGCCCAGGTCGCGCGCCTGATCCGAAATGACGTCGTTCAGCCATTCGCCGAGCGACATGCCGGCGCGGCGGGCCGCCTCCTTCGCGGCTTCGCGCGCATCGAAGTCAACGCCTTTGATGCTCCACGGAGCCGCCTTGTTCATATCGCGTCCACACGGAAAGACAGACTTGACTGCCAGGAACGCGGTGCGACCGCCGAATCGGTCTGCGCCTACGTTCGTAACATCACCGTCCCCGACTTTCGAGCGGGTGGGTAAACACCGCGTTAACGTCGACCGATTTTGGCACAGCGCGCCGAACGGCGCAGATACCCGCGATTGCGATTATAGGCGGCAGCCGGACATCGCGGCGGTCGCCCGCGCGCGACGCGTCGAATCGTTTCGCGCCCTGGGAGTTTGGGGGCGGGGGGCTTTTGGAGCCGTTTGGCGGCCCGCGAGCCTTAAGGCGTCAGGCGTTTGCGGTTGGCGCGCACCGTTCGATGAATGCCGCGCAGAACGCGTTCCGGCGGCGCGCCGCGCATCAGGTCGAACGTCGCGCGGTTGGCGGCGTCGACCTTCTCGGAGACCATGCGGACCGCCTCGGCCTGCGCCGCGGCGCCGCCGCCGGCGAAGGTCATCATGCGAAGCCCGACGACGGCCTGCGCGTCGATCGCCATCCGCGTCATGTTCGACCAGTAAGACCAATAATTGCGCACGGCGCTCTCCTGAACCCCGTGCAACTTAGCACCGGCGCAGGTAAACGCCCACGCCTGCGCCAAGGTTCGGCGCGCCCTGTCACAAGCGCGTGCGGTACCGGCTTGCCGCGCCTGCCGGCCCGGTCTACCCCTGCGCGCCTTCTCGTCGCGCCGCGATTCGCGACCGTCATCCGCGGTCCTGCATGGTCAATCGGCTTTACCGTTGGACGATCGCGCTCGCCGAGAGCCGGCGCGCGACCTGGGCGCTGGCGGCGGTCGCCTTCGCCGAAAGCTCGTTCTTCCCGATCCCGCCCGACATCATCCTAGCGCCGATGGTGGTGGCGAAGCGCAACCGGGCCTTTTATTACGCGGGCGTCTGCACGCTCGCCTCGGTGCTCGGCGGCGCCCTCGGCTACGCGATCGGCGCGGCGCTTTACGACACGCTCGGCCAATGGCTCATCCGGCTTTACGGCTATGGCGACCGCATCGAGCAACTGCGCGCGTTTTACGCGCAATGGGGCTGGCTGTTCATCCTGGTGAAGGGTTTGACGCCGATCCCCTTCAAGCTGGTGACGATCGTCAGCGGTTTGCTCGGCTACAATTTCGCGCTGTTCCTCGCCTTGTCGCTGCTGACGCGCGGCGCGAGGTTCTTCCTCGTCGCGGGCGTGCTGAACTTTTTCGGCGAGCCGCTGCGCGCGGCGCTGGAACGGCATTTCGCCTGGTTCATCCTCTCCATCTTCGTCGCCATCGGCATTGGATTCTACCTCGCGGCGCATATGTTTTGAGCGACGGGATCCATGCGATGACGATGTCCTTGACGCGGCCGGCGACGACGACGACGCCCCTGCGGATCGGAGCCGCGCTGACGCTCCTCGCGTTTGCGACCATCGCGGGCGCCTGGGCGTTCGAGGCGGCGGGCTATCTGCCGTGCGAGCTTTGCCTCAAGGAGCGCTGGGCCTATTACGCGGGGGTTCCCCTCGGCGCGCTGACGACGCTGGCGGTCATCGGCGGCGCCCGTCGGCTTGCCGGCGCCGGCTTCGTTTTGCTGGCGCTGCTGTTTCTCGGCAGCGCGATTTTCGGCGCCTACCACGCCGGCGTCGAGTGGGGCTTCTGGCAAGGTCCGACCGATTGCACGGGGACGCTGGCCAAAGCGTCTTCGATGAGCGACTTTATGACTCAGCTTCAAACTGTGCGGGTGGTGCGCTGCGACGCGGTTGCGATCCGCGTGCTCGGCCTGTCGCTCGCCGGCTGGAACGCCGTGATCTCGCTCGTCATCGCGGTCGCCGCCGCGATCGGCGCCCGGCGCGCCTTGGCCTGACTACGCCGCCACGTCGCGGTTCAGCGCGCGCGAGACGATCAGGATGAGCGACTTGACCGCGCCGCGGAGGTCGTCGACCTCGGCGGCGAGGTCGTTCGCCGGCGCGGGCTCGCGCGCGGGCGGGTAGGCCTGAGGGGGCGCCTCGCTCATGGCCCGCATGGCCTCGTGCAAGCGTCCCACGTCGCTGCGCAGGGCCTCGATCGCATCGGCGTATTCGTTTAGCCGGTCGCCGGCGGCTTGCGCTTGGATCAGATCGATGTCGTCGCGCAGCCGCGCGACGCTGGCGCTCAGCGCCGTATCGTCCGCGCCCGGCGCGGAGGAGGGGCCGGCTTGCAGCCTGTCCTGCAGGGCGACGACCGCCTCGCCGAGGTCGGCGACATACGAGCGCAGCGTCTCGTCTTCCGCCGGCGGCGCATCCGCGCGCGGCGTCTCCGCAGCCTCGCCCTGGCGCCGGCGAAGCTCGGCGAGTTCGTCCCGCAGCCTCGCGATGTCGAGGGAATGATCGACCGCGACGGCGACCGGCGCGCGCGCCAGCGCCGCGCCGCGTAGGCTCTTGTCCAGAGCGGCGACGTCTTCCATCAGAGCCGCGATGTCGGTCGCCTGGCGCTCGACGGCGGCCGCCACCTCTTCCGCCAGAGCGGCGCGCGTTCCCGCCAGCGCCGCAACCTCGCCGCGCAAGGCTTCGAGGCCGGCGTCGAGCGTCAGCAGCCGCTGATCGACGCTCGGTCCCGCGACGGCGAGTTCGCGGTCCTCGGCGCGGCGCGGCTCGTCCGCCTGGCGCCGCTCCCCGCCGACTTCGAGCGGCGGCGGGGGTGGGGCGCCTTTCAGCGCGGCGTAGCCACGTTCGAGACGCGCCACGCGTTCCAGCAGCGTCTGCACGACCAGCGGATCGTCGAGCCGCGATTTGAGGAAGGCGACGCCGATCTTGTCCGCGCCGCGGCGGCGCACCTTGCAGAACTTCGTCTCGCCGCGCGCGGGAATAAAGAGGTCGAAGTCTTCGGGGACCTCGCCGCCGCCGTCGAGCCGGATGGCGCAGCCCGACGCGCTGATGTCGATGATGAGGCATTCGAGCGGCGCGCCGCCGTCGAGCGGGCGGAGTTCGCCGCGCATGTTGACGGGCTGGCGCGCCGCCTGGCGTTTGCCGACCCATTCGCCCTGAACCATCCGCCGCTCCACACGCTACTGACACAAAGGAGGCTAGGGCGGCATATGTTGATTTTGCGTTGCGTGGGGGTCATCATCGCCGCAGGCGCGCGTCCTTGGCGAGACGCCGGCGGATCGGCCGTCGCGCCGAAGAGGGGGAGCGCATGCGCGCGTTGGCGGGATGGGCGATCGCGGCGGCGATCGGCCTGATGTTTGCGGCGGGCGCGGCGCGCGCTCAAGCGGCGTTTCCGACCCGCCCGGTTCGCCTCGTCATCCCCGTTCCCGTCGGCAGCGCGCCCGACCTGCTCGCGCGCCTCGTGGCGCAGGGGCTTCAAGCGAAATGGGGCCAGCCGGCGCTCGTCGAGCCGCATCCCGGCGCCGCAATGAACATCGCCGGCGAGTTGCTCGCCCGCGCCGATCCGGACGGCTACACGCTTCTCCTCGCGCCGCCGTCGCCTTTCGCGCTCAACCAGCATCTGTATGCGAAGCTGAACTACGATCCGGCGGCCTTCGCTTATGTCTCCGTGCTGGTGGGGACGCCGAACGTGCTGCTCGTGCCGGCGAATTCGCCCGCCAAGAGCGTCGCCGATCTCGTGGCGATGGCGAAAGCCAAGCCCGGCGGCCTCAACTACGCCGCGGTGATCGGCAGCACGCTGCATCTCACCAGCGAAGCCTTCAACGCCCGGGCGGGCGTCGACATCGGCCTCGTGCCGTACAAGGGAGTCGCCGAGATGATCCCCGAAATGCTCGGCGGCCGCATCGACACGGCCTTCATCAACCTGATCGACGCCTACCCGCAGATCGTCGCGGGGGCGTTGCGTGCGCTGGCCGTCGGCGGCGACACCCGCTCGGCGGCCTTGCCGGACACGCCGACCTTGTCGGAAACCTGGCCGGGCTTCCAGTCGGTGACCTTCTACGCCGTCGCCGCGCCGCCGAAGACGCCCCCCGCCGTCGTCGAGGCGCTGAGCGCCGCAATCCGCGAGGCGTTCCAGACGCCGCAGGCGAAGAAGATCGTCGACGACCTGCACGCCACGCCGATCCTCGATACGCCCGACGCGGCGCGCGCCTATGTCGAGGCCGACAGCGCGCGCTGGCGCGACGTGATCGTCAAGAATCACATCGCGATGCCCTGATTTAGGGCGCGTCGGCGTCGATCAGCCGCGCGCGGGCGCGCGTCTTCTCGGTCTCGCTCTTCAACTGCCCGCAGGCGGCGAGAATGTCGCGGCCGCGCGGCGTGCGCACCGGGCTCGCGTAGCCGGCGTTGAAGACGATGTCGGAGAACCTCTCGATCGTCGCCCAGTCCGAGCATTCATAGGTCGTTCCAGGCCAAGGATTGAACGGGATGAGGTTGATCTTCGCCGGCACGCCCTTGAGCAGCCGCACGAGGTCGCGCGCCTCGGCGGGCGTGTCGTTCACGCCCTTCAGCATCACGTATTCGAAGGTGATGCGCCGCGCATTGGAGACGCCCGGATAGGCGCGACAGGCTTCGAGCAATGGCGCGATCGGATATTTCTTGTTGAGCGGCACGAGCGTGTCGCGCAGGTCGTCGCGCGTCGCGTGCAGCGAGATGGCGAGCATCGTCCCCGCGCGCGCGCCGAGCGCGCGCATCTGCGGGACGACGCCCGCGGTGGACACCGTGATGCGCCGTTTCGACAGCGAAAGGCCCTCGCCGTCCGCCATGATTTCGATCGCCTGCGCGACGTTGTCGAGATTGAACAACGGCTCGCCCATGCCCATGAACACGATGTTCGAGACCGCGCGCACGCCCTCGCCCGACGGCGTCAGCCCGTCGGCCGGGCGCGGCAGGCCGGGAAAGTCGCCGACGCGGTCGCGCGCGCCGACGAGTTGCTGCACGATCTCGCGCGCCGTGAGGTTGCGCACGAGCTTCTGCGTGCCGGTGTGGCAGAACGAGCAGGCGAGCGTGCAGCCGACCTGGCTCGAGACGCAGAGCGTGCCGCGATCGCTCTCGGGGATGTAGACGCACTCGATTTCGGCGCCCTTGTCCCTTGCGTCGACGGGCGGCAGGCGCAACAGCCACTTCCGCGTCCCGTCGCTTGACACCTGTTCGGCGACGAGCTGCGGACGCGTCAGCGTGTAGGAACCGGCGAGCCGCGCGCGCAGCGGCTTCGAGACGTTGAGCATCTGATCGAAGGCCCTTGCGCCGCGATGGTAGATCCAATGCCACAATTGCCCGGCGCGCATCCCGATCTCGCGCTCGGGCAGGCCGAGCGCGCGCAACGCATCGCCGATCTCGCGCCGCGAGAGGCCGACGAGCGAGGCGCCCGGCGCGGCAGCGAGGCTCGCCGGCGTCTTCGACGCAAGAGGTTCGAGCGAGAAACTCATGATCGACCGGCGTGTAGCATGACGACGCAACCCGCGGCGAAAAACTTGCCGCTCAGACCGGCCGCAGCGGCCGCCGCTCGCCGTCCGGCAGGTCCACCCTGATGGCGTCGCCCGGCCGCGCCTCGCCGCCGGCGATCACCACCGCCATGACGCCCGACTTGCGGATCAGGCCGCCATCCGCGTCCGTGTCCATCACGGCGGCGCGCAGACCGGGCCGGAACGCGTCGATATACTTGCAGGGATGACGCAGCCCTGTGAGCTCGACGATCGCGTCGCGACCGAGCCGCAGCCGCGTCCCCGACGGCAGGGCGAGCAGATCGACGCCCCGCGTCGTGACGTTCTCGCCCATCTCGCCGGGGCCGACGTCGAAGCCCCGCGCGCGGAGCTCATCGAAAAGCTCGGCATGGATGAGATGCGCCTGCCGCAGGTTCGGCGCGGCCGGGTTGAGCCGCGCCTGATGGCGGTGCTGCGTCGTGCGGCCGTGATGCGCGTCGCCTTCGACGCCGAGCCCTTCGACGAGACGGATCGACGTTCGCGTCGGCTTGCTGAAGCTATGGCGGGGCGACAGGCTGACCGCGACGATGCTGGCGTGCATAAGGCACCCTATCAGCGCCGCCTCAGGCGATCCATAAGGTTTCGAGTTTTGCGCGAACCAGCGTGGGAATATCCACCGGCCGTTGCGTGGCGCGATCGACATAGACATGCGTGAAGAGGCCGCGCGCGGCGGCGCGCGGCGCGCCGATGCGGAAGACGCCCAGCCGGTAGCGCACGGACGTCCGGCCGATGCGCTCGACAGCCATGCCGACGTCGAGCGGATCGGGGAAGCGCACGCTCTCGAAATAGTCGCAGGCGTTGGCGGCGACCATGCCGACGATCGGGTCGCGCGCCGGGTCGAATCCCGCCGCTTCGATCAGCCAGCCGTTCACCGCCGTGTCGAAGAAGGAATGGTAGGTCACATTGTTGACGTGACCGTAGATGTCGTTGTCCATCCACCGCGTCGCGATCGGCGAGAAGCGCGCGAAGGCGTCGCGGCCGGGCGGCGTGGGGCGCTCGTTCATCAGTACGCCCGCCGGTAGATCGCAAGCGCATCCTCTTCCGTCAGCGGTCGCGGGTTGTTGACGAGCAGCCGCGTCTGCTTCATCGCGTCCGACGCCAGCATCGACAGCGCGTTCTCGCCGATCGCCACGTCGCGCAGGCGGCGCGGGATGCCGAGGTCGGCGGCGAGGTCCGCCATCGCCTCGATGAAGAAGCCGCAGACCCGCTCGTCGGACCCCGCCGGCGCGTCGGGAAACGCCAGCGGCGCGAGCCGCGCGTAGGCGCGCGCGCAGGCCGGCGCGTTGAAGCGCATCACCTCCGGCATGACGAGCGCGTTGGTGAAGCCGTGCGGCAGGTGGTAGTGGCCGCCGAGCGGGTAGGCGAGGGCGTGGATCGCCGCCACGGAGGCGTTGGCGAAGGCCATGCCGGCGAGCAGCGAGCCGTTCAGCATGGCTTCCCGCGCGTCGAGATCGTCGCCCTGCGCCACGGCGCGGCGGATGTTGGCGCCCAGCAGACGCAAGGCCTCGCGCGCCAGACCTTGCGAGATCGGGTTGTTGTTCGGGCTCGTCGACGTGAACGCCTCGATCGCGTGGACCATGGCGTCGACGCCCGTCGCGGCGGTCACGGCGGGCGGCAGCCCGAGCGTGAGTTCGGGATCGAGCAGCGCCACGTCGGGAAACAGGATCGGCGACACGGTCCCCATCTTGTCGGCGCCCGTCGTGGTGACGATCGCGACCGCCGTCGCCTCCGAGCCCGTCCCGGCCGTCGTCGGAACCAGGATGAGCGGCAGGCGCGCCCCGGTCGCCTTGCCGACGCCATAGGCGGCGGCGAGCGGCTGTGGCGAGCGCGCGAGCAGCGCGGCGAGCTTGGCCACGTCGAGCGAGGAGCCGCCGCCCAACCCGATGACGCCCGCGGCGCCGGCGTTCTGGGCCGCAGCGACCGCCGCCGTCACGCAGGCCTCGGGCGGGTCGGTCTCTACCTGGTCGAACACGATGGCCTCGACGCCCGCCGCGCGCAGCGAGGCGAGGCCCCGCTCGACGATCCCGAGCCTGACGAGGCCGGCGTCCGTGACGACCAGGGCAGGGCCCGAGAAGCGCGCCCGGGCCAGGTCGCCGAGCCGTCCGACGGCGCCGCGCGCGGAAACGATAGTCGGCGGTGTCGAAACGGTGAAGGCCATCGAGGGTCTCCCGGCGGACATGGCGCCAGTTTAGCGCGGCTTAGACGTTCCGTCCGATCTTGTCGCGCGCGGCGCTTGCCAAAAAAGCCGATCGTGTGAGGCCGATCGCCTCTGCTTCCTCGTCGATCGCGGCGAGCAATCCGGAGTCGAGCGACAAGGCGGCGCGCAAGGGTCGCCCGCTCTCGATGACGACAGGGACGAAAACCATGACGGCTCACGCCTCCCGCTGTTCGGCGACTTCCGGATCGCTGAGAAGTTCGTCAATCGAGCGGGCCTTCGGCGCGCCCAGGTTTTCGGAGCGCGAGCGATCAATCCACTCCGCCAAGGCGCTGACGGCGTTGCGCACGGTCTCGTCGACCGTCTTGCCCATGGCGACGCATCCAGGCGCATCGGGAAAGGCGGCGCCGTCGGCGCCACGCTTTCCATCGATCAATGCAAGGTAACGGGTCATCCGAGTTTTCTCATGCTTGCGCATTCGTTCTCGCGCCGCGCCTACCGCGCCCGGCCTTCGCCTAGCTTCAAGGCGTAGGGGATGGCGCCGGCGATGACGCCGCAGAGGCCGGTGACCGACGCCGTCGCGACCAGCGGTCCGACGCCGCCGGTCGCGACGAGACCATAGAACTGCGTGGCGAGGGCGCCGATCAGGTTTTGCATGAACACGCCGACGCCCGACGCCGTGCCGGCGAGCCGCGGGTTGACGTTCATCGCGCCGGTCTGCGCATAGGGCAGCGAGACGCCCTGCGAGAAGGTGATGAAGAAGCCGGGGATGAAGATCGCCGCCGGCGTGACGTGGCCGCTGAGAAGCAGCGCCGCCTGTCCCGCGATGGCGGCCATCGAGAGCAGCGAGCCCCACAGCGTCATCGTCTCGATGGCGGCGCGGGCGCCGACGCGGCTCGAAACGAAATTGCCGCAGAAATAGCCGGCGGGGAACGCCATGAACCAGAGGCCGAACTCGGCGGCCCCGCGCCCCAGCGTCTCGCGCATCAGCACGCTCGCCGCCGCGGCGGTGACGAAGAAACAGCCGGTGTTGAAGCCGCTTTGCGAGACGAACGCCGTGAAGCGCAGGCTCGAGAACAGCCGCGCCAGGTTGCCGAACGGGTTGCCGCCGGCGGCCGCCGCAGCCGGGCGCGTCTCGTAGAGCGTGAGATAGGCGCCGGCGAGGATGACCGCGCCGCCGACGATCGGGATGACGAAGGCCGCGCGCCAACCGTAGGCGTCGATCAGCACGCCGCCGAGCGCCGGCGCCAGCGCGGGGCCGAGCGTATAGAACATGGTAAGATAGGCGATCGCCTTGACGAGCCGCTCCGGCCCGTAGGCGTCGCGCGCGATGGCGCGCACGAGCGTCACGCCGCAACCCGCGCCGACCGCCTGCACGAGCCGCCCCGCGACGAGCAGGCCGATCGATTGCGCCAGGATCGACAGCACTGCGCCGATCAGGAACAGCGTCAGGCCGGAGAGCAGCACCGGGCGGCGGCCGAACCGATCCGACAGGTCGCCGTAGACGAGCGTCGCGACCGCCATGCCGAACAGCGAGACGCTGAAGGTCATCTGCGCCATCGCGTCGGTGAGGTCAAGCGCCTGCTTCACCGCGGGGATGACCGGCAGGAAAAGGTGCACCGCCAGCGGACCGATCAACGCGATCGAGGCGAGCGACAGCGCGAAGGCGAAACTCGGGTCTGGCTTCGTTTCGGCGACCGGCGGCTCGCGCGTCATGAAGGCTCCAGCGGGCCGAGCGCGCGCGTGACATGGCCCATCTTGCGGCCGGCGCGCGCCTCGTGCTTGCCATAAAGATGCACGAACGCGCCAGGCTCGGCGAGCAGCGCGCGCCAATCGGCCGCCGCCTCGCCGACGAGATTGCGCATCTCGACGCGCCCGCGGATGCGCGGCGATCCCAGCGGCCATCCGCAAACCGCGCGCACATGCTGCTCGAACTGCGACGTCTCGGCGCCGTCGATCGTCCAATGTCCGGAATTGTGCACGCGCGGCGCGATCTCGTTGACGACGAGCGTTTCGCGGCCCTCGGCGGCGACAAGGAACAGTTCGACCGCGAGGACGCCGACGTAATCGAGCGCGTCGGCGATGCGGCGAGCGATGGCGATCGCCTCGCTTGCGGTCTGCGGGGCGACCTCGGCCGGCGCGCGCGTGACGCTGAGGATGTGGTCTTCGTGTTCGTTGTCGTTGAGGTCGAAGGCTGCGAAGCCGCCGTCATGACCGCGCGCCGCGACGACCGAGAGTTCGCGCGCGAACGGCACGAAGCCTTCGATGATCGCCGGCGCGCCGCGCATCGCCGCGAAGGCCGCCGCCGGACCCTCGCCGCGGCGGATCAGCGCCTGGCCCTTGCCGTCGTAGCCGAAGCGCCGGGTCTTGAGGATCGCCGGCGCGCCGAGCTGCGCGAGCGCGGCGCGCAGGTCGTCGAGCGTGTCGACGGCGGCGAACGGCGCGGTCGCAATCCCGAGGCCGTTGATGAAGGTCTTCTCGGCGAGCCTGTCTTGGGCCGCGGCGAGCGCGGCGGGACGCGGATGCACGGGCGCCCGCGCGGCGAGGAATTCCGCCGTATGCGCCGGCACGTTCTCGAACTCGTAGGTGACGAGGCGCGTCGCCCGGGCGAAATCGGCGAGCGCCGCTTCGTCGTCGTAGGCGGCGCGGGTGCGCGCCGCGCAGACGTCGAAGGCCGGCCCGCTCTCCGGACAAAAGACATGCGTTTTGAGGCCGAGCCGCGCCGCCGCGATGGCGAGCATGCGGCCGAGTTGCCCCGCGCCCAAAACGCCGATCGTGTCGCCCGGGGCGAGCGGCGCGAACGCCGGCGCGGCGCTCACGCGCCGCCTGCGCGATCGGGTCGCTCGGCAACGGCGTCGCTCTGCTTCGCCCGATAGGCGTCGAGCCGGGCGGCGAGCGCATCGTCCGACAGCGCAAGCACGGCGGCGGCGAGCAGCGCGGCGTTGGCGGCCCCGGCGGGGCCGATCGCCAGCGTCCCGACCGGCACCCCCGCCGGCATCTGGACGATTGAGAACAGCGAGTCCCGGCCGGAGAGCGTCTTGGTCTCGACGGGCACGCCGAACACCGGCAATGGGGTCAGCGCCGCGGTCATGCCCGGCAGATGCGCGGCGCCGCCCGCCCCCGCGATGATCACCTTAAAGCCCTCGCCCCGCGCGCCCTTTGCGAAGGCCACGAGGCGGTCTGGCGTGCGATGCGCGGAGACGATGCGCGCCTCGTAGGCGACGCCGAGCGCGTCGAGCGTCTCGGCGGCGCGCCGCATGGTCGGCCAATCCGATTGGCTGCCCATGATGATGGCGACCGGGGCGTTGCGCGTCGTCAAGGCCGGGCTCGCATTGCGGGAAAGGCGCGGACATAGACGAACCGATGCGGGCGCGCAAGCAAGCCGGTAGCCTGCATTCGCGGTTTCCCGCCAAATGCCGAACGCCGCCCGCCGGCCTCAAGCGATGATGTCGGGCGTCAGCATGTCGTCGAGGAACGCGATGCGGTCGCGCAAGGTCAGCTTACGCTTCTTCAGGCGCTGAAGCTGGAGCTGGTCGCCCGGACCGGCGGTTTGCAGCGCATGAATGGCCGCATCGAGATCGCGGTGCTCCTGTCGCAGGCGCTCGACCTCGGCGGCGACGGCGGCCTGCTGGTCGTCCTTGGTTCGATCGGCCATGCTTGCGTCTCGTCCCGGCCGCGCCGGCTGTCGTTTTGCGCGGCGCCCGGGCGCCGTCGATTGTTCCACGAAAAGCTTAACGCGAGCCGCGCTAAATTTGAACGCCGCGCGCAAGAGTTTACTTGCCGGCCGTCGCGAACCTGTCACACTCCGCCGGTTGGAAACAGACAAGGGAGCAATCCATGTCGATGCAAGGCCATCTCGTGGAACTCGAGAAGCGCCGCCAGGCGCTTGCGCGGGAAATAGAGACGGAGTTGCTGCATCCGGCCAGCAGCGATCTCAAGATCGCCGAATTGAAACGCAAGAAGCTGCTTTTGAAGGACGAAATCAACAAATTGCAGGGCGAGGCGAACAGCCCTCCGTTGCACGGATCGGGCGCGTTCCGCGCCGAGCGAAGGACGGACGCCGTTTTATGAGATAAAACGCCGGCGAGCGCCCGACGCGTGAGGCGGCGGGCGCATCGTTTTGCCGGACCTAGACAAGCGTGAGCATTTTCTCGACGCCGGATTCCGCCGTGCCCTGACCTTCCTCGACGTTGAGCGACTTCACGACGCCGTCGTCGACGAGCATCGAATAGCGCTTCGTGCGCACGCCCATGCCGCGCGCCGTCAGATCGAGGTCGAGCCCGATCGCCTTGGCGAACGCGGCGCTTCCGTCGGCGAGGAATTCGACCTTGCCCATGCTGCTGGTGGCGTCGCGCCACGCGCCCATCACGAAGACATCGTTGACGGCGGTGACGGCGATGGCGTCGACGCCCTTCGCCTTCAGGTCCGCGGCCTTGTCGCGATAGCCCGGCAGATGGTCGCGATGGCACGTCGGGGTGAAGGCGCCCGGCACGCCGAAGAGCACGACCTTCTTGCCTTTGAACACATCGTCCGTCTTTACCGGCTTCGGGCCGTCGGCCGTCAACGTCGTGAAGGTCGCCTCCGGCAATTTGTCGCCAACCTTGATCATGCTGAACTCCCTCGGGGTCGCGGGAAAGGGGATGATCCCGCGCGGAGTCTTAGGGCGTCGGGGCGTCGACGTCGAGGTTGATTTGCGTCTGCCGCGCGGCGTCGCCGTCGACCAGCGTGAGCGAGACGCGCGCGGCGGCGCCGGCGTCGTCGGGCTTCTGTTCGAGCGTCAGATCGAAGCCGTCCTGACCGCGCTTGGTGCTGAAGTACCAGCCCTCCGGCGCCTCGGCGAAGAGGTCCGCGCCGGCGGCCGCCGGCGGATCGAAGGCGAGACGCCAAGTCGGCTTCGCCGCATGCTCGGCGCGTGCGGCATGCGGCGGCGCGCCGCCCGGCGTCGGCACTTGCGCCGCGGCGGCGGCGATCGACGCGGCGAAGGCGGTCGGCGCGTCGGTCGGCGACAAGGCGAGCCGAACCTGCGCGCGCGCCGGCGTGCAGATGCGCGCGCAGGCCGCATAATGCAGATCGAGCGCGAGTTCGACGGGGCGCGCCGGATCGCGCGGCGTCACCTCGATCGGGAACGTCACCCCGCGCTGATACCCGAACACCTCGGCGCCGTCCTCGATGATGCGGCGCGGCGCGGGGTAGAGCGGATGCGCCGCCGCGACGTTGACTGAGCCGGCGAAATCGAAGACCGGCGGCGTCCCGGCGTCGCCCGGGTTGCGCCAATAGGTATGCGCGCCGCCCTTCAGCGCGACCTCCGCAGCGGCGCGATAGATCCCGTGGGCGAGCCCGCCCGCGGCGATCAGCCGCGCGGCGGAGAGGCCGCCGGCGCGCCATTCGCTCGCGCCGGAATCGGCCGCTCGCGCGGGCGCGGTCAGCGTCAACAGCGGCAGGAGCAGGAGGCGCGCAAAGGATCGCGGGAGGGCGGACATCGGCCGACCCTAGGCGGCGCAGCGACGCGGCGCCATTGAAGATTGCGTGAGGCGGGGCTCGCCTCGCGCCAGCTTGCTTGGCGCCGGCTGGCGCAGACCCTAGATTACCGCCATGCGAGCAAAGAAGCCCCCGACGCGACAGGACGGCGCCGACTTCCTCGACGGTCAACTGCTAGTCGCCATGCCCGACATGGCGGATTCGCGGTTCGCTCGGTCGGTGATCTATCTCTGCGCCCATTCTCCGGAGGGCGCGATGGGAATCGTGCTCAACCGGCCGGCGCGCAAGGTGACGTTTTCGGACCTGCTGGTGCAGTTGAAGCTCGTCCAGGAAGAGGACGCCGACGGTCTGCCGCAGAGTGTCGGCGGCGTCCGCGTGCTGAAGGGCGGCCCGGTCGACGCGCAGCGCGGGTTCGTCCTGCATTCGCCGGATTATCGCTCCGACGACGCGACGCTCGAAGTCGACGAGGGGGTATCCCTGACCGCCACCGTCGACGTGCTGCGCGCCATCGTCGACGGCGTCGGCCCGCAGCGCGCAATCCTGGCGCTAGGCTACGCCGGCTGGTCGCCCGGCCAGCTCGAAACGGAAATCCAGAACAATGGCTGGCTGACCTGTCCCGCCGATCCCGACATCCTGTTCGACGACGATGTCGACGCCAAGTACGCGCGCGCATTGAGCAAGCTCGGCGTCGATCAGGCCAATCTGGTCGGGGACGCCGGGCGCGCGTAAGCGGCCGTCGCGTCATCGACGCCAACAGAAATGGCGGGGCCTGAGCCCCGCCATTTCACGGTGACGAGATCGCTTGAGCGGGAGACGGCGCTTAGCGCGTCTCGTCCCGGTTCCGCTGCGACCACACGTTGATGTATTCGTCAGACTGGCTGACGCCCTGGCCGGCGTAAGGGTGGGACGCCGCAAAGGCGGCTCCGGCGGAGCCGGCGAACAGCGCGCCGACGAGAAGGACGGAAGCGAGGATCTTGGTCATATTCATCTCCTGAAGTCGTGGGGCGGGCGAACATCGCCGCGTCAACGATCGTGAGATGGGCCTCCGCGCTCCGAAAGCCCAACGCACAGCGTGGATTCACGCCATCCGCGATTTGGATGGAGGACGCGTTCGGCTTGCGGCGGAAGCGAACCCGCAAGCCCCTGCGGCGTTGACGCCGCGAGGCTTGGCTTCACGCGAGGCTTGGCTCCAACCGCGAGAGGCGCATGGCGACGCATCCGAAGTCGAATTCCGTCGGCCCCCATGGCGCCGCCGAACTGCCGCATGTCGCGGTCGACACCTACAACCTCGAAATGCGCGACGCCGAAGGCTTCATCGGCGATCGCGCCAGCAAGCGCGCTTTCGCCGACATGATCGACGACTGGCGCGACCGCCTGCGGCGGGTCGACGAGGACCCGCTGGGCGACAAGCCGACGGCCAAGATCAGAAAGAAGAAGCTCGACGACCTTCTCGCCAACGGCGAGCCGAAGGTCGCCGGCCTCATTCACGGGGTCATCGAGGAATTCGCCCAGGAATTCTCCAAGGTGATCCGCAAGTTCCTGCGCGCCAAAGGCTGGCAGGACACGCAGAGGATCGTCATCGGCGGCGGCTTCCGCGAGGGCCGTATCGGCGAGTTGGCGATCGGCCGCACCATGGTGCTGCTCAAGGGCGAGGGGGTCGCCGTCGACCTGCAGCCGATCCGCAGCCATCCCGACGACGCCGGTCTGCTCGGCGCCGTGCATCTCATGCCCGCCTGGATGATGGGCGGCCACGACGCCATTCTCGCGGTCGACATCGGCGGCACCAACCTGCGATGCGGCGTCGTGCGGCTCAACGCCAAGAAAGAACCGCGGCTGATCAAGGCCGAGATGCACAGTTCGGAGCTTTGGCGGCACGACGACGACAAGCCGAATCGCGGCGAGGCGGTCGCGCGGATGATCGAGATGCTGAAGGCTTTGCTCAAGAAGGCCGCCGGCGAGGGCGTGAAGGTCGCGCCACTGATCGGCGTCGGCTGCCCCGGCATCATCGAGGCGGACGGCTCGATCGTGCGCGGCGGCCAGAACCTGCCGGGCGGCAATTGGGAGAGCGGCGCCTTCAACCTGCCGAACGAGATCGCCAAGGAGTTGCCCGAGATCGCCGGTCACGACACGATGGTCGTGATGCACAACGACGCCGTCGTGCAGGGTCTCAGCGAACTGCCCTTCATGCGCGACGTCGAGCGCTGGGGCGTGCTCACCATCGGCACCGGGCTGGGCAACGCGCGCTTTACCAACCGCGCGCGGGCAGAGAGCTAACGGCGCCGCAACCCTTGCACGAGCCGCTCGCCGCCCGCGTAGACGGCGGCGAAGGCGAGCGTCCAGGCGACCATGAGGCCGCCCGTATAGAGCATGTGAACGAGGTCATCCCAGCTAATCAAACGCGCGATCCTTTAGGCTCGGCCAAAACGGCACGATAGCATTGCGCCCGGGACGATCAAAGCGGTCGCGCCATCGGTTAGACGAACAGCAGCGCCGCGCCGAGGCTCAGGAGGAGCGCCGGCGGCGTCACGAGCAAGCCCACCTTCAGGAACGACCACGCGTCGACGCGCTGGCCCTCGCGCCGCAGCGCGTTGAGCCATAGGATGGTGGCGAGCGAGCCGGTGACGGACAGGTTTGGGCCGAGGTCGACGCCGATCAGCGCCGCGCGGCGCACCGCGTCCGGCGCGGCGGCGATCTGCGCCGCGTTGCCGGCGATCAGTCCCGCCGGCAGGTTGTTCATCAGATTGCTGGCGAGGGCCAGCGCGACGCCAGACGTCCAGGCGGCCTGCGGTGCGGAGCGGCTCGCGAGATTGTGAACCCCGCCCGCGAGGAGGCCGATCGCGCCGGTGCGCTCGAGCGCCTCGACCATCACGAAAAGACCCGCGACGAGCGGCAGGATGCTCCACGAGACGCTCCTCAAGACGCTCCAGGGCGCCTTGCGCTGGCGAACGAGGGTCAGCGCCGCCGCCGCGACGCCTGCGAGAAAGGTCGGCGCGCCGAGCTGCACGTCGCGCGCGGAACAGACGAGCAGAACGACCGCCGTGGCGACGATGCAGAGTGCCGCCGTCCAGCCGCCTCGGGACAGCGGCGGCGCCGGCGCATCGACGGCGATCGCCTGGCGCAACGCGCCATGCATGCGCCATCGCAGGACGCCGTAGGTCGCCAGGATCGAGGCGAGAGACGGCAGCGCGTAGCGCGGCAACCACTGCATGAGGGGCGGCATGTGGTCGCCGTAGATGACGAGATTGGCCGGGTTGGAAATCGGCAGCACGAACGACGCCGCATTGGCGATCAGCGCGCAAATATACAAGTAGGGAAGCGGATCCTTGGCTTTCGCGGCCTTGGCGGCGGCGGCGACCGCAGGCGTGAGCACGACGGCCGTCGCGTCGTTCGACAGGAACACCGTAACGACCGCGCCGACGGCGTAGACGAGCAGGAACAGCCGGGTGGCGGAGCCTCTGGCCCGGCGTACGGCGTACGCGGCGAGCCAGTCGAATAGTCCATTCTCTCGCGCGATCTCCGACAGCAGCATCATCCCGACCAGGAACAGGTAGACGTCCGTTCCCTTCGCAACGCCGGCGAGCGCGTCCGCCACGCCGAGCAGTCGGAACGCAACCAGCAGGAGGGCGCCGGCAAGCGCCCAAACCGCTTCCGGCCAGCCGAACGGCCGGACGATGACGCCGGCCGTCGCCGCCGCCGCGATCGTCCACGTCAGAATGTTCGCGGAAAGGTCTCCCACGCCGGCTTGTCTCCCGTGATTTTTAGAGGGATCGGCCGCGTTTCGATCGCGGGCGCACGGCGGCCGGCGGCTGCAGGATCGTCACGCGGTCGCCCTTGCAAGGAGGCGATCCTCCTCGTCCGGCTGGCCCGCGCAGGTGGGTTTGAGCGCGCCGGCAAAGCCGACCCACAGAGCGATCGAGACGAGCGCAAAGCACCCGAGGATGATGAACATGGTCGGATAGCCGAGGCCCTGGGCGATCCACCCGCCGATCGCCGGACTGAGCGCGGCGCCGAGTCCCTGCACGGTCATCACCGCGCCTTGTCCCACGTTGACGCGCCCGGTGCCGTTCAGGATGCGCGCGATCAGCCCCGGTACGGCGACGCTTTGCAGGCCGGCGCCGATCCCGTCGAGAAACTGAACGGGATAGACTCCCCAGGGAACGATGAGATTCGCCGCCACAAGCCCCCGCACGGGCAGCGCGAGAAACGAGATGAGCAGGACGAGCCAGTAGCCCTCCTTTTCGGCGGCGCGCATCGCGAAGATCGAGGCCACGATCATGACGCCCTGCGCGACGACGATGGTTTCGGCGACGAAGGCCGCGGGGTCGCTTTGTTTGCCGGCCACCACCGCGAGCCCATAGAGCGGCAGCATGGCGCCGTTGCCGAGATGGAAGCAGGCGAGCGCGGCCGCCAGGATCAGCAACGGCTTGCATTCGAGCAGCACGCGAAAGCCGCTCGCCTGGCCGCCATCCTCGCGATCGGCCTTCATGCCGCGCGCGACGCGATCGTCGATCGCGCCGCCGGGGATCAGCGCCGCCGAGACGATCGAAAACACCGCAAAGGCCGCCGCCAGCCAGAACACCGCGACGAACCCGAACGTCCACCCCAGCAGGCCGGACAACCCGGCGCCGACCATGTTGCCGGCGTGGTTGAACGCCTGGTTGCGCCCGTTCTGCCGATTGAAACCCGCTTGATGCGCCATGCCGAGCGTGATGCCGACCACCGCCGGGATGATCGCCGCGCCAGCGACGGCAGTCGCAACCTGCGACGCCGCGACCAGCCAGAAGTCCTGCGAGAGCAGCACCAGGCCCGAGGCCAGCACGGTGAAGAGCCCGGGGACGATCACGTAGAAGCGCTTGCGCGTCGTCGCGTCCACCAACGCCCCGGCGGGCGCCGTCATCAGCATGCCGGCGACGCCGCCGGCGGTCATGACCGTGCCGATCAGCCCGCTCTTCCAACCGTGCGCGAGCAGGAACACGCCGACGAAAGGGCCGATCCCCGCCTGCATGTCGGCCATGAAGAAGTTCAGCGCCTCGAGCGCCCGCCGTCCGCGCTTATGAGCGCGGGGCGCGGTCCGTTCGCCGGGCAAGATCGCCATGTCAGAGGTGCAGTGCGCTGGAGATTCGGCGGCCCAGCGCCGACAATCGGCGCTGGCGCGTCGCCGGTCAGAATGCGAGCCGAGGATGTAAGTTCCCATCGGACGCTGATCGACGCAAAAGTTGCGATCGCCGACGTTGCGGATAGCGTATCCGATGGCGCTATCCCTGCGTCGAAGACAGGCGTACGATGACGATGCCTTTCGCATCGCCTCCCGACGTTGGGCCGCTTCAAAGCACAAATTCAGGGCTTGGCTCGAAAGGTTGAAACGCGGCCGGGGCATCTGATCGCCTCCGGCGACTTTGGTCTCGCGCGACAGCGCGCAAACCATCGGGTCGCTTGAACGACGGGAATGAAGCGCTTACGGCAAACAGGGAGTTGGGCTCATGCCTAAAGGCGAGCAACGAGGCAATAAAGAAGCCAAGAAGCCGAAGAAGGAAAAGCCGAAAACGATCGCGGCGCAGCCGCAGCGCGCGTACGACCCGAGCGAACGCATCGGTTCGAACAAGAAGAAGTAAGTTCGCTTCTCAGCGTTCGGCGTCGTCGTCTGCACCGGACGCGCTGGTTGACGCGTCCGCGCCGACCATTCTGCATTGGCCGCGCGTGTGCTCTTCGATCGCCGCGAGCGCCGCGTCCAGCGACGCGAACGGTCCGCGCTTCATGCCTTGCATCGTCTCCATGGCGTGGCCGGCGGGAACGACGTTGAAGCGATCGGAGCTGTCCTTTGCGACGGTCCCCATCGAGCGCCCGAGCAGATCGGTCAGGCTCCAGGCGTCGCCTGCGAGCGGCTTCACGGTGATGTCCATTCAAACCTCTCGACACCCCGTTCGGCGGGGGCCGTCACGTTCCAGATCGGCGCCTACAAACGGCGTCAACGCCAACGGAGGCGCAAGCAACGTCGCCCCTATCTGCGCGCCCGGCTTTGCGGTTCCGTGTCGACGCCAGCATACATGCTTTCTGGACGGCGCAA
This sequence comes from Beijerinckiaceae bacterium, assembly GCA_965276595.1. Taxonomy (GTDB): domain Bacteria; phylum Pseudomonadota; class Alphaproteobacteria; order Rhizobiales; family Beijerinckiaceae; genus Terripilifer. The sequence goes on from CBDIBA010000008.1 coordinate 67,160, forward strand.
TCCCAAATGCTCGCGCAACGTGCGGCCTTCATAGGCTGTGCGATATAACCCTCGCCGCTGCAACTCGGGGACGACCAGATCGACGAAGTCGCGCGCGCCGGCCGGCAGCGTGGGAGGCATAATGTTGAATCCATCCGCCGCGTCCGACGTAAACCACTCCTCCATCGTATCCACGATCTGCGTCGGCGTTCCGCAGACCTGATAGTGACCGCGGCTGCTCGCGAGCTGTTCGTAGAGCTGGCGGATCGTCAGCGCCTCGCGCCGCGCCTTGTCGCGGAACATGTCGGACCGGCTGCTCGCAACGGCGCTCGCCGGGATATCGGGAAACGGATCATCGACGTCGTACCCGCTCAGGTCGAAGCCGATATACTTCGATAGAAGGGTCACTCCCATATCGGGATGGATGAGGCGTTGCAGCGACTCGAGTTTGTCGCGCGCCTCCTGCTCGGTCCGGCCGACGATCGCCATGAAGCCCGGCATGATCTTCACGTCGTCGGGATCGCGGCCGCAGGTCGCGGCGCGATTTTTCAAGTCGCGATAGAAGGATTGCGCGTCGGCCAGCGTGGAATGCGCGGTGAACACGACGTCGGCCGTCTCGGCCGCGATTTGGCGGCCGTCATCCGACGAACCGGCCTGCACGAGGACCGGCCGACCTTGCGGCGAGCGCGCGACGTTCAGGGGTCCGCGCACATCGAATTCCGGCCCATGATGGTCGAGGATGTGGACCTTGTCCGGGTCGAGGAACTCGCCGCTCGCCTTGTCGCGGATGAACGCATCGTCGTCCCAGCTGTCCCAAAGGCCGCGCACGACAGCGATGAACTCGCGCGCCCGGCGATACCGATCGGTCTTGGCGGGGTGAACCGCTTTCCCGAAATTGGCGGCTTCCATCGGAACGCCCGACGTCACCATGTTCCAGCCCGATCGGCCGCCGCTGATGAGATCGAGCGAGGCGAAGCGCCGCGCGACGAAATAAGGCTCGTCGTAGGTCGTCGTCGCCGTGCAGATCAGACCGATCCGCTCGGTGACCGAGGCGAGGGCCGCCATGAGCGTGAACGGATCGATGCGAATGGCGTCGGAGACCTGCGCGAAGGTCCGCGGATCGCCGTGCGGGACAGCGACATTGTCGGCCGAGAAGATCATGTCGAAGCGTCCGCGCTCCGCGATGCGCGCGACCTCGAGCGCCGGACCGAAGACAAGACCGGCGTCGTCGGCCGTCTCGGGGTGTCGCCACGCCGCGATGTGGTGGCCGCATTGCCGAAGAAACAAGCCGAGCTTGATTTGGCGGCTTGCCGCGCTCATCGGCTCGCTCCGCAAGGTAGACGCGGCGACAGCCGCGTCGGCGAATTGACCGCGGCAGCCTAGCTTCCCGCATGTTCGATACTTGTCTTGCGGCGCCCAAAAACGCGCAGAAGATCTCTCCGGGGAGCAATTAAATGTGCCGCTTCGGGCAAGACCGGCCGACCGCGCCTTGCGATCCTGAAAGGCGATCATGGGCAGTTCTCGAGGCCGGTAACAACGTGGAGCACGGATGCTCGGCCGCCGCTCGTTCTTGACGACCGTCCCGGCGGCGCTGACCGCCGTGGCGGCGCCGAGCGTTCTTCGCTTACACGCTGCGCGCGCGGATACGCCCGCCGCCATCGCGATGGCGTATCCGTCGGATGTCGCGAACTGGGATCCCATCGCCACGGGCCAGGGCGTCAGCGCCTCGCTCCACAAATGTCTCTTCGACATGCCGGTCAGCTTTTTGCCGGACCTGTCGCCGGGACCTAGCGTCGTCGAGCGTTACTGCTGGCTCGACGACAAGGGGATGACCATGGAGTTGCGCCTGCGCGACGGCGTGCGATTCCACAACGGCGACCCGCTGACCTCGGACGATGTCCGATTTTCCCTCCAGGAACGCCCGGCCTCCGAGAAGGCGCTGATGATTTCGAGCCTGTGGGGCGCAAGCCGCGTGAAGTCGGTCGAGACGCCTACTCCGACGACGGCGGTTTTTCACTTTGTCGAGCCTTTCGTCTCCGCGCCTTCGCAACTCGGCTCGATCCCGACTTACATCATGCCGCGTAAGTATTTCGAAAAGGTCGGACGCGAAAAGTTCATGGAAAATCCGATCGGTTCGGGCCCCTATCGCCTGGCCGACTACCAGCGTAACTCGCGCATCGTTTTCGAGGCCAACGAAAGCTATTGGGGCGGCGCCGCGAGACTCAAGAGAGTGACCGTTCAGATCATGCCGGAGGCGAGCAGCCGCATCGCTGCGATCCAAGCGGGCCAGGTCGATTTCGCCAGCGCCCTTCCCGTCCGCGACGCGCAGCGGCTCGGCGCCATGCCGGGCCTCGCCGCGGCGATCCACCCGATCAACAGCGCGATCATGATCCAAATGGTCAATAAGGGCGTCTTCAAGGATCAGAACGTCCGCTTGGCGATGCATCACGCGATCGACAAGGCCGCGATCTCGAAAGCCTTTTATGGCGGGTTCGCCAAGCCGATCTCCATGTGGAACAGCGAAGGGCCGGCGAACGATCCGAATTTCGCCATGACCTACGATCCGGCGCTCGCTAAGGCGTTGCTCGCCAAATCCGGCTACGGGCCGGAGAAGCCGGTAAAGCTTCCTTTCGCCTGCATCAATGCGCTGTTCCCGAATTCTTTCGATCTGGCGCGGACGCTGGCGCAGATGTGGAGGCAAGTCGGCGTCGACGTCGACCTGAAGGTTTTGGAGCAGCCGGAGTATTTCGAGCTGGCGCACGCCGACAAGCTCGAAACGCCCGTTCTTTACGCCTGGACGAACTCCTCCGGGGATCCTGAACTCTTTTCCGGTCTCTTCATGGATCCGCGCAAGCGCAACTCCGTATGGAAGAGCGATGATATACCGCCGCGTCTCGATCCGCTTCTTGTCGAGCTCGACGACGGCAAGCGTATGGCCGGCTACCGCGAATTCGACCGGTGGACGGTCGAGCAGGGCTATGCGTTCCCGCTGCTGCTGAGTCCCGCCACAGTCGTCCATTCGCAGCGGATCGCCTACGTCCCGTACCGAACCGGCTGGGCGCTGCCCTACGCCTGGGGTCCGACGTAACCGCGATGAGCGAACCTTCGCTGCCGATAGGCTCGCTCGCTCCCACGATCGCCGAGCCCAGGCCGAGGCCGAGCGAGGCGCTTGCGCCGGTTCTGGCGACCGCATGGCGGCTCGCCACGATGGCGATCCAATTGCTTCTCGTATCGATCGTCGTGTTCGCCGTTCTGCGCATCATCCCGGCCGACCCGCTGGCGATGATGCTGCCGCCGAGCGCGACGAGCGAGGATGTCGAGCGCATGCGCGCCGCCTTCGGTCTCGATCGTTCGATTCCCGAGCAATACATGATCTGGCTCGGCGCCGCTTTGCACGGCGATCTCGGCGTTTCCATCCAGTCTCGCCTGCCGGTGACGGCGTTGATCCGCGCCGCCCTGCCTCTGACGCTCGAACTTGTGGTCTGCGGCGTCGTCCTCGGCGTTGCGGCGGGCGTGGGCCTCGGGCTGCTGACCTTCTGGGGACGAGGCGGCGCACTCGAGCGCTTCGGCGAGACGGCCGCGAGCCTGGCGCAAGCCATTCCGGAATTTCTATGGGCTATTCTGCTGATCCTCGTTTTCGGACTGGGATTTCGCGCGCTACCGTTTATCGGCCCGATCGGTCCCGGCATGGGCGCGCCATACCGTACCGGTTTTCTGCTGATCGACACGCTGATCGCAGGACGCTGGGACGCGTTTGGCAGCAGACTTGCACACCTCGTTCTGCCAAGTATCGCCATCGCGATGATCAAGGCGCCGGTAATCATGCGGCTCCTGCGTTCAAGCCTCATCGAGGTCTATTCCGAGGAATATATCGCAGCGGCGCGCCTGCGCGGGATCGGCGAGGCGCGGCTGCTTTTGCGTCATGCGCTGCGCAATGCGGCGTTGCCGACAGTGACGTTGATCGGCGTGCAGATCGCCCAGGTTCTCGGCGGCACGCTGCTGATCGAGGCGATCTACAGTCTCGCCGGTCTTGGCAGCCTGACGATCGGCGCGATCCGCACGCACGACTTGCCGCTCTTGCAAGGCATCACCCTGACCTATTGCGCGGTCGTGCTGGCGGCCAACAGCCTCGTCGATCTCATGTATCTCTGGCTCAATCCGCGATTGCGGGCGCGATGACCATCGCGCGCGCACCGCGGATTCTTATCGGATCGACGATCCTTGCGGTCGTCGTGGCGATCGCGGCGCTGGCGCCTTGGCTGGCCCCGCATGATCCGAACGCGCAGGATCTGCTGAACGTGCTCCTGCCGCCCTACTGGAAGGAGGGCGCCGACCCTGCTTTTCCGCTCGGCACGGACGCGTTGGGCCGCGACGTGCTCTCGCGGCTGATCTACGGCGCGCGAGTCGCCGTGGTCGTCGGGACGATCGTGCCATTGGGAACAGGGCTTCTCGGCGGCGCCCTCGCGCTGATCGCGGGCTATTGCGGCGGCAAGATCGACTGGACCGTTTCGCGGCTCGTCGATATTTGGATGTCTTTTCCCGCCATCGTTCTTTCGCTCGTGCTGATGGTCGGGCTGTCGCCAGGTTTGCGAAACGTGATTCTGGCGACCATTCTGGTCGATTGGACCCGCTTTTGCCGCGTGATCCGCGGCGGCGTTCTCGGCATCATGAAGCTTGACTATGTCGCCGCGGCGCGAATCGCCGGCGCGTCGCATGTTCGCGTGATGTTGGCGGAGTTGCTTCCAGGGGTGCTACCGATCATCATCACGCTGATCAGCATCGAGATCGGCGTGGCGGTCGTCGTGGAATCGGTTCTATCTTTCGTCGGGGTCTCGGTCGAGCCCAGCATTCCGACCTGGGGCATGATGGTCGCGGACGGTCTCGGCGCGGTGTTCAACGAGCCATGGGGCTTGGTGTTTCCGATGCTCGCGATCATCGTTGTCGTGCTCGCGGCGAACATGCTGGGCGACGGCTTGCGGATGGCGCTCGATCCGCGCGCGACGTCGCGTGACGGGATTGTGTAATGGATGCGCCGGCCCTTGGCTGGAATAGGACGATGACCGCGTCGCCCCCGCTCCTCGCCGCCAGCGGGATCGCCGTTCGCGCGGGGGCGGCCGCAATGCTGCGCGACGTGACGTTCGCGTTGACGCGGGGCCGCATCCTCGGCCTCATCGGCGAGTCCGGGGCGGGCAAAAGCATGATCGGACGGGTGATCGCCGGTCAGTTGCCGCCCGGCTTTGCGATAAACCAGGGAACGCTTGCCTTCGAAGGCGCCGATCTGCTTGCTCTCTCGCTGCGCCAACGACGCGAACTCCTCGGCCGCCGCATCGCGTTCATCCCGCAGGAGCCGATGGCCGCGCTCAATCCCGCGCTCACCGTGGGGCGGCATTTCGAGGAGCATCTTGGCCGCCTCGGCGCGCCGAAACGCGAGCGGCGCGCCATGGCCATCGCCGCGCTTGCCGAAATGCGGCTGCGGACGCCTGACGCATTGTACGACGCTTATCCCTTCCAGCTCTCCGGCGGCATGTGCCAGCGCGTGTTGATCGCGCTGGCGTTCGCAAGCAATCCCGATCTCGTCATCGCCGACGAGCCGACCGCCTCGCTCGATCTGACGACACAGGCGCATATCATCGGGCTGCTGCGGCGCCTGCAGGAGCGGCATGGGACCGCCGTCCTGTTTATCACCCATCAACTGACGCTCGCCTTGCATCTTTGCGACGACATCGCCGTCCTCTACGCCGGCGAGATCGTGGAGCAAGGCGCCGCGCGCGACCTCTTCGGCGAGCCGCGCCATCCCTATACGCGCGCGCTTCTGGTGGCGCATCCGCGCTTTCACGGCGCCTGGGCGCCGCTCGCCTCGCCGGCCGGCCGGATGCCGAGCCTCAAAGCCTTGGCCACGCTGAGCGGGTGCCGCTTTGCGCCGCGCTGCGGTTCTGCGACCGCGGCGTGCCTCGCGGAGCCGCCGCCGCTCGTCGAGATCGAAACGCGGCGGGCGCTGCGTTGCATCCGCTTCGGGGCGGAGCCGCTTTTTGAAGCCGACCGCAGCGCAGAGCCGCCGATCGACCCGGCCGCGTCGCACACGGCGCGGCTCGTGCACGTCGAAAACCTCACGAAGACGTTCCGCCCTCGTGGGATTTTGGCGCGCGGCAAGTCCGTTCCGGCCTTGAAGAATGTCAGCTTGAGCATCGCGCCGGGCGAGTTCGTCGGCGTTGTCGGCGAGAGCGGCAGCGGCAAGTCGACGCTGGGGCGCCTTATCATGGGCCTCGAAGGTCCGACGTCCGGGCGCATCTTTCTCGACGACGTCGAACTCGGCGACGATGCGAGCCACTGGGATCGTCGCATCGCCAGCATTCAGCTCGTTTTCCAGGATCCGCGCTCCGCGCTCAATCCCCGCCGCGAGGTGGCGCGCCTGGTGACGCAGCCGCTGTCGATGTCCGATCGCCAACGCGGTGAGCGTTCGAGCCGACTCTTACAGGAAGTAGGACTGTCGCCCGACCTTGCCAAACGGCTGCCTGGCGAAATGTCGGGCGGACAACGCCAGCGGGTCAACATCGCGCGCGCGTTGTGCAATACGCCGCGCCTCCTGATCGCCGACGAGATCGCCTCGGGGCTCGATGTTTCCGTGCAGGCGCAAATTCTCAACCTGCTGCTGCGATTGCGCAAAGACCATGGAATCGCGCTGCTCATGATCTCTCACGACCTGGCGGTCGTGCGCTATCTTTGCAGCCGCGTTCTGGTGATGAGCAAAGGCGAGGTCGTCGAGAGCGGGCCGACCGATGCGGTGTTCTCAAGCCCGCAGCACCCCTATACGCGCGCGTTGATCGAAGCGATGCCGCCGGAGGACGCGTCGCGGCCCTGGCTCGCTGTCGGAGAGAGGCAGGCTGGCGTCGTCGCTTCTTAGAGCGCCGCCTGTCTTCGCACGAAGCTCGAGAAAGCCGCGAGCTGGGCGCGCACCAATGTCCGAGTCGGCTCATCGATGAGTTCGCCGTCTTCGTCGAACTTGCCGGCCGCCGTCCCGACCATGACTTCGGGGCGCAAAAAGGTCATCGCGTCGAGGGAGAGCAGCACCTGCCGCAGATGATACTGCATGCGCGCGCCGCCAAGCACGCCGCCGGAGACCGACTGGATGAGCACAGGCTTTCCGGCGAGAGGCTGCTTTGGCGCGCGCGAAATCCAATCGAGCGCGTTCTTCAGGACGCCCGGGATGGAGTAATTGTACTCCGGCGACGCGATCACGACCGCGTCGGCCTTGCGGATCGCTTCCGCCAGCTCCAACGCGGCGGCCGCCGGGCCGCTCGCCTGCTGCAGGTCGAAGTCATAATGCGGGATGTTGACGATCGGCGGCGCATCGATGAACGTCATTTCTCCCGGGCCGAGGCCGGGCAGCGCCCGCAACAGCGCGCGATTGTACGAACCGGATCGCACGCTGCCGCAAATCGTCAACGTTCTGAGCAGGAAACCGTCGGCCATTCGATCCTCTTACTGGCCTGTTATCGGCGCACGATCATGGGCGCACAAACCGGCCGCGCGGCGGCGATTCAAACCTTCCGTCGACGAAAACCGTCTCGCCGCGCAAGAGCACGCGTTCGATGACGCCGTTCACGGTGCGACCGGCCAAGGTGGTGTAGTCGGCTTTGCTCCACTGATCCGCGTCGCGCACGATTGTTGTCTTCGTGAGGTCGAGGACGACCAGATCGGCGTCGGCGCCGACGACGATAGCGCCCTTGCGCGGATAAAGTCGAAAGGCGCGCGCGGGATTTTCACAGCACTCGCGCACCAAGTCGGAGAGCGATAGTTCCTTCTCGTCGACAAGCGCCAGCATCGACGCGCAGAGAGTCTGCAGCCCCGGCATGCCCGGCGGCGCCTTCCAGATGTCGCGCTGCCCGCGTTCCTTGTCGACGCGCAGATACGGGGAATGATCGCTCACGACCATTTCGATCGTTCCGTCGCGCGCTGCGGCGCGCAAGGCGGCTCGATCGGCCGCGCTCCGCAATGGCGGCGTGATGACGCCATAGGCCCCCATTCGCCTGGCGTCTTCGTCCGTGAAGAGCAGATGATGCGACATCGCTTCCGACGTGAGGCGACAAAGCTCGCGCATGCGCCTGACGATCTCGATGCTGGAGATGCTGGAGATGGCGCGCACATGGATCGCGGCGCCCGTCTCGGCCGCGGCGACGCAGGCGCGCGATATTCCCAGCGCTTCGGAAAGGACCGGGCGCGTCGCCGAGCGTGTTTCCACCGTCGGGCAGGGCGCCTCCTTATATTCGGCCGTCAGTCTCGCGATCAGACTGGGCGAGTGCGGCGTGACGCCGACGATTCCATCGACGTCGCGCACCATGCGCATCGCCCGTTCGAGTTCGAAGTCGTCCGAACCGACGACGAACTGCGGGTTTCCGCCATAAGCCAGGAACAGTTCGAAGGAGACCGGGCCGAGATCGGCAAGCTCCCGAACGTTCTCCGTCAACGGACCGACGAGCGCCTGAAGACCGAAATCGACGAAGGAGCGTCCCTCGCCGCTCTCCTGCTTCTGACGGAAATAGAAGGGGGTCGCCGTGCGCGGATCGTCGGTGGGCATCAGCAGCACGGTCGTCACGCCGCCGGCGGCGGCGGCTTTGGTCGCGGTCTCGAAGTCGTCGAGATGTTTCGAGAGCAGAAAACCTGGGATGTGCACATGCGCATCCACGAGGCCGGGGAGGATCGTCTTGCCGGTTGCGTCGATGACGGCGCGCGCTTCGAAACTCTCGCCAGGATTGGCGATCGCCCGGATCGCACCGTCGCCAATCCCTATGTCCGCTCGCGCGATGCGATCGGTTGAGACGACATCGCCATTGCGGATGACAAGATCGAACATGATTTGCCCGGACCGCGCGCTGAGGGCGCCTTTCGATTCCTAAAGCTGCTGGAGGGCGGCGCGATACTTGTCAACGGCCCATCGATTGAGCTGCGGAATGGCGGATTCGAGCCATGCCAGCTTTCCACGCGGCGCAAATCGCGAGCGATAAGCTTTTTGCAGCGCCAGAAGCGTGTCCTGGTCCTGCTGAATCAGAATTTTGTTGCGTTCGAATTGGTCGACGCCGATCTGCCGGAAGTCCGGATGCGACACGGCGGCCTGCGGATAGAGATTGATGCGGCGCGACGAAAGCGAACCAGCCGAGTGCGGGCTCAAGATCGTCATCGTCACCGAGCCGGGCTGGATCACGGCGACGACATTCGGCATCAGGGACACGAAAAGCACGCGGCTGCGCTGTTCGGCGGTCAGCCCTTCGATCTCGGGCAATCGACGGCCGTCCTTCTCCTCGAAGAGATCGCCGCCCGCTTTATCGAAGCCAGTGGTGCGCATGATTGCTCCGTCGCCGGACTCGTAATCGCGAAACGTCGTCAGATGCGATGGCACGGCGTTGTGAAAGCCCTTGTGCACGTAATCGGTATGATAGGGCTCGAGCGCGTTTTCGTGGTGCAGTTTCCAGTTCCACTGCAAATCCGAAAGCTCGAGAACGGACGCGGGAATCAACGCTTCGAGTGGATATGTGGCGAGCTCCCGATCGAGTTTCTTCAGTCGCGGCGCCAACGGCGCGGCGTTTTTGTCGAAATTGATGAACACGAGGCCGTGGAAGATCTCGGAACGAAGCTCCGGCAGACGGATGACCTTTCGAAGCTCCGCGACCGGGGTGGTTTCCTGCATCGAAGGCGCGCCCAACAGACTGCCATCCATGCGGTAAACCCAGTTGTGATAGGGGCACACGAGCGTATGCGCATTCAGGCAAAGCTGGTCGGAGGGCCGCGCCGCGAGCCCGGCGAACAGGGGGTGCCCGCGATGCTGGCAGATCGCCGAAAGGACGCGGACCGCTCCCGCATCGTCGCGTGTGAGAATGAGCGGCTCGTCCAGCATGGTTAGCGGCAGGTGGTCGCCGGCCTTCGGGATCTCGTTGACATGGCCGACGCACAACCATTCGCGCGAAAAGATCGCTTCCTTTTCGAACGCCCAGAACGTTTCGTCGATATAGGCGGCCGCCGGCAATATCTGCGCCTTCTCGACCGGGCCGACGGACGTCGCGGCCTGGTCCACGACCTTACGTGCAAGGGCGATCCCATCTGCGTCGAGCATGCGCGTGCTTTCCTACCTACTTTGAAGACGGTTGCGACGCGCCGCCGGGGCCATCCGCACGGCGGCCGTAAAGCGCGTTAAAGCTTGATGTGCAAATCCTTGACGAAGTCGTTGGTGTAGGCGGATCGCCAATCGGTGTCCCGCCCGATGACCTTGACGTCGATCATGAGTTGGGCGAGTTCGCGCCAGCGCTCTTCGGTCATGACGCCGAGGCCCTCGGTCGCCGCTTCGCGTCCGCCGATCACGTTCAGCTCTTTCATCGTCGCGACGGAATAGGACATCCATCCGTCGTCGGCCTTCGGGTTCATCTCCTGGATCAGTTTCACGCCGGGAGCGGGGTTGCTCATGAAATCCTTCCAGCCGTTCAAGGTCGCCTCCACAAAACGTGCGACGACATCGCGGTTTTGCGCAAGAAACGATCGCGTCGTGACGAGGGGGCCGCCGTAGGGCGGATACCCGTAATTGGCGAGCAGAAAGTACTTTATGTCGAAGCCAGCGTTTTTCGCTCGGTAGGGCTCTGAGGTCGCGATGCCCCCGAGCGCCATCGTCGGATCGTTCGCGAAGGCCTGGAAATTTCCAGCATAGGGCGCCAATTGATCGTCCGTGAATCCGAAACGATGCTTCGCCCATAGCCAGTAGCCCGCCTGGCCCCCCGCGGTGACCTGAATCTTATGGCCTTTCAGATCCTCGATCGCCGCGATGTCGGGCCGCGTGACGATGCATTGCAGATCGAACTGTTGCGGCGCCGCTATCGTGACGATCGGGACTCCGCGCGCGACGCTGTTGAGGACGGCGACGCCCGACGCCATGAACACGTCCGTCTCGCCGCCGGCGAGCAATTGCATGCCGTTGACCTGCGGGCCGCCTTGCTTGATCTCCACATCGAGACCGTTGTCTCTATAGAGGCCCGTGGCGGCGGCCTGAAAAATTCCGCCTTGGCTCGGCTCGGCGAGAAAATAGGTCATCACCCGAAGCTTTGTCGCGGCGCGCGCGAGCCGCGGCCGCAGGGCCGCCATCGCCAACCCCGCCGCGCCGGCTCCCATCAGCCCGAGCGCCGCGCGGCGGCTCGACGATGTGTCGCGTTGCATGTCGCTCATTGAGATTCGGCGCTCCCCACGGGCGTTCATCCGCAATTGGCGAAGGTTGACGCGTTTTGGATAAGGCGCGTAGGGGGGATCATTTGATGGGTGGCATACTGCGCATCGATGACCGGCCGCCGTCCAACCCGGCTTGAGCGCGCTCCACCCAGTTCTATGACAAGAATTTGTGCGCGTCGGAAATAGCCGCGGACGGCGGAAATGGCCGAGCATCGCCGCGATGATTTCCGTTTTCCTCCTGAAAACACGGACATGACAGGCGACGCTCTGAAATTCGAAGGCGGTCAACTCCCGGTCCTGTTCATCGGGCATGGCACGCCGCTGAACGCGATCGAAGACAACGTCTTCACGCGCGCTTGGGCGAAGCTCGGCGCCGGCCTGCGCAGACCGCGCGCCATCCTGGTCATATCCGGGCATTGGTACACGGCCGGGACAGGCGTTACCTCCGCGGACTGGCCTGAGACGATTTACGACTTCGGCTACACCAATCTCGGCCATATCCGCTATCCCGTCGCTGGAGATCCGCAACTCGCCGAGCGCGTCGCTCAGCTCCTGGCGCATACTCCCGTCGTTCGCGACCCGCGCCGGGGGCTCGACCACGGCGCCTGGTCGGTGCTCGTCAAAGCGTTTCCGGCCGCCGATATTCCCGTCGTGCAACTGAGCATCGACGGTCGCCAGCCGCCTCGTTTTCACTACGAGCAAGGCAGGAAGCTCGCGCCGCTGCGAGACGAAGGCGTTTTGATCCTGGCGAGCGGCAACCTCGTTCACAACCTCCCGCGGACGATCCGAAGCGGGGTCGCACAGCCTTATCCTTGGGCTGCCCGGTTCGACGCGGCGGTAGCGGCGATTCTCGAGGCCCGGTCCTGGGAAAGGCTGATCGAATATGAGGCGTTGGGCCCCGACGCCGCCCTCTCCATCCCGACGCCCGATCATTACCTGCCGCTGATCTATGCGCTGGGCGCTGCGGACCCGCAGCAGCCGTTGTCCTTCCCGGTCACAGGCATTGATCGGGGCTCGATGTCGATGCGAAGCGTCTTGTTTGGGGACATTGGATCGTAGGATTGCACGAGAGTTCTGCGGCGATGCGCCGGAAGGAAGCAATGCGGATGGTCGGAGCCTGTCTCGATGACGCCTTCTTCGAGCAAATGGAAACGTCGATCCTCGACGTTGACCGCGCGCAGATGCTGCCGCCCGCCTGTTATGTCGACGAAGGGTTTTTCGAGTTCGAAAAGCGGGCCATCTTCGAGCGGGAGTGGCTTTGCGTCGGCAGAGAAGCATGGCTGCCCTCGCCCGGTGATTACTTCACGGTCGATGAGATCGGCGAACGACTGATCATCGTTCGCCAGCAAGACGGCGCGATCAAGGCGCTGTCGGCCGTGTGTCAGCATCGCGCGATGCTCGTCGCCAAAGGATCCGGAAACACGCGCGCGTTCCTATGCCCCTATCACCACTGGGCCTATCGACTCGACGGCGAATTGATCAAGGCGCCCGAAATGGACAGGGCCTGCGACTTCGATGCGCGCCACGTCCGCCTGCCGGAACTGCGTGTGGAATGCTGGCTAGGGTTCATCTTCATCAACTTCGACGTGAACGCCGCGCCGCTCGCGCCGCGCCTCGCTGCGGTAACGGACCTGTTGAGCAATTACCGCATCGAGCAGGCGGAGGAATCCGAGCGCCCCGGAGCGGCGCAGCAGGAAAGTTGGAATTGGAAAGTTCGCTTCGAAAACAGCAACGACGGCTACCACGCCAACCGACTGCACGCCGGACCCGTGCATGACATTGCGCCAAGCTCATTGGCGAGTTTCCCGGATCTGCCGAAGGATACCGCGGGATATTTCCGATACAACCGCACCCTTCATCCCAACGCCAGCTTCAACCCGACTTTGAAGGCGGTGCTGCCGGTCTTTCCCGACCTCATGGAAGAAGAACGTCACCGCTTCTTGTTCATCAACGTTCCGCCGACCCTGTTTCTGGTCGGCCGAAGCGAGACGCTCACCTACAACATTTTCTTCGTGCATGGCGTCAAAAGCATGTCTTCGCAGCGCGGCTGGATGGTGCCGCCCGGAACGCGCAACCAGCCGCTTTTCAAAGAGCGTCTGCAGATGAACGTGGATGGCTCGAAGGCCATCTTCGAACAGGATCGCTTCGTCGACGAGGAAGTGCAGATCGGCCTCGAATCCCGCTTCGCTGCGCGCGGACGGTATTCGTGGCAAGAGAGAAGCCAGCAGGAATTCAACCGGTGGCTCGTCGAACGATACCGGAAACGCTGGGCGGAGGTCCGCAACTTGCCTGCGTCATCCTAAGCGCGCCGTCGGCGGATCGGATTGTTTCGTAGAGGTTCGGCAATGACCAGCGCAGTTTGGACACGACGAGGTCTCATCAAGTCCGCCACGATGGGCGGAGCGGCGCTGGCAAGCGGCGCGCTGGCCTCGCGCGCCAAAGCCGCGCTACCAAAAATCCGCGTCATGACGAACTACTTCGCGAGCGCGGAGCAAGGCTGCTTCTTCCAGGCCAAAGCGACCGGAATGTATGAGCAAGCCGGGCTTGACGTCGACGTTCTACCGGGCAACCCGCAATTCAACGCCGTGCAGATGCTTGTCGCCGGGGAGATCGACGTCCTGATGGGCAAGGACATCCAAGTGCTCGTCGGTCTAGAAAAGGGCGTTCCGACGCTCGGAATCTGCGCGCTGTTCCAATTCGACTCGACCGTCGTGATCACGCGCGCGAACGTAAAATCCCTGGCCGAACTCAGGGGCCGCAAGATCATGGTCGCAAGCTCGGGGCGTACGACATACTGGCCGTGGCTGAAAGCGAAGTACGGGTACAGCGAAGACCAGATGGTCCCCTACACCGGCAATTTGCAGCCGTTTTTCGCCGACACGGATGTCGCCGTCATTGGCGTCGCGACGGGCGAGCCCTATCGCATCCGCAAGCAGGTACCCGACATGAACGAATTTCTGCTCGCGAAAGAAGGCTACCCGCCCTACGGCGCTCCTTTGGTGACAACTCCGGCGTTTCTCGCCAGCCATCGCGAGGCGCTCGAAGTCTTCGTTCGCACCACGATGGAAGCGTGGAACAGCTACTTCAACGATCCGAATCCTGCTTTCGCCGCGATCAAGAAGGAGAGCCCGAGCCTGGAGCCCGACAACCTGACCTTTACGGTCGACGTCATGCGCCGGACCGGCCAGGTGGCGAGCGGCGACGCGCTGACGATGGGGCTGGGCGCAATGACGGCCGTACGCTGGGAGAAAACCCGGGACTTTCTTGTCCGGAGCGGCTTGCTCAGCCCAAACACCCCATGGCGCCAGGCGTTCACCACCGCCATCATGGAGAAGGTGCATGTCATGAAGCAGTTCTAAATCCGCGCACGCACCGTCGCCGGTCTCGATTTTGGTTTGCGTCGGCGCAAGTCGCTCGTCGGATTCTGTTGCGTGTTTGAAAGCCTTGTTCCCGCGGGCGTATCTAAGCGTGTCGTTTAACGTGATCGATCGATTACCCTCATAAACAAATGCCCATGCCTTGCGGGTTGACATGAAAGAAGTCGGTCATCGCATATTGGTTGACAGCACATTGTGAAATTCAGAGGCATCAGCAATGACCATGCAAGAGCCCGCTGCACGCAGCAAAAAAGCTCTCACAGCCGCGCTGATCGGAAATTACGTCGAGTGGTACGAGTTCACGGTCTATGGCTTTCTGGCCGTCACGATCGGACAGCTCTTCTTTCCGATGACCGATGCGACGACGTCGCTGATTGCCTCCTTCGCCGTGTTCGGCGGCGCGTTCTTCACCAGACCGTTGGGCGGTCTTGTCTTCGCATCGATCGGCGATCGGTTTGGCCGGCGCAACGCGCTGGCGAGCTTGCTGATTGTCGTCAGCGTTGCGACCGGGGCGATCGGCCTTCTGCCGACCTACACGGCTGTGGGCATAGCCGCGCCGATCTCGCTGATCGTCCTGCGACTCCTGCAAGGTTTCGCCTTCGGCGGCGAACTCGCGGGGACCTCCACCTTTATCGTCGAATATGCGCCGGCGAAACGGCGCGGTTTTTTCACGACGCTGATCGGCGCGACCAGCGGCGTGGGGCTCATCACGGGGGCGCTGCTCGTCCTAGCCCTGCGTTCGTCGCTTTCTCCGGAAGCGTTCCAAAGCTGGGGATGGCGTATTCCCTTCATCGTGGGGTTCTTTCTCGCGCTGTTCGGGCTCTATATTCGGCTGCAACTGGAAGACACGCCGGCTTTCCGCTCGATGGCGCAAGCGCGTCAGGTGTCGCAAGCGCCGCTGACGGAATGCGTGCGCAAGCATTTTTCCACCGTGCTGCTCATGCTGTTGTTCACCGCCCCGCAGTCCCTCTATTTCTATCTGGCGGCCGGCTACATGCCGACTTACTTGGCGCGAGAAATGTCGATCTCCCCCCAGACGTCGCTCGCCTTGATTCTTGTCTTGTACATTTCGGCCATTATTACGTGTCTCTGCATGGGCGCGCTCATGGATAAAGCGGGTCGGCGCGGCCCAGCCTTGCTCCAACTGGCGCTGGTCGCCTTGGGGTCCATTCCGGCCTTTTTATTCCTCAACACCGGCTCCATGGCGTGGATCGTCGTCGGCGTCGTCGTGTTCGGCGTGATCCTGGGGTTCTGCTTGGGAGTCGGCGGCATCATCTTTTCGGAGATATTCCCCGCGCGGGTGCGATATGCAGGAAGTTCGATTTCGAGCAACGCCGCGCAGGTGTTTTTCGGCGCGACGATCCCGATCCTCTCGACGTACCTCATTGCAACCACCGGGAATAAACTGGCGCCGTCCTTCTATGTCGCGGCGGTCGGCGCGATCGCCTTCATCACCTGTTACGTCTTTCTTCCGGAGACATCGTCACTGACGATGGCCTCGCCTGGCGAAGAATTGACGACGCCATCCGCCGACATCCCGCCTCTGACGCAGATGTCGGGACTCAGCGGTTAGCCGGCGCGTTCGGGAGAGCCCATGTCTGGTCGCGGCGACCTCAATGATACCTGGGTGAACGCGACGAGCGGCACGGTCAGTCGCGACATTTTCCTGCGCGAAGAGATTTTCCACCACGAACGCGAACGGATATTCAACCGCACGTGGCTGTTTCTGGCGCATGAGAGCGAAATCGAGGACCCTGGCGAATTCGTCGTTCGCAGCATGGGCGGAGCGTCGGTTGTGGTCGTGCGGGGCGCCGACGCCCAAATAAGCGTCTTGCTCAATAGCTGTCGGCATCGCGGCGTGAGGCTCTGCCGAGCCGACTCCGGCTCCGTGCAACGGTTCGTCTGTCCCTATCACGGCTGGACCTACGATCGCACAGGCGCGCTGCTGACGACGGGTTTCGACAAGCTCCTGCCGGGCGGAACGGACCTCGCGCAATGGGGCCTCGTGCGCGCGCCGCGCGTCAGATCCTATAAGGGTCTCATCTTCGCGTCTTGGGCTCAGGATGGCGTCAGCCTCGACGACTATCTCGGCGACGTCCGCTGGTATCTCGACATGTTTCTCGACCGCACGCCGCTGGGCATGCGGGTTGCGAGTCCGCCGCAGCGCTCGCGCGTGCGCGCCAACTGGAAAACCGCCGCGATCAACTTCGGCGCCGACAATCAGCACGTGTTCACCACGCATGTCGGTCCCTTCGCGGTGCAGCCCGTGACCGTGCCGTGGCCGAAGCGCATGAAAGCGATGGAGGACGGCGTCCAGGTGGTCGCCGAGGACAAGCATTGCGTGAGTTTCACGTTGTCCGAGTTCGATCCGCCCTTCGCCCTCTACCCGCCCGAACTGCGGCCTCTATACGCGCAGCGTCTTGAGCCCGCGCAACAAACGATCCTGAGCGGATTGGTATCGGGCGCGGGCACGATATTTCCCAATCTCTCCTTCATCGAACGCATGATCCCGTCGACGGAGATGGGCGCAGGCAAGACGTTCCTGCTGCGCCAGTGGCAGCCCATCAGCGCGACGGAGATGGAGATCTGGAGTTGGTGTCTGATCGAGCGCGAGGCGTCCGACGCCTATCTGCATCGGTCTCTCACGGACGGCGTCAGAAATTTCGGGATCGCCGGCTTGTTCGAACAGGAGGACGTGGTTCTGTGGGCGGCGATCGAGCAGGGTGGGGCAGCGTCCATGGCGCGCGAATATCCATTGAGTTTCATGACCGCCTTGCCGGTGCTTGCAACGCCTGTTCAAGACTTCGCCGGACCCGGAGTGGCGTATCGGCCGCTCATGTCCGAGGTGACCCAGTTCAAGTTCCTGCAACACTGGAACGACGAGATGAGGCGTGAATGACTCCGCCCGATGCGACGTCCGACGGGCCTATTCCCGAAACGGATTATGCGCAGATCCGAGACTTTCTCTTCGACGAAGGCGCGGCGCTGGACGCTCGCCGCTACGCGCAATGGCTCGCTTACGTCGCGCCGGAGATCGAATATCGGATCGTTGCGCGTGTCATTCGTCAAACGTCGGACGAGCCGCAGGAGTTCGTCGTCCTGGACGATCGCCGGACCGAAATCGAAATGCGCGTCCGACAGATTTCCGATCCGAAACTCTCGTTTGCCGAAAATCCCGCGCCGCTGACGCGCCGTTTCGTCACCAACATCCGCGCCTGGCGCGATACGACATCGAGTCGATTTCGGGTGGACAGCAATCTTCTCTTGTATCGCCAGGACGAGTCGCTCGCCGCGCCCTACCTGATCTCCGCTCAACGTCGCGATATTCTCACGCGCGCCGATGGAGCCATGCGCCTTCTGCGCCGTCATGTGCGGCTCGATCAATCCGTCGTCGCCAGCGGCAATCTCCCTACGTTCCTTTAGGAAGCGGCGCTTATCAGGTCATTCGAATGATCGGCTTGACCGTACCGCCTTTTCGACTGTCGGAAAAAGCCCGGTTGATCTGGCTCAAGGAATAAAATTTGACGAGCTTGTCAAAAGGGAACCGTCCCTGCATGTGCAGGTCGATCAGGTGAGGGATGAAGAGGTCCGGCACGACATCGCCCGCCAGAATGGCCATGATCCGTTTGCCCTGCGCCAAAAAGGCGCGCGCGTCGAACCGGCGTTCGCCTTCGATGCCGCCCGTCAGATAGCCATACGCGCCCTTCATGCCGAGCGAGTCGATCGCTTGATTGAAAGCTGAGGGCAGGCCCGTCGAATCCAGCGCGTAGTCGGCGCCTTTGCCTCCGGTCGCGTCCCGAACGGCGGCGACGGGATCGTGGCGGCGCGCGTCGATGACGTGGGTGGCGCCAAGTTCCCGGGCGAGCCGAAGTCGCCCGGCGACAACGTCGACGGCGACGATCGTCGTCGCGCCGACGAGGCGCGCGGCCATAATCGCCGCGAGACCGACCGAGCCGGCGCCGAAGGCGACGAAACTGTCGCCGAACGAGACGTTGAGCGAGTGGATGACGGCGCCTGCGCCCGTCTGCAGCCCGCATCCAAGCGGACCCAACAATTCGAGCGGCGCATCCTTGCGCACCTTCACGACATTCCGCTCGTGCGCCAAAGAGTATGTCGCGAACGACGACTGACCGAAGAAGTGGTTGTGAACCGTATCGCTGTCCTGACACGCGCGCGCCGACACGCTGCCGTCGTGACGACAGCACGCGAAGTTCAGTTTCCAGAACTCCTCGCAGTAGGCGGGCTGCCCGCGCAAGCAGAAGCGGCAAAGGCCGCAGGGCAGAAAGGAGAGGACGACATGGTCGCCGGGCGCAACCTTGCGCACGGCGTCGCCGACGCGTTCCACAATGCCGGCGCCTTCGTGGCCGAGTACCGTCGGAACCGGCGTGTTCGGCCGGTGCTGAACCGCGATGTCGGTATGGCAGACGCCCGTCGCAACGATGCGAACCAGCACCTCATGCGACCGCGGCTCATCGAGCGAAAGTCGCTCGATGACGAAGGGTTCGCCCCGCTTCCGCATCAGCGCCGCTTTCATAACCGTCGACACGTGCGCATCGTCGGAGATCCGCGCCGGGTTCATCTCGTTTTCTTCATCGACGGGAGCCGCCCTCCGTTTTGCTTTCACGACCGCCGATCGATCGTGAACCGCATTGAGGCGTCGCGGACTCCTCACGCGCGTTGTTCCGCGGACGCCGCCTCGCACGGCTTGCTGAAACTGTCTATGGCCATATCGAGGAACAATTGTGCGGGGGCGCTATGCGCCGAACTGCGGCGCGCCATCAGGTAAATGGCGCAGACCGGCGCCTCGGAGTCCGGCAGCAACGGCCACAGCGCCGACGAGAAGTTCGACGCCTCGACGACAGGCTTGGGGAGAAAGCCGATGCCCATGCCGATCTGGATCAACCACATCCGTTCCTGCAGGTTATCGGCGACGCCGCCAATTTGACGGCCAAGATGATGCCGCTCGCGATATTTCACATAGGGCGTCGGCTCGTCGTGCGTCACGACGAACGCCTCGTCTTGCAACGCCTGCGGACCGACAGGCGGCGCGCCAAACAAGGGGTGCTTCGGACCGCAATAGATTTGTTGCGCTTGGTCGGAGATCGGCACGTAAAGGTAATCGTCGTCCGGCGCATCCTCGAAGCCGATGCCGAGCTCCACCTCGCCGCCCTTAAGCGAATTCAAGACCTGTCTCCAAGGCGCGACATCCAACTTGATTTCGATTCGGGGATAGCGGGCGTGGAAATCATCCAGGATGCCGGTCAGCCGCGGCAGAAGGTAAAGGTTCGAGATCACGCGAAGCGACACGGCACCGGAGATATCGCCGCGAGCCGCCGACGCCGCGCGGGGCATGTTCTGCACGGTCGTGTACATCGTCTGGCACGCGGTCAGCAGCTGGTGGCCGTGAATTGTGAGTTCGATCCCATGACTCGTTCGGACGCAGAGTTTGGCGCCGATATGGCTCTCCAAACGCTTCAAGGCGGTGCTCACGGTCGGCTGCTGTTTGTTAAGCGAGCGCGCCGCAGCCCCGACGCCGCCGCGTCGGGCGATCTCATGGAAGGTTTTGAATAGGTTCCAGTCGACGTTCCGCGTGAAGACGACGCCCGGTTCCGCAATGAGACCTGTCTTGCTCATAAGACACCCCGTTGGCGATGATTGCAGGGGCCCTCAGCGGTGACAAGTCCAAAGCAACGGCGCCGCGCTGCGTCGCTTGGCGCCTTGGGTCGCCGGGCGCGGCCATATGTCCGACGTATGAGCCGGACATCAAAATCACGGGTGGAGGCGCTCAGGCCGTCTATGGTACGTTCCGGTTTGAAACCGCAACGAGGATGGGCGATGCTCAGGGATCGGCAGCGACTCTCCACGCGGCCTCTGATGCCGGGGTTTGGCGTCGAGATCGAGGGCGTCGATCTCGCGCGCGCCGACGAGACGTGTCTGTCGGATGTCGCCACTCTGCTGTTTCGCCATGGCGCGATCGCCCTCCGCGGGCAAACCCTCGACAAAGCGGCGCAGATTGCGTTCACCCGCATCTTCGGCGAACCTGCGGGCAACGCCAATCCCGACTGGTGCGACCGTGAGCACCCGGCGATCTACATCATATCCAACAAGACGCAGAACGGCCGCAGGATCGGCGATCCGGCCGCGGGCCTAAACTGGCACACCGACATGAACTATGATCGTCGGCCAGCGCTGTGCACCATCCTTTATGCGATCGAAGTTCCACAACAAGGCTCGGATACTCTGCTCGCGGACACGTGCGCGGCGTGGGCGGCGCTCCCGGAGGAACGGCAGCGCGCGCTGGAGCCGTTGTTGGTCCGGCACAGCTACGCGAAGCTGCTTGAAACGCGCGGACGGCGCATCAGCGCCGAGCTTGCCACCGAATTTCCGGACGTGGTTCATCCATTGGTCAGACGCCATCCCCATGACGGACGCAAGACGCTTTGGGTGAGTTCGAGCCTGGTGATCCGCGGCATCCTCGGCATGCAGGACGCCGAAGCTATGGATCTCATCGACGATCTGATCGCATTCGCCACGCAGGACCGCTTCGTCTACCGGCACAAATGGCGGCCGGGCGACGTGCTCGTTTGGGATAATCGCTGCACTCTGCATCGCGGCACGCCCTTCGACACCGAGAACGATGTCCGCTATGTACGTCGCACCTGGGTGCGTGGCGAAGAGCCGGTCTAATCCGTCGGGCCCGATGATCCGCGTTTTGTCCCTTTTGGCGCGGCGAGCGGAGCTGACCCACGAGCAGTTCTTGCATGCGTGGGCCGGAGACGGATCGTCCGCCGCGAAATCGACGGCCTGCCGACGCTATGTGCAATACCGGCTACGTCCCGACGGCGATCTGCCGAGAGGCCCGAAGAACCTTGTCTTGCCGCTCGACGGCATCGAGGAAATGTGGATCGACGGCGATGCCGCGCAAGCGAGCCAGATTTGGGCGAACGCTCGGTTGGCGACGACCGACGACAGGCGGCGCGCCCACGTTGGCGCCGTTGCGAGCTTTTTGTTCGAGGAGGTTCTGGTCGTCGACCGCCTTGCCGAAGACGATCCTGGCGCCGGCATGCTGAAGCGCCTCGTGCCTCTCGTGCGCAAACAGAGCTGGACGCGCGAGCGGTTTGCCGACCACTGGCGCAACGTGCACGCGCCTATCTTGAAGAGCGTTCGTCCCGGACCGAGCCGCTACGCGCAGCTCTATGTCCTCGACCAGCTTTCGCCGCCCGAAGGCATGGACGGGCTTTCCATCGGCATCGATGGGTTTTCGGAATCGTGGTTTGTCGACGAAGCGCAGATGAACGCCGGCGCCGCAACGCCGGAAGGCCAAGCCTTGGCGGCGGACAACGAGGTTTACCTTCATCAATCGCGGCGATTCTTTTTCGACGAGGTAGAGTTTCCCTGCTCCGCGTAGGGTCGCTCGCTCGCTTCCGTCAGACGCCGAGTTCCGCCTGAGCTGCTTCCATCAACTTGACTTTGGAAACCTTGCCTGTCGGCAGCCGCGGCAACTGCTCTTCGGTGCGGAAGAGAACGTGACGCGGCGTCTTGAACGACGCCGCATGTTCTTTGACGAAGGCGCGCACCTCCTCTTCCGTGAGTTTGCAGGTCGCGTCCACAAACGCCACGATGACTTCTCCCTGAATGCGATCGGGGACGCCGACGACGTAAGCTTCGCGAATATTGGGGTGCTGCGCCAGCAACTGCTCGACTTCGAGCGGCGACACATTGATGCCTCCGCTCTTGATCACTTCTTTTATGCGCGAATGAAAGATGAGCCTTCCTTCCGAATCGAGATGGCCGAGATCGCCGGTGTCGAAGAAGCCGTCCGGGCGCAACGACTTCGCCGTCTCGTTGGCGTTCAGGAAATAACCGGCCGCGACGTTGCCCCGTAACAGGATGAGCCCGGTTTCGCCCGACGGAAGCGGACGCGACGTCGCGGGGTCGACGATCAGCAGTTCGGTATGCGGCAACGGCGTTCCGTTAGTCGTGATTTTCACGTCGATGGGATCGTCGGCGTGCGTCACCGTGGCGTTACCATAGGATTCGGTGAGCCCATAGGCGGCGGACGCGAGGGAAATGCCCATTTCGACGAGCGTCATGCGCTTGTAATCGGCGTAGGTGCCGGCATTGCCCTTCTTTAGCGAACCGATCTTGCGTTGTGCATAGTCGGGATGATCGAGGATGGCGCGCGTCATGTTGCCGGTGCCGTAATAGACGCTCGCCTCGGTCGTTCGTACCGTCTCGATCGCCGCGCCCGCCTCGAAATAATCCTGCAGGACCAGGGAAGCGCCATGCGTCAGCGCGACGGGAAGCGCGTTGACCGCGCCAAGCGCATAGAACAGCGGAGATCCGATCCAGACTCGATCGTCGCTGTCGACGAAGCGACGCTCGCCCATGTCGAAGCCGTTCGAGACGGCGCCGCCGTGGCGCAGCAGGACGCCCTTTGGCTCCGCCGTACTGCCCGACGTATAAAGAAGCAAGGCGACATCGTCCGCAGCGACGGCGGCTGCGGCCGCATCCAAACGCGCGTCGGCAACGTTCTTAGAAATGGCGAGGAAATCGCGCCATGTCCACGCGCCCGGCCAGCCGTCTGGCCCTGCTTGGCCGACAAAGGCCAGCGCCTTGAGGTTGGGGAACTCACGCGATTTCAGATCGCCAGGCGAACAGTGGCGCAGTTCCGGAATTAGCGCGTCGAACACGCCGGCGTAATCCTGCTTCATGAACCGCGCGGCGCAGACGAGCGCGCGCAGCGAAGCATGTCGGATCGCCCACGCGAGTTCCGGCGGCTTGTACCAGGTATTCATCGGCGCGAAGACCGCGCCGATCAGCGCCGCGCCGAAACACATGATGAGCCATTCTGGCTGGTTGCCAAGCAGCGCGCCGACGCGATCGCCGCGCCGTACCCCGAGCGCCAGCAGCGCCTTGGCGGCGCGGACCGCCTCTCCGTATAGCTCCGAATAGGAGAGGGTCTCGCCGCGATAGAGGATCGCTGGCTGGCGCGGGGTCCGCTCCGCGATCTCCTTGAGCACGCCGCCCAACGTTTGCGACGCCGGCGCGACCGCGCGCTTGCGCATTCCAGACATCAGCCGCCCCTCATCGCGCCAGGCGGCGACGCGCCGGCTGGCGCGATCGTGCGCGCCTCGATGTCCCAGTATGCTTTCATGCCGATGAGGTCCTGCAGCGAATGACGCAAGTCGGCGAGCGTCGCGGGCGATTGCGCGAGATTTCCAGTCTCGCGAAGGCTGGTCCACGTCGCGGTCACGGCGGCCGCAATGGCGGCTGCCGTGTTGAAGGGATAGAGCGCAAGCTTGAATCCCCCCGCTTCGAGCTCCGACAGCGCCGGCGCAGGGGTCGCCGGAGACACGAACCAGCATAACGGCGTCTGCGGGACCGCTTCGCGCACGCGCGCCGCGTCGGCTGGCGCAAGATCGAGCGCCATCAAGCCATCCACGCCGGCCTGCGCATAGGCGCGGCAACGCGCAATCGTCTCATCAAGCGACCGCGTCACCCTTAGCGCGTCGGTACGCGCGAAAATCAGAACGTCGGCGCTCTCTCGCGCGGCAAGCGCAACCGAAATCTTGGCGACGGAGTCGGAGAGCGGCGCCAATCCGCCTTTGCCGACGTGATACTGCGCGCGCTTGGGATAGGGCTGATCGTCGATGTGGATGGCGGCGACGCCGGCCCTCTCCAACTCGCGGACGGCGCGATGCGCGTGCGCTGGCTCTCCAAATCCCGCGCCTGCATCGACGATCAACGGAACGTTGATGGCGCCGACAACTCGCCGCGCGCAATCGACCGTTTCCGTCAACGTCACGAAGGGCTGTCCGACGGCGAGATGCAGCCCGATCGCGTTGCCCCCCAGATAAACCGCGGGAAAGCCGAGGCTCTCGATGATGCGGGCCGTAAACGGGTCGTACGCGCCCGGCGCCGCGATCAGCCCGTCGCCGGCGAGCATCGCGCGCAGGCGAGCGCCGGGATCGATCATGCCTGCAAGCCTTCCCGCTGCTGTTCCGACGGCGCGCCGCGACGATGCTTGACGATGAAGTCGTACCGCGCTGCGTAATTTGGACGCCCGTTTGTCGAAGGTTCTTTTTTCAGATCGAGCACGAGATCGTCGCTGACGGCGCCCACGACATAATCGCTGTCGAGGATTTTCGATAGCGGGATGAAGAGCTGAGTCATGAGCTGCTCGACGCCGTCCACCCGTATCTTCACGTGGATATGCGCGGCGCGGCGATTGTCCTGTCCCAGCGCGCGAAACAATTCGCCGATGGGATCCTGGTCGTGCTCGGAATAGTCGGCCGGTACGACGGTGCGCACCCGGTATCGGCCTTCAGCATCGGCGCGGACGACCCCGCGCAGATGAAAGCCGCTACGATCATAGACGCCGTCCTGATCGGCCTGCCACAGATCGAGCTCGGCGCCGGGAACGCCGAGCCCGGTCTCCGCATCGCGGACCTCTCCCGACAGCGTCAACACGGGCGCACTCGCATCGTCCAACGCCTCGAAAAGCGATCCATCGACGCGTAAGGGAGCACGAGGTTGGTAGTATGGCCCTTCGAGATTGGGCCGCGTTCCGCCAACGTCCGTGCGGCTGGCGTCGATGCTTGTCATGGCGAAAGCCACATCCAGCAGGCTTGGAAACATGCCCGACTGTCCCAGTCGGTTGAAGTAGCGGCCGGCGAGATGCAATTCGTCCTCGGTGATCTTCAGGTCGGTGACGACCGTGCGCAAGGCTGCGACGCTATGCTCCCATATTCGCCGTAGGCGCTCATCTCCGCTCATTTCACGTCCTCCCTGCTGAAGCCGCGGGCTTTATCACGATGCGTCCCGACGCGTCGCCGCTTTCCACAAGGCGATGCGCGAGCGCGATATCCTCCAGCGGCAATGTTCGCGCGGCGCGCAGCCGTAACAGGCCGCGCTCGGCAAGACCGATCGCGTCCTCGAGTTGCGTCCGGCTGACGCTGCCGACGCCGAAGAGACGCGCGCGCTTGAAGAAGATGCGCGCCGGACTGATCGTGATCTCGCCCTTGCCGATCTGCCCGACCATCGCGTAGCGCCCGTGCGCGGCGAGGCTGTCGAAGCAGGCGTCGAACACGCTGTCGCCAACGGTGTCGATGACGACGTCCACGCCTTCGCCATCGGTGATCGCGCGCACGTCGGCGGAAAAGTTGTGGCCCTGCGGAGCGACGATGACATCGTCCGCGCCATCGGCTGCAAGAGCGGCGGCTTTGCCGGCGTGTCGCGTCACTGCAATCACCCGCGCGCCCGCGGCTTTCGCCAATTGCAGGGCCGGAAGGCCGACCCCGCCCGACGCGCCCGTGATCAGAACATCATCGCCAAGAGTGACATGCGCGGTGTCGCGCACCGCGTTGAGCGCGACACCGGCCGCGGGCCCAAACGTGCAGGCGATGTCGAACGACAAGGCGTCGCTTATTCGCACGCAGGCCTCGGCCGCGAGCGCGGTCAGTTCGCCATAGCCGCCGCGCACGGGAACGCGCTTGCGGCACGTGGTCTCGTGGCGATTGCGGCAATGGCGGCACTTTCCGCAACTCGAAAAAGCCTTCGTGCAAATCCGGTCGCCCACGGCAAGATCGTCGACCTCGCCGCCGCGCTCGACAACGACGCCGGCGATTTCAAATCCGATCACGATCGGAAAGGTCATGTCCCTGCGATAGACGCCGCTACGCTCAACGACATCCTTCGCGGAAACGCCGCACGCCTCGACGCGGACGAGAACTTGATGCGGCAGCAGCGACGGGATCGGGAGTTCCTCGATCGAGAATGCTTGCGGCGGCCCCGGGGCGTGCAAGACGGCGGCGCGCATCAGCGTCCTCCGTCGGCGAAGACAAACGCGGGCGCGAGGCCGCCATCGTCCCATTGTTCGATGATCGCCTGCACCTTGCGGCCTATCCACACGTCGCCGTCTTGCGCGAGACGCGCGAAGAGGCGGGGGCCTTCGAGCAACTGCGCGCAAACGACCGCATATGGCGCGACACGTTCGAATTCCGGCAGGTGCGCGCGCGGATAACGGACGAAGCTGACGACTTCGCCCTGCCCGGAAGCCTCGACCCAGTCCGTTGCGAGCCCGTCGCAATACGGACAAACCGGCGCCATGGGCCAACGTCGCTTCCCGCAGGAAATGCAGCGTTGCAGCGTCAGGCGTCCCGCGGCTAATCCGTCGTGATACGGACGGGCGCTGGACGATTGAGGAGTAACGAGGCGGCTCAGCGGTGCGCCGCCGGGATAAGGTTTGATCGACAGGAGCGGAGGAGCGCGATCAGCAGGGCTGGTTGTCATAGAGAATCGCATCCCCGAACGTCGTCGCCCAAAGCGCGAGGCGGCAGTCGGCGATTTGCCGGGGGCCGGCCGCGCCGCGCAACTGTCTCACGATCTCCAGGGTTTGTCCCCAGCCGTTGGAATGGCCCTCCGAGAGATGGCCGCCGCTGGTGTTGACCGGCAGCGCGCCGCCGATGTCGATGCGACCGTCCTGAACGAAGTCGGCGGCTTCGCCTATTTCGGCGAAGCCGAAACGCTCCAAGGTCCAGAGCACATGCGGTGTGAAGCCGTCGTAGCAATGCATCGTATGGATGTCGCGGGGCGTAACGCCGCCGCTGGCGAAGACCGGCTCTTCCGCGCCGCGCGGGCGATACTCTTCTTCGAGGCTTTGATGGATTCCGAGTCCGCGTTGCCCGAAGGAGAATTCTTCGGGTCCTGCGGCGACGCCTTGATAAGACCGCAGGTACACCGGACGCTGCGGCAGGTCGACGGCTCGCTCCACGCGCGTCAGTATGACCGCGATGCTAACCTCGACAGGAACGGAGCAATCCAGCCGCCGCAACGGCGCGACCACATCGGGCGATGTCGCGTAATCCTCCGCCGTCAGAGGCTCGCGCATGACCGCAAGCGGGTTGAGCGCCGCGCTGCGGCGCTGGGCAAGCGCCACGGCGCCCAGCTTTTCGCGATCGACGTTGTACTTGTGCAGGTAGCGCTGCAGCGCCATCGCCGTCCCGCCCGCAGGTAGGACCAAGCCGGCGTACAGGGTCTCGGCATGCGGACCGCCGCCTTCGCGCAAGTTTTCGCTGAAGCCAGGAAAGCCGACCGTTCCGTGATTTCCGAAGCGCGTGTTGGCGAAGGTCGCAACACACAGCACGAAATCGGCGAGCCGATGATCGAGGGCCATCGCCGCATGCTGTAGCACTGTGCCGCAGAAACGGCCGTGCGACCATGTTTGTGAAGAGAAGCGCGTCCGAAGCGAAAGCAGCGTCGCCATTTCATCGTAGTCGAGGCCACGCGGCGATCCGATGTGAACGAGCAGGCCATCGATCTGCCTGCGCTGCAGTCCGCAGTCGTCCAGCGCGGCGACCACCGCGCGATTGGCGAGTTCAGCGAGGCTCCCCTCGCGCGGCTTGCGCGTGAAAGGCGCACAGCCGACGCCGACAATCGCCGCCGACAAGCGTTTCTCCCTAAACTCGCCACCGCTCGGTCACGGCCGCAACGTTACTGCGCCCGACGTTCGCTCCACGCCTTCCGATAGCGCTTGACCAGCCAATTGTTGAATTCGCGCTGGGCCTGTTCTTGCCAGGAGTAGCGGCCTCTGGCGGCGTATCGGGATCGTAGCCCAACCTGGATCAAACTGTCCACGTGCTGATCCTGCGTCGCAATCGCGGCGGACACCTGAAGATTTGCTGCGAGCTTTTCGCGGAACAACGGGCCGGACATGGCGCCCGGCGCGACGAGCCAACCGCGATCCGACAGAACGTGATCGGCGCCATCCGCGCGCAGGATGATGTAGGCGATCATGTCGGATCGGATGATGAGCGACAGCGTCGGCGGGATGTTGGCGAAGACCATGCGATTGCGATCTTCCTCCGTCAGCTTGGGAAAGATCGGCAGCAGAGCCTTGAGCGTCGCATTGAAGCTCGCGTCAGGATGCGTCGTGCCGTTGTAGCGGAAGTATCCGGCGGTATCTTCGGGAAGATTCGGAAAGACGGCGAGACTGCTCGGCACGTGGTTGTGCAGCGGCCCGTGGTGCAGACGGTTCGCATGATAGCCGTCGTTGTTGTTCTCGAACATCACCTTCCAATTCCACGGCGAGCGCACGGAATCGTGGGGAAGTTCGCCTTCGGCGTTTTCGATGTCGTAGTTCCTGATCGCTTCCGTGACAGCCGTCAGACGCGGCGCAAGGGGCGCGGCCTCGGGATCGAAATTGATGAAGATGAATCCGAGCCAGATTTCCACCTTGAATTCGGGCAATCGGACATCTTCGCGCCGGAAGTCGCAGGCTTTCTCCATCGCCGGCGCGGCGAGCAATTGACCGTCAAGTCCGTAGGCCCAGTGGTGATAGGGACAGAGAAATCGACGCGTGTTGCCGCGGCCTTCTGCGACAAGCATGGCGCGATGTTGGCACACGGACGAAAACGCCCTGATGTCCCCCTCGTGGGTGTGAACGATAACGAGGGGCTCGTCGGCATGCGACGTCGTGAAGAAGTCGCCGGGGTTGGGGAGCCAAGCGGTGCGGCCGACGCAGAGCCAGTCGTGGCTAAACACCGCCTCCTTTTCGAACTCGAAGAAATCGCGGTCCGCATAGCATTCGGGCGGCAGCATGCGTGCTTCGTTCACGCTCAGGATGGAACTGTCCATGCCGTCGAAGAACGCGTCATTTATCACCGACTTCGCCATGGCGCCTCACATCGGAGTTGACCGATCCTAAGAGCGGGTTGGGTCAGCGACTTGTCTTCCCCGACACAATAATTTGCGCCGGCCGCTGCCAGATCAGGCCTCTTCGGCAAGGCGGCGCATGAACACGGCTCGATCTTCCGCCTGGGACCATTGCGGCGGCGCTCCGTAGGGCGACGCCTCGGTTGCGACGCGTAGGGCCATGAAGGCGAGTCCCGGCTGATCGAGAAATGAGCGGATCGCCGGTTCGAGCGCCTCCGCTTCTGCGACACTGACGGAATACGGGAAGCCGGCGTTCCGGGCGATTTCCGACAGCGAATAACGCCCGGCCGCGGCCAACGCTTGTTCGCCGCCCGTCTCGTAGCGCCGATTATCGAAGATCGCCATTTTCAGATTGGAGGCGCCGGAGCCGACGATCGTCAGAAGGCAACCGAGATTCATGACGAGATCGCCGTCGCCGCCGATATAGAACACTTGGCCCTGCGGGCGCGCCAGCGCGAGGCCCAAGGCGATCATCGCGCCTGCGCCCATCGGGTCGGACGCGTAATAGGTTGCATGTGGCGCGGCCTGCTCACGCCATGTGCGCCCGGCGCTGCCCAGACCGCCGACGACCAATGCGTCCGGCGTGAGGCAGCGGCGGAAGAGCTTGCCGACGAGATCGCGTTTGAGCAAGGCCGTCACTGCGCCGGCTCGAGGATTGCGTTGCGCGAAAGCAACATGACGACCGGCATGCGGTAGAGCTCCGCCTGCTGCCATGCGCCCTCGACGAGCTTGAAATCCTCCGGCCCGTTCACGTGGTGGTAAGGTATGCCCATGGCGCGCAGAATCGGCTCCGTCACGCGGCCTTTGTAGGCATGGTAGAATTGGTTGTCGTCGGGGCCGCCGCGATTTGCGATCAGCAGGAGCGCCGGGATCTGGTGGTGGAACGCGAATCCCGCGAGGACATTGATCGACAGCAATAAGCCGGCGTTCTGCGCCAGCAGGGCCGCGCGGCGCCCGCCCAGAAATGCGCCCGCGCAAATGCCGATCCCTTCGTCTTCCCGGGTCAGACGGATCAGCGTCATCGCCGGATCGGCGTCGATCTCGTTGATGAGGCCGGCAAGCCAAGCGTCGGGAAGCGTCGAAACCAAGTCGATGCCGGCGCGCTTCAGCGCAGCGACCAATCCGGGGGCTCGTCTTTGGGTCGCCGGCGCTCTCATCGTCATGCAGCCTGCGTGACAGCGCCGGCGCGTGTCAAAACGCGTTCGGCGGCGCGCTCCGCAATTCCGGCAGCGGCATCGAGTTTCCACCCGTTGCGCGCAAGCGGGTGCGCCTTGGCGTCCAGCTCGAGATCGAGGCTTCGGCGCAGACGCTCGGGCGTGACGATCGTTCCGGCGAGGCGTCTCTCGGCGGCGTGGGCTCGCCAGGGGGTTGGCGCGAGCGCGCCAAGCACGATCCGGGGACGGTTCCATACGCCGTCCGCGCTGATTTCGGCCGTGACCGCGGCGGAAACGATGGCGAAGTCTCCTTCGTAGAGCCGCAGTTTGGCGAAAGCGCCCGGACGCCTCGCCGCCGCCGCAGGAATGCGGATCGCGCGAACGATTTCGTCCTGTTTGAGAACGGTTTCGCCCGGTCCGACGTAGAAGTCGGCGAACGATACGATGCGTTCGCCCGAGCGCGACACGACCACGACCGATGCGTCCAGCGCCAGCATGACGGCGGCGAGGTCCGATGGCGTCGTCGCCTGGCAGCGATGGCCTCCGATCGCCGCGTGGTGAAAACGGTGATCGCCGTTGATCGCGTAACAGGGAGCAAGTCCGCCGCGCCGCTTGTAGCAAGCAAACCCGCCCCTGTAGAACCAGCAGCGCTTATCCTGGATCAGATTGCCGGCGAGCGTCGCCACCTCTCTGATCTGTGGAGAAGCGATGGTTTCGATCGCGTCGGCGATCATCGGGACGAGATTGCGCGTCGTCGCGGCGAGCGCCGCCAGGGAGGTCGCCGCGCCGATTTCAATTTCGTTCGTCCCTATGTGAACGCCCTTCATCTCCTCGACGCCGCGCAGCGCCACGAGCGTGTGGGGCTCTACTAATCTTTGCCGACGGCGCAATTGCACGTCGGCGCCGCCGCCCATGAGCATAGCGCCTGGGCGCAGCGCCGTAAGCGCTTCCGGCAACGTCGAGGGGGTCAGCACGGCGCTCAGCGGCGCCGGATCGACGACCGTTTGCGGCGGCGCGGCCCTGGCGTGCAGAACCCTGAAGAGCCCGCGCGCATAGGCCTTGCGGACCAACGCGATCCACCACAGGGACGGGCGCATCCATAAGGCATGGCGACGGATACGGCCCTCCTTCTGCGCCAGCGCGTTGAGTATTTTATCGGGCGTGATCGGAAGATCGCGAATGCGGACGCCGATGGCGTCATAGACCGCGTTCGCGATCGCTGAGGCAGGCGGATTGATGCCGCATTCGCCGACCGCCTTGGCGCCATAAGGACCGTTCGGGTCGCCGCCCTCGATGACGATAGGGCGAATGCGCGGCATGTCGGCGGCGCGCGGCATGGGGTAATTGAGATAGGACGCGGTCAAAGTCTTGCCTTGCTCGTGGATGACGTCCTCGCCCAGCGCCACGCCGATGCCCATGACGGCGCCGCCGATGATCTGCCCTTCCATAAACGTGGGATTGAGAGCCTTGCCGATATCGTGCGCAGCAACATAGTCGACGATTTTGACTTGGCCGGTTGCGCGGTCGACCTCCACGATGGCCGCGTGCGCGGCGAAATTATAAGTCGCCGAAACGTTGCCTTTTCCCGTTTCCGGATCGGGCATTTCCATGCAGGGATCGACGTAGGATGTTTCCACGGACAGCACGCCGTCGACGGCGTCGTTGCTGAGACGCGCAAGCTCGCCGAAGGAAACGCAGTTCGCCTCGTTTGCAACCGCGCCGTTTTCAAGCCGCAGTTCGCCCGGGCCGAGCCGCAGAGCGGCCAGCGCCTTGAGGCGAGCCGCCGTCTCCAGAGCGCAATTGCGCACCGCATGGCCAGCGAAATGAGTCCCGCGTGAACTCCAGGCTCCCAAGTCAAACGGCGTGCGATCGCTTTCAATGGTGAGGACCTCGACGCGCTCCAACGGGACAGCGAGTTCCTCCGCGGCGATTTGTGCGATGATGGTCTTTTGGCCGGTTCCCGCGTCGGCGCCGCCGAAACGCACGCGAACACGACTGTCTGGAAAGATGTCGATCGCCGCATCGCTCCGGTTGGCGCCTTTCATAGCGTAGGAGCCGCTGACGTGAACGCCGGCGGCAATGCCGACGCCGCGACCCGGGCGCCTGTTCGCCTTTTCTTTCTCCCAGCCGATCGCGTCGCGCGTCGCGATCAAGCACTCGGTGAGGCGCGCCGAACTCAGCCGGGCGCCGACCAGCGTCGTTTCGCCCGCCCGATTGGCGTTGCGGATGCGCAGATCGACCGCATCGATCCCGAGCTTTTCGGCCACTTCGTCGATCAGGCATTCGAGCGGAAAGTTCGTCTGCGTCGTTCCGTAGCCGCGAAAGGACGCGCCGGGCTGCAGCGTCGTGTCGATCAGCGCGCCAGACACATCGAGTCCCATGGGCCGATACAATATGCCGAGGCCCTTAATCCCCGCGCTCATGACCGAAACGCCGCTGTGGTTGAACGCGCCGTTGTCGACGGCGAGCGATCCCTCGATCACGTTCAGCCGACCCTCGGCGCTCGCATGAACCCGCATTGTCATCGTGAAAGAATGTCGCGTTCGCGTGCTGCTGAATTCCTCTTCACGCGTGAGCCTGACGCGCACGGGCCGGCGCGCCTTGCGCGCCAGGGCGCCCGCAATCGCTTCCTGTTCGCAGACTTTGGACTTGGCCCCGAAGCCGCCCCCGAGGCCGACCTCGTGGCAGACAACCTGCTCCTCGCCCAGTCCCAGCACCTGCGATACGTCGCTCACGACGTAATAGGGCGCTTGTGTCGATGTCCACAAATGCAGTCGCGCTTCGACATCGTCCCAGCGCGCTACGGTAATGTGCGTCTCCATGCATACATGCGCTTGGCGCGGGAAATAGAAGTCCCCCCCAACAGCGATGTCGCTGGCGCGCAGACCAGCCGCGACGTCCCCCCAATTGCGGCGCAGACGGCGCGAAACGTTGCGCTCGCCCGTCGGCCGCTGATGCAGCGCATCCGCATGCGGTCGACGCGCCGCGGCGATGTCGAACGCCGGCCGCAGCAGGTCGTATTCGACGACGATGCGCCGCGCGGCCGCTTCCGCTTGCGCGCGCGTTTCGGCGGCGACGGCCGCGACCTCTTGTCCGCGGAAGTGAACGACGCCGTCCGCCAAAGGCGCCCGGTCGCGTTCGCCTTCGTGGACGTAACGCGCTCTCGTAGGGAAATCCGCCGCCGTAATCACGGCGTGCACGCCGGGCATGCGCGCCGCCTCTTGCGTCTCGATGCTTCGAATTTTCGCATGGGGATGCGGCGAGCGAAGAATAACGCCTTCGAGCAAGCCGTCGAGATGAAGGTCGCCTGAATAGACGACCTTCCCGCTGCTGCGCGCGTCCCAATCGATCGGCCGGTGGCGCGCGCCGATGTGAATCACGCCGTTCTCCCGTCGACCTTACCGCGCCGCACCGCCGTCTTCATAACGGCGTCGACAATGCCGGTATAACCGGTGCAGCGGCAGATGTTGCCGGACATTCCGGCGCGAACGAAACTCTCGATCTCAGCCTCGCCGCGCGGCCATGGCTCCTCCAGCAGGGCGGCGGCGCGCACGATTTGGCCCGGCGTGCAGAAGCCGCATTGGAATGCGCCGCAATCGGCGAAGGCTTCCCGCAAATCCGTGTTGGCGAGCGCGAGGCCCTCGATCGTCGTTACCGGGCCACGAACCTCCTCAATCAGCAGAATGCAGGACATCATGGCGCGCCCGTCGACCAGAACGGTGCAGGCGCCGCACTCGCCGCGGCCGCATGCCTCCTTCGCGCCCGTCAGCCCGAGAGTCTCGCGCAACGTTGCAAGCAGAGACGCGCCGGGAGCGACGCGCAGATGATGTTCAACGCCGTTGACCATCAGGGTTTGGCCGCTCGGCCTTGGCTCAAATGGCGGAGGCGGCATTTTTGCGCCGTTCGTCGTCCCTGAGATTGTTGATGATCCTGCGCGCGCGGACGCTCACCGCGTCGCTCGCCAAATTCAGTTCCGGCAGATTGTCTCGATCGCATTCCCGATTCCGCTGCACGGCTTCAACGATGTCCTTGTCTTCGATGAAGGTCGCTTCCATATGGCCGCGGATCGTTTCGCTGAATGCAGCGTCGTGCAAATTGAAGTTGCGCGCCGTATGCCAGAAATAGAGGCATGTGTTGGCCGTGCTCGGCGTTACCGTTCCGTTCGAATACAGACCGATCCCCTTGCTGCGGTCGCCTTGCGGCGCGCCCGTCCCGGTCGGCGCGCTGCCGACATCGATGAGAACCGTCGACGGCTTGACGAAATTCACCTCGAACCAGCGATCGACATTTGTCTTGAAGCCGCCGGCCTTCGCGTGAAGGGCCGAGGGCGGCGTATCGAGCGTCCAGCGGGTGAACCCCACCCAATCCTCGCCGCCTTGCACCTCGATCGGCGCTTTCACGATCTTGGGCGTGCCGATGCTGTTGCGGTGAACGAAGGAGAGATGCGAATCGTCGAGCAAGTTGTCGAGCGCGGTGAGATAAGGGCACCGGATCTCCATCATGCCATGAACGGGCGTGAGGTTCGGATCGACGAGCCAGTGCATGTCCGGGATCAGCGCGGCGTCGGGCGCCGTCGTTCCCATCCACAGCCACACGTGCCCGTCCCTTTCCGTCGCGGGATAGCTGCGGACGCGGGCCGCGGGAGGGATGCGCTCCTGCGAGGGGATATCGATACAGGCTCCCGATGGCGAGAACAGCATGCCATGAAACGGGCATTCTATATCGTCGCCGCGCACCATGCCCTTTGACAGCGGCGCTTTGCGGTGAGGGCAACGATCGGTCAGCGCTGCGACGTCATTGCTCGCGGTTCGGTATAGCACGATCTGACGATCGCAAATCGTGCGCGAGAACGGCGCTTGCGTCACTTCGTCCGAAAAAGCTGCGCAATACCATTGCTCGAGCGGCGCTCCGACTGTTTCCAAATCTTGCTCGGATAAGGCGCGCATCACCTCTCCTCTCCGGGCGGCAGCGCCGCAGTCTTTCGACCTTTCATCGGAAAGACGGAGCGCGGGAGGCGTATGTGAACGCCGCGTTTGCCGTCGACGACTTGGGTTACCGCATAATCCGCGGCGACGCTCATGAGAGAGTAGGCGTCGTCCCGCGAGACGCCCTTGTCGCTCAACATCCGCAGCATGTCCATCGACGCATTCCGTGTGGCCACGTTGAGATCTTCGTCGAACCCATGCACGATCCAGTGCTTCGGCGTCTCCAGCAGCGGCGTGGGAAATTGGAAGTCCTTGCGCACGGAAATCTGCATCAGTACGTTCAGCGACGCTTCGATCGCTGTTCCGCTGACTTCGCCGTCGCCCTGCGATACGTGAGGGTCGCCGACGGAAAAGAGCGCGCCGTCGACGGCGACGGGATAATACATCGTGGAGCCCGCAGCGATCCGCCAGTTATCGATGTTGCCCCCGTGCGCTCCAGGAGGAACGGAACTGACCCGGCCTTTGACGTTCGGCGCAACGCCCGCCGTGCCGAGATGCGGACGTAGCGGCACGCGAAATCCGGCCAACGCCTTGCAACAGTTGCATTTCGCCAGATCCATTATCTTGCCGGGCGTCAGATATTCCCCGGGGTAATCGTAGGCGAATAGACCTTCCGCTTGCATGCTGTCGGTATCCACGCAGTAGATGGTCACGCGTTCCTTCTGCTCAAATTCTTTGGCCAAATAGCCCCAGTTCGCGGCCAGATTGGACCCATATTTGAAGCGCGGCGTCATTTCGTAATAGCGCACTTCCAGCATATCGCCGGGCTTCGCGCCTTCGACGTAGATGGGGCCGGTAAGGATATGAACGCCGGGATTGCGGTCGTCCTCGGGTATGTCGGCGTATAGTTGTCGGATCCGCTCGTCCATGAGGAGATCGGGCGCGTCTCCGGCGTGATGAGTGATCGCTTCCGTGCGAACGAGATCGCCGCTTTTGATCCGCAGAGCAGGCCGAATGCTGCAATCGAAGTAGCCCCAGTGCACCGTTTCCTTATTGGCGGGCAAAACGTGGAGCATATTGAAACCTTTGGACCATGATGCGCGTCAGTCGCATCGAGACGTCCGTCACGCGCGCAATGTCTCGCGTCCGTCGTTTCGCAGGACATCGCGAGGATAGGCGCCTACCTCCTCGCTTCTTGCTCTAAGACGCACAATTTATTGCCTCCCGTTTGAGCGGAGGGTCAGCACCCGCAACCGCGCTGCGCGCCGCCGCCGTCGCACTCGAAAAGCGACTTGCGCGCCGAAGCGTGCACGCACCAGTTGCCGTCGACGACCTGGGTAACGCCGAAATCCACCGCGACGGACATGAGGGAGATGGCTTCGTCCTCGCTCAAGCCCTTGCTCGCCATCAGGAAGCGCCGCATCTTCCAGAACGCGTCGCGCATGGCCGGATCGAGCGAGGATCTCTTGTAGATCTCGCTTTGCGCGGCGTCGCCGAGTTCGGCGAGGTAATTGGCGAAACTGAAACCATGGACGACCCATTCCTCCGGCGTTTCGAGCAGCGGGTAGGTCAAGTCGGCGAACGGCTGCGCGGCGAGGTCGCGCTTCTTGTGGAGGACGATCTGGAACATGCCCGTGAGGGAACACTCGATGGCCGTGCCGCAGACCTCCGAATCGCCTTGCGAGGCGTGCGGGTCGCCAACCGAGAGCAGCGCGCCCGGCGCCGACACGGGTAGGTAGATCGCCGAGCCCTGGCCGGCGCGCCAGTTGTCGAGATTGCCGCCAAAATAGGAGGGGGGAATGGAATCGACGAGGCCGCTTTCCTTTGGCGCGAGCGCGATGAAGCCGAAATGCGGCCGCAGGGGAATTTTGACGCCCTTGAGGAAATTATGGTTCTCGACGACCGTCGAATGGTCCACGGGAATGCCGGGATAATCGATCGTCCGGTGCAAGGCGCCGGATGGATCGCGCTGCGGCGTCCAGCGAAAGCTATAGGCCGCGCGCGCGTGGCTGTTGGCGCAATCGACCTCGTAGATCGTCACCACCTCGCGCTGACGCGGCTCGGTCAAAAGGTCGTTGTACTGAAAGCCCCACCAGGTCGCCGCATTGCTGCCGAAGGCGCGGCCCTGATACAACGGGTTGGCGCTTGGGCGTGGAGCGACCTTCAGAATGCGCAGCTCGATGACGTCGCCGGGCTCCGCGCCGGCTACGGCTATCGGCCCCGTGCACAGGTGCACGCCGAATCCCTCGCCGGGACCGCGGCCATAGATGGAAGCATCCATCGGGCCCGCGCCGCGCCGGGCGACATTCTGGCCTTCTTTGGTCCAGCGGAACACGCTCTCGGCGCCGGAATCGCCTTTGACCATGCGCTCGTAGTCGTCGTTGGCGTGATGCGTCAGCGTTTCGATGGTGACCGCGTCGCCCGAACGCACCGTCAGGACCGGCTCGAGCGAGCGACTCAGGAAACCCCAGTGTACGGTCTTGTCGTTCGCCGGCAGATAGTGGTGTTTCGGTCCGGCCAGACCCGCTGTGCTTTCGGGTCCGGACTCGTGTGGCGGAAGCGGGAGCGCCCGTTTTGCCCTTGCGACCGGCGACCTGCCCGGCGAGGGGACGCGTCGCTCGCGCGCGTCGAGGGAGGCGCCGCGCTTCGCTTCTTCGGCGGTCTGCGGCCGCCCGCGGCAGATTTGCAGCATCAGGCTGCTCGAAACCGCGGCCCCGACGGTTTTGCGGTATGCGCGCGGCGAGGTCCCATATCGCTCGCGGAAAACCCGGCTGAAATGCGCGGAGTCGTTGAAGCCCCAGCGGAAACAGATGTCGGTGATCGACAGATGCGCGTAGAGCGGATTGACGAGTTCCGAGCGACACCGCTCCAGCCGCCGCAACCGCAGATAGTGGGCGAAGTTTTCCCCGGCGTTTTCGAACAATTTCTGCACGTAGCGCGGGGATATGCCTTCCGCCTCGGCCAGACTGTTGCGACTGAGTTCGCTTTCTCCCAGGCGCGCTTCGATCTGTTGGCAGATGCGATTGAGGATGCCCATTTGCGTCGAGGTTGCGCCGCGCAGCGTCTTCGTGGAGACCTCGCTTACGAGGCAGGTGGCGAGGAACTCCGTCAACGCGATTTCGACGGGCTGAAATTGGTTGGCGTTGAAGTTTTCGATCGTGTCGGCGATCGAGCCCAACATGCCGGCGAACACATGCCCGAACCCGCTGCCCCCCTGGATGACGCCAGTTTGAAGGCCCGAGAGGGATATCAGCCGCGAGGCGAGAATGGCGCGTGGGATTTTGACGAAGAACTGCTGGTATTGCGTCTCGAAACACACGCTGAACTCAGAGCGCAGCGGCCCGTACGCGATATCGCCCGGATTCAACAGAAGGTCGCCGTCGGGCGTGCTCAGCCGCGCCGTTCCCTCCAGATGCAACGCCAGCCAGATACCGTCTTCCGCACGGTCCGCTTGGCTGCGCAGGTTCTGCACCCCCGATTTGAGACGGGCGAAGGCGATGCCCAGCGGCGAGACGATCCAGCGCGCCGAGGCATAAAGGTCCGCCTCGCCGTCGATCTGGCTCGGTTGCAGGCAAAATCGGGCTAGAAACTCCACCCAAGCGCTCGTCCGCCGATCGTTCGGATAGGCTTCAGTGGTAAAGTAAGCGCTCGATGACAGCATGATCGCTACTCCGCCTTCCTACCTGGAATGACGTCATCTCCCGTCGTCCGAACGAACGCATTTCTTATGCCAGCGCCGGGCGCGCGCTCCGAGCCCCATCAAGACCAAGCAATCGTGCGCGCGCGGGCAAGACCGGCGCGTCGACGTTCGCCCATATCGCCAATCTCGGAAAAGCGATCATACCCGCCATGGCTCGTCAACCCGCGTGGCCTCTAGACCATGGAACGTCCGAGGGCGATCGGGCCGGACACCCGGTTGCGTCCGCTCTGCCCCGTCTCGCCGACACGGGACAGCGCGACAGATGACCGCCATGCTGATCCGCGGCGGCCGCCTTTTCGATCTCGCCCATACGGAAAGCGGCGATCTCCTGCTGCGCGACGGCAAGATCGCCGCCATCGGCCGCGATCTCGACGCGCCGGACGCGATGGTCATCGACGGCCGCGGCAAGATCGTCATGCCCGGCTTCGTCAACGCGCACACGCATTCAAACCAGGCGCTGGAGAAGGGCCTCTGCGACCGGTTTCCGCTCGACGCCTGGATGGTGATCGCCTCCTACGGCGGCGCGAACGCCGAACTGTCACCGCGCGACCTCTATGTGTCGGCGCTGGTCGGCGCCATCGAAATGATCCGTACGGGATCGACGGCGGTCCTCGATATGCCGCGCGTCGATCCCGCGCGCTTTGAGCCGGGCATCGACTCCATCATGCAGGCCTATGCCGCGATAGGGCTGCGCGCCGCGGTGGCGGTCAGCTATTCGGATATCAACTTCGCCGCCTCGCTGCCCTTGGAGCTTGCGCCGGGCATGGCCGAGAGGCTCCCGCCGCGGCGCTCCGCCGCCATTCCCGACATCCTGGCGCATCTCAACGCCTTCATCGACCGCTGGAAAGGCCGTCATCCGCTGCTGACACCGATGATCGGACCATCGTCCCTGCCTCGCTGCTCGACCGAGATGTTCGAGGCGTCGGTCGATCTCGCGCGGCGACGCGATGTCGGCATGCAGACGCATCTT
The DNA here is from genome assembly GCA_965276595.1 of Beijerinckiaceae bacterium. Taxonomy (GTDB): domain Bacteria; phylum Pseudomonadota; class Alphaproteobacteria; order Rhizobiales; family Beijerinckiaceae; genus Terripilifer. The sequence continues at coordinate 107,182 of CBDIBA010000008.1, forward strand.
TTGTCGGCGAAATCTCAGGTGATGGTCGGGCGGACGCGCTACGGCGGATCGACCGTCGATTTCCTGCGGCGCATCGGCGCGCTGGAAGGCTGGGCGAGCTTCGCTCACTCGATCTGGCTGAGCGATGATGAGGTCGCCACCTTCGGCGCGTCCGACGCCGTCGCCGTTCACAACCCGATCAGCAACCTCAAACTCGGCGCCGGCATCGCGCCGGTCCCGCAACTGCGTAAGGCGCGCGCGTCAATCGCGCTCGGCAGCGACGGCGCCAGCAGCGCCGATAGCCAGAACATGTTCGAGACCGTCAAGGGCGCCGCCGTCGTCCACCGCGTCGGTCACGAACAGGAAGACTGGATTTTGGCCGAAGACGCGCTCGGCATGTGCTGGAACGGCGGCGCTGCGGCGCTCCGTCAGAAGGTCGGCAAACTGGCCGTCGGCTACGCGGCGGATCTCGTGCTGCTGCACACGCGCAATATGTTTCACGCGCCGAACGACCAACTCGCCGGGCAAATCGTCCACAGCGAGCTCGGAGGCTCGGTCGACAGCGTGATCGTCGGCGGCAAGCTCGTGCTGCAAAACGGGACGCTCCTCACAATCGATGAGGCGGCGATCCACGCCGAGGCCCAATCCATCATCAGGCGGTTGCACGCCGGGCTCCCCGAGCGCATGCGCCGATGCGAAGAGGTTCAGCCGCTGTTCCGCGACCTGGAACGCCGCGTCAACAGGTTGCAGATCGGCTTTTCGAGATATTGCTGCTGAGCGTAGGAACGTGTCACGCGAGGCTGTGCGACCGCCACGTCCGGCCCGGAACCGCGGAGATCAGCGCCTGCGAATAGGCGTGTTGCGGCGAGACCAAAACGTCGGCCGCCAGGCCTTCCTCCACCACCTCGCCGTCTTTCATAATCGCGACGCGATCGCAGATTTGCGCGGCGACGCGCAGATCGTGCGTGATGAAAATCACCGATAATCCGAGCTTGTGCTGAATATCTGCGATCAGCTTGAGCACTTGCGCCTGGACCGACACGTCGAGCGCCGACACGGGTTCGTCGGCGATCAGGATGCTCGGGTTCATCGCGAGCGCGCGCGCCAAGCCGATACGCTGGCATTGGCCGCCCGAGAATTCGTGCGGATAGCGGTCCATGGCGGCGGGGTCAAGACCGACGAGTTGAAACAATTCGCGCACGCGCGCCCGGACGTCGCTGCGCTTGCCGCCATGCAAAAGCGGCCCTTGCGCTACGACGTCGCCGACCTTGCGGCGCGGGTTGAGCGAAGCGTAGGGATCCTGGAAAACCATCTGCACGCGACCCGCGTTCCTTCGCAGGTCGACACGTTTCATCGCTCGGACGTCGGCGCCGTCCACCTCAATCGCGCCCGAGTCGGCTTCGAGCAAACGGACGATGCAACGCGCCAGCGTCGACTTTCCCGATCCGCTTTCGCCAACGACGCCGAGCGTGCTCCCGGGCCGCAAGGCCAGCGTCACGTCTTTGAGCGCGGCGACAGAGCGCCCCTTCTGACCGTAAGTCTTGTTGAGGCCAAGCACGGAAAGGATAGAGCGTCCGACCGGCGCAAGAGCGGCCTTGGTCGGCGGTCTCAAGGATGGGACGGCGGCGATCAGTTGCTTGGTGTAATCGTGCGCCGGCGCGCCCAGGACCTGGGAAGCCGGCCCTTGTTCGACGAGGCTGCCGTGACGCATGACGGCGATGCGCGTCGCGATCTCGGCGACCACGCCGAAATCGTGCGTGATGAACAGCACACCCATTCGGCTTCGCTGCTGCAGGTCTCGCAAGAGGCGTAAAATTCGCGCCTGAGTCGTGACGTCGAGCGCCGTTGTCGGCTCGTCCGCGATGAGAAGCCGTGGTTCGAGGGCGAGCGCCATCGCAATCATGGCGCGTTGGCGCTGGCCGCCCGATAATTCGTATGGATAGGCGCGGGCCGCCCTCGGCGGATCGGGCAAACCCATTTGAGCGAGCAGATCGAGGGTCCTCGTATGGATCTCCGCTCCGCTCGAAATCGTATGGGTCCGGAAGACCTCTGCAATCTGATCGCCGATTCTGTGAAGCGGGTTGAGCGCCGTCATTGGATCCTGGAAGATCATGCCGATCCCCGCGCCGCGGATGGCGCGCATTTCCGTCAGGGGCAGCGCGAGAAGATCGCGATCCTCGAACACGACCCGGCCGGTTTCGAGAATGAGGCCGGGCGGCAGGAGTCGCAGCAAAGCGGCCGCCATAACCGACTTGCCCGATCCGCTTTCGCCAACGACGCAAACGATCTCGTTTTCGTCGATGTCCAGAGAGAGATCGCGGACCGCATAGTTGCGATCGGCGCCGCGAGGCAGGCGAACGTAGAGATTTTTGATGCTCACGATCATTGCGGCCGGCGTCTCAAGCGCGGATTTGTCGCATCGTTCAATCCCTGCCCGATCAGGGAAATGGACAGCACGGCCGTCAACGTGACGATGCCAGGCAGCATCGCGACATGGGGAGCCGTGCGCAACACGCGGCGTCCGTCGGCGATAAGATTGCCCCAGGAGGCGACGTTCGGATCGGACAGGCCGAGGAAGGCGAGCGCGCTCTCCAGCAAGATGGCGAACGCCATGACGACGCTTGCGTAGACGATCACCGGCGGCAGCGCATTGGGAAGAATTTCAAGGAAGATGATGCGCCAATTAGGCATCCCCAGAACGCGGCACGCCTGCACAAACTCGCGGCTTCTCAGCGTCAGGAACTCGGCGCGGGTCAGACGTGCGGGCGCTGTCCACGAAACAGCGCCGATCGCCAAGGTCACCGTCTCGAGCCTCGACCCAAAAATGACGATCAGCAGCAAGAGAAGAATGAAATTTGGCACCGTTTGAAACGCCTCCGTCAGTCGCATGAGAGCGCTGTCGACCCAGCGGCCGTAGAAGCCCGCCACGGCGCCAATTATGACGCCGGTCGATATGGCGACGAGGGTCGCGGCAAGCCCGATCAAGAGAGAGGTCCGCGCCCCGTAAAACAGTTGCGCCGTCACGTCGCGACCGACGGAATCCGTCCCCAGGGGAAAACGCGGGTTGGCGAAGGGCGCTTGCAGCGGACGTCCGGCGAGCGCCAGAGGGTCGTTGGGGAACAACGCGCCTGCGACTGCCGCCATGACGAGAATGACGGCCAAAAGCGCGAAGCCGATCATCGCGGAAGGCGATCGCGCGAGAGACCGAACCAAATTCAAGCGCAGCCCCGCTCAGCTTAGCGCTTCGATTCGCGGATCGATGCGGGTGTAAAGGAGGTCAACAATGAAATTGATGGCGATGACGAGAAGCGAAGACATCACCACAATACCCAAAAGCATGTTGAGATCGCGCTGCGTCACCGCCTCGTAAGCGAGCCGGCCGAGCCCCGGCAAGGTAAAGACGCTCTCGACGACAACCGCGCCGCCAAGCATGCCGCCCGCCTGCAATCCGAGGATGGTGATCATTGGCAGCAGCGCATTGCGCAAGGCGTGGCGTATCAGCACGGCGCGCTCCTTCAATCCCTTCGCGCGCGCCGTACGGATAAAATCGAGCGTCATCACTTCGAGCATGGCGGCGCGCGTGATGCGCGTGTAAATCGCGAAATAAATGAACGCCAACGTCAAGGTCGGCATGACGAGATGCGCCGCCGTATCCAAAACGGCGCGCAGCCCCGAGTACCCCGCGGACAAATCGGCGACGCCGCCCGCCGGCAGCCAATTGAGCTTGACTGCGAAGATCAGAATCCCCATGAGGCCGACCCAGAAGGATGGCGTTGCGTAAAGGAGCAGCGCGAGGATCGAGATCAGCGTATCGGGCCAGCGGTTGACGCGACGCGCGGCGAAAACCCCAGCGATCAGGCCGCCGGCGAAGGCGAAGGCCAAAGCGGAGATCATCAGCAGGAGGGTCACGGGCATGCGCTCGAAGATGACGCTCGCAACCGGCTTGTTGAAGGCGACTGAAAATCCAAGATCGAGCCTGACGATATCGATGAAGTAGAACGCGAGACGGCTGACGGTTCCGCCGCCCAGTCCGTATTGCTGACGCAAGGTCGCGGCCAGTTCCGGATTGCCGCTTCCCATCTGCGCCATCAGCGCGTCAATCGCATCGCCCGGCGCGAGCTGCAGGAGCAGGAACAGCCCGAGCAGGATGATCATCATGCAAGGCAGACTGATCGCGAGCCGGCGTAGCGCCAGACGCAGAACGCGCATCCGCTAGCCCTCGATCCAGGTATCCGCCCAGGATGTGCCTGGCCAGCGCGGCGTATTGTGATCGTTGCGCACGTTCTTGGCGACGGCGGAAACGAAGACCTGCTCGATCGCCATGTAGACGGGGATCTCGTCGTTCGCGATCTTGGCGAATTCTCCGTACATTGTCTTGCGCTTGCCCGGATCGAGTTCCACCAGCGCCTCGCCGATGAGCGCGTCCATATGTTCGGACTTCCATCCGAACTGATTGCTCCAGGGCGTTCCCGCGGGCACGCCGGACTGGTACCAGATCGTGGTTCCGATACCGGGATCGCCGCGATAAAGGTTGGTGTCGGTTGCGAGATCGAAGTCCCAGTCGCGGTCCACATGCGCGATGTACCCTGGAGAGTCGAAGTTCTGAACATCGAGCCTGACGCCGATTTTCTGCAGCGACTGCTGGATGAAGGTTCCGAACATATGGATATCGTCGGAACTGTTCGGCATAAGCCGAAGCGACAGGCGCAAGCCGTCGGCGCCGCGTTTGTAGCCCGCTGCATCGAGCAGCGCTTCCGCCTTCTTCAGGTCGTAAGGATAGCCCGGCGCGGAACCGGGAGCGAAAAAGCTGGATGTGCTGGGGATCGGGCCCAACGCCCGCTTGCCATACCCGAGCAAAAAGTTCTCGGCGTAAAAGTCGATGTCGAGCGCATGCGCGATGGCTTGCCGCACGCGGAGGTCGGACAACGCCTTGACGCGCGTATTGTAGCCGACCGTGTTGAGGATCGTATAGGCCTCGTTACCCTTGGTTCCCACACGGAACGCCGGGTCCTTGGCGAGGCGCTCGATGTCCGTGCGCGGCAAGGACGAGAAAAAGCTCATCTGCGTGCTTTTGGATTCGAGCGCGGCGGTTGCGGCGGCCGCGTCGGCGATGACGCGGATGATCACGCGGTCGAGATAGGGCTGCCCTTCGACCCAGTAATGCGGATTGCGCTCCAACGTCAGGTTGTCGCCCGGCGTATAGGAGATGAACTTGAAAGGTCCGGTGCCGATCGGCGCCAGGTTCGCCGGGTTTTTGAGGATGTCCGCGCCATCAAACACGTGCTTCGGAGCGACATAACAGAGCTCGCAAGCGGCGCGAAGCAGCAACGACATCGGCATCGGTTCCGCATAACGAAAAACGGCGGTCAGATCGTCAGGCGTATCGACGGCGGTTAGATTGCGATGCAGCAGCGTGCCGTAGTTCTGATACTTCTTCCACATTTCCATGGCGCAGAATTGCACGTCCGCGGATGTAAACTTCTGGCCGTCGTGCCAAAGCACGCCTGGGCGCAGCTTGAAAGTGATGGTCTTGCCGTCGGGCGAGCTTTCCCAGGACGTCGCAAGTTTTGGGACGGGCGCGTCGTCGTAGCCGAGATCCACCAGGGGCTCGAAGATCTTGCTTGTGAAGACATGAATGGCGAAGGATGCGCGCAATGCGGGATTGAGGGTGCGCAGATCGGCGTAGGTTTGCGCGGTGAGGGTTCCGCCGCGTCGCGGAGCGCCTTCTTGCGCGCGGGCGACGTCTGGGAGGCCGGTCGCGGCCGCGAGGGCGCCGGCGCCGAGGTTAAAAACTCTGCGATCCATCGCTCTTGTCATCGGTCGAGCTTCCATCCGTAGAATCGCAATCGCGCTCGATCTTGCCGCGCGTCGAACCGAAGTCTCGGCGCGGGCCCAATTCCTTGCCTTTCAGCGAAGCAAGTCGCGGACCAAGACGACGACCGCCGTGCGGCGGGATACGCGCTCTGTCGCGATTGCCCGCTACAGCTTGATGACCAGCGAGCCGGTGGTGCTGCGATCCTCGAAATCGCGATGGGCCTGAGCGACGTCGCGCAATTCGTAGATGGCGCAGGCGCCTTTGCCGAGCACGCCCGCTTGGATCGCCTTCAAGACGTCGGCCGCCCGCTGCTGATAGTCCGATGTAATCTCGTTGTAGGTCGAGCCGCTGAACTTGGTAAGATAGAGGCCGTTGTGCTGCAGCAGGACCGGATCGACCGGAGCCATCATGCCGGCGGCCTGTCCAAACGACACCATCATGCCGTAGCGGCGGATCGCATCGAAGGACCTGAGGAAGGTATCGGCGCCCACGCCATCGAACACGACGTCGACGCCTGCGCCGCCCGTCAGACGCAGCGTCTGCGCGACAAAATCTTCCCGACCCGTCACGATCACGTGCTTGCATCCCTGGGCGAGAGCGTACTCGCGTTTAGCCTCGCTGCTCACCGTGCCGATCACGGTCGCTCCGAGATGGTCGGCCCACCGGGCGACGATAGAACCGACGCCGCCGGCTGCGGCATGCAGCAAGATCGTGTCGCCCGCCTTGACGCGATAACAGGTGCGGATCATGCCGTGCGCGGTGACGCCGCGATACATGACCGCGGCGGCCTCGATATCCGAAACGTCATCCGGAATTTTGAACAGTCGGTCCGCAGGAAAGGCGCGCATTTCGGTATAGGCGCCGGTCGTCAAGGTCGCCGTCGCGTAGCCGACGCGATCGCCCGGCTTGAATCCCGTCACATCGGGGCCGAGGTCCGCAACGACCGCAGCGGCTTCGAGACCGGGCGTGAAGGGAATAGGCAGTTTCGCCATCGCGTGTGGCGGCGCCGTGCCGCGGCGGTAGTGCACGTCGGCGAAATTGACGCCGATCGCCGTCTGCCGCAGCAGGACCTCTCCCGGTCCGGGCTTGCCGGGGTCGATGTCGACCAATTGCATCGCATCCGGTCCGCCGACCCTGTTGACGATGATGGTGCGGGCCATGCGCTGATCCTTCGGCGACCGGAATGAACATCGCCACCGATCTATCGCGCGGGCGCGCGAAATCTTGTTCTTCTGCGCACAAAAACAGCGCGGTCGAAGGCCCCGAAAATACCGGGGCAATGCGATGCGCGGGGTCAGCTTTTCAGCGACCAAGCGTAGGGCGCGATCATGCCGGTGCGATAGGGGACGTAGCCGATCCGGTTGGAATAGACGACCGCCGAAACCCCTTGCAGAATCGGGCAGGCGTACCCCTGCAGCACGCACCACTTGTCGAACTCGCGATAGCCCGCCGTTCGCTTGTCGTAGTCCGTCTCTTCGAGCAGCGGGTCGAGCCGGAGGGACACATCCGCGCTTTTCCAGACGGAGTAGCGCTTCTTCGGGTCCATGATGGCTCCCGAATAGGATTCCGGATCGTCCGTGGGATTGAACCAGCTGTAAAGGACCGGCGCTTCGAGTTTGTCGTTCCGCGCCAGTTCTCCGTATTTGGTGAACTCCATGACCGAGAGGTTCGCTTCGATGCCGGCTTGCTTCCACATTTGGACGATCGTGCGGGCGATATCGAAGTCGTTCGGAAAGACGCCGCTGAAGGTGGTGAACTCGATTCTGGCCGGATTGGACGGCCCATACCCCGATTTCGCCAAGAGGGATTTGGCGAGATTGATGTCGTAGGGAAACTTGAAGGTCGGATCGTTGGCGACCGATCCCGTGCCGCCCCACATGGAGAGCGGTTCGGCCTTGCCGTTGAAAAAGGCGCGCGACAACGCTTCCTTGTTGATGGCGTGATGCATCGCCAGACGGAGATTTTGATCCTGGAAGACGCCCTTGTTGACCATATGGATCATGATGGCGTTGCTGACCGGATTGAGGCCGCCGACGAGACCGGGCAATGCGGCGAGGCGCACCACATCGCGCACGGGCAGATTGTGGGCGAAGTCGACCTGACCGCTCTGGATCGCCGCGATGCGGGTCGTCGGATCCTTGATGATCTGAATGGTCGCCCGCTCGATCGCCGGAGCGCCGCGCCAGTGACCTTCGAAGGCGCGCAGCGCGATGCGGGAATCGCGTTGATAATCCGTCAAATGATAGGGGCCGGAGCCGACCGGCTTTTTCAGATATTCCTCGCGCCCGACGCTTTCGTAATAGCGGCGCGGCATGACATAGCCGACGCTGGCGATCCGTTGCGGGGCCACGATGTATTTGGCATTGAATTTGAAGATGGCCTTGTTGCGGGTCGGCGTTTCCACCGCATCGACGATATTGCCGAAGTTGCCGGCGTTAGCCAGCGAATCGTCGGCCTTCAGCCGCGTGAAGAAGGTGAAGTGAACGTCGTCGGACGTGAGCGGATCGCCGTTGTGAAAGGTGAGGCCGTCCCGCAGCGTCAGTTCGAGGACCTGATTGTTGTTGTCGGTCCATTCGAAGCTGGCGAGACCGGGAACAAGCCGGGCGTCGGGCGCAATGTCCAGCAACGTGTCGAAGACGCATTTGTAGAGCGACTGCGTCACCGACGTGCCGGAATTCATCGCGTCCCACGAGGTGACGTCTGTCGGAAAGGCGATGGTCAGCGAGGATGCCTCCGCCGCGGCTGCGCGGCGCAGGAAAACAGGCGCGGCGAGCGCCGCCGGCGCTGTGCGAAGAAGAGTCCGTCGGTTGATCATGGCGAACGCGCTCGCAATCGGCCGACTTGCATTTTCAGTACGGCGCGTCGCCGCGAACCCAGGTTCGATGCACGTGACGGATGTATTCGTCGAAATCGAAGCGCGAGCCGCGGTGCAAGGTGCAGCGATTGTCCCAGACAAGAACGTCTCCCGGACGCCATTGATGGCGGTAGACAAATTGCTCCTGCGTGCAGAACGCGATCAGTTCCTTGATGAGGTCCAGCCCCTTCTCCGGCTCCATTCCGACGATTTCCTTGACCGGACCGACCGCCAATCCCCAGATCGCCTTGCGACCGTCCGTCGGGTGACGGCGGATCAGCGGATGGATGACGTCCGGCATGGCGTCTTTCTGGTCCTGCGTGAGCGTAACCCCGCGCTTGTCCTGAAACATTTGGTAGCTGAAATGGACCTTGAGACCGTCGATGTCCTTCTGCTTTTCTTCTGGAAGCGCCTTCCACGCGGCGCAACAATCCGCGATCAACGTGTCGGAACCTTCGGGCGGCGTCTCGATTCCGTACAAAATGGTGCAGAGCGCGGTGCGCTGCCCGTATTGGAAATCCGTGTGCCAGTTCAGGCCGGCTTCCGGATTCCCGATCGGTTTGCCATCCACGATCTTGTTGGAGATGATGAAGATCTCGGGAAAGTCGGGATGCGTAAACTGTTCGCGGACGTTGGTCTCCGGTTCGCCGAACTCACGCGTGAAGGCCACCTGCTGTTCCGGCGATAGGCGCTGATTGCGCAAAACCATCGCGCCGTTGCGGTGGAAAGCGTCCTTGACGGCCTCGATCGTGTCGCGATCGGCCGTCGCCAAATCGACATCCAGAACCTCGACCCCGAAACCGGGCTTCAGCGGACGGGTTTTCAGAGCCACTGCCGCCTCGACAACCATTCGTTCGCCCCCAATTCGCCGGGCAAATCGGTCGCAGCCCGAGCTTTCGTAGACTTGCCAATGGTTGGGGTTGCTCGACCTTGCGTCTTGCCTGTTTCGGCACGAAAACTTGCGCATCGCCTGGCGACGCGACGAGCGCCCGGGGAAACCGCTTTGCCGCGCATGTGGCGCAAGGCATTCTACCGGACGTCGTCCTCCTGGAGCAGCAAACCCCGTAACCCCTCGACAACCCGTTCGGCGCGAGGCTGTCGCGCATGTCTTAGGGACAATCTGTTACCCATGTCTCCGGGCCGTACACCGGGCTCTTTGGTAGCGGAGGAGGGACTCGAACCCCCGACACAAGGATTATGATTCCTCTGCTCTAGCCAGCTGAGCTACTCCGCCTCCGGCCGCATGGCGGCGCGCCGCGGCGAAGCCGCGAGGACGAGGCGCGGTATAGGGTTCGCGCCCGCGCCGGTCAAGGATCGGCGAACGCGCTGTCGGCGAACGCGCAAACTGGCGATCGGCCGGTCAAGCCAGCGCATGGACAGCGTTTCAACGCCGCGATACGAACGAACGGTCGCTTCGAAAACGGTCATGCTTCGCGTCCTCATCCGTCTAGCAGGCTTGCTCATCCTCGCGGGCGCCTTCGCGTCGGTCGTCATCGATGGCTCCCGGTCGATCGCCGGCGATCAACTCAGTCTTACGCCGGTCTCGGCGCTGCTCGGCGGCGCTATCCCTGCTCTGAAGACGACGGTGACCGGCCATCTTCCGCCGCTCGTTTGGGACCGCGTCGTCGTGTGGCTGCTCGCGCTGCCGGTCTGGGGCGTTCTGGCGGCGGCGGGTCTGTTCCTGCTGTGGCTCGTGCGACCGCGTGCGCCGGGCGTCGGCCTCTCGACCCGCGCCTGATCGCGCCGCGACTCTGTTTTTGTCCCTGCCCGTGCTTACATGGATGGGAACGACGAAAGGAGCTCCGCATGTTCGCGTTCCGCAAGCGTATCGCGTTGCCCGCCGCCGGCGAGGCTCTGCCGGGCCGGCAGCAGGAAATCCCGACCGCGCACAAACACTTCGTGAAACACAACGAGCTGAAGGGGCCCTGGCCGGCCGGTCTGCAACAGGCGATGTTCGGCATGGGCTGCTTCTGGGGCGCCGAACGCAAGTTCTGGGAATTGGGCGACGGCGTCTATGTCACGGCGGTCGGCTACGCCGGCGGCCAGACGCCCAATCCCACCTACGACGAGGTCTGCTCGGGCCTGACCGGGCATAACGAGGCTGTCCTCGTCGTGTTCGATCCCGCGAAGATCGGCTACGAGGCGCTGCTGCGCTGCTTTTGGGAAAGCCACGATCCGACGCAGGGCATGCGTCAGGGCGCCGATGTTGGGACGCAATATCGCTCGGGCGTCTACGTGTTCTCGCCGGAGCAACGCGCCGCCGCTGAGGCCTCGAAGGCGCGCTACGCCGCGGCTCTCGCCGCTAAGGGTCTCGGGCCGATCACGACCGAAATCCTGGACGCGCCTCCGTTCTATTACGCCGAGGATTACCATCAGCAGTATCTGGCGAAGAACCCGGCCGGCTATTGCGGGCTCGGCGGCACGGGCGTCGCCTGTCCGACCGGCGCCGGCGTCGCCGCGCAATAGGGCGCCCGACGCCTATCGCGGCGGGATCGGCATGGCGTGAACCTTCATCGCCAGCGCGACCGACGTGTAATAACCAAGCAGAACCAGCGCTTCGGCCAGGCGGCCGCGGCCGAGCGCATCTGCGAAATGGGCGAATCGCTCGTCGCTAAGCGCCGAGCCGCCGACGACCTCGGCGGCGAAAGCGTACAAGGCGGCCTCGTTCGGATCGTCGAGGCGCGGCGGCCGGCCGTCGCGGATGGCTTCCACCGCTTCGCGCGGCAGGCCGGCGTCGACGCCTTCGCGCACATGGGCGTCGATGACGTAGGGCGACTCCCAATGCCGCGCGATGACGAGGATCGCGATCTCGACCTCGCGGCGGGTGAGCAGGGAGCGCTTGTTGAGGTAGGTGCCGAGCGATTCCATGCGCGCGGCGACCTCCGGCGCGTGAATCCAGACGCGGTAGGGCGCCAGGATGCGGCCGCGGCCGGCGACCAGTTGCGCGAAGACGGTTCGCTGCTGCGGCGTCATCGTATCGGGCGGCAGATCGAGCATGCGGCTCATCGGCGTCTCCTCGGGGCCCACGAGCGGGCCGGCGGAGCCAAGCTTATAGGAACGATCGGGCTTGCGCCGAAACGCCGCGAGCGGGCTTGTGGCGCGGCAGGGTTGCGGCTAAGAAAACCGCGCGCCGGACAAGTCATCGTCTTGGCGTCGATTCACCCCAATGAATCGGTTTGCGCGCCCAGCCGGGTGCGAACAGCGTGGGGCCATAGCTCAGTTGGGAGAGCGCTTCAATGGCATTGAAGAGGTCGTCGGTTCGATTCCGTCTGGCTCCACCAACCAATACTGGCTTGGACAGTTCATCCGGGCGACCCGCGCGTGGGGTCGCCGCATGCGCTCCATGCGAGAGCGCTATGTCGTCCCCCCGGCTGCAGCGCCGACAAAACGGTTAATAATCCATCTCCGAGTGGCTTTGCATCGCCGATTGAAAGACATTATCCTTGAGTGTTGCGGCTCGGCAACAGACTCGGGGCTTGGCGGCGGCTAGCTTGCCATGGATGCGGTTTAGGCAGGATGGGGTGCGACAATGCGTGAGAGTGAGACTTCGCCTTTCGATCAAAATCGGACGCGTCGAAATCTGATGGCCGCGGCAGCCAAACTGGGCGGAGTGACAGCGGCCGCCATTGTCGTCGCCGTGAAGCCGGCCCGAGCCGTCTCAGCAATAACTTGTTTGCTCAAAGGCACGGTCATTCGGACGTCCGAGGGACCCCGCAAGGTCGAAGACCTCGTTGTCGGCGACTTGCTGCCGACGCTGTCCGGCCGCGAGCGCGCCGTTCAATGGGTCGGTCGATACCCCTATAAGAAAAAAGACGCCGGCAAGGCTTGGAGCAAGGACGCGCGGCCGGTTCGGATCGCCCGCTCGGCGCTCGCGCCCAACGTCCCCAGCGCCGACCTATATGTCACGAAGGGGCACGCCCTCTTTATGGACGGCGTCTTGGTGTCGGCCGGCAGCCTTGTCAACGGAACCTCGATCACGCTCGACGCCGCCCGCCAGTTCGACGAGCTCGTGTATTACCATATCAAGCTCGAGAGCCATGACATCATCTTCGCCGAAGGCGCGCCCGTCGAGACGCTGCTGACGGTCGACGAGAACGCCGTCAACTTTGCGGACTATCTTCGCCGGTACGGCGCGCCGACGGTCGAAGACGCGCCCTGCGCTCCGCTCCTGAGCTTCAACGGCGGCCGCAGCGAGATCAAATCGCGGCTCCGCAGCGCGATCTCGCCCTGGATCGATCGGCGACAGCCGTTGGACGTCATTCGCGACCGTCTCGAAGACCGCGGCGTCGCGCTGTCGCGCAAGCCGGAAATGGCTCTCTGACATCATCGAAGAGACGCGCCGCGCCGTCCTGGCGTTCGCGGCGCGTCGCGCAAATCGCCGATCCGGCGGCAATGGCGAAATCGGCTGGGTTCAACGTCGGCGGTCGCGCCCGCGCAAGCCGACATGAAGCCGCCCGGTTCGCGAAGGCGTGAAACTTGCTTCAACCCCGCGGGCATACAGGAGAACGGATCATGCAGTTCACGCGACGGGTGGCGATGACGGCGGTCGCCGCCGCGATGGCGGCAAGCCCGGCGCGGGCGCAAGACAAGCCGCCGCTCAAAATGGCGCAAACCTCGCCGATGACCGGCGTCAACGCGCAGGTCGGCGCCTTGCAAGCCATCGCGACGGATCTGGCGGTCGCCGACATCAACGCGTCGGGCGGCGTCAACGGCAGCAAGATCGACATGACGCATTACGACGACCAACTTAAGCCCGACCAGGGCGTGCTGCGCGTGCGCGAAGCCATGAACGCCGGCAACTTTGTCGTCATCGGCCCGATTTCGGGGACGCAATGGGAAACCGTCTCGCCGATGACCAAACAGTTGAAGTTCCCGGCCATCAACGTCAACGCCAACAAACCGGGCATCAACGTGCGGCCTTACAGTCTGCGCATGCAGATCCCCGACGACACCGGCATGCCGGAGGCGTTCGACGATTTTCTGAAGCATTATCCGAACGTCAAAAAGGTCGTCGTCATGGGCGACACGCGCGAGGCCAGCGGCAAGGCCGCCGTCGACCTGTGGCAGGACCTCGCCAAGCAACGCCATCTCGAGATCCTCGACGTCGTGACCTACGTGACCGGCCAGACGGATTACTCGTCGGCGGCGCTGAAGGTGAAGTCGCTCAATCCGGACGCGATCCTGATTTCCACGCTGGCCCCGGACGCCATCCGGATCGGGCGCGAATTCAAGTCGCAAAGCATCGAAGCGCCGGTGATCGGAAACTCCCTCATGTGGGCCGGCGTTCTCGCTCAAGTGCTGAGCCAGACGATCGGAAAAGAAGCCGCGCATTGGCACGCCACCGGCTTCTCGACGAACGAGCAGTCGAACGGCGATCCGGCGCTCTATAAGAAGTTCGTCGAACGCTACGACGAGGCGGTGCTTAAAGATCCGGCGATGTCGCAGTATACGCCGCCCAATGTCGCCAACGCGTCGATCAGCTACGACGCGGTCCTGCTCGCGGCCGATCTCCTTCGCAAGGCGGGCGTCGACGGCTCGACCCCGGTCGATAAGGCGCGCGAAGCGCTGAAGGACGGCTTCGTCGCGATCAAGGATTTCAAAGGTCTCAACTATTACAAGTTCACCGACGCGGGGGACGCCTATATTCCCATGCACGCGCTCGCGATCGATCCCGACAAGCGCGAGTGGCAGTTCCTAAAATAGGGCCGACCGGCCCGGTCCAAGGCGCCATCCCGGCGCCGGCGGGCGCACAAGCGGACGCTATTCGTCTTTTTCCATCATACGGTCGATTTCGTCGTCGGTCGCAGCGTCCTGCCGGTCCGCCAAGTAAGCCGCCAGGTCGCCGCCGCCGGCCGCGATCAACGCTTCGGCGGAGATTCCGTGCGAGAGCGCCGCCGCCTTGCAGGCCTGCGCTTCCGTCGTCATGCTGGCCTTCGCCTCGGCATAGCCGGACGCGGTCAGGCGTTCGTCGCACCATGCCTCGAGCCAGGATCGAATATCGTCTTCGCTCATGGGTCCGTCGAGCCTATCAAGCCAGGCGTTCGCGCTCGTTGAATTCGCCGCGCCGGGGCCGGGTTCCCGGACGACCGCTCGCTTGCGCGGCTATTTTGACCTTTGGGTTGTCTCGGCTGCGGTCCTGCGTTTCTCATCGCGGCGCCATATGATGTAGAGGTCGCCAAGCGAAAGATGGAAAGGCCGTGGTCGCCCGGCAAGCCGCCGCGCGCCGCGCGACGCCGTACGATGAAAGTGTTTTTCGGCAAGACAGCGATCCTCGGCAGGGCCGCGGCCGTCGTCATGGTGCTCCTCCTGACGGCGGAAATCGGTCTGAGCGCCGTCTATCTCTTCGGCGCGCCGCGCGTCGAGGACGGCCCGTTGGCGTTCGTCTGCCGTCTTGCGGATGCGATCTGTTGCGCAATCCTCATCGTCATCTACTTCGTTCGGCGGCAGCCCGTGCGAACGACCCGCCACGTGTTGCCCAATCTGACCGCCATCGTGGGATTTTTATCGCCGATCAGCTTTGTCGTTCTGCCGCGCGTTGGTTCATCATCGCCGCTTCTTCTTCTGTCGTCCGGCTGTTTTCTCGTCGGCACCGTCGCCGCGACGATCGCGATCTGCTGGCTGGGGCGCTCCTTTAGCGTCCTCCCGCAAGCGCGCGCCCTGATCACCGACGGCCCCTATCGGTACGTCCGGCATCCGATCTACCTGTCCGAACTCTTCGCGATCTCCGGCAGCCTGTGGCAGTTCGAACAGCCCGCGGCGTCGGCGTTCATGCTGGCGGTCGCCGGACTGCAAATCGCCCGCATTCACTTTGAAGAGCGCATTCTCCGGAAGGCCTTTCCTGAGTACGGCGCTTACGCCACGCGCACGGCGCGCCTGCTGCCGGGTCTCTACTGACCCGCCGCGCGCGCCGCAACGCCGGCCCGGGCGCGGCCCGAGACATTTTTCTCGCAATTGCGAACGGCCGCGTTGGCGTGCGCCTCCGATTGATGTAACAAGCGCGGGTGGGTTTACCTTAGTTGCTTAAGGTTGTGGGGGTGTGATGGTCAGCGCTGTACCCTCTTCACAAGATCGCTTGCTGCGCCGCGTGCTGGTTTACGATCTTCTGGTCGCCTTGGTCGCGCCGCTCGCGGCCTTTTTTATGCGCCAGCCCTCGCTTTTCGTCGGCCAGCAAGCGGCTGCGACCTATCTGTATGTCCTGGCCGCGTTCCTGACGACGGTCGTCGTTATGATGGTTTTCGACTTCGGGCGCGGGCTTACCCGCTTCGCCGAGGCGCGCGATCTGATTGAAATTCTTCGCGTTTCGGCCGTCGCCACCGGCGTCACCGCGATTTTCGTGTTCACGTTTCAGCGTCTCGAGGATGTGCCGCGGTCGCTGCCGGTCATTCATCTCGCCGTGCTCGCGCTTCTCCTGAGCTTGGGTCGAGCCGTTCCCACGTGGCGTCACGCCCGCCGGCATCGGGCGCGAACCACGGCGCTTCATGACCCTGAAAACGTCCTGGTTATCGGCGTCAATGCGCTTTCG
This sequence comes from Beijerinckiaceae bacterium, assembly GCA_965276595.1. GTDB lineage: Bacteria > Pseudomonadota > Alphaproteobacteria > Rhizobiales > Beijerinckiaceae > Terripilifer. Next base: position 123,352 of record CBDIBA010000008.1, read on the forward strand.
ACCTTCTACTTTCGGATGGTCGACAGTTTCGCCGGCGGCCGTATTTCCGTCGTCGGCGTGCTGGACGACGCCAAGGCGTTCCGCGGCCGCGCGATCGCCGGACGTCGCGTTTTCGGCGATACAGCCTCGCTGGAGCGCCTCGTGGCGGAGTTCCGCGTGCATGGCGTCAACATCACCAAGATCATCGACACACGCGATCTCGTCGATGCCGAGGCCGACCCCTTGCTGTCGCTTTGCGCATCCTCCGGACTAAAATATTGCTTTCTCCGCGGCGAACTCGGCATCGACGCGCACTTCGACGACGCCGCGACGACGCCGATCGCCGTCGTCGAACGGTTCGGGCATTCCTATCTCGGCTTGAAGCGCCTGATGGATCTGGCTGTCGGGGTCCCGCTTCTGCTGGCCAGCTTACCGGTGATCGCCATCGTCGGGTTGGCGCTCCTGCTCGATATCGGCTGGCCTATCTTCTTCTGGCAGAGGCGGGTCGGCCGCGGCGGCATGCCGTTCTTGATCTACAAGTTGAGAACCTTCAAAAAGCCGTTCGATCGGCACGGGAACCCGATCGCGGAAGACCAACGGCGTTCATCCGTCGGCGTTCTTTTGCGGCGGTTTCGGCTCGACGAGATCCTTCAGGTTTGGAACATCATTACGGGCGAGATGTCCTTCATCGGTCCCCGGCCGTTGCTGCCCGAAGACCAGCCGCCGAACAGCCTCCATCGCTTGAAGGTTCGGCCCGGCATCACCGGGTGGGCGCAAATTCACGGCGGCGCGCTCGTGGGCGCGATCGAAAAAGGCAAGCTCGACGACGAATACGTCGACAAGCTGTCGTTGGGGCTGGATGTGCGCATCCTCGCGGGAACGCTGCTGATCTTCTTCGCCGGCGACCGTTTCCGCGCCCGGCGGAAGCGGCGGCCGTACGTGGACCCGCAGTCGTCCGGCGAACCGGTCGACGACATCCGACGAGCGGCTGGCGTGCGTCTGCAGCGGTAAGGCGGTCTCCGTCCTCGAACGATTTGCGTTGCAGGTATGACGAGGCGCGATCGCGAATAATTGTGTCCGGCGCTCCTGGCGGGATGACGCTTAACGAATGTTTAGGCGCCTTATGACGACATTTTTCTTGTGTTAGCCATCTTCTGGGTTTGTCCCGGACGGCGTCGCGCCGCCGCCCAACGATCGCCGGAGCCTGCTTGATCGACATCCACAGCCATATTCTGCCCGGTCTCGACGACGGCGCGCGCGATATGGCGGTGTCGTTGGACATGGCTCGGATGGCGGTGGCCGACGGCATCGTTGCGATGGTGTGCTCGCCGCATATCCTGCCGACGGTCTACGACAACGTCGGCGAGCGCATCGAAGCGGCGGTGACCGATTTGCGCGCCGCGCTCGCGGACGCCGGCATCGGCCTCGCCCTGTACAGCGGCGCGGACGTTCATGTCTCGCCCGATGTCCTGAGCGGCCTGAAAACGGGCCGGGTTCTCGCCATCAACCGGTCGCGTTACCTTTTGCTTGAACCGCCGCACCATATCATGCCGCCGCGGTTCGAGTCCTTCATCTTCGATCTCATGACCTCCGGTTACACGCCGATCTTGACGCATCCCGAACGGCTGACCTGGATCGAGCAGCGCTACGACGTCATTCAGAAGCTGGCGTTCTCAGGTATGCCGATGCAAATCACGGCCGGCTCGCTGACCGGCCGGTTCGGCCGGCGCCCTAAGTTTTGGGCCGAAAAAATGCTGGGCGAGGGTCTCCTGGACATTTTGGCGACGGACGCGCATGACACGGCGGCCCGGGCGCCGCGTCTTCGCGAAGCGCGGGACATCGTGGCGACGGCTTTGGGTGAAGACGAGGCGTTCAACGTCACGTATCACCGCCCGCACGTCGTTCTATCCGGCAAGGAAAGAGGCGAGCTTCGCCTGCGACGGACGCCGAACGTCGGCGCGTCCAACGCGAACATTTGGAAATCGGCCCTGGGCGCCCTAAAAAGGCGCTGAGGATGGGATGGCGGGACATTCGATGATCCGGAGCGCGGTTGTTTTCGTGTGCGTGGCGCTGCTGGCGGCCTGCAGCAGCGACGCGGGCGGCCCGGCGGCCACCGCGACCGCTGGGCAGGGCTTCACGGCAACCGCCGCGACGGCCGCTTCGACGCCCGCCGACTATCGCCTCTCGACCGGCGACCTTCTCGATGTGAGCGTATTTCAGGTTCCGGACCTGACAAAGTCCGTGCAGGTCGACGCCGCCGGATTGATTTCGCTTCCGTTGATCGGCCAGGTCAAGGCGGGCGGCAGGACGACGCACGAACTCGAGAATCAAATCGCCGCAAAGCTCAAAGCCAGATATCTTCAGTCGCCGCAGGTCAGCGTCTTCCTCAAATCGTCGGCCGGCCAGCAGGTCTCCGTCGACGGCGCCGTCAGAACGCCGGGCACTTACGCCATCCAAGGCCAGTTGTCGCTCTCCCAGGTACTTGCGCGCGCAGGCGGCGCGTCGGACGTCGCCGACACGACCGGCATCCTGGTTTTTCGTGACATCGACGGTCAACGCCAGGCCGCCAAGTTCAATCTCGACCGCATACGATCGGGCGCCGATTCCGACCCGCCGCTTTATGCGGGCGATACGGTTGTGGTAGACACCTCCGGCACGGCGTCCGCCTGGAAAAGCTTCAAAGACACGATACCCGCTGTTGGACTGTTCGCGGCTTTCGCCCGCTGATCGGCGGCGCGCGGTCGGAATGATTGGGGCCTGATCCATGAACGCTCACAGCTTCAACGCTCGCGGGGATGAGCCGTCCAACGCCCTGGTGCGCGCCGACGGCGCCTCGGCGCTCGACAGCGCAGGGTCGACGGCGCTGGCGGGCGTCTCGCCCGGCTACCCGCCGAACAACCCGGCGACGGGCTTCGACATTCTCAAATATACGACGCTTTTCCTCAAATATCGCATGCTGTTCCTAACCGTCCTCGCTTTGGCGACGGTGTTCGGCTATGCCGTGACGTACCTTTCGACGCCGCTCTACCGCGCCACATCGACCATTCAGATCAACCGCGAGGCGGCCAAGGTCGTCGAGGACAAGGGCGCGGATTCCGACGCGCGGTTGATCGCGGACGCGCAATTCTATCAGACCCAATACGAACTTCTCAGAAGCCGTTCGCTGGCCGAGCGGGTCGTGGCCGACCTCGACCTCGCCAACCAGCCGAGCTTCCTCAACGAAACGCAAGTCTCTCCCTGGACGAAGCTGAAGCAGATGATCTTCGGCGCGGGGCCGCCAGTGAGCGGCGCCGACCTGCCGCGGCGGACGGCCACCGCGATCTACAAGGTCGCGGGCGGCCTGTCGGTCCAACCGATCCCAAATTCGGCGCTCGTGCATTTGAACTTCGACGACCCCAGTTCTCTGTGGGCGCAGAGCATCGTCAACGCGATCGGGGAAGCGTTCATCAAGACCAATCTCGAGCGCCGATTTCAGGCCACCGGCTACGCCCGTAACTTTCTCGAGGATCAACTGGCGCAGACGAAGTTGAAATTGGAGCAATCGGAAAAGGACGTCGTCGAATACGCGCAGAAAGAACAAATCATCAAGTTGGATGACAAACAGCCCCTTGCTGCGGCCGATCTCGTCGCCGTCAATTCGGAGCTGGCGAAGGTTCGCGCGACCCGCATCCGCAGCGAACAGCTGTGGCGGCAAGCGCAAACGACGGATGGATTGGCGCTGCCTCAAATCCTTGGCGACAAATCGATCCAGTCGCTGCGCGACCGCAAATCCGCGTTGCAGTCCGAGTATCAGGACAAACTCGCCCTATTCAAACCCGATTTTCCCGACATGCGGAAGATCAAAATGCAAATCACCGACGTCGATCACCAGATTATCGGCGCGATCGGTTTGATCAAGCAGTCGATCAAGGCGGATTACGACGCCTCGGTCCAACAGGAAGCTTTGCTCCAGACGCAACTCGCGAAGAACTCTTCCGAACTGATGGACACGGAAGGGCGATCCATCCGATACAATATTCTACAGCGCGAGGTCGACACGAACCGCACGCTCTACAACGCCTTATTGCAGCGCTACAAAGACGTGGGCGTGACCGGCGGCGTGGGCACTAACAATATTTCCGTCGTCGACACGGCTCTTCCGGGCGGCCGCTTCGCGCCAAGTCTGAGCAAGAACCTGACCATGGCGATCTTCGTGGGCCTCGGCCTCGCGTGCGCTGCCGTGGTGATCCTGGAAGTGCTAGACGACACGTTCAAAGTGCCCGAGCAGCTCGAGGAAACGTTGGGCTTGAGCGTGATCGGGCTGACGCCGCTGGTCGAAAAGACCGTCGGCTTGGACGCCGCGCGGAACGATCCGCATTCCGGGTTCTCCGAAGCGATCCGTTCGATTCGCACGGCGCTCCAATTGTCGACCGATACGGGCGTGCCGAAAAGTTTGCTTGTGACGAGTTCGCGGCCGGCCGAAGGCAAGTCGACGCTGTCCTTGGCGCTCGCGCGCAACTTCGCTCAGCTTGGCCAGAGCGTTCTGCTGATCGATGCGGACTTGCGCAATCCGTCGCTGCACGAAACGCTTCACTGCGAGAATTCCTACGGTTTGTCGAACTTGCTGTCGGGCGATCTGTCGCTGGAGCGATTTAGCCAAAGCGGGGGGATCGACGGGCTCACCTTCATCGCCTCGGGGCCGCTGCCGCCGAACCCGGCTGAATTGCTCGCCGGTCCCAAGCTGCACTCGTTGCTCGCAATCGCTGGCCAGCGCTTCGATCTGATTATCGTGGACGGGCCGCCGATCATGGGTCTCGCCGACGCGCTTCTATTATCGAATGCGGTGTCCGGCACGCTGCTCACGGTCAGCGCCTGCGACACGCGTCGCCGCATCGCCGCCAACGCGCTGAAGCGCCTTCATTTCGCGCGCGCCAAGCTGATCGGTTGCGTTCTCAGCCGCTTCGATTCGCGCCAAGCCGGCTTCGCCTACGGCTACGGGTACGGCTACGGGTACGGGTACGGCTACGGGACGGACTATTACGGCTATGGGTACGGGAAGGACAAAGCGCGCCTGCCTGCAACGTCGGACGCGTAATCATGCCGGAGGCGCGTGCGCTCGATCACGCGCTGGAACTCGCGCGGAATCCCTCCCTTGCGAAAGCGATGCGGCATCGGCCGCTGCCTTCGGGCGTGCTCGATGTCATCAAAGTCGCGGCGCTGGGGCCACGCGAAGACGGCGCGTCGCCGATCGAACACGGCGACCCGCGACGCGCGCTGCATGAGGCGGCCGTTCTGTACCTTTTTGAAATGCTTTTCTTCCCCGGCGCCGATCATTACCGACGGCTCGGCGTGAATGCGGGCGCTTCGCGCGACGACATGCGGCGGCATATGCATTGGCTGCTGCGCTGGCTCCATCCCGATCAGAACCCCAGCGATTACAGCGCTCGGCTGACCGAGACCGTTCTCGACGCGTGGAGGGCCGTGGGGTCGCCCCAGGGTCCGCATGTCGAGACGCGCTGGCAAAAGCCTCGGCGCATGGAGGAGGTGGCGCGTGCGCGTCCGTCTTCGCGGCGCCGCGGATCGAACATCCCCTGGATCGCCATGCCCGTCGGCGACGCGGAGAAGCCTCGCGGTCCATCACGCCTTCCCATGCTCGCGGCGGTCACGGCTGGCGTTGTGTTCGTGCTGACGCCGGTCGGCGTCGGCGAATCGCTGACGATCGCGCGCGCCTCGCGTCCGATGGCGACGAGCCCGGCGGCTCTCCCTGGCCCGCAACGGCGACAGGCTGCCGCCGACGGCGTGGGCTCTTGCGCGGCGGGGGAGAATCAACCCGTCGAAAATGTGGCGCTGCAATGCGCGCCGCGGCGCTGAGACCCATGGCGACGGCGCCCACGCCTTCGTTTGTTGTCAAGCCGGCGCAATTGGCGATCGCTGCATTGGCCGCCGTTTTTCTCGCTTACGAAATCGTCGTCGTCGGGCTCGCCAACCGCTATCAGGAGAGCAATCCGCGTCGCGCGCTCGCGTGGAACGCGAACGATCCCGATGCGCTGGTGCGTCTTGCGCGTTCCCTGCTGGACACGCGGATTCCTCGGTCGAAAGACGGCGCGGCGGTTCCGGCCGATCAGCGCTCGGCGCGCAATCTGTCGGCGCAAACGCTGAACGAAATCGCCGAAGCGAGCACGCGCGCGCTGAGCGTCGAGCCAAGCCTGGCGCCTGCGCTCGCCAATCTTGCGTTGGTGGAAGAGGGGCGCAACCAGCCCGACCGCGCGCGCGCGCTGATGGATCTCGCCTATGCGCGCAACCTGCGCGATACGGTGGCGCAAAACTGGCTTTTGGAAGACTCGCTGCGTCGGCAAGACTTTCGCAAAGCGGTGGCGACGCTCGATACGATGCTGCGCACGCGCGAGGCGTTTCCGGAAATCCAGGCCTATCTCTCGATTTTGACGGCGCTGGCGGTCTTCCCGCCGGCGATGCCGGCCGTCGCCGAAGCTTTGTCGCGCCAACCGCTCTGGCGAGCGAATTTCTTCGGCGCGCTGCTCAGCGCTCCCGCCAAATCCGACGCGCTGGAGCGCCTCTACACGATCATGGATCGGCTGCCGAACGCGCCGACTTTACGCGAAACTCAGCCCTATATCGACATGCTCGTGAAGGACCAGAAATACGAGCAGGCCCATCGCGTCTGGGCCGCCTCAATGGCGCAGCCGGGCGCCGCCGACGCGACGCTGTTCAACGCGGACTTCCAGTTTCCCGCGTCCGGCGCCGGCTTTGACTGGGCGCTCCAGAGCGCGCGGGGCGCCGATGTCGCCGTTCGCGGCGCGCCGCCGGAGCCGCGCACGCTCAACGTCGAGTTTTCCGGCGCTCGCGTCGGCGCGATCGGCGTCAGTCATCTCCTCTATCTCGCTCCCGGCAATTATGTTTTCTCCGGCGAGGCCTATGCCCCGTCGCTGCAAACGCCGGTCGGCCTGACCTGGACGCTGACCTGCGTCGGCCCGGCCCGGACGATCCTCGCGACGACGCCCGCCATCCGTAGCGCGCCGAACTGGTCGCCGTTCGAGGCGACGATCGTCGTCCCGGGGACGGCGTGTGGCGCACAGGCGCTTCGGCTCGAATTGCCGGCGCGCGTGGCCCTGGAGCAACAGATTTCCGGCGAGATCGCATTTCGTCAATTGAAGATCGAGCGCCGGTCGTGACAGGGCAAACTCTTGTAACGCAAAAGTTTACGGTTTCGACCGACTCCGGGAACGTCGCCGGCCGCATTCGCGTTCATTGCAATGCGGGACTTGTGCTCGGCTTGACCCCTCGATCGGCGTCCCGTATATGTCGAGCGAGCTTTCGGACCACCTGGGGATGAACATGCGGAAACTGTCGATCAGCATTTTGGTCGCGGCGTTGGCGTTGACGTCCGCATCGGCGGCGTTTGCGCAGCAGGACCGGAATCAAAACAATCCCGGCAATGCGCCGGTTGTCAGCGATCTCGGACCGGAGGACGGTACAATTCTCGGCCTGCCTCCGGGATTTGCGATCGTCGGCGGCGTCCTCATCTTCGTCGGCGTGCTGACGGCAGTCGTCGTAAGCGATACCGGCAGCAATCCCCCGCCCGTTTCGCAGTGACGCGGCCGCTCAGCGATCGTTTCGACAGGACGCGGTCCAGCCTCAGCGATGCCGCCCAAGCCTTGGCGCTGGTTTTTCCTCTACGTCTGCGCTGAGTTCGTTATCACGCTCTTTGTCGGCGGCGGATCGCGTCCGAGCCTAGGGTCCGACGCGATCGTCGAGATCGCGGCGCTTCCGACCCTCGTCTGGTTGGTCGGCGTCGGGGTCGATGCGAACGGCCGACCCCGCCGCGTCTTGACGCCGGCCGCGATCGGACTTGTCGCGCTTTTCGGTCTGGCGCTCGTCGAACTAATCCGAATGCCGCCCGACATTTGGACGCATGCGCGCGGCCGACAAGCGGTGGTGGAGGGATTTCAGCACGCCGGCTTGCCGCTGCCCTGGCTTCCGCTCGGCTTGAACGCCCCAGGCGCCTTTCAAGCGATCCTAACGCTGCTGCCGGCGCTCGCGATTTTTTACGCGACGCCCTTGCTCAGCGCGCATCAGCTTCGCGTTCTATGCCGGCTCCTGCTCGGTTTTGCGATGGTCAGCGTCACAGTGGGGCTCGCGCAGACCGCGCAAAAGGGCGCTGCCACGCTCTACTTCCAACTCCCGGCGGATGTCGGGCTCGCCGTCGGCTTTTTCTCGAACCGCAACCATTTCGCGGCTTGCCTCGCCGCCTGCGTGCCGGTGCTGGCTGCGCTGACCATCGAGCGCATGGGCCGGCCGAACCGTTCCGCCGTATGGGTCGTGACGCCTCTCGTGATCCTGGCGGCGCTGACCATCGGCGTCGCCATCACGCAATCGCGCGCGGGCGTGCTGCTGTTTTTCGTGTCGATCGTGGGGTCCGGCGCGATCGTCTATCTTTCGCCCAACCAGACACGAAGGCATCGAACGCTTCGAAAGCCGCTCCTTGCGGCGGTCGTCCTCGGCGCGCTGCTCATCTTGTTCGAAGTTGGCTTTGTCGGCTTCAGCGATCGGTTCGCCGGCCAGAGTGTCGCCTCGGACTTGCGATGGGACTTCCTGCCGGTCGGCGCCCGCATCGCGCTGGCGTATTTTCCATTCGGCGTCGGGCTTGGCGGCTTCGTCGACGTCTACAAGATGTTCGAGACGCCGGCCTCCGTGATGGTTCCTTTCGTCAATCACGTCCACAACGACTGGCTGGAGATCGCAATCGAACTCGGGCTCCTCGGCCTGGCGGCGGAGATCGTGTTCCTCGGCGTGTTCGTTTTTTGGTTCGTGCGGATTTGGCGACGCCAGACGCATGACCCGTTTCGCACCAATATCGCGCGCGCGGGTTCGGTGGTCGCGCTGGTTTTGTGCCTGCATTCCCTTGTCGATTACCCGTTGCGCGCCTTGGCGCTGATGACGATCTTTGCTTTCGCGCTGGGGCTTATGCGACAGTCGCAGCGCGCGCCGCGCGAAGCCGAACGTTCGAGCGAGCCGTCGCATCGGCGAGTTCGGAGCGTTCGCCGGGTCTAAGGGAAGCGTCGGTCGATGATGAGACGTTTGGTTTCCGCAGCGTCCCGCGCCGTCTGGGCGGCGAGTAGCGTCGGCATGCGCAAGGGCGACACGTTCAGCCGCTTTTCGATGTACCGGGAGCTTCGCAAGCTCGTTCGTCCGGAGGATCTTGGCGATCGCGTGCTCTCGGTCAGCCACTCGACCGGCCTTGTCGGCAAGCTCGGCGGCGATCCGCACGCGGCGGTCGAGGCCAATTACCCCGAGCAGCAGATCGACCGCCTCTCGTTCGAGGACGACAGCTTTTCCGCCGTCGTGAGCGACCAGGTTTTGGAGCACATCGAATGCACGCCGACCGAAGCGGTCGACGAGGTCTGGCGCGTTCTGCGGCCAGGCGGCCTGGCGGTCCACACCACCTGCTTTTTCACGCCCTACCACGGTCCGTCCGATTTCGACGACTTGGCGAACGGCGATTTCTGGCGCTTCACGCCGAGCGGATTGCGGCTCCTGCACAAGCGTTATGCGCGCGCCGTCGCCGGCGGCTGGGGCAACGCTGCGGTCTCGCTCGTCTCGGGCGCAGGCTGCTGGAACATGCCGGTGCCGGAGGCCTCGTGGCATCCTTTGCACAAGATTGCGACGATGAACCGGCCGTCCTATGCAAGCGTCATCTGGGTGATCGCCCGCAAGTGAGAGCGCCGTCGTCGGACGCGCGCACCTTACCGCAACGTCTCTAGGCTTGAGGACGAACACCGTCATGTGCGGGATCAACGGCGTCCACGCCTATCATTACGCCGCTAATCCGGTCGACCGGGCGGAAGTCCTGCGCACCCGTGATCACATGATGAAGCGCGGACCGGATGGCGCAGGCGCCTGGTTTTCGGAGGATGGCCGTGTCGGGCTTGGTCACCGGCGATTGTCGATCGTCGATCTCTCGGACGCAGGCGCGCAGCCCATGGCGAGCGCCGATGGCCGCCTCGTCGTGACGTTCAACGGCGAGATCTACAACTACCCGGAGTTGCGCACGAGTTTGGAGGCGCAAGGCTGCGTCTTCCGCAGCCAGTCCGACACGGAGGTCTTGCTGCACCTTTATCGGCGGAAGGGGGTCGACATGGCGCGCGACCTGCGCGGCATGTTCGCCTTCGCGCTCTGGGACGACGAGGAGCGGCGGCTGTTTTTGGCGCGCGATCCCTACGGCATCAAGCCGCTCTACTACGCCGACGACGGGTGGACCTTCCGCTTCGCGTCGCAGGTCAAGGCGCTGCTCGCCGGCGGCGCGCTTTCGCGCGAACCGGACCCAGCCGGTCACGTCGGGTTCTTCCTCTTGGGCAGCGCGCCCGAGCCGTTCACCGTCTGGCGCGACATTCGGGCGGTTCCGGCCGGCTCGATGCTGATCGTCGATGAGGCCGGCGCCGCCGCGCCGCTCCGCTATCACGCGATCGCGGCGGCGTATGGCGGCAGGGCGGGTCCTGCTCGCGAAGACCGAGACGTCGCGCAGGAGACGCGCGCTGCGCTGGCCGACAGCGTGCGCGCGCATCTCATGGCGGACGTGCCGGTCGGCGCCTTTCTGTCCGCCGGCGTCGATTCCGGCGCGCTGGTCGGACTGATGCGCGACGCCGGCGCCGCGGACATCCAGACGATCACCATCGGTTTCGATGAATTCGTCGGGACGGCGAACGACGAGACGACGCTCGCACGCGAGGTCGCCGAGCGATACGGGACGCGGCATACGACGCGGATCGTCACGCAAAAGGAATTCGAAGCCGATCTGCCGCTGATCGTCGAGGCGATGGATCAGCCCACGATCGACGGCGTCAACACCTGGTTCGTCTCCAAGGCGGCGCGCGAACTCGGCCTCAAGGTCGCCATCTCCGGCCTCGGCGGCGACGAGTTGCTCGGCGGTTATCCCTCGTTTCGGGACGTGCCGCGCTGGGTTCGACTTTTCGCCGGTCCCGCGCGTATTCCGCTGCTCGGCCGCGCCGCGCGCATCGCTCTGTCGGACCTCGCGATCCGGCTTGACGTCAATCCCAAGGCCGCGGGCCTTCTCGAACTGGGAGGCACCTGGGCGGGCTGCTGGCTGCTGAAGCGCGGCCTCTTCTTGCCGTGGGAGCTCCAACAGGCCCTCGATCCTCAGACCGTTCGCGACGGGTTGAGGCGTCTCGCGCCCCTGAAGCTGATCGGCGACGTGCTGCGTCCGCCGCCGCGATCGGCTTTCGCGCGCGTCGCGACGCTCGAATCCGCGCTCTACATGCGCAACCAACTGCTGCGCGACACCGATTGGGCCAGCATGGCGCACTCGCTGGAAGTCCGCACGCCGCTCGTCGACAGCGCGCTGCTGTCGCGGCTGGCGCCGTATCAAGGTCGCTTCGGCGCGCAGCGGGGCAAGCATGTCTTGGCCGATGCGCCGACGCGGCCGTTGCCGGCGTCGGTTGCCAACCGCGCGAAAACCGGTTTTACCACGCCGGTCGACCGATGGATGCGGGCCGCCGTCGCGCAGCGCCATGCGGGCGTAGGGGCGTCTGCGGCGCCTTGGGCGCGGGATTGGAGCAAGATCGTCGCGCCGGCGGTCACGGCGACCTGAGACGATGCGATGGCCGTGCGCGGCGGCTCGATGGGGCGGGGCCTTGATGACCGAGGGAATCGAAAACGGCGCGCGACGAACGCTCGCCTCGTTCGCGATGCTGCGGGCCGGCGCGCCCATGCGGCCGCCGCCGCTCCTCTGACCTCATTCTCGTTTCGAGGCGGCCCAAGGTGCAGTCATCCGTGCGCAAAATGGGACGAGGCGTCGCCGCCTTGATCGCGGCGTCGCCGGTCGGCGCCGCGCTCGTACGGCGCGGGGCGCTCGCGCCTGCCGCGTGGAAGACGCCGCTCGTCAGCCGCGCCCTCTCCGCGATCGCCAAATGCAGACCGCAGTCGGGCGAAGTCGAGACCAACCTCGGGATAGAAGGATCGCTGAAATTCCTGGCGCCCGCCGGCAAGCACCATTTGGTCTACGGCCGTCCGCAGCACATCCGCGCCGAGGCCGCCACGCTCGATCTGGCGCGATTGCTCGCCCGCCAGAGCCAGGCGTTCATCGACGTGGGCGCCAACGAAGGCCTGTTCGCCTTCTACGTCGCTTCCGACACGCCGCCTCAGCGCTATGCGGCCATCCACCTGTTCGAGCCCGACATCGATCTGTTCACGCGGATCGCGGCGAACCTGTCGCGCAATGGCGTCGCGGCGCACGCCAACAATATGGCGGTCAGCGATCGCACCGGGCGGCAGACGTTCTACCGCAACATGGCCGACGACCTGTCGGGCTCGTTGAGCGATTATTTCACGACGACCCATGAGACCCAGGCGGTCGAGATGGAGACCACCTCGTTGTCCGATTACCTCGAAGCCCACGATCTGTGTCGCGTCTGCGTCAAGATCGATGTCGAGGGCGCGGGCGCGGCGGCCTGGTCGGGCGCCAAACGGGCGAGCGAACGCATCGACTGGCTCATCATGGAGATCATCGGCCCGGAGTACGAGGCGCGGCTGGCGCGCCGGATCATCGACGACACCGGCTGGAGCGCTTATTACATCCGCGATTACGACCTGGTTTGCTCGCCCGACGGCGAGTTCGAGTACCGCGCGCCGTTCTACAACTGGCTGTTCTCTCCGCGCGGCCGCGAGGACTTGGCGGCGCTGCTGAAAGACACGCGCTTTCGCATCGTCGAACCGGGCCGCCGCGCCGGCCTCGCATGAGATGCCTCGCCCTGGTCACCGACGGATTCGGCGCGGGCGGCGGCATCGCGCGCTATAACCAGAACCTGATGGCCGCGCTCGCGCTGAGCGCCCGCGTGGAGGCGGTCGCCGTCCTGCCTCGCTTCGGCGCGCCGGCCGCCGCGACCCCCGACAAGATCGTTCAATTGGCGGCGTCGCCCGGCAAAGCCGCCTGGGCCGCGAGAGCGGCGGCCCTGATGGCGCGCGGGCGCTACGACGCGGTGTTTTGCGGCCATCTCAACGCTGCGCCGCTGGCCGACGCGCTCGCGCGCGCCGGGCGGGCGCGCTTGTGGCTGCAAGTCCACGGGATCGAGGCGTGGACGCCGCGCGGGGGCGCGGCGCTGCGAGCGGTCGAGCGCGCGCGCCTCGTCACCTCGGTCAGCCGCTACACGCGCGCGCAGCTTCTGCGCTGGGCGGACGCCGACCCCGCGCGCGTGCGCGTGCTGTCGAACACCTACGCCGAGCCGGCGGGGTCGCAGGCGGGGGCGGCGCGCCTGAGGCGGCTTCACGGACTTGAAGGGAAGCCGGTCATTCTGACCGTCGGGCGTCTTGCCGCCGGCGAACAATACAAGGGTCACGACCGGGTCATTCGCGCGCTGCCGCAGGTCGCCGCCTCGTGTCCCGCCGTCGTCTACCTGATCGTCGGCGACGGCGACGACCGGCCGCGCCTCGCCGGGCTGGCGCAAGCGGAGGGCGTGCAAGAGCGCGTCGTCTTTGCGGGCCAGGTTGACGAGACCGACCTGCCGGACTACTTCCGGCTCGCCGATGTCTTCGCGATGCCGAGCGTCGGCGAAGGCTTCGGAATCGTCTTTCTCGAGGCGGCGGCGGCGGGGGCCCCAGTGATTGCGGGAAACCGGGACGGCAGCGTCGACGCGCTCGCGGACGGGGCGGTCGGCGCGCTGATCGATCCCCGCGACGCATCCGCCCTGGCGGCGGCGTTGACGTTGAACCTTGAGCGCAGGCCCGCGCAGGGCGGCGAAGCGGTTCGCCGGTTCGCCTTCCCGCATTTCGCGAGACATGTGGATGTCCTTGTCCGACATTTCTTCTGAGCGCGCGCGCCGGCCCCTCGGCGCCCCGGCGGCGGACGCCGTGGGCGCGTTGACGGTCATCACGCCGCCGGCCGGCTGGCGAACGCTCGATTTCGCGGAATTCTGGCGCTATCGCGAGCTCGCCTGGGTGCTGACCGAGCGCGACATCAAGGTGCGCTACAAGCAGACCGTGCTCGGCTTCGCCTGGGCGATCATCCAGCCGGTCATGATGATGGTGGTGTTTTCCGTCTTCTTCGGCCGCCTGGCGAACATCCCCTCGAACGGCCTGCCTTACCCGGTCTTCGTCTACGCCGGGCTGCTGCCCTGGACCTTCTTCGCGACCGCGGTGGCGAACGCCGCAAGTTCGCTCACCGGCTCGTCCAACATGCTGAGCAAGGTCTATTTCCCCCGCCTCATCATCCCGCTGTCGGCGGTCGGCGGCGGCCTCGTCGATTTCGCCATCGCCGGCGTCATCCTGCTGCTGCTCTGCCTGTGGTACGGCGTCGGCTGGAGCGCCAATCTCGTCGTCGCGCCGCTGCTCATCGCCGGCGTGTTCTTCATCGCGCTGGGCGCCGGCGTCCTCCTCGCGGCGCTGAACGTCGCCTATCGCGACTTCCGCTACGTCATTCCGTTTCTCGTGCAGTTCTGGATGTTCGCCACGCCGGTCGTCTATCCGGCGAGCCTGGTGCCCGAGCGATGGCGCTGGCTTCTGTTCCTGAACCCGATGGCGGGCTTCATCGAAGGGTTTCGCTCGGCGTTTCTCGGGCAGCCCTTCGATTGGCTGGCGATCGGCATTTCGCTCGTCGCCGCGATCGTGGTGCTCGTCGCCGGCGTCGCCTATTTCGAGAAAGTGGAACGGCGCTTCGCCGACATCATCTGATGACCGAACTCTCGCCTCATCCGCCGGCCTCGCCCGCGCGCCGGGCGCAGCCGCTCGCCGCGCAGGCCGGCGAGCCCCGCCTGCAGGGGGTGCGGCGCGTCGCCCGCGCCTCGCAATCGGCGCTCGCGACCAGCCCGGCGCTGAGCAAGGCCTATATCACGGGCGTCTCCGCGCTCTGCCGGCATGCGCTCGGCCCCTATGTGAGGCAGCGCGTGGAGAACCTGGTGGCGCGGACCGGCGTCGCGTGGCCGCCGTTGCGCTTCGCGCCGAGGTCGGTCGTCCTGGGGCGCAAGACGCGCGTGCGGCTCACGCCGCATCTCGGCGAATTCTGCCAGGCGGCGCTGTTCAGCCAGACGCTTGGCTATGAGAACGCCGTCTTTGCGTGGCTGGAGCGGGAGGCCGCCGCCCGCTACGACGCGGTGATCGAGATCGGCGCCAACGTCGGCGTCTATTCCGTCTTCTTCGATGCGCTGATGAAGGCGGCGCCCGGCGCGCGGTTGCAGCGCGCGATCTGTTTCGAACCGGCGCTGGAGCCGTTTGCGCGGCTCCTGCAAAACCTTCAGGCGAACCAGGCCGCGCGCGTCCTGCCGTTCCGGGCCGCCATCGCGGAGTCCGCCGGCTTCCGCACGTTCTACGAACCGGAAGGGCATCTGACCAACGGCTCGCTGCTGCAAGGCTTCGCGCAGCAATTCGCCGAACCGATCGCTCAGAGCGTGGTGGCGACCTTCGCCCCGCAGGATCTGTCGTTCTTCTTCGAGCGGCATCGCAAAATCCTCTTGAAGATCGATGTCGAAGGGTTCGAACCGCAATTGGTCGCCGCCTTCGCCGCCACGATCGAGCGCCACCGGCCCGACATCCTGATCGAAGTCCTGGAGGGGACCGTCGCGGCGCTGAACGCGGTCGAGAGCCTGCGCGGCTACCGCAAGCGCATCGTCACGCCGGAGGGCCTGCGTCAGGAGGACGCGCTTCGCGCCGACGCGCGCCATCGCGACTGGCTGCTCGAATGGCCAGACGGGCCCGGCGATCCCCTTGGCCCGAACGCTCAGATCACATCATGACCCAGCCCGCCATCCGCGTCGAAGGCCTGTGGAAGGAATACGCGCTCGGCGCGCAGGGCTCGGCCGGCCTCACCTTCCGCGAGGCGATCGTGCGCTCGGCGCGCGGCTCGCTCGACCGCCTGGCGGGGCGCGGCGGCGGCGCCCGCGCGCGCGAGCGGTTCTGGGCGCTCCAGGACGTCTCGTTCGATGTCGAGCCCGGCGAGGTCGTGGGAATCATCGGCCGCAACGGGGCCGGCAAGTCGACGCTCCTGAAAATCCTCTCGCGCATCACCGCGCCGAGCCGCGGCCGCGTCGAGATCCGTGGCCGCATCGCCAGCCTCCTCGAAGTCGGCACCGGCTTCCATCC
This sequence comes from Beijerinckiaceae bacterium, assembly GCA_965276595.1. Taxonomy (GTDB): domain Bacteria; phylum Pseudomonadota; class Alphaproteobacteria; order Rhizobiales; family Beijerinckiaceae; genus Terripilifer. The sequence continues at coordinate 139,411 of CBDIBA010000008.1, forward strand.
CGAGCTCACCGGGCGCGAGAACATCCGTCTCAACGGCGCGGTGCTGGGCATGAGCCAGGCCGACATCGCCCGCAAGTTCGACGAGATCGTCGCCTTCTCCGGCGTCGAGAAATTCATCGACACGCCGGTCAAGCGCTATTCGAGCGGCATGCAGGTGCGGCTCGCCTTCGCCGTCGCCGCGCATCTCGAGCCGGAGATTCTGCTGGTCGACGAGGTGCTGGCGGTGGGCGACGCCGAGTTCCAGAAGAAATGCCTCGGCAAGATGGGCGAGATCGCCAACCGCGGCGGTCGCACGGTTCTGTTCGTGAGCCATCAACTGGCGATGATTTCCAGGCTTTGCAGTCGCGCGATCCTCATGTCGGGAGGGTCGGTCGCCTTCAGCGGCTCCGCCGCCGAGGCGATCGACGCTTATCTCGCCAAAAATTCGGGCGGCGCGAGGCGGGAGGAAGCTCTCGACGATCCCCACCTCAAACGCCTGCCGGCCGTCATCGCCTCCGTGGAGCTTGTCGGGCCGGACGGCAAGCCGACCGATCAATTCGGATGGCACACGCCCATTCGCGTTCGTATCAAGGTCGTGGTTCGAGAGTTGCTAAGCGGCATGTTGATCGGCGTCGGTCTCGAGGATCGCCATCAGACGAGAGTCGCCACCTGGGTCACGCCGATCGAGGAGCGTTTGGCCCCCGGCGACGATCAATGCGATGTGGAGCTTGAGATTGCGCCGAAGATGATCGCCCCCGCGGGATACTCGCTCGTTGTCGCGCTGTTTGAAAAGAAGGGGACGGTTCATCATAAGTTGGAAGGCGAATGTCCGTTCGTTATCGTCGATTCCGGGTCCGACATGGCCGAATTCAACGACGTTGGTCATGGCGTTGTCATCATTCCTTCGACATGGAAGACGCTCGACGGGGCGGATGCGAACGCCGCCTCTCGTGAAGACCGGTATTTCGCCTGACGGGTGGACGACGTTGGCCGTCGATGCGCTTCGTCGGCGACGTAACGGACGAACTGCGAGGCTGGAACGCCAAACCATTGTATGGACGTCCGCAAAGGATCGGAGACTGAGATGCGAACGAACCCAAGTGTCCTCGCCAAGGGGTTCGTCAATTCGTTGACGAAGGACTACCGCGGCGACAAAGGCGCGGCGCAGGCGCTCGACATCTACATGGAGCCCGAATTCGCCAAGGTTCTCGACGAATGGGGAATTGGGACGGTCTGGAACGAGATCCAGCTTTTTCTCTCGCATCGGACCGGCAAGGTGCTCGATCTGGCCTGCGGCACCGGCCGCACCAACGACTTCCTCAAACACAATCCGAACCTTGAATATTACGGGTGCGATATCTCGCCGCTGCTGATCGAAAAGGCGGTCGAGAGAGGCATCGATAAAGCGCGGCTCTCCGTCGGCGATGCGACCAAGTTGGATTACGCCGACAACCAGTTCGATTTTTTATTCTCGATCGGATCGCTGGAACACTTCACCCAGGCGGGGATCGGCGCGACGCTGCGTGAATGCAAACGCGTTTGCTCGGGCCTTTGCTTTCATCAGATGCCGGTCTCGCGGAGCGGCTTCGACGAGGGTTGGGTCACGGCTGGGCAAAGCTATTGGCTCAACAGCGAACGCTGGTGGCTCAAGCATTTCGAGGCAGCGTTCGGCGCCAATGTATGGACCGTCAATTCGACGTGGGGAGCGACAAACATGCGCGGCGTGTGGTTTCTGACCGCCAATTCCAGCTTTTTCGTTTAGCGCAATCGGACGGGCGCGCGCCAGAATGCTTGATCGGCTCAAACGGGCGCGACGCGTCTATCAATGGCTGGAAGGCCGTTCCCAGCGCGACGATCCGTTCCGCGCTCTGTCGAGGTCGGATTACAAGGATCCCAAGGTTCTCACCGGGACGATGCTGTCGCGGCTCAATCTTCACTCGAAGCCATGCGCTCTGCGCGACGTCGAATTTCAGGTCTTCTCGCAATTCGGCGACGACGGCATCATCCAATATCTCGTCCACACTTTGCCGATCGAGGAGCGCACCTTCGTCGAATTCGGCGTCGAGGACTACACGGAATCCAACACCCGCTTTCTGCTTTTCAAAGACAAGTGGGAAGGCCTCGTCATAGACGGCGGCAAGCAGAACATCGACTACATCAATCGCGACCCCGCGTCGAAGCTGTTCAACCTGCGCGCCCGTCAGGCCTTCATCACCGCTGAAAACATCAACGATCTTCTCGCCGAGGGCGGGATGAGGGGACGCATCGGCTTGCTGAGCGTCGACATCGACGGGGTCGACTATTGGGTGTGGAAGGCGATCACCGTCGCCGATCCCGCCATCGTCGTCGTCGAGTACAATGCGGTGTTTGGTTCCGACCGAGCGATCACGGTGCCTTATCAGGCCGATTTCAACCGGACCGCGGCGCATCCCTCCCTGCAATACTGGGGCGCTTCGTTAGCGGCTTTCCAACACCTCGCCTCGCAGAAGGACTACCTGTTCGCCGGCTGCAACGGCAACGGAAACAACGCCTATTTCATCCGCAAGGATTTCGGCGGGCTCCCGCAGATCGAGGGGCTCGAGAAAACCTATCAGCCGGCCGCCTTTGCAGAGGCCATCGTCGAGGGCAGGCGCCTTCGCGGGACGCAGGCGCTGGACGTGATCCGAGGTCTGCCTGTATTCAACGTTCACACAGCCATGACCGAACCGTTGTAACGCATGACCATGGCCGCCTCCGCCCCCCAAAAGCTCACCTGGGAGCAAGCCGTCGTCTACGCGCGCAACACGCCGGAGATGGCGCCGCTTGTCGACGTTTGCTATTACGACGATCCGATCGAGCGCGCGGCCGCGCGGTTCAAGGCCAGCGAGGAATGGTCCGCCATCGGCGCGTTGCTGCCGTCGTGGCCGGGCCGGAAAGTCCTCGAAATCGGCGCCGGGCGCGGCATCGTCAGTTGGGCTTTCGCCAGCGAGGGATGCGAGGTCTGCGCGATGGAGCCCGATCCCAGCGCCATCGTCGGCGCCGGCGCGATCGCGCAACTGACGCGCGCGACGGGCGCGCCGATCCGCATCGTCGAAAGCGTCGGCGAGAGGCTCGAGTTTCCCGACGCCGCCTTCGATTACGTCGTGTGCCGCTGCGTGCTGCACCACGTGACCGATCTGCCGCAGGTCTGCCGCGAAATTTTCCGCGTGCTCAAGCCCGGTGGCCGCTTCCTCGCGATCAAGGAGCACGTCGCCGAAACGCCGGAGGAGCTCGCGCAATTTCTAACCCTTCATCCGCTGAATTTCCTGTACGGCGGCGAGCACGCGTTTCCGCTGGCGACGTACCTGAACGCCCTGCGCGGCGCCGGCTTCGTCAGGCTGCGCAACTACGGCCAGTTCGATCATTCGGTCACCAGCGCGCCGCCGTTCACGCAAGAGACGATCCGGGGGATGATGGCCGGAACGCTCGGGCGCGTCACGCATCGCCGCTTCGGCGCGTTTGTGGCGCGCAGCGACGCGCTGCTGCACGCCTATCGCCGCTGGCTGACGTTTCGCTGCCGCACGCCGGGCCGTCTGCATAGTTTCCTGGTCGAGAAGCCGGCATGAGCGTGGCCTTCGTCCTCGGCGCGGGCGGCTTTCTGGGGGGCCATGTCGCGCGCCATTATCGCGCGCGCGGCTGGCGCGTCGTGACGATCGGCCCCGGCGATCAAGACGAGACGAGCGATCTCCATCTGGCGTGGAGGCTGCCGCATGCGGAGTTCGCGCGCCTGCTCGCGGCCGAGAAACCGCGGCTCTGCGTCAACGCCGCCGGCAGCGCGTCCGTGCCGACCTCCGTGGCCGAGCCGCTCGCCGACTTCCGCGCGAACACGGCGCTGAACGCCGCGCTGCTCGACGATCTGCGCCGCCACAGCCCCGCGACGATCTTCCTTCATTTCTCCAGCGCCGCCGTTTACGGCAATCCGGCCGCGCTGCCGATCGACGAGACCGCCGCGCTCGCGCCGATCTCCCCCTACGGCTGGCACAAGCGGCTGTCGGAAATGGTCCTGGAGGAATACGCCGCGCTCTACGGGCTCAAGACCGCGTCGCTGCGCATCTTCTCGGCCTACGGCGCCGCGTTGCGCCGGCAGGTCGTGTGGGACCTCGCGGCGAGGGCGGCCAACCTCACGTCCGGCGTGCTGTCGCTGCAGGGCGCGAGCGAGGATTCGCGCGATTTCATCCACGGCGCCGATGTCGCCGCGGCCGTGGACTGCATCGCCGAGCGGGGCGCGCTCGCGGGCGAATGCTACAACACGGCGAACGGCGACGAAGTGTCGATCGCCGGCCTGGCGCGACGCGTGTTGCGCGCTTGCGGACGCGAGGCGGAGATCCGCTTCGACAACGTGCGGCGCCCCGGCAATCCGAGCCGCTGGCATGCCGACATCGGCCGCCTGAGCGCGCTGGGGTTTACGCCGCGCGTCGATTTCGGGCAGGGCGTGCAGGAGGTCGTGGCGCGTGCCAAGAAAAGCCGGGACTGACAGGCCGCATATCGTCATCATCGCGAAGGGCGGCGCCTACTGGCTGGGCGGCCGCCAGTATACGATCAATCTGCTGCGGGCTCTGACGGCGTTCCGCCGCAACCGCGCGGACTTCGATGTCAGCGTTCTGGTGAGCGGCGCGAGCGAACTGCCGTTCTACGAGCCCCTGCGCCCCGAGTTGAAGGTCTGCGCCGACGCCGACGATTTCGGCGCGCCCTTTACGATTGCGAACCGGGCGCGGTGGCGGGCCAAGCGCGCGCTCGGAGGCTGGCTCGCGCCCCGGCTCGAAGAGACGCTGCTGCGCATGGGCGCGACCTTCGCCTATCCGCTGCGCTCCTCGAAGATTCCCTCGGCGACCTGGATCCCGGATTTCCAGTACAAGCATTTCCCGGAAGGCTCGAACCCGCAGGAGATCGAAGGCCGCAAGAAGGAGTTCGGTCTCATGGCGCGGCAGGCGCAAAAGGTCGTCTTGAGCAGCGACCACGCGGCGCGCGATTGCGCCGACCTGTTTCCCGAGACGGACGGGAAGCGCTGCGTGCTCAAGTTCCGCGCCTTCGTAGAGCCGGACTGGGTCGCCGGCGATCCGACCGCCGTCGTCGCGCGCTACAATCTGCCGGCGCATTATCTGCTGGTCAGCAACCAGCTGATCCCGACCAAGAATCATGCGGTCGTTCTCGACGCGCTCGCGGCGCTGCCGGAGCGCGAACGTGGCGCCATTCACGTCGCCTGCACCGGCGATATTTACGATTACCGCAATCCCGGCTTCTACAACGGGTTCTTAGCCAAGATTCACGAATACGGCCTGCGCGACCGCGTTTCGATCCTCGGCATGATCCCGAAGCATGACCAGATGCAATTGTTGCGCGGCTCGCTCGCCTATCTTCAGCCCTCGCTCTTCGAAGGCTGGAACACCGGCGTGGAGGAGGCGCAACTGCTCGGCAAGCCGATCCTTCTCTCGAACATCCCGGTCCACCTCGAACAGGCGCCGGCGCGCGGCGTCTTCTTCAATCCGCGCGATCCCGCGCAACTCGGCGGCCTGATGCGCGACGCGTTCGCCGCCGCGAGAGGGCCTTGCCATGACGGCGACGCGGAGCGGACGGCGCTTGCGTCCTACGTCGGCCTGCAGCGCGACTTCGCCAAGACGTTTCTCGCCATCAGCGAAACGGCGGCGCAGGACGTTCCCGCGCGCGGCGCGGTCTCGATCGATCTTCCGCAGCGATGAACGGCGCGGCGGACTCGGGTCACGACGCCCCGCGCGTTCTGCTGGTCCCTTTCACCTATTTTCCCGACCCGTGCGGCGGCACGGAAATCTATGTGCAGGGTCTCGCGCGCGAACTCGCGGGCTTTGGCTACGCGCCGAGCGTCGCCGCGCCCGGCGCGCGCGCGGCGCGCTATGCGCATGAGGGCGTCGCCGTGCGCCGCTTCGTCCCGGATCCGGCGCCGCGCCTCGATTACGCCTACGGCGCGCCCGATCCCGTCGCCGCGCAAGGGTTCCGCGCCATCCTCGAAGAGCTTCGCCCCGCCATCGTGCATCTTCACGCAAGGACGGCTGCGGTCTCGGACCTGCTGGTCGACATCGCCCATGAGGCGGGGGCGCGCGCGGTGTTCACCTACCACACGCCGACGGTCAGTTGCGCCCGCGGCACGATGATGCTGTTCGGCGCCACGCCGTGCGACGGGCTGGTCGAGACGCGGCGCTGCGTCGCCTGCGCGCTGAATGCGGGCGGCGCGCCCGTTGCGCTCGCCCATACGGCGGCGGCCCTGCCGGAGCCGCTGCTGCGCGGCCTGGCGGGGCTCGAACGTCTCCCGCGCGGCCTGTCGCATCTGCGCAAGCCGGGCCTCATCGCAGCAAACGGCGAGCGTTTCGCGCGGCTCATGGCGAAGGTCGATCACGTCGTGGCGGTCTGCGGCTGGGTTCGCGAGGCGCTGCTGACGAATGGGGTTGCGCCGGAGAAGATCACGCTTTCGCGCCAGGGCGTCGAGGCCGGCGCGCCGCTCCCGCCCCGGTCGCCGCGCGCGGGGCCTTTGCGGATCGCCTATTTCGGGCGGATCGATCGCGCCAAGGGCCCCGACCTGCTGGCGCAGGCGTTGACGCTGGCGTCAAACGTCTCGGTCGCCGTCGATCTCTACGCGATCCGACAGAGCGGGAGCGCCCGCGACTTCGACGCTCTCGCCGCCTTCGCGCGCGACGACGCGAGGCTGCGCGTCTTGCCCGCCGTTGCGCCGGATCAAGTGCGCGAGACCATGGCGGGCTACGATCTGATCGCCGTCCCCTCCAGGTGGCTCGAAACCGGGCCGCTGGTGGTCCTCGAAGCGTTCGCGGCCGGCGTCCCGGTCCTGGGCGCCGCCCACGGCGGCGTCGCCGAACTGGTGCGCGACGGCGTCGATGGGCGTCTTCCGGCGCCGAACGACGCCCGCGCCTGGGCGCAGGCGATCGCCCAACTCGCCGCCGATCCGTCCGCGCTCCAGGCGATGCGGGCGAACGTCGCGCCGCCGCGCACGATGGGCGAGGCCGCACAGGACATGGCCGCGCTCTATGAAAATCTCGGCGTCCCGGCCGCCCGGGGCCGTCCGGCGCCGGCGCGCGCCGTCCATGGGCCGGGCTGAGCGGTGATCAGCGTCGTCATCCCCTGCTACAACGCCGCCGCGACGATTGCGGAGACGATCGAAAGCGCGCTGGCCCAAGATGTCGACAAGGAGATCATCGTCGTCGACGACGGCTCGACCGACGCCTCGCAGGCCGCGCTCGCCGCGTTCGGCCCGCGCATCCGCTCGGTCGCCACGGAGAATCGCGGCGCCAGCGCGGCGCGGGACACCGGGACGGCGCTCGCGACAGGCGCGTTCATTCAATATCTCGACAGCGACGATCTGCTGACGCCGGGAACGCTTGCGACGCGGCTTGCCGCGCTGGAGGACAGCGGCGCCGACGTCGCTCACACCGATTGGCGGAGGTTCTCGATCGGCGCCGACGGCGCGACGGTCGACGGGCCGGTCGTCAAGCCGGATGTCGCCGACATCGCGGCCGACGCCGAGGCTGCGACGGCGAGCGGCCGCTTCTGGGCGCCGCCGGCGGCGCTGCTCTACCGCCGTTCGGCGGTGGAGCGGATCGGCGGGTGGCATCCATCCCTTCCGGTCATTCAGGACGCGCGGTTTCTGTTCGACATCGCCGCGTCCGGCGCGCTCTTCGTTCATGCGCCGGGCGTCGGGGCGCGCTACCGCGTGTCCGCCGACAGCCTGTCGCGCCGCAACGTCGGGCGCTTCGTCGCCGATTGCGCCTTCAATGCGCGCGAGATCGAGGCGCTCTGGCGCGCGCGCAGCGCCCTGTCCGCGGGGCGGGAGCGCGCGCTGGCGCAGATGTGGACCCATGTCGCCGCGGCGGCGCTCGATCACGGCCTCGACGATTTCGCGCTCGCCCGGCAGGGCTACAATCGCGCGGCGCGTCGGCGCGTCCTGTTCGAAGCGGGCGCCGTGTTGCGGTCTCTGATCGGCCCTCGCGCGACCGCAGCGGCGCTGGCGGCGGCGCGGCGCGCCAAAGCGGCGATGCTCGGACGCCGCGCCACTTCGGAAAACGGGTAGCGATTGTCACGGAGAAAAGAAATGGCTCTTAAGAGGAGAAAAGAAATGGCTCTCAAGAAATGGGATAATCGTTTCCTTGAGATAGCGAAGATTGCGGCAACATGGTCAAAAGATCCAGATGCCCAAGTAGGAGCCGTAGTTGTTGACCTGCAAGGCCAAATAGCAGGGGTTGGTTACAATGGCTTTCCGAAGTTGGTTGAGGATTCTGTCGAAAGATATGAAAATGCAGATACGAAGCTCGAAATGATTGTTCACGCCGAAGTAAATGCAATCTTGGGCGCTGGAACAAGGGCGAAGGATGGTTCAATATATGTGTTTGGAAAACCAATCTGCGCGCGCTGTGCTGGCTTAATAATCCAATCAGGAATCAAGCGCGCGGTCGCGCAAGAGCCGAAGAAGGGGACCAATTCGAAATGGGATAAGAGCGGCATAGTTACCTGCGAAATGTTGAGCGAAGCCGAAGTCGAGTTCGTTTCCATTTCGAAATTGGACACTACGGAAAACGTGTAGCGTTTCAGTTTGATTTTGGACAGGGAAAAACGTCTTTGAGCGCCAGCAGCAGGACGGCAGGAATAGGTAGGCAAGCATCGAAATGAAATGGCGGACCTTGAAGATACCGAGCAAGAATGTCCATCTTTTGATCAACAGTAATCGCCAATTTTTCAGGGGGACAATATAGAGGATGACCACCCCATACGGTCGCAACCTCCAGTCCGTCCCCAACACCCCTGACATATTGGCGAGTCATTGGGTCTTTATTTTTAAAGCGCGCTACCGCGTCCACAGCGGGGCAAGCTGCCGACACGGGCGCGGACGCCGCTGTTAACCAAACAAGGATCACGGCAGCGATTAAACGCGAAGTTTCCATTTTCAATTCTCTCAGGTTGAAACGTAGCAGATAGAATTGAACTTGTGTTACGGTTAGCGCAAGGTAGGGAAGCATGGCAGAGAAAATTCCGCTTCACAAAGTCACTAAAGGCTCTCTCATGGAGACTGAAGATTGGTGGTATCTTCACGTTGATGATGCGGAAGTTATGACGGTCGAGCATGAATGGTCCCATACAAGTGCGTACAAGACTGGAAAGGGCGATCAAGGCTCCAAGATCAATTCGGTTCAAGACTTCCTAGCTGGCGACGCACCAGACGGGGCCAAAGATGCTCTGAGAAGCGCTATTGCGGAGCGAGCGATGAAATAATAGCAACAATCCCAAAAGGCGCGTCGCCCGCCTGCGTGATCAACGATGCCGTTCATGTGATGCAGATCCGATGCGCCGGCTCAGAAGCGCGGTCTCTACAAAAATGGGAAGCCAGGATTTCAAACTGAGATACTACCCGAAACGGGCGCGATTGACTCCGATCGCGAGGTCTGTTTTGCGAGGCCGCGTTGAGGGGCGGGCACCGCGATCCTATGGAAAAGCTGCTGGCGCATTCGAATGACGATCAGGCGTCGCGCAACGCGTCGCTGCTGCGCGACGTCGTGCGCCGATACGGCTGGCTTTATCGCATCCGGCCCCAATCCCTCGCCGAACCGCTCTATCGGCTTGTTGGCCCGCAGGGCGGCCGCGCCATCGTCGAGGTCTCCGGCGCCAGGCTCTACATCGATCCGTTCACCACCTCGGGCTGGGGCATGGTCGAGGGACACGAATACGAGCCCGATCTCGTCCGCCGCATTCGCGCCTCGTGCCCGCCCGGCGGCGTCTTCTTCGATGTCGGCGCGAACCAGGGGAACTTCTCGGCCATCGCCGCGACGGCGGTCGGCGAGAGGGGCCTCGTCGTCGCCGTCGAGCCGCAGTCGCGCTTGCGCGACATTCTCGAAATCAATCTCGCGCTCAACAGCAAAGGCGCCTACCGTATTTTTCGCAACGCCATCGGTGATCGCGATGGAGACATCGTCCGCCTCAACCTCGGGCCGACGTCGCATTCGGGCGCATCGAGTCTCGTGCGGGCGTACCGCTGGAGCAAGAAGACCGAAGACGTGACGACGCGCTCGATCGACAGCATCGTCGCCGAGCTCGGCGATATCAAAATCGACATGATGAAGGTCGACGTGGAGGGATTCGAGCCCGAGGTCGTCCGCTCTGCCGCCAAGACGCTGGCGGCCAAGCGGATCGGCGTGCTCGCCGTCGACTTTCACGGTTCGATCCTCGCGTCGCGCGGCGTCGATCCGCGCCAGACCGACGCGCAGATCTGCGGCTACGGCTATCGCCGGACCGAAGGAAACGCCGACAGCGGCTATGCGCTTTACTCTGCGCTGTGACGGGGACCGCAGGCATGGCTGCGCGGCGGCCCTTGGTCGTGTATCTGCAATACACCAATCCCGCCGGCTATCCGCCGCTCGATCACTCGTCGCGCATCTTGGCGAAGGCGGGTTTCGAGGCGCTCTTTCTCGGCGCGGCGGCGCATGGCTCGAATCGCCTGGTTTTTCAGCCCTGCGCGGGCGTAACGAGTTGGCGTCTGCCAAGCTACGGCGGCGGTGTCTTGCAGCCCGTCAACTATGTGACGTATGCGCTCTGGGCGGCGGCGATCTGCCTGTGGCGGCGCCCCGCCTGGCTCTACGTTTCGGACCATCTCGCCTGTCCCGTCGGTTTGCTGATCGCGCGGCTGACCGGCGCGCAGATCGTCTATCACGAGCATGACACGCCCTCTTACGCCGGAGCGCCCTCGCGCTTTCTGAGGGCCGTGCGGGCTGCGCGGTTAAGAATGGCGCGCCGCGCCGACCTCTGCGTTCTCCCTCAGGCAGGGCGCCTCTCGGCCTTCGTCGCCGAGACCGGCCGCCAGGGACCGACGCAATGCGTCTGGAACTGTCCGCTGCGGGAGGAGGCGGAGGCCGCGCCGGCGCGCGACGGATCGCGATCCGGCGGCCCCACGTTCTATTTCCACGGAAGCCTCAACCGCGAGCGGCTGCCCCTCAGCGTCGTCGATGCGGCGGCCCGCGCCGGCGCCGACACGCGGCTCGCCATCGTCGGGTACGAGACGGTGGGCAGCAAAGGCCATATCGCCGACCTTCTCCGCCACGCGGCCGCGCTGGGGCTCGAAGAGCGCGTTCTCTACGCCGGGCCGCTGCCGCTGCGCGCCGACATGCTCGCCGTCGCCGCCTCCGCCGATGTCGGTCTCGCCTTCATGCCTCCCGCGAGCGACGACATCAACATGGCCCAGATGGCGGGCGCGTCGAACAAGCCCTTCGATTACCTGGCCGTCGGCCAGATGCTGCTGGTGTCCGATCTGCCGGACTGGCGCAGCCTGTTCGTCGAACCGGGGTTCGCGCTGGCCTGCGATCCTTACGACGTGGACGATCTGGCGCGGGCCATGCGATGGTGCGTCGAGCATCCCGACGAGGTTCGCGCCATCGGCGAGCGAGGCCGTCGTCGCATCGTCGAAGACTGGAACTACGAACGCCGTTTCGCGCCCGTCGCGGACCTGATGATCCGTGGGTCGCCAACGCTGAAGAACGAAGACCTGCGCCATGCCGATTGAGAATTTCGAAAGCCATTCGCTGCTGCCCGATCTCGTCCGCCGCGGCGGAATCGCGGTCGATTGCGGCGCCAACCTCGGCGCGTTTTCCAGGATCATGGTCGAGCGCTTCGAGTGCCGCGTCTTCGCCTTCGAGGCGTCGCCTGCGGTCTACGCGCGCCTGCCGGACTTGCCGGGCTTGACGGCGAGAAACGTCGCCGTTTGCGGCGCCGACGGCCCGGTCGAACTCGCGCTCGACGAGGACATCACGCGCACCGCCATCGGCGCGCTCGCCATGAAGACCGCGACCGTCGAAGTGCCCGGGCGGACGCTCCCCGGCCTTCTGGCGGACGCCGGGATCGGCGGGGACATCGAGGTGCTCAAACTCGATATCGAAGGCGCGGAACTCGGCGTCATCGATTCGATGCCGAACGATCTGATCGGCCGGATCGGCCAGATCACGATCGAATTCCACGATTTCCTCGGGTATCATTCGACGGCGGAGGTCGAACGGCGGGTGGATCGGATCGCCGCCCTGGGCTTCCGCGAACTCTACTGGAGCCGCCGCCGCAACACCGCCGACGTGCTTCTCGTGAACGCGCGGCGGCTCGGCCCCGTGCGGCATGCGCTCGAGCAAAGCGCCGTCCGCTATGCGCGGGCGCTCGGACGCGCCTTCCGGCGCTAGAGTGGGCGGCGTCTCGAAACGTTAGGGTGCTCAGCCATGAAACGCGCCGCGCGCCTTCTCGCCTGTCTCTGCATGGCGCCCCAAGGTTGGGCCAAATCCCCGGACAACCCTGTCGAAGATCGGCGTGCGATGCTGCAACAGCGACGCGCGGAGACACTGAGGCGCGAACAGGCTCGCAGTCGGGCGAACCTCTGCGAACAGGTCGGAGACGGCAGCGTGCCAGCCGTCGGCCAATGCTGGCTCCGCGAGGGCAAGATCACGAACGCGGCCTACACCGACTATGTGCGCGCAACCGGCGCCCTGCTGAGGCTTCCCCCGCCCAGTTTCAAGCCCCAGCCCTTGCCGATGGGTCCGCCTGCGCCCCTGGCCTTCGACGCCGCCGAGGCGACCTGGCGCGCGTACCGCGAGCAGGCGTGCCAGGCCATGACGATCCAGTGGGAGGGCGGCGACATGGGCCGGACGGCCTATCCGAAATGCCTCGTCACCCTGACGTGGCGCCACATGCAGGAGTTGGGCGATCTCTACGCCGACCCGTAGCCCCGATAGGGGACCGGCCGCAAAAGGGGCCGGGCTGCGCCACAAGCGGATCGTAGGGGCCGTTCCAACTCACCACGTCCGCCGCCGTGATCGTGATCGCTTCGATCTTGCTCATCGGCGCAGACTCGTACGCCCGCGCCACCTTGGGAACCAATCGTCAGAGACAGAGCGTTGATCGCCCGGCCGGACCAGCGTCGCTGAAGCGCCGCGCCGAGCCTCGCGCGACGACGCAAATGTGCTATGCGGAGGCGATAAACCCCTTTGAACCTCCCGACAAACGCGCGACGGCAGCCTCCGGATTTCGATCATGAACGCCCCTAAAACGATCCTGGAGCCGCTCGCCGGCTACATGCTCGACATCCTCGCCAAGCTGCGCGGCGATTTCTTCAATCCCCATTCCCTGACCAAGCTCCACAACCTTCTGCGCGCCAAAGCCTATTCGGGCGCCACGTCGATCATCGAAGTCGGATCGTTCAAAGGGGTGACGACGCGCCGCCTCGCGCGCTTCTTCGACGAAGTGCATGCGATCGAGATCGATCCCGCGCTCTACGCCGAGACGCAGCGGCGTTGCGCGGGTTGCAAAAACGTGACGCTTTATCTCGGCGACGGCAAGGACATCTTGAACGCGCTGGCGCCCAAGGTCTCGCGCTGCCTGGTTTTCCTCGACGGGCACTACAGCGGCGGCGTGACCGGCCAGGGCGACGAGCCCGAGCCCGTCCTTCACGAACTCGACATTCTGGCGCGCGATCTGCCGAACATTTCGGGCGTCGTCGTCGACGACTTCCGCATGTTTGGGTTCGACTCCACCTGGCCGAAGAAGTCCGAGGTCATGACGCGGCTCGAGCAGACGTTTCCCGAGCCCGACTGGCGGCACTTCGTCATGTACGATCAGTTCATCTCGCTCAGGATGGCCGCGGATGCGCGCTGAGCGATCGAAGCGGCTTCATCGCCGCGCCTGCGGAGCGGTGTCGTGACGCCGGTCGGCCGCTACCGCGCGCTCGACGGTTGGCGCGGCGTCTGCGCGCTGCTGGTCGCGACCTATCACTACCCGCGCTCGTTTTCGGTCCTGGACTGGCCGATTTTCAGCGCCGGCTGGGTCTTCGTCGATTTTTTCTTCGTGCTCAGCGGCTTTGTCATCACCCATCGCTATCTCGAAGCGGGCGTCTCGCTCGACATCCGATCCTTCGTGGCGGCGAGGCTGCGGCGCCTCTATCCCACGCATGCAATCACCGCCTGCGCGATGATCGGGGTGACGCTTTTCGTTTCCGCGCTGCGATTTGCGACGAGCCGCGAGGTGCGCTTCGACGGCTTTGGCGACACGCTGCCGGATTTCCTCGCCATGCTGGCGTCGCACGCGCTCCTCCTGCAAGGCTTTCTCCCCTTCGCTCACGTCGGTCTCGATGTGCCGAGCTGGTCGATCTCCGTCGAATTCTGGACCAACCTGCTGTTCGCCGCCGCCGCCGTCCTCGGGCTGGTCAACCTTGCCGTCCTCGCCCTCGTCGCCGCCGCCTCGACGGCTCTTCTCGCGCTGAGCGACCCGCTGCGATACATCGACGGCGACGCGGTCATGAACATGACGCGCGCCATCCAGGGCTTCGCGCTCGGCGCGATCGCCTATCGGCTCCTGCGCCGGGCGCCGCGTCTTCGAGGCCTGGGAGCGCCGGCTCTCACGCTGGCGGAAGCCGCCTGCCTCGGCCTGCTGATCTTGGCGACCGCGCTCGGCGCGCGGCTCGCCTTTGTTTGGACGCTGCCGCTGATGTTCGCGATCGCCGTGTTCGTTTTCGCGATGGGAGGGGGCGCGCTAAGCCGCGTGCTCCTGACGCGGCCGTTTCAGCGCGCCGGCGCGGATTCCTATTCGATCTACCTCGTACATATGATCTGGGTGTCGCTGTTCTACGTCGCGCAGACGATCCTCGCGCGCCTTCCGCTCCCGATCGCGCTGTCGAACGCGGCCCCCGCCGCGCCGGCGTTCTACCTGCTCTATCTGGCGCTCGTCTGGTTCAGCGCCGCGCTCCTGCAGGATTTCGTCGCCAAGCGATTCGCGGCCGCGCCGCGTCGCCGGCTCGACGCGGCTGAGAGCCCGGCATGAGGCCGGCGACGGTCGCCATCGCCATTCCCGCCTACAATGCCGCCGCGACGATCGGCGAGACGCTCGACGCGCTGCAGGCGAACCCCGCTCTCGGCCGCGTCGCGCTGGTCGCGCTCCTCGACGATTGCAGCGCGGACGCGACGCTCGAGACGGCGCGCGCCCATTGGCGATCGGCGGTCCCGCTCGAAATCTGGCGCAACGAGGTCAACCAGGGAGAGCGGCGCACGGTCAACGCCGCCATCGCGCGGCTCGCCGATCGCGTCGCCTGGACCTTTATCCTGCATGCCGACGACGTGGTGAAGCCGGGCTGGCTGTCGCTCTATTTCGAGGCGATCGAGGAGGCGCCCGACAGCGTCGCCTCGATCTGTTCGAGCTACGACAATTGGTGGCCGGACACCGGCCGGATCGAGCCGGGCGACGAGTTCCCCGAGCGTCCGCCCGTCCATGTGCCGGGCGAGCGCCAGCGCGTGCTCGATACGCTCGCGCAGGGCTGCTGGTGGCACATTTCGGGCTGCGGCGTCCGCAACCGCGCCTTTCTGGCGATCGGCCCGTTCGAACCCGACATGCCGCAGCTCGGCGATTGGGAATGGCTGCTGCGATGCCTGGCGAAGGGCTACGGCGTCTGGTATCTGCCGCGCTCAACGATGCTCTACCGGCAGTCCAGCGGCTCCGTCTCGTCGCGATCCTTCCGCGAGGGGCGCGACATCAAGGAGCGCCTGCAAATTCTGCGCGCCTTCGCGGCGCAAGGCTATCTCTCCCGCGCCGATCATCGCGCGCGCGTCCGGCGGGCGCTCGCGGCTCTCGCGCGGCGCAGCCTCGTGCGGCTTTGGCGGCGGGACGCGTTCGGCTTTCGCGCGCATGTCTCGCTGCTGGCGCGGGCGAACGCCGATTATTGGCGCGGCTAGGCGATGGGATCGCGCCGACCGACGCCGGCCTTCCGCAACGCGCCCGCGACGCGCGGCCGATGCGTCTGTTGCGCGACCAGGACGCGCGCCTGACATGCCGCCGGCCCGTCTCGCGATCTTCACGACCCATCCGATCCAGTACCAGGCGCCGTGGTTCCGGGCGCTGGCGGCCGAGCCCGATCTCGACGTGGACGTGGTGTTCTCCACCATCCCCGACGCCGCCCAGCAAGGCGTCGGCTTCGGAGCCGCCTTCGCCTGGGACATCCCGCTGCGCGACGGCTACCGCAGCAGCGTTCTGTCCTCGAAGCCGCTGTCGTCGAGGGCGCCCGCCTTCGCGCGGCGCCGGGCGGTCGGACTCGGCGAGAGTCTGGCGCGATTGAAGCCGGACGCGGCGCTGATCTGCGGCTGGCAGGACCTGTCGCTCGCGCAGGCCTTGTTCGCCTGCCGCCGCCGCGGCGTTCCCGTCATCATGCGCGGCGAATCGAACGCCCTTCGCGGCCGCCCCGCCTGGGTGAGGATGCTGCACAGGGCCTATCTGTCGCAATGCGCGGCCTTCCTCGCCATCGGCAAGGCCAACGCCGATTTCTACCGCGGCGCCGGCGCGCCGGAGGCGCGCATCGTCACGGCCGGCTATTTCGTCGACAACGAGCGCTTCCGCGCGAGCGCGGAGGGTCTGCGCGGCGAGCGCGAGGCGTTGCGCGCCGCCTGGGCCATCCCGCCGGACGCGCGCTGTTTCGCCTTCGTCGGCAAGCTCGAAGCGAAGAAGCGCGTCCTCGATTTTCTCGGCGGGCTCGCTCTAGCGCGCGCCGACGGACGCGAAGCGCACGCCCTGATTGTGGGAAGCGGCGAGGAGATGCAGGCGGCGCGCGCCTTCGCGCAGGAGCGGTGCCTGCCGGTCAGCTTCGCGGGGTTTCTCAACCAGAGCGAAATCTGCCGCGCCTATGTGGCGGCGGACGCCATCGTCCTGCCGTCGGACTATGGGGAGACTTGGGGCCTCGTCGTCAACGAGGCGATGGCGACGGGCCTACCGGCGATCGTCAGCGAGCGGATCGGGTCGGCCAACGATCTCGTGGTGAACGAAGAGACCGGTCTGGTCGTCCCGTTCGCTGACCGGGCCGCGCTGAGCCGCGCGATCGGCCGCCTGTGCGACGAGCGCGCGCGTCGCGCCATGGGAGAGGCGGCGCAACGCCGCGTCTTCGCCGATTATTCCATCGACCGCGCCGTCGAGGCGACGCGCGAGGCGGTCGCCCTGGTCCGGTCGGCGAGGCCGCATGCCCGCGCTTGACCTGATGATCGTCGGCGTCACGGGCAACACGCATATCGCGACGAGCCTCGAACGCGCCGCCGCGGCGCTCGGAAAGAGGCATCGCGTATTCGATACGGCGCCCGCCTACGAGGGGCCGGCGTTGCGGCGGCGGCTCGTCTGGCGGTTGGGGGGGCGGCGGCCTTACGACCTCGACGGGTTTTCGCAGGCGATCGCGCGCGCCGTCGAGGACGAGCCGCCCCGGGTGCTTCTGACCTTGGGCCACGCGCCGGTGACGGAGCGCGCGCTCGAACGCGCGCGCGCGCGCGGCGCATTCTGCATCAACTGGTCGACGGACGATCCCTGGAACCCGGTCCATCGCGCCGCCTGGCACCTGCGCAGCCTCCGGGGCTACGACCGGGTCTTCACCCCGCGCTCGTCCAACATCGACGATTTTCGCCGTCTGGGCTGCGCGGACGTGGCCTATCTGCCGTTCGGTTACGACCCCGCGCTGTTCAGCGCGCCGGACGAAGCCGAGCTTGCGGGCGCCGAGCGCCACGCAGCGCTCTTCGTCGGCGGCGGCGACCGCGATCGGCGGCGCTTCTTCCGCGGTTACCGGCGGCATGGCCCGATGCCGGCGCTGGTCGGCGGGTACTGGAGCCGCTCTCCCGCGACGAGGGCGTTCGCGCTCGGCCACAAGAGCGCGCGGGAATTGCGCCTGCTGACCGCCGCCGCGGCGGCCAACCTCTGTCTCGTGCGCCGGGCGAACCGCGACGGGCATGTGATGCGCACGTTCGAAATCCCCGCCGTCGGCGGCTTCATGATCGCGGAAGACACGCATGAGCATCGCGCGATCTTCGGCGAGGAGGGCGCCCGCGTGTGTTATTTCGGCACGCCCGAAGAGGCGGCGCGCAAGGCGCGCTGGGCGGCCGCGCATCGCGCCGAGCGCAGCCGCATGGCGGCGGCGGCGCATGCGCTGGTGACCACGGGAGGCCACAGCTACCGCGATCGCCTGAAGGCGATGCTGATGGCGGCGAACGATCGCAACGCCCGCGAACTTTGACGTTGACAGCGGCCGTCGCGGCTTGGTCTACGTCCGCCGCCCGCGCCGCTGCGGCCGGCGCGGGACGTGACGGGGCTGCGATGGACCTTCGCGACGCATCGCCGATCTCGGTCCGCCCATGACGATGGTCGAAGCGCCCGCGTCGGAGCGCGCGGCCGACGGCGAGCCCCTGAAAATCGACGTCGTGGTGCACGGCCGCTTTCACGGCTTCGCTCTGTCGCGCGCGTTGATCGGCCTCGGCCATGACGTTCGCGTGCTGACCAATTATCCCAAGACGATCGTGCGCCGCTTCGGCGTCGAGCCGCCGTTCGTTCGCAGTTGCATCCGGCACGGCGTTCTCGCGCGCGTCGCGCATCGCCTGGGCGCGGGCGCGCTGGAGCCGCATCTGCACCGCTACTTCGGGCGGTGGGCCGCCCGCCATGTGCGGCCGGACGCCGATCTCGTCTACGGCTTTTCCGGCGTCATGAAGGAATTCCTCGAGAGTCCGCGCCGACAGCCGCATCAGATGCGGGTCATGGTGCGCGGCTCCTCCCACATCCGCGAGCAGGCGCGCCTCCTCGCGGAAGAACAGGCCCGCGTCGGCGTCGCCATCGAGGCGCCGAAGCCCTGGATCGTCGCGCGCGAGGAGCGCGAATACGCGCTCGCGGACGCCATCGTCGTCTTGTCGAACTTCGCGAAACAAAGCTTCGTCCGCCAAGGCGTCCCGGAAGACAAGATCTTCGTCAATCCGCTCGGCGTCGACACCAAGCAGTTCGAATGCCCGCCGCAGGCCCGGACCGAGCGCGAGCGGCGCATCCTGTCGGGCGCGCCGCTGCGCGTGCTCACCGTCGGCACGTTTTCCTATCGCAAGGGCGTGCGCGACCTCATCGAGGCGGCGCAGGCGCTCGGCGATCGCATGAACTTCGTCTTCGTCGGCGACACGCCGCCGGAGACCGAGGATCTGCGCAAGACCGTCGGCGGCGCGATCGAGATGGTTCCCCGCGTGGCCGAACGGGACTTGGCGCGGCATTACCATCAAGCCGATCTTTTCCTGTTCCAGACGATCGAGGACGGCTTCGCGGCCGTTCTGCTGCAGGCCGCGGCCGCCGGCCTGCCGATCCTGGCGACGACCAATTGCTCGGCGCCCGACTTCGTCGTCGAGGGCGAGACGGGCTGGATCCTGAACATCCGCGATCCCGCCGCCGTCGCCGCGCGGCTGCGCTGGTGCGACGAGAACAGGCTTGCGCTTGCCGCGATGTTGGGCGAAACGTCGAAGACGTCGACTCGGCGGGACTGGCGAACGATGGCGCGCGAGCTCGTTTTGTTTTACAGGCAGGCGAGTCGATCCCGTTTGAGCGAAGCTTCATGATCGGCGACGGCGTCGATACGGAATATTGGTTCTATCTCTGCGCCTGGATCGCGGCGCCGGCGCTGCTGTTCGTCATCCACACGCGGCGCGGCAGCATGGGCGGCTTCCTCGTCTATTCGTATTTCATCGGGACGATCATGTCCTACTGGTTCGGCGCGGTCGCCTACGCCTCGCCCTGGGCCGAATTCGCCGACGCGCCCGATACGATCGTGGGCTTCCGTATCACCTCGTGGGGTCTGCTGGCGTTTTCGCTCGGCGCGCTCGTCGTGCACCGCTCGCCCGATCAGGTCCGCCAGATGGAATCGTTTCATCTGCGCCGGTTGAGCGAACGCATGCAGCGCGAAGACATCTCCCGCATGGCGCTGCAATTGTTCCTGCCGATCGGCGCGGGGAGCTGGGTTTGCGCCTTCACGCCGCTTGCCAACGTCGCTGGGTTCGGCGCGGTGTTGAGCGCCGGCAAGAGCTGTCTCGTGCTGGCGCTTTGCCTGCTGTGCTGGAACGCCTGGTTCCAGAGCGACAAGCGCCGCTTCGTGATGTGGCTGGCGATCGGCGCCTGCCTGCCGGTGGTGACCGTGATTTCGTCGGGCTTCATCGGCTACGGCATCGTCATGTTCACGTCGATCCTGGCGTTCATCGCGATGTTCTTCCGGCCGCGCTGGATTCTGCTCGTCGCGCTGGTCGGCATGCTGTTCGGCGGGGTCAGTTTCTGGGTCTCCTACGCCCAATACCGCAGCGACATCCGCGCCAGCGTCTGGGGCGGCCAGGATCTGAGCTCGCGGTTCGACGCGTTCACCAACATGCTGTCGCATCTCACGACGTTCGACATCGCCGATCGCGATCATCTGCAGATGGTCGCCCTGCGCATGAACCAGAGCGCGCTTGTCGGCGCCGCCGTCCGCAACACGCCCGATCTCGTGCCCTACGAGGACGGCGCGACCATCTTCGAGGCGCTGGCCGCGGTCGTTCCACGCGCCATCTGGCCGGACAAGCCGCAGGTGGGCGGCAGCGGAACCTACGTCGCCAAGCACACGCTCATCGGCTTCGCCAACGGGACCAGCGTCGGCATGGGACAGGCCTTGGAGTTCTACATCAACTTCGGCGTTCCCGGCGTGATCGTCGGCTTCTTCGCCTTTGGGTTCCTGCTGCGATGGATGGACATCAAGCTCGTGTCCTCCTTGCTCAACCATCAATGGGACAAGCTTTTGCTGTGGTTCCTGGTCGGGTCGGCGCTGCTGAACCCCGGCGGCTCGCTGGCCGAGATCGCGGCGCTGGCGATGGCGAGCGCGATGGTGGCCTATGGGGGCGCCATGTTCCGCAGGCGGGTCCTCCATCAACAAACGATGCGGCCGGCGTCCGCTTGAGAAGGGCGCCCAGGGCCTCGCGATGAACGTTCCCGCCGGTTCGCGCGCGACGCTTGTTCCCGACATCCAGGGCTCGTTCGTCGCCACGCTCGAGTCAGGCGCGGGAACGCTGAGCAAGGCCGGCTACCGGCCCTACGGCGAGAGCGCGTCTGCCACCGGCGGGTTCCGCTACACGGGCCAGCGGCAGGACCCCGAGACGAACGGGCTCTATTATTACCGCGCCCGCATGTATTCGCCGAGGCTCGGCCGCTTCCTCCAGGCCGATCCGGCGGGCTACGGCGCAGGCGGCAACCTCTACGCATACGTCGGAAACGATCCGCTTAACAATACCGATCCGGACGGGTTGGCAAAGGTCGAGATACTTTACCGGCCAATTGTTCAAACTGCGTATCTTGCATCACATTCTTACGTTGTCGTCAGTGAATCTAATGGCAGTAACCCGACGCTATTTCGTGCAGGTCCGGGAAACAATGGAACCATATATGCGCAATCAGTCCCGTACGGCCCGGGCAGCCTCGATTATACACCCGCCCCAAGAGCGAGCACTGTCGTGATCAACGATAACTTGCCCGCTTCGTATTACGAAAGTCTGCTCCAAAATTTCCAGGCGGCCGTCAATGCTGCAGCAATTCCTTACAATCCGCTTTCAACAAACAGCAACGCTTACGCGGCACAGGCCGTAGAAGCTCTGGGTGTATCTCGGCCACAGGCACCCACGTTCGCGCCCGGCTATGGAACCGTGTTGCCATTGACGCCCGATCCGGCTTTAGGATTGGCCCCTTCAACGGGCCAAGGTCTGTCTAATCCCGGCTTCTCATCGGCAGGCGTTTCGCCATCATCAACTTCTTCGAGCTTTCAAAGCGGATCGAATCCGAGGGGCAAGTAAGTAGCGGAAGCAGTGTGGTGGACCGGAAGGATTGATAGCGTTGCGAACACCCAAGGTCATTTCGATGACATTCGCTCTTGCGGCCTTCCTCGCGTGCCCGTCAACGAGGGATGCTATGGGGCGTGACAAGAGGCTCAACGGATCTCTGACAATCGAGCAGATTAAGGATACCGTAATACAGGATCTGCAACCTGGCATGTCGCTGGAAGCAGTAGAAAAATACTTTACTGAAAATGATGTTGAATATGGCTACTATAGAGATTCCGGTCGCGTGCTTGCGATGGTTAAAAATATAAGAGGTGGGCGATTATTTATTGATAAAAGCGCGCAGATAATTGTTAAAATAAACGAAGATTACAAGGTAAGTAACATCGAGGTTGAGCCGGTATTCACCGGCCCATAATCAGGTGGAGATAAGGTATCTCCCGAATGAAAACGATCCGACACAGCAAACGGGCCCGGTCGTGACTATGTTTCCGATTCCGATGTCAAGCCCCCAGGGTGGTTCAGCGCCAGCAACTAGCAGCTTGAAATAGGGAGATCGGTGTTTGTTCGTGGGGAATGGCTCGTGCCAATTCTAACGCTAGTCAAGAGTGTCGAATGGACTGGTGACGGCGTTGTCGTGGCCTCGAGCTTCGATTCTCGTGGCCGACTCTGTCGTCTTGTGCAGAAAGGGCCAGGAGATCAAGCAGTCGAGGTAAATGGCGTGGTGCGAGCCGCGCCTATCCACTGGGCTCAGCATGGGAAAAGGATCGCATGGTTTGGAGGTGACGAGGTCCTCTTGTGGCCAGTTTGCGTTCCTGCGGAGCACTCGTCATATGTCGGCAAAATTGGGGCTACTCAGACGGAGATGCTGAACATAGGCTACCCTGTTGATATTTTCTATGATCGGGATTTTTTGGTCTGTACAGCTTCAGAGGAGAATTTTGTCGCTGACGTTGATATACAAGATCAGTCCGATCTTATATCTGCATTTTCGTATCCAGGCATTGTGCGGGTAGCGCGCTTCATTGAACCTTTTATGGAGAAGTTTTCTCATACCAGATTTTTAGAAGTCGAAGATGGGGTGCTTGATGGAGAGCTAGGGGTTTTTTGGTTTACCGCATATGATACTGAATATCTTTGGTGCTTTTCATTAAAAACACATCAAGTATCTGTGTGCCAATTGGGTTGTCCACTGAGGGATGTTCTGGCGGTCTCTTCTAACGGTGAGGAAGTAGCGATTATTCTCCGCCGTTTAGACGGGTTGGTGCTTAGAAGTTATACTAACTCCGGTACCGATCTTGTGTTTAACTCTGAGTCTGAGCTGTCCTTGGCAGATGAGGTCCGTAGCCACCTGTGGGAAGCCATAAGTGATCGCGCTGCATATATCAGGGGCTTTGCCGGCAACATGATCGCGGCGACCACCGCTAAGCGAGCCATTTTAGCCAAATTCTAGCCTTACGGCCGATTTGGTAGCTCCCTGTCAGCACAGGCTTGCCCGAGGGCAATAGTACCGCCAATACCTTATGCGGGGGCCGCAAATCCTTGGGCTAACAATGTCGCAACAGTCACGCAGACGCCGAAACCGGGCTCGCCGCTCGCGGCCTTGGTGACGAACTACGCCTACGGTCCGATTTACAATAAACCCACGAGCATCCTAGATCCGCGGTAAGCGTCGTCCTCAGGTCACGGCCGCCGTTTAGGTCCATGGCAGGAGTTCGCCGAGGCGGCTTTGCGGATGTCCCCGCACGATGCGCGTGACGGTGTCGGCGAGGTAGGCCTCGGGGTCGATGCCATTCAGTTTGCAGGTCTCGACCAGCGAGGCGATCGCCGCCCAGCGTTCGGCGCCGCTGTCGGAGCCGGCGAAGAGGGCGTTCTTCCTGGTCAGCGCGATAGGGCGGATCGAGCGCTCTACGGTGTTGGAGTCGATCTCGATCCTGCCGTCGTCGATGAAGCGGGTCAGGCCCTCCCAACGGGCGAGGGGCGTAGCGGATGGCGTCGGCGAGTTTGCCCTTCTGGCTGACGGTCTGGAGCCTGGCGCGGAACCACGGCTCCATGGCCTCGAGGATGGGACGGCTTCGCGCCTGACGGGCGGCTTGGCGCTGCTCGGCGGTCATGGCCCTGATGTCGGCTTCGACGGCGTAGAGCGCCTTGATCCTTACCAGGGTCTCGGCGGCTATGGGCGCGGGGCCGGCGGCGGCGAGCTCGTAGAACGGGCGGCGGACGCGCGCCCAGCAGAAGGCGAGCTCACCTCGCCCCTCTCCGCAGAGGGCGATAGCCGCCATAACCGTCGACCTGCAGCACGCCCTTGAACCCGGCGAGATGCGTGATCGGCTGCTCGGCCTTGCGATCGGTCGCATAGACGTAGGCCACGCCGGGCGGATCGACCCCGCCCCACGGCCGATCGTCGCGGGCATAGGCCCAGAGCTGGCCGGTCTTGGTCCGGCCTCGGCCGGGATCGAGCACCAGGGCCGCCAGCCCTTCGGCGCCCTTGCGGAAGTCCACCGGCTTGGTCGCCACCATCACCCGCGCCCCGCGGGCGGCGCGATCACCGCTTGCCCCGCAGAGCCCCGACAATGGCCAGTTTCGTCCCGATATCCGCACCCGGGCCGATCCTCAGTCGCGCCGGCCCGATCTCGATCTCGATGACACCCTGACCGCCGCCGCGCTCCTCGCCGCTCGCGTCGTCCACCGTCACCGGCGTGAACGTCTCGCCATCTCCAGGACCCCAACGCGCATCCCGTCGCCACGTGAACAGCTGCGTCGCTCTAACTGCGTGCCGCTCGGCCGCCTCGCCTACCGACGTCGCGTAACTCTCCGCCACGATCCCCGTCTTCTCTTCCGGGCTCCACCGCCGCCGTCGAGCCGCGCCGGTGAACACCTCCATGCGCCGGGCCACGGGCGTCGACAGCACATCGTCACCAGACATCATCACCTGCCTAACTGAACCAGCAGTCAGACTCGACGATCAGATCACCGCGCGAAAGGTGGGGATGGGACGACGCTTACGATGTTTCCGTGAGCAGGTGCAGCATAGCGGACTGTGAAGGCCGGTCTTTCTAAGTTGCTGTTCCGACTGTCGGAAAGTGGCGCGCCCGACACGATTCGAACGTGTGACCTTTGCCTTCGGAGGGCAACGCTCTATCCAGCTGAGCTACGGGCGCCTTCGCCTCAAGCGAAGTCGGCGCTCGCGCGCGCCGATGCGCGAAGATGTAGCCGATCCGCGTCGCGGCGTCCATCGCGGGCGTCGATCGCCTACGCCGCCAATCCGCAATGGCGCGCCAAGAGCTCGAACGAACGTTTGCGGTCTTCGAGCGCGTATGTATGGGTCAGCACGACGACCTCGTCGATTCCGAGCCGCGCCGCAAAATCCCGCAGCTTGCGCGCGCAGGCCTCGCCATCGCCGACGATCGCCGCCGCCCGCATCGCTTCGACGCGTTGACGCTCGCCGGGCGCCAGCGGTTCGCGCAGGGCCTCGTCCGGCGGCAGCAAAGCCGTGCGCACGCCGCGGTCCCGGTTGAGCCTCGTCCGGGCGCGCGTTGCGAAGAGATGGTCGGCGCGATCGCCCGTGTCCGCGGCAAGCGCGAAGACGCAGGCCGCGCCCATGGGTCTCGGGAAGCGGTCGCTCGGGCGATAGAGATCGCGATGCGCCTGCAGCGCCTGCGCCGCGCCGCTCTCGTTGATGAAGGCGGCGAAGCAGAACGGCAGCCCGAGATAGGCGGCGACCTGCGCGCCATAGTCGGAGCTTCCGAGCAGCCAGATTTCCGGCGCGTGCGGGGTGCGCGGCGTCACCCGCAGCGACGCGTAAGGGTGCCCTTCGACGAGCGGCGCATCGGACGTCCAGGCGACGATGTCGCGCACGTTGGCCGGAAAGCGCTCGACCGCCGCCTCGCCCGACGGGTTCAGCGCGTGCGCCATGCGGCCGTCGGCGCCGGGCGCGCGGCCGAGACCGAGATCGATGCGTCCGGGCGCGATCGCTTCGAGCAGACGAAACTGCTCGGCGACCTTCAGCGGCGAATAGTGCGGCAGCAGCACGCCGGCGGCGCCGACGCGGATGCGCGCCGTGCGCGACGCGATGGCGGCGATGAGGATCTCGGGCGCAGAGCCGACGATCGTCTCCGAGCCGTGATGCTCGCTGACCCAGAAGCGGTCATAGCCGAGCGCCTCGCAGTGCATCGCCATCTCGATCGTCTGCCGGATGGCGACGTCGTCTCCGACGCCGGCCATCGCCGGCGATTGATCGAGAACGGAAAGGCGCAGGCGCCCTTGGCTCACTTGATCGGCGGCCGCGGCAACCGAGACTCGCCCGGCTCCATCTTGAACAGGTAGTCGAGCGAGTACCAGTCGCCTTCGACATCGCCCTCCGGCGCCGCCTCGCCGCGAGCGTGCAGCTTGTAGTCGCCGATCAGCGCGCGCGTGACGCCGAATTGCGCGTCGGTTTCGAGCCGCGGATCCCCGTTGAAATAGACCTGGCTGATCAGCGTCTTGAAGCCCGGCTTCTGCGCCAGGAAGTGCAGATGCGCCGGACGGAAAGGATGACGGTCCTGCGCGGTGAGCAGCCGGCCGACGGGGCCGTCGGTCGGGATGGGGTAGCCCGCCGGCTTGATGCTGCGGAAGGCGATGGCGCCGCTTGCGTCGGATGTAAACGAGCCGCGCAGGTTCATGTCGGCCTGGTGTTCGTCCTGGTTCTCGTAGAAGCCTTCGTCGTTGGAATGCCAGATGTCGACCTTTGCGCCGACGATCGGCGCGCCGGCCGGATCGACGAACCGCGTCTTCACGAACATGGGCGTGCCTTCTGTCGGCGAGCGAAGGATCGACGCGCCGTTCGCCGTTTCCGGCGAGTGCAGTCGCCAGAAGGGACCGAGCAGATTCTGGTTCGTCTCGGTCTGTCCCTTGTCGCCGTTGTTGAGCAGGCAGACGAGCGAAGACACGCCGAGCGAGCCCGCCATCAGCACGACCTCGTTGTGCGTGTCGGTCGTCCGGTGGCCCAGTTCGGCGATGATCGCGCAGCCGTCCTGGAACTCGCGCTCCGTCAGCCGCGTCTCGCGGACGAAGGCGTGCAGATGCGTGATCAGCGACGTCATGATCTCGCGCAGGCGCGGATCGGGCGTGCGTTTCATCACGTCGAGCACGGCGTCGGTCAGCTGCAACTGATTTTCGACGATCATGGGTTCTCCCCCCTTGATGGCTGGCCGCCAGCACGCCTGACGACGAAACCGGACGTCGGTTTCGTCGCCGCCTTCCCGCGTAAGACGCGCGGCGACATCGGCGCGCGAGACCGCCGCCGGCACTTAAAAGGATTTTCGGGGACGAGGCCAGCGCTTTGTCCGGACGCGGCGGCGCGTCCGGATACCAGCGCGCGACCGGCTATTCGGTCAGCATGCGCTTCAGCAACTCGATCTCGTCGTTGAGCGTTCCATCCTTGCCGGCCAACCCCTCGATCTTGCGCACGGCGTGCAGCACGGTCGTGTGATCGCGGCCGCCGAAGCGCCGGCCGATCTCGGGCAGCGAACGCGGCGTCAAGACTTTGGACAGGTACATGGCGATCTGTCGCGGGCGCACGACGGTCGCCGTGCGCCGCGCCGACAGGATGTCGGACTTGCTGACGTTGTAATGCGAGGCGACGAGCTTCTGGATCTCTTCGATCTTGACGCGCTTGGGCTCGCGGAAGCGCACCAGGTCGCGGATCGCGTCTTCGGCGATTTCGACGGAGAGCGGCGCGCCTGTGAGCGTCGCGCGCCCGAGCAAGCGGCTGACGGCGCCTTCGAGATCGCGGCCGTTGCTCTCGACGGCCCGCGCGACATAGGAAATGACCGTCGCGGGGACATCGAAGCCCGGTTGCTTTTCGCGCGTCGCCGCGATGCGCGCGCGCAAGATGTTGAGCCGCAGGTCTTCGTCGAGCGCGCCGATGTCGGCGCAGAGGCCGCCCATCAAGCGCGAGCGCACGCGCTCGTCGAGGCTTTCGAGTTCGGCCGGCGGCCGGTCGGCGGCGACGACAGCCTGGCGTCCCGCATCGATCAGCGCGTTCAGCGTGTGGCAGAACTCGTGCTGGAACTTGCCCTGCAGGAATTGCACGTCATCGATCGCGAGAAGGTCGATGCCGCGCAGCTTGTCCTTGAACGCCAGCGCGTTTTGCGACTTCAGCGCGCAGGCGAAGCGGTACATGAACGTCTCGGCCGTAAGGTAGATCACGCGGCGGCCGCGCTCCTGCGCCGCGCGCGCCGTCGCCTGCAGGAGATGCGTCTTGCCGAGTCCGACCGCGGAATGGATGTAGAGCGGATTGTAGATTGCGGTCTCGCCGACCGCGGCCTTCGCGACGCGCATCGCCGCAGCATGCGCGAAGTGGTTGGTGGCGCCCACGTGAAAGGTTGCGAACGTCAGGCGCGGGTCGAGGCTCGATCCGTTGATCGTCTCGACGTCGACCACATTGCCGGCGCGCGGCTTGCTGGCCGGCGCGGGCCCGGCGTCGTGCGCGCGGCGGATGGCGTCAAGCGTCGGCGCGCGCGGATCGACGACCGCAAGGATCGCCGGCGTTTGCGAGGCGCGCGGACTCGCAAGCGCACGCGTGGACAGGCGGACGTAGACGGCGATGTCGCGGATGTCTGCGGCCTCGGAGACCAGCGTCGCGAGGATGCGGTCATGGTAGTTGGAAACAATCCAGCTCTTCAGGAACTTCGTGGGCACCGACAGGTGCGCGACGCCGTTGCGCACCTCATCGAGTTCGAGACGGCCGAACCAGGAGACGAAGACCTCCTCGCCGAGTTCGGCGCGCAACCGCCTGCAGGTCCGCTCCCAGGCCTCCGCATAGGGAAGCTGAGTGTCCGACCGCGTCTCCAGCATGATGCGCCTTCCTAGCAAACGAGAGTCAAAAGGATCGCGCCCGCGGACACAGGGTCCCCGTGAGATACGACGCGAAACGAAAAGGATTGGTCGTAAATCCGCGCTTAGGCGGCGGGCGGGCTCGCACAATGTCGTTCGACCGGACCGCCGCGCGCTGGCGCTGCGACGTGAAGCGCGATGGCGTTGCGCTCGAAGTCGAAAGACGTTGTCATGGTGTCGAATGCCCCTGCCGCTTTTGTCATGGGCGGCGCGTCAAGCAGGACGCGCCGCATGCTCTTCGGCCCCCACGCGCGGCGTTGAACCGAGCCCGCGCGATCAATGGCCTTTCACAAAGCGGGACCGCTCTTGGCGAAGACGCCAAGCGAAAGACTCGCCTCGATGAGAGGATGGATTGCGCTGCCCCAGACCCCTCTCGGTTGCGCAAACCGCCGATGAACGAAACTAACATAGACGCGGCGCCCGACAAGGTCGTTGCGTCATCATTTCGTCACGCCCCGGCGCGCCGATCGGACGTTCGGCCTTGAACCTAGAGCGCCGCGCGCATAACAGCCTGTTTTTCATGGCTTCGCCGAAAGACGCATGCGCAAGGGCACAATCATTCCAGGGCCGAAATCCCGGCGAGGTTTTGCGGGCGGCGCGCGAGTCAAGAGACCGTCGAAATTGCGCCCCGTCTCGCTTTGCCAATAAACGCTTCATTAACAATCTGATTTTTTGCGAGGCGGCTGCGGGTCGAATCAAAAATATGAACGTTGCAAAGGCGACACATGACGCAGCCGTGACAAAAAGCGATTCTGACTCGATCAAACAAAAAGCCCGGCGCAACGCCGGGCTTTGTCGATGCGCTGACGGCGCGATCGTGCGATCAGCTCGCGAGTTTTTTGACCCGGGCGTTCAGCCGCGAGATTTTTCGCGATGCGGTGTTCTTGTGGAGAATGCCCTTCTGAGCGGCGCGCATCATCAGCGGCTGCGCCGCGGCAAGCGCGGCGAGCGCAGCGGTCTGGTCGCCGCCGGCGATCGCCTCTTCCACCTTCTTCACATACGTGCGCATCTGGCTGCGACGCGACCGATTGGTCTCCGTGCGTCGCGCGATCTTGCGGACCGCCTTTTTGGCCGAGGTTGTATTCGCCATCGCATCCTCGAGAGCGGCGCGCCTCGCGCGCCAAGAACAAAACGCCGGCGTCTTGCGACCCGGCTCTTGCGGCGGCTTATAAGCCGCAAGGGCCGCGCTCGTCAAACGCCGGGCCGATCGCATGGCGCGCCGCCGCCGCTTGCTTTCGGCGCGGCGCTTTCGCACGCTCGAAGGATGCACATGGGAGATAGCGATGCGGGCAGGCTGGTTCGAACGAACAGGTCCGGCGGCCGACGTGATCGAGATCGGCGAGCGGACGACCCCGACGCCGGCGGCAGGCGAGGTCATGATCCGGCTGCATGCGTCGGGCGTCAACCCGTCGGATTACAAGCGCCGGGGCAATCTGAACGTCCCAATCGAATTTCCGCGTGTGATCCCCCATTCCGATGGCGCCGGCGTCGTCGCAGGTCTGGGCGCAGGCGTGCGCGGGTTCGCCGAAGGCGATCGTGTCTGGTGTTACAACGCGCAATGGGCGCGGCCCGACGGAACGGCGGCCGAGTTCGTCGTTCTGCCGACGCGCCGGGTGAAGCCGCTGCCGGCGAGCGCAAGCTTCGAGGAGGGAGCGTGCTTCGGCATTCCGGCGATGACGGGCTACCGCGCGACGCATGTCGCCGGCGCGCTCGGGGGCAAAACGGTCTATGTCCCGGGCGCGACCGGCCGTGTCGGCGCCTACGCCGTCCAGTTCGCGAAGTGGCGCGGCGCGCGGGTCATCGCCTCGACCGGCGGGGGCGACGACGCGCGCAAGGCGGTCTCTGCGCTCGGCGCGGACATCGTCCTCGACCGCACGCACGACGACATCGCCGGCCGCATTTTTCAGGAGACGGCGGGGCGCGGCGTGGACCTCGTCGTCGACGTGGATCTGCCGAACGCCATCAAGCTCGACGAGGCGATCGTCGCCGAGAACGGCGCCGTCGTGTCGTTCGGCGCCGCGAGCGCGCCGTCCATTACGATTGCGACAGGCGGCCGCAAGGCGCGCAATTTTTCGCTGCATATGATCTTCGTTTATCTCCTGGACGAGCCGACCTTCGAGTCGACCTGCGCCGGGATCGACGAGGCGCAGCGGGCCGGCGCGCTCGCGCATCGCATCGCCGGCGTCTTTCCTCTGGCGGAACTCGCCCGCGCGCATGCCTTCGCGGAAAGCACGAGCGGCGCGGGCCACGTGGTCGTCGAAATCTGAGCGCTTAATTTAACGCTGACACGCGCCGCAGTAGAAGGTCGAGCGGCCGGACTGGACGATGCGCCGGATGGCGCGGCCGCAATCCGGCGCAGCGCAAGGCGCGCCTTCGCGATCGTAGACGCGGAAGGCGTGCTGGAAATAGCCGAGCGAGCCGTCGGCCTGGCGGTGGTCGCGCAGGCTCGAACCGCCGGCGGCGAGCGCTTCGGTCAAGACCTCGCGGATCGCGACGGCGAGGCGGTCGGCGCGCGGCGTCGGTTTGCCGTCGGCCCGCGCCAAGGCGCCGGCGGCGCGCCGCGGCGAGAGGCCGGCGCGGTGCAGCGCCTCGCAGACATAGATGTTGCCGAGCCCGGCGATCCGCGTCTGGTCGAGCAGCGCCGCTTTGAGCGGCGTCGACCTGCCGGCGAAAAGCCGCGCCAACGTCGCGCTGTCAAGCGCATTGCCGAGCGGCTCGAGCCCAATGGCGCGGAACAGCTTGTGATCGGCGAGCGTCGCCCGATTTTCCAGCAGCATGAAGCCGAAGCGCCGGGGATCGTTGTAGGTGATTGCGCAGCCGCCCGACATGGTGAACACGACATGGTCGTGCGCGGGGTCGCGCGAGCGCGGATGATGGAAGCCGCCCGGCGTCGCCGCATCGACGCGAAACGACCCGCTCATGCCGAGATGCATCACAAGCGCGTTGCCGTCGTCGAGATCGGCGACGAGATATTTGGCGCGGCGCGACAAGGCGTCCACGCGCCGTCCGGTCAGGCGCGCGGCGAAGTCGTCCGGGAACGGGAACCGCAGGTCGCCACGCCGTTGCTCGACGCTAAGGAAACGATGGCCTGCCATGGCCGGCTCCAGACCGCGCCGCACGGTCTCGACTTCGGGCAATTCGGGCATTGCGGTTTACTTGGCGCCGAACATGCGGTCGCCCGCGTCGCCCAGCCCCGGCACGATATAGCCGTGTTCGTCGAGGCGGCTGTCGATGGCGACCGTCCAAAGGCCCACGTCGGGGTGCGCGCACCGCAGCTTTTCGACGCCCTCCGGCGCGGCGAGCAGGCACGCGAAGCGGATTTCCTTGGCGCCCTTGTCCTTGAGCAATTGCACGGCGGCGACGGCGGAATTGCCGGTTGCGAGCATCGGATCCATCAGAATGACCAGCCGGTCGGCGACATCCTGCGGCGCCTCGAAGTAATACTGCACGGCTTGAGGCGTCTGCGGGTCGCGGTAAATGCCAATATGCGCGACCCGCGCCGACGGAACGAGGTCGAGCATGCCGTCGAGAAAGCCGGCGCCGGCGCGCAAGATCGGCGCGAACACCGGTTTCTTGCCGGCGAGTTTCGGCGCCAGCGTCGTCGTCGGCGGCGTTTCGATTTCGACGGCTTCGAGCGTCAGGTCGCGGGTGATCTCGAAGCACAGCATCGTGCCGACCTCTTTCAGGAGCCGGCGGAAATCCTGGGTCGATCGCTTCGTCTCGCGCATCAGCGTGAGTTTATGCTGCGCCAACGGATGCGCGACGATGGTGACGCGCTGCATCAGCCATTCCTCGTAGTCGTAGAAATCGTCGTTGCAGCAGGCGCAGCCCGTATCGAACCTCACCAAAATGGCCTCCCGCTTTTGTCGGCGAGCACGATCAGCAGCGCGCGCGCTACGGTTTCTCCTATTGCGCGACGAGATCGTCGCCGCGGGCCTCCATAGAGAAGGCGGCGGCGAACAGCGCTTGCGTATACTCGCTCTGCGGCGCGGCGAAAATCTGCGCGGCCGGACCGGCCTCCACCACTTCGCCATGCCGCATCACGATCAGATCCGTGGCGAGCGCCTTCATGACCTTGAGATCGTGGCTGATGAACATGTAGGCGAGGCGCCGCCGTCTTTGAAGGTCGCGCAGCAGGTCGACGATCTGCGCTTGCACGGACATGTCGAGCGCCGAGGTCGGCTCGTCGAGCACGACGAACTTCGGTTCGAGCGCCATGGCGCGGGCGATTGCGATGCGCTGGCGCTGACCGCCGGAGAACTCGTGCGGGTAGCGGTCCATGGCCGCGGGATCGAGGCCCGTGTCGGCGAGCGCGCGCGCGACGATGTCGCGGCGCTGCGGCCAGGACAGGCCTCTGTTCTGCACGAGCAGACCTTCTTCGACAATCTCCGCGACGGACATGCGCGGCGACAGCGATCCGAACGGATCCTGGAAGACGATCTGCATGTCGCGGCGCAACGGTCGCATCGCCTTGAAGCCGAACCCGTCGATCCGTCGGCCGAGGTAGACGATGGCTCCTTCCGAGCGGATCAGGCGCAGCAGCGCCAGCCCGAGCGTCGTCTTGCCCGACCCGGATTCGCCGACGACGCCGACGGTCTGGCCCTCGCGCACCGCGATGGAGACCCCATCGACCGCCTTCACGTAGCCGACGGTCCGCCGCAGAAATCCGCGTTTGATCGGGAACCAGACACGGATGTTGTCGCCCGTGACGATCGTCGGCGCGCCGGCGTCGGCGACGATCGGTTCCCCCTTCGGCTCCGCCGCCAACAGCGCCTTCGTATAGGGATGCGTCGGCGCGGCGAACACCTGCCGGCTTGGTCCCGCCTCGACGATGCGGCCGCGCTGCATGACGCAGACGTCGTCGGCGATGCGCCGCACGATGCCGAGATCATGCGTGATGAACAGCATCGCCATCCCGAGCTTCGTCTGAAGCTCCTTCAGCAGCTTCAGGATTTGGGCCTGCACGGTCACGTCCAGCGCCGTCGTCGGTTCATCGGCGATGAGGAGGCTCGGCCGGTTCGCAAGCGCCATGGCGATCATCACACGCTGGCGCTGGCCGCCGGACAATTGATGCGGGAATGCGCCGAGGCGCGACCGCGGGTCGGGAATGCCGACATCCGTCAAGAGATCGACGACGCGCTGGCGTCGCGCCTTGGCGTCGCGCATGCCGTGAAGTTCGAGAACTTCGGCGATTTGGCGGTCGATCGGATGCACGGGGTTGAGCGACGTCATCGGCTCCTGAAAGACCATGGCGATGTCGCTGCCGCGCACCGCGCGCAACTGCCGGTCGCTGGCGCGCAAAAGATCGACGCCGTTGAACAAGATCTTCCCGCTTGGGAACGTCGCCGACGTCGCGCCGAGCAGCCGCGTGATGGCGAGCGCCGTCACCGACTTGCCGGAGCCTGACTCGCCCACGAGCGCGAGCGTGCGTCCGGGCTGCAGCGCGAAGGAGACGCGATCGACCGCGAGCGCCATGCGGCCGCCCTGCCGGAATGCGACGCTGAGATCGCGCACGTCGAGGAGCGGCTCAGGCATCGAAGGCCTTGGCCACAAGAGCGATACTTTCCGGCTCCGGCTCAAGGAGGGTCATGCCGCGGGCCAGCGGACCGAGACGGCGGTCGAGCGACATTAGATAACGGCATTTCGCGCGGATGGCCGTCGCGATGTGTATAGCGTCGGGAAGTTTGAGCGACCGTCCGGCATTGAGGGCGGCCGCCCTCAAGTCGGCTGTGTCGATGAGAACTTCGCGAGTCACGGGATGAAAAGCGATAAAGCTGCTCGCCGCGAAAAGATCAAAATACGTTGTCCGCCTCGCCAGCGCCAACGCGCGGCCGATATGACGCGACGGCGCGATGAGTTCCGCCAGCGTCAATTCGCTTGTTACCGCCGCTCCTGGATGGTCTCTTAGTAAAGCCAAAAAATCCTGCGCTCCAACCGACTCGATGGTTGTAACTTCGACAGCTTGAATAAAGATGTTCGTGTCGAGGTAGACGACGGGCATCGTCAACGATCGTCGTCCCACTCGTCACGCATGGCGCGAACGTAGTCGTTCACCTCTTTGACCGAGGCGAACGTCCGCGGCGCGTGCGCAAAAATGTCTTCGAGCGTCCGGTGCGGCGTTTGCTGACGGGTTTCCACCGCGACTTCAACCGTGACGGTCTGATCTTCAGGAAGGCCTTCGCGCAAGTCTTCGGGCAACTTGGAGACCGGATAATTGTGGCGAACGATCTTGTTCATGACTTCGCTCCTGCGCAAAATTCTATCACACGGTCACGCGAAAGTCTTTCTGGGATCGAACGCGTCGCGCACCGCCTCGCCGATGAAGATCAGGAGCGAGAGCATGAGCGCGATGACGAAGAACCCCGCGAGACCGAGCCAGGGGGCCTGAAGGTTGGCCTTGCCCTGCAAGAGCATCTCGCCAAGCGAGGGCGCCTCGGGCGGCAGGCCGAGACCGAGGAAATCGAGCGAGGTCAGCGTCGTCACCGAGGCGTTCACGATGAAGGGCAGGAAGGTCAGCGTCGCCACCATGGCGTTGGGCAGCACGTGCTTCCACATGATCTTTGCGTTGGAGAGGCCCAACGCCCGCGCCGCGTTGACGTACTCGAAGTTGCGCGCGCGCAGGAATTCGGCGCGCACCAAATGCACGAGGCTCACCCACGAAAACAGGAGCAAGATCGCGAGCAGGACAAAGAAGCTCGGCGTGATGATGGAGGACACGATGATGAGGATGTAGAGGTGGGGCAGCGAAGACCAGATTTCGATGAAGCGCTGGAAGATGAGGTCGGTCCAACCGCCGAAATACCCTTGAATCGCGCCGGCGAAAATGCCGACGATCGAAGAGATGGCGGCGAGGATCAGGCCGAAGAGGATCGAGATGCGGAAGCCGTAGATCAGCCGCGCCGCGACGTCGCGCCCCTGGTCGTCGGTGCCGAGCCAGTTCGTCTCGAGGTCGGCGCAGGTCGCGTCCGGCTTGTCGGGAAAACGCTTCTTCAAAACGCCGGCGCACTGGTCCTGCGTGAGCAGCCAGGTCGGCGGCGACGGCGCCGGCGTCGGCAGATCGAGATTGTGCGTGTTGTAGGAATAGCGGATCGGCGGCCAGATCGCCCATCCGTGGCGCGCGATCTCGTCGGAGATGACGGGGTCGCGGTAATCCGTCTCCGCGAGAAAGCCGCCGAACATCTCCTCGGGGTAATGCTTCAGCAACGGAAACAGAATCTCGCCCTTGTAGGAGACGAGGATCGGGCGATCGTTGGCGATCACCTCTGCGAACAAGGACGCGACGAACAGCGTGAGGAACACCCAAAACGACCAATAGCCGCGGCGGTTGCGTCGGAAGTTCGCGAGGCGCCGCTGGTTGACCGGCGTCGGGCGGAAGAAGCCGCGTCGCGCCACCTCTTCGGACAGGGGCGCGCTGGCGGTGACGGTGAGTTCGGGCGGCGGCGTCTCGCTCGTCACCTCAAACCTCCCGCGTCTCGAAATCGATGCGGGGATCGACCCACGTATAGGTGAGATCGGCGAGGAGGTTCACCACCAGGCCGAGCAGCGCGAGAATATAGATGTTCGCGAAAACCACGGGGTAATCGCGGTTCATCACGGACTCGTAGGTGAGCAGGCCGAGCCCGTCGAGCGAGAAGATGTTTTCGATCAGCAGCGAGCCGGTGAAGAAGGCGCTGATGAACGCGCCGGGAAACCCTGCGATCACGATCATCATGGCGTTGCGAAACACGTGGCCGTAGAGCACGCGGCGCTCGCTCAAACCCTTCATGCGGGCGGTCAGCACGTATTGCTTGCGGACCTCCTCCAGGAAGGAGTTCTTGGTGAGAAACGTCGAGGTTGCAAAGGCGCCCAACACCAGCGAGGCGACCGGCAACGTGATGTGCCATAGGTAGTCGGCGACTTTGCCAAAGAGCGACAAGTCCGCCCAATTGTCGGAAACGAGGCCTCGCGATGGAAAGATCTGCCAGAACGAGCCGCCGGCGAAGACGACGACGAGCAGCACGGCGAAGAGAAAGCTCGGGATCGCGTAGCCGACGATGACGATCGCCGAGGTCCAGGCGTCGAACCGCGACCCGTCGTGCATCGCCTTCGCGACGCCGAGCGGGATCGAGATGGCGTAGGAGAGGATCGTCATCCAGAGGCCGAGCGAAACCGACACCGGCAGCTTCTCGCGGATCAGCGAGAGCACCGAAGCGTCGCGGAAGTAGCTGCGGCCGAAATCGAACGTCACGTAGTTCTTCAACATCAGCCAGAAACGCGTTCCCGCAGGCTTGTCGAAGCCGAACTGCTTGTTCAGTTCCTCGATGAACTTCGGATCGAGCCCTTGCGAGCCGCGGTAGCGGGCGTCGCCCTGGTTGGCGAGCGCCGCTCCCATGTCGTTCGCGCCCGCGCCGACGCGCGAGCCGGCGCCCTGGTCGAGCCCCTGCAACTGCGCCAGCACCCGCTCGACCGGGCCGCCGGGCGCGAATTGCACGATGATGAAAGATATCAGCAAAATCCCGAAAATCGTCGGAACCATCAAAAGCAGTCTGCGCGCGATGTAGGCGGCCATACAGGTCCTTCGACGTTCGCCCGCTCAACCCGGCGCGTTGATCTTCTTCGCCATCTCGGCGTCATACCACCATGTGCCCGGCGCCCCCGTGCCGAATTTCGGCGTTTGCTGCGGACGCGCAAAAACGTCCCAATAGGCGATGCGCGATTTTTCCGCGACCCACATCGGCACCATGTAGCGCCCGGCGCGCAGCACGCGGTCGAGCGCGCGGCAGGCGACGTTGAGATCCTCGCGCGTTTGCGCCTTGGCGATCTTGCTCAGCAGCGCGTCGACGGCGGGATCGGCGATCCCGGCGAGATTGCGCGAGCCGGGCGCCGCCGCCGCCTTCGACCCGTAGACGTTGATGAGTTCGACGCCGGGCGTCAGCGAGCCGCCGAGCGCCGCGGTCACGATGTCGAAGTCGAACGCGTCCGTGCGGCGCTTGTATTGCACGGTATCGACCACGCGCGAACGGGCGTCGACGCCGAGCTTGCGAAGGTTGGCGATGAACGGCTCGGTGTGCGGCTGCATGACGGGCGATGAGTCGAGAAACTCGATCGTGAAGGGGTTTCCGTCAGGCAGCAGCAGGCGAGCGCCGTCGCGTTTGCAGCCGGCGGCGCGGAACAGGTCGTCCGCCTTGCGCAGCAGCGCGCGGTCGGAGCCCGATCCGTCGCTGACCGGCGGGATCCAGGGCTCGTTGAAGATCTCGTCCGGTTCGCGCCCGCGAAACGGTTCGAGCAGGGCGAGTTCCTCGGGCGACGGCTTGCCCTTCGCCTCCATGTCGCCGCCCTGGAAAAACGAGCGCAGGCGCGTGTAGGCGTTGAACATGATGTTCTTGCTGGTCCACTCGAAGTCGAAGCAATCGTTGATCGCCTCGCGCACGCGAGGATCCTTGAACTGCGAACGCCGCGTGTTGAAGTACCAGCCTTGCACGCCGCGCGCCGAGCCCGTCGGCAGCTCCTCGCGCTTGACGCGGCCTTCCTTCACGGCGGGAAAGTCATATTGCGTCGCCCAAAAACGCGCGGTGTATTCCTCGTTGTAGTTGAGCTTCCCCGCCTTGAAGTCCTCGAACGCGATCTGCCGTTCGCGGTAGTATTCGTAGCGGACGCGATCGAAATTGTTCAGCCCGACGTTCACCGGCAGGTTCGCCGCCCAATAGTCCGGCGTGCGCGCGAACTCCACGTAGCGGCCTTGCTCGAAACGCGAGACTTTATAGGGTCCCGACGCCAACGGCGGTTCGAGCGTCGAGGCTTCGAAGTCGTGTGTGGCGTAATAGGCCGCAGAGAAAATCGGCATGCCGGCGACGATCAGGTGAATGTCGCGGCTGCGCTCGGGCGTGAATTTCACGACGCAGACATCGTCGCCCTCGGCCTCAGCGCTGTCCATCTCGCCAAGGATCGATCGATAGAGCGGATGGCCTTTCGTCTTGAGAACCATGAGAGAGAAGGCGACGTCCTTGGCGCCGAGCCGCGATCCGTCGTGGAAGCGCGCTTCCGGCCGCATCCGAAAGCGGTAGGTCAGCTTATCCGGCGAGATGCGCACCGACTTTGCGGCGAGGCCGTAGAGGCTCGACGGCTCGTCGGCGGAGCCCGCCATCAACGTGTCGAAGGTGGCGTCCATGCCGGCGGCGCCATCGCCTTTGAAGACATAGATATTGAACGTGTCGAACGTATCGAAATTCTGGTTGCCGGATGTGTTCCTGATCTGGAGAACGAGCGCGCCGCCCTTGGGCGCGTCGGGATTGACGTAGCCGAAATGCTTGAAGTCCGCGGCTTCGGCGAGGTCGCCGAACGTCGAAAGGCCGTAGGTCTCAGTGTCGTCCGCCGCAAGCGCGAGCCACGCGGGCGACGGCCTCGCCAGCGGCAGGGCGAGGCCGCCCGCGGCGGCGGTCGAAAGCCTCAAGGCGCGGCGACGGGTCAAGGCCATGCTTCATGTCTCTCGCGCGGCGGGTGCGCCGCCCTCGATTGATTCGCCGGGATTATGTCGGATTTTCGAGGCGCCGCCAGATTGGCGAGACGATCCGTCGCGGGCGCACGCGTGTCGCAAGCGCGAAAAGGATGAGAAACAGTTCAGGCGCCTATTTTTCCTCCAGGCGCGAGTCCGTCGTTACTTTCGAGCCAAGTTCCGCCTCCTTGGCAACGAAAACGTCTTATCGCTCGACTTCGACGCACAACGATCGTCGCCCGCGCTTGCGGCGCGGGCGACGCAAATGCTTTACAATGCGGCTAGTAGCCGTAGCCGCAGACGTTCACGAGCCGCCATCCGAACGGCGTCAGACGCCGTCGCAGGCAGCCGCCGTATCCGTATCCGTAGCCGCCAAACCCTACGAAGCCGAGCGGGCCGCCATAGAAGTAAGGCCGACCACCGTAAAATCGGCGTCCGCCATAGAAGCCGCCCCGGTAGAAGCCGCCGCGATAGCCGCCGCCGCGATAGAATCCACCTCCATGGAAGCCGCCGCCATGGAGTCCACCGCCGTGGAAACCGCCTCCGCCGCCATGAAAGCCGCCTCCGCCGCCATGGAAGCCGCCACCGCCACCGCCGTGGAACGCGAGCGCCGGAGCCGCGCCGGCGCCCAGCGCTGCGAAGGAAAGAGCGGCTGCGAGGCCGATTGATTTGATGTTCATGAAAGACTCCGCTGACTCGATCAGTCTATAACGAGTTTTAGTGCGCCCCATCTGAACCCGTGATGAACCGAGAATGTTCGCGCGGTGGGTCTTCCCTCAGTTTGCGCCAGGAATAAGCCACAAATGCCGATAAGCAGCGGCTTTCGTCCGTTAGGCGACCGTTCCTTGCTGCCGGCCTTCGATCCGTTGCGGCGACAAATGGCCGCTTGGCCGACGCGCCGTTCAGCGAAGCGAGAGGGTCCTGTTTAATTGCCAAGGAACCGCGGCTTGCGCGTCCGTATTCCTGGTTTGTTGACGGGAGATGGGCTATGCACCCTCCCGCAGGCAAGGAGGCCGGCGAGGTCTCTTCCCCCGCGATCCGAGGACCGTGTGGCTGACAGCAAGCATATCCTGGAAAGCGATGGCGGCCAAAGCCGCGTCTCCGTGGAGCGCGCCGTTTCCGATTTGCGCGCAGGGCGGCCCGTCGTGATCCAGGCCGGCCGCTCGCATCTCGTCGTCATCGGCGTCGAGGCGCTCGACGAGGGCCGCGCGATCATCATCGAGCGTATGTCGAAGCTCCGCTCGCGGCTTTTGCTGCCCGCGCCGCGGCTGCGCCGGCTTGGCCTCGATCGCATCAAGGCGGGAGCCGTTGCGCTGCCGACCGTCGATCTCGGCCGCATTCGGACGCTTGCGCTCGAAGTCGGCGCGCGCGTCGACGCGCCGGTGGCGGCGCTTGGCAAGCTCGATCACGCCGCGTTGGAACTGGCGCGCATCGCGCTCATCGCGCCGACCGTCGTCGTCGCGACCGTATCGGCGCGCGCGATCGAAGGCGAGGGGCTGATCCGCGTCGAAGCCGCGGCGATCGAAGGCTATCGCGCCAGTCGCGCCCGCGACATGCGCATCGTGACCCGCGCGCCCGTGCCGCTCGAAGGCGCGACGGAGACCGAGTTTGTCGTCTTTCGCGGCGGCGAGGGCCTCCGCGACCAGGTCGCGGTTCTCATCGGCAAACCCGATCTCTCCCAGCCGGTCATCGTTCGGCTGCATTCGGCCTGCCTCACCGGCGATCTCTTCGGCAGCCTCAAATGCGACTGCGGAGACCAGTTGCGCACCGCGGTTCAGCACATGGCGCAGAACGGCGGGGGGGTGCTCCTCTATCTCGATCAGGAAGGGCGCGGCAACGGCATCGCCAACAAGATCGGCGCCTATCGGTTGCAGGCGCAGGGCTTCGACACGTATGACGCCGACGAGACGCTGGGCTTCGATCACGATCATCGCGAATTCAATTTCGCAGCGGCGATGCTGAAGCAGCTCGGCGTATCGCGCGTGCGGCTTTTGACCAACAACCCGGCGAAGATCGCCGCGCTCGTCGACGCCGGGCTCGACGTCGTGTCGCATCAGCGCATCCTCGGGCGCACGACGGAGCAGAACGTCCGCTATCTCGCCTCCAAGCGCGAGCGCTCCGGCCATCTGCTCGATGCGGACGAGGCGCCGGAGTCCGGCGGCGCCGCAGAGTAATCGGCGGCGACGACGCGATGAACGATCTCGACCCGCATCCGCGGCCGCGCGCGTACCTTTGGGCGTCGGCGCTGTTCATCGTCGGCGCGTTGGCGCTCGCCGCGCCGTGGCTCTTAGGGATCGTAACGATCCCCTGGGACGCAAAAGCGCAGGCGTGGCCGCAGTTCGCGTTTCTGGCGCGGTCCTTCGCCGCCGGCGACAATCCGTTGTGGACGCCCAACATCTTCGCCGGCCACCCGCAGATCGCCGACCCGCAATCGCTGATCTTTTCGCCGCCGTTCCTGTTGGCGGCGTGGCTCGACCCGCGCCCGAGCTTCGTCGTCGCCGACGCGATCGTTTTCGCGATGCTGGTTCTCGGCGGTCTCGCGCTGATGCAGTTCTTCCGCGATCGGGGCTGGCGCGCGGAGGGCGCGCTCGTCGCCGCCTTCGCGTTCTCGTTCGGCTGTTCGAACGCCTGGCGGCTGCAGCACGTCGGCGAGGTCGTCAGTTGTTGCTGGTTCGCGATCGCGTTGTGCTTCCTGGCGCGCGCGCTCCAGCGATCTTCTCCGATCGACGGCGCGCTCGCAGGAATCGTGGCCGGCTTCATGGCGCTGGGACGCGATCAGATCGCCTTGCTCTGCGCCTATGCGCTGGCGACCTACACAATTTGGACGCTCGTGGCGGAGCGCGGCGTTGGCCCGCGCTTGCGCGCAGCGGCCGCCCCGCTGGCGGCCGCCTTCGTCGCCGGCGCGCTCGTCACGATGGTCCCGATCCTTTTGTCGCTGGCGCTGGCCGACGACTCGAACCGCCCGGCGATCGACTTCGCCGGCGCAGGCCGCGGATCGCTGCCGCCTTTGTCGTTTTTGACGATCGTCGTCGCCAATCTGTTCGGCGTCGACGGCCCCAACGAGGCCTATTGGGGGCCGCCGGCGGCGCAGGTTTGGGGTCCGACAGACCTCGACCTCGCGCGCAACATGGCGACGCTCTATTTCGGAGCTCTGCCGCTCGTCGCCATCGCTTGTCTCGGCGTGGCGCGGGGCGCCTTGCGCGCGCGCGGCGTCGCCGTCTTCTCGGCGGCGGCGGCCGGCCTGGCGCTGTTTGCGGTCGGCCGCTACACGCCGCTCTTCACGGCGGCCTTTCATCTGCCGGGCGTCGATCTCTATCGCCGTCCGGCGGACGCGACCTTTCCGCTCGGCGCGACGCTCGCCCTCGTCGCAGGCTTCTGCGTCCATTGCGCGGCCGGGCGGCGGGACCGACTGGGGCCCTTGGGCCCGCTGATCGTCGCCGGACTTTTCGCCCTGTGCGTCTTTGTCGCCGTCGATCGCGGGCGGCTCGCGCAGGCGACGCCGGCCTTGTTGACGGGCGCGCTGTTCCTGGCGTTGGCGTTGATCCTGCTTGCGGTCCTGCCGCGATGGTCGGCGCGCCGGCCCGGTCTCGCCCTCGTCGCCATCGCCGTGCTGATGACGCTCGATCTCGCGGTCAACAACAAGCCGAACGAATCGACCGCGTTGCCTCCCGGCGCCTTCGACGCCTTAGCGTTCGATGGCGGTAACGAGACGATCCGCATAATCGAAACTCGGTTGGCTGCGACGGCGGCGCCCGACCGCCGCGATCGCGTCGAACTCGCCGGTCTCGGCTTCGAATGGCCGAACGCCGGGCTGGTCCACGGCTTCGACAACGATCTTGGCTACAATCCCTTGCGCCTGAAGCTTTTCTACGATGTCACCCATGCGCCCGATCAGGTGGCCGAGATGGGACAGCGCGTCTTCTCGCCGTTGTTTCCCTCATATAAGTCGCCGATGGCCGACCTGTTGGGCCTGCGCTTGATCGTCACCGGCGCGCCGCCGCAAACGATCGACCCGGCGTTGAAACCCGGCGACCTTGCCTATGTGGCGCGCACCCGCGACGGCTTCGTCTGGGAAAATCCCCGCGCCTTGCCGCGCGTGCTGGTTCCGGCGCGCGCCGTCGCCGCGGATTTCGGCGCGCTGATCGCCGATGGCGGAATGCCGGGCATCGACTATCGCGCCAATGTGCTGCTCGAACATCCCGATCCCGCCGACATCGCAAGGGCCGCCGAGGCCGGGACGGCGCGGATCGTCGACTACCGCCATTCCGACATCGTGATCGAGGCCAATGCGCCGCATGGCGGCTATGTCGTGCTCGACGACGTCTGGCAGGCTTGGTGGCGGGCGCAAGTCGATGGCGCGCCAGCGCCGATCCTGCGCGCCAACGTGATGTTCCGCGCGGTGAAGATCCCGCCCGGCGCGCACGAGGTGCGTTTCACGTTCCGCCCGTTCGCCGGACTCTGGCGGCAATGGATCGGCGGCGCCGCGGCGGCCGATTAGATGACCTTGACGGTCGTGCCGACGTTGACGCGATTGTAGAGGTCCATCGCATCCTGGTTCACCATGCGGATGCAGCCGGAGGAAACGCTCTTGCCGATGCTCGACGGCTCGGTCGTTCCGTGAATGCGGAACAGCGTGTCCCTCTTGTCTTCCCACAGATACATGGCGCGGGCGCCGAGCGGGTTGCGCAGGCCGCCGGGGACGCCGAGGCCGCTTTGCAGCTTCCCGATATGCGCCCGGAGTTCCGGATCGCGCTCGATCATCTCCTTCGGCGGATACCAGTCCGGCCATTCCTGCTTGCTGTTGATGTTGGCGACGCCCTTCCAGCCGAAGCCTTCCTTGCCGACGCCCACCCCATAGCGCGTCGCGCGCCCGCTGCCCTGGATGAGGTAGAGATAATGCGCATGCGGGTCGACGACGATCGTG
The DNA here is from genome assembly GCA_965276595.1 of Beijerinckiaceae bacterium. Lineage (GTDB taxonomy): Bacteria > Pseudomonadota > Alphaproteobacteria > Rhizobiales > Beijerinckiaceae > Terripilifer. The sequence goes on from CBDIBA010000008.1 coordinate 183,281, forward strand.
CCGGGCGCTTCGCTCGACCGGTAATCGACGTCGGCGCGCCAGAACGCTTCCGGGACCGTGCCGGGGCGGATGGCGCCGATCGGGAACCGATCGTCCGGTACGGGGCCGTATAGCGCCTTGTAGCGGTCCGGCCCGGTCGGAACGGCGGCCATGCGCACGCTGTCGGGAATCAAGATCGGCTGCTTGTCTAAGGCGGCCACTTTCACGGCGGCGGCCGGCGGCGTGGTGTTGCAGCCGGCGAGCGCGAGCGCAAGGCTTGCGCCCGCGCCGCCCACCAGGAAACGGCGGTGAAGAGAGACGATCTGGTCGTTCATGGCCCCGGCTCGTAGGAAGTGAGTCGGTCATACGATTGCAAACCGCGGGCGGCGCCGCAACGTGGCGAAAGGGCGCCGAGTGCAAAAGCGCAACGGTGTTGCGCGCGCGCCTCACCTATTGCAGGCGAACCGTGACGCTGTCGCTAGATCCATGCGCATCGATCACGGAAACGCGAGCGAAGCCTGCGCCGTCAGGGCTCCATTGCGACTGCCGTCGAAGGTCCGGCGCGCTTACGGGTTGACCGTTGATCATCCAAGTAAAAGGCGGCGCGCCGCCCTGCGCCTTCAGCGCCAGTTGCGAAGCGGAATCATGGTCAAGTCCGAGGTCAATGCGCGCGCCGTCCGGCGGATAGGCGATCTTCAGCGCGCCGATGTCGGTGGCCGCGAGCGTCTTCGGCGCGTCGCGGCGAAGATGGCGCAGCGGCGGCGGCAAGGCGGCGGTTTTGGCGATCATCGCGTCGCGCGGGCGGGGAATCGGGGCGTGATCGCCGCCCAGCCTGGCGAACGCGTCGAACAGGATCGGCGCGGCTGCGGCGCGACCCATCAGACCTGGCGTCGCGCCATTGTCGGCGCGCCCGACCCAGACCCCGATCGTGGCGTTGGCGTCGTAGCCTACTGCGAAGGCGTCGCGATAGCCGTAGGACGTCCCCGTCTTGAACGCGATCGTCCCGCCGAGCGCGTTCGCCGGCGGCGGCGCGCCGCGCAGGATGTCGAAGACATACCAGGCGGCGACCGGCTCGGCGATCCGCCGGTCTTGCGACCTGCGCGCTACGTCGGCGCGCTCGATCAGGTCCGGCGTACGGCCGCCGCGCGCAAGGCCCGCATAGAGGCGCGTGAGATCGGTGAGCCGCACGCCGACGCCCCCGAGGCCCACCGCGAGGCCGGGAGCGTTGTCGTCGGCGAGCGCGATGTCGGCGCCGGCGTTGCGCAGCCGCGCCAGGAATTTCGTGGGTCCGATCTCGTTCAGCAGGCTGATGGCGGGAACGTTCAGCGACTGCTGCAGGGCGACGCGCGCCGTGACTTGCCCCTGGTAGGTGAAATCGAAATTCTTCGGCGCGTAGGTTCCGAAACGCGCAGGGCGGTCTTCCAGCATCGTCTCGGGATGGGCGACGCCCTGCTCGAAGGCCATGGCGTAGATGAACGGCTTCAACGCCGAGCCGGGCGAGCGCAGGGCTTGCGCGAGATCGACCGCCCCGGCGCGCTCCTCCGAAAGGTAATCCGCGCCGCCTACATGTGCGCGCACCTCGCCGCTTGCGTTGTCGATCGCAATCAGCGCGACCGACAGCTTGGGGCCGAGTCGCGTCGCGTTCTCCCGCGCCAGCGCCTCGAACGCCGTCTGCGCGCGGCGATCGAGCGTCAGGCGGATGACGCGCCGCGCCGGCGTCGCATGCAACGCGTTCTCGCTCGCGTGCGGCGCCAGGATCGGGAAGGGTCGGCGCTCATGCGGCGAGGGGTCGCGCTTCGCAGCCTCGGCGTCGGCGCTCTTGAGAACGCCACGCTCCACCGCGCGATCGAGCACGCGGTCGCGCGCAAGCCGCGCAGCCTCCGGCGCGCGATCGGGGCGACGCGCTTCGGGCGACTGCGGCAAGGCGACCAGCAGCGCGGCCTCGGCCCAGGTCAGACGTTTCGGCTCCTTGCCGAAGTAGGCGAGGCTCGCCGCGCGGACGCCTTCGAGATTGCCGCCGTAAGGCGCGAGCGCCAGGTAAAGGTCGAGGATCTGCTCCTTGGAGTAGCGTTCCTCGAGCTCGAATGCGCGCACGATCTGCCGCGCTTTGGCGCCGAGGGTGCGATTCTCGCGCGGCTCCAGCAGACGCGCCACCTGCATCGTCAGCGTCGAGGCGCCGGAAACGACGTGCCCATGCGTGACGACCTGCGCGAGAGCGCGCACGACGGCCAGCGGATCGACGCCGTGATGCGCGAAGAACCGATGATCCTCGTAGGCGAGGAGCAGCGTAAAGAAGCGCGGGTCGACGTCGGCGACCTGTTCGGGCAGGCGCCAACGGCCGTCCGGCGTCGTAAACGCGCGCAAGAGCCTGCCGTCGCGGTCGACGACGATCGTCGAGCCGTTCAGCGCGGCCGAAACGTCGATCGGGCCCAGATTGTGAACGTATAGCCCGACCGCCGCGCCCGCGCCGAGCGCAACCGTTGCGCAGGCCGCGGCGGCGACGGCGAGACGCCGGCGCCAAGATCGCTTCGGCGGTGCGGCCTCGCGCATCAGCGCTTCTCGGCGATCTCGAGGGTCGTGGAAGCGGTGCGCCCGAAGCGTTTCGGCTGATACATATCCTCGATCGTCGCGGGCGGCATGACGTAGCGGCCGGGCGTCACCGCCCGCGCGATATAGGCGACGGTGAACTCCGCCTTGTCCAATCCGTTGCGATCGAAAGCGGCGACGAAGCGGTCGTCGCGCGCCTCCGTATGCGTCGGTTCTACGTCGCGCTTCAGGAACGACAGCCCCTCGATCGAACCGCCGTCGAAGAGGTCGGGGTTGTCGATTTCGAGACCCGCCGGCAGGCGATCGACGAGCAGCAGGCGCGCGTAGGCGGCCTGCAATTCCGTGACATGCAGCGCGACGACGACGCGGTCGGTTTGACGAAGCGCCGTCGTCGCGTCGATCTTCTCGCCCGTCATGGCGTAGAAGGTCCTCTCGACGCGGTAGCCCTGTTCGGCGGCTGGCTCGGGAACCGACGGATTGCCGGACGTGGTGATGACGATGCGCGCCGGCGCTGCGCCGGCGTTGGCGATCGTGACGCTGGCGGTGTCGAGCGTTTGCGCGCTCAGGCGCCGGTAGAACGCGCCTTGACGCGGCGCGCCGTCGACCGTCAACGCGACGGTCTGCGCCTCCTTGCTCATGGCTTCGGCCGCTAGGATCATCCAGGCGTTTTCCTGCGTGCTGGTGCGCGGCGCGCCGTCGCGTTCCCGCTCCAGCGTCTCGCTCGCCTTGACGATTTGCGCGCGCTCGGCGCCGGCCTCCTCGCCGAGCGCCACCAGCCCCGCGCTATCGCGCAGCCGCGACCCGTAATCGGGTCTCGAAACCTGACTCGTCGCGGCGTTCGCCAACGCGTCGCTGGCCGACGCGAACACGCTTCGCGCGCGGCCGCGGTCGCCCAGCAGCGCCAGAGCGGCGGCGATCTGCGCGCGCGCCAGCGGCGAGGCGAAGCTCGCAAGCTTCGTGTCCGCCACATAGCGCAGGTCGTTCATGACCGGCCGCCCGTTGCGGGCCAGCACGTAGAAGCCGTAGGCGACGCCGTCGGCCTTTCCGGCGTCGATGTCGTTGACGTTGACGACGGTGTTGCGAAGATAGTCCAGCGCCTGATCGAACGCGCGTTGCGGGACGGAGAAATTGTTTTCCCTGGCGCGCGTGAGAAAGTCGGTGACGAAGGCGTGCAACCACAGATCGTCGGGGCTGTTCGCCGACCACAGGCCGAAGGCGCCGTTGCTGTCCTGCCGCGTCATCACGCGGTCGATGGCGGCCTTGATCCGGTCGCCGAGACTCTGGTCTACCGGCATCAGTTCCGCCGCTGCGAGCCTGTTGACGTAGAGCAGCGGCAGGGCGCGGCTGACGATCTGCTCCGAGCAGCCATAGGGGTAGCGGTCGAGCTGCTGCAGCAGCGCCGGAACGTCGACGCCGCCGAGTTGCGACACGGCGACGTTGACCGAACCCGTGCCGGGCACAAAGTCGCTCAGCAGGTCGCCGCTGATCGTCACCGCGCCGCCCGGCTGAATCGGCTGGACGCTGCGGCGGTAGAGTTCCGCCGCGCCGGGCTCGACGGTGACGTTGAAGCTCTGGGTCGCCTTGAACCCGGCGCCCGACAGCGCCAGATCGATCGTCGCCGGACCGACGCCCGCTGCGGCGATCGGCGCGGCGAGGTCGGCCTTGCCGCCGGCGGCGAGGTGGATGGTCTGGCGCAGCGAGGCGGCGGGAACGGTCACGGGCCCGTGCAAATCGAGGTCGACGCGGTAGTCGCCGGGCGGCGCCTCGACATTGGCGACGGAGAGATGCATGCGCGAGCGGTCGCCGAGCGACAGGAACCGCGGCAGCGTCGCCTGCACGACGACGGGATCGCGCACGATGACGTCGGCCGAGGCCTGCCCGACCTTGCCCTTCGACCAGGCGACCGCCATCACGCGCATCGAGCCGTTAAACGCCGGGACGTCGAAGTCGACATGGGCGACGCCATCGGCGCCGACCTTCACGAGGCCGGAGTAGCGTGACAATGGCTCCTGGGTCGGTTTGGCGCCTTCGAACGGGGCGCCGCCGTCGCCCCCGGAGCGGATGGCGCCGCGCGCGCCCTGCATGCCGTCGATCAGGTAACCATAGAGGTCGCGCACCTCCGCGCCGAGCAGACGTTGGCCGAAGAAGAACTTCGTCGCATCGGGCGGCTCGTAGCGGGTCAGATTGAGGATGCCGATATCGACGGCGGCGAGCGTCACATAGGCCTCTTCGCCGCCGCCGAGCCCGGCGACGCGTACGGGGATGGAAAGCTTGCGGCGCGGCTCGATCTTGGCCGGCGCGTCGATCGCAACCGTCAGTTTATGCGCATCCTGGTCGACGCCGAACCAGGCGAGGCCCAGCGCCCGGCCCGGCATGCGCTTCGCCGTCTGGTCGAGCGGGCGATGCGCGATCGCGACCGCATAGGCGCTCGCGCCCCAGTCCGCCTTCACGGGAATGCGGATCGTGTTGTCGCCCGTCTTCACGTCGAAGGTCTCGATATCATCGACCTTGTCGCCGACGATGGCGAGCGTCGCCTTGCCGTCGAAGCGCGCGTTCACGCCGAACGCCATGGTCTCGCCGGCGCGATAGTCCGACTTGTCGAGCGTGACCTGCAGAAGGTCCGGCGTGTCGGCCGTCGCGTCGCCCGACCAGCCGACCTCGAAGGTGATCGACGTCGGCCCGAATGAGCCGTCGTCCGAGCGCAAGTCGAGGCGGTGCGTCCCCCAGCCGACCGCCGCCGCGACGCGGCCCGGCGCGTCGGCGCCGACATCGACATGGCCGTCGGCGATCTTGCGCGACGATTTCACGCGCTCGTAGCCCCAGCGGCCGTCCGAGCGATACCATTGGTAATCGTTGCTGACGCGATAGAGCGCCCATTGCACGTTGCGCGCAGCCGTCCGCGCGCCATTGGCGCCAAGCGTCGCAACGTCGAAGGTCGCGGTGGCGCCCTCGCTCAATTGGCCGAAATTGTTTTTGACGGCGATGAGGCCCGAGGCCGCGCGCACCGGCAGGGTGAGCGTCCGCTCGACCGCGCGGCCGCCGGTCTCGCTGGCGCGCAGCGCGATCTTCGCTTCGAGCGGCCGCGGCGCCTTGGCGTCGGGGATCGGGACGTCGATCGTCGCTTTGCCCTTTGCGTCGGTCGTGACCGCCTCGTCGAGATCGTTTTTGATCGTCTCGAACTCTTCGTCCTGCAGGCCGGCGACATAGCCGGGCAGGCCGGAGACGGCGCCGTCGGCGACGGCGCGCAACGTCACGTCGCCGCTCACGTCGAGGTCGGCGCCCGGCGCGCCATACAGGTAGCGCGCCTCGACATCGACGCTCTCCGACGCATTCAGCCGCGCCTCGGCGTCGCGCGCCTTGATCGTCATATCCAATCGTTCGGGAACGTAGTCTTCCACGAGGAAGCTCGTCTCGCCGATCGCCGCGCTTTTCGGATCGGCGTAAGCCTGCACGCGCCACGTGCCGGTGGCGACGCCTGGCAGCAGTTCGATCGACCAGGCGCGTCCGCCGAGACCTTGATCGGCCACGTTGCCACGCTTGTATTCGACGCCGTCCGGCCGTTTGACGACGAGCGTCAGCGGAAGGCCGGTCGCAGCGCCGCCATGCGCGTCGCGCAGCAGCGCCGTCACGTCGACCGTTTCGCCGGATCGGTAGACGCCGCGTTCGGCGTAAAGGTAGGCGTCGAGCGCCTTCGGCGCATCGCGGCCCTTCACGCCGCGGTCGGTCAGATCGAACGGCGCGCCGGCGAGATCGAGGAAGTTGTAGTCCTGCGTCGCATCCGTCGCCACCAGGAGCGCGGGGGCCATTCCGCCGAGACCGCGTGCGAGGCCCGGATCGAACCGCACGTGACCGTCCGCGCCGGTCGTGCGCGACGCGAGCACTTCGTTGTTGCGCGCGATGAGCCGCACCTCGACGCCCGCCATCGGCGTCGCGGTCGCCAGCGAGCGCGCCAGGACGTGAACGCCGTCCGACGCCGAAAACGATGTGAGCCCGATGTCGGAAACGACGAACCACTGCGTGCCGACGAGCCCATAGTCGTCGTCGACGGCTCCTTCATCGCTGCCTTTGCCGGACGTCTCGGCGCCGGGCAGGCCGGCGGTCACGCCCTTGTCGCCGGCGCGCGCCACCATGACGTAGACGCCCGGTTCGAGCTTCGGCGCGGCTTCGAGCACCGGGAAGGCCGTCGTCACGTCCTTGTTGAGCTCCTGCTGGACGTCGAGCGTTCCGCTCCACACCTTCACGCCGGTCTGGTTGACGAGTTCCCGCGCCTTGTAGGCGCCGATCTGCGCGAGGAAGTCGGATGAATGGACGGCTTGAAGAAGATTGCGGTCGCCGACGCGCAGGATGTCGACGGCGACGCGCGGCGTGTTGACCGAAATGATCGGCACGCCCTCCTGGCCGACGCGCGGCAGGACGTAGTTCTTGCCGGTGAAGCGCACCTGCGGCGAGCGGTCGCGAACGTAGATCTCGAAGTCGGCGTTCTTGAGCAGGCTCTCTCCGACCGAGGACGGCAGACCCTGGCGCAGGACGATCGAGTACCGCTTGCCGTGTTCGAGACCCTCGACGCAGAGTTGCTGATCGTCCGTCGTGACGGCGGCGTTCGCGCCGCCGCTCACCGCGACATAGGGCGAAAAATCGACCTTGCCGCGCGCCAGCGGCTCCGAGAAGGGGAAGCAGACACGCGGCGAGGCCGCGTCGCTGTCGATCTTTTCCGGCAGCACGTGAAAACCGTATTTCTCGCGCACGGATTCATAGGTGGCGCGGATGGCGCGCGCGTCGTTGCGCTGCAGGCTCGCGCGATAGGCGTTCAGCGCCGGCCGCCAGTCCTCGTGCTTGGCGTCGAGTTCGCCGAGCCACGCCAGCGCGCGCGCTTCGTCGGCCGCGTTCGCCGCGCGCAGATAAGCGCCGTAAGCGGCGGCGACGGCGTCTTCGCGCAACTGATAGGCGGTCTTCGTATTCGGCAGTTCCGAGACGGCTTGGGCCGCGCGCGAGTAGGCGACCCAGAACGCGAAGTCCGACGGGGTCAGGTTGATCGCCATGCCGAACGAACGCAGCGCATCGTCCGGGCGCCCGCGTTGCATCTGGAGCGCGCCGTCGCGCGCGACATCGGCCGCTAAGCGAGAACCCGGCGCGTTCGCGGGATCGCGCTTGATCTTTTCTTCCAGCCGCGTGAAGTCGCTGGCCGCCGCGTCGAGCGTGAAGGTTTTTTGGGGCGGCTGCTGCGCGGCGGCCGGCGCAAGCGCGAAAAACAGCGAGACAAGCGCAAGGCGGAACGGACGCATAAGCGCTCCCGTGGGACAGATGGGACGGCGCGACACTGCCACGTTTCGCGCCCATTGAGAACATCGGCGCTCTGCGGCTAATCTGCGCCGTCGCCCGCCGTTGACGCGGGGCTGGAGCGTCCGATGCCTCGTCTCGCCGTCCTTCCACCGCTCGCGTGCGCTCTGTGGGCGCTCGCGCCGCAAGGGAGCGCCGCGTGGGCGCAGACGCCGCCCGCCGCCGCCCCTGCCGACCCGGCCTTCGAGGCTTCGAAACGCGCCTTCGAAAGCCTCGCCGAGGCGGATCGACGGGCCATTCAGGATGCGCTGATTTGGAGCGGCGACTACAAGGGCGTCGTCGACGGCGGCTTCGGCCGCGGCACCCGCGCCGCGATCGTCGCTTACGCCCGCCGCAACGGCGGCGGCGACGACGGGAGGCTCGACGCCAAGATTCGGGCGGCGCTGCTCGCTGCGGCGGCGGCGGCGAAAACGGCGATCGGCTTTGCGCCTGCGCTCGACGCCCGTTCCGGCGTCGCGGTCGCGTTGCCGGCGAAGCTGCTGCCGAAGAAAGCCGATACGAAGACTGGCGCGCGGTGGAGCGCCGCGGACAATTCGATCGTATTCGAGACGACGCGCACGAACGAGAGCGATGGCGATCTTCCGAGCCGGTTCGATCGGCTGAAGGACTCGACGCCCGCGCGGCGCGTGACCTACCGCGTCCTGCGGCCGGATTTTTTCGTCATCAGCGGCGAGGCGGGCAAGTCGGGGTTTTACATTCGGCAGGCGCGCGGCCTGGTCGACGGCGTCGCCGTGTTGCGCGGCTACGCGCTGACCTATCCGCTCGCCTCCAAGCCGATGCAGAACGCCGCGGTTGCGATCGCCAACAGCTTCGATCCGTTTCCGGCTTCGCCGCCGAGCGCCGCGTCGTCGCCGGGGGTCGCGGCGGCGCCCGCGGTCGCCAAGCCGGCCATTGCGGCGACGGCGGTCGCCCTGGCGCCCGATCGCTTCGTCGCGCCGGCGCTGGCTTGCGACAGCCCCCGCATCGGCGATCAGCCGGCGCGGCTCGTCAAGCGCGATGAGGCGGCGGGGTTGGCGATGTATGAGGCGCGCGTCCCGGGCGCGCGTCCGCTCGGGAGCGCCGGCGCCACGGCGGATGCGGGCGCTGAGATCATCGTCCTTTTCCAGGAAGTCGATGACGCGTCGATGACGACGCCGTCGCGCCTGACCATGGCGTCCGGCGAGATGCTCGGCGCGTCGAGTGCGCCGCGCGTGCTCGCGCCGCTCGGCGAGACCGCCGCGGGCGGCGTCGTGTTCGATCGCGCGGGCGGCATGGTCGGCCTCGTCGGCGCGCGCAAGGCGCCCACGCGCGTCGCCGGCGTCACGCCGCAAGCCGCATGGCCGACGGTGAGCGCTGCGGCGGTGGCGAGGTTCATGGCGCCTGCGCATGGGGCCGCCCCGGCGCGCGCCGCGGGCGAGTCCGCGGAGTCTCGCGCCGCCGCCGACATCGCGGTCTCGGCCGCCGCGTCGATTGCGGCTTTGTCGTGCAATCGCTGAGCGATCGCGCGGCCTGCGCCGCTTGCAACTCGTCCCGCCGCTCTTCATAAGGCGGGCGCGGCGGCCTCCGGCGCCTCGACCGGATGGATTATGGACGAGCATTTTCACGAAGGTCAGGCGAAAGGCGCGTCTTCGTGGGTCGCCGCCGTACGCGCCCGTTGCCGCGGCAAGATGCATTGGATCGCCACCGGATTCAGCATCTTCCTTCTGGCGCTTTCGATTGTTGTGCTCGGCCGCATTCTCGCGAGCGTCAAATGGTGGGAGTTGCGCGTTGCGATCGCGCAGACCGGCTGGGACCAGATCGCGCTTGCGGCGCTGTTCACCGGCGTCTCCTATCTTGCGCTCACAGGCTACGATGCGCTGGCGCTGCGCCAGCTGAGACTGCGGGTGAAATACCGCCGGACCGCGCTCGCCTCCTTCACGAGCTACGCCATCTCGTTCACGTTGGGATTTCCGCCGATCACGGCCGGAACGGTCCGCTACTGGATCTATTCGCAGTCGGGGCTGACCGGGGCGAAGGTCGCGAGCCTGACGATCATCGCCGGCGTCACCTTCTGGCTCGGCATGGCGCTCGTCATCGGGGTGGCGCTCATCGTCGATCCCGTTGGCGTCGCCGAGATCAATCATCTCAAGGCGCCGGTCAATCTTCTCATCGGCGCGCTGGTGCTGAGCGCCATCGGCGGATGGCTCGCTTGGGTGTCGCGCCGCCGCCGCCGCATCCGCATCAAGGGCATCGCGCTGGAGCTGCCGGGGTTCTGGCTGACGATCGGCCAGATCGCGCTCGGCGTCGTCGATCTGTGCGCCGCCTCTGCGGCGCTGTACGCGCTCCTGCCGCGCGGCCTCTCGCCGCATTATTTCGATTTCGCGGCGGCCTATGTGTTCAGTTGCCTGCTCGGCATCGCCTCCAACGCGCCCGGCGGCCTTGGCGCCTTCGAGATGACGATGCTGAACGCGGTGCGCGCGCCCTCCGTCGAGGGCATGCTCGCGTCGCTGCTCATGTTCCGGGCGGTCTACTACGCCATCCCCTTCGTTCTCGCGCTGGCCATGCTTGGGGCCCACGAAAGCGTGCGGCGCTGGTCGATGCTGCGCGCCGACATGAACCAGGACGACGACGACAACAGCGGCTAATCACGGCTCCTCGCCGCCGGCTTCGAGGAAGGCTTCCGCCGGGAGCGCGATGCCGCGATCGGGCGTTCCGATCGCGCTCTCATCCTTGTGCTTGTACGGCGTTACGCTGAGCAGGTGACGGATGGTTTCGAGCCGCGCCCGGCGCTTGTCGTTGGCGCGAATGACGGTCCACGGCGCCTCTTCGCTGTCGGTGCGCCGCAAGATGTGGTCGAAGGCGACGGAGTAGTCGTCCCACTTCTTAATGGCCTTTTCGTCGATCTCCGATAGTTTCCAGCGCAGTAGCGGGTCGCGCCAGCGCCGGTTAAGGCGCGTCATCTGCATCTCCTTGCCGATCGTCAGGAAGAACTTGACGAAGCGCACGCCGTCGCGCGCCAGCATCGCCTCGAACTTGGGCGCCTCCTTCAGGAAATGCTCCGTCTCCTCTTGGCTGCAGAAGCCGAAGACGCGTTCGACGCCGGCGCGATTGTACCAGGAGCGGTCGAAGATCGCCATTTGGCCGCGCGGCGGCATCTGCGCGACGTAGCGCTGGAAGTACCATTGCCGCGCCTCGATCGACGTCGGGCGGCCGAGAGCCACGACATGCGCGGAGCGGGGGTTGAGGTGCTCGGTCAGCCGCTGGATCGCGCCGCCCTTTCCGGCGGAATCCCGGCCCTCGAAGACGACGACGAGCCGCTCCTCGGCGTCGTTCACCCATTTCAGGAACTTGACGAGTTCCGTCTGCAGCGCGCGCAACTCCTCGCGGTAGCGCCGGCGCGGCAGCTTGTCCTCGTAAGGGAAGCCGCCGGAGCCGAAGGCGCGTTTGTCGATCCAGTCGGGCAGACGCTCGGCTTGCAGGTCGAACGCGTCATCGTCGTGGTGTCCGCCCATGTTCGTCTCGGCCCAATCATTGCAGTCTTGTGACACTTCGCGGAGTCGAAACGCCTTGATCGTGGCCGCGTTCCAACGCATAGGCCGGGATGGAGGTCCGCATGAACGTGGAGCCCGGCTTAGACTGGAACAAGGCGACCGTCGCGGCGCTGATCGAGGCGTTGCCCGATCCGGTCGCCATCATCGGCGCCGACTGGCGCATCGTGTCCGCCAACGCGGTCATGCGCGCGACGATCGTCGGCCTGAAGGTCGGCGATCCCCTGGTGCTGACGCTGCGCTCCCCCGATTTGCTCGACGCCGTCGCCCGGGTGCTGGCGGGCGGCCCGCAGGAGAGCGCGACGTGGCGCGAGCGCGCGCATGTCGAGCGCGTCTTCGAGATCGTCGTCGGGGCGCTCGACCTCGGCGCCGGTCCGACGACGCGGCAGGCCGTCCTGACCTTGCGCGATCTGACCGAGGCGCGAAGACTCGAGCGCATGCGCGTCGACTTCATCGCCAATGCGAGCCACGAACTGCGCACGCCGCTCGCCTCGGTGCTGGGGTTCATCGAAACGCTTCAGGGAGCGGCGCGCGACGATGCGATCGCGCGGACGCGTTTCCTGACGATCATGCGCGATCAGGCGCGCCGCATGTCGCGTCTGATCGAGGATCTGCTGTCGCTGTCGCGCATCGAACAGAACGAACATCTGCGGCCCGTCGAGCCGGTCGACCTTGTCGCCGTGGTCGGCCACGTCGTCGACACGCTGTCGCCGGTTGCGACCGAGAACCGCGTGACGCTCGACGTGCGGGCGCCGACCGAACTCATCGTCAAGGGCGACCGCGACGAACTCGTGCGCGTCGCCGAAAACCTGATCGAAAACGCCATCAAATACGGCGCGCGCGAAGACGGCAAAGAATCGACCGTCGAGATCGATCTGTCGCACGCCGGCAAGGAGATCGCCTTCACCGTCCGCGATTACGGGGCGGGCATCGCGCCCGCCAATCTGCCGCGTCTGACGGAACGGTTCTATCGGGTCGACGCCGGCGCCAGCCGGGCCAAGGGCGGCACCGGGCTGGGTCTTGCGATCGTCAAGCACATCGTCGCGCGCCATCGCGGCCGGCTCGCGATCGACAGCGAGCCCGGCCGCGGCGCCACGTTCCGGGTCACGCTTCCGGTTTTCTAGCGACATGCGTTCGATCGCGCCCGCTCAGCGGACGGGTGTTGCAACGGCGACCGCTTCTTCTTAAGCCTCGCAGACCGTTTGCGACGCGCGATAAGGACACCGGCGCTTGGACGATACGTCCCTCTCGAATGGGTCCGCCGAGCGGCCGTTTTCGGCGCTGGTCATCCTGCCTTCGCGGATCGGCGACGCCATTCTCACCAGCGGCGTGCTCCGCCACATTCGCGAAACCCACCCGCGCGCCGCCTTCACCATCGCGACGAGCCGGCTGGCGGCGTCGCTGTTCGCCGAGCTGAGGGATCTCGACCGGCTGATCCCGCATGATCGGAAACGATTGAAGGCGCATTGGTTCGCGCTGCTGCCGAAGGTGTTCCGCCGCTGGGACCTGGTGGTCGACATGCGCGGCTCGCCGATGTCGCTTCTCACGCCGTCGCGCCGGCGCCTGAGCCATCGGTCGTCGCCGCCGACCGAACGGGGCGAGCACCGCGTCGTCGTCGCCGCCAGGGTCGTGAGCCGCAGCGACCGCCCTCCCGATCCTCTGATCGAATGCAGCCCGGAAACCGACGCCCGGGCGCAGCAATTGCTGGCGGGCGCGGCAACGCCCCTGGCGTTCTCGCCGGGCGCAAGTTGGCAAGGCAAGGTTTGGCCGGCCGAGAACTTCGTGGATCTGGCCGCCGCTTTGATGACGCAGAGCCCGCATTTGCGCGCAGAGCGTCTCATGATCGTCGGCGGCCCCGATGAAGATGCGCTGACCGAGCCTCTGAGGCGCCGTCTCGGCGCCGACCGTGTGATCGATCTCGTCGGCCTCGATCTCGTCGCCACCTTCGCCTGTCTCAAGCGGGCCCGCCTCTTCGTCGGCAACGATTCCGGCATGATGCACCTGGCCGCCGCCGCCGGCGCGCCGACGTTGGGCCTGTTCGGTCCGACCTCCGAAGCGCTGTACCGGCCCTGGGGACGCCATACGGCGACCGTGCGGGCGCCGGGCTCGCAACCGCGCGCCGGCGTCGCCAAGCGCGGCTTCGACATGAGCCTCAACTATATGCAGGATCTCGACGTCGCCGTCGTGCTGAACGCGGCCGAGAGCCTGTTGGACGCGACAGCGGCCTTGTTCAGACCCAAAGCCGACGCCGTTCAAACCGGATAGCTCTTTTCTTCGACGATGGCCGAGCCGGTCAGCAGGTTGATCTCTTTCTTGAGCGCGGCGCGACGGTCGTTCTCGATGTAGACGGCGCGGGCAAGCGCGACGAACGCCGGCCCAAAGTCCTGGCGCCGCTCGCAAGCGCGCTTCCCGTCTTCGATGTCCCAGAGCCTGACGTTGACGGCTTCGAGGTCGCGCGCGAGCGCCGCGATCGCCTCGGTCTGCGGGAGCGATCGATCGAGGATCGCGCCGAGCAGATCGAGCTCGCGCTCTACGTTGGCGCGCCGGTCGGCGCCGATGCGGCGCGCCTTGATCCGCAGGATCGTCACCTTGTCGACGAGTTCGCCGACCGACACCGGAATTTGCACGAGCATCGAAACCCGCCGCGCTCGACAAGAGCGTTTCGCGCCACCGCCAAAGGGCCGCTCAACGATCGTTGACGCCTGGGACGCGGATTGAGATTACACGCGCCCCCGTTCCTGTCAGCGTTCTTCCAGGGAAAAGCGGCGGGATCGCCCGGCCGCCGTCGCAACGCCGATTTAATGAAGCCAAAAAGTAAAATTAATGACCTAAAATCTTTTTTTATCAATGTGTTATAGCGTCACTTGATCGTCATGCGATTGTCGTAAAACCGGCTGGCGTTCGGGCGTAAGACGCCTGGGCGAGCGACCGTTCCGGTCTTCGGACAGCCAGTCTTCGGGCTGAGCGGTTTTCAGGCTGACGGGTTCGGCGCTCGCAAACCGGCTACAGTTCACCATAACAGGGGCGTTCGATGACATTCTCCTTTTCTCTGCCTGCGGCGGTCGTCGCCGTGGGTCTCGGCCTCGGCGGCGCCAGCGCGTTCGCCGCCGACATCACCGGGGCGGGCGCAACCTTCCCGTTCCCGATCTACTCGAAATGGTCGGAAGCCTATAAAAAGGAAACCGGCAACGGCCTGAACTACCAGTCGATCGGCTCGGGCGGCGGCATCAAGCAAATTCAGGCGAAGACCGTCACCTTCGGCGCGAGCGACATCCCGCAGAAGCCGGAAGACCTCGCCAAGTACGGCCTGTTCCAGTGGCCGATGGTCATGGGCGGCATTGTCGCGGTCGTAAACCTCGATGGCGTCAAGTCGGGCGATCTCGTCGTCGACGGTCCCACCCTCGCCGACATCTATCTCGGCAAGGTCAAGACCTGGAACGATCCGGAACTCGCCAAGCTCAATCCGAACGCGAAATTGCCGTCGACCGCCATCGTCGTCGTACACCGCTCCGACGGGTCGGGCACGTCGTTCAACTTCACCGACTATCTCTCCAAGGTGTCGCCCGCCTGGAAGGACAAGGTCGGCGAGGATCAATCGCCGGAATGGCCGGTCGGCATCGGCGCGAAAGGCAACGAAGGCGTGTCCGGCAGCGTCGCGCAGACCAAGGGTTCGATCGGCTTCGTCGAATACGCGTATGCGAAGCAGAACAACCTGACCTACCTCGACATGATCAACAAGGACGGCAAGAAGGTCGCTCCGACCGTGCCGGCCTTCCAGGCGGCCGCGGCGAATGCGGATTGGGCCAAGGCGCCGGGCTTCTACGTCATCCTGACGGACCAGCCGGGCGCGCAGTCCTGGCCGCTCACGGCGTCGACCTTCATCATCATGTACAAGGACCCGAGCGATAAGGCCGCCGCGGGCGAGGCGATCAAGTTCTTCGACTGGGCCTATTCGCACGGCTCCAAGATGGCGGAAGATCTCGACTACATCCCGATGCCGCAGTCTGTCGTCGCGCTCGTCAAGACGGCTTGGGGCGAGATGAAGAAGTAACGACAACAAAGGGCGGGAATCGGATCCCGCCCTTTCGCCTTGCGCCGGCGCGGCGCGTTGGCCGCGCTGGAAACGGAGGATAATGTGACGGACATGGTGGTTCGGGCTGAGGGGCGGATTTCGCCGCTGGAGCGGGCGCGCACGCGGGCGCTCGTGGGGCTGCATCGCGGCGACCGCGCGTTCCATTGGCTGACCTTCGCCGCCGCCATGCTGGTGCTCGTCCTGCTCGGCGCCATCATCCTCTCGCTGGTCGCCGGCGCATGGCCGGCGCTCTCCACCTTCGGGCCGGGCTTCCTCCTCAACGAGCGCTGGTCGCCGTCGCGGCAGATTTTCGGCGCGCTTGCGCCGATCTACGGCACGCTCGTCACGTCGCTGATCGCGATGGTCATCGCCGTGCCGATCGGGCTCGGTATCGCGATCTTTCTAACCGAACTCTGTCCGCAGCATCTCCGCCGACCGATCGGCGTCGCTATCGAACTGCTCGCCGGCGTTCCCTCGATCATCTACGGCATCTGGGGCTTTTTCATCCTCGCGCCGTTGCTGAAGGAGACTCTGCAGCCGGCGCTGATCGGCCTGTTCGGTCCGGTTCCGATCCTCAACACGCTGTTCGAGGGGCCCGCCTACGGCATCGGCATGCTGACCGCGGGCCTGATCCTGGCGATCATGGTGCTGCCCTTCATCACGGCCATCTCGCGCGACGTTTTCGCGACCGTCCCTCCCATCTTGAAGGAGGCGGCGTTCGGCGTCGGCTGTACGACGTGGGAGGTCGCGAAGAGCATCGTCATCCCGTACACGCGGGTCGGCCTCGTCGGCGGCGTGATGCTGGCGCTCGGCCGCGCGCTGGGCGAGACGATGGCGGTGACGTTCGTCATCGGCAATTCGCACAACATCGCCGCGTCGCTGTTGGCGCCGGCGACGACGATCTCGGCCTCAATCGCCAACGAGTTCCAGGAGGCTTCGGGCGATCTCTACACGTCCGCGTTGATCGCGCTCGGCCTGCTGCTGTTCGTCATCACCTTCATCGTTCTGGCGATCGCGCGCCTGATGCTGATGCGCATCGAGAAGCGGTCGGGAGCCTAGCATGGACGCGAAATACGCCAGCCGCCGCCGCGCCAACGGGCTCGCCATGGGCCTCTGTTGGGTCGCCGCGATCTTCGGCGTCTCCTGGCTCGCCTTCATTCTCGGCGCGCTGCTGTGGAACGGCCTTGCGGGGATCGATCTCGACGTCTTCACGCAGATGACGCCGGGGCCCGGCAGCCAGGGCGGCGGTCTCCTCAACGCCATTGTCGGCTCATTGATCCTGACGTTTCTCGGCGTCGCGATCGGCACGCCGATCGGCATGCTGGCCGGCACCTATATGGCGGAATACGGCCGTTACTCGAAGCTGACCACCGTGGTCCGCTTCATCAACGACATCCTGCTCAGCGCGCCCTCGATCATCATCGGACTCTTCATCTACGAGTTGGTCGTCGTGCCGATGCATCATTTCTCGGCGATCGCCGGCGCGCTGGCGCTGGCGGTGATCGTCATTCCGGTCGTGGTGCGAACCACGGAAGACATGTTGCTGCTGGTGCCGAGCCAGTTGCGAGAGGCGAGCATCGCGCTCGGCATGCCGCGCTCCTACATGGTGCTGCGCATCGCCTATTCGGCCGCCCGCGCCGGCATCGTCACGGGCGTGCTGCTCGCCATCGCGCGCGCGAGCGGCGAGACGGCGCCGCTGCTCTTCACCTCCTTGTCGAGTCCGTTCTTCAACCTCAATCTCGGGCGTGAGATGGCGAACCTTCCCGTCGTCATCAACAACTTCGCCGGCAGCCCCTATGAGAACTGGCGGCAACTCGCCTGGACCGGCGCCCTGCTCATCACCTTCGCCGTGCTGGCGCTCTCGATCGCGGCACGCACCCTCACCCGACAGGAAGCCCAGCGATGAACGCCATGGTCACCTCAAACGAGAGCGCCGCCGGCCAGCCCGCGATCGTCGCCAACGCCGCCGCCGGCCGCGACAAGCTGTCGATCCGCGATTTGAAGTTCTACTACGGCGCGACCCTGGCGCTGAAGGGCATCTCGCTCGGACTTTTGGAGAAGCACGTCACCGCCTTCATCGGGCCGTCGGGCTGCGGCAAGTCGACGTTGTTGCGCGTGTTGAACCGCATGTACGACCTCTATCCCAATCAGCGCGCCGAAGGCGAAGTGCTGCTCGACGGGGAGAATCTGCTCGACCCCGGCCAAGACCTCAATCTGCTGCGCGCGCGCGTCGGCATGGTGTTCCAGAAGCCGACGCCGTTCCCGATGTCGATTTACGAGAACATCGCGTTCGGCATCCGGCTCTACGAGAAGGTCCCCAAGTCCGAGATGGACGGCCGTGTCGAAACGGCGCTGCGCGGCGCGGCGATTTGGGACGAAGTCAAAGACAAACTGAACACCAGCGGCCTTGGCCTTTCCGGCGGGCAGCAGCAGCGGCTTTGCATCGCGCGCACCGTCGCCATCAAGCCGGAGGTGATCCTCTTCGACGAGCCCTGCTCGGCGCTCGATCCGATCTCCACCGCGAAGATCGAGGAACTGATCGACGGCCTGTCGGCCACCTACACGATCGCGATCGTCACGCACAACATGCAGCAGGCGGCGCGCGTCTCCGACTTCACCGCGTTCATGTATCTGGGCGAACTCATCGAGTTTGACACGACCGACAAGGTCTTCACTGCGCCGACCAACAAGCGCACGCAAGAATATATCACCGGCCGTTTCGGCTAAGCATTGGTGGAATGAAGGAACAGCCCATGGTCGATCACATCGCCAAGGCCTACGATCGCGATCTCGAATTGCTCGGCCGCAAGATCGCCGAGATGGGCGGCATCGCCGAGAAGATGCTCGCCGACGCCATCGACGCCCTGATCAATCTGGACGAGCCGTTGGGCCGCGCCACGTCGGCCGCCGACGCGCGCCTCGACGCGCTGCAGCGTGAAGTCGAAGAGGCCGCCATCCTGACCATCGCCCGCCGCCAGCCGATGGCGATCGACCTGCGCGACATCATTGCGGCGATCCGCATCTCCGGCGATCTCGAACGCGTCGGCGATCTCGCCAAGAACATCGGCCGGCGCGCCGTGAAGCTCGCGACCGAGCCGCGGCTGCCGCGCGCGATGATCGGCCTTCGCCACATGGGGGAGCTCGCGGCGCTGCATCTGAAGGAGGTGCTGGACGCCTACGCGCAGCGCGACATCGGGAAGGCGCAGGAGGTCTGGCTGCGCGACAAGGAACTCGACGCGCTGGAGGATTCGGTATTCCGCGATCTCCTCACCTTCATGATGGAAGACCCGCGCAACATCAGCTTCTGCACGCATCTTCTGTTCTGCTCGAAGAACATCGAGCGCGTCGGCGACCACGCCACCAACATCGCCGAGACGGTGTACTATGCCGTCACCGGCGGCAACCTGCCGGTCGATCGCCCCAAGGGCGGCGAGGCCGCGGCCGAGTAAGGAGCTGCTCTTGACGAACTTGGACGAGAGCGACACGCGGGATCTCGAAGAGGCGAACGGCTCGGTGGCGCGCGCCGCGGCGTTCAACCCGCCGCGGGTGATGATCGTCGAGGATGAAATCTCGCTGGCGACGCTTCTCGCCTACAACCTCGAGGCGGAAGGCTATCAGGTCGAGCGCATCGAACGCGGCGACGAGGCCGAACTGCGCCTGCGCGAGTCGCCGCCGGATCTGTTGCTGCTCGATTGGATGCTGCCCGGCGCATCGGGCCTCGAAATCTGCCGGCGCCTGCGTGGGCGCGACGCCACGCGAAGCCTGCCGATCATCATGCTGACGGCGCGCGGCGAGGAAAGCGAGCGCGTGCGCGGCCTTTCGACCGGCGCCGACGACTATGTCGTCAAGCCGTTCTCGGTGCCGGAACTGATGGCGCGCGTGCGTTCGCTCCTACGCCGCGCGAAGCCGGAGCGGATCGCCGGCCGGCTCGCCAGCGGCGACATTTCGCTCGATCGAGAGACGTGCCGCGTGCGGCGCGGCGAACGCGATATCCGCCTCGGGCCGACCGAATTCCGGTTGCTGGAATATCTGATGGAGAAACCGGGTCGCGTCTTCTCGCGGGCGCAATTGCTCGACGCGCTGTGGGATCTCGCCGCCGAGATCGACGAGCGCACCGTCGACGTGCATGTGGGCCGTTTGCGCAAGGCTTTGGTGCGCGGCCGCGAGCGCGATCCGATCCGTACGGTGCGCGGCGCCGGCTATTCCTTCGACGAGACCTACGGCAGGGCTTAAGAGGCGGCAATTCCCGCGCGCCTCTCGCGGTCGCGCTCGCGGCGGCGGTCCTGCACAGGCTGATAGGCGATCCGCGAATGATATTTGCAGTAGGAGACGCCGATCGGCGAATCCGCGCCGCAATAGCGGAACTCGGAATTGGTCGGATCGCCGAGCGGCCATCGGCACATGGATTCCTTCAACTCCATGATCGTGACGCGCTCGGAGATCGGGATGACGACCTCTTCCACCGGCCGCATCACGGGCCGCGTCGTCACCACCGGCGCATAGGCGAGCGCATTGGCGCCCCGCGTCATCGGCGCGCCGCCGGTCGGTCGCGCGATCGGCGTCATCTGGCGCGGCTTCTGCGCACGCGGACGCGGCGCCGACATGGCCGGCGTTTTGGCGCGGCCGGACAGGCCGAGCCGGTGCACCTTGCCGATCACCGCGTTGCGCGTGACCCCGTTGGCGAGTTCGTTGGCGATCTGACTGGCGCTCTTGCCGTCGATCCACATCGTCTTCAGTTGTTCGACGCGCTCATCCGTCCAGGACATAATCGTCGCCCTCAAATCTGCCGCCGTGCCGGCGTCGTGGAATCGATCAACGCACGCAGCGGCGGTCGGCCGCCGTCGTTTTTGCTTTCACGCTGTACGAGAGAACCACCGCACAAAATGTCGTTGCCGACGAAGAAACGCTACACTAGCCGTTGAATCGCACGCAAGAGTCGCGCACCGTTGCAGACTGTTTTCCCCAGGTGCTTGTGTCCTGCGAGTCACATTTTTGAATCAAAACGTGAACAGGCGCGTTGGGATGCGCCAGTCTTTCGCGGTCATCGCGTCGCTTGGCCGGAGTCGCGCGTCTCTCGGGGCTCGTTTAAGATCGACGGATAGCATCGGGCCGATCAAGGATGGGCGCGGGAGAGTCGATGACGAACGTTCTCGTGACGCTTACGCTACCTGCGCCGATCCGCGAGCGCTACGCCAGCCATTTGCGCGCTGCGTTTCCGTCGCTCGTTGTCAACCTCGTCGATCATCACGAGAAGGTCGGCCCGTTTATCGCCGAAGCCGAGGCGCTGATGACGTTCGGTCCGATGATGGCCGATCATGTCTTCGCCGAGGGGCGCAAGCTCAGGTGGGTGCAAGCGCTGGGCTCCGGCGTCGACGGCATCGCCGATCAACCCTCGTTTCGCCGCGACATCCTGCTCACCAACATGCGCGGCATCCACGGGACGCCTGTCGCGGAAGCCGCCGTCGCAGCGATGTTGGCTTTGGCGCGCGACGTCCCGCGCAGCGTGCGCAACCAGGATGCGCGCGTCTGGGAGCGCTGGCCGTCGCGCGTGCTCGACGGCAAGACGGTCGCGATCGTCGGCGTCGGGGTGATCGCGGAAGCCTTGGCGCCCTTATGCAGGGCTTTCGGCATGACCGTCGTCGGCGTCACGGGAACCCCGCGCGATCTGCCGGGCTTTCATCGCATGGAGCCGACGGGCCGCCTGCGCGAGGTCTTGCCGCAGGCCGACCATATCGTTCTGCTCGCGCCGTATACGCCGGCGACGCATCGCATGATCGACGCGGAGACGATCGCGACGATGAAGCGCGGCGCGTTCCTTATCAATTTGGCGCGCGGCGGCCTCGTCGACGAAGACGCCCTGATCGCCGCGCTGAACGACGGCCGTCTCGCCGGCGCCGCGCTCGATGTCTTCGAGCGCGAGCCGTTGCCCGCCGACCATCCGTTCTATGCGATGCGCAATGTGTTCGTGACCGCTCATCTCGGCGGTTTCTTCGTCGAATATCCCGATCGCGCCCTGCCGACCGTCGAAGAAAACATGCGCCGCTTTCTCGCCGGCGACTACGCCAACATGATCAATCGCGTGAGCACGAAGGATCCCGCATGAACGAGCGCGTCAACTCTCCCATCTCGTCGGCCGAACTCGAGCGGCGCTGGTCGGCGGTCCGCAACGCCATGGCGGCGCGGGGCCTCGATGTCCTGCTCATGCAGAACAACAACGACTTCATGGGGGGCTACGTAAAGTATTTCACCGACATCCCCGCGACCAACGGCTATCCGCTGACCGTCGTCTTCCCGAGCGACGATCACATGACGCTGGTCGGGCAGGGGCCGTTCGGCGGCGACCAGACGCTGAAGGAGGGGACCGACGGCGTTCGCCGCGGCGTCAAGCGCATTTTGTCGTCGCCGAGCTTCGCGCCGGTGTCCTATACGCGCGAATACGACGCAGAGCTTGCCGGCCGCGCGCTCGCGCCCTACGCGCGCGGCACGATCGGCCTCGTGGGAACCGCGAGCCTGCCCTACGCCTTCGTCGACCATCTCAAGCGGGGACCGCTATCGGGGGCGAGCTTCGAGGAAGCCTCCGATCTCGTCGACGACATCCGCGCCATCAAGAGCGCGGAGGAGATCGAGGGGATGCGCAAGGCGTGCGCCATGCAGGACGCGATGATGAAGGAAGCCTTCGCCGTCATCCGGCCGGGCATGCGCGACCAGGAGGTCGTCGCCGCCGCCCGCAAGGTCGCGGCCTCCTGGCAGAGCGAGCAGGGCTGGTACATGGCGGCCTCCGCCCCGCTCGGCGTCAGCGCGCCGATGGGACCGCCGCATCTGCAGAACCGCCAGCTTCGCGAAGGCGACCAGTTCTGCATCCTGCTGGAGAACAGCGGCGCCGGCGGCTTCTACACCGAACTCGGCCGCACCTGCGTGCTCGGCAAGGCGAGCGCCGAGATGCACGACGAATTCGCCTTCGTGCTTGAGGCGCGCGCCTTCGCCCTGTCGCTCCTCAAAGATGGCGCGTCGAGCGCGGCGATCGCCGAGGAATACAACGCCTTCATGCGCCGCAACGGCCGCCCCGAGGAGAAGCGCGTGTTCTGCCACAGCCAGGGCTACGACATGGTCGAGCGCCCGCTGGTTCGCGCCGATGAGACGATGAGCATCCGTCGCGACATGGTGATCGCTTGTCACCCGACCTATGTGACGCCCACAACCAACAATTGGATTTGCGACAACTTCCTGATCGGCGGCAATGGGCCGGAGCGGCTGCACGCCTGTCCCGAGCGGCTCTTCGAACTCGGCTGATCAGAACGGCGTGCGCTGGCGGATCGCCGCCGCAAGCGTGCCCTCGTCCAGATAGTCGAGCTCGCCGCCGACCGGCACGCCATGCGCGAGCCGCGTCACCTTCACGTCGAGCGGCGCGAGGAGATCGGTGACGTAATGCGCCGTCGTCTGGCCGTCGACGGTGGCGTTGACCGCGATGATGGCTTCGCGCACGCCATCGCGCGAGACGCGACCGGGCAGGCTCGCAAGGTTGAGATCGCCGGGGCCGACGCCATCGAGCGGCGACAGAACGCCGCCCAGCACGTGATAGGGCGCGCGCAGGGCGCCGACGCGTTCGAGCGCCCAAAGGTCCGCCACCGTCTCCACCACGACGAGCGTCGTGCGGTCGCGCCGCTCGTCGCAGCAGACCGAGCACGGGTCGCGCGTATCGATGTTGCCGCAGGCCGAACACATCACGATGCGCTCGGTCGCGACCTTCATGGCGTCGGCGAGCGGCGACAGCAGCTCCTCGCGCTTGCGGATGAGATGCAGCGCGGCGCGGCGCGCCGAGCGCGGTCCAAGGCCGGGCAGCCGCGCCAGCAATTGGATCAGCCGCTCGATCTCGGGTCCGGCGACGCGTTCGGCCATATGGGCGGGCGGCTCAGAACGGCAGCTTCATGCCGGGCGGCAACGGCAGGCCCGCGGTCGCCGCCTTCATCTTCTCTTCCATCAGGCGGTCGGCCTTCTTGCGAGCGTCCTCATGCGCGGCGAGGATCAGATCTTCGACGATCTCCTTCTCCTCCGGCTTCAGCAGCGAGGCGTCGATCGTCACGCCTTTCATCGCGCCCTTGGCCGTCAGCGTGACGCGAACGACGCCGCCGCCCGACTGCCCGTCGACCTCCGTCTGTTCCAGTTCCGCCTGCATCTCCTGCACGCGGGCTTGCATCTCCTGGGCTTTCTTCATCAGGCCCATAATGTCCTTCATGGCGGTCCTCGCTGCTCAAAGCTCGTCTTCTGTCTCGATCTCGGTCGCGTCGGCGTAGGCCACGTCCTGGTCGCCGGCCGCCGTCTCGATCACGGGCGCCGGCGTCGCCGGCGGCGGGTCCGGCTCGCTCGCACGGATGGCAACGATCTCGGCGCCCGGAAAATGTTCGAGCACGCGGCGCACGAGCGGAATGGCTTTCGCGCCGGTGACGCGGTCGAGCGCCTGCGCATCGGCCGCCTCCTTCAGCGTCGGCGCGCCGGGCTCGTTCGACAGCGTCACGATCCAGCGCACGCCGGTCCATTCCAGGAGCCGCCGCTGCAAAGTCTGGATGACCTGCGCCGATGCGCCGGGCGCCAGCGACACTTCGATGCGCGGATCTTCGAAGCGCACCAACCGCAGGTCTTGCTCAAGCGCGATCTTCAGTTGGATGTCGCGATGCGTCGCAGCGAGCGACACGACGTCCTGATAGCTCGCCAGGCGGACGCGAGGCTCGGCGTTTGCGCTCGTCGCCGGACTGGAGTCGGCCAGCGGCTGGCGTTGCGCGGCGGCGCCCGAGGCAAGCGGGCGCGCCGCGCTCGTCGGCGCCGTCGCGCCGCCTGCGCCGGACGCAGGCCGGAGCGAGGCGCCGCCGTCGAGCGCGCCCTGCGCGCGCTTCAGCAGATCCTCGGGGCTCGGCAGATCCGCGGCGTAGGCGAGCCGAACCAGCACCATGTCCGCCGCGGCCAGGGGGCGCGGCGAATCCTTCATGTCTTGCAGGCCCTTCATGAGGATCTGCCAGGCGCGCGTGAGGACCGCGAGGCTGAGCGCCTTGGCGAAGGCCGAGCCGCGCTCGCGCTCCTGCGCGCTCGTCGAGGCGTCGGGCGGCGTGGCGGGGGCGAGCTTGAACC
Organism: Beijerinckiaceae bacterium; assembly: GCA_965276595.1. GTDB lineage: Bacteria > Pseudomonadota > Alphaproteobacteria > Rhizobiales > Beijerinckiaceae > Terripilifer. The sequence continues at coordinate 207,842 of CBDIBA010000008.1, forward strand.
GCGTGACGAAATGTACGAATTCCGCCAACCCCACCAACGACTGGTAAGGGTCTGCGCCGAGATCGTATTGCTCTTTCAGGATGCCGAGCCCGGTCGCGACATCGCCCTTCATCGTCGCCTCGAACAGATCGATGACGCGGGCGCGGTCGGCGACGCCGAGCATGTCGCGCAGGCTTTCGGCGTCGATCGTGGTCTGACCCAGGCTCCCGCCGTGCGCGATCGCCTGGTCGAGCAGCGACAGCGCGTCGCGGGCCGAGCCTTCCGAGGCGCGTACGATCAGCGCCAGCGCATCGGGCTCGATCGCCACCTTCTCCTTCGCGCAGATGGCGGCGAGATGCTTCATCAGCGCTTCGGGCTCGATGCGTCGCAGATCGAAGCGCAGGCAGCGCGACCGCACCGTCACCGGCACCTTCTCGATCTCGGTCGTGGCGAACAGGAACTTGACGTGCGGCGGCGGCTCTTCGAGCGTCTTCAAGAGCGCGTTGAAGGCCGGCTTGGACAGCATGTGCACTTCGTCGATGATGTAGACCTTGAGGCGCGCCATCACGGGGCGGAAGCGCGCGTTCTCGATGATCTCGCGCACGTCGTCGACGCCGGTGTGCGAGGCGGCGTCCATTTCGATGACGTCGATATGCCGGCTTTCGATGATCGCCTGGCAATGGACGCCGAGTTCGGGCATTTCGACCGTCGGGCGGTCGATCGCCGGTCGCCCGTCTTTGGGGGACAATTCGTAATTGAAGGCGCGCGCCAGGATGCGCGCGGTCGTCGTCTTGCCGACGCCGCGCACGCCGGTCAGCAGATAGGCCTGATGGATGCGGCCAAGCTTGAACGCGTTCGACAGCGTGCGGACCATCGGCTCCTGGCCGATCAGGTCGTCGAAGGTCGCCGGGCGGTATTTGCGCGCGAGCACGCGATAGGCGGAGACGGGCTCCGCCGCGGCTGGGGCGGCTAACGAGGGGCCGGGATCGAGGCCGAAGTCCGCTTGGTCGGCCGCGCCGGAACCCGGTGCGTCGTGCGTGCGCTCGTCGGTCATCGGTCGGTTGGTTCGCCAGGGGTGGGAGGCTGGACGGAGACCCGCCCGGTCTCGTTAGGGCTGCTTCCTTCCGGACCTGACCCGGTTGGCGAGTGGAACGTCCACCGCCAACCTCCCGGAGCCTATGTGGACCAGGGCCCCGTGTTCCGCAACCCGGGTTCACTCAGAGGGCGCTTTCGGGGGCGCGAGAATGTTGCCGCGTTCCGCGCAGGCGCTACAGTTTCGACGCGCCGGACGAATCGGCCAGGGATTTGCGATGACCGCCAAACCGATCGTCGATCGGGAACTCTCGGCCGAGGTCGGATTTTCCGGCGATCCGCTCGACCGCCGCTCGGAACGGCGCGACGACCCCGATTTCGTGGCCGCCTGCCGGGCCGATCCGATGGCGCGCACGCTTGTGTTCGCGCGCGACACGCCGGTGCTGAAGACGGCGGCCGATCCGGTCGATCCGTGGTTCGCGTTTGGCGACCTCGCCGGGCTCGGCGCGGTCCGCGAAAGCGCCTTGCTCGGTCTGCTGGGTGCGCAACCGATCTTCGCCGTGTTGCTCGACGACGCCGCCTCGGCGGTCGAAGAACAGCCGGCTGCGACCGGCTTCGCCGCGCGGCGCCTCGTCGTCGTTCCGCGCCGGCCCGATCTGGCCGCCGTCGATCTGCGCGCGCTGGCGCAGCGCGGGGCCTTCGACCGTCCGACTCTCGCAATGCTGTCGACGGCGAAGAGCCTGCTGTATTGGCACGCCCGCCATCGCTTCTGCTCGGTCTGCGGCGCGCCGTCCGTCGCGTCCGCCTCGGGCTGGCGGCGCGAATGTCCGATCTGCGCCGCCGCGCATTTCCCGCGAACCGATCCTGTCGTCATCATGCTGGCGCTTGACGGCGAGCGTTGCCTGCTTGGCCGGCAACCGCGCTTCCCGCCGGGCATGTATTCGGCGCTCGCGGGTTTTCTCGAACCCGGCGAGACGATCGAGGAGGCGGTGCGCCGCGAGATCGAGGAAGAGGCCGGGGTCGCCTGCGGCAAGGTCGATTTTGCGGCCTCGCAGCCCTGGCCGTTTCCGGCCTCCTTGATGATCGGCTGCTTCGCGCAGGCGCTGACGCGCGAGATCGTGGTCGACCGAACCGAACTGGAGGATGCGCGCTGGTTCACGCGCGAGGACGCGCGCGCCATGCTCGAAGGCCGCCATCAACAGGGGTTCGCCGCGCCGCAGCCGCTGGCGATCGCCCACCATCTTTTGCGCGCGTGGGCGATCGGCTGACGCCGACGCGCCGCCGGCCTCGATCGGCGCTTTATGCTTTTCCGGCGAATGTTTTAGGGTGCGCCGCTTCGGGGCGGGAGGATCGAACGATGCGGGCGGGGATCGGCGACCCGGTCAGGCGAAAGGAGGACCAGCGTCTCGTCCGCGGCGCCGGCTCCTACGCCGACGACATCGATCTGCCCGGCGCGCTCCACATGGTCATGCTGCGCTCGCCGCACGCCCACGCTCGCGTGCTGGCGATCGACACGGAACAGGCGCGGGCGGTCCCGGGGGTCGTCGCCGCGTTCACCGGCGCCGACACGCGCGCAGCCGGCATTCCCTCGATCCCGCACGCGACAGGCAATTCGAAGGCCGGCTCCGATGTGCCGCTCGTCAATCGCGACGGAACCGAGCGATCGACGACGCCGGCCGAAACGCTCGCCGTCGAGACGGTCCGCCATGTCGGCGAGCCTGTCGCCGTGATCCTTGCCGAAACCTACGCGGCCGCCGAAGAGGCCGCCGATCTCGTACAGGTCGAATACGATATTCTTCCCTCGGTGACGCGCGCCTCGGACGCCGTGAAACCCGAGGCGCCGAAGCTGTGGGATCACCTTTCCGGCAACCTCGTGCTCGAAGCCGACGTGGGCGACCGTGCGGCGACTGCGGCGGCGATGGCGACCGCGACGCATCGCGCGACGATCGCGACGCAGGTGCAGCGGGTCACCGGCGTCCATCTGGAGCCGCGCTCCGCGCTCGCGCGCTATGACGCCGAGACCGGCGTCTATACGGTCTGGGCGTTCCTTGGCACAGGCATCTCGCGGCTGCACGAGGAACTATCGATCTGTCTCGCAACCCCGCGGGAGAAGATCCGCGTGCTCGCGCCCCGCGATGTGGGCGGCAGCTTCGGCACGCGCAACGCCACCCATCCCGAATTCGTTCTCGCCGCCTGGGCGGCGCGCAAGCTCGCGCGGCCCGTCAAGCATATCGCCACGCGCGCCGAGTCCTTCCTCAGCGACTATCAGGCGCGCGACCTCTACGTCGAGGCGGAACTCGGTCTCGACGGGGAAGGCAATTTCCTCGCCGTGCGCTCGACGAACTTGTCGAACCTCGGGGCGCATACCGCATCCTTCGTGCCGCTCAACAAGGGCGCGCAGTTGATGACGAGCGTCTACCGCGCGGCCGCCGTTCATGTCGAAGCGCGCGCGGTCTTGTCGAACACACCCTCGACGATCCCGTTCCGCAGCGCCGGCCGGCCCGAAGCCATGTTCGTCGTCGAAAGGCTCGTCGACATCGCCGCGCAGCGGTTCGGCTTCGATCGCATCGACCTGCGCCGCCGCAACCTGATCCGCGCGGACGAGTTTCCTTACACGACACCGTCGTCGCTCACCTATGACAGCGGCGACTATCTCGCGGCGATGGACAAGGCGCTCGAAATGAGCGACTGGGCCCGGTTTCCGGCGCGGCGCGAAGAGTCGCGCGAGCGCGGCAAGCTGCGCGGGATCGGCCTCGGCAATTATGTGGAATCGGCTGGCGGCGTGCCACGCGAACGCGCCGACCTTCGCATCGAACCCGACGGCCGTGTTGTCGCGATCATCGGAACGCAGCCGTCGGGGCAGGGACACGAAACGAGCTTCGCGCAGCTTGTGGCGGATTGGCTCGGCGTCCCCTTCGAACGGGTCTCGATCCGCCACACCGACACGGATCTCGTCAAGTTCGGCGGCGGCTCGCATTCGGGCCGCTCCATGCGCTTCGGCAGCATCGTCATGCGGGCCGCCGCCGACGGAATCATCGAGAGGGGCAAGGCCATCGCCGCCGCCGTTCTGGAGGCCGGCGTCGGCGATATCGAGTTCGCGCAAGGCGCCTTCCGCGTCGTGGGGACCGATCGCGCGTTGGGACTTTTCGAGGCCGCGAAAGCGGCGGCGGACGATCCGCGCGCGCCTGAAGATCTGCGGGGACCGCTGGCGGCGCATTCCGACCAAGTCACGCCTGGCCTCTCCTATCCCTTCGGCGCGCATGTCTGCGAGGTCGAGATCGATCCCGACACCGGCGTCGTCGAAATCCTGCGTTACTGCGCCGTCGACGACGTGGGCCGCGCCGTCAATCCGATGATCGTCGATGGGCAGACGCACGGCGGCATTGTCATGGGGCTTGGTCAAGCGCTCGTCGAAGAAGCCTATTACGATCGCGCGAACGGCCAGATGCTCTCCGCCTCGCTGATGGATTACGCCTTGTTGCGCGCCGACGCCGCGCCCTCGCTCGATACGCATATCAGCGAAATTCCTGCGACGAGCCATCCGCTCGGCATCCGGCCCGGCGGCGAGGGCGGCGTGACGCCCTCGCTCGCCGCCGCGATCAACGCCGTCGTCGACGCTCTCTCCGAATTCGGGATAGACCATATCGACATGCCGGCGACGCCGTTCAAAATCTGGCGCGCCATCCGCGACGCCAAAGCTCGGCGCCCCGCGGTCAAGCGAGAGGAAAGCCGATGGACGCCAACGCCCCACGAACCCCGAGCCAAACGCTCGACCGCTTTCGTCTGCGCACCTTCCTCGAAGATCTGATCGACACCGATGAGATCGAGATCCGCGACGAGGCGATCGACCTCTGCGATGTCGCCGGCGTTCTGGAGGGCAATCCGAAGGCTGTCTGGTTTCGCAATATCGGCGGAGACGGCGTCGAACTCACGGGCAACGTCGTCGGCGACCGCCGCCGCTTGGCGCGCGCTTTCGGCGTCGAGCCCGGAGGCTTGCGGCAGGAGCTCGAACGCCGTCTTCGCAACGCGCCGGAGGTCATCGACGCGCCGCGTGAATCCGCGCCGGCGCAGGAGGTCGTGCTGCTCGGCGACGACATCGATGCGACCGCGCTGCCCGTGCATCTCCAGCACGCCGCCGACGGCGCGCCCTATATTTCCGCCACCGTCGATTACGTTGTCGATCCCGACACCGGCATGACCAACGCCGGCATGCGCCGCCTGATGCTGCGCGGCCCGCGCGAGACGGGCGTCGATCTCAACGCGCCGAGCGATCTGCGCGCCATCTACCTGAAGGCGGCGGCGCGTGGCGAGAGGCTGCCGGTGGCCTTCGTCGTGGGCGCGCATCCGATCAATCTTGTCGCAGCCACGATGCGCGAGGCGGCCGACGATCTCGATCTCCTGTCGTCGCTGCGCGGCGCGCCCGTGCACACGGTTAAGTGCGTCACCTGCGACATCCGCGTGCCGGCCGATTCCGAATACGTCATCGAGGGCTACCTCGATCCCGCCGGCCACATTGAGAAGGAAGGGCCGTTCGGCGAGTATCTCGGCTACTACGGCGTCGTGAAGAAGAACCCGCTCTTCCACATCACCGCGATCACCCACCGCCGCGACGCCCTGTTCCAGACCGCGACCATCGGCGGCGCGCGTATGGACCTCACCGACACCGCAAATCTGGAGGCGCTGCGCGTCGAACTCAACGCCTGGCAGGCGCTCAAGCGCGTCGTGCGCGAGCCTGTCGCGGTCTTCACGCCGGTCTCGACGGGCGGTTCGCTGTGCGTGCGCTTCTCGCTGCGCCAGCGCTTCCCCGGCGAGGCGCGCTCCGCGCTCTATGCGCTGCTCGGCGCCGTCGGACCGAAGAACGCCTTCGCGGTCGATCCCGACATCGACGTGTTCTCCGACAAGCAGATGGAATGGGCGTTCGCGACGCGTTTCCAGCCCGACCGCGATCTCGTGATCGCCACCGGCGTGCGCTCCAGCCCGCTCGATCCCTCGCTGCTCGGCTCGCATATCGGTTCGCGCGCCGGCTACGATCTGACCTGGCCGCTGGAGCACGCCAGGCGCTGGGAGCTCGCCACGCCGACGCCGCCGACCTATCCCGGCAAACGGTTCCCTTCGCTGATCGCGGCGTTGCGCGACGGGCCCAAGCGCTTCGAGGAGTTGATGGCCGCCGCCGGCAGCCGCGACGGGCGCGAGATCGTGCGTGCGTTGCACGCGCTGCGCGACAAGGGCCTCGAACGCGACGACGAGGGACGCTACGTCCTCAGCGCTTAGCGCCGACCAGAGGCGCTCCGGTCTTCAATAAAATTCTCGAGTACATGGCTGAGCACAATCATATGTGGTTTGCGGCTTGCGACGAAAGGCCAGGCGCTCGAACCAGCGCTGGACCTCGCGAGCGGTCTGCTCGACCAGTGTCCGCATCGGCAGGCACCAAACCATCCGCCGCGGACCGCGGCGCTCCAGAACCCGATCCCACGCCCAGGCTAGCGTCACCGCCGCCGTCTTGCCCAGCCCTGTTGGCGCGACCAGCGCGTCGAGGACAGGCCGGCTTGCGAACAGCTTCGAGGCGAGCGCTTCTTGGTAGGCGTAAGGGGCCTGCTCGACGGCGCGCGTAAAGAACGATGCAAAGGTCATAGCGCTTCCGGCACGCTTTGGTTAACAACCCTAGGTTACACGCGCCTCCGCGTAAAGCAGCGCTTGCGGCCGCATCCGGTATCGAACGTTGCGGGTTCCGGCGGCTCAAGGACATGCGAGCAGAATGTCGCGCCAGGTGCGACACGGTCGTTCTCCGAATGGCGTCCGATTACCCGGACTAATTCAGCCATTCGCAACGGCGGTCAGTCTCAGGACGGCGCCCGCGCAGCAATGTCGCGCGCTCGCGCGGGGCCTTGCTCGACGAAGATGAGCGCGATCCTACGCCGCGCCGCTATGACTGCGCCGCCGACCTGTTTTTGAATAACGCTTGATGTAGTCTGTTGGCTTCTTGCAGGCCCGCTTCGGTGAGGATGACGGATTTCGCGCGGCCGACCGGGTTCGAGATCATGCCCTTCTTGTGCAGACGGTCCATCGCGTCCCAGTCGAATGTCTTCCAAACGCGAGCGCCGTCATGCAGCCCGAGCAGAAGCAGGGCGAGAACGGCCTCATCGATGCGGTGAGGATCGGTTTCGGGTTGTTGATCGGAAGACTTGCGCCTCGGCGCCGCCGGCGGAGCCGGCGATGTGTCGGCCAACGCGCTCTCAAGCCAGCTTTTCACGCCCGGCGCCGCCGCCCAAGCGCCGGCCGAATCATGGACATACGTGACCGCCTCGTCTTCGTCGCCCATGCCGATGAGTTCGGGCAGGATCCCGGGCAGCGTCTTGCGCCCCAGCAGATAGGCCGACACGTGGGGATTGGCTTCGGTCGCCTGCGCAAGCGTCTTACGCAACGACGGCCCCTCGCGCGTGCGGCGAAACGCCAGCAGAACGCGCGACCAGGCCCAGGCGGCGGACCCGTCGTCCTTGTAGCGCCGCAGCAGGTCCGCGGCTTCCTTCTCACGACCGAGTTCGAGGAGGGCGTCGAGAAGGCTGTAGCGGACGCCCTGATTGTCATTCGGGTTCAGACGCAGCAACGCCTCGTAGTGGCCGACGGCTTCGTCGCGTTCGCCGGCTTCCCACAAGGCGCGGGCCAGCCCCCGACGCGCGCGCATGTACGGACGGGTTTCGAGCAGGGCCCAGAAGTCGCCGACATCGTTTTCGAACGCGGTCTCGCCAAGCGCGCCCTCGCCCGCGACGACGGCGCGCCTGTAGAGATCGAGCGCTTCGCCGGGATCGCCAGCCTCCCACGCCAGCACGAGATAGGCGTCGGCGCAGAGTGGAGATAGGGTCAGCGCCTCTCGCGCCAAGGCGACCCTCGTTCGAGACGTTGAGGCCTCCATTGCGTCGAAGGCCTTTTGCTGCGCGCGCTCGAGCGCCCCGACGCCGAGATCGGGCGTCAGCCGCGCGCTCGATAAAATCAGCGCGCTCAGGTCGGATTTTGTGAGACCTGACGGCGCGCTCTCGATCGGAGCTTTCGCGCGGCCCCCGGCTTTGTTTTTTCCCGCCACGCCTTTGCGCCCTCTCGCATGATGTCGCACACCGAATACATCGACAGCTTCCCGCAGACCAGCAAAGCCCATCGTGCTATCGTGCGCGGGATATGGCGGGCCGTGCGAGACGAAGCTGGGCGCTACTCCTACGCCATACCACTCTGATAGCGCCTCTTTTAGTCGGTCGTTCAGTTCGCATCCTTCCGGGCGCGCCATCTTCAGCAGCACGACGCCCGCGAATGCCGGCCCGTCGAGTGAGCCTTCGAGGCCGCCTTGCTGCGATTTTAAACCCCGTGACCTGGATCAGACAGATATGAGCGGCTTGCGAGATTGATGGGGGTCTCCGAGGTTCGGGTTGCTGAAGCTCGAATCGACAGGAGACCCCCATGCAGGTTTTTGGCCTGCCCGGCCATGTTATCCGAAGCGCTCGCGCGGCGTCGCGTCTTCTCGAAGCGAAGACGCCGGATATCGAAGCGCAGAGACGGCGCGACGCCGTCGCTCGATGGCTGCGCGCCTGCGAGAACGGCCTCACCGCCGAACAGGCGGCCAGCGCCGTCGGCGAGGCCTATTCAACTCTGCGTCGGTGACGGAAAGACCCAATTCCCAAAAGCCGGCGACCGCATCGTGTGCGCAAGGCGGTCAACCCGCCGGGCCTGGAGGCCGCGGTCGAGCGGCTGCGCCTCGATCATCCCATGTGGGGCAAGCAGAAGCTGACCCCCATCCTGCGCGACCAGGGCTTCGCCGTCAGCGAGGCCAAGGTCGGACGCATCCTCAGCAAATTGATCCAGCGCGGCGTCGTCGCGCCGGTCCCCGCTCTCATCGGCAAGGTCGCGGCCAAATCAGCCGCTAAGAAGCGCCCGCACGCCAAGCGCAAACCGCCCGAGGTCGTCTTCCAACAGCCCGGCGACGTCGTACAGATCGACACCCTCTCCATCGATCTCGGCATCGGCTACGCCGTCAAGCACTTCGACGCCTACGATCCGATCGCCAAATGGACCGTCGCCAAGCCGTTCCGGCGCGCCACCGCCAAAAACGCCGCCAGCTTCCTCGAAAAGGTTCTCGCCGAGATGCCGCATCCCGTCAAAGCCATCCAGATCGACGGCGGCTCCGAGTTCATGGCCGAGTTCGAACAGGCCTGCGCCGAAAGGAAACTGCCGCTCTACGTCCTGCCGCCGCGCTCGCCCAAACTCAACGGAGCCGTCGAACGCTGCAACGGAGTCTGGCGCTACGAGTTCTACGCCTGCGTCGAACTGCCCGACAAGCTCGAAGCCATCGCCAAGCACGTCGACGCCTTCCAGCACCTCTACAACCACCACAGACCACACGGCGCCCTTGCCGGCCTCACGCCAGCCCAGTACCTCCATAAACGCCGAACCGAGGAAACCCCTCCCGCTCATATGTATTGATCCAGGACACCCCGTGGACAGACGCTCGTCGGCGAGGTATTCATAGCGTGGACGTGCAAAAGTCACTGCCCGGTAGGTAGTCCGGGTGACGCGATTGCGTTCGTACACGTGCCTTTCCTCTTCGGAGGGTCGGTCCCCGGTGCGTCCCTTGCCAATTCTGGTCGAGGGACGAGCTATGCCTAAATTTCGAGTTCTGATCGTTGGCGCTGGCCTTGGCGGGCTGACGCTTGCGCAGTCATTGCGGTCCGCCGGGGTCGCGGTGCGCGTATTCGAGCGCGACAAGACTCCTTGGGATCGCCCGCAAGGCTACCGGCTTCACCTCGACGCCGACGCGCTCAATGCGGTGCGCGAGGTGCTTCCGCCCGACCTGCGCGCAGTGTTCGAAGCGACGGCGCAGCGGACGGAACCGTTCACCACCATCCTCGGCGCCGACCTCTCGGTTATCAAGCGCCTACCGACCCCCGACGAGCATGACGCGGCGCTCTGGGGCGGCGCCGAGCACAGGCCGGGCCACGCCAACGTCGACCGTGCGACGCTGCGCCAGATCCTGCTCGCGGGGCTGGAGGACGTGGTCCAGTTCGAGAAGAAGCTCGATCGCTACGAAAATCGGGATAACGGGGTTGTCGCGCACTTCGCCGACGGCAGCACCGCGGAGGGCGACGTGCTTGTCGGGGCGGATGGCATTCGCTCGGCGGTTCGGGCGCAGCGCGCGCCGCATTGCGAAACAGTGGATGCGGGGGTGCAGGCGATCTATGGCCGCGTACCGATCGCGAGCGGGCGCGACCTCGTGCCCGCGGAGACGCTCGGCGACATCTTTACGATCGCGTCGGACGACCGGAGAGTCTTTCTCGGATTAGGCTCAGTCGATTTTCCCACGCCGCCGGACCAAGCAGGCGAGACGCTGGCCTCCGGCTTATCGCTTCAGCAGCGCGACGATTACCTCGTCTGCATCGTCGGAGGCCGCCAAGAGCATTTCCCGCTCGACCACGACGGAGTGAAGGCGGCCTCGAGCGAGCAGCTGCAGCGAGTTGCCGCCGACATGCTCGCCGATTGGCCCGACCAGGCGGCGGCTGTCGTCCGGGCCGGCGATCCGTCCTCCTTCTTCTTCGTGGATATGTATACCAGTGTTCCCTGCACACTAGACCGTCCGGCCAACGTGACGCTGCTGGGCGACGCGATTCACGCGATGACGCCGACGCTCGGACGCGGCGCAAACCTTGCGATGCGCGACGGGGCGCTGCTCGGGCGGGCGCTGAAGCTCGTCGCTACCGGCGAGCGTGATTTGCCGTCGGCGCTGGCGGACTACGAGCGGGACATGATGGCGTACGGGTTCGCCGTGGTCCGAGCGGCGGCCGAGACAGGTGAGCAGCGAATGGCGCAGAACCCGCTTCCACGGTGAGGGCGAGCCGGTCGGAACTGCTCCGGCAGCTCGCCATCGCAAACGGCGCAGCCACGGCGGTGGGCGGCGTGCCTAAATCTGTTCCTATGTGGCGGAGGGAGCGGGATTCGAACCCGCGATACGGTTTCCCGTATACACACTTTCCAGGCGTGCGCCTTCAACCACTCGGCCACCCCTCCTTTGCGTCTGACGGCGCGATCTCCGCGAAGCGCGCCGCACTATAGTCGCGCGCCTCTCGAGCGCAACCGCGCGCGCTCGCGCCGCGCGCGCGCCAAGGCGCCGCGACGGGATCGGCGCCGGCGATGTCGGCGCGTGCGGGCGGCTTTATCGGCGCCGCATCCGGACCAGCGCGAAGAGGCCGAGCGGCGGCAGCGTGCGACGTTCGAGAAGCTCGACGTCGTCGCGCCGCGCCAGCCAATCGCCGACGATCGACCACGGGAACTGCGGCCGCCAGCCGAGCGTCGCCGCGCGCGGCGCGAGCCACCCCTCGATCGTGGCGATCGGCCCGCGCGTCGCCGCGATATGGTTGACGAGCACGATCTCGCCGCCGGGTCGCGTGACGCGGGCCATCTCGTCGAGCGTGCGCGCCGCGTCCGGCACCACGGTCAGCACGAAGGGCGCGACCACCGCGTCGAAGGCGGCGTCGGCGAAGGCGAGGTTCATCGCGTCCATGACGCGCAGCGCCTCGACGTTGTCGAGGCCGAGACGGTCGACGCGCGCCCGCGCGATCTCGAGCATGGGCGCGCAGAGATCGACGCCGGTGACGCGCACCGCGCGCGAGAACATCGGCAGTTCGAGGCCGGTGCCGACGCCGATGTCGAGCGCGTGGCCGCCATGCGCGTTGATCGCCGCGGCCGCCGCCCTGCGCCCCGGCCGCATGATCGTCGCGAAGACACGGTCGTAGATCGGCGCCCAGCGCGCGTAGGCGCTCTCCACATCGGCGTTCGACAGGTCTCCGGACGCCGCCATCAGGCGACGTCGCGCGGGGTCGCGCGGATGAAGCCGCCGCCGAGCACCCGCGCGTCCGGCCGGGTCGACGCGTAGAACACGCAGGCCTGCCCGGGGGCCACGCCTTCTTCCCCGCCGGCGAGTTCGACATGCGCGCCGTCAGCGTCGGCGAAGAGCCGCGCCGGAGCCGGCGGCCGCGTCGAGCGGAGCCGCACCGCGACATCGAGCCCTGCGCGGGGCAGGTCGGCGAGATCGCCGTCGCCGATCCAGTTCACGTCGCGCAGATCGACGCGGGTCGTCGCGAGCGCCTGCCGCGGACCGACGATCACGCGCCGCCGCGCCGCATCGACGCGCAGCACGTAGAGCGGCTTGCCGTCGCCGGCGTCCGCGACGCCGAGGCCGCGCCGCTGGCCGACCGTGAAGCGCATCACGCCCGCATGGCGGCCGAGCACGCGGCCGTCGAGATGCACGATGTCGCCCGGCTGCGCCGCATCGGGCGCGAGCTTCGCCACCAGGTCGGTGTAACGCCCTTCCGGCACGAAGCAGATGTCCTGGCTGTCGGGCTTGTCGGCGACGCTCAGGCCGAAGTCCCGCGCAAGGTCGCGCACGACGCTCTTCGGCAGGTCGCCGAGGGGAAAGCGGAGCCGCGCCAACTGCGCCCGGGTCGTGGCGAACAGGAAATAGCTCTGGTCGCGATCCGGGTCGGCGGCGCGGTAGAGCGCGCGGCCGCCGTCCGCGCTCGACCGCGACGCGACGTAGTGGCCGGTCGCCAGAACGTCGGCGCCGAGGTCGCGGGCGGTGTCGAACAGGTCGGCGAACTTGATGTGCTGGTTGCAGGCGACGCAGGGTATCGGCGTCTCGCCCGCGCCGTAGCTGCGGGCGAAGGGATCGATGACCTTCTCGCGGAACCGCGCCTCGTAATCGAGCGTGTAATGGGGGACGCCGAGCCGCGCCGCCACGTCGCGCGCGTCGGCGATGTCCTGGCCGGCGCAGCAGGCGCCCTTGCGGTGGGTCGCCGCGCCGTGGTCGTAGAGCTGCAGCGTCACGCCGATGACATCGTAGCCCTCGCGGCTGAGCAGCGCCGCGACGACCGAGGAATCGACGCCGCCCGACATGGCGACGACGACCCGCGTCTTCGCGGGCTCGGTTCCCGGACCGAGCAACGGCGCCACGCGCCCGATCGGCGACGGCCGTGCGCTCAAATGATGATCGAGGACCTGGGGCATGGCGGGGGACATCGGTTGACGCGACCAAGCCCCATTTGCCTGGCGAATGCAACCGCACGGCGGCGCGGCGCTCGATCCGGCCGGCGGCGCGGGCGCGCGGGCCGCATGGTTAACAAGCCGTCGCCGGGCGTATCGAAGCGGAACGGTTCGGCGGCAATCGTAACAGTTTCGCAAGAAACCCTTTGATTTCAGGCGCTTTTGACACGTTAAATGCGGCGTCCGCTTAGGCAAATCTTAAAGCGGCGACGCTAGTCTCGCCCCATCGACGCCATGTCGACGTGTGAGTGAGTACCATGGTGGAAGCCCATCGCCCGAGGGTCAAATACGTCATCGGGCCGGACGGAAGTCCGCTCACCATCGCCGACCTGCCCGCGCCCGGCACCAAGCGCTGGGTGATCCGCCGCAAGGCCGAGGTCGTGGCGGCGGTGCGAGGCGGCCTGTTGTCGCTCGACGAGGCTTGCAGCCGCTATACGCTGACCGTCGACGAGTTTCTGAGCTGGCAGATGTCGATCGACCAGCACGGCCTCGCCGGCCTGCGCACCACGCGCATCCAGCAATACCGGCAGTAGCGCGCCGGCCTCATCCGCCGATCGGCCGCTCATCAGGGCGGCGACGGCGGGTTCACTGCGGTCAAGAATAAAATCCTTGACATTAGTCCTAGGATGGGCTATCTCTTCAGCCTCCCCGCTCACCCTCGTGGGGGAGGGCGGAGGCGAAACATCGTCCCGCCGCCGTCGTCGTCTACGATGAAAGCCGCGCCGCACCGCGCTCTGAGTTGATGACGACGGCGGGTCGCCCCTCACCCTAACCCTCTCCCCGCAAGCGGGGAGAGGGGATCCATCGCTCCCTCTCCCCGTTTTAACGGGGAGAGGGCCAGGGTGAGGGGCGAACGATCGTCGGGCCGGTCATCGGCCGTTGTCGTAACGAGCGAAGAAGCAACCGAGGCGAATATGCGCGCCGATCAGACCGAAGCGTTTCGCGGGGCGAAGCAGGATCCGACGACGGAAGTCGGGAGTCCGTGTAGCCGGCTCATCGACGAAATCGTCGGCCAGGGGCTCGGACGGGACGTAGCGACCCGCGGCGCGGCGCTCATCTCCCAGCCGGTTCCCACGCGAGCGCCCCCGCCCTGCGCCGGCTGTCATGGTGGCCTTGGTTCAACGCGGAGCGGCGTATGACGCTCAGAGCGTTCGGGATCTTCGTTATTGTGAGCCTCGGGCTTTTCTTCGGGGTCAAGCTTATACAGGGCGCGCCCGCGTGGCTTTGGTCGCGGACCAGCCCCGTCGCCTCGCGCCAGGTCGATCAGGGCTATTTCTATCGGTTCAAGGCGTCCTACACCGTCAAGGCGACGGGCGAGAACCTGGACATCGATGCGGTGATCCCCTGCCAGGCCGTCATCACCACCTACAAGGGCGGCGGTTCATCTTACGATTCTTTCATTCCGGGGGATCGAACCAATCGGCCCGATCCCAACATCCTCTACAAGATCACGCGGGAGGGCCATGTCCTGCTCGTCGGCGCGCCGGGCGCCTGTCACAACCGCGGGACCACGGCCAATGGCGTCGTTCCCAAGAATCTGCTGCCCAAGGCGTTCTGGTTCGACGACGCGGACTTGCGCTACGGCTGGATGTACGCGAGCGAGGACGCCTATGATTCGCCGCGCGCGACCATCGTGTTTCATGGCGCGACGGTCGAGACCGCGACGGCAGAGGACTACGCCGACTATCTGAACGACCTCGCGGAGCATTTCACACCCGTCGGAAGCATCCAGCATTCCTTCGGATTTACCTTCGGCCAAACCCGTCGAAGCGCCAACACCCGCCCCGACGGGTACAGCTACATTCCCGACCAATGCTACGGCGTGGAAAAGCACGCCGCGGCGCTCGCCACCATGGTCAAAGCCATGCAGGAGTTCGGCGAGATCGACGCCGCGGCGACGCCCGCGCGCTTCATCGACCCGGCGATCGCGGGCCTTGCGGCGCGCGTCCGCTGACCGCGCCCGCTCAAGCCAGGAGACCGTCATGAGCCAAGGACGATTGCAGGGGCGCGTCGCGCTCGTCACCGGCGGCGGCGGCGAGATCGGCGGCGCCATCGCCCGGCGCTTCGCCGCCGAGGGCGCGCGCGTCGCCGTCGGCGATCTCGACAGGGCCAAGGCGGACGCCGTCGCGGCGGCGATCACGGGCGCCCTCGGCGGCGAGGCGCTGGCGATCGAGGTCGATGTCGCGGACGAACGCAGCGCCGCGGCTTGCGTGGCGCAGACGACGGCGCGTTTCCAAGGACTGACCACGCTCGTCAACGTGGCGGCGGCGGTCACGCCCGACGGCACGGTCGAGACGCTCTCCCTCGACCAGTGGAACCGCGCCATCGCCGTCAATCTCACCGGCGCGTTCCTGATGTGCAAATACGCCATGCCGGCGCTGCGCGCGGCGGACGGCGCCAGCGTCATCAACATCGCCTCGCAACTCGGGCATCTCGGCGTGCAATATCGCACGCCCTATTGCACGACGAAGGCGGCGCTCCTGCATTTCACCCGCATCTTGGCGATGGACCATGCGGTCGACGGCGTCCGCGCCAACACGATCTCGCCCGGGTTCATCCTCACCGAGCGGTCGAGCGCGCGCGTCGGCGGCAAGGAGAAGGCGCGCGCCATCAACGGGCCCCGCCACCTCTTGAACCGTCCCGGCGAGCCCGACGAGATCGCCGCCGGCGCGGTCTACCTCGCCTCGGACGAGTCCGCCTTCGTCACCGGGACGGACCTCCTGATCGACGGCGGCTACGTCGCCTTCAAAGGCCGCATGGGCGACGACGGACGGATTACGATGGGGTGAGCGAAAGGCGCGCGCCTCAGGGCGCGGCTGCGCCGAGCGCCCGCGCCGCCTCGTGCACGAACGTCAAGTCCACGGAATCCGCCACCGTCGCCGCGCCCTCGATCTGGCCGTGCGCCTTGAAGAAGCCGAGGTCTTCTTCGAGAGCCGCGACGTTGACGTCGCCGTTCGGATCGATGCCGTTGGCGCGCATGGCCTTGAGGAGCGCCACATCCTTGATGCTGCTCCTCGACGCCAGCAGGCGGGCGACGTCGTCCGCGCCGGGGCCTGCGAGGCGGCCGTCCTTCTGCGCGGCGATATAGTCGCGCGCCGCTTTCAGATAGGCCTTCAGAAAGCGCACGCCGGTCTCGTCTTTGCCCGACAGCAGGCGGCCCCCGAACATCACGACCGCCGTTTCCTGGTTCGGATAATAGTCGCCGACGGTCATCAGGGCGCGGGCGACGCCTTGTCGCATGGCGAGCGTGGCGAACGGCTCGCCCGTGAGCGATGCGGCGATCGCCTTGTTCTGGAAGGCGACGACGTGATCGGGAAAGCCCGCGTACAGCTTTTCGACATCGTCGAATGTGAGGCCCGCGCTGCGCATCGCGCGATCGAGGGACGCCGCTTCCGAGCTCGCGAAAGCCGTAATCGCGACGGTCATCCCCTTCAGGTCGGCCAACGATTTGACGCGGCCGGAATCGATGAGGTCGCTGCGGACGAGGACGGATTCGCCGAGGCCGGGCGCGTTGCGGATGGCGTCGGCGACGATCTTGAGACGAAGGCCGCGTCCGACGCCGTTGTACAGCGCCGAAGACGCCGCGCCGATGCCGATGTCGAGGGCCCCGGTCGCCAGCGAAGGGATCATTTTCGCGCCGGAATCGAAGACGATGAAATCGGCGCCGAGCCCCTGCTCGCCCAGGTACCCTTTCGCGTCGGCGATCAAGGTCACGAAGCTGCTCGCGCCGTTCAAAATGCCGATCTTGAGGGCGTCCGCCGCGCAGGCGCGCGTCGCGCACGCGAGGCTCGCAAAACACAGAAGCGCGCCGATCGCCTTGAACATCCTGTCCTCCTCAAACGATCGCGTTGTCCCGCAACTTTCGGATGCCGCTTTCGGAATAGCCGAGTTCGCGCAGCACGGCGTCCGAATCCTCGCCGGCGGTCGGCGGCGCGGCGATGTCGACCCGCGCGCCGTTGATGCGGACGGGAGAGCCGACCATCGTGATCGCGCCCTGCGTCGGATGCTGCGCGGTTTGGAACGTCTCGAGGTGGCGGACCTGGGGATCGCTCATCACTTCGGGGATCGTGTTCACCGGCGCGAACGGCACGTCATGGGCGATGAAGCGCTCTTCCCAATGATCCCTCGTCTTGCGTTCGACGATTTCGGTCATCGCCGCGTAGAGCGCCGCATAATGCTCGATGCGCCCGCGCCGCGTCCCGAAACGGGGATCGGCGCCGAGCGTCTCGCGCGCCCCGATCGCATCGAGAAAGTTGAGCCAGAACTTTTCCGGCACCGACAGGTGGATGGCGACGAGCTTTCCGTCCGAACAGCGGAACGCGTAGCAATGCGAGGACGCCACCCGGGACGTCGGCCCATACGCCACGTCGGACTGGGTGTAGTAGGCGATCGGATCGGGGATCATCGAGATCGCCGATTCGAGCATGTTGACTTCCACCCGCTGCCCGCGACCGGTCCGCGCGCGCGCCTGCAACGCCGCGAGAACGCCGGCGCAGGCGTACATGCCGGTGACGTTGTCGGCGATCGTCGGCCCGGTCAGTTCGGGACGAGCCGGATCGAGCAGCAGGCTCGCGATGCCGCTGAGCGCGATTCCGACCGTGTCGTAGGAGGGCCGCGCGCTATAGGGGCCCGACGGCCCGAAGCCGGTGATGGAGCAGTGGATGAGGCGCGGATTGCGCGCCTTCAGCGCCTCGTGATCGAGCCCCAGCTTTTGCAGGACGCCGGGACGAAAGTTCTCGATCAGGATGTCCGCGGTCTCGACCAGCTTCCAGAAAACCTCGCGCCCCTCCGGCCGACGCAAATCGAGCTTCAGGCTGCGCTTGTTGTGGTTGTAGGCGACGAAGTTCGGACCGTAATCGCCGCCGACCGTGCGGCGAAAGGGATCGCCGCCGAGAGGATGTTCGATCTTGACGACGGACGCGCCGAAGTCCGCCAGCATCATCGCGGCGAGCGGCGCAGTGATCATGGTGCCGAGTTCGACCACCTTCAGTCCGGTCAGCGCCCCGAGCTCGCCGCTTGGCATGTCGCGTTTTCCTCCGTGTTTCTATGAGACCGGCGAGGTCGCGCCGCAACGCCGCGCAGCGCCAAGACGTTCAGCGTTGGTAGGGGCCGAGGCCGGGCCGATAGGATTTGTCGTCGAGGAACTTGTTCATGCCGACGCGCCCGCCGATCTCCTTGTCGGCGCGAGCCAGCGAATCCTGCTTGACCTGCAGGTAGTCGCGCGCGGTCTCGACGTCCATGTCGGCGACGGCGCGGATCGCTTCCTTCGTGTAGCGAAGCACGCCGGGATTGAGCGCCATCAGGCCCTTGGCGAGGTCGAGCGTTTCCTCCCGCAGCCGCGCCTTGGGGACCGCGCTGTTGACGAGGCCGATCGCTTCCGCGCGCTTGCCGTCGAACGTGCGGCCCGTCGCGGCGTAGTACATCGCGTGGCGCGGCATCAGCATCTTTGCGACGTTCCAGGAGACGACGCCGCCGGGAATGATGCCCCAGTTGACTTCGGAAAGGCCGAAGATCGCCGCTTCGTTGGCGATGGCGAAATCGCAGGCGCAGAGCTGCGTGAAGGCGCCGCCGAAGCAATAGCCGTTGACCATCGCGATCGTCGGTTTGGGAAATCGCGACAATTGCTCCCAGCGCCAATGATGGCTTGCGAGGCCGGCGCGCCGGCGCTCGACGGCGTTGTCCTCGTTGGCCCGGAAATAGGCTTTCAGGTCCTGACCCGCGCAGAAGGCCTCCCCCGCGCCCGTCAGGACGAGGACCTGCGTGTCGGCGTCGACGGCGAGATGCGTCAACGCGTCTTCCATGTCGAAATGAACGCCGGGGCTCATGGCGTTGCGTTTTTCCGGGCGGTTGATGCTGAGCCAGGTGACGCCGTCCGCCTTCTCGATCTTGATGTTCTCGTAGGCCTTCGGTTCCATCGTTCCTCTCCGACTGTCGTTTCGATCTCTTTGGCGGCGCGCCTTGGCCCCGCTTCCGGCATGAGCGTCGCTCAATCGATTGTATCGGGCAAATCCTATTTTCGGCCGCCGACCGTCGCCGTCTGGTTGGAGGCGGCCGTTCGGTCTATCGCTTCGCGATGGACCGCTTCCTTCGGAGTTCCAAAATGGCGACAATTTACGATTTCGCGCCGCATGCGCTGTCCGGCGAGAAGGCGCCGCTCGCGCGCTTTCGCGGGACGGTCCTGCTGATCGTCAACACCGCGAGCCAGTGCGGGTTCACCCCGCAATATGCGGGCCTGGAGCAATTGCATCGGGCGTTGAGCCCGCGCGGCTTCGCGGTGCTGGGCTTCCCGTGCAACCAGTTCGGCCGTCAGGAGCCGGGCTCGGCGTCCGACATCGCGGCGTTTTGCTCGCGGACATACGACGTGAGCTTCCCGATGTTCGCCAAGATCGACGTGAACGGCGAGGGATCGGATCCGCTCTATCGGTATTTGAAGGCGTCGAAGTCCGGCCTGCTCGGCTCGAAGGCCATCAAATGGAACTTCACCAAGTTCCTGGTCGACCGCAACGGGTCGGTCGCCGGGCGCTACGCGCCGACGACCAAGCCGGAGGCGTTGAAGGGCGATATCGAAGCGCTACTCGCCGGTTGAGCCGGCGGACCGGCTGACGGCGGGCGCGTCACCAGGCCAGAATCGGGGCGCGCCACGAAGGAAAGCTTATGAAGGCAACAAGTTTCCGAGCGCGACCCGTGAGCAGCCGGGTGAACGGAATTCGCTTGTGCGTCATTCAACGTTCCAAGGGTTTATCACGGTCGTGTCGCAGTCCACGAAATCACTCACATTTCGCGTGACAAGGGCGGCGCCATGTGCGCGGGCCGTTGCAGCGATCATGGCGTCCTCAACCTCAATCGGCTTGCCGACGGCCTCGCGGCTCGCTCTGATCTCGCCGTATAGCGCGGCGCACGCGCTGTCGAATGGCACGACTTGATCTTCAAAACCGCTTGCAAACAAGGCCTCGATCCGTACGATCAGTTGGTCGCGCCGTTGGCCCGTTGGCATTCGTGCGAGACCATAGCGGATTTCGGCCTCGCATACCGCCGCTGTGAACACGGTTTCCGGCGCCAAGGTCCGTAGATAGGCAAGAACCGCGGAGTCGGGTGTTGGTCGGACCAGCTCAGAAATGACATTGGTGTCGAGCAGGATCACCCCTCCCAGCCCCTAAGCCGCGCCAGAAAAATTGGGCGGCGTACTTTTCGGCGCGCTACCCCGGTGCGGGATGTCCAGATCCGCACCATGTTCCGGACCAAACAATCGCAGGGCGATGTCCGCGATATTTTCCCTCGGGCGAGTCTCTCGGCGCGCGACGGCGGCGCGCAGGAGTTCGCGCGCTTCCTCCTCGAGCGATCGTCGGTGCGAAGCCGCGCTCGCCTTGAGGCGCTTGTGCAACATTGCGTCGACGTTTCGGATCAGTACGCTCGCCATTTACCGACTTTCAAATCGATTTGATAGCCGACGCTAGCAGATCCGCCACGCGGGTCAAAGGATCGTCGGCGACGACGAGTCCTGCGCAAGCAGCTTTTACAAGCTGGTCGCAAACGCAGCGCATTCAGATCTGTCCACCCGCGTTCGTTGCGAGGATCGTCATGCGAAGACGAGATCCAGGAATGCGTCGAACGCCTGCGCCGCGCTCATCTGCTGCTGGTCTTGCTCCGCGAGGCCGTTCCACAGCGTCGCGAGCAACGCCGGGGCGATGAGCAGCAGGGGGAACCGCTCGAGCCCGTCGGACCGCGCCTCGCGTCGGGCGGCCGCCCGCTCCGCAAGGCGACGCAGGAACGCCGACATCGGGTCGATCACCATGCTCCGATAGATCCGACGCAGGGGCGGGAAGGTCGCGCTTTCCCGAATCACCAGGCGGATGAGGTCGGCGACGCCCTCGCTTTCGACCGTCTGCAGGAACGGCAGCGCGGCGCGGCGAAGGAACGCCTTGACGCTCTCGTCGTCGCCGATCGGCTCGAGGCGCAGACGGGCCAGCGGCGCGCCGATCGCCTCGCGCAGCACCGCTTCCACGAGCGCGTCCTTGTCGGCGAAGTGCAGGTAGACGGTGCCCTTCGCGAGGCTGGCGCGGTCCGCCACGTCGATGACGCGCGTCGCGGACAGGCCGCGCTCGAGAAACAGCCGGCGTGCGGCGTCCAGGATTGCGCGGCGAGTGGACGCCGTCTTCGCGGGGCTCCGCCCGCGCCGTCGCGCCGAACGCTCCGCTGTCTTGGGGGACGCTTCCCTCATGCAGCCGTCGTAGCGCAATCCAAAAACGGCCAAAAGGTCAGATCTGCGATTGCTTTTATGACCCTCGGGTCATAGTAGTTGGTGAGCGACGAGGAGCCCTCATGCCGCAGGCCGCAATCCTGATCGCCGGCGCCGGTCCGACCGGCCTCGTTCTGGCGATCAGCCTCGCCCGCCGGGGCGCGGCGTTCCGGATTATCGACCAGGCCAAGGGTCCGGGCGAGCAGTCCCGCGCCATGGCGGTCCACGCCCGCACGCTGGAGTTCTACGCCCAGTTCGGCTTCGCCGACGAGGTGATCGGCGAAGGCATCGCGTCGGACGTCATCCACCTGCGCGAGCGGGATCGCGCCGGCCACAGCCGCGAGGCGCTGCGGGTCTCCTTCGACCAGCTGGGCAAGGGACTCAGTCCCTATCCCTTCATCCTGACCTACCCGCAAGACCTTCACGAGCGCCTGCTGGTCCGCCAGCTGAGCGCGCTGGGCGTCACGGTCGAGCGCGAAACGGCGCTGAAGGCGTTCCGGCAGGACGACAAGCAGGCGGTGGCGACGATCGAGGGACCGAACGGGACCGAGACCGCGGCCTTCGACTATCTCTGCGGCTGCGACGGCGCCCATAGCCAAGTGCGCGCGGGGACCGGAGTGGGCTTCAGCGGCGCGGCCTACGAACAGCCCTTCTATGTCGCCGACGTGCGCCTCGAAGGGCGGATGGACAATGATCTTTACATGAACCTCGGCGAGCGCCTCCTCGCCCTGATGCTGCCCGTGCGCATGAGCGGCATGCACCGGCTGATCGGTCTGGTCCCTCCCGAGCTCGCGGCCAAGGAAGACCTCGGCTTCGAAGACCTGCGCCGGGAGGTCGAGGAACTGGTCGGCGTCCGTGTCGTCGAGGTCAACTGGTTCTCGCGCTACCGGGTGCATCACCGGGTCGCCGACAAGTTCCGCGTCGGTCGCGCCTTCCTGCTCGGCGACGCCGGCCATATCCACAGCCCGGTTGGCGGCCAGGGCATGAACACCGGCATCGGCGACGCCATCAACCTTGGGTGGAAGCTGGCGCATGTCGCGACCGGGCGCGCCGGTCCGGCGCTGCTGGACAGCTACGAATCGGAGCGGATCGCCTTCGCCCGGGCGCTCGTCGCCACCACCGACCGGATCTTCACGCCGATGATCGCCGCCGGCCTCAAGGGCGAGGCCGTTCGGCGCATCGTGGCGCCGCTGGTCGGCATGGTCGCGTCCAGCGTCAGCGTCGCCCGCCGCGAGGCCTTCAAGACCGTGTCCCAGATCCGGATCGAGTATGAGGACAGCCCGCTCAGCGAGGGCAAGGCGGGCCACGTCGCCGGGGGCGACCGGCTGCCGTGGACCGGGGCGGGCGGCGAAAACAATTTCGCGCCGCTGCGCTCGCTCGACTGGCAGATCCATGTCTACGGCGAGGCGCCCCCGGCGCTGCGCGCGTTCGGCGAGCGACACGCCCTGCCGGTCCACGTCTTCGGCTGGGGCGACGGCGCCCATGCCGCGGGATTGAAGCGCGACGCGGCCTATCTGGTCCGGCCCGACGGTTACGTCGCCTTGGCCGCGCCCGACGACGCCGCGCGCCGCATCGAGGCCTATTTCGCGC
This sequence comes from Beijerinckiaceae bacterium, assembly GCA_965276595.1. Lineage (GTDB taxonomy): Bacteria > Pseudomonadota > Alphaproteobacteria > Rhizobiales > Beijerinckiaceae > Terripilifer. The sequence continues at coordinate 230,754 of CBDIBA010000008.1, forward strand.
GGGTTCCCGTACCGCAAGGACGCAAGCCGCTCTGATCGCCTCTCCGCCATCGATCGTTCGCCGCCGCCTGCGAGATCGTCCTTCTGGCGATCCTGTCGGAGGTTTGAAAAGATTCAAACGCCTGCGATTCCCGGTATAGCCGCCGCGGCAGCCGCGCGTTTAACTTCGTTCGCCAAGCACGACCGCCCGTCTCGGGCGCTTTACGGGCAAGACTCACACGAAGGGGGCGGGCATGAGGACCCTGTATCGGAACGCGATGATCCTGGGCGCGGTCGCGCTGTTGGGAGGAGGGCGACCGGCGTCCGCGCAATCGCTGGCCCCCTCCCGTCCGGACGATCTCGCGCGCGCGCTGCAGGCGCATGGGATCGAGCCGGCGATCGATTTTCGCATGAGCCGCCCGATCAATTGTCTGAACGGAGGCGCCCAGAACGATTGGCTCTACCACTGCGTCGCCGCGTTGATCGACGGCGCGCGCGGGGGAAGGACTGCGGCGTTGGAGGTGATGATCTACAAGGGCGGCTACAACTTCGCCAGCATGGACGCCCAGGTCAAGGCAGCGGTCGGGCGCATGGGCGGCCGTTGGAAGCTCGATTACAATCCCGAAATGACGGTCGACGGCGGCGGCCGGCGCATCTCGTTGAGGGCGTCCTGCCATCAATCGCGGGGTCAGCCGAACAGCCCGGCCTATTGCATGACGCCGGTGTCGAGCAACGTCACGATCTTCTCGCAGGTCGCGCCGGACCAGAGCAGCAGCGACCGGGTCACGACCAGCACGAACGGCGGTCCCGATTCGTTCGACGACATGGCGCGCGCCGGGCAATTGGCCTCGCTCGGGGCGATCGCCGTCATCAAGGCGCAGCAAGGCGCACCGCCTTCCGAGCGCGGCTTTTCGGATTCGATTTTCAAGGTTCAATAACGATAGGGGTGGCCGAGGACTCCGCTGACGCCCGGCGACCCTCTGAGATGACGGTCGCGCATTGTGTTTTCATGGAATGGCGGTCATGAAAACGATGTGATAGGATGGCCTATGGCCAACGTGATTTCCTTACCGACCGTCCGCGGCGCCGAAAACCCTCATGCGGTCCGCGGGCTCGATAAGCCGCGCGTTCCGGCCGCGCCTTTTGCCGAGCGCGTTCGATCCGCAGGCGGGAGACGGTGAGCATGACTGCCGTCGCACGCTATATCGATAATTTGCAAGGGAGCGGTGGCCTCAAGGGAACGGACATCGCTAATTTTGCGGACGTTTCATCGGCAACTGTCCATCGTTGGAAAGCGGGTTCGCACGTCCCGAGCGCCGACACGCAGCTACTGCTCGCGCGGTTGCATTACGTGGTGAGCCGGCTCGACGAGTATTATACGCCCGATGAGGTGCGCACTTGGCTCTATCTGCCGCACCCGCAACTGGAAGGTCGGCGGGCGATTGACTCGATCGTTGCGGACAAAACCGCCGAGGTCATAGCCATCCTGGATCGACTTGACGCTGAGGCCTTTCTTTGAGCCTTGGCCATCGCGCCCCACGCCCCCAGGCATTGCTCGATGCCTTCGAGATTCAGACCCCGGTCAGCTTAGAGGCGCGACTCTGGCGAGTTGTCAGCGATGGCCGCGACCCGCTGCAGCCAGGCAGAGCCGGGGGTCGTTGGGATGATGGAACTTTCGACGCGCTTTACACGTCGAGCGAACGGAACGGCGCGATTGCCGAGGCGTGGTTCCATGCCGCTCGCGGCCAGCCCATTCCTCCATCCAAGCCGCGCAAGCGCGTCCACCGCATCGAAGCGCGGCTCTCGAAAGCGCTCGACTTGTCGGCTGATGGCCGATTGGCTTCATTGGGCGTCGACATGCAGCAATACGGTCGCCTGTCCTATGTGGAGCGCGGCGGCGAATACCCGACCACTCAGCAAATTGGTGAAGCGGCCTTTTTCTATGAATACGAAGCGATCATCGTGCCCAATGCGCGATGGCCTGCAAGCAATGTCGTTATTTTGACCGAGAACGCGCGACTGGCGGAGTTGTCGGCGGACGCCGGCGAGCTTGTCGACCTGGCCGCTTGGCGCGCGGGAGCGAGAATGGCTCGCTAAGCTGCGCTAACGAGGGTATCGATCTGCACGACCGGCGGACCGCTCCAGCTTGCCTTGAGCAAGTCGCCTATTTGGACAAGCGGTCGAGCTTGCCGAAGGCCAACGATCATGACCGCGGCCAAGCTATTCACGTTGTCGATAAAGATGGCGCGCCCGAAGAGATTCGAACTCCTGACCCCCAGATTCGTAGTCTGGTGCTCTATCCAGCTGAGCTACGGGCGCGCGCCGGACGCGTGCGGGCGCAGAGCCCGCGCGACCGTCCGGGCCGGCAAGCCGGCAAGGCGTTTCGTTTAGCGAGTCGCCCGGCGGTTGGCAACCGCGAGGCCGCGCGTCGCGGCGCTACCGTCGGCGCCCCTCGATGCGGCGAAACGCCCGCACGCTGGCGCGCGGCGCAGCCTTCGCGCGCGGCAGCGTCAGGCGGAAGGAGGCGCCGCCAAGCCCGTCCGCCGGCGCGTCGGCAAGCGCGATCGCGCCGCCGTTGGCGTGGCTGAGGTCGGCGGCGATGGCGAGACCGAGCCCGACGCCGCCGGCGCGCGCCGAGCCCTGGAACGCCTCGAACAGTTTTTCGCGCGCCCGCGCCGGGACGCCGGGGCCGCTGTCGTCGAGGAGCGCGACGACGCTCTCGCCCTCGATCGCGGCGCGCAGCCGCACCGCCGGCTCCTGCCCGGGCCGCGGTCCGGCGCCGGCGAAGGCGTCGAGCGCGTTGCGCATCAGATTGAGCAGGATGCGGAACACCTGCTCCGGATCGGCCCAGACCTCGATGTCGGCCGGCGCCTCGTTGAGAAAGACGATGCGCGCGCCATCCGGCGGAAAGGCGACTTCCGCGGCGTCGTTGGCGAGCGCCTGGAGGCGCACGCGCGAGACCTGCGGCGCGCGCTCCGACGCCTTGCCGTAGGTCAGCGTCGACTGGCAATAGGCGATGGCGCGGTCGAGCGTCGCCACGAGGCGGGGGGCGAGGCTGCGCCCGAGCGGATCGGCGCGCTCGGCGAGTCGGTCGGAGAGCAATTGCGCCGAGGCGAGAATGTTGCGCAGATCGTGGTTGATCTTGGCGACGGCGAGCCCCAGCGCGGCGAGGTGCTTGGCCTGCGCGAGTTCGCGCACGAGCGAGGTCTGCATCAGCGCGAGCGCGTCCTCCGCGACGCCGATCTCGTGGCGGCGCCCGGACGGGCTGATGATCAGCGTGGCGTTCTCGGGATCGGCGCCGAAGGCGGTGATGCTCGAGGTCAGCCGGCGCACCGGCCGCAGCACCGTCAGATGCAGCGCCAGCATGGCGAGAGCGGCGCCAAACCCGGATACGATCAGCGACAGCAGGAGCACGTTGATCGAATAGGCGATCATCGCCTTGCGGAGCGGCGTCTCGTCGAGCGTGATCTCCATGAACTCGGCGCCCATCGGCGCGGGACCGACCACCTGGAGGATGCGGCCGTTGGGCGCCGTCAGCGCGCGGTAGGCCGCCAGAATCGACGCCATCGCGGTCTGCGAGCGCACGTCGACCGATTCGTCGATGCCGCGCGGCATGTCGGAGACCGCCAGCAGGCGGCGCGTGTCGGCCGTCTTTAAGACGATCGTCTTGGCGCCCACGCTGGCGAGGATGGCGGTCGTGAGATCCGGGGGCGCCATATCGACCGGCGACGCCTCGAAGACGAGCGCCGCGGTGCTCGCCGCGCTCAGCCGGTCGCGCAGCCAGTTGTCGCGAAAGTTCGCGATCGACGGCACGTAGATGGCGATTTCCGCGAGCGTCACGAAGAAGACGATGAAGGCGACGATGCGGCCGCTGAGACCGAAGCGGACCGCGCGCGGCGCGGCGGGGGCGCGCGGCGGCGCGGCGCCCTCCGGGTCCATCATCCGCGCCTCGTTCATCCCCCGTTCCTAGCGAGGGGTCGCCCGATCCGCAAGCGCGCGGTGCGGCCAAGCCTGGCGCGACCGCACCGAAGCGTCGGCGAAAATCGTCGCCGGCGCGGCTGCAATCATTGACTTGGCGCGGCGCCAGCCCGTATAAGGCCGCACGATTTCAGCGCCCGCCGGCGCTATCGGTTCGCCTGGCCGTCGCTTCGACGCTTCCCGACGAACCGGCCGGCGGCCTCGATCCCTGACCGAAATCCTGCTGAGACGGCCTTGCCGCTCGCGGGGTTTCGAAACAACCGGAGCCGACCCCCGTGAAGCGGACCTACCAGCCCAGCAAGCTCGTGCGCAAGCGCCGTCACGGCTTCCGCGCGCGCATCGCCACGGTCGGCGGCCGCAAGGTGATCGCCGCCCGGCGCGCGCGTGGCCGCAAGCGGCTCTCCGCCTGACAGGGCGAGGCTCCCGGACGGGAGGTTCGTGGACCCATGAACGGCCCGGATCGATCCGGCCGGCCGCGCGACCGGACCGAGCGTTGGGGCTTCGCCCGTCTGACCAAGCGCGCTGAATTCAAGCGCGTCTCCAAAGGCGTCCGCAAAGGCGCGGCGACTTTTTCCTTGCAGTGCGCGCTGCGTGACGAAGCCGATACGGCGCCGGCGCGCGTCGGCCTCACCTTGACGCGGCAGGTCGGCGGCGCGGTCGAACGCAACCGCATCCGGCGGCGGCTACGGGCGGCGCTGCGGCTCGCGGGCGAGACGGACCGGCGCGCCGGACAGGATTACGTCGTCTTCGCCAAGCGCGATGCGCTGACGGCCGATTTCGCGGCGCTGCGCGCGGACCTCGCGCGCGCCTTCCAATCCATCCATCAACCCCGGCCGCGCGATCCGCGCCGGTCGAGGCGGCCATCCAGCGGGGCGCCGGCGGCGCGCGCCGCTGAGCCGTCGTAGCGTTCGAGGGCGTCATGCGCGAAGACCAGAAAAATCTGTTCCTGGCGATGGGGCTCTCGCTGCTCGTGATCGTCGGCTGGCAATATTTTTACGCCGGACCGAAGCTGCAGCAGGCGCACGACACGGTCGCGCAGACGCAGAACCAGAGCGCCCCCGCGGCGCCCAACGGCGCGTCGCCGTCTCCCGCGACGCAGCCGCAATCGCCGACGGCGCGCCAGGCGCCGCCGCCGGCCTCGGAAACATCGGTCGCGAGCCGCGACGCCGCCATCGCCGCAAGCCCGCGCGTGAAGATCGATACGCCGGACCTTTTCGGCTCGATCAGCTTGACGGGCGGCCGTATCGACGACCTGTCGCTGAAAAAATATCGCGAGACCGTCGATCCCAACAGCCCCACCATCGAGCTCCTGTCGCCGACGGGATCGCCGAGCCCCTATTACGCCGAGACCGGCTTCATCGCGGCGCCCGGCGCGACGCTCGCGACGCCCAAGGCCGACACGGTCTGGCTCGCCGACGGCGACACGCTGACGAGCGGCAAGCCGGTGACGCTGACCTGGGACAACGGCGCGAACCTGATCTTCCACCGCGTCATCGCGCTCGACGACCAATACATGTTCACCGTCACCGACAGCGTCGAGAACAAGGGCGGGGCGCCGGTGACGGTCTTCCCCTATGCGCTGACGGCGCGCCACGGGCGGCCGAAGACCTCCAACTACGCCGTGCTGCACGAAGGCTATCTCGGCGTCGTCGGCGACTCCCGCGTGCAGGAAATCACCTACGACGCCATTCTCAAGGAGACCAACGCCACGCGCATCCTCGACGGCGTCGGCGGCTGGCTGGGCTTCACCGACAAATATTGGGCCGTCGTCGTCATTCCCGACCAGACGAAATCGTTCAAGGGCCGCTTCTCGGCCTCGGGCGGCGACGTGAAGACCTATCAGACCGACCTCATCGAGGATGCGCTCACCGTCGCGCCGGACGCCTCCGCGCAGGCGACGACGCGCGTGTTCGCCGGCGCCAAGGTCAACAGCATCATCGACAGCTATCAGAAGACCTACGGGATCAAGAACTTCGAATTGATGATCGACTGGGGCTATTTCTGGTTCATCACCCAGCCGATGTTCAAGCTGATCGATCTGATCTTTCACGTGGTCGGCAATTTCGGCATCGCGATCCTGACCGTTACGGTGCTCGTGAAGGCGGCCTTCTTCCCGCTCGCCAACCGCAGCTATCGATCGATGGCGAAGATGAAGGCGATCCAGCCGCAGATGGCGACGATCAAGGAGCGGTTCCCCGACGACAAGCAAAAGCAGCAGCAGGAGATGATGGAGCTCTACAAGCGCGAGGGCGTGAACCCGGTCGCCGGGTGCCTGCCGATCGCGATCCAGATCCCGGTCTTCTTCGCGCTCTACAAGGTCATCTTCATCACCATCGAAATGCGCCAGGCGCCGTTCTTCGGCTGGATCCGCGACCTCTCGGCGCCCGACCCCACCAATATCTTCAATCTGTTCGGGCTGATCCCCTACGATCCCACCCATGTCCCGCTGATCGGCTCGTTCCTCGATCTCGGCATCTGGCCGCTCGTCATGGGCTTCTCGATGTTTCTGCAGATGAAGATGAACCCCGAACCGACCGACCCGGTGCAGAAGCAGATGTTCACCTGGATGCCGGTGATCTTCACCTTCATGCTCGGCGCCTTCCCGGCCGGCCTCGTCATCTATTGGACTTGGAACAACACGCTGTCCGTCTTGCAGCAGAGCCTCATCATGAAGCGCGCGGGCGTGAAGATCGAGTTGTTCGACAACCTCGGCAAGCTGCTCCGGCGCGCGCCGGCCAAATGACCGGTGGAGGCCGCGCCATGGGCGGGCGCGCGGCGCCGGACGACGACATCGAGGCCGGCCGCAAGCTGTTCGCCGGCCCGAGCGAATTCATCTGGGCCGCCGCGCGCGCCGACGACCTGCCGCCGATGGGCCCCTTCGAGATCGCTTTCGCAGGCCGCTCGAACGTCGGCAAGTCGTCGCTCGTCAACGCGCTGACGGGGCGCACGACGCTTGCGCGCGTGTCGCACACGCCGGGCCGCACGCAGCAACTGAACTTCTTCACGCTGGGCGGAGAGGCGGGCGCCGAGCGCGCACGGCTCGTCGACATGCCGGGCTACGGCTACGCCGCCGCCGGCAAGGAGAAGGTCGGCGCCTGGACACGGCTGATGCAAGCCTATCTCGCCGGCCGCGCGACGCTCGCCCGCGTCTTCGTGCTCGTCGACGGGCGTCATGGCTTCAAAGACCCCGACGTCGAAATGATGGATCATCTCGACCGCGCGGCCGTCTCCTATCAGGTCGTCCTGACCAAGCGCGACGAGGTCAAGCTCTCCGCGCGCGAGGCGCGGGTCGAGGCGACGCGGACGGCATTGGCGAAGCGGCCTGCGGCGTTCCCCGACACGCTCTTCACCTCGGCGCGGACGGGCGAGGGCGTGGCGGAGTTGCGCGCCGCCGTCGCGCGCCTGCTCGCCGAACGCGGCGCCTGAGCGCGCGCCGACCGCGCATTGAGATCGAAGACTCGCCGGGCTAGAACCCGGCGCAACCGAGTTGAGGCGCCCGATGACTGATCTTGGCGACGACAGCCCGCAACGCCAGGCCGAAATCCTGATGCAGGCGCTGCCGCACATGCTGCGCTACGACGACGCGACGATCGTCGTGAAATACGGCGGCCACGCGATGGGCGGCGAGGACGTCGCCAAGAGCTTCGCGCGCGACATGGTTCTACTCGAACAATCCGGCGTCAACCCGGTCGTCGTGCACGGCGGCGGTCCGCAGATCGGCGCGATGCTGACCAAGCTCGGGATCAAATCCGAATTCCAGGCGGGGCTGCGCGTCACCGACAAAGCGACCGTCGAGATCGTCGAGATGGTGCTCGCGGGGCTCATCAACAAGCAGATCGTCGGCTTCATCAACAACGAGGGCGGCCGCGCTATCGGGCTCTGCGGGAAGGACGGCGGCATGGTCACCGCGGTCAAGGCGACGCGCACGATCATCGATCCCGAGTCGCGGCGCGAGGTCGAGGTCGACCTCGGCTTCGTGGGCGAGCCGTCGCGCGTCGACACGACCGTGCTCGACCAGGTGCTCGGCCGCGAGTTGATCCCCGTCCTCGCGCCGGTCTGCCAAGGCGCGGACGGCGAGACCTACAACGTCAACGCCGACGCTTTCGCCGGCGCGATCGCCGGCGCGCTGCGGGCCAAGCGCCTGCTCTTTCTCACCGACGTGCCGGGCGTGCTCGACAAGGACAAGGCGCTGATCAAGCAATTGAGCGTCAGCCAAATCCGCACGCTGATCGCCGACGGCACGATCACCGGCGGCATGATCCCGAAGGTCGAAACCTGCATCTACGCGATCGAGCGCGGCGTCGAAGGCGTCGTCATCCTCGACGGGCAAGCGCCGCATGCGGTGCTCGTCGAACTCCTGACCGACGGCGGCGCGGGAACGCTGATCACGCGATGACCGCCAACGCGGCGGACGCGGCCCTCATCGCGCGCTTCGCCAAGGTCGACACCTGGGTCTTCGACCTCGACAACACGCTCTATCCGGCGAGCAGCGATCTGTGGCCGCGCATCGACGATCGCATGACGCTGTTCCTCGCCGATCTCTTCGGGCTCGACGCGATCTCGGCGCGCGCGCTGCAGAAATTCTATTATCGCCGCTATGGGACGACGCTGAGCGGGCTGATGCAGGAAGGACTCGTCGAAGCGGGCGCGTTCCTGGCCTTCGTTCACGACATCGACCGGTCCGACCTCGCGGCGAACCACGCGCTCGCCGAATCGATCCGCGCGCTGCCCGGCCGCAAACTCATCCTCACCAATGGTTCGCGCGACCACGCTCTGAAAACGACCGAGCGGCTCGGGTTGCAAGATCTCTTCGAAGACGTGTTCGACATCGCCGCGGCGGCCTATCTGCCGAAGCCCGCGGAGGCGACCTATCTCAAGTTCTTCGAACGCCACGCCGTCGATCCGGCGCGCGCGGCGATGTTCGAAGACATCGTCCATAACCTCGAAGCGCCGCACCGTCATGGCATGATCACCACGCTCGTCGAGCCGCGGCGCGGGCAGGTCGATCATCGCGAACCGTGGGAGATCGCGCACGACATTCCCGACCACGTCGACTACGTGACGGACGACCTCGACGCGTTCCTGCGCCGCCTGATTGCGCAACGCGCGGCGGCGTGAGCGTCAGCCGCCGGCCGCGCCTTCGACCGCGGCGCCCCAGGCGCCCCACACGTAGATGCAGGAGAACAGGAACAGCCAGACCACGTCGACGAAGTGCCAGTACCAGGCGGCGAATTCGAAGCCGAGGTGATGCGTCGGCGTGAAGTGGCCGGCGTAGACGCGCGCCAGGCACACGATGAGGAAGATCGTGCCGATGATCACATGCGCGCCATGGAAACCGGTCGCCATGAAGAAGGTGGCGCCGTAGATCGAATCCCTGAAGCCGAACGGCGCGTGCAGATATTCGTAGGCCTGCACGCTGGTGAAGGTCATGCCGAGCAGGATCGTTAGGATCAGGCCGAATTTGACCGAGGCGCGGTCGTTGTGCAGCAGCGCGTGATGCGCCCAGGTGATCGTCGTGCCCGAGGTCAGCAGCAGGAGCGTATTGAGCAGCGGCAGTTCGAAGGGGTTGATCGCCTCGATGCCCTTCGGCGGCCATTGGCCGCCGGTGAACTGCTGGCGCGCCTGCTCGATCGCCTCGTTGGTGAACAGGCTTGCGTCGAAGAAGGCCCAGAACCAGGCGACGAAGAACATCACCTCCGAGGCGATGAACAGCATCATGCCGTAGCGGTGGCTGATCTGCACGACGCGCGTATGGAAGCCCTCGTGCTCCGCCTCCTTGATGACGTCGGTCCACCACGCCGCCATCACGTAGAGCACGCCGATGGCGCCGGCCCCGAAGGCATAGGGGCCGAGATGCAGACCGCCGATCGCCAGGCCCTTCATCCACATGATCAGGCCGACCGCCATCACGAAGGCGGAGATGGAGCCGAGCAGCGGCCACGGGCTCGGCTCGACCAGATGGTAGTCGTGATTGGGTTTCGCGTGGCCGTCCGCCATGGTGTCGTCCTTCTCGCCTCGGCGTTCGCCGCCCTTGTCTTCGCATCGGCGCCGCCGGTCAAGGCGACGGTTGGTCGCCCCTAGAATTTCCGCGTCGCGGTCGCCGCGGTCTGGTTTTCACGCGCCGGATACAGCACGTAGGACAGCGTGACGCTGCTCACGCCACGCATCGTCTCGTCGGCTTCGAGCGCCGGGTCGAGATAGAAGACCACCGGCCATTCCTGCGTTTCGCCGGGGCCGAGCCTCTCCTCGTTGAAGCAGAAGCAGGCGATCTTGTTGAAGTAGGATCCGGACTGGTCCGGGCTGACGTTGTAGCCGGCGACCCCCGCCGTCGGACGATCGGACAGGTTCGTCGCCTTGAAGAACACGGTCTTCGTCTCGCCGGTCTGCACCGTGACGGCGGGCGTCTCGGGCGTCAGCCGCCACGGCAGGCCGGCTGAGATGTTGGTGTCGAACCGCACGGTCATCAGCCGCGTCCCGCGCGTCGCCGACGGCTTCTCCGCGACCTGGGTCGCGCCGCCGTAGCCGGTGCGCTGGCAGAATTCCTTGTAGAGCGGCACGGCGGCGAAGGAGAGGCCGGTCATCGCCGCGACGAGACCGGCGATCGACCAGGCGATCGCGCCTTGCCTGCCGCGCCTCGCCGGATGCGCATCGTTCATCGCGGCCTCACGAGCCCGATGGAAGGATGCCGGGCGCCAGCTTGACGATGGTGACCGCGTAGAAGAGCACGACGAGAAGGCCGATTCCGAGGCCGATCGCGATGTTGCGCGCGCGGCGGCTTTTCGCCGCGCGTTCGCTCAACGGCGCCAACGGACGCTCGGGCCGCGGGTCGATGGCCATCGTCTCAACCGGCATGGGCGAGCAGCGCCGACGCGGCGTTCTCCGCGACGATCGTCAGGAAGAGGGCGAAGAGATAGAGGATCGAAAAGCCGAACAATTGCATCGCGGCGCGGTTCGCCGCATCGCCCTCGCGCCGGGTGTAGACGCGCAGGGCGTAGACCAGCATGGCGACGCCGCCGAGCGCGGCGATGACGCCGTACACGTTCGAGGCGAACCCCAGCAGCCATGGCGCGACGCCGAGCGGCGCCACCACGATCGTATAGGCGAGGATCTCGAGCCGCGTGTGGTCGGGACCTTTCACGTTCGGCATCATCGGCACGCCGGCGCGGCCGTACTCGCCGGACTTGACGAGCGCCAGCGCCCAGAAATGCGGCGGCGTCCAGAGAAAGATGATGGCGAACAGCGTGAGGCTCTCGAGGCCGATCGAGCCCGTCGCCGCGGCGTAGGCGACGACCGGGGGCAACGCGCCCGCTGCGCCGCCGATGACGATGTTCTGCGGCGTCGAGCGCTTCAGCCACATCGTGTAGATCACGGCGTAGAAGAAGATCGTGAAGGCGAGCAGCCCCGCCGCCAGGTAATTGGCGACGACGGCGAGCGTCACCACCGAGAAGCCGGACAGGATGAGGCCGAAGGCCAGCGCCTGCTTCGGCGCGATGCGGCCGGCGGGCACCGGCCGTCGCCGCGTGCGCGTCATCAGCGCGTCGACGTCGGCGTCGTACCACATGTTGAGCGCGCCCGAGGCGCCCCCCCCGACGGCGATCGCGAGCAGCGACGCGAAGGCCACGACCGGATGCATGTGGCCCGGCGCGATCATCAGCCCGGCGAGCGCGGTGAGGACGACGAGCGACATCACGCGCGGCTTCATCAGCGCGAAATAGTCCCTCGGCTCCGCGAGGGACGCCGTCGCTGACGAGGCGAGAAGCTGGTCCCCGTCGCTCACAAAGCTCATGTCAAACGTCCAGACTGCCGACCGCGAGAAGACGCGACGTCCCCTCGCGTCGATCTCAGTGATCGCCGCCCGTGACGCGCGGCAGGGTTTCGTATTGATGGAACGGCGGCGGCGACGGCAGCGTCCATTCGAGCGTCGTCGCGCCGGGGCCCCAGGGATTGTCGCCGGCGACGCGCTTCTTCGCGAAGGCTTCCCAGACGACGTAGAGGAACACCAGCAGGCTCACCGCCGTGATCTCGGCGCCGACCGAGGACACGAAGTTCCACAGCGCGTAAGCGTCCGGGTAATCGATGTAGCGGCGCGGCATGCCGGCGAGGCCGAGGAAATGCTGCGGGAAGAACACCACGTTGACGCCGATGAAGAGCAGCCAGAAGTGCCACTTTCCAAGCGTCTCGTTGTACATGTAGCCCGTCATTTTCGGGAACCAGTAGTAGAAGCCCGCAAAGATGGTGAACACGGCGCCGAGCGACATCGTGTAGTGGAAATGCGCCACGACATAATAGGTCTCGTGCAGCGCGCGGTCGATGCCGGCGTTCGCGAGCACGACGCCGGTGACGCCGCCGACCGTGAACAGGAAGATGAAGCCGACCGCCCATAGCATCGGCACGCGCATCGAGATCGAGCCGCCCCACATGGTGGCGATCCAGGAGAAGATCTTCACGCCGGTCGGCACCGCGATGACCATCGTCGCGAAGACGAAGTAGCGCTGCGTGTTGAGCGACAGGCCGACCGTATACATGTGGTGGGCCCACACGACGAAGCCGACGACGCCGATCGCCACCATCGCGTAGGCCATCCCGAGATAGCCGAAGATCGGCTTGCGGGAGAAGGTCGAGACGATGTGGCTGACGATGCCGAAACCGGGAAGAATCAGGATGTAGACTTCCGGGTGGCCGAAGAACCAGAACAGATGCTGGAACAGGATCGGGTCGCCGCCGCCGGTCGGATCGAAGAACGTCGTGTGGAAGTTGCGGTCCGTCAGCAGCATGGTGATCGCGCCCGCCAGCACCGGCAACGCCAGCACCAGAAGAAAGGCGGTCACCAGCACCGACCAGGCGAACAGCGGCATCCGGTGCAGCGTCATGCCCGGCGCGCGCATGTTGAAGATCGTGGTGATGAAGTTGATCGCGCCGAGGATCGACGACGCGCCGGCGAGGTGCAGCGAGAGGATGATGAAATCCATCGACGCGCCGGGGGTGCCCGCGGTCGAGGAGAACGGCGGATACAGGACCCAGCCGCCGCCGAAGCCCTTGAAGCCCGGCGACCCGTCGACGAACATCGAGATCAGCAGCAGCGAGAACGAGGCCGGCAGCAGCCAGAACGAGATGTTGTTCATGCGCGGGAAGGCCATGTCCGGCGCGCCGATCATCAGCGGCACGAACCAGTTGCCGAAACCGCCGATCAGCGCCGGCATGACCATGAAGAAGATCATGATCACGCCATGCGCGGTGATGAACACGTTGTAGAGGTTCTTGCCGGCGTCGAGCGACCCGTCGCCCGACAGCACCGAGGCGAGACCGGGGAAAATCTGGATGCCTGGAAACTGGAGCTCGAGCCGGATGGCGAAGGACAGCAGGAAGCCGATGATCCCCGCGACGATCGCGAAGATCAGGTAGAGCGTGCCGATGTCCTTGTGGTTCGTCGACCACATGTAGCGCCGCCACCCGTGCGGGATCGGATGGTCGTCATGCGAATGGTCGTCATGCGAACGGTCGGAGGCGTAGGCGGCGGTCGAAGCCATCGATGTTGCGTCCTGAATGATGTGTTCGTTGCGAGGCGCGGCGGTCAGCGCGCGGCGGCTGCATTCGATGCGAAATCGTTGCTCGACGGCGCCGCCGCGTATTTCTGCTTGGCGTCGGCGAGCCATGCGTTATAGGCCTCTTCGCTCACCACGCGAATGGCGATCGGCATGAAGGCGTGATCCTTGCCGCACAGCTTCGAGCACTGGCCGTAGTAGATTCCTTCGCGGTCCGCCTTAAACCACGACGTGTTCAGGCGTCCGGGCACGGCGTCGATGCGAACGCCGAAGGACGGCACGGTGAAGGAGTGGATGACGCCGGTCGGATCGGACGTGACCTCCAGCGCAATGGTCTTGTTGACCGGGACATAGGCCTCGTTATCGACCGCGAGCTGGCGCAACTCGCCGGGTTTGAGGTCCTTGTCGTCCTTGATGACCGAGAGGAAATCGAAGCCGCCCTGGTCTTTCGGGTACTCGTACGACCATTCCCACTGCTTGCCGACGATCTTCAGCGTCATGTCGGACGGCGGGATCGTCAACTGATGCGTCAGGAGACGGAACGATGGGATCGCGATGACGACGAGGACGAGCACCGGCAGGATCGTCCAGGCGACCTCGATCAGCGTGTTGTGCGTGGTGCGCGAGGGGGTGGGGTTGGCCTTCTCGTTGAAGCGAACCATCACGTAGACGAGCAGCCCGAGCACGAGCAGGGTGATCAGCGTGATGATGATCAGAACTTCGAAATGCAGGGCGTGAATCTCTTCGGCGATCGGCGTCACCGCGCCCTGGAAATTGATCTCGCCCGGCTCGGCATGGCCGTAGGATTGCGCGAACGCCGCGCCGCTCGCCAGCGACACCGCGACGCCCGCGCCCAGGGCCGCCGTCGTCCAACGCTTGGCGATGTTGCGCAAGATCATGTTTCGTCACCGCTCCTGGCGCGCCGGCGAACCGGCCTGATGCTCGACCGCGACGCCCGATCCGTCGAGAAGGGCGCTGCCGCCTCTTCCCCAGGCGGACCCAGGCGGAGTGGAAACCACAATCGCAGGGGGATAGCAACACGCGGTCCCGCCGCCGCCGCCGCGACATAAAGGCGCGCGATCCGCGCCTCGCGCGCGGCCTGCGGCGCCGCTCGCCTTGACAGGTCGCCGCCGTGTGCTAGGCGCCAGGAGCCGTTGACGCGGCGGACCGATCGGCGCGCCGATCCAGGAGAGCTCATGTCCGAACGATGGTCGGCACGATCCATGCCGTTGCGACGATGGTCTCCAGGCGCCGCCGGAACGGCGCGGCGGCGATTCAGGGCGAGCGCGGCCTATTCCGTCGCGCTCGCGATCGTGGGCGGAGCGGCGCTGGCGTCGGCCGCGCAGGCGCAGGGCGCCGTAAAAAGCAAGTTCGGCGATTGGGAAATGCGCTGCGAGACGCCGCCCGGCGCGAGCCGCGAGCAATGCGCGCTGATCCAGTCGATCGCCGCCGAGGACAAGCCGAACGTCAACCTTGTCGTCATCGTGCTCAAGACGGCCGACGGCAAGTCGCGGCTGCTGCGCGTCATCACGCAATTGGGCGTGCTGCTCCCCGCCGGCTTGGGGCTCAAGATCGATCAGACCGACGTCGGCCGCGCCGGCTTCGTGCGCTGCCTGAGTTCAGGCTGCGTCGCCGAAGTCGTTATGGAGGACAAGCTCATCGACCAGATGGGCTCGGGGAAAACCGCGACCTTCATCGTGTTCAACACGCCAGAAGAAGGCATTGGCATCCCGATGTCGCTCGACGGGTTCAAGGATGGTTTCGCCAAGCTGCCGTGACGGCGGCGACTGGCGGCCTCTCGCGACGCCGACTATAAGACCGCTCCGGTCAAGGCCGCCGTCTGGGCGCGGCGAAGGGAGAGGGCGATGCGAGGGACAGGATGCAGACGGCGGGGCGTCGTGGCGGCCATCTGCGCCGCCGTCGGCCTGGCGGGCTGCGGCGCCAAAGGCGAGGATCCCGCGAGTACGATCGGCAACATCTTCGCCTTCAACTCGACGAAGGCGCCGTCGGCGCAACCTCGGGACCGAACCGTCGACGTGGACTGCCCGATCCTCCAGGTCTCGGAGGGCGAAGCTGCTTACCGCGCCTACGCCGGCCCCGAAAAGACCAGCGACAAGGTGCGCTACCAATTCTCCTTCGGCGATCTCTCCCGCGAATGCGTCGGGCGCGGCGACACGCTGACCATCCGCCTCGGCGTGTCCGGCTACGTCACGGCCGGCCCGGCCGGCGGCCCGGGCGCGTTCCGCGTGCCGCTGAAGATCGTCGTCCGGCGCGAAAGCGACCTGCAGCCGGCGCTGACGCGGACGATCCCCGTCGAGGCGACGATCGCGCCCGGCGAGGGCCGCGCGTCGTTCGCCTTCGTGACCGAGCCGCTGACGCTGCCGCTCATCAGCAGGCAGGCCGACAGCGATTATTCGATCTACGTCGGCTTCGATCAGGGCGGCGGGGCCGCGCCGGCGGCGCCGCGCAAAACGGCGCGCCGCCGCGCCCGGTAGCTGCGCTCGGAGCCGCCTGATCCCGATTGCGGTCTCCGCTGTTCGGAAGACGATCCCTCACGCTGCTATGCCGTCCCATCCGCTTCAAGCTCTTCGCACGGTTCCCGGGCTTCGGGGCATAACCGGCCGTATCGGCATTGCCGGGGGCGATCCGTCCCGGGAGCCAAACTGCCGGGCTTGTGGCCCGAATGAAGCTACGTCAGGGAAGCGTCGCGGGCCGCTCCTAATCGAGGCGGAGCAATCCTCGATTTCGGCGTCGCGTCGAACAATTGAAGGTCCGGCGCATTGTTCTACGATCAGTTATCAAGGGTGACCGCATGTTTATGCATAATAAAAAACTTCAATACACTGTTCGCGTTAGCGAAACGAACCCCGTTCTCGCAAGCTTCATGCTCGAACAATTTGGCGGCCCGCAAGGCGAACTTGCAGCCGCCATGCGCTATTTTACGCAGGGCATTGCCGAAGATGACGTTGGACGGAAGGACTTGCTCCTCGATATCGCGACGGAGGAACTGAGCCATTTGGAGATTATCGGCAGCATTGTCGCCATGCTCAACAAGGGCATCAAAGCGAAGCTTGCAGAAGCCAGCATGGTTGAAGCCGACCTTTACCAGTCGCTGAACTCCGGCGGGAACAGCCACACGCAAGCGCTTTTGTTTGGCGGCGGCCCATCGTTGTGCAATTCGTCGGGCGTGCCGTGGACGGCCGCGTATATCGATTCGGTCGGCGATCCGGCTTGCGATCTGCGCTCCAACATCGCGGCCGAGAGCCGCGCCAAGATCGTCTACGAGCGGCTCATCAATGTGACCGACGACGCTGGCGTCAAGGACGCGCTCAATTTTTTGATGACCCGCGAAGTCGCCCACCAAAAGTCGTTTGAGAAGGCGCTTTATGCGATCGAGCCCAACTTCCCGGCCGGAAAACTGCCCGGTTATCCCCAGTTCGCCGACCTGTACGTCAACACCTCGCAAGGTGAAGGCGACGCCGAAGGTCCGTGGAATACGGGAGAGCAGTGGACGAAGCTCGATGATGTGGAAGGCAGTTTGCCGCTCGACGGCGGCGCTGGCACCGCCACCGTCCACATGACGAAAGCCGACCAAAAAATTTCGGCGGCGATGGCGAAGCGGACGCACTCCGACCCAAGTTCGAATCCGATAACCGGAGCTGATCTTGGGGCGGGCCCAAACGCCGGTAAGACATCCAAGCACTGACTCGATCCGGTCGAACGGCGGCCGCGTGTCGCCGTTCACGACCCCTTATTGGGAGCGCGGTCGCCTTGTGAAGCGTGTTCCAATCGCTTCGGATAAAACCCACTTATGTCCCACTCTCCCGGCGAATGTGCGGCGCCGCCCATTGACTTCGCGCTCCGCGGCTGGTTGATTCAGCGCGTCAGCCGAACCCTGCGGGAGAGTTTGGGTGGGATAAACCCCACCCTGACGCCGAAGGCGCAACCGCCCCGGAAACGCTCAGGCCCACGGACCGCAAGGGGAATGACACTCTGGAAAGCGGTTGCGCGCCTGGCGTCGCATCCCACCGACGGGCGTAACCCGCGTTAGCGCGGGGAAATCTCTCAGGTCACCGGACAGAGGGGGCGCGTGTCGATCGGCCGGTTCGCCGGCGTGTCGATGCGTCGCGCTCCATGAACCGGAACCGTCATGCCGTCAGCCAGCCCCGCCGAACCCGCCGGTCTCGCGCGCACGCCGCTGCATGCGCTGCATCGCGCTCTCGGCGCAAAAATGGTCCCGTTCGCCGGCTACGACATGCCGTTGCACTCTCCTGCCGGCGTGCTGGCGGAGCACCTGCACACGCGCGCGGCCGCCGGCCTCTTCGACGTGTCCCATATGGGCCAGGCGCTTCTTGCAGGACCAGATTACGAGACCGTGGCGAGCGCGCTCGAAGCGCTGTGCCCCGCCGACCTCATCGGCCTTCCGCCGGGCCGGCAGCGCTACACGCAGCTCCTCAACGCGGACGGCGGCGTTCTCGACGATTTGATGGCGACGCGTCCGGCCGAACCGGACGCCGCGGGGCAGTTGACGCTCGTCGTCAACGCCGCGCGTAAGGCCTTCGACTTCGACCATGTCGAAGTCGCGCTGCCGAACGCCGTCCGGCTGACGCGCCTGCCGGACCGGGCGCTGATCGCCCTGCAGGGGCCGAAAGCCGCCGACGTTCTCGCGCGGCTGGCTCCGCTTTCGCCCCCGATGCGCTTCATGGACGCCCGTTCGTTCGCGGTCGCCGGCGTCGCCTGCTGGGTTTCCCGCTCCGGCTACACGGGGGAGGACGGGTTCGAGCTTTCGATTCGCGCGGAGGATGCGCAAGACCTGGCCCGCGCGCTGCTCGCCCAACCGGAGGTTTTGCCGATCGGGCTGGGCGCGCGCGATTCGCTGCGGCTCGAAGCCGGTCTCTGCCTTTACGGCCACGACATCGACGCGAGGACGTCGCCCGTCGAAGCCTCGCTCGCCTGGTCGATCGGCAAGCGAAGACGCGCGGAGGGCGGCTACCCCGGCGCGGGGCGCATCGCGCGCGAACTCGCCGAAGGCCCGGCGCGCCGACGCGTCGGCCTGTCGCCGGACGGCCGCGCCCCCGCCCGCGAGGGAACGCCGATCGTCGATCTCGACGGCCGCGCGATCGGGACCGTCACGTCCGGCGGCTTTGGGCCGTCGCTGAACGGCCCGCTCGCCATGGGCTACGTCGCGGCGGCGCAGGCCGCGCCGGGAACGCGCGTGCTGCTTGTCGTGCGCGGTAAGGCGCTGCCGGCCCGCGTCGCGCCGCTGCCGTTCGTCCCCCATTCCTACCGCCGCTGACCGGAGACCCGCATGGCTGAGACGCGCTACACCAAAGATCACGAATACGTCCGTCTCGACGGCGACATCGGCGTCGTCGGCATCACGGCCCACGCGCAGGAGGCGCTCGGCGACATCGTCTTCGTCGAACTGCCCGCCGTCGGCGCCATGTTCAGGCGGGGCGAGCAGGCGGCGGTCGTCGAAAGCGTCAAAGCGGCGAGCGAAGTCTACGCGCCGCTCTCGGGCGAGATCCTCGCCGTCAACGCTTCGCTCGAAGCCCATCCCGCCACGGTGAACGAGGAGCCCGCCGGCGCCGGCTGGTTCTACAAGATGCGCGTGAACGATCCCGGCGAACTCGATGCGCTGATGGACGAGGGCGCCTACCGCGCCTTCCTCGCCACCCTCGATTGAGCGGGCCGCCATGCGCTACCTCCCGCACACCGCTCAGGACCGCCAGGATATGCTGGCCGCGATCGGCGTCGCCAGCATCGACGCGCTGTTCGACGACATCCCCGCCGACAAGCGGCTCGACGCGCCGCTCGCTCTGCCGCGCGCGCAATCGGAGGCGGCGGTGGCGCGCGCGCTCGCCGCCATGGCGACGAAGAACGTCGCGGCGGCCAGCGTCCCCTTCTTCGTCGGCTGCGGCGCCTACAAGCACCACATCCCGGCGAGCGTCGATCATCTGATCCAGCGCTCCGAGTTCCTGACGAGCTACACGCCCTATCAGCCGGAGATCGCGCAGGGCACGCTGCAAATGCTGTTCGAGTTTCAGACCCAGGTGGCGATGCTCACCGGCATGGAGGTCGCCAACGCCTCCATGTACGACGGGTCGACCGCGACGGCGGAAGCCGTGCTCATGGCGCATCGCGCGACGAAGCGGCGCAAGGCCGTCCTCTCGGGCGGCCTGCATCCCCATTACGCCGAGATCGTGCGCACGATGGGGCGCATGGCGAACGACGCCGTCGTCTCGGTCGCGCCCGATCCGCGCGGCTGCGACGATCCGATCGCCGCCATCGACGCCGCGACCTCCTGCGTCGTCGTGCAGAGTCCGGACGTGTTCGGCCACGTGCGCGACCTCGCGCCGATCGCCAGAGCCTGCCACGCGCAGGGCGCGCTGCTGATCGCGGTCTTCACCGAAGCGGTTTCGCTCGGCGCCTTGCGCGCGCCCGGCGCCATGGGCGCCGACATCGTCGTCGGCGAGGGCCAGTCGATCGGCAATGCGCTGAATTTCGGCGGCCCCTATCTCGGCCTTTTCGCCACGCGGCAATCGCTGGTGCGGCAGATGCCGGGCCGCCTCGCCGGAGAGACGGTGGACGCCGCGGGCCGGCGCGGCTTCGTGCTGACGCTCTCGACGCGCGAGCAGCACATCCGCCGCGAGAAGGCGACCTCCAACATCTGCACCAATTCCGGTCTCTGCGCGCTCGCCTTCTCGATTCATCTCAGCCTGCTCGGCGAGACGGGCCTGCGCCGCCTCGCGCGCCTCAATCACGCCAACGCGGTCCTGCTCGCCGACGCGCTCGCGCGCGTGCCCGGCGTCGAGGTCCTCAACGAAAGCTTCTTCAACGAATTCACCATCCGCGTGCGCGGCGACGCGACGGCGATCATCGAAGACATGGCGGCGCGCGGCGTGCTTGGCGGCGTTCCCGTCGCGCGGCTTCTGCCCGACGCCGGCTTCGACGACCTCATCGTCGTCGCCAACACCGAGGTCAATCTCGGCGAGGACCGCGCCGCTTTCGTCGGCGCGCTCGAAGGAGCTTTGTCATGAATCGCGAAGGCCGACCGACCTTGCCGGCTCCCGCGCCGCGCCCCGACGCGCGGACCTTCACCGGCCATCGCGCGCTGCAGATGGAAGAGGGGCTGATCTTCGAGCATGGCCGGCTCGAGGCGACCGGCGTCGACATCGAAGACGCGCCGTCGGTCGCCCCGCGACTCGGCGGCCTCGCGCGCGAAGAGGCGATCGGTCTGCCCGGCCTCAGCGAGCCCGAGGCGATGCGGCACTACGTGCGACTGTCGCAGAAGAACTACTCGATCGACGCCGGGCTCTATCCGCTCGGCTCCTGCACGATGAAGCACAACCCGCGGCTCAATGAGGCCATGGCGCGGCTGCCGGGCTTCGCGGACATTCATCCGCTGCAGCCGCAATCGACGATCCCCGGCGCGCTCGACCTGATGGAAACGTTGACGACCTGGCTGATCGCGCTCACCGGCGCGCACGCCGTCGCGCTTCCGCCGAAAGCGGGCGCCCACGGCGAACTTTGCGGGATGATGGCGATCCGCGCCGCGATCGAGGCGCGCGGCGAGGCGGCGACGCGCCGCGTGGTGCTGACGCCCGACAGCGCGCATGGGACCAACCCGGCGACGGCGGCGCTGATCGGCTTTTCCGTGCGCCCGGTCCCGGCCCAGAAGGACGGCACGATCTCCGCCGACGCGGCGCGCGCGGCGCTCGGCCCCGACGTTGCGGCGATCATGCTGACCAATCCGAACACCTGCGGCGTGTTCGAGCGCGACATCGTGGCGATCGCCGAGGCGATCCATGCGGCGGGCGCGTACTTTTACTGCGACGGCGCTAACTTCAACGCGCTGATGGGCAAGGTGCGGCCGTGCGACCTCGGCGTCGACGCCATGCACCTCAATCTCCACAAAACGTTCTCGACTCCGCACGGCGGCGGCGGCCCGGGCGCGGGTCCGGTCGCGCTGTCGCAGCGGCTCGCGCGCTTTGCGCCGGCGCCCACTCTCAGCCGCGACGCGACCGGCTTGCGTCTCGTCGAAACGGCCGGGGAGCAAAGCTTCGGCCGTCTCTGCGCGTTCCACGGACAGATGGGCATGTTCGTGCGGGCGCTCGCCTACATGCTGTCGCATGGCGGCGATGGCTTGCGGCAGGCCTCGGAGGACGCGGTGCTCAACGCCAACTATGTCCGCGCCGGGCTCGCCGACGTCCTCTCCTCGCCGTTCGGCGACCGGCTCTGCATGCACGAAGCTCTGTTCGACGATCGCTGGCTGCAAGGAACGGGCCTGACGACGCTCGATGTCGCCAAGGCGATGATCGACGAAGGCTATCATCCGATGACGATGTATTTCCCCCTCATCGTCTCGGGGGCGATGCTCATCGAGCCGACAGAATCCGAGTCAAAAGTCTCGCTCGACCTGTTCATCGCAACGATGCGCGATCTCGCCTCGAAAGTCGCATGCGGCGAACGCGACCGCTTCTTGCAGGCGCCGGTCTTGGCGCCGAGGCGACGTCTCGACGAGACGCGCGCCGCCCGGCAGCCGGTCCTGCGCTGGTCCGCCCCGCGATTGGCGGAAGCCGCGGAATAGCGCCGTTCAGTAGCGGTGATCGCGGCGATAATAGTGACGATGACGATAATAGCGGTGGCGGCGGTCGAACGCGTTGGAGATGCGCGGGCCCTGCGTATAGCCGATGGCGCCGCCGGCGACGGCGCCCACCGGGCCGCCGACGATCGCGCCGCCGACCGCGCCGAGGGCGCCGTCGCGGAGACGCTCCTGCGCGAACGCCACGCTCGGCAAAGCCAGGAGCCCCAGCGCCACGGCGCCGATTTTCATGATCTTCGTCATGGCGATACTCCTCTATGCCTCACTCGCCATAACGCCCCGCTTGTGCGCATGTTCCGGCTGAGCTTCGGCCGGGCGCCGGCAGCCCAGGGCCGACGCCCGACGGCGCGCGGGCGCTTTCGGGAGCCGAACGCCTAATGCATCAAGCGCTTCAAGTCCTCGATGCCTTGGCTGACCAGATCGCCGACCGCGTCGGGCTGCGCCTTCAGGACGATGGCGGCGGCGCGCGTCGCCGCATCGGCGGCGGCGGCGCGCACCTGCGCGGCCGCCTGCTGTTCGGCCAGCGCGATCTTGGCGTCGGCCTGCTTGCGGCGGCGCTCGATGAAATCGCGCATGCGCTCGGCGCCTTCGGCGGCCATCGCGTCGGCCTCGACTTTGACATGCGCCAGCATCGCCGCCGCATCGGCGTCGGCTTGCGCGGCCTTCTGCTGGAACGAGGCGAGCAACGCTTCGGCCTCGGCGCGCAGCCGGCTCGCCTCCTCAAGTTCGGCGGCGATCTTCTTGGCGCGCGCGTCGAGCGCGATCGTCATCCGCTTCGCCGCGCCGAAATAGATCGCGACTCCGACGAAGCAGACGAAGGCCAGGGCGACGAAGAACTCGGCGTCGAATTCGAAATGCATCCGCGCGCTCCCTCAGGCGGTCTTTGCGGACGCGACCGCGCTGGCGACCGCGTCCTGCGCCGGCGCCTTGCCGGTCAGGCGCTCCACGATGGCCGTGGCCGCATCGATGGCGATGGCGTCGACATTGGTCATCGCGTTCACCATCGTCGCGGCGATCTGCGCCTCGGCGGTCGCCAATCGCCCGCTGAGTTCGGCCTCGAGTCCTTTGCGGCTCGCCTCGGCCTCGGCCGCGCGCTGGTCGCGCGCCGCCTGGGCGAGCGCCTGAGACGTGGCGCGCGCGTCCGCGAGCGCCTTATCCTGCGTGACGCTCGCCTCCTGGGCGCGCGCCTGCATCCGCTTGGCGTCGTCGATCTGGCCATCGATGCGCTCGCGCCGCTCGGCGAGCGTGCGCGCCACGCGCGGCAACGCTACCTTCGACATCAGCAGATAGAGCGCGCCGAAGGTCACCGCGAGCCAGATGATCTGCGAGCCGAAGGTCTCGGACTGGAACGGCGGAAACGCCGTATGCGCGCCGGGGGGCGGCGCTTCCGTATGGGCGGGTTCAACGGCCATGGACGACTCTCCGGCGGGACGCTCGCGCGCCCCGCGCTCGCAACGGCCCGATCCTAGACGGCGAAGAGCAGCAGGAAGGAGATGAGCAGGGCGAAGATGCCGAGCGCTTCCGTCACCGCGAAGCCGAAGATCAGCCGGCCGAACTGGCCGTCCGCCGCCGCCGGATTGCGCAGCGCGCCGCCGAGGAACTGCCCGAACAG
Organism: Beijerinckiaceae bacterium; assembly: GCA_965276595.1. Lineage (GTDB taxonomy): Bacteria > Pseudomonadota > Alphaproteobacteria > Rhizobiales > Beijerinckiaceae > Terripilifer. The sequence goes on from CBDIBA010000008.1 coordinate 254,469, forward strand.
ATTGCCGACGCCGATGGCGGCGGCGCCGGTGCCCATCGCAGCGAGGCCAGCGCCGATGAGCTTGGCGGCAGTAGCGTCCATTATTTTGGTTCCTTACGGTTGGGTGAGCGCGGACAGGAGACCGGCCGATCAGTGGCCGGGATGGATGGCGTCGTTGATGTACATGCAGGTCAGCATGGCGAAGACGTAGGCCTGCAGGAACGCCACAAGCAGTTCGAGCGCCATCAGGCCCACGGTGAAGACGAAGGGCAGCGGCGACAGCGCCGCCCAGCCGCCTGCGCCGAGCAGCATGACGACGAAGCCGCCGAACACCTTGAGCGTAATATGGCCGGCGAGCATGTTGGCGAAGAGACGCACGGAATGGCTCACCGGGCGCGACAGGAACGAGATGATCTCGATCGCAACGACGAGCGGAAGAATGTAGATCGGCACGCCCGAAGGAACGAACAACTTGAAGAAGTGGAAGCCGTGCCGCACCAGGCCGGTGACGATGACAGTCAGGAACACCAGAAGCGCCAGCGACACCGTGATGATGATGTGGCTGGTGACGGTGAACGTGTAGGGGATGAAGCCGAGGAGATTGGCGATCAGCACGAACATGAACAGCGAGAAGACGAGCGGGAAGAACGCCATCCCGCTCTCGCCCGCCGCGTCGCGCACCATTTTGGCGACGAACTCGTAGGCCGTCTCGGCAAGCGACTGCAGCCGGCCAGGCACCAGGCGCCCGTGCTCGACGAAGAGGATCATCAGAACGGCGCAAAGGAGCACGGACAGCAGCATGAAGGCGGACGAATTGGTGAACGAGATGTCGCGGCCGAACAGCGACAGCGTCACCAGTTTCGTGATCTCGAACTGATGGATCGGATCCATTACCCGCCTTCGTCCTTTCCCGGATGCTTGATCGCGCGCGATCAGGCGCGCCGCGTGTCGCCCGGATGGCGCGGAACTGTCAAGTCCCCGACCGTGACGACGTTCGGCTGGCGCCGCGGATCACATTCCACAATCCGCCCGCCGCGCCAAGCAGGAAGAACAGGATCGACAGCCATGGTTTGGTGCCAAACCAGGAATCGAGCGCCCAGCCGATGAAGCCGCCGACGACGATGCCGCCGACGAGTTCCGACGCCGCGCGAAGCCCGGCGCTCATGGCGCGGCTCGAATCGCCGCCGGCCGCGCCGCCACGCTGCGAGGAGGCCTGCGCGGTCTCGCACGGGGGGTGGGCGTCGAGCGAGGCGGACAATCGCGCGAGCCGCGCCCGCATCTGCGCTTCGGTCTCGTCCGGGCCGCCGCCTGTCTCAGTCATCCGTTTCTCCCCCGCGGCGCGAGCCGCAACCAGCAAACCATACGGACCGCGACCAATCGAATGTCAAGAATCGTAGCCCTAGGCCACTGATTCTTCTAAACTTCCCTCTTGGCGGACGAGACGGCGCCGCGGGCCGCCGCGCCTGTCGCGTCAAATCACCCAATTGTCGGCGCCCTCCGCCGCCTCGGCGGCGATCGCCGCCTTAACGGCGTTGGACAGATCGCGCAGCCCCATCCCCTGCCGATCGCGCGGGCGCGGCAGATCGACCGCGCGCGAGGAGCGGACCTCGCCGGGCTTGCCGCCGAGCGCGACGACGCGATCGGCGAGGTAGACCGCCTCCTCGATGTCGTGCGTGACGAACAGGACGGTCTTGCCGGTCTCCACGCGGATGCGCAGCAACTCGTCCTGCAAGGTCTCGCGCGTCGCCACGTCGAGCGCGCTGAACGGCTCGTCCATCAGCAGGATCGCCGGATCGACGGCGAGCGCGCGGGCCAATGACACCCGCTGGCGCTGGCCGCCGGAGAGCTGGTGCGGCCAGCGGTCGGCCATGCCGCTCAGGCCGACGTGGGCGAGACAGGCGAGCGCCCGCTCGCGACGCGCCGCCGCGCCGAGGCGGCGCTTCTCCAGCCCGAAGCCGACGTTGGCGAGGACGCGCCGCCAGGGCAATAGGCGCGGGTCTTGGAAAACGAGCGCGAGGTCGGTGGCGGCGTCGCCCGTCGCCTCGATGCGGACCGATCCCGAGGTCGGCTTGGCGAGCCCCATCAACACGCGCAGCAGCGTCGACTTGCCGACGCCCGACGCGCCGACGATGGCGACGAACTCGCCGCGCCGCACGTCGAGATCGAGGCCGCGCAGCACATCGGTGCGCCGGCCGCCCTGGTCGAAGGAGAGGCTCAAGCCCGCGATGCGAATGACCGGCGGCGCCGCGCTCACGGCTTCCATCGCAGCAGCCTCGACTGAACGAAGACGAAGCCCGCGTCCATCGCGCCATAGAGCGCCGCCATGGTCAGCATGTAGACGACCACGATGTCGGTCGCGAGCAGGCTCGACGCCTGCATCATGCGGCTGCCGAGCCCGCTGACGCCGGAGAGTTCCGCCGCGACCACCGCCATCCAGGCCTGACCGAGCGCCGTGCGCAGGCCGACCATGATCCCCGGCGTCGCGGCGGGCAGCAGCACCTTTGTCAGCCGCTCGCGCCCGCTGCGGAAGCCGAACGCGTCGGCGACCTCGATGAGATCGCGGTCGACGCCGCGGATCGCGCCCTGCGCCGCGAAGAAGACGATCCAGAACACGCCGATCGAGATGATGAAGACCGCCGCCGCCTGATCGACGCCGAACCAGATGATGGCGAAGGGCGCCCAGGCGAGATTGGGGATCGGCCTCAGCAGGCGCACGACCCAGGCGAGCAGGCGGTCGAGCGTGAGATACATGCCGGTGAGAACGCCGAACACCGCGCCCAGCCCCGCGCCCCAGGCGAAGCCGAGCAGATAATGCCCAAGGCTGAGAGCGACCATGTCGAGCCAGACGCCGCTCGAAACCTCCCGCTCGAACGCAGCGGGCAGGTCGCTCGGCGCGGGCAGCAGGCTCTGCGACACGAGATCGAGCTTGGGGACGGCCTCCCAGATGACGAGGAAGACGATAAGGCCGACGGCCGACAGGATTGCGGGATATCGACGCACGCGACCTCCCGGAAGCCGTTGATTCGAGCCTGGCGCCAGAAAGCAGGCGTCGCTACGCCGGTCAATCGCGGCGCGGCGCGCGCCAACGGGCGGCGCACGTGCGCAAAAGGCGCAGAGGCGCGGACCCGGCGCTGCCGCGCGCCAGCGTCGAGCGCCCTTGGCGCCGCGACGCTTTGGACTTCAGGTCTCTTCCGAGACGCCGATCAGCGTGCCGTCGGGGTCGGCCAGGTGGAAACTCCCCAAGTCGCAGCGGGCGAGCAGCGCCAGGCGCGCCTTGCCTTCCGAATCATAGTCGATCGGCTTCGGCGCAAGGGCCATGTTCTGCTTTGTCATGTCGGCCAGATGCGCCTTGAATTTTTCGAGGCTCGGAACCCGAAACCCGATGTGATCCATCCCCGGCTGCTCGATGCCCGCGCCGTTGAACGCGGAGATCTTCCAGGGCAGGATCACCATCGTCATGCGTCCGTCGGTCAGTTGGAACGCGCCGTCATGGGCGGGCGCGTTGCGCGCCTCGAGTTCGAACACGTCGACGTAAAAATTGGCCAGACGCTCGGCCTCGCGCGCCCGCAGCGCGAAATGGCTGAACGTTGTGTCCTGCTTCCACTCCGACTTGGCGTAGACCTCGGCGCGATTTTCGTGGCCCGGTTGCGACAGATCGAAATAATTGCCGGCCGGATCGTGCGATGAATAGCTCGCGAACGGCCGATTGCCGGGCCGTTTGACGACCTCGATGTCAGGATATTTGCGCGCAAGCTTTTCCTGGACCTTCTGGAGGTTCTCTACCTCGACGCCAAAATGATCCAGGCCCGCTTTACGGCCGCCTCGGCGCGGAATGAGCGTCATGCCTGCGTAGCCGTCGCCGACGGAGATCGCCGACATTTCGCGCTTGATGTCGCCGGACGTCTTCAATCCCAGCGCGGCGCGATAAAACATGCCGAGGGTCGCGTAATGGTCGGTCGTGATCGCAAGGTGATTCAGCTTCGAGAACATGGCGGTTCCTCTGGCTCTGGGCTGCTCTAGAAATAACGATTGAGCGTGATGTCTTTGATGAGGTCTAGCCCCGCGGGGTCGAGCGTGGTCATCGCCTTGGAGACCATCCGCTCGACTTGGTCGCCGCTGGCGTAGGATACCGTAAGGCCGAGCTTGCGCATATCGGCGCCGAAGGCGGGATCGTTCAGGATATCCGATATCACGTCTCGCATCAGGGCCGTGCGCTCGGGGGGCGTCCCCGGCGTGACGGCGATCACCCGTCCGAGCGCCGCCACCCCGGCGCGCCAATCGAGGGCGCGCGCCGCTTCGGGAGACGGCGAGGCCGCCTCGAAGACCGTCGGTATGTCGGGAAACTGCGTCGAGCGCTCGCGCGCGAGCGTCGATATCGTCCGCATTCCGCTCGAGGGACCGGAGGTGAGCACGGCGGATTCGTCCGAGACGACGCGCGCGTCCGCCTCGCCGTCCTGCAAAGCGAGGTTGATGCCGCCGGTTCCCTTGTAGCCGATGACGAGGCGGGCCTTCATGCCCGTCGCGTAGGCGAGAATCGCCTGAAAGTCCGTATTGCCGTCCGTCTTGCTCGATCCCGCCCAGATCACCGGCCGCGGGGACGCGATCATCTCGGAGATCGTCTTGAACGGCGAGACGGCGCCCGCGACGACGACCTTCTTCTCGGCGCTGACGCGCGCGATCCAAGTCTGCTGAGCGATCTGATAATTGACGCCCGGCTCGCCGAAGAGTTGCGCGGTCGCGAGAGCCTCGCCCCCGACCAGCAAGATGCTCAGCCCGTCGGGGCGGGCGTTGAGAAGCCGGTTCATCGCAACGAGGCCGCCGGCCGCAGGCTCGTTGATCGTGAGCGAGCGCAGCCCTAGGCGCTTCTCGAGTTCCGCCCCGATCGCCCGCGTGTAGGCGTCATAGCCGCCGCCCGGACCGCCCATCGTAAAGAACTGAAGCTGCTTGCCTTTGTAGAAACTGCGCGCGTCCTCCTGCGCGTCGGCGGCCGACGCGCAACATGCGACCAGCGCGACAATTGCGGCGAGCAGTCGCCCTGTCACGACGCGCGACCTTCGGAAGGCTTGCCGCCGTTGCGGATCGTCGGCTCGCCGCCGTTCGCACGAATGTCCTGACGCGTGACGTAGTCGATGATTTTCACGTTGTCCTGCGATCCCGAGCGATGGCCCATCATGATCATCGGACCGTTCCCGGTGTTCTCGAGCCGGTAGAACGATCCGCCGGTGATGAGCGCCACCATGCCGGGATTGAGCGCCTGCGAGGAGCCGTCGGGAAAGCTCAACGTGCACTGGCCCTGAAAACAGGTGAAGACCTGATCCTCGTTGTGGCAATGCAGTTCGTCGTGGTCGCCAGGTTCGGCGTAATAATGCACCCAAGCGTGCAGTTTGCGCGTGTTCATGACGACGGTGCGCTTTTTCTCGCGCAGGGCGACCGCCGTGGGGTCAATGACCGTGATCGCCATCCTATCCTCCGCGCTCTTGTTTCCTGGCCCGCGGGACGCGGGGCAGGCTTTCGCGAAAGCTAGGCCCCGCCTTTGAGAGAGTAAAGTGGATTACCCTTGTTTGCGGCCGGCCGCGGCGCAGGCGTGGCGGCGGCGCAGGAGTTGCATTATGCTGGCGATGCGGCCCTGGGGCTGCGATCGTATGGGGGATGGGCGATGACGCGTTGGCTGCTTCCGGTTGTGTTTTCGGTGATGATTGCGAGCGGGGCCAACGCCGAAAAACTGAAGATCGGCTTCGTGGCGACGACGTCGGGGCCGGGCGCTGTCATCGGTCAGGATATGATCGCGGGCTTCAAGATCGGCATGAAGGACGCCGGCCTCGCCGACGGCGCCAACGCGATCGAGGTGATTTACGAAGACGACCAGTTGAAGCCCGATGTCGGCCGCCAGGCGACGACGAAACTCATCGAACGCGATCGCGTCAACCTCGTCACCGGCATGATCTGGTCGAACGTGTTGCTCGCCAGCGCCAAGCCGGTCTTCGACGCCAACGCCGTTCTCATCAGCGCCAACGCCGGCCCCTCCGACCTCGCCGGCAAGCAGTGCAACGCCAATTTCTTCGGCGTCGCCTTTCAGAACGACACGCTGCACGAACCCGGCGGCCAGTACGCGCAGAACAAGGGCGTCAAGCGCCTCGCCCTGATCGCACCGAACTATCCCGCCGGAAAGGACGCGCTCAACGGCGTCAAGCGCTACTTCAAGGGCGAGGTGGCCACCGAGCTTTATCCCGCGCTCGACCAGTTCGACTTCGCCGCGGAACTTGCGCAGATCCGCGCCTCGAAAGCCGACGCCGCCTACTTCTTTTTCGCCGGCGCGCAGGCGGTGAGCTTCCTCAAGCAATACGACCAATCCGGCCTGATGAAGACGCTGCCGCTTATCGGCAGTATGCCCTCGCTCGACGTGATCGCGCGCAGCGGCGTCGGCGCGGGCTCGATCGGCGCGATCACGACGACGCTGTGGGACGAAGCGTTCGACAACCCGACAAACAAAAAATTCGTCTCGGAATTCGTCGCCGACCAGAAGCGCCGGCCTTCGGGCTACGCGGCGACCGCCTACGACACGGCGAGCCTGATCGGGTCGGCGCTGAAAAAAACCAACGGCGACGTCGCGGACCGGAAGGCGTTCTCCAAGGCGCTCGCCGCCGCCGACTTCGCGAGCGTGCGCGGCGCCTTCAAGTTCAACAACAACCACTATCCCGTTCAGAGTTTCTACGCCGGGCCGATCGTCGCCGATGGAAACGGCGGGACGAAGGTCGGCGCGCTCGAAATCGTCTTCAAGGATCATAGGGATCCGTTTGCGGAGCAATGCCCCTCGAAGGATTGAGGCTGCCGAACGCGGCGCGCCTCTTCGCGCCGCTATGGCGCCGCCTCGTAAATCGACGGATCGCCGCCGAGGGCTTTGGTCGCCTGGATCGAGGCTCTCCGATGAGGGCCCTCAAATCGCCGCAGCGCCGCCGGCGTGAACCGCCCGCTTGGTCCGGCGACCGTCAGAGCGCCGACGAAATCGCCGCCGGACTTGAAGACCGGACGAGCCACCCCCGCGAGATCGCGGCTGTATCCCCCGAACGAGACCGAATGCATGTCCTCGCGAACCTTCGCGAGTTTGCCGCCGCGCCGATCTGAGAACGCGCGCAAGACGAGCGACGTCGCGCCGTTGTCCAGCAAGAGCCGGTCGCCTTCGCTGATGGACGTGTCCCGGACGTGTTGCGGCGAGTCGACGCGCAAAAGGCAGACGCGGTGCCGGTCGTCGAGAATCCAGAGGGTCGCACTTTCCTTCGTGATCGTGGAAAGCTCCCGCAGAATCGGTTTGACCCGGTCGGCGAGCAGAAACGACTGCTCGAACAGCCGCCCCAGTTCGAACACCGCAGAACCCAGAACGAATTTTCCGCTGCTCAGCCGCGTCAGGAAGCCAAAGCGCTCGAGCGACGCGCTCAAACGAAGAATCGTGCTCTTGTAAAGCCCCGTCGCAGTCGAGAGATCCGCCAGAGACTTTTCTTTCGCGCCCCTCCGAAACGCGTCGAGGATTTGCAGCGCGCGCTCCAGCGAGGCGACGCGTTGCCCATTATCCTCGTCTAGCATGGTCAACTCGCAAACCGGTTCCCGCCCGTTCCGCGCCGCGGGACGATCCGGCGATCGAGCCGCGCGTTGACAAGTCGTCATTTCACGGTCAGCATCTTTAGATTGGAATGCGCGTTCTGTCCAGCAGAACAGTAAACGGCGCGCTGGAGACAGCGTTGCGAGCGGAGAGCTAAGGACGCCGACCCGCCAGCGAACGACGGAGCCCGATATGGCCGATCTCGATAGCGTCATTAACGATCTCGTTCTCGCCAACCGCATCCTCGCCCGAGAGCGCGTCGTCGACGGCTTCGGGCACGTGAGCGTTCGCCATCCCCACAAACCCGATCGATTTCTCCTCTCGCGGTCGAGAAGTCCCGAACTCGTCGACCATTCCGACATCATGGAGTTCGATTTCGCCGGCGACATTACGGATGGGCGCGCCGATCCGCCCTATCAGGAGCGCTTCATCCATGCGGGCGTGTACGAGGCGCGGCCGGACATCAACGCCGTCGTTCACAGCCATGCGCCGGAGGTTCTGCCGTTCTCGATCAGCTCCGTGCGGCTGCGCGCCTGCATCCATACGGCGAGCCAGATCGGCGACGATGTTCCGGTGTGGAACATCGCCGACAAGTTCGGCGACACAAACCTGCTCGTCACCAATATCGCGCAGGGGCGCGATCTCTCGCAGGCGCTGGGGCATGGGCTGGTCGCGCTCATGCGCGGCCACGGCTTTACGGCCGCCGGCCGCAACCTCGGAGAGGTGCTCAAGATTTCGATCTATATCCCCACCAACGCCAGAGCGCTCAAGGAAGCGCTCATGCTCGGCGGCGACGTGACGGCCCTGTCGCCGGGAGAAATCGCCGTGCGCGCCGCGGACGGTCCGGGGGGCAAGGATTTGGCGCGGGCCATCAAATACTGGGCCAACCGCGCGGGGTGCAATCACCTTCTGCGCGACAACGCCGATGGCGCTTTCTAGCGCCTCCGGGCGGCCGTCGGACGCGCGATCGATGAACGCACAGGTCACCGGAGCGGAACAATGAGTCAGTCGATCGGCGATATCGCAAACGTCCGGACGCTGGACGAGCTCTATCCGAAGCTTGGGCGGATCCAGTTCGGCGCCGGATGGAACAAGACCACGCCTTCGCTCTGGAACGAACCGCGCAAGGTTTTTCAGCCGCACGTCTGGCGCTACGATGCGGCCAAGGCCGCCCTCGACGCCGCCGGCCGCCTCATCAGCACAGACCTCGCCGAGCGCCGCAATTTGATTCTGGTGAACCCTTGCGAGGGCAATACTTACGCGACCAGCAACACCATCGTGAGCGCCTATCAGATGATCATGCCTGGCGAGGTCGCGCGCTCGCATCGCCACGTCCCGAACGCGCTTCGGCTGATTCTCGACACCGCGCCGGGCGCCTTCACCATCGTCGATGACGAGAAACTTCCGATGTCCCCGGGGGACGTCGTGCTCACGCCCAATTGGTGCTGGCACGGCCATGGAAACGAAAGCAACGCCTGCGGCTATTGGATCGACTTTCTCGACGTTCCGCTCGTTCAGCTTCTGGGTCCGATGTTTTTCGAGCCCCGTCACGATGAACCCGCGGTCAGGCCGACGAGCCAATCGCCCCTGTTATTCCCGTGGAAGGACGTCGAACGCCGGCTCGCCGATGCTCCCGCCGATCCGACCGGCAGAGCGGCGGCGGAACTCAGACTTGATACCCCGACGCTCGATACCTTCAGGCTTTCCATGCAGAGGCTGGAGCCAAATCAAAACAACGCCGGCCTTCGGACGACCGCCAACAGCATCTATGCGGTCGCCAAGGGACGCGGCCGCACCGTCATCGACGACAAGACGGTGGATTGGACGCGTGGCGACGTGTTCGTCGCCCCGGCCTGGTACGGGCACCGACATCAGGCGGCGGAACCGTCCGTTCTGTTCCGCGTCACCGACGAGGAAGCCATGGCGCGGCTCGGATTTTTGCGTGAGGAAATCCTCTAACCTCAATCGAACCGCGCGCCGCTCGTCAGCTCGGCGACGATGCGATCAACAGGGAGGCGGCTTTGCGATTCGCCAGCTACGAAGTCGATCGTTCCGAAATGTTCGGCCTCGCGACCGACGACGGCGTCGTCCACGCGACGACGCGATTCGATAAGAAATATCCCTCCTTGCGCGCCGCGATCGAGCGCGACGCGCTCGGGGAGATCGGGCGCTCGCTCGCCGGCCTCGCGCCGGATATCCGCCTCCAGGACGTTCGATTTCTCCCGGTCATACCGGCCCCGGAGAAGATCGTTTGCGCCGGGGTCAACTACAAATCGCATGCGGAGGAGACCGGTCGCGCTATCCCCGTCAAACCGAGCATGTTCATTCGGCTCCGCAATACGCTCGTCGGCCACGAGGCGCCGATGATCCGGCCCAAGGTCTCCGGCCATTTCGATTTCGAAGGCGAGCTTGCGCTCATCATCGGGAAGCCGGGACGCTATATAGCCCCCGAGCATGCGCTGGCGCATGTCGCCGGCTACACGTGTTTCAACGACGGCAGCTTGCGCGACTATCAGAAGCATTCCGTCACATCCGGGAAGAACTTTCCCGCCACGGGGCCGCTCGGCCCGTGGATGGTCACCGCCGACGAAATCCCGGACCCCGGCGCGCTGACGCTCGTCACGCGGTTGAACGGCCGCGAGATGCAACGCTCCGGCGTGAACGCCATGATTCACTCCGTGCAGGCGCTCATCGCGTTCGTCTCGAATTTCACGCCGCTGGCCGCCGGCGACGTCATCGCGACTGGGACGCCGGAAGGCGTCGGTCACCGGCGCAACCCGCAGGTCTGGATGAAACCGGGCGACGTGATCGAGGTCGAAATATCGAAGATCGGCGTGTTGAAAAACCCGATCGTCGACGAGGCGCCGGACACGGCGCAGCAAGCATGATGAAAGCCTTTGCCGATTCGCTCGGCTTGGCGTCGACGATCGTCTTCACGGTCTTGCGTCATCAGCTTGCGGCTAAATCGGGGAGGGGTTCGACGTGGCCATGCGGACGCCGGTTCTGATCGTCGGCGGCGGTCCCGTCGGGCTCGCCCTGGCGGGCGAACTGGCGTGGCGCAACATCGCCAGCACGCTCGTCGAGCGAACGGACGGGTCGATCACGCAGCCCAAGATGGATCTGATCGGCGAGCGGACCATGGAGTTCTGCCGGCGCTGGGGCATCGCGGAGGCGGTCAGGACATGCCCGTACAACCGCGACCAGCCGCAGGACTGCGTCTGGCTGGAGAGCATGACCGGCTACGAATTCGGACGCGAGCGCCTGCCGTCCCCGCGCGAAGCGGCGCCGCCGCCTCAGAGCCCGGTCCGGCGCGAGCGCTGCCCGCAGGACATGTTCGATCCCATCCTCCGCCGATGGGTCGAGTCGACGGGAAAGGCGACGCTGCGATTTCGCACGGAGCTGACGGACTTCGCCGAGCGCGGCGACGGCGTCTCCGCGCGGGTGGCGAATGCCGCGGGCGAGGAAGAGATCATCGAGGCGGATTACCTTGTCGGCGCCGACGGGGGCGCCAGCACGGTGCGGCGGGCGCTTGGAATCGAAATGCGCGGGGAGCCGGCGCTTACCTACACGACGAACGTGATCTTCCGCTGCGAGGGATTTTGGACGCTGCACGACAAGCCGAAGGGCTACCGATTCATCTTCATCGGCCCCGAGGGGACGTGGGCGACGCTGGTCGCGATCGACGGCTACGACCGGTATCGATTCTCGATCGTGGGCGATGAGAAGAGGGCGACGCTGAGCGAGGCCGATGTCCGCGCGTCGATCGTGCGCGCGATGGGGACGGCGTTCGACTTCGAAATCCTCTCGATCGCGCCCTGGGTCAGGCGCGAACTCATCGCCGATCGCTATGGCGCCGGGCGCGTCTTCATCGCCGGCGATGCCGCGCATCTGAATTCGCCGACGGGCGCGTTCGGCATGAACACCGGCATGCAGGACGCCGTCGACCTCGGATGGAAGCTTGCGGCGCGGCTGGAAGGCTGGGGAGGCGCTCATCTCCTGTCGTCGTACGAGGTCGAGCGCCGCCCCGTCGCCGTTCGCAACATCGCCGAAGCGAGCGGCAATCTGCGGCGCATGATCTCGCCTCGCAATGCGCTCTCCCCCGCCGTCTTCGAGCCCGGTCCCGAGGGCGACCTCGCGCGGCGAACCTTCGGCGACGCCTATACGCAGATGATGAAACGCGAGTGGTTCACGCTGCACATCCATCTGGGTTATCGCTACGACGCCTCGTTCGTCATCGTTCCCGACGGCTCGCCGCCGCCGGACGACCCGCCCATGACCTACACGCAAACGGCCCGGCCGGGATCGCGCGCGCCGCATGTTTGGCTCGCGCCCGGCCGCTCCACGCTCGATTTGTTCGGTCGAGGATTCGTGCTGTTGCGGTTCGACCCCGCCGTCGCGTGGTCGGCCGTTCAAGCGTCCGCGAGCGAAATCGGCGTCCCGCTCGCATTGGCGGATCTCGCGAGCGACGAGGCCAAGCGTCTCTATGAAACCAGGCTCGTGCTCGTGCGCCCCGACGGCTTCGTCGCGTGGCGCGGCGACGCCTTGCCCTCCGACAGCGCGCGCCTTCTCGACATCGTCCGCGGCGAGGCCGGCCCGTCTCGCCTCGCGAACGCGCCTTAGCCGCGATGCAGACGTTGGATTTCGATTTCATCGTGGTCGGCGCCGGATCGAGCGGCTGCGTCGTCGCAAACAGGCTGTCCGGCAATCCGGCTTTCAGCGTGTGTCTGCTCGAGGCCGGCCCCTCGGACCTCAGCCCCCTCGCGGCGTTCAAAACCCGCATTCCGATCGGCAACGTGCTGACGTTGCCGGACCAGCGCTACAATTGGGGCTACGCTTTCAAAGGGCATGACGGCCTGAGGAATAGGGCGATCCCAAGCCACCGCGGCCGGCTCACGGGCGGATCGAGCTCGGTCAACGGCATGATCTATATTCGCGGGCACGCGCGCGATTACGACGAATGGAAAGAGCAAGGCAATCCGGGCTGGGGCTGGTCGGACGTTCTCCCCGTCTTCAAGCATCAGGAACGCCGGGAATTGGGCGCGACGCCTTTGCACGGCGACAAGGGCGAACTGAACGTCGCGCCGTTGCGCTCGCTCAATCCGGTGACCAAAGCCTTCCTTCGGGCGGCGGAAGAAACCCAGCATCCGGCGAACGCCGATTTCAACGGCCCAGCCCAGGATGGATTTGGGCCGTGGGAGGTCACGCAAAAAAACGGGCAGCGCTGGAGCAGCGCGAGGGCCTTTCTGCACCCCGCCATGTCGCGCAAGAACCTCGTCGTGCTCAATGGCGCCGAGACGCTCAAACTCACATTCGAGCGGAGACGGGCGACCGGCGTGTCGATCCGCCACCATGGCGTGCGGATGGCGTTGACCGCGCGCCGCGAGATCATTCTCTCGGCAGGCGCCTACAATACGCCGAAGCTGCTTTTGCTGTCCGGGATCGGTCCCGCCGATGACCTGGTCCGCGCGACGATCAAGCCCGTTCACGATTTGCCGGGCGTCGGAAAAAACCTGCAGGATCATCCCACCGCGTGGATCGTGGTTGAAGACCGATCGAGACTGAGCGCCGCGCTCACGCTCGCGACCTTGCCGCGCTATGCGCTCGCGTCGCTGCAATACGTCTTCCTGCGCAACGGCGCTCTCACCTCCAACGCGGTCGAGGCCGGAGGCTTTCTTCGGACACATCCCGGCAACGACCGGCCGGACATCCAATACGTGTTCAAGCCGGCGATCCATGAGGCGGGGCGGTTCCTGCCGCGCGCGCACGGCTTCACGCTCATGCCGATCCTGCTGCGGCCGCGGAGCCGAGGCCGGCTCGAGCTCGCATCGCCGCGTGTCGAGGACAAGCCGATCCTGCATCCGCATTTCCTTGACGATCGCGCCGATGTCGACGCGCTGATTCGCGGCGTCCGCTTGGGGCGGCAAATTCTCGAGGCGCCGGCGCTCGCCCGATTTCGAGGTCGGGAGTTGAGTCCGGGTCCCTCGCGGCGGAGCGATGCCGAAATCGAAGACTTTCTACGCTCGACCGTCGCCACGTCGTTCCATCCGGTGGGGACGTGCAAGATGGCGCCGGCTTCGGATCCGGAAAGCGTCGTCGACGCGCGTTTGAACGTGCGCGGCGTGGAGCGGCTGCGGGTCGCCGACGCCTCCATCATGCCGACGATCATCGGCGGCAACACGAACGCGGCTGCGATGATGATCGGGGAGCGTGGCGCGGCCTTCGCCATGGAGGACGCCGCCAACAAACGCTGAGGGCCTGTCAGGCGGCGCGCGCGAGCCCCGACGCGGCGCCGCGGTAGCTCAGCGCCTCCGCGAGATGGGCGCGGCCGATCCGCGCCTCCCCGTCGAGATCGGCGAGCGTGCGGGCGAGCTTCAGGACGCGATGATAGCCGCGCGCCGAGAGCCGCAGGCGGTCGGCCGCGTCGCGCAGGAGCGCGCCGCCCGCCGCGTCGGGCGCCGCCGCCGTCTCGATGACGCTCGCCGGCGCGGCGGCGTTGGTCGTCACGCCCGGCAGCCCCAGCGCCCGATAGCGATCGACCTGCAGCGCGCGCGCGGCCGCGACGCGCGCGGCGACCCGCGCCGAGCCTTCGGCCGGGGGCGGCAGCAGGAGGTCGGCGGCGGCGACGGCCGGAACCTCGATCGTGAGATCGAAGCGGTCGAGCAGCGGCCCGGAGATGCGCGACTGGTAGGCCGCCATGCAGCGATCGTTGGGCTGGCGGCGGCAGGCGTAGCCGGGCTCGGTCGCATGGCCGCAGCGGCAGGGATTCATCGCGGCGACGAGTTGCACGCGGGCCGGATAGACGACGCGGTGGTTGGCGCGGGCGATGACGACTTCGCCCGCTTCGAGCGGCTGCCGCAGCGAATCGAGAACCTGCGGCTGGAACTCCGGCAATTCGTCGAGGAACAGCACGCCGTGATGCGCGAGCGAGACCTCGCCCGGGCGCGCGCGCAGACCGCCCCCGACGAGCGCCGCCATGGAGGCCGAATGGTGCGGGGCGCGGAACGGGCGGGCGTCGGTCAGTTCGCCGTCGGCGAGCGCGCCGGCGATCGAATGGATCATCGACACGTCGAGCAGTTCGCGCGGCGTCAGCGGCGGCAGGATCGAGGGGAGGCGCGCGGCGAGCATCGATTTGCCCGAGCCAGGCGGCCCGTTCATCAATAGATGGTGGCCGCCGGCCGCGGCGATTTCGAGCGCGCGCTTGGCGCCCTCCTGGCCCTTGATGTCGGCGAGGTCGGGCGGCGCCGCGGCGGGGCGGCGCACGCCGGGCTCCGGCCGCGCGAGGACTTGGGTTCCCTTGAAGTGGTTGGCGAGCTGGATCAGCGAGCGCGGCGCGAGAATGTCGAGGTCGGCGGAGGCCCAGGCGGCTTCCGCCCCGCAATCGTAGGGGCAGATCAGCCCATGGCCGCGCGCGTTGGCGGCGACGGCGGCGGGCAGCGCGCCCGCCACCGCGGTGATCGAGCCGTCGAGCGCCAGTTCGCCGATGATCGTAAACCCCTCGATCGCGTCGGCGGGAATTGCGCCGATCGCCGCCATGACGCCGAGCGCGATGGGCAGATCGTAATGGCTGCCTTCCTTCGGCATGTCGGCGGGCGCGAGGTTCACGGTGATGCGGCGCGCCGGCAGCGCCAGACCGGCGGCGACCAGCGCCGAGCGGACGCGCTCGCGCGATTCCGCCACCGCCTTGTCGGCAAGGCCGACGAGGGTGAATTTTACGTCGCCGTTCGAAATCTGCACCTGGACGTCGATCGGCTTCGCCTCGAGCCCTTCGAACGCCAATGTCGCCACGCGTACGACCATCGCCACACTCCCCAGCCGCCGCAAGGCTAGCGCGAAACGGTTACGCTGACAAGAACGTTTAGGGAACGTCGGATGCGCCGGAGTTTAGCGAAAGGAGCAGGGAACTCGCAATGCGTGGGAATGTTATCCACCGCACCGACACTCGTGGCGCTGGACGCGCCATCGGACGATTGACGCCATGTCTTTTCGACCGGCTGAATCCTGCATCGTGCTGGTCGTGGAAGACGAGCCGATGACCCGCTTCAACGCCATCTGCGCCATCGAGGACGCCGGTTACGGCGTTCTCGCCGCAAGGAACGCAGAGGAGGCGATCTTGCTTCTCGAGGAGACCTCCGACATTCGGATCGTCTTCACCGACATCGACATGCCGGGTTCCATGGACGGTCTGAAACTGGCCGCGGCCGTCCGCGACCGCTGGCCGCCGATCGAGATCATCGTGACGTCGGGTTGCGCTGAACCGACGGCGGCGGATTTGCCGGAGCGCAGCGTGTTCTTTCCCAAACCTTGGAATGCGGAGCGGCTAACCGCTGAACTGCGCCGGCTCGTCGCTTAGACGGGACGGCGCCGGCTGCACGTCGGCGCCGAACAGGCGACGATATTCGTCCTCCGCCATTCCATAGCTTTTCCCCGCCAGTTGCAGCAGTTTTCCGCGGTCCACAATGCGGATGCGTCCGCGCGTCGTCGTGATCGCGCCGGTGAGTTGCACCGCCTGCAAGGCGAAGGTGACGCTAGGACGGCGGATCGCGAGCATCAGCGAAAGAAACTCGTGAGTGAGCGCCACCTCGTCGCCGACGCGATCCTGGCACATGAGCAGCCAGCGCGCCAAACGCGCCTCGACCTGATACAGAGCGTAGGCCGTCGCCGTGCTGCTCGCTTGCAGGGAAAACACATAGAGATACCGCGTCAGCACGTCGCGAAGATCGCCATCCCCGCGCACGACCTGCATCAGCTGCTCAGCGTTCACCGCATAGCCGTAGCCCGTCACCTGCCCGAGATGCTCGTAGGGGGTCCGATCCGCGCCGGCGACGATGGCGGCTCCCGCCGCGCCGTCGCAGCCGATGATGCCGATCTCGTGCAGGTCGTCCCCGGCGTGGGCGATCACGGAGATGACGCCATCCTCGGGAAAATAAACGCGTTCGATCTTCGCATTTGGCCGGGTGAACTTCGCGTGTTGCGCAACTTCGATCCGTTCGAAGTGGGGCTGCAACGCCTCGAAGTCCTCGAAGGAAATACGGCGCAGCAATTGATTTCTGATCGTCGCCTGATCGGGAGGCAGCATGAGCTTGGATCCTCGTGCGCGAGGCGCGGTTTTTTCGACCGCTTGCGCCCCGACATCGGCAAACGAATGGCACATAGATGCCCCAGCGGCAAAACCCGGAATGACTTTGCGTTGCCGAAAAGAAGGACTGTCCGCTGACGCACCAAAAGATTCTTTCGCGCGTCGCGATTTCGTTGCTCAGACGCTGCTTCCAAAGGCTAATTTTCAACAGCCACGCAAGGCGACGGGCGCGTCGCCTTGAAACGTTACGCGGTGACCATGGTCTCGAACTCGAACGGTCCGCCACAACTCAAGCGCGCGTATAGGGTGTTTGTCCTAAACGAAGACGGCCATGTGACGCGGGCCGAAGTGATCGACGCGGACAACGACGCGGACGCCGCAGAGCAGGCGCAGTCGTTCGCCAACGACAGCCCGATCGAGCTTTGGGATCGCGGCCGCAAGGTCGCGCGCTTCGACAAGCCGGGCGATAAGGTCGCAGCAAAACGCCCGCCCTCGCGAAGCGAGAACGGGCTCGAACCCGAGGCGTGATCAATCGCAGTCGCGGCGACGCCGGACGACGACCTCGCCCTCGTCGTTGGTGCGACGCTCGGTGACGACACGGCATCCCTCGTCGCCGCGGCGATAGTCGGATCGTTCCTCGTCTCGCCGTTCCTCGCGCCGCTCTTCACGGTAGCGGTCGTCGTCGCGATCGCGACCGACCCCGACGCCGACACCGTTCGGCCCGACCTCGACGCCGAAGCCTTGCGCCAACACGAGCGGTCGTTGATCCGAACCAGCCGCGGCAAACGTCGCCGCCGAACAGGCGAGGCCAATTCCGACGGTCGCGCTTATCAAAAAGTTTTTCAATGTCGTGAGTCTCCGGTGTCCCGAGGGTTCTTAACCAGCGGCGTCCCCGTTCGTTCCGGCCAGGAAGATCCGTAAGTGTGAACCATCTCAATCTGTCGGCTACGCGCCAAGGCCACGCCAGGGCGCCATGGCCCCCCGTTAACTTTCTCGTTCCGCTGAAACCCAGCCGTCTTTCGTCCGTAACAGCCTAGGGGCGCGTCAAAGCAACCAAGTGGAGGACCCATGATCGCAACATCGAAACACGAAAGCTCGGCCAGTCAAAACAGGCGAGCCATTCTCAAATGGTCGGGCGCGGCCATGGCCGGCGCCGTCGCGTTCGGCGTCGACGTGCGCGCGCTGAGGCTGCCGCAAGCCTTCGCGCAAGCGGGCGTCGACCTCGGCGGCGGCGATCTCGGGGTGCTCAATTATGCTTATGCGCTGGAGCAGCTCGAAGCCGCCTACTACACGCAGGTTCTCGGCGCGCCCTACGCGGGCATGTCCGCTTACGAGCACGCGGTCTTAAGCGAAATCCGGTCGCACGAGGTCGCTCACCGCGAGTTCTTCGCGAAGGCGCTCGGCCGCAACCGCATCCCCGACTTGACGCCGAATTTCTCGGCCGTCGATTTTCGCGACCGCGCCAGCGTGCTGCGGACCGCATCGATCTTCGAGGACACCGGCGTGTCCGCTTACAACGGCGGCGGCCCGGCGATCCAGAGTCCGAAATATTTGGCGGCGGCCGGCTCCATCGTCTCCGTCGAGGCGCGTCACGCGGCGATTCTGCGCGATCTGATCGCGCCCCTCACGCCGCTATTCGCCGGCGACGATGTCGTCGACGGCAGCGGGCTCGATGTGGCCGCCCTGCCTTCGCAGGTGTTGCCGAAGGTCGCGCCGTTCATCGCGACGCGGGTTTCCGCCTCGCAATTGCCCTGATCCTCGACATTCGCAAAGGAAATTGTCATGAGCGAACAGCAAACTCTGCTCGATACGATCGACCCCGACCTCGCCGGCCGGCTCGGCAAGCGGGAGTTCTTCTTCGGCGCGGCGAAAAAGCTCGGCGCGTTGGCGACGGCGCCCGTTCTCCTCGCGGCCGCTTCACAAGAAGCGTTTGCGCAGATCCCGCGGCAGGTCGTGGACATCCTCAACTTCGCGCTCACGCTCGAATATCTCGAAGACGAGTTCTACCGCACGGCGCTTGCGCAGCCCGGTCTCATCCCCGGCGAGTATCGCGCCGTGTTCGAAACGATCAGCAAGCACGAGACGGAGCATGTAGCGACGCTCAGCGGCGCGCTCGGCGGCAATGCGGTCGGCAAGCCGCGCTTCGACTTCACGGCGCGCGGCAAATACGCCGATATCTTCCGCAACTTCCGCACGTTCGCGCTGGTCTCGCAGACGCTCGAAGACACCGGCGTCGCCGCCTACAAGGGGCAGGCGCCGGCGCTGACCGGAGGCGGCCAGTTGCTGTCGACGGCGCTGCGCATTCACTCGGTCGAGGCGCGGCATGCGGCCGAAGTCCGGCGCGTGCGCAACGTCAGAGCCTGGGACGGCGCGTTCGACAAGCCGATGACCAAGGCGCAGGTGCTCGCCGCCGCGCGGCCGTTCATCGCGGGATGATCTGAGGCCGGCGTCGTACGCGGCCCGTTCGCGGCGATCTTCGGGTCGTCGGGAGATCGTGAAACCTGAATGCGGCGCGCCCGTCGGCGCGCCGTGTTTTTAGGAATGAGCGGCCGCTCCGTCTTGCGGAGCGCATGATCGCGTTGCCTCTAGACGGACGCGTGTCCGCCGCTATGGATGGCGCATGACCGCCGCCGCCAAAACCCCGACCGCCGTCCTGCCCGCTCGCGCCGCGACGCTGCGGCTGATGCCGGTCACGCTCGTCACCTTCCTCGGCTTCTTCACCATCGGCGTGACGCTGGCGGCGCTGCCCCTGCAGGTCGGCGAAACGCTGGGCTATGGCGCCGTCGTCGTCGGCCTCACCGTCGCCTTGCAGTCGATCGCCACATTGGCGACGCGGCCGCTCGCGGGCGCGCTCTGCGACACGCGCGGCGGCAAGCTCTCCGCGCTGCTCGGCATGGCGAGCTTCACGCTCGCCGGCGTTTGCTATTTCGCTTCGGTGTGGAGCCTCGACCGTGCCGTCGCGCTGGCGCTGCTCTGCCTCGGCCGCGCGCTCGCCGGCTTCGGCGAAAGCGCGCTGATCACCGGCGCGCTGTCGTGGACGATCGCGACGGTGGGGCCGAAGCACACCGGCCGCGCGATGGTGTGGATCGGCATCGCCATGTTCGGGGCGATCAGCGTGGGCGCGCCGATCGGGCTGGCGTTCGGCGGCCACCAGAACGCCTTCGGGCGCGTGGCGCTGCTGGCGATCGCCGCGCCGATCCTCGGCGCGCTCATCACGCTGCCGTTGCGCGCCAAGGCCGTCGTCGGCGGAACGCGGCTGCCGTTCCACCGGGTCGTCGGCCTGATCTGGCTGCAGGGCGCGGGCCTTGCGCTCGCGGCGATGGGCTATGGCGTCATCACCACCTTCACCAGCCTGTTCTACCATGCGCGCAATTGGGATGGCGCGGGATGGGCGCTCACCGCCTTCGGCGGCGCCTACATTCTCGCCCGGCTGCTGTTCGGCCATCTGCCCGACCGGATCGGCGGCCGGCCCGTCGCCATCGCCTCGATCGTCTGCGAGGTCGCGGGCCTCGCGCTGATGGCGCTCGCCGGCTCGCCGGCGATGGCGCTCGGCGGCGCGCTGCTGACGGGCTTCGGCTTCTCGCTCGTCTTTCCCTCGCTCGGCGCGATCGCCGTGCATCGGGTGCCGCCGGCGAGCCGCGGCGCGGCCCTCGGCGGCTACGTGGCCTTCCTCGACATCGGGCTGGCGCTGGCGGGGCCGATCACCGGGGCGATCGTGGCGCGGCAGGGCTTCGCGGCGGCCTACGCCTGCATGGCCGTCGCCGTCGCCTTCGCGCTCGTGGCGGCGCGCGGCAGCCGCTAAGGCGCGGCCGCCTCGAGTTCCGCCAAGGCCGCGCGCAGAATTTCGTCCGACAGTTCGGGGTCGGCCTTGGCGACGCCGCGCGCCAGAGACAGCGCGCCGACGAGCGTCGCGAGCGTGGCGATGGCGCGGCGGCGCTCGGCCGCCGGATCGCCGGCGCCGGCGGCGTCCTTGCGCAGGGCTTCCGCGAAACGCTCGATATAGCGGCGCAGGCCTGCGCCATAGGCCCGGCGCACCTGGTCCGCCTGGCGCGACGCGTCGCTGGCGAAGGCGACCATCGGACAGGCGGCGCTGGCGGCGTCGCGGCTGCGCGGCGACAGGTAGCGGCGGCGGTAGGCGTCCAGCGCCTCGCGGCGCGCGGCCTCCGTCGGCGGCGCCGCCACCGCGCCGATGACCTTCTCCGCGCCCTTGAAGATTTCGGCGCAGGCGGCGGTCTCGAGATCCCGCTTCGACTCGAAGTGGTTGTAGAACCCGCCGTGGGTGAGGCCCGCCGCGCGCATCAGTTCGGCGACGCCGACCCCGTCGAACCCCTTTTCGCGGAACAGCCGCGTCGCCTGCGCGATCACGCGGGCGCGGTTCCGCTCGGTCTGCTGCTTGGTGATCCGCATGAAGCCGACGATCTCCCGGGGCTTGACTTATGGCGACCGGCGTCGTCATTTACGATGACGATCGTCATCAAAGTACGGCCCCTGCGCGATCAGCGCAAGGCCTCGTCTCGCGGAGTTCCTGATGCTGGCTGATGCGCTTGCGCGGCGCTTGTCGCGCGCCGGAATCCACTACGGCTGGGTCATCATCGCGGTGACGTTCGTGACCAGCGTGACGACCGCCGGCGCCATGGGCCTGCCCGGCGCGCTGATCGCGCCGCTGACCAAGGAATTCGGCTGGGACACGGCGGAAATCTCCAGCGCGCTCGCCGTGCGGCTGATCCTGTTCGGCCTGATGGCGCCGTTCTCCGCCGCCCTGATCGAGCGCTACGGCGTGCGCCGCGTCATCCTCACGGCGATCGGCCTCATCGTCGTCGGCCTGCTGCTCGCGCTCGTCATGACGCAGGCCTGGCAATTGTTCCTGTTCTGGGGGATCATCGTCGGCGTCGGCAGCGGCCTCACGGCGCTCGTCATGGGCGCCATCGTGTCGGCGCGCTGGTTCGTGAAGCGTCGCGGGCTCGCGCTCGGCATGCTCACCGCGGCGATCGCCACGGGCCAGCTCGCCTTCCTACCGCTCGGCGCCTGGCTCGTCGAGCATGTCGGCTGGCGCTATGCGCTGCTGCCCTCGGTGGCCGCGCTGCTGGTGGCCGCGGCGATGGTCGTTCTGTTCATGCGCGAGCGTCCGGCCGATGTCGGCTTGACGCCCTACGGCGCGACGGCGGCGGACCTTGCGGCGGCCTCGGCGCTGGGCGAGGCCGGCGCCCCGGCGTTCGGGCGCGCCTTCCAAGTGCTGCGCGAGGTGTCGCGCGAACGCTCGTTCTGGATCCTGTTCGCGACGTTCTTCGTCTGCGGTCTCAGCACCAACGGACTGGTGCAGACGCATTTCATTTCGCTGTGCGCGGATTTCGGGATGCCGGCCGTCGCCGCCGCCTCGACGCTCGCGATGATGGGCTTCTTCGATCTGTTCGGCACCGTCGGCTCCGGCTGGCTGTCGGACCGCTACGACGCGCGCGCGCTGCTCTCCTGGTATTACGGGCTGCGCGGCCTGTCGCTCCTCTACCTGCCCTTCTCGGACTTCACGGTCTACGGCCTGTCGTTGTTCGCAGTGTTCTATGGCCTCGACTGGATCGCCACCGTGCCGCCGACGGTGCGTCTGGCGCGCGCGAGCCTCGGGCCGGCGCGCGCCGGCGTCGCCTTCGGCTGGATTTTCGCCGGCCACCAGATCGGCTCGGCGACGGCGGCGTTCGGCGGCGGCCTCTCGCGCACGATGCTGCTGACCTACTTGCCGGCGTTCTACGCGGCGTGCGCCATGTGCCTCATCGCCTCGGCGATCGTCTGGTTCATCCGCACCAACACCTCCGCCGCGCAGAAGCCCATGTCGCCGCCGGTGGGCGCGGCGGCGCCCGCCGGCTGACCGTCGTCACGCGCGGCCCTCGCCCGCCGCAAACAGCGCGCGCAAGGCCTCGCGATAGGTCGGATAGGCGAGCCGCACGCCGAGCCTCTCGCGCAGGGCGCGGTTGGATGCGCGCTTGCACTCGGCGTAGAAGCTGCGCGCCATCGGCGACAGGTCGGCGCGATCGAAGGCGAGCTCCGGCGGCGGCGCGACGCCCATGAGCGCGGCCGCGTAATCGACCACGTCCTGCGCGGGGGCCGGCTCGTCGTCGGCGACATTCCAGACCTGCCCAGGACCCTCGCGCGCGAGGCAGGCCTCGATCGCGCGTGCGATATCCTCGACATGGATGCGGTTGAACACCTGGCCCGGCTTGACGATGCGGCGCGCCGTCCCGTTGCGCAGGTTGACGAGCGCATTCTGGTCCGGGCCATAGATGCCGGCGAGCCGCAGCACGTCGACCGCGACATCGTTCGCCAGGCCGAACGCGCGCCAGGCGTCCTCCGCCTGCAAGCGCCAGCCGCCGCGCTCGTTGAGCGGGCGACAGGCCGCCTGCTCGTCGACCCATGCGCCCGCATGGTCGCCATAGACGCCGATGGTCGACAGATAGACCACGCGCCGGAGATCAGGCGCGCGCGCCAGCTCATCGGCGAAGGCGCGCAGGGTCGGTTCGCCCTTGGCGTCCGGGGCGATGGACACGAGCGCGGCCTGCGTTCGCTCGATTCTCCCGGCGATCCGCGGATCGCTCGCGTCGTTCGAGAAGACAAAAACGTCGAGGCCGGCCCGCGTCAGGGCCTGCGCCTTCTCGGGCGTCGTCACCGTCGCCGTCACGTCGTGGCGCGCGCCTCTTGTCTCGACGAAATAGCCGGCGCTGTAGCCGAGGCCGAAGACGACGAGGTTCATGCGACGGCGGCGCCGTCGCGCCACTCGGCGCGCACGACGGCGTCCGCTTCCGTCGCGAGCCGCTCGCGCGCGAGCGCGGCGAAGGCGCCGGGCTCAAGCAGGCGCGACAGCGCCCAGGCCGCCATCGCGCGCACCCGCGGATCGTCGTGGTCCGCGCGCGCCCGGGCGACGCCGGCCAGCGAAGCGTCCGCGCTGTTGCCGACGGCGATCAAAACGTTGCGCAGAAAGCGCGCATGACCGATGCGCTTGACCGGGCCGCCGGCGAAAAGCGCGCGAAAGCCGGCGTCGTCGAGCCGCGCGAGCTCGGCGAGTCGCGGCGCCCTCAGATCGTCGCGCGCCTGCAATCGCGTCTCGCGCGCCGCCTGCGCGTATTTGTTCCAGGGGCAGACGGCGAGACAATCGTCGCAGCCGTAGACGCGATTGCCTAACTTGTCGCGAAATTCGCGGGCGATGTGGCCCTTGTGCTCGATGGTCAGGTAGGAGATGCAACGGCGCGCGTCGAGCCGGTAGGGCGCGGGGAAGGCGTTGGTCGGGCAGGCGTCGAGACAGGCGCGGCAGGAGCCGCAATGGTCCGCTTCGGCGGCGTCGGGCGCGAGTTCGAGCGTCGTGAAGATCGAGCCCAGGAACAGCCAGGAGCCGAATTCGCGCGAGACGAGGTTGGTGTGCTTGCCCTGCCAGCCGAGGCCGGCCTCCATCGCGAGCGGCTTTTCCATCACCGGCGCCGTATCGACGAAGACCTTCGCTTCGCCGCCCGCGCGCGACACGATCCAGGACGCCAAGCGCTTCAGCCGGCCTTTGACCACGTCGTGATAATCGCGGTGGCGCGCATAGACCGAGATGTTGGCGGCGCGCGGGTCGGCGAGCGCCGCCAGCGGATCGCCATCGGGCGCGTAGTTCATGCCGAGCAGGATGACGGACCGCGCGGCGGGCCAGAGCGCGCGCGGGTCGGCCCGGCGGCCGGCGTCGGCCATCCAGCCCATGTCGCCGTGGGCGCCCTCGGCGAGCCAGCGCTCGAGCCGCTCGCGCAGGCGCGGATCCCCGTCCGACGGGGCGATGCGGCAGACGTCGAAGCCGAGGTCGCCGGCGCTGGCGTCGAGCGCCGCCCGGAACTCCGCGGTCAGAAATCGAGGTTCGCGTAGGCGGGCGAAGGGGTCAGGCCCGGCAACCGGTCGCTCAGCAGCGGCCGCATCGAGGGACGCGACTTCACCCGCGCGTACCAGGTCTTGGTGGTCTCGTCCTCGGCCCATGGCACGTCGCCTAGAAAATCCACGCTCGACAGATGCGCCGCCGCGGCGAGATCGGCGTAGGTCATGGCGTCGCCGGCGAGCCATTTCCGCTGGCCGATCAGCCAGCCGATGTAGCGCAGATGGTAGCGGATATTGGCGCGGCCGGCGCGCACCATTTCCATGTCCGGACCGCCGCCGCCCATGTCGGCGCTCATGAAGCGCTTGTAAACCTTTTCCGTCACCAGAGGGTTCGAGACTTCCGCGAAGAACTTGCCGTTGAACCAGTCGAGGAGACGGCGCACCTCCACGCGGGCGGCGGGATTCTCCGGCAGCAGCCGCCGGTCCGCCAGCGCCAGTCCGCGCGTCTCGTCCAGGAACTCGGCGATGACGCCGGCGCCGGGCACGACGCCCACGTCGTTGTCGATCAGCACCGGGGTCTGGCCGGCGGGATTGAGCGCCAGGAAATCGCGCCGGCGCTCGAAGGCGCGCTCCTCGACGAGATCGGCCTCCAGCCCATATTCGCCCAGCACGATCCGGATGAAACGCGAGTGCGGGCAAAGCGGGTGGTGGTACAGGGTCGCCATGAAACCGGGAGCAAACAATCGGGAGGGCAGGTCGCTCGTCTGCGGCGGAGCGGCGCGAGGTATAGGGGAGGCGCTCGGCAGGCACAACCCGGACGCCGAACGGCGTCGGTAGCGCGCGACATGTCCGGCTCCATTCGAAAGGCTTGCCGGAAGGCGGCGCGGCGCGCCGCGTATCGGCGCAGATGTGCTACCAGAACCGGACATATTCAGCCGCTCGCCACGGCCCGGCGCGGAAAACGCTATGAAAAAGCCCTTGACCGACGAGGACCTGCTGGTGCGCGCGGCGATCGACGGCCGGGTCGTCTTCGCCACGGCCGCCTTCGCCACGGCCGGCGGCCTCGTGGCGCTGCTCGATCGAGTGGGCGCGCCTCCCGACCTTGTCGCCGTCCTCGGTCCGGCGGTCGCCATCGTCGGGCTCGCGATCGTCGGCGTCATGCTGCGCACCATGCGCATCTCGCGCTTCTACGCCGGCGGGCGCGCGGTTCCCCCGGTTTACGCCGCCTTCGCCTTCGCCTCGCTCGCAGCGGCCCTGTGCGCGCCGTTCGTCCCCCCGATCGCCGGCGGCCCGCGCTTTGCGATCCTCCTCGGCAGCTTCGCCGGCGGCCTGATCCTCGCCGCGTTCGTCGGCGGCCCACTGCTGCGCAAGACCGGCGCCTTCTCCGTCCCCGACCTCATCGCCGCGCGCTTCTCCAACGTGGCGCTGCGCCTCGGCGTCGTCGCGGTCGTGGCGGCGGTCGGCCTGCTCGTTGGCCTCGCGGGCTACGCGACGGCCGCTGACGTCCTGTCGCGCGCGACGGGCGCGCCGCGGCTCGCAGCGCTCGCGATGCTCGGCCTCGCGCTTCTGCTCATCGCCGCCCCGGGCGGCGTCGCCGGCGTCGTCTGGTCGGCGGCCGGCGCGGCCGGCATGCTGCTCGCCGGTCTGGGGCTGCCGCTGGCGGTCGTCGTCGCGCATGGCTCGCCGCTCCCGCTGCCGTTCGTCGGCGATCAGGCCGCCTGGAGCGCGGCGCTCGCCCGGATGACGGTCTGGAACAACGAAACCGGTCCGTCGCCCGGCGCCGGGCTCGGCGTCATGGCGGCGATCGCGCTCGGCGTCGGCTCGCTCGCGCCGATCCTCGCCCCGGCGATCGCCACGCGCGACAGCGGCGGCGCGCAGCGCGCCGGGCTTGGCGGCGTCGCGCTCTGCGCGATCATCGCGGCGCTGGCCGCGGCGAGCATGGCCTTGTCCACGCTCGCCTTCGATGCGGCGACCCATGGCGTCGCGATCGAGCAGGTTCCTGACGCCGTCTGGGCGGCGAGCGCGTCGGGCGGCGCGGAAATCTGCGGCGGCCATCCCGCCTCGATCGAAGCGGCGCGGGCGCTTTGCGGAGCGAAGACTGAGCCCCCCGCTGGGCTGGGCGCCGACGCCGCGGCGACCGGCTCCTACCTCCTGCTGGGCCTGTCCGACCTGCGCGGGCTCGGGGGCGCCTTCTCGGGCCTCGCGGGCGCCGGCGTCATCGCCGTGGCGCTGGCGCTGGCGGCGGCAGGGTTCCAGGCCTGCGCCACGGCGCTCGGCCACGATGCGTTCTACCGCGTGCGCGACGCCGGCGCGATGACGAGCCGCCGGCTCGCCGTGACGCGTCTCCTGCTGGGTTTGGCCATTCTCTGCGCCGGGGCGATCCTGGCGCGCCATTATCCCGACCCGCGCGCGCTGATCGGCCTCGCCATCGTGTTCTGCGCGGCGACCGTCGCGCCGCTGCTCGCGCTGTCCGTCTGGCCGCGCGCGGAAGGCATGGACGCCGCAGCAGCCTTGTTGGCGGGCTTGGCGTCGGCCGAGATCCTCATCTACTGGAACGGCGGCGTGAGGTCGCTCGACGGCGTCGGCCAGGCGGCCGTGATCGCCTGCGCGATCAGCCTCGCCACCGGAGTCGCGGCAAGCTTCGTCCATGGGCTCGATCCGACGAGTCGCGGCAACGCCTTCGCGCATGGCGTGCTGCGGGGCGACGCCGACCTGCTGCATCCCGACAAGGGCGCCTGAACGACGCCGCGCTTGCCGGCGCGCCGCGTCCGCGGCACAACGCGGCATGACCGACGACGCACCGCCCCGCGCGCCTCAGCAGGAGCCGGGCGCCCGACAGGAGCCGAGCGCCAAGAAACGCCGCGAGGCGGAGCGGCTCGCCGCAGCGTTGCGCGACAACCTGCGCCGCCGCAAAGAGCAGGCGCGCGCGCGCTCGGAGGCCGGCCCGGGGCCGCCGGCGGACGATCCGCCGAAATCCTAAGCCCCGCCTCGCGGGCGGGCGTCGTCAACTTCGCCCTGTTCGCCGCCGCCCCGCCGGCCTATAGCTGGCGCGGGGGCTGCTTCGGTTTCGTCGCGGCGCTCGGGCGCCGCCGCCCACGAGGATTTTCATGGATCGCATTCGCATCGTCGGCGGCGGCAAGCTCGAGGGCGTGCTTCCGATCTCGGGCGCCAAGAACGCTGCGCTGCCGCTGATGATCGCCTCGCTGCTGACGCGCGAGACGCTGACGCTCGAGAACGTCCCGCGTCTCGAAGACGTGCGCCAGCTCCTGCGCATCCTCGGCAACCATGGCGTCGACCACAAGATCGACGGCAAACGGCCTGGCGATACGGAGACCGCCGGCCAGATCCTGCATCTCGACGCGCGCGACATCGTCGATACGACGGCGCCCTATGAACTCGTCTCGCGCATGCGCGCCAGCTTTTGGGTCGTGGCGCCGCTGCTGGCCCGCATGGGGCAAGCCAAAGTGTCGCTCCCCGGCGGCTGCGCCATCGGCACGCGTCCCGTCGACCTCCTGTTGATGGCGCTGGAAGCTCTGGGCGCCAAGATCGAGATCGAAGCCGGCTACGTGCTCGCCACGGCGCCCAAAGGCCTCACCGGCGCGGAAGTCGATTTCCCGCGCGTCACTGTCGGCGGCACGCATACCGCGTTGATGGCGGCGAGCCTGGCGCGCGGCCACACGACGATCCGCAACGCGGCGCGCGAGCCGGAGATCGTCGACCTCGCCGACTGCCTCGTGCGCATGGGGGCGCGAATCCACGGCGCCGGCACGGCGACGATCGAGATCGACGGCGTGACGAGCCTCGGCGGCGCGCGGCATGCGGTTCTGCCCGACCGCATCGAGACGGGCACCTATGCGATGGCCGTCGCGATGGCGGGGGGCGACGTTCTGCTAGCCGGCGCGCGGCCCGAACTCCTTCAGTCCGCGCTCGACACGATCGGCCAGACGGGCGCCGAGATCGTCGCGACGAACGAAGGCGTGCGCGTCAGGCGCAACGGCGCGGGCATTACGGCGACCGATGTCGTGACCGCGCCTTTCCCCGGCTTCCCGACCGATCTCCAGGCGCAGTTCATGGCGCTGATGACGCGCGCGAAAGGCGTCTCGCGCATCACCGAGACCATTTTCGAGAACCGCTTCATGCATGTGCAGGAACTCGCGCGCTTCGGCGCGAAAATTCATCTGGAGAACGACACAGCGGTCGTCACCGGCGCACCGACGTTGAAAGGCGCGCCTGTCATGGCGACGGACCTGCGCGCGTCGGTGTCGCTCGTCATCGCGGCGCTCGCCGCCGAAGGCGAGACGATCGTGCATCGCGTCTACCATCTCGATCGCGGCTTCGAGTCGCTGGAGCGCAAGCTCGGCGCCTGCGGCGCGATCGTCGAGCGGCTCGGAGCGAGCGGCTGACCATGCCCGGGGACGCGCTTCGCCTGCTCGCGCAAGATGAGGAAGACCTGGCGATCGTCTCGGCGCATATGCAGGACGCTGTCGTGCGCGTCGCCGACATGGCCTTCATCCCGACGGCGCGCCGCTTCGCGCTCGCCGCCTGCCGCTTCGACTGGCTCGCCGCCGAGGCCGGCGTCATGCAGCGCCGCCAGGCCGGCATGCATTTCGACGGCGTGTTGTCGGCGGCGACCAGCGGCTTCGACCCGGCCGGGGCCGGCAAGGACGCCACGCTGAACCTGCTCTCCGTCGACTTCGCGCCGGGCGACGCGCCCGCGGGGCTCGTCACGCTGACCTTTTCGGGCGGCGCGGCCGTGCGGCTGACGGTCGAGTGCCTCGACGCGCAGTTGCGCGATCTGGGCCCGAAGTGGCAAACGAGCAAACGACCCGGGCACGAGGCCTAGGGTCGAGCGCGCTCCGTCCGGCCGTAGGGCGGGTCGAGCGGCGACCCTGCGCATGGAGAAGGTCGGGATGAGAATTGGCCTGCTTCTATCGGTCTTGATCGCCGCTGTGGCCGGTCTGTGCTTGGTCTACCCGGCGGCGGCCGCGACGGCCTGCCCGCCCTGCTATGGGTTCGCCGACCTTGGCGACCGCATCTTCGTCGAACCGGGACTGTCGCCCGAGCAGCGTCTCGCGACCAAGGCGACCATCGAGGCGGCGCGCGATCGGGTGCGAGACTTCTATGGCTCGCTCTCTGGCGATCCGCGCATCCTGCTCTGCGCCACGCAGGCCTGCTATGGCCGCTTCGGCGGCGGATCGCGCGGGATGGCCTTGCTCGACCGCGCCTTGTTCCTTTCGCCGCGGGGCGCTGACATCGTCATCGCCGCGCACGAACTATCGCACATCGAGTTGCACAGCCGCCTGGGGCTGATGAAGACGTTGTCGAAGGCGATCCCGCAATGGTTCGACGAGGGCGCCGTCGTCGTGTCCGACGATCCGCGCTATCTCACCGCTTCGTCGCGCGGCGATCGTTGCCGGGTCGAACCGGACGGCGACATGCCGAGCGCGCGGACGGCCTGGATCGAGACGGCGCAAAGCGCGGACCTCTATGCGAAGGCGGCGTGCCGCGTGAATCGTTGGATCGTTTCGCACGGAGGGCCGGCGGCGGTGGCGTGGCTTGCCGACGCCGTGGCGGCGGGCGAGAGCTTCCCGGCGGCGGCGCGGTAATGGACGCGCCGCCCCGATAGGATTTTTAGTCGCGCAGCCGGATCTCGCATCCCGGCTCGCCCGAGCGGAGACACGCCCATGCCCGTTCGGCTCGACGGCCGCCGGCCTGACTTTCCGACCGCCTTCGCGACGCTGGTCGCCTCCAAGCGCGAGGCGTCGCCCGACGTCGATGCGGCGGTCGCCGCCATCATCGCGGACGTCGTCGCGCGCGGCGACGCGGCGCTCGCCGAGTATTCGCTGCGTTTCGACGGGCTCGACATCGCGCAGACGGCGCTGCGCGTCGGAGCCGACGAGATCGAGGCGGCGCGGTCGGCCTGCAAGCCCGAGGCGCTCGCCGCGCTCGACCTCGCGCATGCGCGGATCACGGCGTTCCACGCGCGGCAGAAGCCGTCCGATCTTCGCTTCACGGACGAGGTCGGCGTCGAACTCGGCTGGCGCTGGAGCGCGATCGAATCCGTCGGCCTGTATGTGCCCGGCGGCACGGCGAGCTATCCGTCGTCGGTGCTGATGAACGCCATCCCGGCCAAAGTGGCGGGCGTCCAGCGCCTGGCGATGGCGGCGCCTGCGCCGGGCGGCGCGCTGAACCCGCTGGTGCTGGCGGCCGCGCGTCTCGCGGGCGTCGACGAAATCTATCGCGTCGGCGGCGCACAGGCGATCGCCGCGCTCGCCTATGGGACGGCCAGTATCGCGCCGGTCGCCAAGATCGTCGGTCCGGGCAACGCCTATGTGGCGGCGGCGAAGCGCCGCGTCTTCGGGCTCGTAGGCATCGACATGATCGCCGGTCCCTCGGAAGTGCTGATCCTCGCCGATGCGACCTCCAACCCGGACTGGGTCGCCGCCGATCTGCTCGCTCAGGCCGAGCATGACGCGGCGGCGCAATCGATCCTCATCACCGACGACGCTCCGCTCGCCCGCGCCGTCGAGCGGGCCGTCGAAAGCCAGCTCAAGACGCTGCCGCGCCGCGACATCGCCGGCGCGAGCTGGCGCGATCACGGAGCCGTCATCGAGGTCGGCGCGCTCGCCGACGCCATTCCGCTGATCGACCGTCTCGCGCCCGAGCATCTCGAAATCGTCGCGGCCGACGCCGAGGCGCTCGCCGCCCGGGTGCGCAACGCCGGCGCGATCTTCCTCGGCGGCCACACGCCGGAGGCGATCGGCGACTATGTCGGCGGGTCGAACCACGTGTTGCCGACCGCGCGTTCGGCGCGCTTCTCGTCGGGTCTCGGCGTGCTCGATTTCATGAAACGCACCTCGATCCTGAAATGCGCGCCCGAGGCGCTGCGCGCCATCGGCCCCGCCGCCATCGCCCTCGGCGAGGCGGAATCGCTCGACGCGCATGCGCGCTCCGTCGCCATGCGCATGAACCTGGGCTGAGGCGTGAGCGCGCCGAGCGTCGTCGCCGACGCCGAACCGCTCCATGCGCCGACCGCCCGACCGGGCGTCTCGCTCGGCGAGGCGTTCTGGGTCTGGCTGCGCATCGCAGGGCTGTCGTTTGGCGGCCCGGCCGGCCAGATTGCGGTGATGCACCGCATCCTCGTCGAGGAGAAGCGCTGGATCGGCGAGAACCGGTTCCTGCATGCGCTCAACTACTGCATGCTGCTGCCGGGGCCGGAGGCGCAGCAACTCGCCACCTATATCGGCTGGCTGATGCACCGAACCCGCGGCGGCGTGATCGCCGGCGGTCTGTTCGTGCTGCCCGGCGTTGTCTCGATCATGGCGCTGAGCTGGATCTACGCGCTCTACGGCAATCTCGGACTCGTCGCGGCGCTGTTCTTCGGGCTCAAGGCCGCGGTGCTCGCCATCGTGCTGCAGGCGGTCCTGCGGATCGGGCGGCGCGCATTGAAGAACGCGCCGATGCAGGCGCTCGCCGCGGCGGCGTTCATGCTGATCTTCTTCTTCGGCGTCCCGTTCCCGATCATCGTCCTAGGCGCCGGCGTCATCGGGTTCCTGGGCGGTCACGCCGGCCGTCCCGAATTCCAGGTCGGCGGCAGCCACGATGCGAGCGCGGGCGCGTCGGTCGCCGACGCCGACACGCTGCTCGGCGCCGATCTTCCCGCCCACGCGCGCCCGACCCGCGCGCAGGCCGTGCGCGATGCGGCCGTTTGGCTGGCGCTGTGGCTGACGCCGGTGGCGCTCCTTTTTGTTTTTCTCGGGCCGTCGAACGTCTTCAGCCAGATCGCCGCCTTCTTCTCGACCATGGCCGTGGTGACTTTCGGGGGCGCCTATGCGGCGTTGGCCTATGTCGCGCAGCAAGCGGTTGAATCCTATCACTGGATGAAGCCGGGCGAGATGCTCGACGGCCTCGGCATGGCCGAGACGACGCCCGGCCCGCTCATCATGGTGCTCCAGTTCGTGGGCTTCATGGGCGCCTACCGCCAGCCGGGCGCGCTCCCGCCGCTGCTGGCGGGAACGCTGGGCGGCCTGCTCGCGACCTGGGTGACGTTCGCCCCCTGCTTTCTATGGATTTTCCTTGGGGCGCCCTTCGTCGAACGGCTGCGCGGCCACCGGGCGCTTGCCGGCGCGCTGTCTGCGATCACCGCCGCTATCGTCGGGGTGATCCTGAACCTGGCGGTCTGGTTCGCCATTCATACGATATTTCACCAGCTCCGGCCGTTCCGTCTGGGGCCGCTGCGCTTCGACGCGCCCGCGCCGGCGAGCCTCGATGTCTGGGCGCTGCTCGTCGCCGCCGTGGCGATCGTCGCCATGCTGCGCTTCAAGGCCGGCGTGATCCAGACGCTGTCGGCCTGCGCCGGCGCAGGCGTGCTCCTCCACCTCACGATTGGCGCCGCATGAGCGCCGAGGGCTCTCGCCAGCGGCTCGTCTCCGTGACGCTCGACGAGGCGTCGATCGGGCAGGGCACGCCGGATCAGGAGCACGAACGGCGCATCGCGATCTACGATCTCGTCGAAGCGAACGTCTTCGGCGTGCCGGACCACGAGGGACCCTATGCGCTGAACGTGTCGCTGCGCGACCGCAAGCTGGCGCTTGAAATCTGCAATGGGAACGGCGCGCGCCTCGCCGCGCATCTGCTGTCGCTGACGCCGTTCCGCCGCATCCTGCGCGACTATTTCATGGTCTGCGAGACCTATTACGCCGCAATCCGCACCGCGACGCCGACGCAGATCGAAGCGATCGACATGGGCCGCCGCAGCCTGCACGACGAGGGCGCCCGCGTGCTGTCGGAACGGCTCAAGGGCAAGGTGACCTGCGACTTCGACACGGCGCGGCGGCTGTTCACGCTGCTGACCGCGCTGCACTGGAAGGGCTGACCATGCCGCTTCCCGCGCCCGATGCGCCGGCGGCGAGCCATGTCGCCCGACGCCTGCGGCCGCAGTCCGTCCTGTTCGCCTGCTCGCAGAACGCCATTCGCTCGCCGATCGCCGAAGCGCTCGGGCGCCATCTATTCGGCCGCGAGATCTTCTTCGCCTCCGCCGGTCTGCGCGCCGGCGAGCGCGACCCCTTCGCGGCGGTCGTGATGAACGAGATCGGCCTCGATCTCGGCGCGCATCGGCCGCAATCCTTCGACGACCTCGAAGACATGAGCTTCGATCTCATCGTCAGCCTGTCGCCCGATGCGCATCATCGCGCGCTGGAATATACCCGCTCGCTGCCGATCGACGCGGTCTTCTGGCCGACGTTCGACCCGACGGCGACGCAAGGCAGCCGCGAGACGATCCTGCGCGCCTACCGCGATGTGCGCGACGCGCTGCGCGCGCATATCGTCGAGCAATTCTCGGGACGGCCGACGGGCGACCTCTGACGATGCGGCCGCCGCGCCTCGCATGGGTTGACGCGGGGCGGCTCGCCGCCGCCGATCGTCGCGCGGCGGACGCCTTCGTCGGGCTCGCGGATCTCGATGACGAGGCGCTGGCGCCAAGCCTCGCGCTCGCGCCGACCGATCGCGATCTTGCGGACCTTCGAAGGCCGCTCGCCGGCCCGCCGGCGCATTTTCTGAAGCGCCGCGCGTTCGCCCGCGCGCTGCTCGGCGCGGTCGCGGGCGTTGCCCCCGCGCGCGTCGCGATCGGCCATGACGGCGCGGGCGCGCCCCGCGTCCTCGCGCCCGAAGGCGGATGGTTCGTCTCGGTTGCGGCGCGCGGCGCGCTCGCGGCGGTCGCGGTCGCCGCAACGCCGATCGGCGTCGACATCGAGATCATCGAGCCGCCGCGCGAGCCCGTCTGGGCGGTTCTCCATCGGCGCGAGCGCGCCGGCGTCGAAGCCGCGTGGGGAGACGGCGAGGATGCGCCGTTCCGCGACGCCTGGGTCGCGAAGGAAGCCTATCTGAAGGCGCGCGGCGTTGGCCTCACGCGCGACCCGGCGGCGATCGAGGCGCGCTTCGACGCGATCGGCGGGTTCGAGATCGAGGATCCGATGCACCCGCGCGAAACGCCGTGCGGGATCGTCGAGACGCGCGCCGTTGGCGGGACCGGGGCGCGCGTGGCGGTCGCTTTCGCCGCGTTCAGCCCGCGGCCTTGAGCGCCGGCGCCCGCTCCGGGAACGTCGCTTCCAGCGCGTCCCGCGCCGCCGCGACGACGCCGCGTTCCGTGATGAGGCCGCTGACGAGCCGCGCCGGCGTCACGTCGAAACCCGGATTGTGCGCGGGACTCTGCGAGGGCGCGATGCGCACCGTCTCGATCCGCCCGTCCGCCGCGAGCCCGGCGATATGCGTGATCTCGCGCGCGTCGCGCGTCTCGATCGGGATGTCGTCGCCATGCGCCAATGCGAAATCGATCGAGGGGGAGGGCGCGGCGACATAAAACGGGATATCGTT
>CBDIBA010000009.1:0-401027 GCA_965276595.1 Beijerinckiaceae bacterium
GCGAATCGGGATCCTGCGCGTCGCGGCGGAGTCCCGCGATCATCTGCGAACGCACGCGCTCGATCGCGTCGGGGTCGAAGCGCGGCTCGCAGACCGCCAGCGCCAACAGATCGACCGCCGCGTCGAGGTGACGCGACAGGGTCTTGGCGCGGCCCTGCAGATGGTCGGCGTTGGCCGAGAAGGACAGTTCGACCGCCTTGTCGTCCATCGCCCGGTGAAAGGCGGCGGCGTCGAGGCCGCCGGCGCCCTCGTCGAGCAAACCGGCGAGCATCGTCGTCGCGCCGGCCTTGCCCTTGGGGTCCTGCGCCGCGCCGCCGCGGAAGGCGAAATCGAAGGCGACGAGGGGGACCGCGTAATCTTCCACCAGCCAGGCTTCGACGCCCGACCGCCGGCCGCGCACCTTCTGCACCATCGCCGCGCGCGAAACCGGCTTGACAGGCGTCCGAATGTTCATCGTTTCCGTCCCAATCGTCCGACGTCGAGCGCTAAGCGGCGGCTTGCGTCGGCAGCAGGAAACCGGTCACCGCGCGCTTCGCGTCGAGCCATCGGGCGCAGGCGGCGCGCACGGCTTCGGCGTCCACCGCCTCCATCCGCGCCGGCCACCGCCGGATGTCCTCGATGGCCGCGCCCGTGCAGAGCGAGGAGCCGTACCATTGCGCCAGCGAGACCTGGCTGTCCTGCGCATAGACGGCGTCGGCGATCAGCCGCGTCTTGGCGCGCGCGAGTTCGTCGGCCTCGACCCCGTCCCGCGCGACCTGCGCGACGACCGCAGCCACGGCATCGTCGAGCGTCTGCAAATCGATGTCGGGAGCCGGCACCGCGTAGACCCAGAATCGCGTGTCGTCGAGCGCCGTCCCCATGTAATAGGCGCCGGCGGCGACGGCGATCTTACGATCGACGACGAGCGTCTGGTACAGCAGGCTCGTCTGGCCGCCGCCCAGGAGATGGGCGAGCGCCTCCAACGCCTCCGCCTCGCCGGGCGCGGCGGTCGCGTAGGACGGCGTGAGATAGACCCGCTGGTGGCTCGGCTGCTCGACCTTTTCGTCTTCGAGCGTCACCAGGCGGCGGGCGCGCGGCTCGGGTTCGCGCGGGCGGCGGCGCGTCGGCGCCTCGCCGCGCGCCGGAATGGCGCCGTACGCCGTCTCGGCGAGCGCCCGCACCTCCTGCGCCTCGACATCGCCGGCGACGATCAGAATGGCGTTCTCCGGCGTATAGAAGCGCTGATAATAGGCGAGCGCGTCCTCGCGGCCGAGGTCTTCAATCTCGTGCATCCAGCCGATGATCGGGACGCCGTAGGGGTGATTGGAAAACAGCGCGGCCTGAACCGCCTCGTTGAGCTGCGCGCCCGGATCGGTGTCGGTGCGCATGCGGCGCTCCTCGAGCACCACGTCGCGCTCCGGGGCCACGATCTCGTCGGTCAGCACGAGGTTGGTCATGCGATCGGCCTCGAACGCCATCAGGACCGGCAGATGCTCCTTGGCGACGCGCTGAAAGTAGGCGGTGTAGTCGTTGGAGGTGAAAGCGTTCTCCTGGCCGCCCAATTCGGCGACCATCTCGGAGAACTCGCCCTGCTTGTGCGCCCGGGTGCCCTTGAACATCAGATGTTCGAGGAAGTGGGCGATGCCCGACTTGGTCGGCGGATCGTCCGCAGACCCGTTGCGGTACCAAACCATATGGGTGACGACCGGGGCCCGACGATCGGGGATCACCACGACTTCCAACCCATTGGAGAGGCTGAAACGCGAAACGGCGGGCCCCTCGTCCGCGTTCACAGCGGCGTCGGAAGTCGCAATCTGATCCATGAACCCATCACCCGACAGACCGGCCAATAACGGCCGCTCGCGCTATATAGGCGGTCTGCGCCTGCGCCGTGAGTCCCCGCGCCGAGGCGCGAGGATCGCTACTGACCCGGCTTCTTGTGATAATAGTCGAACACGTCGGTGCCTTCGCTCGCGATGTTCGGCTCGTCGAAGGTCGCGCGCTCCACTTTCTTCGGCGCCATATAGCCCTTGGGCGGCTGCGTCAGATATTCGCGCTCGGGCTCGACGCCGGCCTGCATCTGTCGGTGATCCGGCATGTCCTGCTTGGCCGAGAGGTTCTTCCACATCGTCGTCGGATCGCAACGATCGACGGCGTCGGGAACCATGCTGCACTCAGGCTTCTTGACCGGCGTATCGGCAGGATCGATCCGGCCTTCGCGCGCCAGTTGGCCGGCGTAATTGGCGTTCGTCCCGTCGAAGGAGACGGCGCGCATGCGGCCGGCCTGCGCCTTCTTGGCGGCGCGGACGGCCTCCTGGTTCTGCGGCCAGTTCGCGGCGCGCTCGGCGGCCGGGGGCACGGGCTTTTCCAATTCGGCCTTCGGCGGCAACACGAGCGGCGCGCGCTCTCGGTAGGCGATCGTGGGAGCCTCCTTCGTGGAGCCGAGGCCGACGAAGTTGAACACGTCGAGGATCGAATCGCCCTTGCCGTCGTCGAGCGCGCGGGCCGGCGCGGCCGACAATGCGACGCCCGCGACCGTGGCGCCCATGACCAATCCTTTGAGACCGACCGATCCTGTAAGACCCCTGAGCATGATGGCTCTCCAACAATGGCCGCAAGCGGCGGTTGTCCGCCGCGCCTGCGCCGACGCGCCAAACGCCCGATTACGAGCCTTGAGCGCGACTTTTCCGATCCCCCAGCAGCAGGGAGTCATACAGAAGAAGGGACACGCCTGCAACGATCGCGACATCGGCAAGATTGAAAACGTAGTTGGAGAGGGGTCCGAGCGAGATCGGCGTGTGGAAGTGGAAGAAATCCGCCACCGCGCCGTAGACGAAGCGGTCGAGCGCGTTGGCGAGCGCCGCGCCGATGATGAGGCCGAGTCCCGCCGCGGTCGCGCGGCCCTGCGCGCGCCAGAGCCACGCCGCGAAAAAGCCCGTCACGACGAGCGTCAGCGCGAGCAGCAGCCAGCGGCCCTGCGGCGTGTCGGCGCGCAGCAGCGAGTAGGAAATCCCCGTGTTCCACGCCATGACGATATCGAGGAAGGGCGTCACCACGATGGGCGGTCGGTCCTCGATGCGGAAGACGCGCAGCATCCACAGCTTGTCGGCCTGGTCGATGGCGAAGGCGGCCAGCGCCGCGATCACGCCGACGAGACGCGGACTCACGCCCAGCGGCCCGCCGCCTGCAACTCGCGCAGCGCTTGCGCGTCGCGGGGCGTGACGCCGGGAAAGGCGGGGTCGGCTGTCGCGGGATCGAAATATTTCCAGGAGCGCTCGCATTTGACGCCGCCCGCGCGCGCCACGACGACCGCGACGCCTGGGATCTCGGCCAGACGGAACGCGCCCTCGGGCGCCGGCGCGGCGGCCTCGATCGCGATGCCCGAGGCGATGCAGACCTCCGCGAAGTCGACGCCTTCGAGCGCGGCGAGGATTGCGGGGTCGGACACGTAAACGGTCGGCGCGGCTTCGAGCGAGGCGCCGATGACCTTGTTCGCCCGCGCGATCTCGAGCGCGCCGGTGACGACCGACCGCACGCCCCGGATCGTCTCCCAGCGCCGCGCGAGCGCATCGTCGCGCCAGGCGGCGGGGATGACGGGGAACGTCTCGAGGTGGACCGAGAGCGCCTCGGGATGGCGCGACAGCCACGCCTCCTCGCAGGTGAACGCCAGGATCGGCGCGAGCCATCGGGTCACCGCGCCGAAAATGTCCTCGATGGCGTCGAGCGCGGCGCGGCGGCGTCCGCTCGACGGCGGATCGCAATAGAGCGCGTCCTTGCGCACGTCGAAATAGAAGGCCGACAGGTCGCTCGTCATGAAGTGCGACAGCGCCGCGACAACGCGCTTGTAGTCGAAGCGCTCGTAGGCGGCGCGCACGTCGGCGTCGAGCTCAGCGAGGCGATGCCGCATCAGCCGCTCGATCTCCGGCGCGGCGCCGGCGTCGACCGCGCCGTCCGCATCGCGATGCGTCAGCGCGCCGAGCATCCAGCGGATCGTGTTGCGCAGCTTGCGATAGGTCTCGGTGAAGGTGCCGAGCACGTGCTTGCCGATGCGCAGATCGTCGGAATAATCCGACGCCGCGACCCACAGGCGCAGGATGTCGGCGCCGGCGTCCTTGATGACGGTCTGGGGCGCGACGACGTTGCCGAGCGACTTCGACATCTTGCGGCCGTTCTCGTCGAGCACGAAGCCGTGCGTCAGCACCACGTCGTAGGGCGCGCGGCCGCGCGTGCCGCAGCTCTCGAGCAGCGAGGAATGGAACCAGCCGCGATGCTGATCGGAGCCTTCGAGATACATGACCTCGTCGGCGCCGCCGTCGGCCTTGCGGCGAATGCCGGCGAGGCCCGGGAAATGCGCGGCGTCCTCCAGCGTGAAGGCGTGGGTCGAGCCCGAGTCGAACCAGACGTCGAGCACGTCGTCGATCTTGTCGTAGTCGGCCGGATCGTAATCGGGCGCGAGGAAACGCGCCGCCGCCCCCGGCGCG
Source organism: Beijerinckiaceae bacterium (assembly GCA_965276595.1). Lineage (GTDB taxonomy): Bacteria > Pseudomonadota > Alphaproteobacteria > Rhizobiales > Beijerinckiaceae > Terripilifer. Next base: position 4,461 of record CBDIBA010000009.1, read on the forward strand.
TACCAGGCGTCGGCGCCCTGCGCCTCGAAGGCGTCGGCGATGCGCGCATCGACCCGATCGTCGCGTAGCGGCTCGTGGCCACCCTTCCTGACGAAGACGCAGATCGGCACGCCCCAGGCGCGCTGGCGCGACACCACCCAGTCCGGCCGGTTGGCGATCATGCCGGCGATGCGGGTCTCGCCGGTGGCGGGAACCCAGCGCGTCGCCTTGATGGCGTCGAGGGCGAGACTGCGGAGCGTGGGGCGATTGTCGCGCCCGCTCGCCGTCGAAACGGCGAGTGGGCCGAGGCGAGGGGCTTCGAAGCCCTGGTCCATCGCGATGAACCATTGCGGCGTGTTGCGGAAGACGACCGGCTTCTTCGAGCGCCACGAATGCGGATAGGGGTGCTTGAGCTTGCCGCGCGCGACGAGGGCGCCGGAGGCGATCAGCGCCTGTATGACCGCCTCGTTGGCGTCGCCGGTCTTGCCCTTGTCGTCGATGACGCGCCTGGCGCCGCCGGACGCCGACGGCCCGAAGCCCGGCGCCTCGTCGGTGTAGAAGCCGTCGGCGTCGACGGTATAGGGGATGCGCGAATCGACGCCGCGCGCGGCGAGCTCCCGCGCGTGCGCCATCCAAAGATCGAAGTCCTCGCGGCCGTGGCCGGGCGCGGTGTGGACGAAGCCGGTCCCGGTCTCGTCGGTGACGTGATCGCCCGGCAGGAGCGGAACGTCGAAGCCGTAGCCCTCATCGAACGTTGCGAGAGGATGCGCGCAGACCACGCGCGCAAGAACCTCGGGCGCGAGATCGCCGAGGCGCTCGTAGCCGCCATCCTCGATCCGCGCGGCCTTGAAGACAGCACCGGCGAGCTTGTCGGCGAGAACGAAGGCGGCGCCCGGCTTGACCCAATTGCCGTCCGGGCCCGCGTTCACGCGGTAAAGCCCGTAGGAAATTTTCGGCGAAAAAGCGATGGCGCGGTTGGCGGGCAGGGTCCAAGGCGTCGTCGTCCAGATGACGACTTTCGCATCGAGAAGCGATTTGACGTCTAGCCGCACGCCGACTGTCTTAATCGGAAATCCCACGTACACCGTGTCGCTGACGTGGTCCTCGTATTCGACCTCTGCCTCGGCGAGCGCGGTCTTCTCGACCACGCTCCACATCACCGGCTTGGAGCCGCGGTAGAGCAGCCCGTTCGCCGCGAATTTCATCAACTCGCGGGCGATCTGCGCCTCGGCGAACGTGGCCATGGTCAGGTAGGGATTGTCCCAGTCGCCGATCACGCCCAGCCGTTTGAACTCCTCGCGCTGCACGCCGAGCCAATGCTGCGCATAGGCGCGGCACTCGCGGCGGAAGGCGATCATCGCGGCGCTGTCGGACAGTTCCGGCTTCGGCTTGCCCTTGGCGCGGTAATTGTCCTCCTCGATCTTCCACTCGATCGGCAGGCCGTGGCAGTCCCACCCGGGCACGTAGTTCGAATCCTTGCCGAGCATCTGCTGCGAGCGGGTGACGAGGTCCTTGAGGATCTTGTTCAGCGCATGGCCGATGTGGATCGCGCCGTTGGCGTAAGGCGGCCCGTCATGCAAGACGAACTTGTCGCGGCCGCGGCCGACCTCGCGCAGCTTGCCGTAGAGGTCGATGGCGGCCCAGCGCGCCAGAATTTCCGGCTCGAGGCGCGGCAGGCCGGCCCGCATCGGAAAATCTGTTTTGGGCAGGAACAGCGAGGCGGAATAATCGGGCGCCGGGGGCGTCGCATCGTTCATCGGAAGGCCATCGTGGGGCTCGGCGCTTTCGCGCGGCGCGCCGGGAATAAAGGATTTGTTGCGCCAGCGCCATGGCGCCTGGCCGCTCATGTTGACCGCGCCTGCCGTGCGTGTAGACGTGGGGCCGTCGTGTAGACAGGAACCTTCTCGATGCCGCTGAATATCCGCAGCGCAGAGGTCAGCGCGCTCGCCGACGCGCTCGCCAAAGAAACCAAGCTTAGCCGGACCGACGCGGTGAAACAGGCGCTTGAAAATGAGCTTGCGCGGATTGAGCGGCGACCATCGCTGTATGAGCGCCTCAAGCCCTTGCAAGAGGAATTGGCGCATTGTGCGACCACGGGTGAAAGCGCCGATAAAGCGTTTTACGATTCGATCTGGAACGATTCGAAATGATGGTCGACGCCTCCGCCATGGTGACGATTATGACCGACGAGTCCGACGCTGAGCTTCTGACGCAGGCGTTGGAAGCCGCGCAAAATCGTTTCACGACGCCCGTCGCACAGCTTGAAGCCTGTCTAGCGATCATCCGTAAATTGCGTTGCACGGCGCCGTACGCGGGGCAGGTCGTCGGGCGGTTCCTGTCGGTCGCCGACATTCGTGTTGAGCCCATCCTTGAGGAACACGCTTTGGTTGGCGCTCAAAGCCTTCGATATTTATGGCAAGGGCCGCGGTCATCCGGCCCAACTCAACATGGGTGATTGCTTTGCTTATGCGGCGGCCCGCGCGCGGCAAGCGCCGCTTCTGTTTAAGGGCGACGATTTCAACAGGACGGACATGGACGATTGTAAAACCTCCAATCGACGCTCGCTCACCATCCGCTCTTTGAAGCGATCTGATCGCCCAACGGATCACTTGCCGGCCTCCCCGAGTCTCGTCCACCACGTCAATGATACGTTAAAGCGGATGCTCATGGCCGCGCCTTCAGGATGCGACGCGCCTGGACCTCGTCGTTCTTGATCGCCGCAACCAGCGCCTCGAGGCCGTCGAATTTCGCTTCCGGACGGAGCCAGTCGACGAAGGCCACCTCGACCTGCTTGCCATAAAGGTCGCCCGAAAAGTCGAAAACGTAGACCTCGAGCAGCGGCGCGCCGTCGCTGACGACCGTCGGTCGCGCCCCGAAGTTCGCGACCCCGCCACGGGTGGCGCCGTCGGCCGTGAACCGGACGGCGTAGATGCCATGCCGCAGCCGGCAGGATGGGTCGAGCCGGATGTTCGCGGTGGGATAGCCGAGGCTGCGGCCGAGCTTCTCGCCGTGGATCACCTCGCCCACCACAAACCATTCGTGGCCGAGGAGCCGCGCCGCCGCGGCGACGTCGCCCGCCTCCAACGCGGCGCGCGCCGCATTCGAATGCACCGCCTCGGCGGCGCCTTCGACATCGGCGACCACCTTCGGGACGATCTCGACGGCGAACCCGTAGCGCCGGCCGGCCTCCGCCAGAAACGTCGGCGAGCCGCGCCGGCCCTTGCCGAAGTGAAAGTCGTAGCCGACGACCGCGCCGGAAACGCCAAGCCGTCCGACCAGGCGTTCGGCGACGAAGTCCTCGGCGGATTGGTTGGCCTGCGCTGCATCGAAAGTCAGCGTCACGACCGCATCGACGCCGAGGCGGCCGAGCGCGCGGGCCCGGGCCGCCCCCGGCGTCAGACGAAACACCGTGCCAGCGCCCGCGAAGAAATCCACCGGATGCGGCTCGAAGGTCAGCGCCACGAGCGGGCGCCCCAGTTGGCGCGCCAGCGCTTTCGCCGCGCCGATGACTGCCGCGTGGCCGCGGTGCGCGCCGTCGAAGTTGCCGATCGCGACGACGGGATGCGCCAGCGCCGGGGGCAGACGCGCGGGATCGACGAGTTCGGGGGTGACGGCGGCGGGCGCCGGAGCGGAGGTCATCATGCGTTTGCGCAGGTCGAACTGTCTCTGGCAAGCCGCCCCGCGCCCGTCAAGACACGGGGCGCCACGGCGTCGGCGCGTCATCACGGCCGGCGAACGACGCCGGTTAACCATCCGCGTCGCCGCGCCTTAAGCTTGCGGCAACGAAGCGGGCGTAAGAACAGGCGCGACCAAGAAGCCGGGCTTCTGCGGCTCGTTTTCGCAAGCCGCCGACGGCGGAGCCGAACTCCAAGGATATTGTGTCATGAGCGCTTCTTCCTTGCCTATTTTGGTGGTCGACGATTACGCTACGATGGTGCGGATCATCCGCAACCTGCTCAAGCAGATCGGATTTGAGAACGTCGACGAGGCGTCGAACGGCGCCGCAGCCTATGAGAAGATCAAGACTGGCCAATTCGGGCTCGTGATCTCCGACTGGAACATGGAGCCGATGAGCGGCTTCGAGCTGCTGCAGCGGGTGCGCCAGGATCCGGCCACGGCGAATGTGCCGTTCATCATGGTGACGGCCGAGTCGAAGACCGACAACATCCTCGCCGCGCGCAAGGCCGGCGTGACGAACTACATCGTCAAGCCGTTCAATGCGCAGACGCTCAAGGCGCGCATCGATCAGGCGCTCGGGGCCGCGGCGGCGGCCTGACTGACCCTCACCAGACCAGATCCGTCATCAGGACGGTCGGCTCGACGGCCGCCTCGCCCGCGATCCGGGCCAGGGCGTCGCGGTCGAGATCGTCGCCCGCGTGCAAGTCGGCGCGGTGGATTCCCGTGGTGACGAACACGCAATCGACGCCGAAATCCCGGGCGCCCTTGACGTCCGTGCCGAGCCCGTCGCCGATCGCCAGCACGTCGGCGCGCGCGACGGGCCGTCGCGCCTGCGTCTCGGCGAGCTTCAACGCCTCCTCGTAGATCGGCGCGTACGGCTTGCCGGCCTGGATGACGCGGCCGCCGATCGCCTCGTAGCGCTGCGCGAGCGCGCCGGAGCAATAGATGAGTTCGTCGCCGACATGCACGACGAGGTCGGGGTTGGCGCAGATGAAATCGAGCGAGCGGCCGCGCATCTCGGCAAGCGCCGCGTCGTAATCGTCGAGACGATCCGCCCGATCGTCGAAAAGGCCCGTGCAGACGACGTAGGTCGCCTCGCGAAGCGAGACGCGCGGCGGATCGAGGTTGCGACGGTCGCGCAGGCTGGCGAACAGCGCGAGATCGCGGGCGGGGCCGATATGATGCAGCGGCGCCGCGCCATGGTCGGCGATGCGGGCGATCGTCACATCGCCGGAGGTGACGATCGCGTCGTAAGTCGCGCGGGGCACGCCCAACGAGTCGAGTTGCGCGCGCACCGCGGGGTTGGGCCGCGGCGCATTGGTGATGAGGATGACGATCCCCCCTGCGGCGCGAATCCGCGCCAGAGCGTCGCAGGCGCCCGCGAAATATTCGCGGCCGTTATGCACCACGCCCCAGATATCGCAGAAAACGACACGATAGCGCGGCGCGATGTCGCGCAGGCCGGAGACAAGCTTCATGCGGGCGGGGCTAATCGGGCTATCGCGACGTGTCAACGCGCGGTCCTCAACCGGCGGAGCGCTTCCTGGCGGTTTTGCTCGGCGCGGAGCCTTCGCCGAAGGCGAGGATCATGGCGCGCAGATCGGGCTCGTCCACGGCCTCGGCGGCGTCGAGAACCGCGAACCAACGGCGGACGCGCTGAGCGCGTTCGCGCCAGTTCTTGCGTTCGCGCAGCACTTCGAACGGGAAGACCGTGACCTCGCAAGGGAGAGCCGAGCCGTTCTTCATGCGTTTGAGATAATGGTAGGCGCCGATCGGCGCCTTGGCGATGCGCCCTTCGACGCCGGCTTCCTCCAACGCCTCCCGCGCCGCGGCCGCGTGCGGCTTGCGCCCTTTCATCGGCCACCCCTTGGGCAGCACCCAGCGGCGCGTATCGCGCGACGAGACGAGCAGGATCTCCAAACCCTCGCCCCGCCGCCACGGCAGCGCGCCGTATTGCGCGCGCGGATCGCCGACGAGCCTCGGCCGCACGATCGGCTCGATCTCAAGCGGTCGGTTCGGCGCAGGCTTCATCCGCGCATCCGGGCGCGCGTCGGCTCGCCCAGCCTCCCGCCGACGGTCTCAGGCCGTTGAAGCAAGGCCCGGATTTCCAACGACCAATCGCTCCGCCACTCTGATTCGATCCTGGTGGAACCCTACGCCGATGCGGCGAGGTCCGAAACGTTAAAAGACCGCGCCGCGCCCGCGCCGAAGGCGCCGGCCGCCTCAATCGTCGGCGCCGCGCCGGGGCGTCCGGGCGTACAGCGATGGCGTCGCTCGCCGGAGGTTGCTACATGAGCATCGGGCGCGCCGGCGCCGCCAGGTGACAGTCATGAACCGCTACGAGCGTTCGCCGCTTCCCGACAGCGAGGCGCATGTCGAGTATCGCGACGGCGAGTTTCGCGTGCTGCGGCCGGGCGCCTTCGTGCGCTGCGCCGCGACGGGCGCGCCGATCCCGCTCGACGAGCTCCGATACTGGGACGTCGACCGGCAGGAGGCTTACGCCTCGCCGCAGGCGAAACTGGCGAGCCTCGGGATCGCCTGGAAGACGTAGGGGCTCACGCTGCGCGCGCGAGCAGCCGATCGAAGGCTTCGGTATCCTCGAGGTCGAGCCGCACCGGCAGCGCGAGAACGGCCGCGCCGTCCGGCAGGCGCACGGCGTCCTTCTGCGTCGTCACGAGCAGCGCCTGCGCCGCTGCGGCAATATCGACGAGGGCGCGGATGTCGCGCGCGCGATAGCGATGATGGTCGGGAAAGGCGCGGCGGCGCACGACATCGGCGCCGAGTTCGACGAGCGTGTCGAAGAATTTCGCCGGCCGGCCGATGCCCGCGAAGGCGGCCACCCGGCAGCCGCGCAGCCTCGCCGCGACCTCGGCGTCTGGCCTCAGCCGCGCGCGGAAGGCTGCTTTCCCCTGCGCCTGCGCCGCGCGCATCAAGGCCTCGCCCGGCGCGCCCGCGCCCAGCACGATAAGCGCGTCGACGAACGGCCATTGCGCCGCGAGCGGCGCGCGCAGCGGGCCGGCGGGTGGACAGAGCCCGTTGCCGACGCCGACCGCGCCGTCGACGACGGCGATCGAGAGCCGCTTGGCGAGGCGCGGGTTCTGCAGGCCGTCGTCCATGACGATCGCGCCCGCGCCAGCGGCGACGGCGATGGCCGCGCCGGCGCGCCGATCTGCGCCGACGACGGTGGGAGCGGCGCGCGCCAGCAGCAGCGGCTCGTCGCCCACGATCGCGGCGCCGTGGCGGCCGGGCTCCACGTGCAACGGAGCGCCGCCGGGGCGGCCGCCGTATCCCCGCGACAAAAAGAACGGCCGGACGCCGGCGCGCGCGAGCCGCTCGCCGACGGCGATCGCGACGGGCGTCTTGCCGGCGCCGCCGACGACGAAATTGCCGACGCAGACCACGGGGACGCCGCAGGACGCGCCGCGTTGCGCCATGCGCCGGGCGGCGGCGGCGCCCCAGACCGCGCCGAGCGGGGAGAGAAGCCGCGCGAGCGGGGTCGGCGCGCCCTCCCACCAGAAGGCGGGCGGTCCGATCATCGGCGGTCGAGCTGCATCTGCATCAAGAACGGCTCGATCGCCTGCATGACCGCGTTCGTCGCGCCGCCGAGCCGCTCCACCGTCTCGCCGGCGGCGCGCGCCATGCGGCGCGTGCGGGCCGGATCGGCGAAGAGACCGGCGAGCGCGGCGCTGAGCGCCGAGGCGTCGGCGACCGGCAGCGCCCCTGCGGCGGCGTCGATCGCGGCGTAGGCCTCGGCGAAGTTCGTTACGGCCGGCCCGTGCAGCAGCGCCGCGCCGAGCTTCGCCGGCTCGATGGGGTTCTGGCCGCCGCCCTGGCCGCCCAGCGACTTGCCCAGGAAGACGACGCCGCACACCCGGTAGAACAAGCCGAGCTCGCCCATCGTGTCGGCAATGTACAGCGCGACGCCCGCATCGATCGCGCGGCCGTGCGAGCGCCGCGCCGCCCGAACGCCGCGCGTTGCGGCGGCCGTTGCGATCGCAGCGCCGCGATCGGCATGGCGCGGCGCGATGATGGTCAGGAGCGACGGTTCGGAGGCGGCGAGCCGGCGATGCGCGTCGATGAGAATGGCCTCTTCGTCGGGATGCGTCGAGGCGGCGAGCCACACCGGGCGCGCGCCGATCGCCGCGGTCAGTTCCGCGAGCCGGGCCGGATCGACCGGCGGCGCAGGGACATCGTATTTGAGGTTGCCGGCGATCTGCACGCGCGGCGCGCCGAGCCGTTCGAGCCGCACGCCATCCTCGCGGGTCTGCGCGAGGATCAGGTCGATGCGTTCGAGCAGCGAGGCGATCGTGCGCGGCAGCACGCGCCACCGGCGAAACGAGCGGCGCGAGAGGCGCGCATTGACCAGCATCAGCGGCACGCCGCGCGCCTTGATCGCGCACAGCGCGTTCGGCCAGAGCTCGGATTCGGCGATCAGCGCGATGTCCGGCCGCCAGTGGTCGAGGAACCGGCGCAGGAATCCCGGCACGTCGAGCGGCGCGAATTGATGCCGCGCGCCGGGCGGCAGGCGTTGCGCGAGAATTCGCGCGGAACTGACCGTGCCGGTCGTGACGAGGACCGGAAGGCCGCGCGCGATGAGCCGCTCGATCAGCGGAAGCAGCGACAGGCTCTCCCCGACGCTCGCTCCGTGCAGCCAGGCGAGCCGCCCTTTGGGACGCGCCAGGCTTGGGCGGCCCAACCGTTCGCCGAGCCGCGCGCCGTCTTCCTTGCCGCGGCCGCGCCGCCAGGCGAGCATCGCCGGCGCCAGCGGACCGAAGGCGGTCGCGGTGAATCGGTACAGCGCGAGGGCGGGCTCGGCGCGCGTCGTCATGCCGCGGTCAGCGCGGCCGCGACGGCGGATGGATCGAGCCGCGCGCGCATCGGGCCTCAGGCCGGATCGAGAAAGCGGTGCATATGGACGATGAAGTAGCGCACCATCGCATTGTCGACGGTCATCTGCGCTTTCGCTTTCCAGGCGGCGTGCGCGCTCGCGTAGTTCGGGAAGACGCCGACGAGGTCGATCTCGCTCGGGTCGCGAAATTCGGTCCCGCCCAAGCGGGTGAGTTCGCCGCCGAAAACGAGATGCAGCAATTGCTTGGATTCGCGTGTGCTGTCCTGGCCGGCCATGGGCTTCCTTTCTCTGCGCGCGCGTCGTTGTCTTACACCCGTCTCTTGCGGCGCAAAATCACGGGTCGCGGACGGACGCCTGACTTTGCGGGCGTCAGACGGTCGCGCGCCGCATCGCCGCCAGGAGTTCGGCGCCAAGCGAACGCGGCGCCGCGCAAAGCGGCGGATGGCGCGTGTCGACCTGATTGTAGAGCGGCGGCCGCCCGTCGAGACCGGTGAGCTGGCCGCCGGCCTCGTGGATCAGGAGATCGGCGGCCGCGATGTCCCAATCGTAGGCCTTATCCGACGCGACGGCGGCGTCGAGCCCGCCGTCGGCGACGCGCGTCAGCCGATAGGCGAGCGAGGGAATGCGCGGCTCGATGCGCAGCGCCGGCTCCAGCCGGGCGAGCGACTTGACGAGGCCGCCCGGCCCCGCGATGCGTGCGCCCGCCAAAGCAGAACGCCCGGAGACGCGCATCGGCGCGCCGTTCAGCAGCGCGCCAGCCCCGCGTTCGGCGAGATACATCGCGTCGAGCGCCGGCATGTGCAGGACGCCCATGACGGGGCGGCCGTCTTCGACCAGCGCGACGCTGACGCCCCAGCGCGGATCGCCCGACATGAAGGCGCGTGTGCCGTCGATGGGGTCGACGATGAACACGCGCGCGCAGGTCAGCCGCTCGGGCGTATCGGCGGTCTCTTCCGAGAGCCAGCCGGCGGCGCGATCCAAGGCGGCGAGATGGGTCTTGAGATAGGCGTCGACGCGCCGATCCGCGTCGGTGACCGGCGAGTCGCCCGCCTTGAACGTCGTGGCGGCGGACGTCGGCGCGCCGGGTCTAAAATCGGCGAGCGCCAGCGCGCTGGCGCGCCGGACGATGTCCATTGCGGCCTCGGCCAGCGCCATACGAGGGGCGGATGGGTTCAAACGAGCGCCCTTCGTCTGGTCGCTCCGTCGCGGCGCCGGACGCCCGGGCGAGGCGCAAGCGCGAGATTGATCAGCGAAGCTGCGGTTCGTTGGAGCCGTAGCCGCCGTAAAGCCGCTGATGCGCGGGCGTCGGGCCGCCGACCATCGGCGCAAACGCGTCCGGCGCGTCCCAGCGCGATATGTCGCGCGAGGCGCGCGGGTTGAGACGCAAGCGATCTTCGAAGCGGGCGCAAGCGCCGTCGAACCCGCGCCCGAGGTTCGTCTGGCTGGGGCCGCACGCTTGCGCGTTCGCGCGCTGCGCGACCCCTGCGACGACGATCCCCATCAAACCAACCAACCCAAACCCACGGACGGCGCCCCTGATCATCGTGAGAACATCCAAAAAAGTTCGGGTGGAGAGGGAACAAACACGCGCGCCCTTAATGGCGTGAAAAAAATGGCGAGATCGTGGTCTGCGCAACCGGCTTCAGCCCGGCTCGACAAATGTGGCGCCTTTGCATCATAGGACCGCCGCCTCCGCATCGCGCCAGTCGCCGAGGACGGCCTGCACGAGCGCCAACGCCGCGACGGCGGCGGTGTCGGCGCGCAGGATGCGCGGTCCCAACGAAACCGAAATGACGTCCTCGATCGCCAGCAGCCTTTCGCGCTCCTGCGGATCGAAGCCGCCTTCGGGACCGATCAGCACCGCGAGCGGCGCGACTCGGCGTCCAGCTGCGGCGGCGAGCGCGGCCAGCGGGTCGGCGACCGGCGCGTCTTCGTCGCAGAAGATCAGCCGCCGCGCGCGCGGCCAGCCGGCAAGCGCGCGCTCCAGCGGCGTGGCCTCCGCGATCTCCGGCACGTTCAGCACGCCGCACTGCTCGGCGGCCTCGATCGCATTGGCGCGCATGCGCTCGCCATTCACCCGTTGCGTTTGCGTCCGCCGCGTCAGCACCGGCGCGAGGCGGCTGACGCCCATCTCGACCGCTTTCTGCGTCATGTAGTCGAGCCGGGCGTGTTTGAGCGGAGCGAAGAGAAGATGCAGATCCGGGGACGGCGTCTGCGCGCGCGCGCGCGTCTCGATCCGCAACCCGGTGTTGCGCTTGCCCGCCACGGAGAGCCGCGCGCGCCATTCGCCATCGCGCCCGTTGAAGACGAGGAGCGAGGCGCCCGGTTCGAGACGCAGGACGTTGACGAGATAGTTCGCCTGCTCGCGGTCGAGCGCCGCTTCTGCGCCCTCGCGCAGAGCCGCGTCGACGAACAGACGGCGCGCGGTGAAATCGTAGCGCGCCACGCCGCCTCACCGCGCCGTGATCGCGTTGCGCAGACCGATCGGATCGGCGATGTTGCGCAACGTCTCGATGCTCGCCCCCGACCCGCGGATCGAAATCGCGCCGTAACCGAACAGACGCCCCAACAACGACTGTTCCACGAGCACGGTCTCCACCTTGTCCATGTTCATCTCGGCCGTATGGCGCGCGATGAACCCGCGCTTATAGATCACGCGCCGATCGGTGACGCCGATTTCCGTGCCCCAGCGCTGGAAGATGGTATGCAGCGCGAAGATCAAGCCGAGCGCCGCAAAGCTAAGCGCGCAAACTTCCAAGGACAGCCGCATGCCTTGCGCCGGCGGTCGCGGGACGAGAAATGCGACCGCGATGGCGAAACAGACGATGGCGCGCCAGAAACCGATCCAATGCAGATGGCCGGTCGCAAGCAGCCGCTCGTCGGGTTGGAGAATATGACGGACGTAAGACATGGCGGCGGCCCCTCAACCGCCCAAGACGATGCTACAATTCGGCATGTTGCGAAAGGCCGGGCGGCGCCCGGGCCGAGCCCTCTTGCGCGATCGGCGGCTTTGCTTGCCCATGCGGCGAGGGAGGCTTAGATAGTCGCGCCATCGCCGCCTGTTCGCGCGCCGCGGAGCTGAACCCATGAATATCATCGCCGATCCGATCGTCGCAACGCCGACCAAGCGTCATCGCACGGTCGGCGTTCGCGTGGGCGAGGGCGCAGGCGCGGTGATGGTCGGCGGCGATGCGCCCATCGCCGTGCAATCGATGACGAACACCGACACAGCCGACGTCGAGGCGACGGTGGCGCAGGTCGCCGCGCTGGCGCGCGCCGGATCGGAGCTGGTGCGCATCACCGTCGATCGCGACGAGGCCGCCGCCGCCGTGCCGCGCATCAAGGAGCGTCTGCTGCGGCTCGGCGTCACGGCGCCGATCATCGGCGACTTCCATTACATCGGCCACAAGCTCTTGGCCGAGTATCCGGACTGCGCGGCGGCGCTCGACAAATATCGCATCAATCCCGGCAATGTGGGCTTCAAGGACAAGAAGGATCGCCAGTTCGGCGCGATCATCGAACAGGCGATGCGGCACGGCAAGGCGGTGCGCATCGGCGCAAACTGGGGCTCGCTCGACCAAGACCTCTTGACGACGATGATGGACGAGAACGCCCGATCGGCGACGCCGCTCGACATGCGCGCGGTCACGCGCGAGGCCCTGGTGCGCTCGGCGCTCTGGTCGGCCGAGCGCGCCGAGGAGATGGGTCTGGCGCGCGACCGTATCATCCTGTCCGCCAAAGTTTCCTCCGTCCAGGACCTGATCTCCGCCTATCGCATGCTGGCCGGGCGTTGCGACTATGCGCTGCATCTGGGGCTGACCGAAGCCGGCATGGGCTCCAAGGGCGTCGTGGCCTCGTCGGCGGCGATGGGCATTCTCCTGCAAGAGGGCATCGGCGACACGATCCGCGTGTCGCTGACGCCGGAGCCCGGCGGCGACCGCACGCAGGAAGTGACGGTCGCCGGCGAACTGCTGCAGACCATGGGGTTCCGCACCTTCGTGCCGCTGGTCGCCGCCTGCCCCGGCTGCGGCCGCACGACCTCGACCGTGTTTCAGGAGCTCGCGCGCGACATCCAGAGCTTCATCCGCGACGAGATGCCCGCCTGGAAGACGCGCTATCCCGGGGTCGAGGCGCTCAACGTCGCGGTGATGGGCTGCATCGTCAACGGACCGGGCGAATCGAAGCACGCCGACATCGGCATTTCGTTGCCGGGCACCGGCGAGGCGCCCGCCGCCCCCGTGTTCATCGACGGCAAGAAGGCGATGACGCTGCGCGGCGGCCAGATCGCGCAGGACTTCAAGGCGCTGGTGATCGACTATATCGAGAAGCGCTACGGCCAGCGCGCCGCCGAGTAGCGCCTCACGGCGGCGGGATCACGAACGCCCTGAAGACCCAGACGGTCGGTCCCACGCGCGGGCGCGTCGGCACGGCGATGTCCGTCTCCCGCCATCCCGAGGCGGCGAGTCGGGCTTGCGTCGGATGCCCCTCGGGGACAATGGCGAGACCGCCGGCCGGGCAGGCGGCGCGCAGATCGGCCATCGGCCGGCTCGCGTCGAGATCGACCACCTTCGGCGTCGGCTGCAGGACAAGCAGCGATGCGAGCGCCGTCGAACGGTTGGGCGTCAACAAACAGGGTATCGGACCTGAGCCTTGCGTCCGCCAGAGGGCCGCGGCCTCGTGGCCCAAAGTCTCGGCGTCGAGCGAATAGGCGTCGGACGCATCGCCGAGGGCGGCCCGGCCCAGCAGGAAAGCCGCGACCGCCGCGACCTGCGCCGCCGAGAAGGCGATCGACCGCCGCGTGAGGGCGCGCGGCGTCAACGCCGTCGCGTCCAATTGTTCGGCGACGAGCAGCGCCAAACCCACCGCGAGGGTCGGCGCCAGCGGGATGAGCCAGCCTTGGCGCAGGACCTGTCCGGTGGCGAAGCTCAGCGCCACCGTCGCCACGAGCGGCGCCGTGCCGAGCAGGAAGCCGAGGCGCGACCGTTCGTCCTGCCGGACGGCGAGCTTGGGACGACCGACGAGCAGCCAGGCGAACAGCGGTCCGACCGCGCACATCAAAAGTCCGTCGAGCAGTTCGTTGAGGCTGACGCCGAGATCGAAGAGCGTGCGCAGCGGCCGGTCGGAGGCGGCGTAGAGCAATGTGCCCCAGCCGTGGTGAGCGTCCCACCAGAGATGCGGCGCGAACACCGTCAAGGCGATGAGCGCGGCCACGTAGCTGCGCGGATCGGACCAGACCCAGCGAAACCGCGGTACGACAAGAGAGGCGGCCAGCAGCGTCATCAGGAAGAACGCGGCCTGGTATTTGGTCAAAAGGCCGAACCCGGCGACGATCCCCAAGGCGAGAGCGTCGAGGGTGCGGCAGCGCTCGAGATAGCGCAGGCCGAAGAACAGGATGCCGGCGGCGAACGGGATCAGCAGCGAATTGTGGTTGAGTTTGACCGCGAAATAAAACGACGGCATCGACGCGAGATAGATCAAGACGGCACAGGCGGCGACGCGCCCCGAGGCGAACAGCCGGGTCGTGGCGTACACAAGCGCCGCCGTGAGCGCCACGCTTGCCTGCGACAGGATCATCAACACGAAGATGCGCGGCCCGGGGATCGACATCGCGACGTGAAGGAGCCACGCCAGCAGAGGCGGATGCTTGGCGTAGCCCCAGTCCAATTCGCGGCTCCAGGCGATCGCCTCGAGTGTGTCGGCGTGCAGGTCGCCAAGGAACAGCGCCGGCAGCAGACCGCCAAGAAGCGCATGGGCGAGGCCGGCGAGCGCCACCGCGCCGATCCATTCCTCACGGCGCGGCGCGACGCTGTTTGCGGACAGTGCGAACAAGGATGTCATAAACGAACGATGGCTCACGCGTTCCGGCGAAGGTCTCGGCTTATAGCTACGGCCGGCGGCCGCGCACACGTCAAAAACCGAATGATCCCTGGACAGGCGCGCCGGACTCTGTTATCCGCCGCGCCTCGGGATGGCGCTCCGGATGCGCCGCTTTCTCATTTCATACGAGCGCGCGGCGTAACCGGACGCCCGCGGCCAGGCAAGGAACACCGCGTGCAGGTTCTCGTCCGCGACAACAATGTCGATCAGGCCCTGAAGGCCCTCAAGAAGAAGATGCAGCGGGAAGGCATCTTCCGCGAGATGAAGCTTCGGGGCCATTACGAGAAGCCGTCGGAGAAGCGCGCGAGGGAGAAGGCCGAAGCGGTGCGCCGGGCGCGTAAGTTGGCGCGCAAGAAGATGCAGCGGGAAGGCTTGCTGCCAATGAAGCCGAAGCCCGAAATGGGCGTACGCCGCTAAGCGGGCCATGCGCGGAGCGACGCTGCTCGCGGCGCGCCGTCGAGGCATTCCGGATCGTCGCCGAGCGAAGCGAGCGCGACGCGCGTCGCAGGGCGCCGTGGCGAAACACCTGATGGGTCAACGCCGATCATGACGCATCTCCGCTCGCCGGACTTCCGCAGCCGCAAAACGGCGATGTCGATCGGGCTCCTCGCCGGCGTCCTGGCGCTCGCGGGCTGCGGATCGATCAGCGGCGTCGCTTCGGGGCCGCAGATCGCCGAGGTGCATGCGCCGGACGCGTCTTTCGCCGACAACATCGCATCGCTGAGCGATGTGGTGCGTCGGAACCCGGGCAGCGCGGAAGCCTACAACACGCGCGGGGCGGCCTATGCGCGCGCCGGACGGTACCAGGAGGCGATCGCCGATTTTTCGGCCGCCGTGAAGATCAACCCGGGAGACGCCTCGGCCTTCACCAATCGGGCGCTCGCCGAGCGGCAGATCAGCCAGAACGATGCGGCGCTCGCCGATTTCGGCCGCGCCATCCAGGCCAATCCCAGACACGCGCCGGCCTATCTCGGCCGCGGCAACCTTCTGCGCACCCGCGGCAAGCTGCAGGACGCGCTGGCCGACCTCAACGAAGCGATCAAGCTCAATCCCGAAGGCGCGCAGGCGTTTCATGCGCGCGGCCTCATCTATCAGCGCAACGGCGACCAGGCGAAGGCGATCACCGACTTCGACAACGCGATCGATCGCGACCCGTTCGCCGCGGCCCCCTATCTGGCGCGCGGTCAGAGCTTGACGGCGATCGGCAAATACGCGCCCGCCGTCGAGGATTTCAACGCCGCGCTCAACGTCGACAACCGCAACGCGGACGCCTGGGTCGGGCTCGGCGCGGCCTACGAGGGGGAAGGCAACAAGGCCAAGGCGAGCGAATCCTACGCGCGCGCGCTGGTCGTCGATCCCAGCAACAGCGCGGCGCGCGACGGCCAGAGCCGCGTCGGACGCGCCTGAGCGCGACCCAAGTCGCGCCTGGTCGGCCGCAACCCGACGCTCACGCTCAGTCGACTTTGATCTTCATTTGCGGAATGAGGTCTTTCCATTGCGCCGTCTCCCTCTCGATGAGGGCGGCGATCGCCACGGGCGTACTCGCTTCCGGATTCAGGCCGAGGGCGACGAGGCGCTGGCGCAACTCCGGCTCGTTCAGCGCCTGCGCCGTCGCGCCGTTGAGCCGCTCCACCGCCGGCCGCGGCAGGCCTGCCGGACCGGAGAGGAAATAGTAGATATCGAGATCGAGAGCCTTGAGACCGAGTTCCTCGAACGTCGGCGTGTCCGGCGCCAGCAGCGATCGCCCCTTGCCGGAAACGGCGATCACCCTCAACTGGCCGCTTTTGACGAAGGGCAGCACGACGTTAACCGGAAACATCGCGAGTTGCACGTGACCGGCGAGAAGGTCGTTCAATGCGCCCGTCGCGCCGCTGTAAGGAATATGCACGATGTCGAGGCCGAGGCGGCGTTTCAGGATCTCCATGTCGAGGTGGTGCGGCGTCCCGTTGCCCGACGACGCATAGTTCAGCTTGCCGGGCTGCGCGCGGGCGACGGCGGCAAGGTCGTCGAGCGACTTGACCGGCAGGGCCTCGGGGTTAACCACCAGCGCCATGCTACCCGTGACGATCTCCGATATGTGGGTGAAATCGCGCACCGGGTCGAACGAAACCTTGTAGAGCGCCGGCGCGACCGCCAGCGTGTTGGTGGTGAGCAGCAGCGTGTAGCCGTCGGGGGCGGATTTGGCGACGAACTCCGTCCCGATATTGCCTGAGGCTCCCGGCCGATTGTCGACGACGATCGGCTGACCGAGGTGGCGCCCGAGGCTTTCGCCGAACATGCGCGCAAGAATGTCGATGCCGCTGCCAGCCGAATAGGGCGCGACCAGCGTCACGGGCCGGGTCGGGTAGGATTGGGCGGACGCTTGCGCGGCCCACAGGCCCGCGACGATCGCGCCGGCGCGCAGGATGGCCCGAGCGATCCGCATGGTCTCCTCCCGTTCGCGTCCGCGCTCGACGATTAAAGATCGTTCAGCAGTCCTGCCGCCTGCGCCTTCAGCATGTGAAAGCCCCACATTTTCGATACGACCTTCGGTTGCCAGATTTGGCGTTTCAACGTCGCCAGTTCCTCGCCTTCGAGAACGTTGGGCGAGCCCAGCAAGCTCGCCTGATAGAGCCGCGTGGCGTTGTCCTCGAGCATGACGGCGGCGACGAGCGCCTCCTCGATCGTGGCCCCGACGACCACGGTCCCGTGGCTCTTCAGCAGCACGGCCAGGTTGTCGCCCAGCGCGCGCGCCAGTTCATCGCCCTGCTCCGGCCGCTGGATCAGCGTGCCGTCGTCGCTGACCGGCACGCAATCGCCAAAGGGAGCGCCGAAAATGTAGACCGGCCGCAGGGGCTTCCCGACAACGGTAAAGGCCGTCGCCATCGGCAGATGCAGGTGAAAGACGGCCATCACGTCCGGGCGGCCGCGAAAGACCCCGGTGAAGATCGGCGTTTCGCTCGGCGGATTGTTGGTCCCCTCGATCCGGCGGCCGTCCGGATCGACGACGACGAAATCGTCGCCTTTCATGATGCCGGGATGTCGTCCCTGCGTGCCGCGCATCTCGCGCGGGATGAGCAGCAGATTGCCCGTCTCGGGGATGCGCGCCCCGACGAGGCCCGCATGGTCGATCATCCCCTCCATCGACAGCAGCCGGCAGGCGGTCGCCAGCTTGTCGCGAAGCTCCTTCGAACCTTGCACGGTCCGCTCCCTTGTTCGTTTCGCCGTGTGTGGTCGAGGCGGCTTCCGAGGGACGCCCCGTCTTCCCCTATCGACCGCCAACCCCCGGCGCAAGAGCCGGCCTCAGTGCGCCATGGCTTTGATGATGCTCTCGACCATCTTCTTCGCGTCGGCGAAGAGCATCATCGTGTTGTCCTTGAAGAACAGTTCGTTCTCGACGCCGGCGTAGCCCGAGCCCATGCCGCGCTTGACGAAGAGCACCGTCTTGGCGCGCTCGACGTCGAGGATCGGCATGCCGTAGATCGGCGATTTCGGATCGGTCTTGGCCGCCGGGTTGGTCACGTCGTTCGCGCCGATGACAAACGCAACGTCGGTCTGCGCGAATTCCGAGTTGATGTCCTCCAACTCGAAGACCTCGTCGTAGGGCACGTTGGCTTCGGCCAGCAAGACGTTCATGTGGCCCGGCATCCGGCCGGCGACCGGATGAATGGCGTATTTCACCTCGACGCCGTCTTTTTTGAGAAGGTCCGCCATCTCGCGCAACGCATGCTGCGCCTGCGCGACCGCCATGCCGTAGCCCGGCACGATGATGACCTTCGCGGCGTTCTTCATGATGTAGGCCGCGTCCTCGGCCGAGCCTTGCTTGACCGGCCGCGTCTCGACCGCGCCCTCCGGACCGCCCGTCGTCTCGCCGCCGAAGCCGCCGAGGATGACCGAGACGAAGGATCGGTTCATGCCCTTGCACATGATGTAGCTGAGGATCGCGCCCGACGAGCCGACGAGCGCGCCCGTGACGATCAGCGCCAGATTGCCGAGCGTGAACCCGATGCCGGCGGCCGCCCAGCCCGAATAGGAGTTCAGCATCGAAACGACGACCGGCATGTCGGCGCCGCCGATCGGTACGATGAGGAGCACGCCGAGCGCCATGGACACGAGCGCGACCAGCCAGAACAGGGCGTGGCTTTCAGTCGCGACGAACGCGACGATGAGGATGACGAGCGCGACGCCGAGCGCCGCATTGAGGATGTGGCGCTGCGGCAGCAGGATCGGCTTGCCGGACATGCGACCGTCGAGCTTCAGAAAGGCGATGACCGAGCCCGTGAAGGTGATCGCGCCGATGGCGAGGCCGAGCGACATCTCGACGAGGCTCGCGCCGTGGATGTCGCCGGGGAGGCCGATGCCGAAGGCCTGGGGCGCGTAGAGCGCGCCGGCGGCGACGAGAACGGCGGCGAGCCCGACGAGCGAATGGAACATCGCCACGAGCTGCGGCATCGCCGTCATCTGCACGGTGCGCGCCCGCCAGGCGCCGATCCCGCCGCCGATGGCGATCGCCAGAACCGCCAGGAACCATCCCGAGAAGCCGACAGGCGGCCGGTACATGAGGGTCGTCAGCAAGGCGATGGCCATGCCGACCATGCCCATGAGGTTGCCGCGCCGCGACGTGGAGGGATGCGAGAGACCGCGCAGCGCCAGGATGAAGAGGATGCCGGCGATCAGATAAAGGACCGCCGCGACGTTGGCGCTCATCGGCGTCAGCCCTTCTTCTTATACATCGAGAGCATGCGCTCGGTGACGAGAAAGCCGCCGAAGATGTTCACCGAGGCGAGGATCAGCGCGAAGAAGCCGAACACACGCGCCCACAGCGGGCCGTCGCCCGCCTCGACCGCGGCGTCGACGCCCACCGACAGCAAGGCGCCGACGGCAATGACGGAGGAGATCGCGTTGGTCACCGACATCAGCGGCGTATGCAGCGCCGGCGTCACCGCCCAGACGACGTAATAGCCGATGAAAATCGCCAGGACGAAAATCGCCAGCCGGAACACGAAGGGGTCGATTGCGCCGCCGGACGCGGCATGCGCCGCATCGGCCGCCGCGCTCGCCACCTGATCGGCGTAGGTCTGGGCGGCGTCGCGGACGGTATCAAGAAACTGCTGGGTCGCCTCGGTCGCCATCATCGCCTCCGTTTGCTCGCCCGCCCGCCGCGCGACGAGCGTCCGTCATCGGCTGAAAATTCGGATGGACGACGGCGCCGTCTCTCGTCAGAAGGGTCGCCTTGACGAGTTCGTCATCCCAGTTCGGCGCAAAAACCTTGCGCTCTTTGTCGATCAGCGTTTCGACGAACGCGAGAAGATTGCGCGCGTAAAGGCTCGACGCCGTCGCCGCCAACCGGCCGGGCAGGTTGAGCCGCCCCACGACCTTCACGCCGTTCGGCGTCGTCGCGACCTCGCCGGGTCTCGCCAGCTCGCAATTGCCGCCGCGCTCGACCGCCAGATCGACGATCACCGAGCCCGGCCGCATCGCGTGAACCATGTCGGCGGTGACGAGGATGGGCGCCGGCCGACCGGGGATCAGCGCGGTCGTGACGACGACGTCCTGCTTGGCGATGTGCGAGGCGGTCAGCGCCGCCTGTTTCGCCTGGTAATCGGGCGACATTTCCTTTGCGTAGCCGCCGGCCGTTTGCGCCTGACGGAACTCTTCGTCCTCGATCGCGAGGAATTTGGCGCCGAGCGATTCGACCTGCTCCTTGGTCGCCGGGCGCACATCCGTGGCCGTGACGATGGCGCCGAGGCGCCGAGCGGTGGCGATCGCCTGCAAGCCGGCGACGCCGACGCCCATGACGAAAACCTTGGCCGCCGGGACGGTGCCCGCCGCGGTCATCATCATCGGGAAGGCGCGTCCGTATTCGGCGGCGGCGTCCATGACGGCCCGGTAGCCCGCCAGGTTGGCCTGCGACGACAGGACGTCCATGGCCTGAGCGCGGGTGATGCGCGGCATCAGCTCCATGGCGAAGGCGCTGACGCCCGTGACGGCCAGATCCGCCAGCGGCGGGGCGGCGGCATAGGGGTCCATCGTTGCGATGACCGCCGCGCCGGGCGAGACGCCGGCGAGCTTCTGGGCCGTCGGGCGGCGCACGGCGAGGACGACGTCGGCGTCGCGCAGCGCCGTCTCGGGCGGCGCGATCGTTGCGCCGGCGGCCCTGTAATCGGCGTCCGGGACGCCGGACGCGACGCCGGCGCCGGCCTCGACCGTCACCTCGGCGCCGAGCGCCAGCAATTTCCTGATGGTCTCCGGCGTCGCCGCGACGCGCGTCTCGGGCGCATCTTCGAACGGAATCCCTAGGCGCATCAGACGAACTCCCAGCCCGCTCGAGGCGTCAGCGGTCGCCGATCGCCCCGCGCGCTCGACGGCCTCGCCCGCTCAGAGCAGAAAGATCGCCATGAAAATGAGGATGAGCGCAACGATGAGGACGCTCCACTTCGCCAAGCCCACGAAGAAGCGGTACGTGCGCTCATGTTCGGCGTAATCCATGTCCGGGTGACCGCCCGAAAAAATCTGCGTCTCAGCCATCGTCCGCCTCATTGCCTCTCCGCGCCTGATCTATCGCAAAGGCGGGAGCGGAGCAATCGCGGGGGCTGTAGTTCAACGAGTGTTGGCGGCCGGCGCGAGGCCGCAGCGGACGAGCGCCTCGCTCTGGCGCGCGTGGAGCGCGTCGACCGAGAAATCCGAACCGATCGCCGCCTCAAACAGGCGGTGGAAGTTCAAGCGGGCGTCGAGACGGAGAAAAACCGAGCCGAGGCCGACGGCGGCGCGGTCCATGAAGACGAACTCGCGCGGAATTTTCAGCGGGCCCTTCTGCTTGAGCGCGGTATGCACCGCGAACGCCTCGCGCCGGCCATACTTCGAAGCCTCCACGCCGTCGGCGATGGTGCGCTCGCGATCCTCGAGCAGCGGGCCGTAGATGAAGCGCGCCCAGATGTTCAGGATCTCGATCAGGTCCCTGCGCAAGCCCTTGAAACCCCATGTCTCGTAGGCGTGCACGACGCGATCTGGCTCGTCGTTGAGCAGCCCGCGATAGAGGTCGACGACCCCGCCGACGAACCGCGCCGGGAAGATGCGAACGCAACCGTAATCGAGCAGGTTGATGCCGTCGCCGTCGCCGAACACGGTGTAGTTTCCAAGATGCGGGTCGCCATGGATCACGCCGTACCTTGCGAACGGTCCCCACCACGCGCCGTACATGGCGAGGCCGATGCGGTTGCGGACGTCCTGCGGCGCGGCGCTGAACTCCAAAAGTCGGCGGCCCTCCAGCCAGTCCTGCGTCAGCAGGCGGCGCGTCGACAGGTCGCTCCAAACGCCGGGGACGCGGACGCGCGCGTCGTCGCCGAGCATCGATCCGTAGAGCGCCGCATGGCGCGCTTCCCTCTCGTAATCCAATTCCTCGCGCACACGCTCGCCGATCTCGGCGCGGATTTCGCGCGTATCGATCGCGGTGTTCATCCGGCGGTGCAGCGAGAACAGCACGTCGAGCTGCGACAGGTCGGCTTCGACCGCCGACGCCATGTCGGGATATTGCAGCTTGCAGGCGAGCTGGCGTCCATCGTGCGAGACGGCGCGATGCACCTGGCCGAGCGAGGCGGCCGCCGCCGGCCGCATCTCGAAATCGGCGAAACGCGCGCGCCAGTCTTCGCCAAGCTCGGCGCGCATGCGGCGCGCGACGAAGGCGGCGCCCATCGGCGGCGCGTCCGCCTGAAGCTTTTGCAACTCGTCGGCGTATTCGGGCGGCAGCAGATCGGGCACCGTCGCCATCATCTGGGCGACCTTCATCATCGGACCTTTGAGCGACCCGAGCGCCTTGGACAGCGCCGCCGCATTGCCGGGGCCGCTCAGCGAACGGCCAGCGAGTTGCGAGGCGGCGAGCCGCGCGGCGACGCCGCTCATGTTGGCGCCGACGCGCGCAAATCGCGCGGCGCGCGCGGAAAATCGATTGGCTTCGTCGTCGCCGCGCATCGTGACCTATCGTTTGTGGAGCCGCCGACGTCGAGCGCTTGAAAGGCCCGGCACCGCATGGTACCCGGGCGCGCGCCGGAACGACCCCGACGCGCCTGCAAGGTTTGGAGCGTCATAGATGGCTGAGCAAGGCAATGGGGCGAGCGCCGACACCCTTCCTCAGATGAACGTGCTCGCGCAATATATCAAGGATTTCTCGTTCGAAAATCCGCGCGCGCCGCAGTCGCTCAGCGGACAAACGCAAGGACCGAACATCAACATCCAGGTCAACGTCAACGCGCGGCAGATCAACGAGACGGAATTCGAGGTCAACCTCGTGCTCGAGGGTTCGGCGCAAGGCGCCGACGCGATCCTGTTCAAGTTCGATCTCGACTACGCCGGCGTTTTCCGGGTGCGCAACATTCCCGCGCCCGACCTGCAGCCGATCGTCATGATCGAATGCCCGCGGCTGCTGTTTCCCTTCGCGCGCCAGATCGTCGCCGACACCGTTCGCAACGGCGGCTTCCCCCCGCTGTTCATCGATCCGATCGACTTCGCCGCCCTCTACCAACAGCGCATGAGCGAATTGCAGGCGCAGGCGCAAACCGCTCCGCTTGTCTCCTGAACCGTCGCCGTCACGGCGTTACGGCTGCGGGGATATACTTCGACCACAGCGCGTCGGGGCCGATGGTCTGGCGAAACGCGGCGTGCGCGCGCCAATCCTGCGCATCGACGCGGCAGGGCAGCGGCGCCGGCCGTTCGGCGATCGGCGTCGCAGCGTCGCGCACGATCGTTTTGATCTCGGCGGCGAGCGTCAGCGACGTCTGCCGCCCGCCCATCAGTTCCACATAGACTTCGGCCAGGATTTCCGCGTCGAGCAGCGCGCCATGTTTAACGCGTTTCGTGTTGTCGATGCGGTAGCGCATGCACAGGGCGTCGAGCGAGTTCGACGCGCCCGGATGCTTCTTACGCGCGAAGGCCAACGTGTCGAACACGCGCGTCATCAACAGCGGCGACTGACCGACGCGTTTCAGTTCGGCGTTAATGAATTTGATGTCGAACTCGGCGTTGTGAATGATAAGCCTCGCCGCGCCGATGAAGGCGAGGAAATCGATGTGAGCGACTTCGAACGGCGGCTTGCCGACGAGGAAATCCGTCGAGAGACCATGAATGCGAAAGGCGTCTTCCGGCACGTCGCGCTGCGGGTCGATGTAGGAATGGTAGGTCTTGCCCGTCGGCACGAGATTGAACATCTCGACGCAAGCGATCTCGACGAGGCGGTGCCCCGTGTTCGGGTCGAGGCCCGTGGTCTCGGTATCGACGATAATCTCTCTCACGCCAATGCCTTGTCGTCTCCGTCCCGCCTCCGGGCGAGGGCGCGCAGAACCGCCCGCACCTGACGCCGGGCGTCTTCGACGCCATGCCCGGTATCGATGACGAAATGGGCGCGCCGGCGCTTCTCCGAATCGGGCGTCTGCCTGGCGAGAATACGATCAAGCTTGTCCGGCGTCATGCCCGGTCGCGCCAAGACGCGCGCCCTTTGCACAGCCTCGTCGGCCGTGACGACGACGATGGCGTCGACCTCCTTGTCGCCGCCGATTTCGAACAGGAGGGGGATGTCGAGGACGACGATCGGTTCGCCGCGTTGGCGCGCGGAAGCAAGAAAGGCGTCGCGGTCGCGCGCGACATAGGGGTGGACGATCGCTTCGAGGCTGCGCATCGCAACCGGATCGTCGAGGACGCGCTCCGACAGACGCGCGCGATCGATCAAACCGCCCCGGAGCACGCCGGGAAACGCCGCCTCGATTCGCGCGGCGTCAGGCCCGGCGTAAAGCGCGTGGACCGCGGCGTCGGAATCATGCACGGGCGTCCCGGCCTCGGCGAACAAGGCGGCCGTCGCCGATTTGCCCATGCCGATCGAGCCGGTGAGGCCGAGAACAATCATGCGTTCACCGAGAGCTGGTCACGCCAACAGATAGCCGCCGCTGCGTAGAAAGGCTAACAGGGGCAAAAGCGGGAGCCCGAGGACGGTCGCGTGGCTGCCTTCGATGGTCTCGAAAAGATGCGCGCCCCGCGCTTCGACCTGGTAGGCGCCGACAGAGGTCATGACGTTCGGGCCGCAGGCGTCGAGATAAGCGTCGAGAAAGGCTTCGCTCAAAGGTCGCATCGTCAACGTCGCTTGATCGACGCTCTCCCAGAGCGTCTCCCCGCCGCGCATCACCGCCGCCGCGGCGAACAAACAATGCGCGCGCCCCGCCAAGGCCTCCAATTGGCTGCGGGCCTGACGCCGGTCTTGCGGCTTCGAAAAGATGCGGCGGTCCAGAGTCAGCGTCTGATCGGCGCCGAGGACGAGCGCATCAGGCCGCTCGTGCGAGACCGTTTGCGCCTTGGCGCGGGCGAGCGCCAAAGCCAATTCGCCGCCGCTTGCGCCGCGCTGGAGCAGCGGCGCCTCGAACGCGCGTTCATCCAATCGCGGCGGGACGACGAGAAGGGGAACGCCGACGGCTTCGAGAAGCGTGCGACGCGTCGCGCTGCCGGAGGCCAAGACAAGCGGCGCGGCGGCCAGCCAAAGCCGCGTGTCCTTCGTCATGATTGCGCGATGAAAGTCAGTTGATGCTCGCGGTAGAGATCGATGATCGCCGCAGCGGTCTCTTCGATCGAGCGGCGCGTTACATCGATCACCGGCCATCCATGCTCCGCGAAAAGGCGCCGCGAATGCGCGAGCTCTTCGGCCACCGACATGCGATCGACATAAGGCGATTTCTGATCGGCGTTGAGCGACAGCAGGCGGTTCTGGCGAATTTGCACGATCCGCTCGGCCGAAGCCATCAGGCCGACGACGAGCGGGCCGCGCAAGCCGTCGAGCGCCTGGGGCAGCGGAACGTTCGGCACCAACGGTACGTTGGCGGTCTTGATGCCGCGATTGGCCAGATAAATGCTCGTCGGCGTCTTTGACGTTCGGCTGACGCCGAGCAGCACGACATCCGCCTGCGCCATGTTCTCCGGCAGTTGGCCGTCGTCGTGCATCATCGTGAAATTCAAAGCTTCGATGCGCTTGAAATATTCCGCATTGAGCATGTGCTGCGCGCCGGGCCGCGAGGTCGACGCCGCGCCGAGATAAGCTTCGAACAAGCCGAAGATCGGTTGCAGCACCGATAGACAAGGACTGCCGATCTCGCGGCAGGCGGTCTCGAGCCGCGTGATCAATTCCTGGTCGACGAGCGTGAACAGCACGATTCCTGGCGAGGCCTCGATCTCGGCGATCGCGCGGTCGAGTTGAGGAAGGGAACGAATCAGCGGGAACACGTGTTCGATCGATGCGACCGTCTGATATTGCGCAGCGACAGCGCGGCTTGCGGCGATCAGCGTTTCGCCTGTCGCGTCCGACACCAGATGCAGATGAAAGTAGCTGCGGTTCATCGCTCCCTTGTGACATCTATGGGCAGCGGGGAAAAGCAGCCGTCGGGAACGAGGCGCTGGGGATAAGCGCTCGGGCCGTCCCCCGTGACATCGGCTTGACGCGCGGCGGCCTCCGGCGCAGCAAAAGACTCATATTGTTGGATAAATCGCTTAGGCGAAGAATTGGGCGATTCAGGCGCTTGAATCGGTTAACAAATCGTTAACGCCGCTTGAGGACCTCGATGACTCTGCCGGTAGGTGCCGCTGTCCAAAGGCTGTGGACAGTCTGTCGACGAAGGCTTGTTCCCGCCTAAAAGGGCGCCCAGCAGAATCAGAAAAAGATTTTCTCCGAATTATTTTTGTTTTGCGGGCGTCGTTCGGTCTCTTGATCCTGACGTTGAATCGATCTATCGATAGCGTCCCTCCTCGCTGGCGGTCTCGTCCCCAGCCCTCGTCCAACATCGCAATCGGCAAGTCCAGACTTCGCCTCGCGCGTGATGTCAGCGGCAACAAACCCGAAATATATGAGCGAAATCAAACTCCAAGACCTTAAGCAGAAGTCCCCGACTGAGCTTCTGGCGTTCGCCGAAACGCACGAGGTTGAGAACGCGTCGAGCCTGCGCAAGCAGGAATTAATGTTCGGCATCCTGAAGCAACTCGCCAGCCGTGAAATCGAAATCGTCGGCGAAGGCGTCGTCGAGGTGCTTCAGGACGGGTTTGGGTTTCTGCGCTCGCCCGACGCCAATTATTTAGCCGGGCCGGACGATATCTACGTCTCCCCCTCGCAGATTCGGCGGTTCGGTTTACGCACCGGAGATACGGTCGAGGGCTTGATCCGGGGCCCAAAGGAAGGCGAGCGCTATTTCGCGCTTCTCAAGGTCAACACGATCAATTTCGAGGACCCTGAAGAGGTCCGCCATAAGGTTCATTTCGACAATCTGACGCCGCTCTATCCCGATGAACGTTTGAAACTCGAAATCGAGGATCCCACGCGCCGCGATTTTTCCTCGCGCGTCATCGACATCGTCGCGCCGATCGGCAAGGGGCAGCGAGCCCTCATCGTCGCGCCTCCGCGCACCGGCAAGACGGTGCTCCTGCAAAATATCGCGCAGTCGATCACGACCAATCATCCCGAATGCTATTTGATCGTCCTTCTGATCGACGAGCGGCCGGAAGAAGTGACCGACATGCAGCGCTCGGTCAAAGGTGAGGTTGTCTCCTCGACCTTTGACGAGCCGGCGGTGCGCCACGTGCAGGTCGCCGAAATGGTGATCGAGAAGGCCAAGCGGCTGGTCGAACACCGCCGTGACGTTGTGATTCTGCTGGATTCCGTCACCCGGCTCGGACGTGCTTACAACACCGTGGTTCCGTCTTCGGGCAAGGTGCTGACCGGCGGCGTCGACGCCAATGCCCTGCAGCGGCCGAAGCGGTTCTTCGGGGCGGCGCGCAATATCGAGGAGGGAGGCTCGTTGACGATTATCGCGACGGCGCTGATCGATACGGGATCGCGAATGGATGAAGTGATTTTCGAAGAGTTCAAGGGCACCGGCAATTCCGAGATCATCCTCGACCGCAAGGTCTCCGACAAACGCGTCTTCCCCTCGATCGATATCACACGCTCTGGCACCCGGAAGGAAGAGCTGCTCGTTCCCGCCGACGTGCTCAAGAAGATGTATGTCCTGCGCCGCATCCTCAATCCGATGGGGACGGTAGACGCGATCGAGTTCCTGCTGGGCAAGCTGCGGGAGACGCCGAAAGGCAACGCCAGCTTCTTCGAATCGATGAACACCTGAGCGGTTTGGCCCTTCCGCCTGGTGTTGATTAGCCTCTGCGTGCGGCGATATCCGCCATGGACACCATTTTCGCGTTGGCGAGCGGTCCGCCGCCCGCAGCGGTCGCGGTGGTCCGCCTCTCTGGCCCTCGCTCGCTCGATATTGCGCAGCGGTTCATAGGCAGGACGCCGACGGCGCGCGTCGCGACGCTGGCGACGATCGTCGATCCCCGCGGCGGTTTAACTATCGATCGTGGCCTCGTCCTGGTCTTCCCAGCGCCGTTCAGCTTCACTGGAGAGGATGTCGTCGAATTCCAGCTCCACGGCGGTCGCGCGGTGGTGGCGGCGCTGATGATGGCGTTGTCGCGCGAATTGGATTGCCGGATGGCGAGCCCGGGCGAGTTCACCCGCCGCGCGTTCGTCAACGGCAAGCTGAATCTGACGGCGGTCGAGGGCCTGGCCGATCTCATCGAATCGGAAACGGAACAACAACGCCGTCAGGCTTTCCAAGCGTTCGATGGTCGGTTCGCGGGATTGGCCGCTGCTTGGCGCGAGTTGTTGCTCGGCATGATGGCCTCTGTCGAGGCGGCGATCGACTTTCCCGACGAGGGGGAAAGTCCGGTCTCGACCCAAGCCGCCCTTTTACAGAGCGCCGCGGATCTCGCCGGCGATATTGAACAGGTTCTGAGCGATCGACGCGGGACAGCGATCCGCGACGGCTATACCGTCGTCATTCTGGGGCCGCCGAACGTCGGCAAGTCGTCGCTGATGAACGCCATCGCCGGACGCGACATCGCCATCGTGTCCGCGCGCGCGGGCACGACGCGAGACCTGATCGAGGTGCGGATCGATCTGGCGGGAGCGCCGGTGGTATTCGTCGACACCGCCGGGCTCCGGGATACGACCGACGAGATCGAACGAGAAGGGATCGATCGCGCTCGGGCGCGCGCCTCCGCGGCGGATTTGGTGCTTTGGCTTGAGGAGCCTGGACAAAGCCGCGTTGCGGAGCGCATGGAGAACGTTCTCTTTGTCGCGGCGAAGTCGGATTTGAGAACGGCGCCCCTGAATGCCCCGCTCGGGGCGATGCCTGTGTCTTCAATCACGGGGGAGGGGCTCGATGCTCTTCTGGAAGCGATCCAAAAACACTTAAACCTCGCCGGCCCGCTCGACGAGCCGGCGCTCGTGACGCGCGCCCGACAGCGGGCCGACCTCGAAGCGGGCTTGGCCGCCTTGCGGCGGATCGAACCGAACGCTATGACGCCAGAACTGATAGGCGAAAATCTAAGGCTTGCCGCGCGGAGCCTGGAACGTCTGGTCGGCGCGGTTCGGGACGAAGACGTTTTAACGGAAATCTTCCGGCGCTTCTGCATGGGCAAATAGTGTTTCACGTGAAACATACGCTCCTTGAGGGCTGATTGTGGATCGACGCTTCGATGTTATCGTGATCGGCGGCGGTCACGCCGGCGTGGAGGCGGCGGCCGCCTCGGCGCGGCGCGGCGCGCAGACGGCGTTGCTCACGTTTCGCCGCGCCGATCTCGGCGTGATGTCGTGCAATCCGGCGATCGGCGGTCTCGGCAAAGGCCATCTCGTTCGAGAAATCGACGCGCTGGATGGGTTGATGGGGCGATTGGCGGATCGGGCCGGCATCCAGTTCCGCCTGCTCAATCGCTCGAAAGGACCGGCCGTTCGTGGCCCTCGCGCCCAGATCGATCGCAGGCTCTACAAGGCGGCGGTCCAGGCGGAGTTGGAAAACTACCCTCGGATCGAGATCGTGGAAGCGGAGGCGTGCGGCTTGATCATCAACGGCGATCGAATCGCCGGTGTCGAGACGCTCGACGATCGATTCGGTTGCGCATCGTTGGTGATCGCCACCGGCACGTTTTTACGGGGACTGATGCATTGCGGCGAGGCTCGGTTTGACGGCGGCCGCGTCGGCGACGATGCGAGCATTCGCCTTGCGAAAAGCTTATTGAGCCATGGTTTTGAGCTGGGTCGGCTGAAGACCGGAACACCGCCGCGCCTCGATGGCCGCACCATCGATTGGAGCCGAACGGAAGCGCAGCCTGGCGATTCGGACCCGGAACCGTTTTCGGCTCTGACCGATGCGATCGAAACGCCCCAGATCGAGTGTCATATCACGCACACGACCCCCGCGGGACACGCGTTGGTCCGCAATAATTTTCACCGCGCGCCGATGTTTTCCGGCGCGATCGCCGGCCGCGGCCCCCGTTACTGTCCCTCGATCGAAGACAAGATTGCAAGATTCGCCGACCGCGAGACACACCAGATTTTCCTTGAGCCGGAAGGGCTCGACACGCACGTCGTCTACCCCAATGGCATTTCGACTTCGCTGCCCGCCGACGTGCAGGCGGCGTTCGTACGGACAATCCCGGGACTTGAGCAGGCCACGATCCTGCAGCCGGGCTACGCGGTCGAGTATGATTTTATCGATCCGAGGGGGCTGAGTCCGGGGCTAGAGACACGTCAGGTTCAAGGCCTTTTCCTAGCGGGGCAGATCAACGGCACCACGGGTTACGAGGAGGCCGCCGGCCAGGGGTTGATCGCCGGACTGAACGCCGCCGCGTCGGCGCTCGGCTTGCCGGCCGCCGAATTGGGCCGCGCCGACGCCTATCTCGGCGTCATGATCGACGATCTGACGATGCGAGGCGCGACCGAGCCGTATCGCATGTTCACTTCGCGGGCCGAATTCCGGCTCAGCCTCCGCGCCGACAACGCCGATCAGCGCTTGACGGATCGTGGCGTCGACTGGGGCTGCGTAGGCGCCGAACGGGGTACTCGTCATCGTGCAAAGATGGACAAGCTGGCGGACAGTCGACGCTTGTTGTCCACGCTCTCGGCGACGCCGAGCGAACTCAGGCGCAACGGCTTGGCGATCAATCAGGACGGGCTGCGACGCTCCGCATTGGATCTGCTCAGCCATTCGGGGGTCGCGTTTCCCGACCTTGCAAAGGTCTGGCCGCAGCTCCGATCGATCGAATCGGCGATCGCCAACCAGTTGGAAAATGACGCCGTCTACAGCGTCTACCTCGACCGTCAGACTGCCGAGATCGAGGCCTATCGACAAAGCGAGGCGCTTCCAATTCCGCTGCATTTCGATTTTGAAGATGTCGGTGGACTTTCCGCAGAGATCAAACAGCGCCTTCAGGCAGCGCGTCCGACAAGCGTGGGACAGCTATCCAAGCTGGAAGGGATCACGCCAGCCGGACTGACCGCGATTATCGCTCGCCTCCAGCGGCGCCGTTTGGCCGAACGCATGCATGGGTGAACGGCTGACGCTCGACGACCTATGTGTTTCACGTGAAACAGTCGAACGCTTGAACGTTTATGCGGAGCTGCTCAGACGGTGGCAAAGGTCGATCAACCTGGTGGCGCCTTCAACGCTCGACGATCTCGAACGTCGGCACTTCGCTGATTCCGCCCAGGTTCGGGCTGCGCTCCCTAGGGCCTTGACCTGGGCGGATCTGGGATCCGGCGCGGGTTTCCCGGGAATGGTATTGGCTATTCAGCTTTGCGAAGCGGGAGCGGGGCTGGTTCATCTGATCGAATCGGATGCGAAAAAATGCGCCTTCCTGCGGGAAGTGGCGCGCGCCACGGGCGCTCGCGCGCAAATCCATCGCGCGCGCATCGATGCTGTGGTTCCTGCTCTCAACGTAGAGGGGGTCACCGCACGCGCTTTGGCGCCGCTGCCGAGGCTGATTGCGCACGCCCAACCGTTGCTGAAAAAGGGCGCGACGGGAGTCTTTTTGAAGGGACAAGATGTAGAAGCGGAATTGACCGAAGATCCCGTATTTAGTACGGTGAACGTCGAGTTAACGCCAAGCCGAAGCGACCCGAAGGGGCGCGTCGCCATCATCCGATGGCGGCCATGACGGCGGATCTGTCGGGACCGCGATCCTTGAAAACCGAGCCGGAGATGCGCGTCCTCGTCGTCGCCAATCAAAAGGGCGGCGTCGGAAAAACGACCACCGCGATCAACCTTGGCACCGCGCTCGCCGCCATCGGCGAGCAGGTGCTGATCGTCGACCTCGACCCCCAAGGCAACGCATCGACAGGCCTCGGCATCGAACGGCGGGTCCGCATCCGTTCAACCTACGACGTCCTGATCGGCGAGGCGAAACTCGCCGCCTGCATCCATCCGACCGCCGTGCCCCGGCTTTTCGTCGCGCCCTCGACGCTTGACCTCCTCGGCGTCGAGCTCGAAATCTCCGGGCATAGCGATCGGACCTTCAAGTTACGGCGCGCCATCGCCGACATGGTGGCGAGCCCGCCCATCGGCGGCCCGGGCTTCACCTATGTTCTCGTCGATTGCCCGCCGTCGCTCAATTTGCTGACGGTCAACGCTCTGGCGGCGGCCAACAGCGTTGTCGTGCCGATGCAATGCGAGTTCTTTGCGCTCGAAGGCCTATCGCAATTGCTGACCACGGTCGAGCAGGTCCGGCAATCGCTCAATCCGAGTCTGTCGATCCACGGCGTCGTGCTCACCATGTTCGATCCGCGCAACAACCTCGCCGCTCAGGTCGTCGCCGACGTGCGCCAGTTCATGGGCGACAAAGTCTACGAGACGATCATCCCGCGCAACGTGCGGGTGTCGGAAGCGCCGTCGCACGGCAAGCCCGTTCTGCTCTATGATCTGAAGTGCAGCGGCAGCCAAGCCTACCTCAAGCTGGCCTCCGAAGTTATCCAGCGCGAGCACCGCCTGCGCGCGGCGTAAATCTCTCAGCGAGAGCCCAATGATCGAAGAAGCTCGTCCCCGTCTCGGCCGGGGTCTCGCCGCCTTGATCGGCGACGCCGCGCCAGAAAGCGCCATCGGCGACCGGCCGCAGCGGCGGGTTCCGATCGAACATTTGCGACCGAACCCGCGCAATCCACGCAAAGCGTTCCCGGAGGAGAGCCTCGCCGAACTTACCGATTCGATCCGCGCGAAAGGCTTGATTCAGCCGATCGTCGTGCGGCCGATCGAGGGCGATGGCCATTTCGAAATCATCGCCGGCGAACGCCGCTGGCGCGCCGCGCAGCGGGCGGGGCTGCACGAAGCGCCGGTCGTCGTCGTCAAGGCGAGCGAGCGCGATGCGCTGGAATTGGCGATCATCGAGAACGTCCAGCGGTCGGATCTGAACCCGATCGAGGAGGCGCGCGGCTACGGCCAGCTCATGAACGAGTTCCAATATACCCAGCAGGACCTCGCATCGATCATCGGAAAGAGCCGCAGCCACCTCGCCAACACGCTACGCCTTCTGAACCTGCCGCATGCGGTGCTCGCCATGGTGGAAGCGGGCGAACTGTCGTCGGGCCACGCGCGGGCGCTCCTCGCCGTCGCCGATCCGGAAGCGGTCGCGCGGCGGATCGTCGACCAGCGCCTGACGGTGCGCGACGTGGAGGAGCTCGGTCAGCGCCGCGCCGATCCGTCCCTGTCCGACGAAAAAGGCAGCGCGGCGGCGGCGCGCGACCCCAACATCCGCGATCTCGAAAAGACGCTGTCCGACGCGCTCGGCCTCAAGGTCGACATCAAGGCGAAAGGCGAAAGCGGAGAGATTCGGATCCGATATAGAACGATCGATCAGTTTGACGCGCTGTGCGGAAGGCTCAAGTAGTCAGCGCCGCTGGGCGCGCCGCGCAATCGACCACAAGGTTCGCATCGCGACGATATCGCCGAGCGCCGGGTTGCGCCGGACGCGCGAGACGGCGTCGCGCACCATTTCGATCGACGCCAATGCGGATCCGGCGCGCTGCTTCTCGACGATCTCGGGCATAAAACGACGCAAGCCGCCAGCCATGCGCGTCGCCCGCTCGATCGCCACCGCCTTGGGCTGACCCGCGTCGATTTCGGCGCCGGCGCGGTGAGCGAGGAGCGCGGCGCGCAGGATCGACGAGACGAGACCCGCGTGATCGTGCTCGTCGGCCAGATAGCGGGCCGACTCCAATGTCGCCGCGGCAAGGTTTCCCCGCATGGCTGCGGCAATCGCCACGTCGCTCACGCGCGGCGCGGCGTCTGAGACGATCGCCTCGACATCCTCCAGGCGCGCGACGCCGCCTTCGCCGACATAGGTGGCGAGCTTATCGAGTTCGTTGCGCGTCTGCCGACGATCTGCGCCCAGCGAGCGGATGAGATGATCCAGCGCCTCCTCGTCGATGGCGACCTTGCGCGCGGCCAGCGCGTCGGCGACCACCCTGTGGAGATCGCGCTCGCTGTCGGCGAAACATTCGATCGCGACCGCGAGCTTGTGGCGCTCGCACATCTGCCGGAGCGCCGCATCGCGCCGCAGGGCGCCCGCCTTCACGATCAGCGCGCAATCGGGGTTGGGCGCGTCGAGGCACGGCCGAACGATGTCGGAGAGATCGCGGCCGCCGATGTCGAGCCGCAGCACGCGGCGCGTGTTGAAAAGGCTGATCGCGTTCCACTCGTCGAGCAGCAGCGCTGGGTCTGCGGACAATTGATCCGCTGCGAGGCGCGCCACCTGGAAGGGATCGGCCGGATCGTCGACGGAGGCTTTGACGATCTCCCCGATGCGCTCGTCGACCAGCCCGTCGTCGGGGCCGAACACGAGCCATACCGCGATGTTCTTGGGCGCGTTCGTGAGAAAGCGGTCGACGTCTTGGCTGCGCAGGGCGACCATCGTGTCAATCCTTGGCCCGGAGCGCGGCTGCGACGCGGGTTCGGATTTGATCCGAGAGCGTCTCGGCCCCTCGAATCTCGGCGTCGCGCGCGGCGCGAATGTTGGCGAAGCGCTGGCTCGAACGATCGTAGCTTTCGGTGACGAAGGCCGTTCCAGATGTGACGACCGCCAGCGTTTCCGCCGACGTCAGCGTGTACTCCGCATCGATCCCGACGTTCGCCGCCGTCGCGCGGCCGGACACCGTATCGACCAGCGGCGTCTGCGCGCGTTCATGCAGCGTCACATCCAGCCGATACTTATGCCCGGTCGAGCCGCCGCCGCCTTGAAAGGCGAAGGTCAGGTTCTTGGTTAGGTAATAGCCGAGCCGGTCGGGGATCGGCGTCACGTCGATCGCCGCCAGGTCGTCGACGAGCGCCGCGCCGGCGACGCCGCCGTAAAGCGGCTGGAAGCAGCCGGCCAGCCCGAACGACGCCGCCGCGGCGGCCGCGCACCGCAGGCGCGCCGCGCTAAACCACGACATTGACGATCCTTTGCGGAACGACAATGACTTTCTTCGGCTTGCGCCCTTCGAGCGCGCGCACGATCGCTTCAAGCTTCAACGCCTCGCCCTCGACGGCGGGGGACGGGGCGGAACGGTCAACGACCAATTCCGCGCGCTTCTTGCCATTGACCTGAACAGGCATCAGCACGGTATCTTCCGTCGCCAAGGCCTCGTCGAAGACCGGCCAGCTCGATTCGGAGACGAGACGATCGTGGCCGAGACGCGCCCAGCATTCCTCGGCGAGATGCGGCATCATCGGCGCGAGGATCTGCACGAGAACGTCGGCCGCTTCGCGATAGGCGAAGGCCTTATCCGCCGCGATCGCCTCGGTTTCTCCGTCGAGCCGTTCGAGGAGCGCGTTGGAGAATTTGCGGATTTCGGCGATCGCGGTGTTGAAGCGCAGGCGCTCGATGTTCTGTCCGACCTGTTTCAAGTGTCGATGCGTCAGGCCGCGGATGTCGAGCGCGGCCGCGGACACATCGTTGGGCGCCGGCGCGGTCGACGCGGTCGCGGCGCCGGCGAGATCGCCGACCAGCCGCCAGACCTGCTGCGTATAGCGCGCGGCGCCCTGGACGCCCTCGTCGCTCCAGATGATGTCGCGTTCGGGCGGCGAATCCGACAGCATGAACCAGCGCGCCGTGTCGGCCCCGTAAGCGGCGATGATGTCGTCGGGATCGACGACGTTGCGCCTCGATTTCGACATTTTTTCGATAGCGCCGATGGCAACCTCGCTTTCGTCGGCGAGCGCCATCGCGGCGCGTCCGTCGGCGCTGGCGACCACGCGGACCTCGGCCGGCGCGAGCCAGTCGCCGTTCGCCGCGCGATAGGTCTCGTGCACGACCATGCCTTGCGTGAAGAGGCCGGCGAACGGCTCCTTCAGATCGAGGTGGCCGGTGCGCTGCATCGCGCGCGTGAAGAAACGCGAATAGAGGAGATGCAGGATCGCGTGCTCGATGCCGCCGATATACTGATCGACGGGCAGCCAATGATCGGCGACCGCGGGATCGGTTGCGGCGGCGTCCAGCGTCGGATCGGTAAAGCGCGCGAAGTACCACGACGAATCGACGAACGTGTCCATCGTGTCGGTCTCGCGCAGCGCCCAGCCGGCGCATTGCGGGCAGGTCGCGTACTTCCAAGTCGGGTGGCGTTCGAGCGGGTTGCCGTGGGCCGCCAGGTCGACGTCGGTTGGCAAGACGACCGGCAATTGATCCGCCGGCGCCGGGACGACCCCGCATCGTTCGCAATGCAGGACGGGGATCGGACATCCCCAATAGCGCTGTCGCGAAATGCCCCAATCGCGCAGACGATAATTCACCGTCTGCTCGGCGCGCGGCGCGCCGAACAGCGTCTCGCTCGCGAGGCGCCGCGTCACCTCCTGCTTGGCGGCGCCAACCGTCATGCCGTCGAGGAAGCGCGAGTTGATGAGGAGGCCATCGCCGTCATAGGCGGTCTGGTCGATGACGAACGACGCGGGGTCGCGGTCGCGCGGGCAGACCACGGGCGTCGCGCCGAGGCCATAGGCGTTGGCGAAATCAAGATCGCGCTGGTCATGCGCGGGACAGCCGAAGATCGCGCCCGTCCCGTATTCCATCAGCACGAAGTTTGCGACATAGACCGGGAGCTTCCACTCCGCGTCGAAAGGATGTTTGACGCGCAGGCCCGTGTCGAAGCCCTTCTTCTCCGCGGTTTCGATCGTTGCAGCCGCCGTGCCGCCGCGCGCGCAGTCGGCGATGAAGGCGGCGAGGCCGTCGACTTGAGGCGCCAGTCGCTTCGCGAGCGGATGATCCGGCGACAAAGCTAGGAAACGCGCGCCGAACAGCGTATCGGGCCGTGTCGTAAAGACTTCGATGTCCCGCGCCTCGGGCGCCAAACGCGTCGGCGCAAGTTCGAACCGGAGCCGCAACCCTTCCGACCGACCGATCCAGTTCTTCTGCATCAGGCGGACTTTTTCCGGCCAGCGCTGCAGGTCCTCGAGCGAGTCGAGGAGATCCTGCGCGAAGGCGGTGATCTTCAGAAACCATTGCGTGAGATCGCGCTGCTCGACCGGCGCGCCCGAGCGCCAACCTTTGCCGTCGATCACCTGCTCGTTGGCGAGCACGGTCAGATCGACGGGATCCCAATTGACCTTCGACTGCTTGCGCTCGACGAGACCCGCTGCGAGGAAGTCGAGGAAAAGCTTTTGCTGATGCTTGTAGTAGGAGGGGTCGCAGGTGGCGATCTCGCGCGACCAGTCGAGCGAAAGGCCCATCGATTTGAGCTGCCCGCGCATCGTCGCGATATTGTCGTAGGTCCATTGCGCGGGATCGGTCCGGTTCTGCCGCGCGGCGTTCTCGGCCGGCATGCCGA
This sequence comes from Beijerinckiaceae bacterium, assembly GCA_965276595.1. Taxonomy (GTDB): domain Bacteria; phylum Pseudomonadota; class Alphaproteobacteria; order Rhizobiales; family Beijerinckiaceae; genus Terripilifer. Next base: position 41,462 of record CBDIBA010000009.1, read on the forward strand.
AGGCGTCCCAGCCCATGGGATGCAGAACGTTGAACCCCTTGGCGCGCCGGTAGCGCGCCACGACGTCGCCCATCGCATAATTGCGCACATGCCCCATGTGGATGCGGCCCGATGGGTAGGGAAACATCTCCAGCACGTAGTATTTCGCGCGCTTGTCGTCATTGCGGGTCGTGAAGACCCCGCGATCGTTCCAGATGCGCTGCCATTTCGGCTCGGCTTCGTGCGGATTATACCGTTCGTTCAGCATCGGCGGCTTGAAACCATCCTTCAGCGGCCCCAAAGATCGGCCGGAGTGAGCATGCTTTTCCATGCGAGGTCAACATGACCGCGCGCGCCAACGATGAGGAGACAGGCGTTGCATACGAGTGATCCAGCGCATCCGCCGGACGTCGCGCAACGGCTGCGGAGCGTGCGTCAGCGCATCGACCGCGCCGCGGTCGATTCCGGTCGGCTCGCATCGGACGTGGCGCTTGTCTGCGTGTCGAAGACGTTCGATTCGGAGGCGATCCTTCCCGTGCTCGCATACGGCGAACGTCTGTTCGGCGAGAACCGCGTGCAAGAGGCCAAGGCCAAATGGCCGGCGCTGAAAGCGCGCCACCCGGGCGTCGAACTGCATCTCATCGGGCCGTTGCAATCGAATAAGGCGCGCGAGGCCGTCGAGCTCTTCGACGCGATCCACACGATCGACCGCCCGAAGATCGCCGAGGCGATCGCCGCGGAGATCGCGCGCGCCGGCCGCGCTCCCGCGCTGTTCATCGAGGTCAACACCGGCGGCGAGCCGCAGAAGGCGGGCGTCGCGCCGAAGGACGCGGATGCGTTCGTCGCCTATTGCCGCCACACGCTGAAGCTTCCGATCGAGGGCTTGATGTGCATTCCGCCCGAACGCGAGCAGGCCTCGCCGCATTTCGCGCTGCTCGCCAAGATCGCCGCCCGCAACGGTCTTCACGCGTTATCAATGGGCATGAGCGCGGATTTTGAACTGGCGATCCAGATGGGCGCGACGCATGTCCGCGTCGGCTCCGCGATCTTTGGGTCGCGGCCGCCCGTCGGGTAGTCTTATCGAGACGACCGCTTGGCGGGCGAGGCGCGGCAGCAAGCGGCGCATGTCGTCCCGCGCGATGGCGAGGCAGCCCGCCGTGGGGCCGCACGACGCGTTCGTCAGATGAAAGAAGATCGCGCTGCCGAGCGGTTTGCGCCGGACGCGGAGGTTGTAATCGAGGATCAGCACGACATCGTAGACGGAATCGTCGCGCCAAAGCCGCTCGTGGCTTTTTGCAAACGGCGCGCGAACCGGCCGGTTGTAGGCGCCGGAGGACGGATCGTCGCACCATCCGTCCGTGCGGCGCGCGATCTGCAGCGCGATCGGGCCGCTGGGCGCCGCGAAACGATCGCGGCGCGCCAGGCCGCCGAGGATCGCGAAGTCGCCGACCGGCGTCGCGCCGTCGCCCTCGCGTTTGCGCAGGCTGACGCCGGCGCGGCCGAGGACGCAGCGAGTCGTGACGGCGCCCGCGGTCACGCGTCCCTTTGTCCGGTCCGACCAAAGCGGCGTGACGACGAGGCGGCGGGTCAGGCGAGGCGCGCCCATCGCCGCCGCCGCGCGCGGCCAAACGGTCCGCGTCGTCCTCAAGCTTTGACCGCTCGGGCGAGGACGCCTAAGTTCCTCCACCCGCGTCGAACGGATTCGATCCACGACGTCATCAAACCCGTCGATGCGCGCATGAGTCAAATCCGAAAGATCCTGGTCGTCGACGACGACGACGAACTTCGCGGCATGCTCGCCGAGCAATTGGCGATGCACGAGGAATTCAGCGTCTTGCAGGCCGAGACCGCGACGAAGGCGCTTGCGAGCGCGCGCGCCGATCAGCCGGACATGATGATCGTCGATGTCGGGCTGCCGGATATGGACGGTCGCGAGGCGGTCAAGATTCTCCGCAAGGAGGGCTACAAGAGCCCGATCCTCATGCTGACCGGCCAGACGAGCGATGCGGATGTGGTGCTCGGCCTCGATTCGGGCGCCAACGATTACATCAGCAAGCCGTTCCGCTTCGCCGTTCTGCTCGCGCGCATCCGCGCGCAGATGCGCCAGTACGACGCCAGCAACGACGCTGTATTCCAAATCGGCCCCTACACGTTTCGTCCGGGCGCGAAGATGCTGCTGACGGAAGCCGGCAAGAAGATCCGCCTGACGGAAAAGGAAACCGCCATCATCCGGTTTCTGCACAAGGCGAAATCGCAGGTGGTGACGCGCGATATTCTGCTGCGCGAAGTTTGGGGCTACAACGCCAACGTCACCACGCACACGCTCGAGACGCATATCTATCGGTTGCGTCAGAAGATCGAGAATGATCCGTCCAACGCGCGCACGCTCGTCACGGAGGCCGGCGGCTATCGATTGGTGGCCTGACGGCCCAAACCGAGGCGGACATGTCCCTGGAAACCGATCTGCGCGAGATGGCGCGGATTCCTTTGTTCGAAGCCTTGGAGTACGAGGCGCGCCGCCTGCTGGCCTTCTCCGCGGAAACCCGCATTCTGCGCGCCGACGACATTCTCTTTCGCCAGGGCGAGCGTTCGGACGGCGGTTATCTCCTGCTGAACGGCGCGCTCGACGTCGAAGGCGGCGGCGCGAAAGCGCGCGTCGTCCTGCGGCCGCCCACGCTGGTCGGCGAGATCGCGCTGCTCACGCAAACGGACCGGCCGGCGACGGTGATCGCCAGCCAGCCTTCGACCGTGCTGAAGATTTCGCGCACGCTGTTCCAGCGCGTCCTGCGGGAGCATCCGCGCAGCGCGGCGCAGATCAAGCACTTCGTCGAGACGCGGCTAACGACTTTCAAGCGCGATCTCGAGGAGACGCGCCAGCGCAACTTCATCGATCCCGTCAAGCCGGGACGCGGAGGGTCGCCATGACCGGCGCGTGGTCCGACGGCTGCGTCCACCCGCGCGCCTCGCGCAGGATGCGAATGTCGGCGACGAGCGGGGCCAGGTCCTCGCTCGTCCAGATATGGTCGAGACGGCGCCCCTTGTCGGCGGTCGACCAGTCGGGCGACCGGTAGCTCCACCAGGAATACAGACGCTGGCTCGGGTCGATGCGGTCGCGCACCACGTCGCGCCAGGGCCCCGACGCCTGCACGCGGCCAAGCCGCTCGACCTCGACGGGCGTGTGGCTGACGACCTTCAAGAGCGCCTTGTGGTTCCAGACGTCGGTCTCGAGCGGCGCCACGTTGAGGTCGCCGACCATCACCGAATTGCTCTTGCCGACGCCTGCGTCCGCCATCCACGCGGTCATCTCGTCGAGGAAGGCGAGCTTGTGAGCGAACTTCGGGTTGATTTGCGGGTCGGGTTCGTCGCCGCCCGCCGGCACATAGAAGTTGTGGATCGTGATCGGGCGGCCGGCGACCTGATCGAACAGCAAGGTCACAGCGACGTGGCGCGCATCGCCCTTGTCGCAGAAGTCGCGCTTCGTCGTATCGATGAAGGGGCGGCGCGCGGCGACGCAGACGCCATGATAGCCCTTCTGCCCCTTGATCGCGAGATGCTCGTAGCCGATGCGGCGGAACTCATCCGCGGGAAACTGCGAATCCTGGCACTTGGTCTCCTGAAGACACAAGACGTCGGGCCGATGTTGCGCGCAGAACCTCTCCACGATCGGAACCCGCAGGCGGACCGAGTTGATGTTCCAGGTGGCGATGGAGAGCATTCGCGAAGGGTCCGAAGGTCGCGGCGCGGCCTTGTCCCACAGGGCGCCGACGGCGACAACCTCGCGCCGTCACTGCACGAAGCGTTCCTGGTTGATCTGGAAGAGCGAGGGATCCGGCGCGGTCCTCAGATCCAGGTTGGAGAGTTGGACAAGCGTCTGGTAGCCCTGGGGATCGGTAACCGTCCATTGTCGCAGGGCGAAGGTCTTGGGGTCGAAGACGAGACGAATGCGAGACGTGCCGCCAAAGGTGACGCTGTCTTCGATGAGGATCGAATCGGCCGCCGGATTCGCGTTGACGTCGACGATCTTGGTGTCGTGCGCGAGATCGATGTCTTTCTTGAGCAGGAATTTGAGCGGCGTCTGGTTGATGAAGTAGAGGTCTTGCGTCGCGAGCTTGCGGTCGCGGACGGCGACCGACAGCCCGTCGGCGACGATGTCGAGCGTCGCCGGGCTGTCGTACATGAACCGCAGCCGGCCCGCCTTCTGCACGTAGAGCTTGCCGGTCGACTGCTTGCCGTCTGCGCCGGTCTGCTTGAAGTCGGCGGTCAGCACGGCGCTCGAGTTGAGCCAGGCGTTGGCGCGCTGCACGATCGTCGCGTCGTCCTGGGTCGAAATCTTCGGCGGGGGCGCGGCCCGGCCGATGGCCGCGCCGGCGGCCGACCCTCCGGCGCTCGGCAATTGCATGGGCTTGCCCTGGGCGAACGCCGCCAGCGAACACGCGGACGCCGCACAGGCGACGAAGAGGAGTAAGCCGAATCTGCGCATGCGCCTTGTCTCGGGAACGGGTTCTCGTCCGCCTAGGCCGGATATGTGGCGATTCCGGGTCCGGCGGCAATCTCAGTCGGTGGGTTCGAAGGCGCCGCGGTCGACGCCGCCGCCGACCAGGATCTCGCGCTTGCCCGAATGGTTGGCGGCGCCGACCACGCCTTCCTGCTCCATCCGCTCGACCAGCGAAGCGGCCTTGTTGTAGCCGACGGAGAGCCTGCGCTGGATGTAGCTCGTCGAGCATTTGCGATCGCGCAGCACGATCGCCACCGCGCGGTCGTAGAGATCGCCGGCCTCTTCGGCGTCCATGCCGGCCGGATTGGCCTGCGCCGCGGCCGCCGTCTGGTCCTCGTCTTCGGCGGTGATGGCTTCCAGATAGGCGGGCTGGCCTTGCGTCTTCAGATAGGCCACGACCTTCTCGACTTCTGCGTCGGAAACGAACGGCCCGTGCACGCGCGAAATTCGGCCGCCGCCCGCCATGTAGAGCATGTCGCCTTGGCCGAGCAATTGCTCGGCGCCCTGCTCGCCCAGGATGGTGCGGCTGTCGATCTTCGAGGTGACCTGGAAGGAGATGCGCGTCGGGAAGTTCGCCTTGATGGTGCCGGTGATGACGTCGACGGAGGGCCGCTGCGTCGCCATGATGAGGTGGATGCCGGCGGCGCGGGCCATCTGCGCGAGCCGTTGGATCGCGCCCTCGATGTCCTTGCCGGCGACCATCATCAGATCGGCCATCTCGTCGACGATGACGACGATGTAGGGTAGGACCGAAAGGTCCATCTCCTCCTGCTCGTAGACCGCCTCGCCGGTCTCGCGGTTGTAGCCGGTCTGCACCGTGCGGCGGATGATCTCGCCCTTGGCGGCGGCCTCCGCCACGCGGGCGTTGAAGCCGTCGATGTTGCGGACGCCGACCTTCGACATTTTCTTGTAGCGGTCCTCCATCTCGCGCACCGCCCATTTGAGCGCGACGACCGCCTTTTTCGGATCGGTGACCACCGGCGTCAGCAGATGCGGGACGCCGTCGTAGACCGATAGTTCGAGCATCTTGGGATCGACCATGATCAGCCGGCATTCTTCCGGCGACAGCCGGTAGAGCAGCGACAGGATCATGGTGTTGATCGCCACCGACTTGCCCGAGCCGGTGGTTCCGGCGACGAGCAGATGCGGCATGCGGGCGAGATCGACGATGATGGGTTCGCCGCCGATCGACTTGCCGAGCGCGATGGCGAGCTTGTGCTTCGACTTCTCGAAATCCTCCGAGGCGAGCAGTTCGCGCAGGAAGACCGTCTCACGCCGCTGGTTGGGGAGTTCGATGCCGATGGCGTTGCGGCCCTGCACCACGGCGACGCGCGCCGAGAGCGCCGACATGGAGCGCGCGATGTCGTCGGCGAGACTGATGACGCGTGACGATTTGATGCCGGGCGCGGGTTCGAGCTCGTAGAGGGTGACGACGGGTCCGGGCCGCACCTTGATGATCTCGCCCTTGACGCCGAAATCGTCCAGTACGCCCTCCAGCAGCCTGGCGTTCTGTTCGAGAGCGTCTTCGGGAATCTTGCCGACGGCCTGACGCCTGGCTTCGCTCAGCAGCGTGAGTTGCGGCAGTTCGTAGGCGCCGGTTTCGAGCAGCGAAGGCTGGGCCTCCCTCGCGATGCGCTTGCCGGTCTTGATGGCTGGCGCGGGAGGCGTGACGCGGCGTAGCGCAGCGGCGGTCGGCGCTGCGCCGGCGTCCGCCGGTTCGCTCGTCGCAACCGGCCGATCGGCGGCGGCCTCGAATCCCGCGGCGACAGGCGGCGCGGACGCAAAGTCGCGGGTCCGTCCGGCCTGCGTCAACGCCGCCGCGCCGCCGATCGGCGCGGCGCGATGGGTTGGGAGCGCAGCGAAGGCGCGCCGCATGAGGACGCGCAGGCTCAGCAGCGCGTGGATGAGCGCGCCGAGCGAGACGATGCCGAGGCCCGGCTCGTCGACCGCGTCGTCGCGGTCGCGGTGGTCGGCCGGGTCGTCGCGGTCCTTGCCGTCCGCGTCGAGGCGTTCGGGGTCGGCGTAGACGAAGGCGGACGTGGCGGACAGCGTGAGGAGCGAAGCGACCGCGAGGCACGGCGTGAGCAGCGTGAGGGCCAGCCGTCCGCCGCCGAACAGAGCCTTGGGGATCGCCACGACGGCGTCGCCTAGCATCCCGCCGAGGCCGGTGGGCAGCGGCCAGCGGTCGGTCACCGGCAGGAGCGCAGCGAAGGCGGTAACGAGAATGGCGCTCAACGCCAGCAGCAGGAGGCGAAACCGGATGGAATCGAGCCGGCGATGCGTCAGTAGCCGCCAGCCCCAGAAGGTCAGTGGCGCGAGGATCGCGACGGAGGCGACGCCGAAGACCTGCGTGACGAGATCGGCGAGCACGGCGCCCGGCCGCCCGAGCCAATTGTGGATCGGCGCGGCGGTCGCATGATCGAAACTCGGATCGTGCACGGACCATGTCAGCAGCGCGAGCGCGGCGACGCCGACCCCTAGGAGGAGCAGCAGACCGACGCCTTCGGTGAGACGCTTGCCGATGAAGAATCGGACCGGTTCGGGGATATGGTCGAAGGCCGAACTGGCGCGCGTGCGCATGAAGGGGTCCGTCGCTACCGGGAGCCGATCGCCGCACCTCTGCGAGACGGCGCGCTTGACCCTAGGAAGTCGCGGTTAACGTGCGTTTAACCCTGTCGCTGCGGGCGAAACGAAAAAGGCGGCGCCGAGGCGCCGCCAGTCGGGAGGAAGCAGGGAAAGTCCGCTCGAATTGCAGACCGAAGCTCAGTAGTTGTAGGCGCGCTCGCCGTGCTCGGAGACGTCGAGCCCCTCGCGCTCGGCGTCGACCGGGACGCGCAGACCGACGATGACGTCGACGATCTTGTAGAGGATCGCCGAGCCGACGCCTGACCACACAAGCGTGTAGAGCACGGCCTTCACCTGGACCCAGACCTGCGCCGCCATCACGTAGTCGCCCGGCGAGGCGGTCCCCGGCTTCGCCGCGTAGTCGACGAGGCCGACGCCGCCGAGATAAGGCGCCACGAGGATGCCGGTGCCGATCGCGCCGATGATGCCGCCGATGCAGTGGACGCCGAACACGTCGAGCGCGTCGTCGTAGCCGAGCCGGTTCTTCACCGTCGAGACGAAGAAGAGGCAGACCGGCGAGACGATCAGGCCGAGCACGACCGAGCCCATCGGTCCCGCGAAGCCGGAGGCCGGCGTGACGGCGACGAGGCCGGCGACCGCGCCTGACGCCATGCCGAGCAGCGAAGGTTTGCCTTTCGCCGCCCATTCGACCAGCAGCCAGGACAGCGCCGCCGCGGCGGTGGCGACCATCGTGTTGACGAAGGCGAGCGCCGTGACGCCGTTGGCCTCGAGGTTCGACCCCGCGTTGAAGCCGAACCAGCCGACCCACAGGAGCGCCGCGCCGATCATCGTCATGGTCAGCGAGTGCGGCGGCATGGCCTCCTTGCCATAGCCGACGCGCTTGCCGATCAACAGCGCGCCGACGAGGCCGGCGATCCCTGCGTTGATGTGCACGACCGTGCCGCCGGCGAAGTCGAGCGCGCCCGCCTGGAAGTTGAAGCCGGCGTTGGCGTTGACCGCGTCGAGCGCGTCCTGCGCCGTCTTCTTGGCCGCGTCGCCGTTCGCCGCGGCCAGCGCCTTGGCGGCGTCGCCGATGGCGTCCGGGCCCGCCCAGTACCAGACAGAATGGGCGATCGGGAAATAGACGAACGTCACCCAAAGAAGGACGAACAAGAGGACCGCGGAAAACTTCATTCGCTCCGCGAAGGCGCCGACGATCAGCGCCGGCGTGATCATGGCGAAGGTCATCTGGAACACCATGTAGGCGAGTTCCGGGATGACGACGCCGTTGGAAAAGGTCGCCGCCGTCGAATCCGGCGTCATTCCCATCAGGAACACGCGGGAGAAGCCGCCAATGAACGCGTTGACGGAGTCGGGGCCTTGCGTGAAGGCCAGCGAATAGCCGTAGACGACCCAGACGATGCCGACCATGGCGACGATGGCCATCACCTGGGTCAGCACCGACAGCATGTTCTTGGTGCGAACGAGGCCGCCGTAAAACAGCGCCAGGCCGGGGATCGACATCATGAGGACGAGCGCCGTGGAGACGAGCATCCAGGCCGTGTCGCCCTTGTTGGGCGTCGGCGTCGCGGCGGCGACCGCTTCCGGCGCCGGGGTCTGCGCGTGGGCGAGACCGGCGACTAAGGCTGCGGCGAGAAGTCCGAGTCCGACCGCCTTCGCGGCCGTTCCCAGGTGTGGAACGGTTTTCATTCTCTAGCTCCTGAGGACGTTGAAAAGATCAGAGCGCGTCGGTGTCTTTTTCGCCGGTGCGGATGCGGATCGCCTGTTCGAGCGAACTGACGAAAATCTTGCCGTCGCCGATCTGGCCGGTGCGGGCGGACGCTACGATGGCGTCGACGACCGCCGCCGCCAGTTCGCTCGCCACGGCCACCTCGATTTTCAGTTTCGGCAGGAAGCTGACGGCGTATTCCGCGCCGCGGTAAATTTCGGTGTGGCCCTTCTGCCGGCCGTATCCTTTGACTTCCGTGACGGTCAGCCCGTGCACGCCGACGGCGGTGAGCGCGTCGCGCACCTCGTCGAGCTTAAATGGTTTGATGATCGCCATTACGATTTTCATGACAAGATCCCTGGTAGCGGCCTTTCCGGCAGCGCCGCGGCGCGACCACCGGCGTTTCCGAGCGCGTTCGGCCCTAAAGAGGACGCTTGCGCCAACCACCGCCAATCAAGGGCCGTGCCATCGCCGGCGCGGACGCTAAGTCTTTCGTAGGACGGCATTTATCCGCTGCTAACGCCAAGTCGAAGATGGCAGGAGGCGGGGCGCCTTTTGTGGCTCAATTAAGATGCCGCCTTTTTAGGCAAAAAATTCCGTTTTGCCAAAATCGCATGCTGCATCAATTCGTGGGATGAGAACCCGCCGTAAAACCGAGCCCGTTCGCGATCCGCTCGCCGCCTTGCCTTCGTTCCGCTACCCTGCGCGCAGGCGCAACATGCGGCACACGGGTCGGGCGATGGCGAACAGCAGCATTTACGTCGGCGTTGGCGGCTGGACCTACGCCCCATGGCGCGGCGTCTTCTACCCCGACGGGCTGACACAGAAGCGCGAACTCGAATACGCCAGTGGTAAGCTCACTTCGATCGAGGTCAACGGCACCTATTACGGTTCGCAGAAGCCGGACAGCTTTCGCAAATGGTTCGCCGAGACGCCTGAGGATTTCGTCTTTTCCCTGAAAGGGCCGCGCTTCGCCACAAATCGGCGTGTGCTGGCGGAGGCGGGCGACTCGATCGAGCGCTTCCTTAAAAGCGGCTTGACGGAGCTGAAGCACAAGCTCGGGCCTATCAACTGGCAGCTTGCGCCGACCAAGACGTTCGATCCGGCGGACATGGAGGCCTTCCTCAAACTGCTGCCCAAGCGCGCCGAGGGTCAGGCGCTTCGTCACGTCGTCGAGGCGCGTCACGAAAGTTTCCGCTGCCGCGACTTCGTTGCGCTGCTGCGCAAACACCATGTCGCGGCGGTCGTCGCCGGCGACAGCGCATTCCCCTGCATCGCCGACGCGACGGCGGACTTCGTTTACGCACGGATCATGGGAACGACGGAGACCGCGAAGGCCGGCTATCCGCCGAAGGCGCTCGACGCATGGGCGAAGCGCGCCAAGGCTTGGGCGAGGGGCGACGAACCGGACGATCTCGCCACCGTCGCGGAGGCCGCCGAGTCTCGCCCGCGAACCGTGTTCCTCTACGTCATCAGCGGGTTCAAGCAGAGCAATCCCGCCGCCGCGATGGCGCTGATCGAACGGCTGGAGTGAGTGAAGCCGCGTTTTGTGAAAAAGCAAAACGCCCCCGCGCCAAGGCGCGAGGGCGGATGCGTTCGTTCGGATCGTTCGCGTCAGTTGTTACGGTTGCCCGTCAACTGAACCAGCGCCACGAAGATGTTGATGAAGTCGAGGTAGAGCCGAAGCGCGCCGTTGACCGACTTCTTCGTCGCGGTCTCGTGATCGTCGCTGACATAGTACATCGACTTGATCGACTGCGTGTCCCACGCGGTGAGGCCCGCGAAGATGATGACAGCCAGAATGCTGAGCGCGAACTGGAAGGCGCCGCTCTGGAAGAACAGGTTCGCCACGCTGGCGATGACGAGGCCGATCAGGCCCATCGCCATGAACGAACCCATCGCCGAGAGGTCGCGCTTCGTCAAGTAGCCGTAGAGGCTCAAGCCGCCGAACGAGGCGGCGGTCACGAAGAAGGCGCGGGCGACAGACTGACCGGTGTAGACCATGAGAATGGTCGACAGCGACACGCCCATCGCGGCGGCGAACAGGAAGAACACGTTGCGCGCCGTCGCGGCCGTCATGCGGTCGATCCGGAACGAGAAGAAGAAGATGAAGGCGAGCGGCGCCAGCATCACGACCCAATGCAGCGGACCGCGATAGATCGCGCCGCCCGTGCTGTTGAGCAACACGCCGCCGACGCGAGCCACGGCCTGCGACGGATCGTTCGTCGTCGTCGCCATGAAGGCGCCGAGCGCGACGAGGCCGGTGATCGCAAGGCCGATCGTCATGTGGTTGTAGACGCCGAGCATGTAGGATCGCAGGCCCTGATCGATCTGGCCGGCGCCAGACCGGGCTACGCTCGACCCCCAGCGGGCCGACGCGTTGCGGTCAAAGTCGGACATGGTTTGCCTCTCCGTGGTCGGGGCTGACGCCCCTCATGTTTTCCCAACACGCCTGGAAAACAGCTACAATATGGCTTGCGCGCGCAGACGCCACAAGGCCTCTTAAAGTCGGGGGCGGCCGAAATCGCGCGTCGCCGGATTAAAGTTTCGTCATAAATCCCGCAGATAGGCGGCGGGTTTCAGGTTAAAAACCCGCCAGGCGCCGGCAAGCCCGAAGCCGATCGTCGCCGCGAGCGCGAACCCGACGGCGAGCGCCGCCGCCGGCCACGCCCAGACGAACCCGTCGAGTTTCATCACGCGGGTGAGCACCGCCCATCCGGCCAGCGTGCCCGCGGCGACGCCGAACGCCGCGGTCGCGACGCCGAGAAGGCCGTATTCGATCAGCAGCGCGCGCAACAGGCGCCCGCGCGTCGCGCCCAGCGTCTTCAGGATCGTCGCCTCGTAGAGCCGCGCGCGTTGGCCCGCGGCGATGGCGCCCGCGAGCACCAGCAGCGAGGCGACGAGCGCCACGCTGGAGGCGGCGCGGATCGCCAGCGTCAACTGCCCCAGCACATCGTTTAGCGCGTCGAGCGCCTCCTTCACGCGCACGCTCGTGATGGTCGGGAATTGCTTCGACACGTCTTTCAGGAGCGCGAGTTCGCGCGCGGGATCGCCGCCTTTCGGGAAGGTCGCAGTCGCCAGCAAGGTGTGCGGCGCGCCGGCGAAGGCGTTGGGCGAGAATACGAACACGAAGTTGATGGCCATCGAGCGCCAGTTGACCGTCCGCAGGTTGGCGATCGTCGCATCGAGGTTGCGGCCGAGCACGTTGACCGTGACCTGGTCGCCGATCTTGAGGCCGAGACCCTTCGCGACGCCCGCCTCGACTGAGACCAACGGCGGTCCCGCGTAGTCGGCCGCCCACCAAGCTCCCGCCGCGAGCGCCGACCCGTCGGGAAGCGTCGTGGAATAGGTGACGCCGCGATCGCCTTCTAGCGCCCAGGCGGCGTCCTCCGAGGCGTGGATCTGATCCGGCGTCAGACCGTTCAGCCGCACGATGCGGCCGCGCATCATCGGCGCGCTCTCGATTTTGGCGTCGGGCGCCTTGTCCCTCAGAAAGGCGTCGAAGGCGGGCGCCTGAGAGCTGCGCACGTCGAGGAAGAAGAAGCTCGGGGTCTGGCCCGGCGTCGTGCGCTGCAACTGGTCGCGCAGGTTGGCGTCGATCTGGGTGAGCGTCACGATCAGCGCGAGGCCGAGCCCAAGCGACAGCACGATCGAGGGCGTCGGCGCGCCCGGCCGATGGATGTTGGCGATCGCCATGCGCGGCTCGATCGCGCGCGGCCGAGGCGCGCGGCGCGCGAGAGCGACGACGCCCGCCGCAACGCCGCGCAGCAGGACGAAGCCGAGAAGCGTCGCGCCGATGTAGATCGTCGCGAGCCAGCGGTCGCTCGACAGCGCCAGGATCGCCGCGACGAGCGCCGCGCCCGCGCCCGCGAGCAGGACGACATAGCGCGTGCGCAGGCGGCCCGCGCCCGCCTCGACCTTGCCGCGGAACAGCGCCGAGACGGGGACGTCGTGCGCGCGACCCAGCGGACCGATCGAAAAGGCGAGCGCGGTCAAAAAGCCGTAGAGCGCCGCGGCGGCGAGTTCGCCCGGGTAGATCGAGGCCTGGAACGGGAACGGCGCGAAGGCGCGGATCGCCGACGCGGCTGCGAACGGCGCGGCTGCGCCCACAGCCAGACCCAACGCGACGCCGATCGCTGCGATCAGCAGGATTTCGACGAGCGCGAAGCCGAACACCCGTCCGCCGGTGGCCCCGATCGCCTTGAAGGTCGCCAGGTCCGCCGCTTTGCGCTCGACGAAGGCGCGCGAGGCGTTGGCGACGCCGACGCCGCCGACCGCCAGCGCGGTGAGCCCGACAAGCACGAGAAATTGCGTGAAGCGCTCGAGATTCTTCTCGAACTGAGGCGATACGTTGCTGCGGGTGCGCACCTCCCAGCCGGCCTCCGGAAAGGCGGCTTTGGCGTCGACGACGAGCCCGGCGACCGCGGCGTCGCTCGCCGGGGCGCCATCGGGACGCCGCGGCAGCAGCACGCGGGTCGACCAGCGCACGAGCGCGCCGGGCGGGGCGAGCCCGGCGGAGCGGAACGTTTCGAGCGATAGGACGACGGTCGGTCCGAAGCCGATGCCGGCGCCGAGCCGGTCGGGCTCGGAGACGAGTTCGGCGCGATACTGCAACCGCGCATCGCCGATCTCGACGATGTCGCCGGGCTTCAAGTCGAGGCGCGCCCCCAGCGCCGCCTCGGCGACGAAGCCCGCAACGCCGTCGCGGGTCGCCAGCGCCTCGGCCAACGGCATGGCGGGCGCGAGCGCGACCTCGCCCAGCGCAGGATAGTCGGTCGGCACGGCCTTGATCTCGGCGAGCGCCGCGTCGCCGTTGTCGCGCCGCGCCATGGCGCGCATGAAGGCCAGAGTGGAGACGTCGCCGCGCGCGGCGAGGAAGCCGCGCTCCCGGTCGTTGGGTTCGCGCTGGATCAGGCTGAAGGCGGCGTCGGCGCCCAGGATGCGCCGGCCCTCGCGCGCAAGACCGTCGGAAAGCCCGCGCGACACCGAGGCGACCGAGGCGATGGCGGCGACGCCGAGCGCGATGCAGGCGATGAAGATCGCGAATCCGCGAACCCCGCCGCGCAAATCGCGCAGCGCGATGCGCAGCGCAAGCGGGCTCACGAGGCGTCCTGCGTCAGCGCGATCTGCGACGGGGTCGCGACGATCTCGCCCGAGCGCAGGCGCACGGTGCGGTCGCAGCGCGCCGCCAGCGCAGCGTCATGGGTGACGAGGACCAGCGTCGCGCCGCGCGCCTTGCGCAGGCCGAACATCAGATCGACGATGGCGCGGCCCGAGTCCTCATCGAGATTGCCGGTCGGCTCGTCGGCGACGAGAATCGCCGGATCGGGCGCGAGCGCGCGGGCGAGCGCGACGCGCTGCTGCTCGCCGCCCGACAATTGCGCCGGATAATGCTCCGCCCGGTCGCCGAGGCCGACAGCGACGAGTTCCTTCATCGCGGCCCCCGGCGCGTCGCGAAGGCCGCGCAACTCCAGCGGCGCGGCGACGTTTTCGAGGGCGGTCATCGTCGGGATGAGATGAAACGACTGAAACACGATCCCGACGCGGGCGCCGCGGAACCGCGCCAAAGCATCCTCGCCCATGCCGACGATCGACGTCCCGTCGAGCCGCACCTCGCCCGAATCAGGCCGCTCCAGACCCGCCATCACCATCAAAAGGGTCGATTTGCCTGATCCCGATGGACCGACGAAGCCGACCGCCTCGCCCACGTCGACGGCGAGACTGACGCCTTTCAGAATATGCACGCGCGCGGCGGCGCGGCCGAGACTGAGATGGACATCGCGCAACTCGATCGCCGGGCGCGACGCGCCTGAAGGGAATAGGGACATGCAAGCCTTCACGATCCAGGAACGCCCTCGTCCGAGCGAGCCTCAGGCGGAACGCGTGGATCGGCAGCGGGGTCGCGACCAATATGGGGCGTTGCGGGGTTTCGTCCACACGATCGCCATGGCGGCGCTCGGTCTTGTGATGAGCGCCTCCATGATGACGACCGCTTCGGCGCGCCCGCTCCGCCTCCTCGCGCTCGGCGACAGCCTGACCGCCGGCTATCGGCTGGCCGACAAGGACGCCTTTCCGTCCGTGCTGCAACAGGCGCTGCGCGACAGAGGTTATGACGTCGATGTCGTCAACGCCGGCGTGTCCGGCGACACGGCGAACGACGCGCTCGACCGGCTCGACTGGGCGCTGAACGAACCCGCCGACGCGGCCATCGTGGAAGTCGGCGCCAACGACATGCTGCGCGGCGTCGATCCGAGGATCCCGCGCGAGGCGATCGCCGCCATCCTGACCAAGCTGCGGGACAAGCGCGTCGCCACGCTGCTCGCCGGGATGTACGCGGCGCCGGGCTTGGGCAAGGCCTATGAGGCGGCGTTCAACGCCATCTATCCCGATCTCTCGAGACAATTCGGCGCGCCGCTCTATCCGTTCTTCCTCGACGGCGTGGTGTTCCAAGCGGGCATGCAGCTCGACGACGGCTTGCATCCGAGCGCCGCCGGCGTCCGCGTCATCGTGTCGCGGATTCTCCCCGCGGTCGAGGCGCTGCTCGCGGGACTGAAAAAGGACGCGACATGAGCGCGGTCGCGCTGGCCAGCCGCCCCCCGCTCCGCTAGCTTCGTCGCGAGCCAACACCGCCCCTCAGGGCGCAGCGCAGGAGCTTGCGATGCCGCGGCTGTTCACCGGCCTCGAAATCCCGCGCCGAGTCGCTGACGATCTCGCGCTGTTGCGCGGCGGCCTTTTCGGCGCGCGCTGGATCGACCCGGAGCATTATCATCTGACCCTCCGCTTCATCGGCGACATCGATCATGCGACCGCGCGCGACGTGGTCCACGAACTCGACAGGATCGCCCGGCCGGCGTTTGCGGTGACGCTGCGGGGCCTCGCGGCGTTCGGCGGCGACCGCCCGCGCGCGCTCGTCGCCGCCGCCGATCCGGACAAGCCGCTGCTGGCGCTGCAGGCCGAGCACGAGCGGACCCTGCGCCGCATCGGCCTGACGCCGGAGACGCGCAAATACACGCCGCATGTCACGCTGGCGCGGCTGCGCGGCGTCGGGCCGGAGTCGGTCGCCGATTACCTCACCGCGCGCGGACGCGCCGCGCCGCGCGTGTTCGAGGCGAGCCGGTTCGTGGTCTTTTCCGCGCGGGATTCGGTCGGCGGCGGCCCCTACGTCGTCGAGGCGACCTACCCGCTGCAAGCCGCCGCCGATGCGCGTGGCGCCGCGCTGCGGGCCTAAGGCGACGCCTCACGGCTCCAGCGGCGAATCCCAATAAAGGTAATCGAGCCAGCTCTCGTGCAGGTAATTGGGCGGGAACAGCCGCCCATTGCGGTGCAGGTCGACGACGGAGGGCTGATACGGCTCGCAAGCCGGGAACATATGCACTTCTCTGGGCAAGCGATCGCCCTTGCGCAGGTTGCACGGCGAGCAGGCGGCGACGACATTGTCCCAACTCGTGACGCCGCCCTTGGAGCGGGGGACCACGTGGTCGAAGGTCAGTTCCTCGCGCGAGCCGCAATACTGGCAGACGAAGCGGTCGCGCAGGAACACGTTGAACCGCGTGAAGGCCGGATGGCGCGACGGCTTCACATAGGTCTTGAGCGAGACGACCGAGGGCAGACGCATCTCGAAGCTCGGGCTGCGGACGCATCTCTCGTAATGCGAAACAATGTTCACGCGGTCGAGAAACACCGCCTTGATGGCGTCCTGCCAGGACCACAGCGACAGCGGATAATAGCTCAGCGGGCGGAAGTCGGCGTTGAGCACAAGCGCCGGGCACGCTTCCGGGGATCCAGGCGGCTGGACGTGAAGAGTCAAACCGAGACACCTCCTTCGTCGACCGCTCCGACGCAAATCGGAGCCACGCCCCATAATCTATAGGGGTCGTGACGGGCTTGTGAAGGCGCAAAATGACGCTGCGAAGGCCGCTCAGCGGGTCGGGACGGGGGTTCCGCTGCGATAATCGTAGAAGCCGCGATGGGTCTTGCGGCCGAGCCAGCCCGCCTCGACGTATTTCACCAACAGCGGGCAGGGCCGATACTTCGAATCGGCGAGCCCCTCGTGCAGCACCTGCATGACCGAAAGGCAGGTGTCGAGGCCGATGAAATCGGCAAGCTGCAGCGGTCCCATCGGATGGTTGGCGCCGAGCTTCATCGCCGTGTCGATCGCCTCGACCGTGCCGACGCCTTCGTAGAGCGTATAGATCGCCTCGTTGATCATCGGCAGCAGAATGCGGTTGACGATGAAAGCCGGGAAATCCTCGGAGACCGTCGACGTCTTGCCCAGCGCGCTGATGAACCGCTTCGCCGTCTCGAAGGTCGCGTTGTCCGTGGCGATGCCGCGGATGAGCTCGACGAGCTGCATGCGCGGCACCGGGTTCATGAAATGGATGCCGATGAACTTCTCTGGCCGGTCGGTGACGGAGGCGAGCCGCGTGATCGAGATCGACGATGTGTTGCTGGCGACGAGCGCCTCCGGCTTCAACAGCGGGCACATGCGCGAGAAGATCTTGCGTTTGACCTCTTCGTTCTCGGAGGCCGCCTCGATGACGAGATCGCAGGACACCAGGTCCTCGTATCGCCCCGCCGGTTGGATGCGCGCCAGCGCCGGTTTGCGCGCCTCTTCGGCGAGCGCCCCTTTCGCGATGTCGCGCGCCATGGCCCCGTCCACCGTCGCGAGGGCGGCGTGGATGCGGTCTAGCGCGACATCGTTGAGCCGGACGTCGAGCCCGGCGAGCGCGCAGACCTGGGCGATGCCCGCGCCCATCTGTCCGGCGCCGATGACGCCAACGCTGCGGATATCGCCTGTCATAGGATCCCTGGAGTCTCGCGGTTCTCGGCCGTGGTCAGCATACGCCAGACCCACCGGCCGGCCAACGGTTAACCGCCGCGCAGCTTGGCGAGTTCGGCGTCGAGCTCGGGCAGCAGCTTGAAAAGGTCGCCGACGAGGCCGTAATCGGCGACTTGGAAGATCGGCGCTTCCTCGTCCTTGTTGATCGCCACGATCACCTTCGAATCCTTCATGCCGGCGAGATGCTGGATGGCGCCGGAGATGCCGACGGCGATGTAGAGGTCGGGCGCGACCACCTTGCCGGTCTGCCCGACCTGCCAGTCGTTGGGGGCGTAGCCCGCGTCGACGGCGGCGCGCGAGGCGCCCATGGCGGCGCCGAGCTTCTCGGCGATGGGCTCGATATAGGTCTTGAAGTTTTCCGCATTTTGCATCGCGCGGCCGCCCGACACGATGATCTTGGCGGCGGTGAGCTCCGGCCGGTCGGTCTTGACGATCGCCTCCTCCTTGAACGCCGACAGGCCCGGATCGGCCGCCGCCTGGACGGCCTCGATCGGCGCGGCGCCGCCTTCGGGGGCGGCGGGGAAGGCGGTGACGCGCACCGTCACGACCTTCTTCGCGTCGGTCGACCGCACGGTCTGGACGGCGTTGCCGGCGTAGATCGGGCGCTCGAACGTGTCGGGCGAGACGACTTTGGTGATCTCCGATACCTGCATCACGTCGAGCAGCGCGGCGACGCGCGGCATGATGTTCTTCGCCGAAGAGGTCGCGCTCGAGACGATCGCGTCGTAGCCGCCGGCGAGGCCGACGACGAGCGCCGCCATCGGCTCGGCGAGGTGATGCGCATAGGCCGGCGCGTCTGCGACGAGAACCCTGGTCACGCCGTCGAGCCTGGCGGCGGCCTCCGCCGCGTCCTTCACGCTCTCGCCGGCGACGAGCGCGTCGACCGGCGCGCCGAACGCCTTGGCCGCGGTGAGCGCCTTGGCGACGGAATCGCCGAGCTGACCCTTGACGACATCGGCGACAAGCAGCGTGGCCATCAAAGCGCTCCCGCTTCGGTTTTGAGCTTCGCCACGAGTTCGGCGACCGACCCGACCTTCACGCCGCCCTTGCGGCCCGGCGGCTCGGCGGTCTTCAACACGGTGAGGCGCGGCGCGACATCGACGCCGAAGTCCGCGGCGGTCTTCTCGGCGATCGGTTTCTTCTTGGCTTTCATGATGTTCGGCAGCGAGGCGTAGCGCGGCTCGTTGAGGCGCAGGTCCGTGCTCACCACAGCCGGCAGTTTCACGGTGACGGTCTGCAGGCCGCCGTCCACCTCGCGCGTCACGTCCGCCGACCCCTCGCCGATCACCACCTTCGAGGCGAAGGTCGCCTGCCCCCAGCCGAGCAACGCGGCGAGCATCTGGCCGGTCTGGTTGCAATCGTCGTCGATCGCCTGCTTCCCGAGGATGACGAGGCCCGGCTGTTCCTCCAGCGCGATCGCTTTCAACAGTTTGGCGACGGCGAGCGGCTCGGGGGGCGCATCGACCTTCACCAGAACGCCGCGATCGGCCCCCATCGCGAGGCCCGTTCGGATCGTCTCGGCCGCCTGCGCCGGACCGATCGAGACGACGATCACCTCGCTCGCCTTGCCGGCCTCCTTCTGCCGCAACGCCTCCTCGACGGCGATTTCGTCGAAGGGGTTCATCGACATCTTGACGTTGGCGAGTTCGACGCCGGAGCCGTCGCCCTTGACGCGAACCTTCACGTTGTAGTCGATGACCCGCTTGACGGGCACGAGGATCTTCATGCGTCGGCTCCCGCGCGAAACCGCGCGCGCCGGGTGGTAAGTCCGCCCCGGAGGCGAGTCAACGCGACAAGCGGCCGATCAGGCGCGGCGCATCTGGGGCTCAGCGCGTCTGGCCCGGCGTCCACAGCGCATCGTCGGCGCCGTTGCGGTTGGCGCAGCGCGCTGCGACGAACAGCAGATCGGACAGGCGATTGATGTAGCGCAGGGCCGGCTCGCCGACGCTCTCGCCGGGCTGGCGCGCGAGTTCGACCATCCGGCGCTCCGCCCGCCGCGCGGTCGTGCGGGCGAGATGCAGCGCCGTGGCGGCGGGACTGCCGGCCGGCAACACGAAGGAGCGGAGCGGCGCGAGATTCGCGTTCAAGGCGTCGATCTCGCGCTCCAGCCGGTCGACCTGCGATTGCGCGATGCGCAGCGGCTCGAAGTCGAGTTTCCGATCCGTCTCCGGCGTGCAGAGGTCGGCGCCGAGATCGAAGAGATCGTTCTGCACGCGCGCCAGAATGGCGTCGAGGCCGGAGTTGTCGCCGCGCGTCGAGAGCCGCGCGAGCCCGACGGCGCTGTTCGCCTCGTCGACGCAGCCGTAGGCCTCGACCCGCAGGTCGTACTTGGGCCGCCGCTGACCGTCGCCGAGCGAGGTGTCGCCCGCGTCGCCGCCGCGCGTGTAGATGCGATTGAGAACGACCATCGCGCTATTTCCGAGAAAAAAGCAGCGCGCCGACGATCACCACGATCGCGACAAACTGCAGGCCGACGCGCCAGCGCATGAGCTTTTGCGACAGATTGGGGTCGCCGCCGCGCAACATGTTGACGAGCCCGGCGATCAGGACGAGAAACACCGCGCCGACGGCGACGGAGACCAGCAGGCGCGAGACGGGCATCGGCGGGCTTCGACCTTGGTCTGACGCGGCCGCCGAGGCGACGCAACGCCGGCGGTGATACGCCGCGCGCCTATCGCCGGCAAGCTGGTCCGACGCGGGAAGTCCTCTCCCTTTCGTGAGAGCCCCCCACACTTTCGCCCGTATCTGGCCGAACGGTCGCCCCACTGATCGGCGATGACTGTACCTGTCGCTTCGTTGATTCGCGTTGTCGTCCTGAAATCGTCAGCCCCCCAGCCCATTCAGGACGGCTGACTTGGAACCAAGCGCCCCAGTCGGGCCGAAGCAGATACAGGCCGGCGCGAAGCGAAAGCTTCCGCCGGCTTTTTTCTGCGCTTCCCGCGATCTTGAATCCGCCTCGCCCGGCGCGATATGAGCGCAAAGCCGCGTCCGCGCCGCGGCGTATCGCCATCAGACCGCAGGAGGATCGCCGTGTCCGCGACCGTTGACGCCGAGAACGCGCCGCAAGCCCATCATTTCCAGGCCGACGTCGCCCGACTGCTGCACTTGATGGTTCATTCGGTCTATTCCGGACGCGATATCTTCCTGCGCGAACTGATCTCCAACGCCGCCGACGCCTGCGAGAAGCTGCGTTACGAGAGCCTGTCCAACCCGTCGCTCAACCCGGACGGGGCCGCCTTCTCGATTACGCTGGAGCTCGACAAGGACGTCGGAACGCTGGCGGTCGCCGACAACGGCGTCGGCATGAATCGCGACGACCTCGTCCACGCGCTCGGCACCATTGCGAGTTCCGGCACGCGCGCCTTTCTCGAGCGGCTCGGCCCGAAAGGCGCCGGCGAGGAGCGCGAGGAAGACGGCGGCGCGGCGGATCGGGCAGCCGACCTCATCGGCCAGTTCGGCATCGGCTTCTATTCGTCCTTCATGGTGGCGGACCGCGTGCGCGTCGAGACGCGGCGCGCCGGCGAGGCGGAAGCCTGGATCTGGGAATCCGACGGCAAGGGCGACTACACCATCGCGCCGCTGCCAGAGGACCGGGCGCCGGCGCATGGCGCGCGCGTCGTCCTGCATCTGAACGAGGCGTCGAAGACCTATCTCGACGCCTGGCGCATCGAATCGGTCGTGCGCGAGCATTCCGGCGCCGTCGCCGTGCCGATCTTCCTTCGCGAGGGCGCGGGCGAGCCGCGCGCGCTGACCGACGGCGCGGCGATCTGGACCAAGCCGAAGAGCGCCTTGACTGAGAAGGACTACACCGAGTTCTACCGCGACCTCGCGAGCCAGTTCGACGAGCCCGCGCTGACGCTGCACTGGCGCGCCGAAGGCCGCCGCGAATACACGGTGCTCGCCTTCGTTCCGGGTTCGCGGCCGCTCGATCTGTTCGATCCCGCGCGCAAGGGCCGCGGCAAGCTCTATGTCCGCCGCGTGCTGATCGCCCAGGACGGCGACCTCCTGCCGGGCTGGCTGCGCTTCGTACGGCTCGTCGTCGATTCCGCCGACCTGCCGCTCAACGTCTCCCGCGAGATGATCCAGGAGAGCCCCGTTTTTTCGGCGATCAAGCGCGGCGTGACGAGCCGCATCGTGCAGGAGCTCGGCAAGCTCGCCGAGCACGAGCCGGACACGTTCGCCAAGATCTGGGAGAATTTCGGCGCGGTTCTCAAGGAGGGCCTCTACGAAGACCCCGAGCAGCGCGACCGCCTCTTCAAGATCGCGCGCTTCGCGTCGACGAAAAGCGCCGAACCGACGCGCACGCTGGCGCAATACGTCGCCGATCTGCGGCCCAATCAGACCGCGATCTACTATCTTACCGGCGAAGAGACGAAGCGGCTCGCCGCAAGCCCGCAACTCGAAGGCTATCGCGCGCGCGGCGTCGAAGTCATGCTGCTCGCCGATCCGGTCGATCCGTTCTGGCTCTCGACCGCCACGGGCTTCGACGGCAAGCCGTTCAAGTCCGTGGCGCAGGGCGCCGCGGACATCAAGCTGATCCCGATGCAAGACGGCGCCGAGGCGCCGTCGGGCGATGCGCCCAGCGCCGAGGTCGCGACGCTCTTCGCCTTCATCAAGCAGAGCCTCGGCGAGGAAGTCTCCGAGGTGCGCGCCTCGGAGCGGCTGGCGGAAAGCGTCGCTTGCCTGGTCGCCGCCGAGAACGCGCCGGATCGCCGCCTCGAACGCCTGCTCGCCGAGCACGGCCGGCTCGACGCGGCGACGAAGCCGATCCTGGAGATCAACCCGGCGCATGCGCTGACCGCCTCGCTGGCGCGCCGCTTCAAGGAGGACGGCGACAAGTCGCTGGTGGAGGACGCCGCGTGGCTGATCCTCGACGAGGCGCGGCTGATGGACGGCGAGAAGGTCGTCGACCCCGCCGCCTTCGCCGCGCGTCTCGGCCGTACGCTGTTGAAAGCCGCGCGTTGACGCAGGCTGCGCCGATCCCAGGCCTCGGCGCGGCGACATCCCGGCGCGAGGCCATGGGAACTCTGAGCCAAGCCTTCGCGCAGGCGGGCGTCCCCGATTCGGCGTCGGACGCGCGCCGGCTCCTCTGCGCCGCGGCCGGTCTCGACCATGCGTCGCTGATTCGCGATCCCGACGCGCCGCTCGGCGACGAGGTGGCCGTACGCCTGGAGTCCTACGCCGCGCGGCGCATCGCGCGCGAGCCTGCGACGCGCATTCTCGCCGAGCGCGGCTTCTGGAGCCTCGACCTTGTCGTCGCGCCGCATGTGCTCGACCCACGGCCGGATTCCGAAACGCTCGTCGACGCCGCGCTCGACGCGATGCGCGACCGCCAAGCCGATCGGCTCGCCATCGCCGATCTCGGCAGCGGCTCGGGCGCGCTGCTCTGCGCGTTGCTCGATGTGTTTGCGCACGCCTCGGGGGTCGCCATTGATCTCTCGCCCGAAGCCTGCGCGCTGAGCGCGCGCAATCTGCGCCGTTGCGGCTTTTCGGCGCGGGCCAGGGTGGTCCATGGCGACTGGTCGGCGTTCGCGACGGACCCGTTCGATCTGATCGTCAGCAACCCGCCCTATATCGCGTCCGGCGACATCGCCGGGCTCGACCCCGAGGTGCGCGACCACGATCCCGCCTTGGCGCTCGACGGGGGCGCCGACGGGCTCGACGCCTATCGCAGCCTCGCCGCGACGCTGCCCCGCCTTCTCAAGGCGGACGGCGTCGCCGTCGTCGAACTCGGCGCCGGCCAGCGCGCCGCCGCCGCGACGATTTTCTCCAAAGCGGGTATGCGGCCGGTCGGCGCGCGGCGCGATCTCGGCGAGGTGGAGCGCGCGCTGCTGCTGAAACACGGTTGATGGGCGTTGCGGCCCCAGATAGCGCAAATGGCCGAGGCGCCCGGTCGGCTCCAGACGGTCAGCGCGTCAGCACGAGGTGGGTCGCCAGATCCGTTGGGACCGTCTCCGTCACCCGATAGCCAAGGCCTGGCAGGTCAATGCCTGCGAACAGGGATTCGCCACGGCCCAGAAAGACGGGCGACAGCGCCAAGTGCATCTCGTTGATCGCGCCTGCGAGAAGGTACTGGCGGACCGTCGAGACGCCGCCGCCGATCTTCACGTCCAGGTCGCCCGCGGCGGCCTTGGCCTTTGCGAGCGCCGCCTCGATCCCGTCGGTGACGAAATGGAAGGTGGTCCCGCCCTCCATCTCGATGGGCGCCCGGGCGTGGTGGGTGAGGATGAAGGTCGGCGCGCGATACGGGGGATTGTCGCCCCACCAGCCCTTCCAATCGGGGCCGCCCCAATCGTCGCCGGCCGGCCCGAACATGTTGCGGCCAAGGATGAAGGCGCCGAAGCCTTCCGCCGCAGCGTGGGCGAAGCGATCGTCAGTCCCGCCGTCTTTCCCGACCATCGATCGAAAGGTTCGGGTCGGGTAGAACCAATTGTGCAACTCCTCGCCCCGTTCGCCGAGCGGATGCTCCAGGCTCTGGTCCGGGCCAGCCCCGAAGCCGTCGATGGACACTGCAAAACCGGCTACGCGCACCTTGCCCATGAAAACCTCCGTTTAATCGTGGACTGCACCGAGTTGAGTTTCGTCAAACCGATTTTATATTGCAACTGGTTATGATTGAGAAACGCTCCGGCCGCCATCGATCTTGCGCGCGCGGCGCTTGGCGACCCGCTGGACCGCCAAACGCCTTTTTCCGAGAGCCGCCTCTTGGCGTGGGAGGGAAAAGCGACTATTAAGGAGGGAGAGGCAGGCTGGATGCGGAAACGCGTTAGCTGAAGCCGGACTAGAAGTTCGGCGTCTTCGTGACAGCATCGATACGATTGGGAGTTTGAGCGCCGCTGAGCGAGATAGGCGCGGCTCTTCGAGAGAGCCCACCGTCGGAACGCCGGCAGGGTTGCTTCTTTTCAATCGTCAAGACCCTTGGCCAATCGGGTTGGACTCTTGGCTTGATCATGATCCGCGTGAACTGCGGCCTAGCGGCGGAACGGCGCGCCGCTGTTTTTTCACAATTCCTCGATGTGGCGCAGCGACGCCATTCGGGGCTGAAAGCCGGTCGCAATGCGACGGCGTACCTTAGGGACCCTCTATGAGACCAGGTCAGAATAAGCGGATGCGTGGTCGCAACAATCGGAAAAGCCCGAACCCGCTCACGCGCAGCTACGAGTCCAACGGCCCGGACGTGAAGGTCCGCGGCACGGCGCACCACGTCGCGGAAAAGTACCTGCAGCTCGCACGCGATGCGCAATCCTCCGGCGACCCCGTGATGGCGGAGAGCTATCTGCAGCATGCGGAGCATTATTTCCGCCTGATCGCCGCCGCCCAGGCAGCGCAACAACAGGCGCAGATGGGCTTTCAGCGAGGCCCCAACGACCCGGCCTACGAAGAGGAGGATGACGACGACGATTTCGGCGGCATTCCCGACCGTTTCGCCTCGCCGCCCGAGCGGTTTACGCCGCCGCCGTATGGCCAGCCGTCCCAGCCGCATCAGGGGTCGCCGAACGGGCAGCCGCCGCAGCCCTATCAAGGCAATCCCTATAATAGCGGCGATCGCCAGCAGAATCCGCGCGGCGACAACCGCAACGGCCAGGACAGGCCGTATCAGGATCGCAACGCCAACCGTTTCAACAACAACCAGAACCGCGGACCGCGCGACAACCGGCCGCCGCGCGACTTCCGCAACGACCAGGCTCAGCCACAGCCGCGGCTCGAGCCGCCGCCAGCGGCGGAGCCGGCAGGCGGCCTTCCGTCCTTCATCACCGCGCCGGTGCGCGTCCCTACGGAGGCGCAGCCCCCGACCCCAACGCAAGGCGAGGCGAACGGCCATGCCGACGAGCCGCAGGCCGGCGGTTATCACCTGCGGCCGCGCCGCCGGCGCAATCGGCCCGAGGGCGAGCGCGAAGGCCCGGCTCCCGACGCCTCCGGCGCGCCGGCGCTCTCCGACGACGGATCGCCCTACGGCGAGTGAGCCGCGCGCGAACTCTTCAAAACGACCGCCGCGCCCTTTTCGCACGGCGGGACGCCTCCTAAATATGCGCTGACGGTCGCCGACAGGGACCGATCCAGTTGGCATGACGCCGGATGCGCCGCTTCGGGGCCGTTTGGCGGTCCAGGAGGGCGCAATGAATTTCGAGAAATACACCGAGCGCGCGCGCGGGTTCATCCAGACCGCGCAGTCGAACGCGATCCGCGACGGTCACCAGCAATTCACCCCCGAACATCTGTTGAAGGCGTTGCTCGACGACGAGCAGGGTCTTGCCGCCGGTCTGATCGATCGCGCCGGGGGACGGGCGCGCGACGCGCTGACGCAGACCGATCTCGCCTTGTCGAAACTGCCGAAGGTGCAGGGCGGCGGCGGCCAGCTCTACCTCGCGCCGACGACATCGCGCATCTTCGACAATGCCGAGAAGATCGCCGAGAAAGCCGGCGATTCCTACGTCACGGTCGAGCGCCTCCTGCTGGCGCTCGCCATGGAGAAATCGAGCGAGACCGCCAAGATTCTCGCCAACGCCGGCGTCAACGCCCAGGCGCTGAACGGCGCGATCAACGATCTGCGCAAGGGCCGCTCCGCCGACAGCGCGACCGCCGAGAGCGGCTATGACGCGCTGAAGAAATACGCGCGCGACCTGACGGAAGCGGCCCGCGCCGGCAAGCTCGACCCGGTGATCGGCCGCGACGACGAGATCCGCCGCACCATCCAGGTGCTCTCCCGCCGCACCAAGAACAACCCAGTCCTGATCGGCGAGCCGGGCGTCGGCAAGACCGCGATCGTCGAGGGCCTCGCCCTGCGCATCGTCAACGGCGACGTGCCGGAATCGTTGAAGGAGAAGAAGCTCCTCGCGCTCGACATGGGTTCCCTGATCGCCGGCGCGAAATATCGCGGCGAGTTCGAAGAGCGGTTGAAGTCCGTGCTGAGCGAAGTGACCGCAGCGGAAGGCGGCGTGGTGCTCTTCATCGACGAGATGCATACGCTTGTCGGCGCCGGCAAGGCGGATGGCGCGATGGACGCGTCGAACCTGCTGAAGCCGGCGCTCGCGCGCGGCGAACTGCATTGCATCGGCGCGACCACGCTCGACGAGTACCGCAAGCATGTCGAGAAGGATGCGGCGCTCGCGCGGCGGTTCCAACCCGTCATGGTGTCCGAGCCGACGGTCGAAGACACGATCTCGATCCTGCGCGGCCTGAAAGACAAGTACGAACTGCATCACGGCGTCCGGATCACCGATTCGGCGCTGGTGTCGGCCGCGACCTTGTCGAACCGCTACATCACCGATCGCTTCCTGCCCGATAAGGCGATCGATCTCGTCGACGAGGCGGCGGCGCGTCTGCGCATGCAGGTCGATTCGAAGCCGGAGGAACTCGACGAACTCGACCGGCGCATCATGCAGCTCAAGATCGAGCAGGAGGCGCTGAAGAAGGAGACGGACGCCGCGTCCAAGGATCGCCTCGCCAAGCATGTGGGCGAACTCGCCGATCTCGAAGAGAAATCGGCGGCGCTCACCTCGCGCTGGCGCGCCGAAAAAGGAAAGCTCGGACAGGCGCAGAAGCTCAAGGAGCAACTGGAGCAGGCGCGCACCGATCTCGCCAACGCGCAGCGCCGCGGCGATTACGCGGAAGCCGGCCGCATCACCTATGCGGTGGTTCCCGATCTCGAGCGCCAGCTTGTCGAGACCGAAGACAACCGCGGCGGCGCGCTCGTCGAAGAAGCGGTGACGGCGGACCATGTCGCGCAGGTCGTCTCGCGCTGGACCGGCGTGCCCGTCGACCGGATGCTCGAGGGCGAGAAGGAGAAGCTCCTCCACATGGAGGACGCGATCGGCGCGCGGGTCGTCGGGCAGGCGGAGGCGGTGGAAGCCGTCTCGACCGCGGTGCGGCGCGCCCGCGCCGGCTTGCAGGATCCGAACCGTCCGATCGGCTCGTTCATGTTCCTGGGGCCGACCGGCGTCGGCAAGACCGAGCTCACGCGCGCGCTCGCCTCGTTCCTGTTCGATGACGAAAGCGCGATGGTTCGCATCGACATGTCGGAATACATGGAGAAGCATTCCGTCGCGCGGCTGATCGGCGCGCCGCCGGGTTATGTCGGCTACGAGGAAGGCGGCGCGCTGACCGAAGCCGTCCGTCGCAGGCCCTACCAGGTCGTGCTCTTCGACGAGATCGAGAAGGCGCACCCGGACGTCTTCAACATCCTGCTGCAGGTGCTCGACGACGGCCGCCTGACCGACGGTCAGGGCCGCACGATCGACTTCAAGAACGTGCTCATCATCATGACGTCGAACCTCGGCGCCGAATTCCTCGTCATGCAGAAGGAGGGCGAGGAGTCCTCCGCCGTGCGCAACGAGGTCATGGACGTCGTGCGCGCGCGCTTCCGGCCGGAGTTCCTGAACCGGATCGACGAGATCATCTTATTCCATCGGCTGCGGCGCGAGGACATGGCGAGCATCGTCGATATCCAGATCAAGCGGCTGCAATCGCTGCTCGACGACCGCAAGATCGCGCTCTCGCTCGACGCCAAGGCGCGCCAGTGGCTTGCCGACAAGGGCTACGATCCCGCCTATGGCGCGCGGCCGCTGAAGCGCGTCATCCAGCGCAACGTGCAAAACCCGCTGGCCGAGATGATCCTGCGCGGCGACCTGCTGGATGGGGCGACGGTGCGCGCCTCCGCCGCCAACGGCGCGCTGACGCTCGACGACAAGCCGGTCGGCGGCGCGGAGCCCTCCGTCGACCGGGCGCCCGGCGCGACGGTGGTGAACTTCCCGAAAGGGGCGTGATCGACGAAGGGGGCGCGGCTTCGCTGCGCCCCCTTCGCTTTGCGTCCCGATGCGGCGCGTTTCCTCCCCGCCAAAGCGAGAAACGCGCGCGATCATTTCAGCGCTTCAGCCAACCGCTCCAGAAATGGCCTCTGCCCCGCCAAAATTTTTGTCGCGGCTTCTTCGAGCGTGAACCAAGCGACGCGATCGATCTCGGGAAACGTCGCGGTGCGGCCGCTCTTCGGCGGCCAGGTCATCTCGAACGTGTTGCTCGCCGCCTGCGTTGGATCGAAGTCGCCTTCGCACGCCCAGGCGGAGACGACCTTGCCGCCGGCCTGACGCGCCTCGCCCAGCGCGATCAGCGCCCCCGACGGAGGCGCGCGTCCCGTCTCTTCCTCGAATTCGCGCAACGCCGCCGCACGGGCGTCCTCGCCCGGTTCATATTCGCCTTTGGGAATCGACCAGGCGCCGGCGTCCTTTCTGGCCCAGAATGGACCGCCGGGATGCGCCAGCAAGACGCGCAGCGCGCCTCCGGCGCGCTTGAACAGCAAAAGTCCGGCGCTATGCCGCGACGCGCTCAGCCGTCGAGCTCGGGATAATGGCGGAACGTCCCCGCGCCGAACGGCAAACGCCGGGGACTTGTGAGATAGGCGGCGAGCCGCGGCCGCGCCGCCACGCTGTCGTGCAAAGCTTGCAGGCGCGGCGTCTCCTTCAACACCCGGCCGGCGGCGATCGGAAAGGCGTGCGTCAGCGCCGCGACGATGTGGAACAGCGACAGGTCGACATAGGTCGCGGCGTCGCCGACGCTGAAGCGCCCGTCGCCGTTGCGCGCAAGGATCGTCTCGAAGTAACGCAGGAATCGCGGCAGGCGGACGGCGCGGAAATCCTGCGATCGGCGGAGCGCCTCCGGCTTCTGGTCCTCGTAGAACAGACTCTTGGCGATCGGATGATGCGTATCGTGCGACTCGACGATGAGATCCTCGATCGTCAGTTGCAGCGTGTGCGCCCACAGCGCGTCGGCTTGCTTGGCCGGCGCGAGGCCCAGCCGCGGCCCCAGATACATCAGGATCGCGGCGGTCTGGCTGACGATGGTGTCGCCATCCTTCAAATACGGCGGCGCGAAGGGCGGCCGCGATTCGTTCGGGTTTTCAAGCAACGCGCTCACCGCCGGCCGGCCGCCGCCCGCGCGGCCGACATCAACGTAGTCCGCGCCGGCGTCTTCGAGCGCGAGCCGCACAAATTCGCCGCGGCTCATGCTGCCGGGCCAGAAATAGAATTCGTAAGGCAAGACGCGCTCCTCTACATGGAGACGCCAAGTTCCGCGAATCGAGGGCGCCGTCAAGCGAGCCGGACAGAGGAAGGGTCAGGTCGGGTTTCGATTGCGCGACCGCGCCAACCAGACGGTCCGGCCGCCCGCTTCGCGGTCCTCGACCGCGTGAGCAAGAATGTCGAACCCGATCCGGTCGAGTTGCGCCTCGTACTCCGCCGGCTCTAGACTGGCGTGATAGAGTGGGTCGCCTCGATAGCTGCCGATAGCCTCCCCCTGGGCAGGCCCCGCGTTGAACATGAGCACGGCTTGCTCGGCGCAATGCGCGGCGAAGACCCGAAACATGCGCCGCTGATGATCGGGGCTCAGGTGGAAGAAGCTGTCCCAGGCAAGAACGCCATTGAATTTTTCGCCCAGCGACAGCGATCGCATGTCGGCGACGATCCACGCCTGCTCTGGCATCCGACCGCGACAGAGCGAGATCAACGTGGCTGACGCGTCGACCCCCGTAACCCGAAGACCGCAGCCGACCATGTTGAGGGCGACAGGCGCTCCAGCGCCGCAACCCAAGTCCAAGACGCTGGCGTTTTTTGGCAGCGCCGTAATGAAGCGGTCGTGCCATGACTTGTCGTTCCAGCCGCTGTTCCGCCGGTCCGCGTCCCACTCGCAGGCATGACGCTCGTAGTGGCCAACGATGCGCTCGGATAAATCCGCCATGAGCGTTCAACTCGACAAAGTCAGAAAGTCTTGGAAGACGTCATGTTAGTCCAGTAGGACGCGGGTGACATCGTCGCCCCTTTCTGTATCGATGACGACGAACGGGATCGCGCTCGCCGCCCATTTTTTGAGATCGGCGACCGTGACATAACGCCTGGCGGCGCCATGGTAGAGGCGGCTGCGACCATAGCGCTTGATAAGGATGGGCGGGCGAAGCTCGTTTGTCATACGGGGATTATGAGGCCAGCTTCGCGTGCGTCAAACGGGCCAGATTTCCAACTGATCCCACGACCGGACAGAGGCGGCCACGGCTCAACGATCGAGTTCGGGATAGTGGCGAAAGATCCCCATTGTGTTGAAGGCGATGCGGCGCGGGCTCTCGAGGTAGGCGGCGAGGCGCGGGCGCTCCGCCGTCGCGTCGCGCAGCGCGACGGTCCTTGGCGCGTCCTTCAGCGCCCGCGCGCTGGCGCGCGGGAAGGCGTACCGCAACCCCTCGATCAGCTGGAACAGCGACAAGTCGGCGTAGGACGTCGCATCGCCGACGAGGTGAACGCCGTCGTTCTTTTCGAGGATCGATTCGAAATAGCCGAGGAACTTCGGCATGCGCGTCTCGCGGAACTGCTTGGCGCTGCGTTTCGAGGCGCCCTTCTGGTCCTCGTAGTAGAGGCCAGGGCCGATCGGGTGATGCGCGTCATGCGCCTCCTTGACCGCGTCCATGATCGTCATCTGCAGCTGAAGCGTCCAAAGCGCGTCGGCCGGCGTGCGGCCGGCGAGGCCGAGCTTGCCGCCGAGATAGAACAGGATCGCCGCCGTCTGCCCGACGACGAGATCGCCGTCGCGCAAATAGGGCGGCGCGAAGGAGGGCCGTTTCAGCGCCGCGCCGTCGAGCGCGCGTTTGGCGCCGCCATGGCCGCGTTCGACATCGACGTAATCGGCGCCCGCGTCTTCCAGCGCAAGCCGGACGAATTCGCCGCGACCCTGGATCGATGGCCAATAGAAGAGTTCGTAGGGCATGACGCGGCTCCGTCGCGAGGCGACCGAGGAACGCGTCAGCCCGGCGCGGGGTTCGCGCCGCGCGCTCAGACGAGCCGGCCGCTCGCGAAGAGGGCGATCAGCGCCACGCCCATCACGCCGCGATAGACGACGAAAGACCACGCCGAAAACCGCTCCAGAAACCGCATCAGGCCCCAGACCGCCACGAACGACGCCATGGAGCCGGTGACCAGCCCGACGGCCAGGATCGACCAGCCATGCGCGTCGAGATGGGCCTTGTAGAGTTCGTAGAATTCCTTGAGTCCGGCGAGCGCGATCGCGGGCACGCCGAGGAGGAACGAAAAGCGCGCAGCCTCGTCGCGCTTGAGGCCGAGCGCCAGGGCCGCGGTCAGCGTCGATCCCGAGCGCGAGACGCCGGGGATCAGCGCGCCGACCTGGGCGCAGCCGACGAGCATGGCGTCGACGAGGTTGACGTGATCGATCGTGCGGAGATGGCGCGCGCGCAGTTCCGCGACCGCGAGCAGCGCGGCCATGACGACGCTCGAGACGCCGATCACGCCGAGGCTGCGCAGCGGCGAGCCGCACTGATTGAGCAGACCGCTCAGCGCCACGCCGAAAACGGCGAGCGGGATGGTCGCCAGCACGATCCATACGGCGAAGCGGAAATACCAATTGTCGAAGTCGCGTCGCGCCATGGCGCGCAGCGCTCCGCCCGTCACGTCGCGCACGTCGGGCCAGAAGTAGCTCAGCACGGCGGCGAGCGCCGCCATCTGCATGGCCGCGGAAAACGCCGAGCCCGGATCCTGCCACCCGAGCACGGCGGGCACGATGCGCATATGCGCCGTCGAGGAGATCGGCAGCAGTTCCGTGACGCCTTGCACCACGCCGAGCAGCGCCACTTTGCCGTAGCTCAGGGCGACGAAGCCCGTATCCAAACCCTGAGTGCAAACGTCGGCCATGTCATCGTCTCGGCAAGCTGGCGGTCGGCGCGAATCGCGGCAAGGACTTAAACCAAAATCCTTACTTTCCCGACACCGCCGCCGCCGGCTCGTCGCGACGACGCGGTTGCTTCGTCGCCCGACCCCGCACCCGCATGATCGCCGCGTTGACTTCGCCGCCGGCGAGGAAGATGCAGGCGAGCGTGTAGAGAAACACCAGCGCGATCATCACCGAGGCGAGGCCCGCGTAAGTCGACACGTAGTTGCTTGCATATTGGGAAAGATAGAAGCCGAACGCGAGCGCGAAGCCGAGGGAGAACACCAGCGTCAAGACGATGCCGGGAACGACTTGAAAAAAGTTGCGGCGGCCGTCCGGCAGCCACGTGTGCGCGATGAAGAGAACGAGCGCCAAGGCGGTCGCCGAAACGACGAATCGCGAGATCGACAGGGCGTCCCAGGTGGCGGCGACGGCGGGAAAGAAGTTCGTCAGGCTCGCCACGACGAGGGGCGAGAAAATCACGAGGAAGGCGAGCAGCAACAACGAGAGCGCGCCGACGAAGACGAAGCCGATCGACTCGAGACGCAGCAGCCACCAAGGGCGCGCGTCTCGAATGTCGTAGGCGCGGTTCAGCCCGATCCGCAAAGCCTCGATGCTGCTCGACGAGAAGTAGAGCGCGAGGACCGCGCTCAACGTCAGCAAGCCGCCGCGCGGCTGCGTCAGCACGTTATGAATTTCCGTCGCGATCGGCTGCGCCACCCGTTGCGGCCAAGAGTCGAACAGAAGGGCCGCCGCTTCGTCGGCCAGTTGTTGCGAGCCGAAGAAGCCGGCGATCGCCGTGACGAAGATCAGGAACGGAAAGATGGATGTGAGCGTGTTCAGCGCAATGTGGCTCGCGAGCGCCCAACTGTCGTCCTCCTGGAACCCGGTGTATGCTTCCCAGGCGACTTGAGACCAAAACTTCATGAGGCCATCCGCAAACGCGACGGAGGCGAAACTACGACGGCCGGCAAAACGTTGCGAGCGGGCACGGCCGCGTTATTTGGCGGCCGTTTTCAACCGCGTCGCCGGCGCCGCCGACGCGAACTGGACTCTCACGTCGCGCCCTTCGGCCGGCGGCGAGGCGAGCCGCGCCCCGACCAAAACGGTCTCCGCGGCGGCGATACGCGCCTTGGGCGCCGGCGAGGTCCAGGTGTAGAGCGTGCGCCCGTCCGCCGCCCGCACCGAGAGGACGAGGTCGGGCAGCGCAGCGTCGTGCGGGCGGAGGTTGACGACGCTCCCCTCGACGGCGAGCACGCGCTGACCGCGGTCGTCGATGATCTGCGACTGGACCGCCCGCAAGGAGAGGCCGCGAAGGTTGACGGGCAGACCGACCGCGGCGAAGAGTCCGGCGGAGCCTGGCCAGGCGCGCACGACGCCTTCGCGGCGGCCGGCGAGCCCCAAGCCGCCGATCAGCAGCGCGATGATCGCCAGCGCCGCGCCGGCCCGCTGCAAAAACGGCTGGCGCGAGGCGGTCGCCTGGGCGGGCGGGTCGACGGCGTTTTGAGGACGGTGGCGCAGGGGCATCGGCGGCGTTGGAAGGCGATCGCGCCGAAAGGTCGCGCGACGGGCGACCGCCATATGGCTTCGGGTTTGGTTAAGGCGGGGTTAAGCTGCGCCCTCCGGGCGAATCGTCCGGATCGTTTCGGGCGCGCCGCGTCCGGGCTCTCGGACGCTCGTGGCGGCGCGGGGTAGGTCTTGGTCCGGTTCGAGAATGTCGGGTTGCGGTACGGCATGGGCGCGGAGATCCTGCGCGACATCAGCTTCGCGATCGAGCCGCAATCGATCCAGTTCCTGACCGGCCCGTCCGGCGCCGGCAAGACGACGCTGCTGCGGCTGGTGCTGCTGTCGCTGAAGCCGACGCGCGGCTTCATCAAGCTGTTCGACCAGGACGCCGACCAGCTCGACAAGGACGCCGTCACGGCGCTGCGGCGGCGCATCGGCGTGGTGTTCCAGGATTTCCGCCTGCTCGATCACCTCACGACCTACGAAAACGTGGCGTTGCCGCTGCGCGTGCAGGGCCGCGACGAGGGATCCTACCGCTCCGAAGTGGTCGAGCTTCTGCGCTGGGTGGGACTGGGCGAGCGCATGCACGTGCTGCCGCCGGTGCTCTCCGGCGGCGAGAAGCAGCGCGCCGCCATCGCCCGCGCGCTGATCGTGCGGCCCGAACTGCTGCTCGCCGACGAGCCGACCGGCAACGTCGACCCGACGCTCGCGCGCCGCCTTCTGCGCCTCTTCGTCGAATTGCACAAATCCGGGACGGCGGTCGTCATCGCGACGCACGATCTCGCGCTGATGGACCAGTTCGAGGGCGCGCGCCGCCTCGTGCTCGGCGACGGACATCTGCACATCTATGACTGACCTGCGCTCATTCGCCTTCTGGCGCCGCGGCGTCCGGCTCGAACGCGCCGAGGCCGACGGCGATTCCTTCGCCGAGCCGCTGAAGCGCAACATGCCGCTGATCCCGAGCGACACGATCGCCGGGCGCGCGCTCGTCACCGTCATCGCCATCATGACCTTTCTCGCCGCCGTCGCCGCCGGCGCGGGCGTCCTCGTCAACGACGCCTCGCGCGGCTGGATGACCGCCGTTTCGAGCGAAATGACGATCCAGGTGAAGCCGCGCGCGGGGCGCAACCTCGACGCCGACGTCGCCGCCGCCGCCGATGTCGCGCGGCGGACGGCGGGCGTCGTCAACGTGCATCCCTACGACAAAGCCGAGTCGGACGGCCTGCTCCAGCCGTGGCTGGGATCGGGGCTCGACCTCGACGAACTGCCTATTCCGCGCCTTATCGTGTTCGAACGCGCGGCGGGGCGCACGATCGATGTCGGCCAATTGAAGGATGCGCTCGCGCAGAAATCGCCATCGGCTTCGCTCGACGATCACGGTCTCTGGATGGAGCGGCTCGCCATCATGGCGCGCTCGCTCGTCGTCATCGTCGCCGTGATCTTCCTGCTGGTGCTCGTCGCCATGGCGCTCGCCGTGGCGTTCGCCACGCGCGGGGCGATGGCGGGCGCGAGCGAGATCGTCAACGTTCTGCACTACGTCGGCGCGGAAGACGTCTATATCGCGCGGCAGTTCCAGCGCCACTTCCTGCGACTGGGCCTGCGCGGCGGCGTCATCGGCGGCCTCGCGGCGATCCTCGTCTTCGCGCTGTCGGCGGCGTTCACGTCCTGGCGCGCGCATTCGCCGAGCGGCGACCAGATCGAGGCCCTGTTCGGCGCCTTCTCGCTCGGCGGCGTCGGCTATCTGCTGATCGCCGTCATCGCGGTTGCGGTCGGCGCCTTGACCGGCTTCGTGTCGCGGTCGATTGTTTTCCGGCATCTGCGCGGATTGACGTGAGAACGCATGCTGTTTGTTCGTTCGTTGCTGTTCAACGCGCTGTTCTACGCCAATACGATCGTTTTGATGATCCTTGGCCTGCCGACCTTGCTGATCGGGCCGCGCGCGGTGCTGGGACTCGCCCGCGTCTGGGCCAACGCATCGGGCTGGCTGCTGCGCGTGGTCTGCGGCCTGAGCGCGGAATATCGCGGCGTCGAAAATATCCCCCCCGGCGGCTGCATCATCGCCCCCAAGCACCAGTCGACATGGGAGACCTATTCGCTCGTCCCCTTCGCCGCGGATTTTTCCTACATCCTCAAGCGCGAACTGACATGGTTCCCGATCTTCGGCTGGTACCTTCTGCGCGCGCGTCAGATCGCGATCAATCGCTCGAGAGGCGCGAGCGCGCTCAGCCAGGCGGTGCGGCGCTCCCGCGAGGCGCTGGCGCAGGGCCGGCAGGTCTTCATCTTTCCCGAAGGCACGCGCAGGCCCGTCGGCGCGCCGCCGGCCTATAAGTTCGGCGTCGCCAAAATCTACGCCGAATGCCGGGCGCCCTGCCTGCCCGTCGCGCTCAACGCCGGCCTGTTCTGGCCGCGGCAGAGTTTTTTACGGCGACCAGGCAAAATCCTCGTCGAGTTTTTGGAGCCGATCCCTCCCGGACTCGAGCAGGGCGAGTTTCTGAAGCTTCTCACCGAACGCATCGAGACGGCGACGCGCCGCCTCGTCGCCGAATCGCTCGCCGCCGATCCGAGTCTGCGCCTCGCCTCGCGCGCTCAAGCGACGTCCTGATCGCTACGGATTGGCAGATGCTCGCAATACCAAGCGAGATCGGGGTCTTTGACGCCGAGCTCGAGCAGATGCCGGTGCGTGCTGCGCACGTAATCCGGGTTGGCGCCGGAGACGCCGGCGCCTTGCGCGATCAGCCGCAGACAGGCCTCGCGGTCGAGCTTGCCCGCATATTGGGGATGCGCGCGGTCGACGACATAGGCGACAGCCTCGATACGGCGTTTATCGTCGAGGGCGAGCGGGATGATTCGTTCGAGGTAGACCGAGGTCACGAGTTCGCGCGCGCGCAGATAGCCGAGCGTCGCCGCGCGCAACGCCGCGTCGACCCGGAAGGCGAGACCGCGGCAGGCGCCGCCGCGATCGAGCCCCAACACGAGGCCGGGATGCTCGGGCGTGCCCCGATGCACATGCGAATAGATGCACAGCGCGCGATGATAGCCGCGCGCCGTGGCGAGCCGCTTCTCGACGAACGCGAACCCCGGCCGCCACATCAGCGAGCCATAGCCGAACACCCAAAGATCAGCGTCCTCGTGCGTGAGCATCGTTCATCCGGCGCCGCTCCTCGCCGTGCGCGATTGGACGGGCGAGGGTCCCATACTCTAGGAAGGGAGCCTCCGTCACCCGCTGCGAGCCAACCTTGCGCCCCGCCATCAAGATCGGCCTGATCGCCGGCGTGCTTGTCCTTTGCGGCGGCTACGCTGTCGCCTGGAAGGTCGCCGCCCATGCGGTCAGCGGCGCGCTCGACGATTGGTTCGCCGCCGAGCGCGAGGCCGGCCGCAACTGGTCCTGCCGCGCGCGCGACATCGGCGGCTTCCCCATCCGCATCGAACTGCGCTGCGTCGAGCCGGCGTTCGCCGGCGATGTCAACGGCGCGCGCGTCGAGGGCTCGGTCGGCGACATCCGAGCGTTCGCACGAGTCTATCAGCCCGAGCGGATCGAAGCGGAGATCGCCTCGCCGCTGAGGGTGCGCAGCGCGCCGGACCGCGGCTCCATCGACGTCGCCTGGTCGAGCCTGCGCGTCGCCTACGAGACGCGCAACGGCGAGTTCATCGGCGGCGCCGCCGCGTGGGAGCGGCCGCAGGCGAAGGCCGCCGATCCGGCGCTCGGCGAGGTCGCCGCGACGGCCGCATCCGTTGCGCTCGACGTGCATCAGAACGCCGCCGACACCGACGCCTTCGACGCCACCTTTCGAGGCGCAGGGATCGTCGCGCCGCTTGTCGACGCCATTGCCGGCGACTCAAGCCCCCTCGATGCGACGGCGACGGCGACGGCCTCGAAGATCGGCGCGGCGACCGAGTTGGACGGACCGTTGCCGGAGGCCTGGCGGCGGGTGGGAGGGGCGCTGACGATCACGCGGGCCGAAGCGCGCAAGGGCGACCTCGACATGGCCGCCACGGGGACGCTCGCGCTGGACGACTCGCATCGGCTCGTCGGCTCCTTGAACGTCGCGAGCGCGGGCGTGAAACCGCTGCTCGACCGTCTCGGGCTGCCCTCCGCCGTGCTCGCGATCGGCAGTCTGCTCGGCGGCGGCGGAAACCTTTCGCCTTTACTGGAGAAACCGGTGGAGACGCGCTTCGCGCTCACATTGCAGAACGGCCGCGTCTCGCTCGGGCCCTTGCGTCTCCCGATCGTGCTGATCCCGCTCTATTAAGGCTTCTCCGGAGCGACGTTGCGGCGGCCGAAATCGGCGACCGCCGTCTCCTGTCCCTGCGCGATGATGGTGCGGCGGATCGAGCGCGTGCGCGTGAACAGATCGAACAGACCCTCGCCGTCGCCCCAGCGGATCATCCGTTGCAGCGCGGCGAGGTCCTCGTTGAAGCGGCCGAGCATCTCGAGCACCGCCTCTTTGTTGTTCAGGAACACGTCGCGCCACATGGTCGGATCGGAGGCGGCGATCCGCGTGAAATCGCGGAAGCCGCCGGCCGAGAACTTGATGACCTCCGAGCGCGTGACGACCTCCATGTCGGCGGCCGTGCCGACGATGTTGTAGGCGATGAGATGCGGCACGTGGCTCGTGATGGCGAGCACGAGGTCGTGATGCGCCGGCGTCATGATCTCGACGTTCGAGCCGGCGCCCGTCCAGAACCGCCGCAGGGTCTCGACCGCGTCGGGCGCAGCGTCGTCCGGCGGCGTCAGAATGCACCAGCGGTTATCGAAGAGTTCGGCGAAGCCCGCGTCGGGACCCGAGAACTCGGTGCCGGCGACGGGGTGCGCCGGGACGAAATGCGCGCCGGGCGGCAGGACCGGTTTGACGGCGGCGACCACCGCGGATTTCACCGACCCGACATCCGACACGATGACTCCGGCTTTGAGATGCGGGGCGATCTCCTGCGCGATCGAGGCGTTGGCGCCGACCGGCGCGCAGATGATGACGAGATCGGCGCCGGCGGCGGCGTCCGCAGACGTGTCGGCGACCTCGTCGGCGAAGCCGAGTTCGCGCACGCGCTCGCGCACCGCCGGCGCGCGATCGGAGACGACGATACGGCCGGCCAGCGCGCGCGCGCGCGAGACATGGGCGATCGACGAGCCGATCAGCCCCGCGCCGATAATGGCGAGACGCTCGATGGTCGCCGCGGGCGTCGCCATGCGTTCAGGCTCGCCGCGCGTGGAGGGCGGCGAAGTCGGCGAGCGCGGCGACCACCAGGCGGTTGGCTTCCTCGGTCCCGACCGTCATGCGCAGGGCGTCCGGCAACCCATAGGCGCCGACGTTGCGCAGGACGAGGCCGCGTTGCGAGAGGAAGCGATCGACGTCGGCGGCGCTCCGGCCGGGCTCGCGCGGGAAGTGGATCAGAAGGAAATTGGCGACGCTCGGCGTGACCTCGTAGCCGAGTTTGCCGATCTCCGCCGTCAGCCACGGCAGCCATCGTTCGTTGTGCGCGATCGCGGCGTCCAGATGCGCGTCGTCTTCGAGCGCCGCGACGCCCGCTTCGAGCGCCGCCGTGTTGATGTTGAACGGCCCGCGGATGCGATGCAGCGCGTCGCAGACCGTTTCCGGCGCGTAGGCCCAGCCGACGCGCAGCGCCGCGAGTCCGTAAATCTTCGAGAAGGTCCGCGTCATCACGACGTTCTCGTTCGACGCGACGAGTTCGAGCCCCGCCGAATAATCGTTGCGCCGCACGTATTCGCCGTAGGCGGCGTCGAGCACGAGCAGCGTCGTCGTCGGCAGCCCGGCATGCAAGCGCTTCACTTCGGAAAAGGGGACGTAGGTGCCGGTCGGGTTGTTCGGGTTGGCGAGGTAGACGATCTTCGTGCGCGGCGTCGCGGCTGCGAGGATCGCGTCGACATCGGCCGTATGGCGCGTCTCGGCAACCTCGATCGGAACGCCGCCCGCGGCGAGGATGGCGATGCGGTAGACGAGGAACCCGTGACGCGTGGAAATGCCTTCGTCGCCCGGCCCCACGTAGGCGCCCGCGAGGAGATGCAGGATGTCGTCCGACCCGTTGCCGCAAACGATCCGCGCGGGATCGAGCCCGTAGCGGCGCGCGATCGCCTCGCGCAGCTTCGTCGCCGCGCCGTCCGGATAGAGTTCGAGATGCTTTGAGACGGACCGGTAGGCTTCGATCGCCTTGGGCGAAGGCCCGAGCGGCGTCTCGTTGGAGGACAGCTTGATGACGCGCTCGACGCCCGGCGCCGCGCTCTTGCCCGGCACATAGGCCTCGATGGCGAGAACGCCCTCGCGAGGCATGGGGCGCGTGCTGGTCGTCATGGTCCGCTGGCTTTCGAACGGCGAGAGGCGGTCTTATGGCGATGCGGCGGACAGCGCCGGGCGCGCCGGCGCCTCGAACCGCGCCGCATGGCTGCCGACGTCGCCGATGCGGATATCCCCCGCGCCGGCTTTAAGCAAGGCGGCGCGGAGCGCCGCGTTCTCCACCGCGCCGGGGACGGCGACGAGCAGCGACAGGCCGACGCCGCCGGCGGCGTTGCCGAGGATTTCGCCGCCGAGCGCGCCCAGCGCCGCGGGCGCGCCCTCGCGCCAGCGGTCGAGCGAGACGGCCTTGATCGCCACCTCGGTCGCGGCGGCCTCGGCGAGCGGTTTCGACACGACGAAGGCGGGCATGCCCGCCGGATGATCGGGCCGTTCGACGAACGGTAGACGCGCGATGATCTTGGGCGCGCCATCGCCGGCGAGCGCCTGCCACCAGGCGCCCCAGGCGGGGCCGCTGTCGAGCCGCACCATGCCGAGGTCGCCCTGTGAACTCCCCACCGCCGCGATCGTCGCGACCGGCCCGTTGTGCGGGACGTAGGGCACGGTGAAGCCGAAGTGGAAGCGCACGGAATCGCGCAAGGCGGCGTCGCCGCCCGAGACATCGGCATGAACCGAAAAGTTGGCCTGCACATAGGTGAACGTCGCGATGATGATGCGCCATACGCCTTCGACCGTGTCGAGCGGCAGAAGCCCATGGTGGCGCTCGGCGATCGCGCGCATCATCGCGGCCTCGCGGCCGGGCCGAAACGCCGAGCCGCCGCCCTGTCGCGCCTTGACCTCGATCAGCCGATCGATGATCTCGCCGCGCTCCATCAGCAGCTTGTGCATGGAGAGATCGATGCGATCGATGTCGTCGCGCAACGCGCCGAGCGTCTCGTGCGTTTTTTCCGTCGTCATCGGGGTCTCGCCGGTCTCGAAGCGTCTTAGCGTGCTTTGACCCGCATTCTCAAGGATGCGCGAGGGACGGCGGCCGACGAAAGCGGCGGCCCTCTGGTCTTCGAGCGACGGGTTTGGCGTGGGCCAAGACCTTCCCGCCGTTCACCAAACGCCGCGCGCGCGTCTTGACGCTTTCACGGGTCCGCACCTATATAGCGCACGCTCCGTTTGAAATATAGAACACCGCCGGGGACGCGCGTATGACCTTGGCCGAACCGGACGGGGGCCTGATCGAGGCCGATACGCCCCACAGTCTCATCGTTCGCTTTCCGCAAAGCGCTCCGCTGCCGACGGACGCCGGGCTCGCCATCGCGCCGCTCGCCATCGCCTACCAGACCTACGGCGCGCTCAACGCCGCGCGCTCCAACGCCATCCTCGTCTGCCATGCGCTGACCGGCGACCAGCATGCCGCGAACACGCACCCGGTGACCGGCAAACCCGGCTGGTGGTCGACGATGGTCGGCCCGGGCAAGCCGATCGACACCGACCGCTACTTCGTCATCTGCTCGAACGTCGTCGGAAGCTGCATGGGCACGACGGGTCCGGCGTCCGCCAACCCGGCGACCGGCCGCCCCTACGGGCTCGACCTGCCGGTCATCACCATCCGCGACATGGTGCGGGCGCAGGCGAAGCTCATCGACCATCTCGGAATCGAGACGCTGTTTTGCGTCGCCGGCGGCTCGATGGGC
This sequence comes from Beijerinckiaceae bacterium, assembly GCA_965276595.1. Lineage (GTDB taxonomy): Bacteria > Pseudomonadota > Alphaproteobacteria > Rhizobiales > Beijerinckiaceae > Terripilifer. The sequence continues at coordinate 83,199 of CBDIBA010000009.1, forward strand.
GGCATGCAGGCGCTGCAATGGGCGGCGAGCTACCCCGAGCGCGTCTTCTGCGCGATGCCGATCGCCACCGCGGCGCGCCATTCCTCGCAGAACATCGCCTTCCACGAGGTTGGGCGTCAGGCGATCATGGCCGATCCGAACTGGCGCGGCGGCCGCTACTACGAGGAGGGCCTGCGCCCGACCAAAGGATTGGCGGTGGCGCGCATGGCCGCGCACATCACCTATCTCTCCGACGAGGCGCTGCATCGCAAATTCGGCCGCAAGCTGCAGGACCGCGAGACGCGCACCTTCTCCTTCGACGCGGATTTTCAAATTGAAAGTTATCTGCGCCATCAGGGGTTAAGCTTCGTCGACCGCTTCGACGCGAATTCCTATCTCTACGTCACGCGCGCGATGGACTATTTCGATCTCGCCGCCGACTACAACGGGTCGCTCGCGCGCGCGTTCAAGGCGTCGAAGACGCGCTTCTGCCTGGTGTCCTTCACCTCCGACTGGCTGTTCCCGACCGCCAACTCCCGCGCCATCGTGCATGCGCTGAACGCCAGCGACGCCTCGGTCTCGTTCGTCGAGATCGAAACCGACAAAGGCCACGACGCCTTCCTGCTCGAGGAGCCGGAGCTGTTCGCGACCTCGCGCGGCTTCCTCGAAAGCGCGGCGCGCGCCCGCGGCCTTCGATGAACGTCGAAGCCGACATCGTCCGCCAATCGCGGGTCGATCTTCTTGCGATCGCCGCCATGGTCGATCCGCATTCGCGGGTTCTCGATGTCGGCTGCGGCAACGGCGAACTGCTGCGGCTGCTCGCCGAGACGCGCGCCGTGGACGCGCGTGGCATGGAGCTGTCGCAGCGCGGCGTCAACGATTGCGTGGCGAAGGGCCTTTCCGTCATCCAGGGCGACGCCGACACCGATCTCGTCGATTACCCGGACGACGCGTTCGACTACGTGATTCTCTCGCAGACGATCCAGGCGACGCGGCGGCCGCGCATCGTGCTGGAAAACATGCTGCGCGTGGGGCGCCGCGCCATCGTCTCCTTCCCGAACTTCGGCCACTGGCGCATCCGCACCCAGCTCCTGTTCCGCGGCCGCATGCCGGTCACGCGCAACCTCGCGCAGACCTGGTACGATACGCCCAACATCCACTTCTGCACGATCCGCGACTTCGTCGCGTTGACGCAGGAGCTGTCGATCAAGATCGATCGCGCGCTGGCGCTCGACCCGCTCGGCGCGCGCATGCGCGTCGAGGCGCCCTGGTGGGTGTGGAACCTGTTCGGCGAGCAGGCGGTGTTCCTGCTCGAACGCGGGCGCAGCGGCTCAGCCCTGCCGGTTTAGCGGCGCGTGCGGGTCGATCGGCGTCGCTTCCTCCACCAGCATGATCGGGATGCCGTCGCGAATGGGAAAGGCGAGACCGGCGGCGCGCGAGACGAGGGCGTGCGCGGCCGGCGCGTATTCCAGCGTCGTCTTGCTCACCGGACAGACGAGGATTTCAAGGAGGCGCGGGTCGACCCGCAACGCGCCGCCCGCGCGCGCCGGGAGGCCCGAGGGACGCTCGTCCTCCGCCATGCGTCAGTGCAGCGTCGGCGCGCGCGGCTTTTCGCGCTCGCCGCCGGACGTCGCGATCCCGATCAGCATCTGCGCGCGCACGCGCAGGTCCGGCGCCTCGAGCAGCGTCTGCTTGTCCTGCGCCCCGAACGGCCCCATCATCGACAGCATCGTGACGAGCGCCTCCGTCGCAGTCTCCTCGACCGCCGTCCAGTTGACCTCGAGGTTGCGCGCGCGCGCGAAGGCGCGAAAGGCGCTGATCAGCGCCATGCGATCGACATCCTCCTCGCCATGGCCCGGCTGCAAATCCGTTGCGAACGGCCGCGACGTGACGAGGCATCGCCGGTACAGCGCGCCTGACTCGATCTCGCGCTCGACCTTGAAGCGCGCGACGCCGGTCAGATTGAGGATGTAGCGCCCGTCGCCGGTCTCCGCCCACTGGCTGATGCGGCCAAGACAGCCGACGCTCAACAGGGCAGGCGCGGGCTCGTCGTTGGCGGCCGTCAGCGCCGGCTGGATCACGCCGATCACGCGGTCGCTCTTCAGCGCGTCGTCGATCATCGCGAGGTAGCGCGGCTCGAAGATGTTGAGCGGCAGTTCGCCGCGCGGCAGCAGCAGCGCGCCCGCGAGCGGGAACACCGGGACGGAGGTCGGAACCTCCGCGAGTTGGACGTAAGGAGCGTTGAGCGGCATCGCGACCTCGCTGACGCGTTATGAAAACACCATCGCCGACAGTTTGCGGCGCGCGGCGATGGAGTCCTTCTCCATCGGTCCCCAGGCGTCGAACAATTGCAACAATTGCTTGCGCGCCGCCTCGTCGTTCCAGCCGCGGTCGCGCCGAATGATGTCGAGCAGCGCATCGGCGGCCTCCGTGCGCCGGGCCGCCGCGTTCAGCGCCACGGCGAGATCGAAACGCGCCTGATGGTTCATCGGGTCCGCGGCGATCTGGCGTTCGAGGTCGGCGAAATCACCGACGTCGGCGGCCTGCCTCGCAAGGTCGAGCGAGGCGCGCGCCGTCGCCAGCGAGCCGCCGACGTCCGCCGCCGTCCCGACTGAGGCCAAGACCTCCGCCGCGCGGTCGAGATCGCCGGCGGCGACCAGCGCGCGCGTCAAGCCGCCGGCCGCCTTCACGTCGCCGGGCTCGAGCGACAGGGCCTCGGCGAAAAGCGCGGCGGCGTCCTCCGCCGCGCCCTGCGCCAGCGCCGCCTCCGCCTCGCCCATCAAATCCTCCGCCTCGCCGCCGATCGGCCCGACGAGCCGCTCGATGAAGCCCTTGATCTGACTTTCCGGCAGCGCGCCGGCGAAGCCGTCGATCGGCTGCCCCTTCTGGAACGCGATCACGGCGGGAATCGATTGGACGCCGAGCTGGCCGGCGATCTCGGGATGCTGCTCGATGTTCATCTTGACGAGCGCCACCTTTCCGGCGGCGGCCCGTACGACCTTCTCAAGGATGGGCGTCAACTGCTTGCAGGGGCCGCACCACGGCGCCCAGAAATCGACGAGAACGGGCAGCCGCGCCGACTTGGCGATGACGTCGGCGCGGAAATTGGCCGTCGTCGTCTCGACCGCCGCATCGGCGGCCTTCGCGTCGCCGATCTTTGCGTCGCCGACAAGCCGCGGTTCGCTTTGCCCCAGCATCGAAAACTCCTCGTCCGCGTCGCCTGTCGGCGGTCGCCGCCGCCGCTTGCGGCATACATAGGGCGGATCGATGGCGCGTCCAATGCGCCGCGCTCCAGCAGGCCGCCGGCGCGGCGCCCGGCCGCCATGATCGCCGACGCCATCGACACCGTCGACGATAACCGTGGCCGTCACGAACAGCGCCGCCATTGCGTCCGCCACGATGGGGCTTAGCTGTCCTCCCGATTATCTCGAAAGCCTCAGTCGCCAATCTCGCGCGTTAACCTGAAGCGTTCTCCCGGCTACGCGCAAACTCGCGGCAGGCGATTGCGGCGATGCGGCCGCGGCGCCAAAGATCGCCGATGACGAGAGCAGGCGGCGGGCGATGAACTTTTCGAGCGACAACGCCTCCGGCGCGTCGCCGTCGGTGTTGGCGGCGATCGTGGCGGCGAACGAGGGAACCGCCGCGCCCTATGGCGCCGACGACTGGACGCTTCGCGCGGAAGCGGCGCTCTCGGAGCGGTTCGAACGCGATTGCGCCGTGTTCCTGACGGCGACGGGAACCGCCGCGAATGCGCTGGCGCTCGCCGCCTTGTGTCCGCCGTGGGGCGCGATCTTCTGCCATCAGGACGCCCATATCGCCAACGACGAATGCGGCGCGCCCGAGTTCTTCTCGGCCGGCGCCAAGCTCGTGGGCCTGCCTGGCGCGCGCGGCAAGATCGACGCGGCGACCTTCGCGGCGGCGTTGCGCGCCTATCCCCGAGGCGTCGTCAAGCAGGCGCAGCCGGCCGTTCTGAGCCTCACGCAGGCGACGGAAAGCGGCACGCTCTACTCGATCGCGGAGATCGAAGCGCTTTGCGCCATGGCGCACGCGGCGGGAATCGCCACGCATATGGACGGCGCGCGCTTCGCGAACGCGCTCGTGGCGCTCGAAGCATCGCCGGCGCGGATGACCTGGCGGGCCGGCTTGGACGCGCTGTCCTTCGGCGCGACGAAGAACGGGACGCTCTGTTGCGAGGCCGTGGTGTTCTTCGATCGCGCCAAGGCCGCCGATTTCCTCTTCCGGCGCAAACGCGCCGGCCATACCTTGTCGAAGGGGCGCTTCCTCGGCGCGCAGATGCTCGCCTATCTCGACGACGACCGGTGGCTCTCCTGCGCGCGTCACGCCAACGCCATGGCTCAGCGGCTGGCGGAGGGTCTCGCCGGCGCTCGAGGCGCGCGCGTCCCGCACGGTTGCGAGGCCAACGAGGTTTTCGTCATCCTGCCGAAGCGTGTCGACACGGCGCTGCGGGCGGCGGGCGCGCGCTACTACGACTGGGGGGCGCGCGGCCTCGACGGCGTCGATCGGCTCGGCGTCGATGAAATGCAGGCGCGCCTGGTCGCGTCCTTCGCGACGACGCCGGACGAGGTCGACTGCTTTGTCGCCGTTGCGCGCGATCATGAGGATTGAGACGAAAACGGCCTTGCGCCCGCGGCCGCTGCGTCTCATCCTCGCCGCAATCGCGCGTCTAACCTAGATAAGGCGGACTGTGTTTCGTCTCTAGCGGAGTAGGTCATCATGCGTCACGCCCTGCGTCTCAGCCTGATCGCCGCCGCGTCGCTGTGCGCCCTGGCGGCAAGCCAGCCTGCGCAAGCCCAGTTTTTCGGATGGTTCGGCGCCCGATCGTTCGACGACGCGCCGCAGGCGCCGCCGCCGCGCGTCATCCGCGACCGCCTCGAGCGGCAGGGATATCAAGTGCTTGGGCGATTGAAGCTGAACGGCGACGTGGTGATCGCCGACGCTTACGACCCGAGCGGCCGCCGCCTGCGCCTCATCGTCGATCCGGCGACCGGGGACGTGCTGCAGCGCTACGCCACGGCGCCGGCGCCGAGGCTCGCCGACCGCTCGGAGGGCTACGCACCGCCGGGCTACACGCCTCCGCCGGCGTCGCGCGGGATCCTCCACGGCTTCCTGGACGACGGTTCGCCTGCGCCGCCGCGCGTCGAGCCGCCGGCCGCTTCCGCGCCGCGGGTTGAGCGGCCGAAGGCGAAGCCCAAAGCGGTCGCCCGGGTGTCTCCGCACGCGCCCACAGCCATGCCGGCGCCCACGCCGGAGAAATCGCCGGCGCCGCCGCGCGCCGCCGTGAAGGCCGCCCCGGCCGAGAACGACCCGAAAGGCGCGCCGGCCGCCGCAACCGCGCAGGCGGCGGCTCCCGTCCCTGCCCCAGCCGCGAGTGCGCCCGCGCCGACCGCTCCTCCGGCGCCCGCCAAGGCGCCGTCCGCGCCGGGGCCGGCGAAGCCCGGCTACGCCAACGGCGTGCCGATCAATCCCCTCGACTGAGCAGCAAAAAAGGGCGCCCGCTGGGGCGCCCTTTCCGTTCCGAGCCTTGTGTGGAGACTACGCGGCCTGCCGCGGGGCCTCGACGACGCGCGGCGCTTCGCCCGCGGCGCCGATCTCGATCCGGCGAGGCTTCTGCGCCTCGGGAATCTCGCGAACGAGATCGACGTGGAGCAAGCCGTTGCGCAGGCTCGCGCCCGTGACCTGGACGTGATCGGCAAGCTGGAAGCGACGCTCGAAGGCGCGCGCCGCAATGCCTTGATAGAGCGTTTCGCTCTTCTGGCCTTCGGCGTTCTTGGCTTCCCGCGAACCGCGGATCGTCAACGCGTTTTCCTTGGTCTCGATGTCGAGTTCAGCCTGATCGAAGCCGGCGACGGCGACGGTGATGCGATAGGCGTTGTCGCCCGTCCGCTCGATGTTATAGGGCGGGTAGGACTGCGCCTGCTCGGGACCTGCGAACTGATCGAGAAGGGAAAACAGCCGGTCGAAACCGACGGTGGAACGGTAGAGCGGCGAAAGATCGTACTGACGCATGTGTGTCCTCCTAAGGAAGCGACAAGCGCCCGCCCCTGTGGCTGGGCGCCAAGGTTACGCGTCCATTGCGGCCCGCGCAGACAAAAGATGGGGTTGGCGCAGGAGCGTTCAAGGGGATTCGCGCCGCTTGCCGCGTAGAGACCGCGCCGCGTTCCCGGCGCGTCGCGCCCGTGCTAAAGTGGGCGAGGAGCGCCTGCGCCAGTGGAACTGATCGTCACACCGGACAATCCGGCGCCGCCCGGCGGGGTGGCGACGACGTTGCGCGCCGCCGACGGGATGAGCCTGCGCGTCGCGCGCTGGCACCCGGCCGGCGAACCGCTCGGCTCGATCCTCATCGGCGCCGGCCGCGCCGAATTCATCGAGAAGTACTTCGAGACGATCGGCGAGTTGCTCGCGCGCCGCTTGGCGGTCGTCGTGTTCGACTGGCGCGGCCAAGGCCTTTCCGGCCGCGAGCTCGACAATTCCCGCAAGGGCCACATCGACGATTTCTCACTCTACGAGCGCGACCTCGACGCGGTGGTCGAGCAGACGCTGGAGCCGTTCTGCCCGCGGCCTTGGTTCGCGCTCGGCGTCTCGATGGGCGCGACGGTCCTCCTCGATCAGGCGCGCGGCGACCGTTCGCCCTTCGAGCGCCTGGCGCTGATCGCGCCGATCATCGACGTCTACGGGCTGCGATTTCCGCGCTTCGACCGCGCGCTCGCCGAAACGCTCGACACCGTCGGGCTCGGCGCCGCCTACATTCCCGGCGGCGGCGGCGCATCGAAATACGCCAAACCCTTCGCCGGCAACCCTTTCACCTCCGACGAACGGCGCTACGCGCGCACCGCCGCGACCGTCGCCGCGGCCCCAAGTCTTTCCATCGGCGATCCGACGATCGGGTGGGTCAACGCCGCCTTCCGCCTGATGGCGCGCTTCGCCGATCCCGAATATCCGCGCCGCGTGCTGACGCCGGCGCTCGTCTTCGGGGCGGGCGCGGATCGCATCGTCGACTCGCGGGCGGTCGAGGCTTTTTCGACGCGGCTCAAAGCCGGCCGCTCCTTGGTCGTGCCGCATGCGCGGCATGAGTTGTTGATGGAGCGCGACGTGTTCCGGCAACAGTTCTGGAGCGCGTTCGACGCCTATATCCCCGGTCAGCGCGACGAAGTGGCGGCGCTGGCGACGGCGCAGAGCTGGATCGAGACGGCGCGGGGCAAACGCGCGCCATGGTAAGGCTCAGACCGGCGCGTCGGTCCGCGCATGCCGCCCGGCGGACGTCGGCGCCAGGGCCGGCCGAGCCTGCGGCGCGACGCGACGGACGGCTTTGCGCGCGCCCACAAGCCGGTAGACCTGCTTGGTCGCCTCGATGACATGGACGCCGCCGCCCGGCAGCGCGAACCGGCCGCCGACGCGCTCGAACGCCCGCGCCGAGCCCAGGAACAGCGGCCGCTCGAACGGTGGGGTATAGAGCGCCTCGGCCTCGTATGTCGGCGAGAACAGCGCTTCGCGCAGCAGGTTGCGCAATTGCCCGCGCGAGAAGGGCTGGCCCTGGCCGAAGGGAGTCGTCTCGCGCCGCGACCACAGACCGAGGCGATTGGGCGCGATCAGCAGCATGCGGCCGCCCGGCGTCAGGATGCGCCAAACCTCGGCGAGGAGATCGCGCGGCGTCTCGCTCACTTCGAGCGCGTGCACGACGAGCACGCGATCCATGCAGGCGTCGGGCAGCGGCATCATCGTCACGTCGACGAGCGCCGAGGAGGAAACGTCCTGTTCCGGCCAGTTCACGACGCCCTGTTCGGCCGGCATGAAGGCGAGAATGCGCACCGCCTCGCCGCGAAACCAGCCGAGATAAGGCGTCGCATAGCCGACGCCCAAAATGGAGAAGCCCGCGCAAGCCGGCCAGCGCGCGCGCACCATGCGACCGACGAAGCGGCGGGCGACGCGGCCGAGCGGCGCCGCGTAGAACGAGCGAAGGTCGACGACATCGAGCGACATCGCGCCAGTGTCGCACGGAGGCCGGCGCCGCGAAAGCGTTCCGCGGGCGGATGCGCTTGGTCATCGGCCGCTCCTCGGCTAAACGACGGCGGCCCGGCCGGCGGGCCAGCGGGAGCGCGCGGAGCATGAAAGTCGGGTTGTTCGATCACATCGGGCGCGGCGGCAAGCCGCTCGGGCGGCTCTTCGACGAGCGCCTCGAGTTCTATTCGGTCGCCGATGAAGCCGGCTTCTGGTGCATGCACCTTGCCGAGCACCACGCCTCGCCGGTCAACATGGCGCCGTCGCCCAACCTCTTTCTCGCTGCGCTGGCGCGCCAGACGAAGACGATGCGCCTCGGCCCGCTCTGCTATCTGCTGACGCTCTATTCGCCGCTGCGCATGATGGAAGAGATTTCCATGCTCGATCACTTGAGCCGCGGGCGGCTCGAGGTCGGCGTCGGGCGCGGCGTGTCGCCGTTCGAACTCGGCTACCACAACATCGATCACGACAAGTCGCGCGACATCTTCATCGACGCCTGGAACTGCATCCGCGCCGGTCTCGCAAGCGAGACGCTGACCTATAGCGGTCCGCATTACACCTATCGGGACGTGCCGATCGAACTGCATCCGGCGCAGACGCCTTGGCCGGCCTTCTGGTACGGTTCGTCGAACACGACCGGCGCCGCCTGGGCCGGCGAGCACGGCCTGCATTTCACCGCCAACGGGCCGACCGCCTTCGCCAAGAAGAACATCGCGGCCTATCGCGAGGCGCTCGCCAGGCGCGGCGGCGCCGAACAGCCGAAGGCGGAGTTCAAGGGCGGCGCGGCGATCGGCGCCTTGCGCAACATCGTGCTCGCCGACACGCTCGCGGACGCGATGCGGATCGCGCGGCCGGCGGCCGAACTGCACCTGGCGGAACTCAACCATCTGCGCACGAAACATGGGCGCACCGGCCTGGTCGACCGCCTCAACGTGCCGCGCGCCGCGACTCTCGAAGGCATGATCGAGGACGGAACCTACATCGTCGGCACGCCGGAAACGGCGCTGCAAGCGCTGCGCGCGCAGGCCGAAGAACTCGGCACGAATTACATCCTCGGCTACATGATGTTCGGCGACATGGCCTTGACGGACGCGCTGCGCTCGCTGCTGCTGTTTCAGACCGACGTCATGCCGGAGGTCGCGCGCTGGTGACGCGTCAGCCAACCAGGCTCGACGCGATGTTGATGCTGAACGCCACGATCGTCGTGTTGAAGAAGAACGACACGAGCGAGTGGGCGAGCGACACCATGCGCATCGGCGCCGAGGTGATCTCGACATCGGCGGTCTGCGAGGCGACGCCGATGATGAACGAGAAATAGAGGAAATCGAAATAGTTCGGGTGATCCGTGCCGGGGAACTTGAGCCCGGAACGGTATTCTTCGGCGAGTTGCTTCTCCGATTCGCGCTCGATGAAAAACTCGTGCGCGTAGTGCTGCGCGAAGATGATGTGGGTGAAGAACCACGACGACAGCACCGTCGCGCCCGCGAGGCTCAGGTGCAGGGCGCGCGCGGCGCCGTGCAAATCCTTCGACGCAGCCAATTGCAGGAAGATGGCGACGAAGGAGGCGGCGACGGCGACGCAGGCGAGGAAGAGGATGACGAAGCGTCCCTCGTCGGTCATGAGCGCCACGCGGCGAATGAACTGGTGATCGGCGCCGATCATCATCTTGAGCCCGGCGACGATGTAGCCGAGCGCGAGGCAATTCCAGGCGATCAGCAGCCGCGTCCCCAGCAACCAGGCGCTCGGCATGATCGCCAGGGCGACGCCGGCGATGGCGATGCAGACGAGCAAACGCGGCCGCGCGATGATGTTGCGGAGGATGACGTTTCGGTCGCGGGGGGGCGCATCCTCCATCGGCGCGCTAGGCTCCGCCGATGGGACGATCGAGGCGGACTTTTGGCGCGGGGGCCGAGGTCATGGAATCCTTGGTTGCGAGGCGTTCCGCTTGCCAAAGCCGCGACCGCAGGTCAAGCCGCGAGGCGCAATCGACGCTGGCCATAGCCAAATTTTGCGTGTATCAGCCCGGCTCGATTTCCGCCGCGCGCCCTGATCGCTCGCGCAGCCGCCGCCCGATCCGGAGAGTGACATGGCCGTCCCGAGACGCAAGACTTCGCCCAGCCGCCGCGGCATGCGCCGCTCGGCCGACGCGCTCAAGGCCCCGACATACGTCGAGGACAAGGATTCCGGCGAGCTGCGCCGGCCTCACCACGTCGATCTCAAGACCGGCATGTACAAGGGCCGGCAGGTGCTTCAGGTCAAGTCCAAGGAAGACTGAGCGGCCAAGGTTACAGGATGCGCAGGCCGGCCTCGCGCCGGCCTTTCGCATGCCCGGGGCCGCGAGAGGCGGCTCGTTATGGACCAAGCCAGGGTCGCGCCCAGGCGAGCCCGTCCTCGGTGCGGCCGCGCGGGTTGTATTCGGCGCCGACGAACGCCGCCCAGCCGCGCGTCGCCAGTTCTTCCAAAATGACGGGATAGGCGAGTTCGCCCTCGTCGGGCTCGCGGCGCAGCGGCGCCGAGGCGATCTGCACATGGCCGATGATCGGCCAATGCCGTTCGATCCGCCGCAGGATGTCGCCCTCCATGATCTGGATATGATAGATGTCGAACAGCAGCTTGACGTTGGGTTCGCCGAGCTCCGCCAGCAGATCGGCGACGGCGTCCGAGCGGGCGACGAAATAGCCGGGCCGGTCGCGCGCGTTGAGCGGCTCGATCACGAGGTCGACGCCGGCGTCGCGCGCCAGCGGCGCCGCCCAGCGCAGATTGTCGAGGAAGGTCCGGCGCGCCTGCGCCGCCGCATCCGCCGCCGGCACGCCGCACATGCAATGGATCGTCCCGACCTTCAGCGCGCAGGCGTAGGCGAGCGCGCGATCGACGCCGGCCCGAAACGCGTCCCGCCGGCCGGGCAGGGCGGCGAAACCGAACTCGCCGCGGTTCGTGTCGCCGAGCGGCGTGTTGATGGCGTTCATCATGAGACCCGCGGCGTCGAGGCGCGCCGCGATGGCCTCGGCGGGTTCGGCGTAGGGAAACTGGCATTCGACCGCCGGGAAACCAGCGGCGGCCGCGGCGCCGATCCGGTCCAGGAACGGGCGGTCGGCGAACAGCATGGAGATGTTGGCGGAGAGGCGGAACGGCGTCATCCGCCGAGCTTAACGCATATCCGGCGAACCCGCGCGGTCCCTCAGGCGGCGCGCTCGCCAAGCTTGTCGGCCGCGGCCATGGCGGCTTCGAGCTTTTCCGTCAAGTCGAGCACGCGCAGACGCAGCGCCGCATTGTCGGCTTCGAGTTGCGCGATGCGCGCCTTGGCATCCTGCCGCGCATGGGCCTCGGTGGCGTCGAGCACGAATTCGATGCCGGCGGCGTTGTCGTCGCGCCAGCACAGCCGCGCGCGGTAGGTGCGGCCTTTCTGCGGCACTTCGATGTCGAACTCCTCCGGTAACGCGACGGAGTTGCTGACCGCGAGACGCGCCCCCGAGCGCGAGAAGTTGCGGATCTGGCAATCGATGGTCGAATTGCGATTGTTATAGACGATCACGGCGCCAAGCATCGCCTTGGCGCGATCGACCTTGCGGCTGTCCGTCATGGGCTGTTCCTTTGCGCCGCCGAAATCGGGCGCTCCCGGAGGGAGCTTAGCGCCCAGAGTTTGACGAAGTGCAAAGACGCCCGCGCAGGTCTTCGACTATTCCAGGCGAGCGCGCTTGGCGCGTCACAGGCCGGATGCTAGGGACGCGCCGCGGCCATGAGGGCCGAACGAGGGCGCATGAGGGTTCTGGTCACGGGCGCCAGCGGGTTCCTAGGCCGCCACGCCGTGACGCGCCTGATCGCCGCCGGGCACGAGACGATCGCCGCCGCCCGGACGAAGCCGAACGGCGCGACGGCGGTCGATTGGCGCCTCTGCGACCTCCTTGCGCCGGGCGAGGCGGCGCGGCTCGTTTGGGAGACGAAGCCGGACGCCGTTCTTCATCTCGCCTGGACGGCGAGTCCGGGCCAATTCTGGACGGATCCCGCCAATCTCGACTGGATCGGCGCGAGCCTCGCGTTGGCGCGCGCCGCGCGGGAGGTCGGCGCACGGCGCTTCTGCGGGGCGGGGACGTGTTTCGAGTATGACTGGCCGGCGCAGGGCGATTGCCGCGAGTTGGCGACCCCCCTGGGCGCCCATACCCTTTATGACGCCGCCAAGGACGCGTGCCGCCGGGCGCTGGAGGCCTACGCGCGGCAGGCGGGCTTGTCGTTCGCTTGGGCGCGGCTCTTCTACTTCTACGGTCCCGACGAGCACCCCGACCGGCTGGTCGCCAGCGTGGCGCGCGCATTGGCCGCAGGACGGCCTGCGCGCTGTTCCAGCGGCCTGGCGGTGCGCGACTATATGGACGCGCGCGACGCCGGGGCGGCGCTCGCCGCGCTCGTCGTCAGTCCGGTGGAGGGGCCGGTCAACGTCGGATCGGGGCGGGGCGTCGGCATCGCCGATCTCGCCCGCACGCTGGGGGCGCTTGCGGGGCGGCCGGAGCTTGTCCAACTCGGCGCGTTGCCGGACCGGGCGGACGAGCCTCCGCGGATCGTCGCCGATGTCGGCCGCCTGACGCGCGAGGTCGGCTTCAGCCCGCAGGTCGCGCTGGAGGACGGGTTGCGCGCGGCGCTGGACGATGCGCGTCGACGCCGTTCGAACGCCTGACGGGCCGCCGCTTGCAACGCCGCGCCGGCAGGCGCTAAACACCCCCGCTCCGACATGAATGGGATCAAGGCTTGACGATGACGCGGCGCGCGCAGGGAAAGCGATCATGCAGGCGGTGATCCTCGCCGGCGGCATGGGCACGCGCATTTCAGAGGAATCGCATCTTCGTCCCAAGCCGATGATCGAGATCGGCGGCCGGCCGATCCTTTGGCACATCATGAAGATCTACGCCCATTACGGCGTTTGCGATTTTATCGTCTGCCTCGGCTACCGCGGCTACATGATCAAGGAATATTTCGCCAATTACGTTCTGCACCGCTCGGACGTGACGATCGACGCCCGGGAGAACGCGATCCATTATCATCAGAGCACCGCCGAGCCCTGGCGCATCACGCTGATCGACACCGGGCAGCAGACGCAGACCGGCGGCCGGTTGAAGCGCGTCGCGCCTTACCTGCGGCCCGACGAGAGCTTCTGCTTCACCTACGGCGACGGCGTATCGAATGTCGACATCGGCGCGCTCGTCGCCTTCCATAAAGCGCATGGCAAGCAGGCGACGCTGACGGCGGTGGCGCCGCCGGCGCGCTATGGCGCGCTGTCGCTCGATGGCGACAGGGTCGACCACTTCATCGAAAAGCCGCCGGGCGCGGATGGGCTCATCAACGGCGGTTTCTTCGTACTCGAACCCGGCGTGATCGCACGGATCGCCGCCGACGAGACGCGCTGGGAGGGCGAACCGGTCGAGAGCCTGGCGCGCGACGGCGAACTCCTGGCGTGGCGTCACACCGGCTTCTGGCAGTCGATGGACACGCTGCGCGACAAGACCATGCTGGAAGGCCTCTGGACGGCCGGGGCGGCGCCATGGCGGGTTTGGCCGTGAGACGGTTCGCCGGCGCCTGGCGCCTGGAGCGCGGCGAGGACATGCGCGCGCCGCCCCTGCCCGCCATCGAGGATGACATGCGTTGACCAGCCAGACCCCCGCCTCCTACGCGAGCGCGACTCCGCCCTGCCGCTTCTGCGGGACGCGGCTGCGTCATGTCTTCTGTGATCTCGGCCTGTCGCCGCTCGCCAACCACAATCTGCGCGAGCAGGATGTCGCCGGCGAGCAACGCTACCCGCTGATCGCGCGCGTGTGCGGGCAATGCCTTCTCGTGCAGGTCGATGAATCCGCGCCGCCGGAGGCCATCTTCTCCGATTACGATTACCTCTCTTCGACCTCGGCGGGCTGGGTGGCGCATGCCGGCGCCTATTGCCGCGCCATGGCGAAGCGCTTCGGACTCGGAGAGAAGTCCTTCGTCGTCGAGGTCGCCTCGAACGACGGCTACCTGCTCAAACATTTCGTCGCGATGGGAATCCCCGTCCTCGGGGTCGAACCCGCCGCCAACGTGGCCGAAATCGCGCGCAAGAACGGCGTCCCGACAGAGGTCGCCTTCTTCGGCGTCGAGACCGCGAAGGCGATTGTCGCGCGGGGTCGAAAGGCCGACCTCACCGCCGCCAACAACGTGCTCGCCCACGCGCCCGACACGCGCGATTTCGTCGGTGGATTCGCGCAGTTGCTCGCGCCCGAAGGCGTCGCGACCTTCGAGTTCCCGCACGTCATGACGCTGATCGACGGCGTGCAGTTCGACACCATCTATCACGAGCATTTTTTCTACCTGTCGCTCTATGCGGTGGAAAAGATCATGGCGTCGGCGGCCCTCCGCGTCTTCGATGTGGAAGAGCTTCCCACGCATGGCGGTTCGCTGCGGCTCTATGTCTGCCACGACGAGGCCTCGCACGCGCCGACGACGGCGCTCGCCGACTTGCGCGCGCGCGAACACGCCAAGACGCTCGACGCGCTCGACGGCTATACGGGCTTCGACGCGCGCGTCGCCGACGTGAAACGCGGCTTCCTCGCTTTCCTCGATCAGGCGGAGCGCGAGGGCAAGACGGTCGCGGGCTACGGCGCCGCCGCCAAGGGCGCCACCTTCCTCAATTATTGCGGCGTCGCCTTTCCGCGGCTGCGCGAGGTCTACGACCGCAGCGAATTCAAGCAGGGCAAGCTGACGCCGGGCGGCCACATTCCGATTCGGCCGCCGGACGCGATCCGCGCGACGAAGCCGGACTACCTTGTCATCCTGCCGTGGAACCTCGCCAAGGAGGTGCGCGAGAGCATGGCCTTCATCAAGGAGTGGGGCGGCAAGTTCGTCACCGCCGTGCCCGACGTCCAGGTCTTCGAGGCCTAGCCGTGCGCTTCGAACCGACCCGCATCGCCGGCGCGATGATCGTCGAGCCCGTGAGCCACGCCGACGATCGCGGCTCGTTCACGCGGCTCGCCTGCCTCGACGAATTCGAACGCGCGGGGCTCAGCTTTCGTCCGACGCAGACGAGCCTGTCGCGCAACCCCGTCCGCCATACGTTGCGCGGCATGCACTATTGCTTGGAGCCCGAGGCCAAGCTGGTGCGCTGCGCGCGCGGCGCGATCCTCGACGTCGTGTTCGACATCCGCCGCGACAGCCCAAGCTTCGGCGAGGCGTTCGGGCTTCGCCTCGACGCCGAAAACCTGCGCGGCGTCTTCCTGCCGGCAGGCGTCGCGCACGGGTTCCTGACGCTGGAACCCGACAGCGACGTCCTCTACGAGATCGACCGGCCCTACCGGCCCGGCTTCGACGCCGGTCTGCGCTGGAACGACCCGCTGTTTCATTTTGATTGGCCTGCCGCGCCGGCGGTCATCGGCGCGCGCGATGCGCATTATCAAGACTTCGCGGCCGCAGCGCCCGAGCGTCGCGCTTCGCCTTGACCCTCGCCGGCCGCCGCCGGATAGTCGTCGCATATGCAGTTCGAGGAAGCTCTCATGATCATCGACTCCGAGGACGATGTCACGCCGGCGGTGCTCGAGGCGATGCAGGGCGCGCCCGACGCGCGATTGCGGGAGATCGCCGCGGCGTTCGTGAAGCATCTGCACGCCTTCGCCAAGGAGGTGCGGCTCACCGAACGCGAGTGGGAGTACGGCGTCGGAATGCTGAACCGTGTCGGCCAGCAGACGACCGACACGCACAACGAGGGCGTGCTCATGTCGGACATCCTCGGCCTGTCGACGCTCGTCACGCTGATGAACAACGGCGCCGGCGGATCTAGCGAGACCGCGGCGGCGGTGCTCGGGCCGTTTTGGCGGATGCACAGCCCGCGCACGAAATCCGGCGACACGATCGTGCGCTCGCCGACGCCGGGGCCGGCGCTCTTCGCCTCGCTGCGCATCCTCAACCAGGCAGGCGAGCCGGTCGCGGACGCGGAGGTCGACGTGTGGCACGCGTCGACGACCGGCATGTACGAAAACCAGGACGCCAACCAGGCCGATCACAATTTGCGCGGCAAGTTCTTCACCGACGCCGACGGGCGTTTCGCGTTCCGCTCCATCCTGCCGGCGGGCTATCCGATTCCGACGGACGGCCCGGTCGGCGACGTCGTGCTCTACCAGAAGCGCGAGCCGTGGCGACCGGCGCATCTGCATTTTCTCATCCACAAGCCTGGCTTCAAGACGCTCGTCACGCAGATTTTCGTCCAGGGCGCGCGCTATCTCGACAGCGACGTCGTGTTCGGCGTCACCCGCGCGCTCGTCGGCGACTATCGGAAGCACGAGAGCGGGCAGCCCCCCGCGGCCGACGTCAAGGCGCCCTGGTACACGCTCGACTACACGTTCCATGTCGAGCCGGGCGATTCCAGCTTGCCGACGCCGCCGATCAAGTAGGCGGCGTCGTGCCGGCGCCCCGAATGGACCTCTCGATCGCGCTCTCCGACAACGAGCGCACGCGGCCGATCGCCGACGGCGCGATCGAGGTCGAGGGCCTGCGGCTCTTCGCGACGCTCGTGCATCCCTCCGAGATGTTCTGGCGGCAATTGAAATACGCCGACTTCGACGTGTCGGAGATGTCGATGTCCTCGCTGCTCATCGCCGCCTCGCGCGGCGATGCGCGCTGGGTCGCGATCCCGGTCTTCACGTCGCGCATGTTCTTCCACACGCGCATCCTCGTGCGCGCCGATCGCGGCGTCGCCGCGCCGGCCGATCTCAAGGGCAAGCGCGTCGCCGTGCCGGAGTATCAGCAGACCTCGGCGATCTGGTCGCGCGGGATCCTCAAGCACGAGTTCGGCGTCGACCAGCGCGACATCGAGTGGTTCATGGAGCGCACGCCCGACATGAGCCACGGCGGCTCGACCGGCTTTACGGCCCCCGAAGGCGTTACGATCAACCGCATCGCGCCGACGACCAACATCGGCGAGATGCTGGTGAAAGGGGAGGTCGATGCGACGCTGCTGTATCTGACGAACGCGAATCTGGTCGACCGCAGCCGGATCGACATCAAGCGCGAACCCTCCGTGCGGCCGCTGTTCGCCGACGGGGCGGCTGAGGGGCGGCGCTACTACGGCAAGACGGGCGTCTATCCGATCAACCATACGCTGGTGATGCGCCGCGACCTCTACGAGCGACATCCCTGGATCGCCCTCAACCTCTATTCGGCGTTCTTGAAGGCCAAGGAGAAGGGCCTGCGCGACGCGCGCGCGGCGCTCGGCCCATGGCTCGAAACCGGCGCGCTCGGGCCGGAGGCGGAGCGCGGCTTTTCCGCCGATCCGCTCGCCTACGGCGTTCGGGCGGCGCGGCCCGTGCTGGAGACGATCGCGCAATACGTGCACGAGCAAGGTCTGACGGACCGCCGCGTCGCTATCGAGGAGGTCTTCGCCAAGAGCGCGCTCGACGTATGACCGCCCGCTCTCCTCAAGGCGCTTGGAAGCCCGACTGCGCAAAGGCGCGCGCGCCCTCTTCTGACAGGAACGCGATGAAGGCGTCGGCGACCGCCGGGTCGCGGGGCGACGCGCCGGGCGCGATCCCATAGGTCGTGACGAGCTGGATGTCGTCCGGCAGATAGGCGCCGATCTCGACGCCCTCGACGGCGGCGATCTCCGTCGCCTGGGTCAGGCCGAAGGAAGCGCGGCCCGCGGCGACCTCGGCCATCACCTTGTAGCCCCCGACGCGCAGAATGGACGTCGAACGGGTCGCCTCCAGCAATCCGAGCCGGTCGAGCATCGCGTGGATGTGATTGCCCGCCGTGCCGCCCCCGTCCGGATCGCCGCGCGCAAAGGCCGGCGCCTCGACCAGCGCGCGCTTGAACGCCTCTACGGTCGCAATGTCGGGGACCGGCGCGCCTTTGCGCACGCCGAGCGCGATGCGCGACACGCCGACGGCGGTCGGCGCGCCGAGAAGCCCGTCCGCATGCAGGTCCTGCAGCGGCGACAGCGCGGACGCGACGACGTCGGGTCGCTCGCCGGCCCGGATGCGTTTGAGAATGCCGCCCGACGTGTCGAAGGCCAGCGTCGCGCCATGTTTCGTCGCGGCGTGAAATTGCGCGGCGCCGCGGGTCAGCGCGTCGCGTACGGCGCTGGCGCTGAGGATTGACAGCGCGCGGCCGTCGCCGACGACGATCTCATCCGACATGGCGATCCTTCCCTTCCCAGGCTTGCATCGCAGCGCGCGGAGCGCCATGGCCGCCGGCGCGACCGAGCTATTCCTTTAAAGGGTCTCCCGCCGGCGTCATGATCTTATCAGAGTGGCGCTCGCGCCGCTCGGAACCGGTCGCGTTACAAAATTGTGTCGAACTTTTGGCCCCGTCAGGCGGGCAAAGATTTGCGCTGGTTTCCGATCGGCCAACGACGGGTTTGGCGGCCGCCTTTTCCTTGGCGCGCACCTCGCCCTTTCGGTATACGCTTGGGCGTCGAGATCGGATCGCCTGGCGCGGCGGCCCCTCTAAATGGATCGAGGCGGCCCCGACGTGCGGGGCGGCCGTGGCAGGGATGAATTGATGCGTGGCGCGCTGGCCGGCCCCCGGCAGTTGTTGCGCCGGCTCCGCGAAGTCATGGCGGAGCCGGTCAACGCGCAGACGCGTCTCGACAAGATCGTCGTGCACATCGCGGCGAACATGGTCGCCGAGGTCTGCTCGGTCTACGTGCTGCGCGCCGACGGGCGGCTCGAACTTTTCGCCACCGAAGGCCTGAACCGCGAGGCCGTGCATCTCACCACGATGCGCGCCGGCGAAGGGCTCGTCGGGCTGATCGCGGAAAACGCCGAGCCGCTGGCGCTGGCCGATGCGCAATCGCATCCGGCCTTCTCCTACAAGCCGGAGACGGGCGAAGAGATTTATCACTCCTTTCTCGGCGTCCCGATCCTGCGCGGCGGCAACACGCTCGGCGTCCTCGTCGTGCAGAACCGGGCGCGACGCTCCTATTCGGAGGAGGAGATCGAGGTCCTCCAGACGACCTCGATGCTGCTCGCCGAGATGATCGCCTCGGGCGAGCTCCAGTCGCTGGCGCCGGCCGGCACGGTGATGTCGCTCAACAAGCCGCTGTCGCTAACGGGCACGCCGATCGCCGAGGGCGTCGGCCTGGGGCACGTGGTGCTGCACGAGCCGCGCATCGTCGTCGTCCAGCTCGTCGCCGAGAACCTCGACAAGGAGGTGGCGCGGCTGGAAGAGGCGATCGCCGCGCTGCGCGTCTCGATCGACCATCTCATCGACGGCGCCGACCATGCGAGCCAGGGCGGCGGCGATCATCGCGATGTCCTGGAGACGCTGCGGCTCATCGCCAACGACGCCGGCTGGTCGCGGCGTCTGCGCGAGGCGGCGATCACCGGGCTCACGGCGGAAGCCGCCGTCGAGCGCGTGCAGAACGACACGCGCGCGCGCCTGCAGCGCAGCACCGATCCATACATGCGCGAGCGACTGCACGACCTCGACGACCTCGCCAATCGCTTGCTTCACCAACTGACCGGCCAGCCCTTCGTCACCGTCAACGAGAAGCTGCCCGACAACGCGATCCTCGTCGCCCGCACGATGGGGGCGGCGGCGCTGCTCGATTACGACCGGCGCAAGCTGCGCGGCGTCGTGCTGGAGGAGGGCGGCGCGTCGAGCCATGTGGCGATCGTCGCGCGCGCGCTCGGCCTGCCGGTCGTCGGCGACTTGCGCAACATCACGGGGTCCGTCGAAGACGGCGACGCGATCATCATCGACGGCGGCGTCGGCGAGGTGCATGTGCGGCCGCAGGCCGACGTGGAAGGGGCCTACGCCGAGAAAGCGCGCCTGCGCGCGCGGCGCCAGGAGCAATATCGCAGCCTGCGGGACACACCGGCGGTGACGCGCGACGGCGTGACGATCGAACTGCATATGAACGCCGGTCTCCTGATCGACCTGCCGCACGTGCGCGAAACCGGCGCGGCCTCCATCGGCCTTTTCCGCACCGAGCTTTTGTTCATGGTCGCCTCGCAGCTTCCGCGTCTCGGCGAACAGATCGGCCTCTACAAATCCGTGCTGGCCGCCGCGCCGGGCCTGCCCGTCACCTTCCGGACGCTCGACATCGGCGGCGACAAGATCCTGCCCTACATGCGCAGCTTCGAGGAGGAGAACCCGGCGCTCGGCTGGCGGGCGATCCGCATCGGCCTCGATCGCCCGGCGCTGCTGCGTTTTCAGTTGCGCGCCATGTTGATGGCGTGCGGCGATTGCGATCTGCGCATCATGTTCCCGATGATCGCCGAGGCGAGCGAGTTCGATCGGGCGCGCGCGCTCGTCGAACTGGAGCTCGCGCATCTCGATCGGCACGGCCATCCGCGCCCGCGCGACTTGAAGCTCGGCATCATGGTCGAGGTGCCGTCGGTTCTCTGGCAGCTCGACGCGCTTCTCACGCGCGTCGATTTTCTCTCGGTCGGCTCGAACGATCTGCTGCAATACCTCTTCGCCGCCGATCGCGACAACAAGCGGGTGTCGGAGCGCTTCGATCCGCTTTCCGCGCCCGCTTTGCGCGCGCTGAAGCTGATCGCCGACAAGGCGAACGAGGCCGGCAAGCCGCTGACCTTGTGCGGCGAGATCGGCGGCCGGCCGCTCGAATCCATGGCGCTCGTCGCGCTGGGCTACCGCGGCCTTTCCATGTCGCCCTCCTCGATCGGCCCGGTCAAGGCGATGGTGCTCGGCCTCGACATGGCCGAGGCGCGCGCGCATCTGCTCTCGCTGCTCGACAAGGACGACGGGCAACGTTCGCTGCGCGCGGAATTGAGCGCCTATGCGGAAGCCAAGGGCGTGCCTTTGTAGCGAGGGATCCGCCAAGACCCCGCGCGCTCCCGTTCCGGTTCCCATCTCATGTTGCCCTCCGAAAAGCTCGATCTCATCGCGCGCCGTCACGACGAACTCGAGGCGCGTCTCGCGGGCGGCGTGGCGGGCGCCGAATTCGCCGCGCTCTCGCGCGAGTTCGCCGATCTCACGCCCATCGTCGAAGCGATCCGCGACTGGCGCGCGGCCACGGGCGAACTCGGCGGCGTCGAGGCGATGCTCGCCGACCGCGCCCTCGCCGCGGACATGCGCGCGCTCGCGGAAGAAGAGAAGGCGTCGACGCAGACGCGCATCGAAGCGCTCGAGCAGAAGCTGCGCGTCGCGCTGCTGCCGAAGGACGCCGCCGACGAGGGCGACGCGATCCTCGAAGTGCGCGCCGGCACAGGCGGCGACGAGGCGGCGCTGTTCGCCGGAGACCTCTTCCGCATGTATCAGCGCTACGCCGAGGCGCGCGGCTGGAGCGTCGAGATTCTCTCGATCAGCGAGGGAACGGCCGGCGGCTTCAAGGAGATCGTCGCGGAGATCGGCGGCCGCGGCGTTTTCGCGCGGCTGAAATTCGAATCGGGCGCGCACCGCGTGCAGCGTGTGCCCGCGACGGAAACGCAGGGCCGTGTGCACACTTCGGCGGCGACGGTCGCGGTGCTGCCGCTCGCCGCCGACGTCGACATCGAGATCAACGACGCCGACTTGAAGATCGAGACGATGCGCGCGCAGGGCGCCGGCGGCCAGCACGTCAACAAGACGGAATCGGCCATCCGCATCACCCACCTGCCGACCGATACGGTCGTCTTCGTGCAGGACGAGCGGTCGCAGCACAAGAACCGGGCGCGGGCGATGACCTTGCTGAAGTCGCGGCTCTACGACGCCAAGCGGCAGAAGGCCGACGCCGAGCGCGCGGCGAGCCGCAAGTCGCAGGTGGGATCGGGGGATCGCTCGGAGCGCATCCGCACCTACAACTTTCCACAGGGACGGCTGACCGACCACCGCATCAACCTGACGCTCTACAAGCTCGACAAGGTGATCGCGGGCGAGGCTCTCGACGAGGTGATCGACGCGCTGATCACCGAACACCAGGCGGAATTGCTGGCTTCGAGCGACGCGTGAAGCGTCAGAATCCCTCGCCCTTCACCGCCGCGAGGATCGAGCCCGGCTTGCCGGCGGAACTCGCTTGCAGCATCACGACATAGGCGTCCGAATCGGGCGTCATCAGGCTCGACGGGTCGACCTCGTATCGCGCCGCCTCGCCGTTCCAGTTGCCGACCTTGTCCATGCCGCGCACGACGTTGGTGTAGGACAGCGCGTGGCCGGCGTTCTCGCCGCGGCGGACCGAGACGGTGCGGGACGTCGCGATGTGAACGATCCAGCAGGCGCCCCATCGCGGCGCGCCGTCGGACGCAGCCCCGACATTGATGACGAGACGGCCGTTTTCCCGCGTCAGGCGGATCGGCACGCTCATCGCGCCCTGCTCGCCCGCCGCCAATTGTGTCGCGTTCTCGATTTCCATGGGGTCGCTGCCGACGGCATGATGCAGTCCGTCGACCACCGCTTGCGGCGTATAGACATGCCCGTCGCCGCGCGCGACGGCGTAGGCCTTCTGCCGCGCCGTAAAGGCCGGCGAGCCATAGGTGTCCTTCCAGCCGATGTAGTCCCAGTAATCCACGTCATAGGACATGACGATGGTTTTCGGGTCTTGCGCCATCTTGGTCATCAGCCGGTCGGCGGCGGGACACGACGAGCAGCCTTGGCTGGTGAAGAGTTCGATCACGCGCGGGCGCTCGGCGGCGATGGCGCCAGGGGCGGCGCAGGCGCAGAGCGCGAGGGCGAGGATCGCGCGCGGATCGCGGGGTATGCGCCGGACAGGCATGCAGGCGAACTCTTGGAGGGGCTTTCAAGCGTCGCCTTGGGTCTAGGCGCGGCCTGGGGCGGACGCCACTCAATTCGCGGTGAGAGAGCGGCGCGGTGGCTTCACCGGCCCGTGCGGAGCGCCGTCAGCGTGCGCAAGCCCGCGCGCCCGTCGCGCGGCAGGCCGATGCGGCCTTGATAGTCGGCGATCGCCTCGCGCGTCTTGTCGCCGATCGACCCGTCGGGCGCGCCGATCTCGTAGCCGTGTCTGGCGAGCAACGCTTGCAGTTCCTTGCGTTCGGCGCGGCCGAGGCCGGGGTCGTCGGTCGGCCAAGGCGTATGGAAGGGGCCGGCGCCGCGGATGCGGTCCGCCAGATGGGCGATGGCGAGCGCATAGGATTCCGCCGCGTTGTAGCCGTAAAGCGCATCGAAATTGCGCGTGACGAGGAACGCCGGCCCACGCGGCCCCGCCGGCAGGAGCAGCCCCGCCGCCCCCTCGCCAAGCGGCCGCCCGTCGACGCGGCGCAAGCCCTGCGCGGCCCAGTAGCCCATCGGGTGCTTGTGCGTGCGTCCGGACACGCCGGAATACCCGGCGGGAACCTCCACCTCGAAGCCCCAGGGGGCGCCGTGAACCCAGCCGCCGTGTTTCAAATGGTTGGCGGTCGAGCCCAATGCGTCGGCGTTCGACTCGACGATGTCGCGGCGTCCGTCGCCGTCGAGATCGACGGCGAGCCGCAGGTAGGCCGACGGCATGAATTGCGTCTGGCCGAAGGCGCCCGCCCAGGAGCCGGTCAGCGCCTCGGGCCGCATGTCGCCGGCCTGGATGATCTTCATGGTCGCGAAGAGCTCGCCGCGGAAATAGGCCTGCCGGCGGCCCTCGCAGGAGAGCGTGGCGAGCGATTGCACCAGCGGGCGCTTGCCGAGGTTGCGGCCGAAATCGGATTCGACGCCCCAGACCGCGACGACGATCGCCGGCTCGACGCCGAAGCGAGTTTCGGCCAGGCGCAGCGCGGCGGCGTCCTCGCGCAGACGCTGGCGCCCGTCGGCGATGCGCTGATCGTCGACGAGGCCCGCGATATAGTCCCAGATCGGCGTCTTGAACTCGGGCTGCTTGTCGAGGAAGCTTGCGGCGTCGGACGGCTGCAGGCCGCGCGTCGCGGCCTCGAAGGTCGCGGCGGAGACGCCGTGGCCGGCCGCCTCCCCGCGCAGCGACGCCAGGCAGCTCTGGAAGTCGGCGTGCGCGGGCGCGGCCGCCGGCGCCGTCGCGATCAGCGTCCCAAGCAGAATTCGCCGCCATTCACGCATGGAGAAGCCTAACCGACACGATCGTTCGCGGGCCCTATCGAGCCTTGGCGGACGCGTCGCAGTCTGCCGCGGCATGGTTAACGATCGGCTAAGCCGGATCGGCGCCGTCACGCATCGCGCGCTCACATCCAGGGGCGTTCGGCTTTCGCCTTCTCCTCGTAGCTGTCGAGCGCCTTCTCCTTTTGGAGCGTGAGGCCGATGCCGTCGAGGCCGTTCAGCATGCAGTGCTTGTTGAAGGGATCGATGTCGAAATGCACGACGCCGCCGTCCGGGCCGCGGACTTCCTGCTTTTCCAAGTCGATGGACAGCGTGGCGTTCGATCCGCGCTCCGCGTCGTCCATCAGCTTCTCGAGGTTCTCCTTGGAGACCTTGATCGGAAGCACGCCGTTCTGGAAGCAATTGTTGTAGAAGATGTCGGCGAAGCTCGTGGAGATCACGCAGCGCACGCCGAAATCGAGCAGCGCCCACGGCGCATGTTCGCGCGAGGAGCCGCAGCCGAAATTATCCTCGGCGACGATGATCTTGGCCTTGCGGTAGGCCGGCTTGTTGAGGACGAAATCCGGATTGTCCGAGCCGTCCTCGTTATAGCGCATCTCGAAGAACAGGCCCTTGCCGAGCCCGGTGCGCTTGATCGTCTTCAGGTACTGCTTCGGGATGATCATGTCGGTGTCGATGTTGCGGATCTTCATCGGCGCCGCGACGCCCTCGAGCGTGGTGAACTTGTCCATGATCGCTTCGCTTTCCCGTCCCAGATTCGGGCCTGCTTTGTGGAGGCCTTCTAGCAAGCGGCTCGCGGGGAGGGAAGGCTACGCTTGCGAAGGCGGCCCCACGGCGACATGATCCGCTGAAACGGCGGGAGGACGCATGGACGCGAGGCGATGGACCGCCCGCCTGGCGGCGCTTGCGATGGCCATCGCGGCGACCCCACAGGCTTTCGCCCTCGACCATGTCCGCCTCGGGACGTCGGGCGTCGCGATCATCTGGACGATCGTCGACATGGGCCGCGCCGCGGGAACCTGGAAAGCCGAGAACATCGAGGTCGAAAGCCTCGCGCTCTCGGGCGACGCCGCGATGCAGCAGGCGCTCGCCGCCGGCGCGATCGACATCGGCTTCGGCTCGGGTCCTGGTCTTGGCTACCGCGCCAAAGGCGTGCCCGCGCTTTGCGTCGCCGCCCTCGCCGGGCCGCCGTACAATTTCGTGCTCGCCGCCGCGATAAATGGGCCGGTGCGCACGCTCGACGATCTCAAGGGCCGCCGCGTGGGCGTCACGTCCGCCGGCTCGATGACCGACTGGCTGGTGCGCGAGACGGCGCGCCGGAAAGGTTGGGGACCGGACGGGATCATGAGCGTCCCGCTCGGCGCCGAGCGCGCGCGGCTCGCCGCGATGAAGGGAGGCGACATCGACGCCTCCGTCGTCGCCGACCAAATCGGCTTCTCCTACGAGGAGCGCGGCGTCGGTCGCGTCGTCGCGGAGTTCGGCGACATCGTGAAGGCGTTCCACACGCATGTCGCCTTCGCGCGCGACGATCTGCGGCAGAAAAATCCCGATCTCGTGCGCCGCTTCCTGCGCGCCTGGTTCGCCTCCGTCGCCTGGGCCAAGGCGCATCGCGCCGAAGGCGAAGCGATCGCCGCGAAGGCGATCGGCGTCAGCGGAACGGCGATCGAGCGCGCGTGGGACAACGAGATGCGCATGCTCTCCGACGACGGGGCGCTCGATCCCGCGGCGATCGACACGATCCGCCGCTCGCTGCCCGAACTCGGCATGCTCGACGCGGAGCCCGAGGCCGCGTCGCTCTATACGACGGATTTCACGCCGGTCCGCGCCCGCGCGCCCTGAGCGCCGACCGGCGGCGCGTCCCCGACAATCGGCGCGCGACATGCCCGTGATCGGTCAGAACGTGTATCTCGCCTGCAGAACGAAGGTTCGGCCGGGAAACGGGTGAAAGAGGAAGTACCGCTCGTCGTTCAGGTTGTCGACGCCGACATCGAACGACAGGTTCTTCGTCGCCGTGTAGTGCAGCCTGGCGTCGACAACCACGAAACGATCGAAAGCGCCGTACACATTGGGGATGGTGTCGGTGTTATCGAGCGTCGAATATTGCTTGCCGCTGTAGCGGGCCGCGACCGTCCAGGCCCATGCCTCGTTCGGCCGATAGGTGAAGCCGAGCGTGGCGCGCCAGTCGGGAACGTAGGGAACGCGCTTGCCGACAACCGCGTCGGGCAGCCCGGTCAGCGGATTCGTGCCCGCCCAAGTCGGATCCGACAGAATGCGCGAGTCGACGTAGGTTGCGCTGCCAAAGAGATCGAGGCCCGATATGAGGACGTTTCGTTTTTCGGCGGACACCTCGACGCCCTGATTGCGAATTGCGGCGACATTGCCGACCGTCGTGGTCGGAACCTGCGCGCCCGTGCTCGGGTTGGCGACCAGGTTCGTTTGCGAGATGAGTGCGTCGTCGGTGTGATCGTAGAAGAATGTCAATCGCACCCGTCCGTCTTCGAACGTTCGCTCGATGTCGAACTCGCCGACCAGCCCGCGCTCGGGCTGCAAGAATGGGTTGCCGAACGTCGCGACCCCTTGCACGGACACGTTCTGATAGAGTTCGGCGACGGTCGGGTAGCGGTAGGCTTCGCCGAACGAGGCGGTAAGGTTCCAGTCCTTCGACACGTCCCAGGAAAGCGACGCTTTCGGCGAGAAGTCGGTTGAACTCAGTTCCGGCTGATTGACGGTGCGCGTCGTCGCGCCGATGACGCCTGAAGACGTAGGCGAGGTATTCAAGTTGAACCCGTCGAAGGCGCGCCAGAACTCCAGCCGGCCGCCGAGCGTGAGTTTCAGCGAAGGCGTGATTTTCCAGGCGTCTTGCGCCCAGATTGCGCCGGTGCGCGTCTCGCCTGCGCCTAGGGAATAAACCTGGCCATTGCCGCCGTCCGGGCCGCCGTCCCATTGTGTCGATCCATAGACGGGATTGTAGAAATAATAGCGGTCGCCATGGACGCCGAAGCTGATCTCATGCGGCCCGTCGAGGCCGAACGGACGCCATATCCCTTTGGCGTCCGCGTTCTGCCAGTTGGTCCCGTCGTTCCGCGTGATCTTGCCGTTATCGGAAAAACCGAGGCCGGCCGGCGCGACCGTGTACGGATTGCGCATGACGTCGGTGAGATAATTGTAGCTCGACGCCGACAGATCGAAATCGAACGCGCCGCGCGAGTCGCTTTTCAGCGAAAGGGCGTTCGACAGATGCCGTTCGACCCAGTCGTATTTGTTGCTCGCGAAGCTGGACACGCCGCCGAAGGTCGGCGCGCCGGTCGCGGTCGAGGTCAGATACGTCTGCGGATCGGACGTCTGTTCGTTGGCCCAGAAGCCGAACGAGTAGGTCGCGCGCACCCAGGGCGTGATGTCGTAGGCGAGTTTCAGGTTGGCCGTCTCTTGGCGCGTGTAGGTGAGCGCGCCCGTGCCGACCACATCGGCCGGCAGACCCTGCTTGTTGAGCGCCAAAAACGTTCCCGTCGTTCCCTTGGGAACCGTCGCGCTCGTCGTATAGGTCAGCGGCTGCGCATAGCCGGTGAGCAGGCTGACGCTCGCAAACCACGAAAACTGCTCGATCTTGTCGCCGAGGCTGAGGTCGGTGCGGCCTGTGGCGTAGGTGTCGCGCGTGCCATACTGACCGAACGATTGAATGGAGCCGGTCTGCTTCGCGGTCGCAACCAGATGGTCTGGCATTTTCGTCGTGATCAGCAGCACGCCGCCGATCGAGTTGCCGGGATAGGCCGCCGCGAAGGGACCGTTGAGGAAGTCGATGCGCTCGATGGCGTCCGGCGCGATCAGATTCCAATGCGGCGATCCGTTGGTGTTGTTGTTGGCGATCAGCGAGGAAACCAGAAGGTCGTCTTCGTAAATCAAGGTGCGCGCGCTGGAGTTCAGCCCCCAGTCGCGCGTCGCGAGAACCGCCTGGTTGTCGCCGTCGTTGCGTTTGCGCACGAAGAGGCTCGGGAAGTACTTGATCGCGTCTTCCGGGTCTTTCAGGTTGACGGTCTCCTCGATCTGCTTGGCCGTGGCGCTGAAGGATTTCTGCGGCAGTTGCAAGCGGGAAACGACGGGCGGGGTTGCGCCGCCGAGGCCGCCGGTCCCCGGCTCATCCCGAGGTCGACCGCCAGGCGCCGCCACGGCGGTTTCGACCGGCGCAGCGGCCGGCCGTGCAGGCTGCGTCGGGATGCGGGTTCGGACGGGACGGCGGCCGAGCGTCTGCGCCGGCCGGGTCGCCGCGCGTCGGATCGGCGCCGGCTTCAGCCGCGCACGCGGCGCCTCCACGTTAATCGCGGGGAGCTGCGTCGACGTCTGCGCGGCGGCGGCCCCGATGGCGAACAAGGAAAGCGAGACAAGCGAAAGGGAGCGCACGCTGGCGCCTACGCGGAAGGTGGAAGATTGCATGGGGAAAGGTCCGTTCAACGGGCAAAGACAGGCCGCGTCGTCGTCGCCGAGCGGCGCGACATCGCCAGCCGCAATCCTGGCCGAGCGCCAGGTCTATGCGTTGAACGGGATGGGAGGCCCTCGTTGGGCCCGCACGGGCGCCCAAGCCTCAATGGGCGGCCCGCGCGCCTCCGCGAGGGGCGGCCGCGCGACGAGCGGGACGATCCGCCGCAGGACCACGAGGAAGGTCACCAGGAGCAAGGGCGCCGCGAACGCCGCCACCCGCATCAGGCATCCGTCGTCGCAACACGAGTGCGATCCATCGGGGCGTTGACCGGAAGAGCCGTCCCGAGCGTCCGTATGGCAGATGACGGTCCATACCGGGCGTCCGTCGAAGGGCGAAACACTTGCGGTAAGCGGCGCGACAATCGACTTCAGAACGAGCAGATAGGCGAGCGCAACGGCGAACGCCGCACGGTTCCAACCGAAGATTGAGGTCGCCCGTCCCATCGCGCGAAATCCTAACCGGCGCGCGAAAAGGATCAACAAGCCTCTGTGCGACAGATTCGCCATGGCCCGAACTCGGCATGCGAGGCGGCGTGTTGACCGGCGCCGCCGCGCCTGCTTGTGTCGCGGCCCGTCGTTCATCGACAAAGGATTGCGCCATGACCGACGACGCGCGCGCGCGGCTCGCCGACATCATCTACCGCCGTTCGTTCGGACGCGGCGTCGTGAAACTCGCGTCGGGCCAGACGAGCGACTATTACTTCGACATGAAGCCGTCGATGCTCGACCCGCAGGGCGCCGCGACCATCGCGGCGATGCTGCACGCGCGCATCGCGCGCACCGACGCCGCCATGGTCGGGGGTCTCGAACTCGGCGCGGTGCCGATCACCGGCGGCGTCTGCGCGGTCTCGGTCGCCGCCGGCAAGCCGCTGCGCGGCTTCATCGTGCGCAAGCAGGCCAAGGATCACGGCGCGAAGAAGCTGATCGAAGGACTTGCGCCCGGCGAAAGCCTCGCGGGCCAGGCGGTCGCGGTCATCGAGGACGTGACGACGACCGGCGGCTCGGCGGCGCAGGCGATCGACATCTGCGCCGAGCAAGGGGCCCGGGTGGCGCTCGTCGTCTCGATCGTCGACCGGGAGGAAGGCGCGGTCGAATTCTTCGCCTCGCGCGGCGTGCCGTTCGAGACGCTGTTCAAGGCGAGCGAGTTCCGCGGCCGCAAGGACTAGGCGGCTCAGTTCCGCTCGTCGGGAAGGGCCGGCAGCGGCAGGATGGGCACGCCGTCTTCCGCAAGCGCCTTGGCTTCCTCGAAGGTCGCCTTGCCGTGGATCGAGCGATGCGGCGCGTCGCCCTCGTGCATGGCGCGCGCCTCGGCCGGAAAATTCTCGCCGACATCGGCTGAATTCTCGGTCAGCTTGCGATGCAGGTCGCGGATCGCTTCGCGCATCTCGCGATGCTTGTCGTCGAGGATCGCGACCGGGCCGGCCGCCGGCGCCGGCGGCGACGCCGCGGGAGCGCCGCCGGCTTGCGCCTTCGCGATCGAAGCCATGGCCGCCATTGCGCGCATCGCCTCGGCGCCGATCGCGCGCTTGCGCCGCGAGGTCGAGACCGAGGGCGCCATCAACGCTTTGGACACGCGCTTCGAGCCGCACGTCGGGCATTCCACGAAGCCGCGCTTGGCCTGAGTCTCGAACGATTCGGCGTTTTGGAACCAGCTTTCGAAGGCGTGGGCCTCGTCGCAGACCAGCGCGTATTTGATCATCGTCGCAGATCAGGCGGCGAGCAAAGGGTCGAGCTTGCCGGCGCGCTCCAACGCATAAAGCTCATCGCACCCGCCGACGTAAGTCTCTCCAATGAAGATCTGCGGCACCGTCGAGCGGCCGTTGGCGCGCGAGGCCATCGCCTGCTGCTTGGCGCGGTCACCGTCGACCGGCACTTCCTCAAAGGCGACGCTCTTCTTGCGCAACAGGTCCTTGGCGGCATCGCAATACGGGCACCAAGCCTTGGTGTAGATGACGGTCTTCGACATGGAGGGTCCTTCGGCCCCTTATATGGGCAATCGCGCGCGCGTCACAATACGGTCAAGCGGCGGTCACAACGCGCGCGAAGACGAGCGTGTCGACGCTGGCCGCGCCCGCGCGCAGCAGCGCCCGCGCGGCGGCGTTGGTCGTCGCGCCGGAGGTCAGGACGTCGTCGATGAGCACGAGACGCCGTCCGACCACGCGGCCGCGACCCTCGTCGGACACGCGGAACGCGCCCTGCATGTTGGCGGCGCGCTGAGCTTTCGACAGGCCGACCTGCGGCGGCGTCGGCTTGACGCGTTCGAGCGCCATCGCCTCGACGGGGACGCCGCTCTCGCGCGAGACGACGCGCGCCAGGACAGCCGCCTGGTTGAAGCGCCGACGCGCGAGCCGCCAGCGATGCAGCGGCGTCGGGATCAGGAGGTCGGCGCCTTCCAAAAGCTCCACGCCGGCCCGCGCCATCCAGCGGCCGAGCGGCCGGGCGACATCCATGCGGTCATAATATTTCAGCCGATGGATCAGCGCCCGCGCCGGCCCCTCATCGTAGACCGCGACCGCGCGGGCGCGGCCCCAGGCGGGCGGGTCGGCCATCGCTTCGGGCGAGATGAGCCCGGCGCCGAGATCCTGCGCGAACGGCGTTCCCAGCCGCTCGCAGAAGGGACGCTCGATGAAGCGCACCTTCGTCCAGCAGGCGGGGCAAAGCGTTCCGGGCGCCGCGACGGCGCGGCGGCAGGCGAGACAGCCTGGTGGATAGACGAGATCGAGCGCGACTTCGGCGCCTCGGCGCGTCAAGGCGCGCAAGGCGGCGGCCGCCCGGCGCGGGCCGGCGAGCGGCGCCGCGTCGTCCTGCAAAGCGTCGATCGGCAGCCACTCCGTCATCGATCATTCGGGCTCCGGCTTGACCGCGATGGATCGGAGACTACGCCATCGAAGGCGCTTCAGGAACGGCGATCGGGGGATGTCCCGGACAGATCGTGCGCTCCCTAACCGGATAAATCGTGCGCTACCGATACACTCGCGGGTCGCCGCCGCCTGTCGCCGCCTGACCTTGACGATGAGAGACCCCTCTCGTATAGACCCGCGTCCGACGAGGAGCCGCTTGACGCGCGCGCCGTGCGGCTCATCGATCCGCCGCAGGGCTGGCGTCCCGCTCCGGCGAGACGCCGAGGAAGTTTGAAAGGAAGCAGACCATGTCCCGCCGTTGCGAGTTGACCGGCAAAGCGGTCCAGAGCGGCAATCTCGTCAGCCACTCGAACCGCAAGACCCGGACCCGGTTCCTCCCAAACCTCTGCAACGTCACGCTGATCTCAGACACGCTGGGTCGGTCGGTGCGTTTGCGCATCGCAGCCGCGGCGATCCGCTCGGTCGAGCATCGCGGCGGTCTCGACGCCTTTCTGCTGAAGGCGCATGACGAGGATCTGTCGCAGGGCGTGCGCGACCTGAAGCGCGAGATCGTCAAGAAGCAGGCCGAAGCGGCAGCTTAAGCCGGCCCCCTAGGGGATAGAAAGCGGCCCGCGAGTCGCTCTTGTCGCCGCCAAGTCCGCTTCTCACTCTCAATGCACGGTCGCGCGCACCGGTTTTGACGCCGGCCTGGGGCCTGAAGGCCCGCGCGGCGCCCGGGGCTCCGGCGCCGGCTCGCTCTCGTCGAAGAGCTCCGCCAGCTTGTCGGTCATCGCGCCGCCGAGTTCTTCCGCGTCGACGATCGTCACGGCCCGGCGATAGTAGCGCGTCACGTCGTGCCCGATGCCGATGGCGATCAGTTCGATCGGCGAGCGCGTCTCGATCTCCTCGATGACGTATCGCAGGTGCCGTTCGAGGTAATTCCCCGCGTTGACCGACAGGGTCGAATCGTCGACCGGGGCGCCGTCGGAAATCATCATCAGGATGCGGCGCTGCTCGGTGCGGGCGAGAAGGCGGCCGTAGGCCCAATCGAGCGCCTCGCCGTCGATGTTCTCCTTAAGCAGGCCTTCGCGCATCATCAGGCCGAGATTGCGCCGCGCGCGCCGCCAGGGCGCGTCCGCCGACTTGTAGATGATGTGGCGCAGATCGTTGAGGCGTCCGGGCGTCGGCGGCTTGCCCGCCTGCAGCCACGTCTCGCGCGACTGGCCGCCCTTCCACGCCTTGGTGGTGAAGCCGAGGATCTCGACCTTCACGCCGCAGCGCTCGAGCGTGCGCGCGAGGATGTCGGCGCAACTCGCCGCCACCGTGATCGGGCGCCCGCGCATCGAGCCCGAATTGTCGAGCAGCAGGGTGACGACCGTATCGCGGAAAGTCGTGTCCTTCTCGCGCTTGAACGACAGCGGCTGCTGTGGGTCGATGATGATGCGAGACAGGCGCGCGGGATCGAGCAGGCCTTCTTCGAGGTCGAATTCCCAGGAGCGGTTCTGCTGCGCCATCAGCCGGCGCTGCAGGCGGTTGGCGAGCCGCGCGACGATGCTCGACATGTTCTGCAACTGCTTGTCGAGGTAGGCGCGCAGGCGCTCCAACTCGTCGGCTTCGCAGAGGTCCTCGGCGTGCACGGTCTCGTCGAACTTCTGCGTGAAGCTCTTGTAGTCGGGCGCCTTGCGCTCGACCGGCGCGCCCGGCGGCGGCCGCCGGCTCTCGGAGGCTTCCTCCGCCTCGCCGTCTTCCGCATCCTCGGGGACATCGCCGGCGGGCGCGTCCGCGGCGTCGACTTCGCCCTCTTCCAGCTCGTCGTCCGAGCCGTCGGCCTGCTCCATGTCGATCGGCTGACCTTCGTCGTCCTGCTCGCCCTCGCTGTCGGCGTCCTGCTGCTGATCGCTGTCCTGTTCGTCGCCGCTTTCTTCGCCCTGATCGTTCTGGTCGACGGCCTCTTCCTCCATCATGTCGAGATTCTGGAGAAGCTTGTGAATGGCCTTCGCGAAGGCGCGCTGGTCCTCGACAGACTCCGTCAGGCGATCGAGCTCCGGCCCGGCGCGGTCCTCGATGATGGGCCGCCACAGATCGACGATCTTCTGCGCGGCCTTTGGCGGCGCGAATCCGGTCAGCCGCTCGCGCGCGATCAGCGCCACCGCGTCCTCCAGCGGCGCGTCGGCGCGGTCCGACACGTCGCCATAGGCGCCGCGGTGATATTTATCTTCGAGCATCGCCGAGAGATTGGCGGCGACGCCCTGCATCCGAGTCGCGCCGATCGCCTCGCAGCGCGCCTGTTCGACCGCCTCGAACACCGCGCGCGCGTCCGGACCCTTCGGCGTCAGCTTGCGATGGACGCCCTCGTCGTGACAGGCGAGCTTCAGCGCCATCGAATCCGCCAACCCGCGCAAAATGGCCGTCTCGCCCGGCGTCGGCTTGCGCGACGGTTCGGGCAGGCGCGCCTTCGCCCCCTCCCCGAAGCCGACGAGCGAGGGCTTGTCGGCGGCGAACACGATTTCGAGGTCGGGCGTGCGCGCCATGGCGCGCATGCAGCCGGCGACGACGCGTTTGATTGGCTCGGTCGGCCCGGGCGCCGGCTGACCCGGCTTGCGATTGGCTCCGCTCATCATTTCGCCCGTAACTCGGCGGCGTCCGGCCATTCGACGGGTCGCCGCAAGATGTCGTCCATCGAATAGGGGCAGAGCGACGGAAACGCCGTCTCGCTCAAACCTGTCTCGAGCGCGGCGTCATCGACGGCGTCCGCGTAGGCCTCGCGGACGGCTTCGGCAAGCTCAGCCTTCAATCCGGGATTTTTCCGCAGCGTGTTCTCGAGGCGCCGCCGCTGCGTGCGCACTGTCAGCGCCCAGCTTCGCGACCGCCTTGCCGCTTGATGATCCCACTTCAGCAGATGCTGGAGCGTCAAGCGCAGCGCGCTTTCAAGCTTGTCGTACTGCGCCCGGCCCGCGTCATCGATCTCCTCGGCGATATGGGGCGCATCAATCTCCAAGAAGCGCCCGGCGCGCAGCAACGCCGCCTGTTCGAGCGACCATGTGTAGGGATCGGCGCGATAGGCGGTCGGCTTCGCCGCCGCCGGCGGTTTGCGGACAGACGATCCCATGGGACAGGCCGCTCCCTAGCTAAACACCACGTTGACCGCGCTCTCGGGCAGTTCCTGCCCGAAGCAGCGCTGGTAGAATTCCGCCACCAGCGCGCGCTCCAGTTCGTCGCACTTGTTGAGAAAGGTCAGCCGGAAGGAGAAGCCGATGTCCTTGAAGATTTCGGCGTTCTCCGCCCAGGTGATGACGGTGCGTGGGCTCATTACCGTCGAGAGATCGCCGGCGATGAAGGCGTTGCGCGTGAGATCGGCGACGCGCACCATCTTGTTGACGGTGTCGCGGCCTTCCTTGTTGCGGAAATGCGGCGCCTTCGCCTGCACGATGTCGACTTCCCGGTCGTGCGGCAGATAGTTCAGCGTCGTGACGATCGACCAGCGGTCCATCTGCGCCTGGTTGATCTGCTGCGTGCCGTGGTAAAGGCCCGACGTGTCGCCGAGACCGACCGTGTTCGCCGTTGCGAAAAGGCGGAAGGCGGGGTGGGGGCGGATCACCCGGGCTTGGTCGAGCAGCGTCAGGCGGCCTGAGGATTCGAGCACGCGCTGGATCACGAACATCACGTCGGGGCGGCCCGCGTCGTATTCGTCGAATACGAGCGCGATGTTGTTCTGATAGGCCCAGGGCAGGATGCCGTCGCGGAATTCGGTGACCTGCTTGCCCTCCTTGAGGACGATCGCGTCCTTGCCGACGAGATCGATGCGCGACACGTGGCTGTCGAGGTTGATGCGCACGCAGGGCCAGTTCAGCCGCGCCGCGACCTGCTCGATATGCGTCGATTTGCCGGTGCCGTGATAGCCGGTGACGATGACGCGGCGGTTGCGCGCGAAGCCGGCGAGGATCGCCAGCGTCGTATCCTTGTCGAACAGGTAATCGGGATCAAACTCCGGCACATGGCTCGACGTGTCGGCGTAGGCGGGAACCGACAGGTCGCTGTCGATGCCGAACATCTGGCGCACGGACACCGTCGTGTCCGGCATGGTCGGCGTGGGATCAGTCGCGATTGGCATCAGTCCTCCAGACCCGTGCGCCGCGCGACGGGCGTTCTCGACCCTTAAACGGGCGACCTCATGAGCTTTTTTCGCGCCACGATCCGCGACGCCGGGCGCAGGCCGCGTTAAGCGAGCTTCGCCGACCGTAAGTGTTTATAGGCCTGAATGATTTCGCGCAATTTGTCTTCCCGCGACTGGTCGCCGCCATTGGCGTCCGGATGCAGGCGCTTGACGAGTTCCTTGTAACGCGCGCGGATCGTCTCCGGCGCTGCGCCATCCTCGAGGCCCAGCGCAGTCAACGCCCTGACCGCCGCGACGCCGAACGTCGGCCGCCGCGGCTCCGGCCGGACCGCGCCGCGCGCCCGCGCTCGAAACAGGCCCAGCGGGTCGGCGATCGGATCGACGCCGTCTTCGCGGTAGCTGCGCCCCGCGCGGTTGACGCCCATGGCCCAGGTCGGCCGGTGGCCGATCGTCGCCTCCTTCTGGTAGCGGGCGACGTCGGCGTCGGTCATGCCATTGAAATAATTGTATGACGCGTTGTATTCGCGCACATGGTCGAGGCAGAAGCAGAAATACTGCCCCTCCCGCATCCGCCCCATCGGGGCGCGGAATTCGCCGACCTGGTCGCAGCCCGGAAAGTCGCAGCGAATCTGAGCCGGCCCGGGCGCCGTCTGCGGCCGGGTCTTCGTCCGGATGCGATCGAACAGCGGCGACGAAAGGTCCATGGCGAGACTTTAGGAGCGTGAGGAAGGCTCCGCAAGGAGCCGGGACGGCAGGACGAGGATTGCGAACGTGCGCAGGACCGGCGTATGCCGGCGCGCGAACGCAGGCAGGCTCGGAGGCTCACAAATGAGCGTGAAGGATCGTATAACGGACAAGCTGAACGCAGCGCTCGCGCCCGCTGCGCTCACCGTCGTCGACGAGTCGCACAAGCATGTCGGCCACGTCGGCCATCCGGGGTCCGGGCATCCGGGCGCGCTCGCCGCGTCCGAAAGCCATTTCGCGATCGATGTGGTGTCCGCCGTCTTCGCCGGCAAGAGCCGTCTCGAATGTCACCGGATCGTCAACGCCGTGCTCGCCGACGAACTGGCTTCGGGCGTGCATGCGCTGGCCATCGCTGCGCGACCGCCCGGTCGGTGAGCGGCCGTCAGGGACAGTTCGTTTTTTTGGCGACACGGCATCGGAAGCGCTGAAGCGCCTGGTTGGTCGCGAACACGGCGCGCTCCATCTCGCTGTTTAGGCAGACGCGGTAGGCGAAGACCGAGCGCACGTAACGATCCATGTCCTGCTGACAGGCGCCGCTCGCCGCCGGGCTCGCATAGGTCTTGTCGTCGTTGAGGCAATCCGGCTGCACCGGCGGCGCGCAGTAGGGCAGGAGCGGCGGCGTCGGATCCTGCGCCAAGGGCGGCGGCGGGGCGGGCGGTTGCGGCGGTTCGGGCTGCGGCGCGACCCGCGCGGGCGGATTGCGGCGCTTCGGCGTCGGCGTTCTCTTGACGGGGGGCGCAACCGCCTCCTTGGCCGACGGCGCCACCGTCGGCGGCGCGGGCGCCCCCTCTTGCGCGACGCTGGCGCAGCCCCAGAGAAGAACCGCGGCGGAAACCAGACTGCGTCGCATGGCCGCGCTGCCACCTCAACCGTTTAGAGACCCAGCCCGCTTGCGCCGCGCGCCACACAACCGCCGCAAGCGGCTGGCGAATCGGCTTGCCGCCGCGGCTTCCCAAGCCGCCGTTGAAAAGCTAGGAAAGATTCGCAGGGGCGGCGACGCCAGCGAAGACGATGTCAGGACTTGTCTATGCGCTTCTTCCCGAGTCAACCGCGTTCCGCCCTGCTCGCCGCGGCGCTCGCCCTGATGACGCCCGCGCTCGCCTGCGCCGCCACGCCGCTGCTCGTCATCGACGCCGGCACGGGCGAGGTTCTGGTCGACCGCGAGGCGACGCGCGAATGGTATCCCGCCTCGCTGACCAAGCTGGTGACGATCTACACGGCGCTGAAGGCGGTGCGCGACGGCCGCATCACTCTCGACACGCCGATGCGCGTCAGCGCCCGCGCCGCGCGCATG
Organism: Beijerinckiaceae bacterium; assembly: GCA_965276595.1. Classification (GTDB taxonomy): domain Bacteria; phylum Pseudomonadota; class Alphaproteobacteria; order Rhizobiales; family Beijerinckiaceae; genus Terripilifer. The sequence goes on from CBDIBA010000009.1 coordinate 120,592, forward strand.
CCGCCCTCGAAGATGGGCTTCCGGCCGGGCGAATTGGTCACGCTCGACAACGCCTTGAAGATGATGATGGTCAAATCGGCCAATGACCTCGCGATCACCGTCGCCGAGGGCGTCTCGGGGTCGGTCGAATCCTTTGCGGATGACATGAACGCCGCCGCCGCGCAGATTGGCATGCGCGAGTCGCATTTCGTCAATCCGAACGGGCTGCAGGCGCCCGGCCATTACAGCTCGGCGCGCGACATGGCGATCGTCGCCCTGGCGCTCTATCGCGACTTTCCCGAACACGCCGACCTCTACGGCATTGGCGCGTTCCGCCTCGGCGCGCAGATCACGCCGACGCACAACGGCCTGATGGGCCGCTATCCCGGCGCGGAAGGCATGAAGACCGGCTTCACATGCCCGGCCGGTTTCAACGTCGTCGCCAGCGCCACGCGCAACGGGCGGCGGTTGATCGCGGTCGTGCTCGGCTATCCGAACGCCAAGGCGCGGACGCTGGAGGCGGCGAGCCTGCTCGACACCGGCTTCGGCATCGCCCGATCCGGCCAGAACGTCGGCGCGCTGGGCGCGATGGCGGGCGGGCCGCCCGACATGCGCCCGCAGATCTGCGGCGGCCATAAGGAGCAGGTCGCGGAAGAGGATTTCCCGGTGCATGTCGCGGGCGTTGCGGCGACGCCCGGTCAACCCGAGCAGGACTCGCCCGCTGCGTTCTTCCGCGCCGAATCCCTCGCGACGCCGGCGGCGGCTGCGGCGCTCAACATCGGCGGGGTCGCGGCCATGCAGGCGGCGATGGCGCAGCGGCCGGTCTTCGAGCCGATCGATGTCTATCTTGGCCCCCCGCCGGGGTGGACCGGCCGCATCGCCGGGCCTGCGGTCGACGAACCCGCGCCCGCGGCCGAAGCGCCTGTACGGACCGCGCGCCGCCATCCCGCGCCGAAGCGGGACGCTCACGTGACCAAGCCGATCAAGGCGGCCGCCGCGAAGGTCGACAAGCCGGCGGCCGTGGCGGCCAAGAAGCCAGCCGCAAAGGCCGCAGCGGGCAAGACGAGCGGCGCAAAGCCGAAGGCCGAGCCGCGTAAGGCCGAGGCGCGCGCGACGCCGAAGGGCAAGAAGTCGCAGACCGAGTAGAGCCGAGGAATGCCGGCCAGTTCGCGCCGTTCTCCGCCGCCGATCCCCGTCGGCGTGCTCACGGGATTTCTGGGGGCCGGCAAGACGACGCTGCTCAATCGGCTCGTCCGCGATCCCTCGCTTGCCGGCACGCTCGTCCTCATCAACGAGTTCGGCGAGGTCGGGCTCGATCATCTGCTGGTCGAGAGGGTCGACGGCGACATGTTGCTCATGGCGTCGGGTTGCCTGTGCTGCACCATGCGCGGCGACCTGGTCGCAACCTTCGAGGATGTTCTGCGCCGGCTCGACAACGGTCGCATGGCGCCCTTCGTGCGCGTGCTGATCGAGACGACGGGCCTCGCCGACCCCGCGCCCGTCCTGCACACGATCATGGCGCATCCCTACCTCGCCCTGCGTTTTCGCCTCGACGGCGTCGTGACGCTCGTCGACGCCGTCAATGGCGCGGCGACGCTCGATACGCATGAGGAGGCGGTCAAACAGGCCGCCGTCGCCGACCGCCTCGTCCTTGCCAAGACCGAGCTCGCCGACGCGGCGGCGGTCGCCGCGCTCCGCGCGCGCCTCCGAGCGCTCAATCCCGCGGCGCCGATCCTCGACGCCGCCGCGGGCGAAGCGACGGCCGACCGGCTCATCGGCGTCGGCGGTTTCGACGCGGACGCGAAATCGGCCGACGTGCGCGCCTGGCTCGCCGCCGAAGCCTACGCGGATGCGCAAGACCACGGTCACAACGGCCATCGTCACGGCGATCTCGGCCATGCCGCTCACAATCACGACGTCAATCGCCACGACGCGCGCATCCGCGCCTTCTGCCTGACGAGCGACGCGCCGATGCCGGCGAGCGGTTTCGCCCTGTTCATCGATCTGCTTGCGCAGGCGCACGGGCCGAAGCTGCTGCGCGTGAAAGGTCTCATCGGGCTCGACGACGACCCCGCGCGTCCGGTCCTCATTCATGGCGTGCAGCACATCTTCCATCCGCCGACCCGGCTCGACGCGTGGCCGGACGCCGATCGCCGGACGCGCATCGTCTTCATCCTGCGCGACCTCGATCCGTCCTTCGTCGAAGGCCTGTGGCGCGCCTTTTCCGGCGAGGTCGCGGTCGATCGTGCGGACGCCGCGGGGCTCGCCGACAATCCTCTCGCGCCCAGCCAGGGCGGCCTGCTGGCTTAAGCGTCACCGCTCGATGCGGAAGACGATCTCGCGTCCCGCCCGGATCGTCTCGACGACGCGGCCGCCTAGCCGGGCCGCGGCATGCGGCACGTCGATCACGCTCATCGGGTCGGTCGCGCGCACGACGAGACGAGCGCCGACGGAGAGGCGCGCCAGCGCCCGGCTCGTCTTCATGGCCGGCAGCGGGCACTTGAGGCCGCGCAGATCGATCTCCGCGGCGCCGTCCCAGACCCCCTTCGCCGCAGGCTGCGCCATGCCTCGTCCGTCGATTGACACGCCTCGTCCGATCTCTTCTATCACGATGCCGCGCCCGGGGGCGCGCGGGACGCGCCGCATCCATGTTTCGACGCATCGCCAGCGAATGGGCCTATTTCAACGGCTGCACGCGCGCGTTGCGACGCACTTACACGATCGCTCGTCATCCGACGCGCACGGTGCGCGACCTCTTCGAAACGCAGGCGCGCGACTACGGCGAGCGGCTCGCGCTGGACTCCGACCATGAGCGCCTGACGCACCAGGAGCTCAATGCGCGCGCCAATCAATACGCGCGTTGGGCCCGCGCCACGGGTCTGCGCAAAGGCGATGTCGTCGGCCTGCTCATGCCCAATCGGCCCGAATACGTGGCGATCTGGGTTGGACTCGCCAAGATGGGCGGCGTCTCGGCGCTGCTCAACACGCATCTCGCCGGCGCATCGCTCGCTCAATGCATCGACGGCGCGCGCATGAAGGCGATCATCGTCGACGCGCGTTTGCGCGACGCCTTCGAGGCGGCGCGACCCCTGATGCAGGCGCCGCCGCGCGTGTTCGTCCATGGCGAGGGCCAGACAGGCGAGACGCCCGAGGCGCCGCGTCTCGACAAAATGCTCGCGGGCTTCTCCGGCGCGGACATTCCGGCGAGCGAGCGGCCGCCTCTGACCATCGAGGATCGCTGCCTCTACGTCTACACGTCCGGCACGACGGGGCTGCCGAAGGCCGCAAACCTCAACCATTACCGCACGCAGCTCGCCATGTTCGGCTTCGCCGGCGTGATCGGCGCCAGACGCGACGACCGCGTCTATCTGGCGTTGCCGATGTATCATTCGACCGGCGGGATCGGCGCGATCGGGGCGGCGCTGAGCGCCGGCGGGTCCTGCTACATTCGCGAAAGCTTCTCGGCGCGCGAGTTCTGGTCGGATATCGTGCGGCAGGATTGCACGGCGTTCTTTTACGTCGGCGAACTCTGCCGCATCCTGCTCGCAACGCCGCGTGGCCCCTTCGACAGAAAACATCGCTTGCGACTGTGCGTCGGCAACGGCCTGCGGCCCGACATCTTCGCAAAGTTTCGCGAGCGTTTCGGGCTCAAGAAGATCGTCGAATTCTACGCGGCGACCGAAGGCAACATCACGCTGTTCAACTTCGATTGCACGCCCGGCGCCGTCGGCCGCATCCCCAAGTGGCTGGAGCGAAAACTCGTCGTCAAGATCGTGCGCTTCGACATCGGGCAAGAGCGCCCGGTGCGGGGCGCTGACGGCCGCTGCATCGAATGCGGGCCCGACGAGGTCGGCGAGGCGCTCGGCCGGATCATCGACGATCCATCGAAACCGACCGGACGGTTCGAGGGCTACGCGGACGCCGACGCTTCGCAGGCGAAAATCCTGCGCGACGTCTTCGCGCCGGGCGACGCCTGGTTCCGCTCCGGCGACCTTCTGAGCAAAGACAAGCGCGGCTATTTTTCATTCGTCGACCGGGTCGGCGACACCTTCCGCTGGAAAGGCGAGAACGTGTCGACGACGCAGGTCGCCGAGGCGATGACCACGTTTCCCGGCGTGACGCAGGCCTGCGTCTACGGCGTCAAGGTTCCCGGCGCGGATGGGCGCGCGGGCATGGCGGCGCTCGTCGTCGAGGACCGGTCCCGATTCGATTTCGGTGCGTTCCATACGCATCTCGCCACGCACCTGCCGCCCTGCGCGCGTCCGCTGTTCCTGCGGTTTTGCGAGCGCCTCGACATGACGGCGACGTTCCGGCAGCGAAAGACGGCGCTCGCCGCCGAGGGGTTCGATCCGACGCGCAGCGCCGATCCGATCGTCGTCGCCGATCCTGCGGCGAAGACCTTCGCGCCGCTCGATTCGGAGCGCTATCGCGCGCTTGGCGAAGGCGGGTTCCGGTTCTGACCCCGAACAAGAGACCGCGCCCGCGCGGCGCCAGTCTTGAAGCTCGACGCCCATAGCGGCTTCCGAGCCGTCGTTGCGTGCCAGATTGGCGCAAAGGCGGTCCGGCCAAAGGCGAGCGTCGCAGGCGTCATGTCGGATCAGTCCCTCTCGTCCCTTTTTCGGCCAGCCGGGCTCCACGTGGGCGCTTGGCTCAGCGAAAGCCTCGGCTTCGTCGAATCCGGCCGCGCGAGCGGACGCCTTCGCGCCCGCGCCGACCTGCGCGCGGTCGCCAACGACAATCCGCTCCGCGTCGAGTTGCTCGACTGGGACGAGGCGGCCGAGCGATCCGAAGCCTGGAGCGATCTCGTCTCGCGGGCCATGGAGCAGAACGCCTTCCTCGAGCCGGGCTTCGCGCTGACCGCCGCGCAGCATTTCCCTCCGGCGAAGAGGCCGCGCTTCCTGATGGTGTCCGATCTTTCGATCCGCGAGGAGCGCGAACGGCTGATCGGCGTCTGCGCCATCGACGTGAGCCGCGGCGCGCGGCCTTTCGCCCGCGGCTGGCTGCCGAAACAAGCGGCGCTCGGCGCGCCGATCCTCGACAAGACGCGCGGCGCCGAAGCGCTCGACCTGATCTTTGCCTGGATCGCGCGGGAGCGTCCCAAAGCGGCGGGTCTGATGCTGCCAGCCATGGCGCGCGACGGCGCCGTGACGCGGCTCATCTGCGCTCGGGCGCAGGCCGCCGGCCTCGACCTCGCCACGCTGGAGACGGGCGAGCGCGCGGTGCTGTTCGGCGGCGACGACATCGAAGCCATGCTTCGCCGCGCCATGTCGGCGAAGCACTTGAAGGAAGTGCGCCGCCAGCGGCGGCGTCTCGAAGAGGCCGGCCGGCTGACCTACGCCAGCGCCCGCCGACCCGATCAGATCCGTCTCGCGGTCGAGCGCTTCCTGATCTTCGAAGCGCGCGGCTGGAAGGGCAAGCGGGGCACCGCCCTGCTGTGCGATCCCGCGATCGCCGCGTTCGTCCGCACCATGACGCGGCGGCTGGCGCGCGAGGGCAAGTGCCGGGTCGAATCGCTCGAACTCGATGGCGAACCGGTCGCGATGGGCGTCGTGCTCGTCAGCGGCGCGAGCGCCTTCCTGTGGAAGATCGCCTATGACGAGACGCGGGCGTCCTTCTCGCCGGGCGTGCAATTCACCATCGAGTTCACCCGCCGCCAGGTGCTCGAAAGCGAGATCGTCTCGACGGATTCCTGCGCCATTCCCGAACACCCGATGATCGATCGAATCTGGCCCGAGCGGCTGCCGATCGTCGATGTCGCGATCGGCGCGCCGGGCGCGCGCCCCGATGCGTTCCGCTCGGCCATCCGGCGCGAGACGCGGCGGCGCGACCTGCGCAAACGCGCCAAACGTCTGTTCCACGCGCTCGCGCGGCGGCGGCGCAGCTAAACGCCGCTAACGAGATCGCGCAGCTTGCGGCGGATCACCTTGCCGGTGGTCGTCAGCGGCAGCTCGGCGAGGAAGGCGATCTCGCGCGGATATTCATGCGCCGAAAGGCGGTTCCGCACGAAGACCTGGATCGCCTTCGCCAGCGCGTCGGACGCTTCGAAGCCGGGACGCAGCGTGACGAAGGCCTTGACGATCTCCGTGCGCATCGCGTCCTTCTTGCCGACGACGGCGGCCATCGCGACGGCGGGGTGGCGCAGAAGACAATCCTCGATCTCGGTCGGGCCGATGCGGTAGCCGGCCGAGGTGATGACGTCGTCGTCGCGCCCCGCGAAGACGACGTATCCGTCCGCGTCCATGCGCGCCTGATCGCCCGTCGTCATCCAGTCGCCGCGGAACTTGCGCCGCGTGTCCTCGTCGCGTCTCCAATAACCGAGGAACATCACAGGGTCGGGCCGGCGGATCGCGATTTCACCGAGCTCGCCAGCCGCGGAACGCGATCCGTCCGGCCGCAGGATCGCGACATCGTGCCCGGGCGTGACGCGCCCGATCGCGCCCGCACGGGTGACGCCGATCGCCGCGCAGGAGCCGAGCACGAGGTTGCACTCCGTCTGCCCATAGGCCTCGTTGACGGTGACGCCGAGCGCTTCGCGCGCCCAGGCGTAGGTCTCCGCGCCCAGCGTCTCGCCCGCCGACATCAGGGTGCGCAGATCGAAGCCGTAACGGGAGCGCGGCGCGGCGACGGCGCGCAGCATGCGCAGCGCCGTCGGCGGCACGACCGCGTTACGCACGCCCATCCGCGCCATGAGGTCGAACGCTGCGTCCGGATCGAACTTGTCGAAACGCCGCGCGACGACGGCGACGCCGAAATGCAGGGCCGGCAGCACGGCGTTGAGCAGGCCGCCGGCCCAAGCCCAATCCGATACCGTCCAGATGCGATCGCCGGGCTGCGGGAAGACCTCGTGCGCGAATTGAAAGCCGGGCAGGTGCCCGAGCAACACGCGATGGCCGTGCAGCGCGCCCTTGGGCGGTCCTGTCGTGCCGGACGTATAGATCAGCAAGGCGGGATCGTCCGCATGGGTGTCGACGCACGTAAAGTCCTCCGGCGCGCGCGCCATGGCGGCCGGGAGATCGATCGCCGCGCCGTCGGCGCCGTCGCTCGACAGGACCGCCGCGAGATCGGGCAGCGGCGTCTCGATCGTCCGCAGCTTGGCGACGCCCGCCGCGTTGGTGACGATGGCCGCCGCGCCGGCGTCGGCGAGGCGATAGGCGAGCGCGTCGGCCCCGAACAGCGCGGCGAGCGGCAGCGCGACGGCGCCGAGCTTGTAGATCGCCAGGTGCGCAAGGATCGTCGGCGACGATTGCGGCAGAAGGATCGCGACGCGATCGCCGCGCCGGACGCCCGCCGCGCGCAGGACATGCGCCAACTGGTTCGACCGGGCGCGCAACTCGCCGAAGGTCGTGACGGCGACGCCCTCGGGCCTGTCTTCGAGGATCGCCGGCCGCGCCGGCTCGCGCGCCGCCCAGCGGTCGCAGACATCGACGGCGATGTTGTAGCCCGGCGGGATCGTCCAGCGGAAGTCGCGCCTCAGGGCGTCGTAATCTTGAAGCTTCGATGACATGCGCAGACGATAGGCGGCGAGGACTTGCAGAACAACGCCAGCGTTAACCACGATCGCTAACGATGTCTTAACGCGTGTGTCGCGCTCGCTTAAACCTTGCTATACCTGAGCGGTCGCCGCCTGCGCGGGCGGGTTTTCGCCACGGGAGACGCCGCATGAACCCCGCCGTGATTTTGGTCGGCGCCGACAAAGGCGGCGTCGGCAAGACGACCGTTTCGCGCGTGCTGCTCGATTACCTCGCGGCGAACAATGTCGTCGCCCGGGCCTTCGACACGGAATCGCCGCGCGGCACGCTGAAACGCTTCCATCCCGGCATCTCCGACATCGTCAACGTGACGCAGACCGCCGATCAGATGAAGATGATCGACACGCTGAACTCGGCCGGCGCCAAAGTCTCGGTCATCGACGTGCGCGCCGGCCAGCTCGGCGCGACGCTGCAGGCGCTGCGCGACATCGGCTTTCTTGACGCGGCGAAGGACGGCCAGTTCACCTTCGTCGTGTTCCACATTCTCGGGCCGTCCATCGCCTCGCTCGACGAGATCGCGGAGACGGCGCCCTACGTCTCCGACGCGAACTACTTTCTCGTGAAGAACTTCGTCAACGACACGACCTTCTTCGAGTGGGACCCCGCGACCTACGCTTCCTATTTCAACAAGATCAAGCACGCCGGCGACATCGCGATCCCCAAGCTCAACGAGATGGCCTACGAGCAGGTCGAACTGTCGGGCGTTCCTTTTTCGACATTCACGGCAAATCAGACGACGGAAGGCGACGCGGCGAAATATTCGTTCGTGCTTCGCGGCTACGTGCGCACCTGGCTTCGCCACATCTCTACGGAGTTCGACCGCGTCGGATTGCTGAACCTTCTCGGCGCCAGCAAGCCCGCGCGCCGTTAACGCGGACGCCGCGACGCGCGGGGCGCCGCATGCAGAGCCGGACGGACGCCTTCATCGTCTGTTCGCCCCGCAGCCGCGTCGGCGTGACGACCACCGCCCGCCTGCTCGCCGACTATTTCGCGCATCGCCGACGCGCCTTCGTCGGCTTCGACACCGATCCCCACGAATCGCCCTTCGCCGACCGTTTCCCCAACGAGGCGCGGGTCGCCGACATCGCCTCCGTCAAAGGCCAGATCTCGCTGTTCGACCGGCTTCTGGCGCATGACGAGACCCCGAAGGTCGTCGACGTCTGGGCGCGCTCCTGGAAGACGTTTCTGAGCACGATCCGTGAGATCGGCTTCATCGAGGAGGCGCGTCGGCTCGGCGTCGATCCGATCGTGCTGCTCGTCGTCGACGGATCCCCCGATTGCCTCGACGCGGCGAACGCGCTGCGTGCGCACTGGCCGGACCTGACGATGATCGTCACCCGCAACGCCGGCGCCGCGCCGGCCGCCGACGATCGCGAGGATGTTCTCGCGCTCTACCCGATGATGCGCAGCTTCGAGATTCCCGCGCTCGATCCGCTCGTCGCCCGCGCGCTCGATCGGCGGGACCTGTCGCTGTCGCGGTTCCTGCTGGCGCCGCCGAGCGACATGTCGATCGTCATACGCGTCGCGCTGCGCACCTGGCTCGCCCGCGTGTTCGCGCAGTTCCAGAGCTTCGAACTGCGCCGGACGATGGAGGGGACCGATTTCTTGAGCTAATTCAGACGGCTCGGAGGCGCGAGTCCGAAAGCAGACGCGGCTTTTGGACCAGGTCGCTCCCAGACAAAAACGGGCGAATCAGACGCTACAGCTTCAACGCCTCGCGCAAGCCGCGCAGGTGCGACAGTTGCTCGGTGGCGAGCCGCAGACCCTCGTCGGTCTTGGCGTCGGCGAGGTCTTCCTCGGCGTCCTTGATCTCCGCCTCGAGCCGCGCCGCGTCGACGTCTTCGAGCGGCAGCGCTTGGTCGGCGAGGATCGTCAGCGCGTCGGGCGAGGCCTCGGCGAAACCGCCGCGCACGTAAAGCTTCGTCGTCTTGCCGCCCGCCTCGTCGATCGTGACGACGCCCGGCCGCAGCATGGCCATCAGCGGCGCATGGCCTTTCAGCATCTGGAAGTCGCCTTCCGTGCCGGGAACGACGACGGCCTCGACATCGGCCGAGACGAGCAGCTTCTCGGGCGAGACGAGTTCGAAGTGGAAAGCCGCCATGTCGATGCCCCCGCGCCGGCCTTACGCGTCGGCCGCGAGCTTGCGCGCCTTCTCGACCGCCTCGTCGATGGTGCCGACCATATAGAACGCGGCCTCGGGGAGGTGGTCGTATTGGCCGTCGACGAGTCCCTTGAAGCCCTTGATCGTGTCGGCGAGCGACACGAGCTTGCCGGGCGAGCCGGTGAACACCTCGGCGACATGGAACGGCTGCGACAGGAACCGCTCGATGCGGCGGGCGCGGCTGACGGTGAGCTTGTCCTCTTCCGACAGTTCGTCCATCCCGAGGATGGCGATGATGTCCTGCAGCGCCTTGTAGCGCTGGAGCGTCGACTGCACGCGGCGCGCCACGTCGTAATGCTCCTCGCCGACGACGATCGGCGAGAGCAGGCGGGAAGTCGAATCGAGCGGATCGACGGCGGGATAGATGCCCTTCTCCGCGATCGAGCGCGACAGCGTCGTCGTGGCGTCGAGATGCGCGAAGGATGTCGCCGGCGCCGGGTCGGTCAGGTCGTCGGCCGGCACGTAGATCGCCTGCACCGACGTGATCGAGCCCTTGTTCGTGGTGGTGATGCGTTCCTGCAAAGCGCCCATGTCGGTGGCGAGCGTCGGCTGGTAGCCGACCGCCGAGGGGATGCGGCCGAGCAGCGCCGACACTTCCGAGCCCGCTTGCGTGAAGCGGAAGATGTTGTCGACGAAGAACAGCACGTCTTGACCCTCGTCGCGGAAGTGCTCGGCGACCGTCAGGCCCGACAGCGCGACGCGCATGCGCGCGCCCGGCGGCTCGTTCATCTGGCCGTAGACCAGCGCGCATTTCGAGCCTTCGCCGCCGCCCTTCTTGTTGACGCCGCCCTCGATCATCTCGTGATAGAGGTCGTTGCCCTCGCGCGTGCGCTCGCCGACGCCGGCGAACACGGAATAGCCGCCGTGCGCCTTGGCGATGTTGTTGATGAGCTCCATGATCAGCACGGTCTTGCCGACGCCCGCGCCGCCGAACAGGCCGATCTTGCCGCCCTTGGCGTAGGGCGCGAGCAGATCGACGACCTTGATGCCGGTCTCAAGGATCTGCGCCTCCGTCGACTGGTCGGTATACGAGGGTGCGGGCTGGTGGATGGGGCGCGTGGCGTTGGCGTTCAGCGGGCCCGCCTCGTCGACGGGCTCGCCGATGACGTTGATGATGCGGCCGAGGCACTGGGCGCCGACCGGCACGGAGATCGGGGCGCCCGTATCGGTCACTTCCTGGCCGCGCTGCAGGCCCTCGGAGGTGTCCATCGCGATACAGCGCACGGAGTGCTCGCCCAGGTGCTGGGCGACTTCGAGCACGAGGCGATTGCCCTGATTGCTCGTCTCGAGCGCGTTCAGAATCTCCGGCAGGTGGCCGTCGAACTTCACGTCGACGACGGCGCCGATGACCTGGGTGATGTGTCCGCTCGTGTTGGCCATGATCGCTTCCTTGCTGATGCTGTGCGGCGCCGTTCGCGCCGCGTGAAGAGGTCGAATCGCGCTCAGAGCGCCTCGGCGCCGGAAATGATTTCGATCAGTTCCTTGGTGATCATCGCCTGGCGCGTGCGGTTGTAGGTGATCGTCTGCTTGGTGATCATCTCGCCGGCGTTGCGGGTCGCGCTGTCCATCGAACTCATGCGCGCGCCCTGTTCGGAGGCGGCGTTTTCGAGCAGCGCGCGAAAAACCTGGATCGAGATGTTGCGCGGCAGCAGCGCCGCCAGGATTTCGTCCTCGTCGGGCTCATATTCGTAAACCGCCGTCGCCGCGCCTTCGGATTTGGTCGGGATTTCGGCCGGGATCAGTTGGCGCGCGGTCGGCGTCTGCGAGATCACGGTCTGAAAGCGCGAATAGAACAGCGTGCAGACGTCGAACGCGCCTTCCTCGTAGAGCGAGAGGATGCGCTTGCCGATCGCCTCGGCGTTCGCGAAGCCGATCTGCCGCACCGAGCGCAGTTCGATCAGTTCGATGATGTTCTTCTCGAACAGCCGGCGCAGTTGGTCGTAGCCCTTCTTGCCGACGCAGAGGATTTTCACGGTCTTGCCCTGCGCGATCAGCGCGTTCGCCCGGTCGCGCGCCAGACGCGCGATGGAGGAATTGAAGGCGCCGCAGAGACCGCGTTCCGCCGTGCAGACGACGAGAAGATGCGTATCGTCCTTGCCCGTGCCGCCGAGCAGGCGCGGACCTTGCGTGGAGCCCGCGGCCACGCTGGCGAGAACCGCCTCCATGCGCTCCGCGTAGGGACGCGCGGCTTCCGCCGCCATCTGCGCGCGGCGCAGCTTCGCGGCGGCCACCATCTGCATGGCCTTGGTGATCTTCTGCGTCGCCTTCACCGAAGCGATGCGGTTCCGTAGGTCTTTGAGGGAGGCCATCGTTCCTAAACCTCACCCGTCGTTGCGAGGAGCGCAGCGACGAAGCAATCCAGCCGGACGACAGAGCAAAGCCGGATTGCTTCGCTCCGCTCGCAATGACGGCTTAAGTAAACGCTTTGATGAAGTCCTCGACGACGCTCTTCAGCTTGCCCGCGTCGGCGTCCGACAGGTCTTTGGAGTCGCGGATCGAGGCGAGCAGAGGCTGCTGGCTGGTGCGCAGCGTCGACAGCAAACCGTCTTCGAAGGCGCGTATGCGGTTGACCGGCAGCGGGTCGAGGTAGCCGTTGACGCCGGCGTAGATCACGCAGACCTGCTCTTCCATCTTCAAGGGCGAAAACTGCGGCTGCTTCAACAGTTCGGTCAGCCGCGCGCCGCGATTGAGCAGGCGCTGGGTCACCGCGTCGAGATCGGAGCCGAACTGCGCGAAGGCCGCCATCTCGCGATACTGCGCAAGCTCGCCCTTGATGCGGCCGGCGACCTTCTTTGTCGCCTTGGTCTGCGCCGAGGAGCCGACGCGCGACACCGAGAGACCGACGTTCACCGCCGGGCGCACGCCCTGGTAGAACAGGTCGGTTTCGAGGAAGATCTGCCCGTCGGTGATCGAGATCACGTTGGTCGGGATATAGGCCGACACGTCGTTGGCCTGCGTCTCGATGATCGGCAGCGCCGTCAGGGAGCCGGCGCCGTTGGCGTCGGACAGCTTCGCCGAGCGCTCCAGCAGGCGCGAATGCAGGTAGAACACGTCGCCCGGGTAGGCCTCGCGGCCCGGCGGCCGGCGCAGCAGCAGAGACATCTGGCGATAGGCGACCGCCTGCTTGGACAGGTCGTCGTAGATGATGACCGCGTGCATGCCGTTGTCGCGGAAGAATTCGCCCATGGCGCAGCCCGCGAAGGGCGCCAGGAACTGCATCGGCGCCGGATCGGAGGCGGTTGCGGCGACGATGATCGAGTAATCGAGCGCGCCGCGCTCCTCGAGCACCTTGACGAACTGCGCGACGGTCGAGCGCTTCTGGCCGACCGCGACATAGACGCAATAGAGCTTCTGGCTCTCGTCGTCGCCCTCGTTCAACGGCTTCTGGTTGAGGATCGTGTCGAGGGCGATCGCCGTCTTGCCGGTCTGCCGGTCGCCGATGATGAGCTCGCGCTGGCCGCGACCGATGGGGATCAGCGCGTCGACCGCCTTCAGGCCGGTGGCCATCGGCTCGTGCACCGACTTGCGCGGGATGATGCCGGGCGCCTTCACATCGACGCGCGCCCGCTTGGCGGCGTTGATCGGCCCCTTGCCGTCGATCGGGTTGCCAAGCGCGTCAACCACGCGTCCCAGCATTTCCTTGCCGATCGGCACGTCGACGATCGCGCCGGTGCGCTTGACGGTCTGACCTTCCTTGAGGTCGCGGTCGGAGCCGAAGATCACGACGCCGACGTTGTCGCTCTCGAGGTTGAGCGCCATGCCGCGCACGCCGTTTTCGAACTCGACCATCTCGCCGGCCTGGACGTTGTCGAGGCCGTAAACGCGCGCGATGCCGTCTCCGACCGACAGCACCTGGCCGACTTCCGTGACCTGCGCCTCGTTGCCGAAATTGGCGATCTCGTTCCTGAGAATTGCGGAAATTTCCGCCGCGCGGATATCCATCAGCCGACCTCTTTCATCTTCATGCGAATGGCGTTGAGTTTCGTGCGCAGCGATCCGTCGACCATGCGCGACGCCAGTTGGACGATCAGGCCGCCGATGATCGAGGTATCGATCTTCACGGCGACATCGACGCTCTTTCCGCCGGAAATCCCGGCGAGCGCGCTCTTCAGCGCGTCGAGATGGGTCTGCGACAAGGGTTCGGCGACGGTGACCGTCGCCCGCGTCACGCCTTTGGCGGCGTCGTTGAGCTTCTGATAGTCGGCGATCATGTCCTCGATCGCGAAGAGGCGGCGCTTCGACGCCGTCAGCTTGACGAAGTTGGCGGCGAGGCCGCCGACGCCGAGTTCATCGAGGACCGCGGCCAGCGCCTTGATCTGCTCCTCGGCGGTGAACACGGGGCTGCGCACCAGCCGCTGCAAATCCGGATTGCCGTCGACCGCCGCGGCGAAGGTCTGCAGATCGGTCGCGACCTGGCTGGCGGCCTTGTTGTCCCACGCCAGATCGTAGAGCGCCTGGGCGTAGCGCCCGGTCATGCCCGATACGATCGTCTGTTGCTTGGCCACGCCTGTCCTCTGATCTGACGCCACGCCCCGCAGGCCTTCGCCGCGGTTGGGTCAGGGAACGCAAGGCGGCCCTTTCTTCGCACGGCGAAAGCCGTGAACCACGACGACGGACTGTCCGGGAACGGGGCGCCCCCCGCGCGAACGCGATTGCCCCGAGCGCGCGTCGGGTAACATAATGGTTTTCGCGGCGCAACGGGCAAAAGCTGCGGCGCGGCGCGGTTGCGCGCGCTCGGCCGCGCATGTTCAGGATTCGCCTTTGGCCGGCCGGGTCATCAGCGAGGCGATCGCCTCGTCGACGCCGACACGGCCCGCCAGGAGCGCCTCGACCGCGGCGACGATCGGCATGTCGACGCCGCGCTCGCGCGCCATCTGCGCGAGGATCGGGGCTGTGGCCGCGCCCTCCGCGAGACGCCTATGCGCGGCTTGTGACCCCGCTTGGCCGCGCCCGAGCGCCAGCCCCAGCGCGAAGTTGCGCGATTGGCTGGATGAGCAGGTGAGCGCCAGATCGCCCAACCCCGACAGGCCCATCAGCGTCTCCGGCCGCGCGCCGCACGCCGCGCCGAACCGCCGCAACTCGGCGAAGCCGCGCGCCACGAGCGCCGCCTCTGCGCTCGCCCCGACGCCGCGCCCGCGCGCCGCGCCGCAGGCGATGGCGAGCACGTTCTTCGCCGCGCCGCCGATCTCGACGCCGCGCACGTCGCTCGTGTGGTAGAGCCGGAACGAGGCGGACAGCATGGCGTCGGCGATCGCCTGAGCCCGCGCGGCGTCGGCGCAAGCGAGCGTCACGGCCGTGGGCAGGCCGCGCGCGACATCCGCCGCGAAGCTCGGGCCGGACAGCACGGCCGGGGGGTTCGCCGGTAGCCGCGCCGCCGCGATGTCGCTCATGAAGCGGCCGGTGGCCTGTTCGATGCCCTTGGCGCAGAGCACGATGGGGACGCCGGGCGGCGCGAACGGCGCGAGCCGCGCCAGAAGATCGTCGGTCGCCTGCGCGGGCGCCGCGGCGAGCAGCAGGTCGGCGGCGGCCGCGACATCAAGCGCCGCCTCCGGCCGCACCGCGGCTTCGAACCGGACGCCCGGCAGGCGCGGGCTTTCTCCGGACGCGCGCATCGCGGCGACCTGCGCCGGATCGCGCGCCCACAACGCCACGTCGCGGCCGGCGCGCGCACAGGCGTTGGCGAGCGCGACGCCCCAGGCGCCGGCGCCCAGCACCCCGATACGCTGGTAGGCGGTCATCGCCTGTGCGTCCTACGGCGCATAGCGCGCGTTGTCGCGGCGGCCCCAGGCCTCCTCGAAGCGGGCGGCGAAGGCGCTCGCGGCGTCGACGCTGTCGATGATGACGATGTCATTGTCCTGGCGCCGTTCGCCCGAGAAGGAGAAGTTGGCGGAGCCGCTGCGCAGATAGCGGCCATCCACCTGATACGACTTCAGATGCATCAGGTCATCGGCGGCGTTCTTGACCCGCGCCTCGACGCCTGGCGCACGCAGGAGCGAGCCGAGCCGGCCGTGCGGGCCGCCGTCGCGCCCGCGGTTGTCCTCGGGGTCGAGATAGAGGCGCACCCGCACGCCGCGCCGCGCCGCCGCCTCGAGCGCGTCGATGACCGCGCGGTCGCTCAGGACATAGGCGGTCATGTCGATGCGCTTCTGCGCGCGGTTGATGAGGTCCGGGTCTATCGCCTCGAAGCCCGGCCGCGGCCCGTAGAAGACGCGCACGCCCGCGACCGTCGGCTCGCGGTCGATCGGCGCCCGCGCCGCGCTGGGGACGAGGCCGGTCAGGAGCGCGGCGGCGAGCAGCCGGAGGCGCATGCGATCGCCCTCACGCCTTGCCGTTCGGGCTCGGCGCGACCGTCGGGTCGAGCGGCCAGCGCGGCCGCGCGGCGGCGTCGAGACCGCTGGTCAGCCCTAGGCGCAGCCGCTCGATCCCGGCCCAGGCGATCATCGCGCCGTTGTCGGTGCAAAGCGCGGGGGGCGGCAGGACGAGCCGCAGGCCGGCCTGAGCGCAGAAGCGCCCGAGCGCATCGCGAATGGCCCGGTTCGCCGCGACGCCGCCTGCAACGACGAGCGCGCGCGGGGCGCCGACCGATTCGCGGAACAGCCGCAGGCCGATGCGGGAGCGGTCGACGACCACGTCGACGACCGCCGCCTGAAACGACGCGCAGACGTCGTCGACGTCCTGCGGGCGCACGGGCGCGATCCGGCCGATCTCGAGCCGCACCGCCGTCTTGAGGCCCGACAGCGAGAAATCGGCGCTCGGGCGCCGCAGCATCGGCCGCGGAAAGTCGAAGCGCGACGGGTCGCCCTGCGCCGCCGCGCGCTCCACCTGCGGGCCGCCCGGATAGGGCAGGCCCAGCATCTTGGCGACCTTGTCGAACGCCTCGCCGATCGCGTCGTCGACCGTCGCGCCGAGCCGGCGATACTCGCCGACGCCCAACACGCCGACGAGCTGCGTGTGGCCGCCGGAGGCGAGCAGCAGGACGTAGGGGAACTCCAGCGCGTCGGTGAGGCGCGCGGTGAGCGCATGCGCCTCGAGATGGTTGACCGCGACGAACGGCTTGCCCGTGGCGAGCGCGAGGCCCTTGGCCATGGTCAGGCCGACCATCACGCCGCCGATGAGGCCGGGGCCGGCGGCGGCCGCGATCCCATCGAGATCGTGCAGCGACGCGCCGGCCGCCGCGAGCGCGCGCTCGATCAGCGTGTCGAGATGCTCGACATGGGCGCGCGCCGCGATCTCCGGCACGACGCCTCCATAGGCCTCGTGTTCGGCGATCTGGCTGACGATCTCGTTGGCGAGAATGGCGCCGCCGCCATCGTCTTGCAGCGCGACGATCGCCGCCGCCGTCTCGTCGCAGGTCGTCTCGATGCCAAGGACGCGCATTCTCATGCCTGGTTGGGCGGCTTTCGTGCCCCGCCGGGACACCCTATAGTCATCGTTGTTCCGAAATCCAACGAACCGCTCCCTTTCATGTCCTCGGCCTGGCTCACCATCGGCACGCGCGGCTCGCCGCTGGCGCTCGCGCAAGCGAACGAGACGCGACGACGCCTCGCCGAGGCGTGCGGCGTCGCGCTCGATACGATCGCGCTCGCGGTGATCCGCACGAGCGGCGACCGCATCCAGGATCGGCCGCTCTCCGAGGCCGGCGGCAAAGGCCTGTTCACGCGCGAACTCGACGCGGCGCAACTCGCGGGCGCGATCGACCTCGCGGTCCACTCGTCGAAAGACCTGCCGACGGCGCTGCCCGAAGGGCTCGCGGTCGCCGGTTGCCTGCCGCGCGAAGACCCGCGCGACGCCTTCATCTCGGCGCGCGCCCGGCGCCTCGTCGATCTGCCGCAGGGCGCCAGCCTCGGCACGGCGTCGCTGCGGCGCGCCGCCATGGCGCTGCGGCTGCGGCCCGATCTCACGATCGCGCTTCTGCGCGGCAACGTCGAGACGCGCCTGCGACGCATCGAGAGCGGCGAGATCGACGCGACGCTGCTCGCCATGGCGGGTCTGAACCGCCTCGGCCTCGCCCACCACGCCGCCTCGATTCTCGACCCCGAAGAGTTCCTCCCGGCGGTCGGGCAGGGCGCCATCGCGATCACCGTGCGAAGCGACGACGATCGGACGCGCGCGGCGCTCGCGCCCATCCTCGACGCCCCGACGACGACGGCTTTTGCGGCGGAGCGCGCCTTTCTCACGGTGCTCGACGGCTCCTGCCGAACGCCGATCGGCGGTCACGCGACGATCTCCGAGGGGCGTCTTGCGCTGCGAGGAACCGTGCTGAGCCCCGACGGCCGGCGCTTCGTCGACATCGCCGACGCAGGTCACGTCTCGGACGCCGACGCGATCGGCGCGCGCGCCGGCCGCGCGCTCCTCGCGCGCATGCCGCCCGACCTGATGGGATAGACGCGTGCGCGTGCTGGTGACCCGTCCGCAACGCGAAGCCGAGACAATTGCGAGACGGCTCGCCGCGGCCGGACACGAGGCCGTGGTCGCGCCGGTCCTGCGCATCGAAGCGACGGACGACATTGTTCCCGACGCGCCGTTCGAGGCGGTCCTTGCGACCAGCGCGCATGCGATCGAGCGCCTGCGCGAGAGTGACGCGCAGCGGCTGCAGGCGCTCCCGCTCTATGTCGTCGGCGCCCGCGCCGCCGATCTCGCCAAGACGCGCGGCTTCGCGGAGATCGCCATGTCCGCGCCAGACGCATCGCATCTCGCGGAGGCGATCGCGACGGTGAGCCGGCCGCCTACGCGCTGGCTCTACCTCGCCGGCCGCGACCGCAAGCCCGATCTCGAAAGACGCCTCGCCGCGCTGGGACACGATGTTTCGGCGGCCGTCGTCTACGAAGCCCGCACGGTCGAGGATTTCCCCGAGGCCGCCGCGACCGCCTTGCGCGCCGGCGCGCTCGATGCGGCGCTGCATTTCTCCCGCCGCAGCGCGGACGTCGTCATCGCACTCGCGCAGGCCGCCGGCGTCGCCGAGGCTTTCGCGGCGCTCGCCCATGTCTGCATCTCGGCGGATGCGGCCGCGCCCTTGCGCGCGCTCGCCGCGCGTGTCGTCGTGTCGTCGCCGCCGACCAGCCAAGCGATGATCGCGGCGCTCGACCCGATGCACGCTCGGCGCGCGTCTGGGATCGGACCCTGAGCGTCTGCAAGTCCTCGAGGGGTTCTGCGGGGAACCCTGACGTGTGTTGCGCTCCCATCGACGCCGCTATAATCTCACCGCAAATAATGAACGTCGTAAGCGCCAGCGCGGCGATCGGGAAGGGAACGATGACAATCCCGAACAATCGGCGATGCATCGGCGCCGAAGCGCATCGATCACATCAGACGATCGCCGACCGTTTGAACGCGAGCGAGCCGTCGCCTATCGGCGCGAGCGACTGATTTTGCGATCACCAAAAAGACATCGATATGCATGACGAATTGTTCGAGCACGAACACCTTTCGGTCGAAGATCGACAAGAAATCGCGAAATTCATCTGGGGTCAGGAATCGGTCGAACTGACGACCGTCGGAATCGACATCGGTAGCTCCACGTCGCACTTTTTGTTCGCCAAGCTTGTTTTGCAACGTCCGTCCCAGAGCCTGTCCAGCCGCTTCGTCGTCACCCGTCGCGAGGTTCTCTGGCGCTCGCCGATCATGCTGACGCCGTTCGTGGATGACGACAGCATCGACGCGCACCGTCTGGGTCATTTCATTCGCGACGGCTACAAGCAAGCAGGACTGGAGCGAAAGGACGTCGACAGCGGCGCGGTCATTCTGACCGGCGAGGCCATCAAGCGGAAAAATGCGCAGGCGATCGACGAGCTGTTCGCCGGGGAAGCCGGCAAATTCGTCTGCGCGACGGCGGGGCACAAGCTCGAAAGCATGCTGGCCGCTCACGGCTCGGGCGCGGTTCATTACTCCAAAATCAACGCCAAGCGTGTGTTGCACGTCGACATCGGCGGCGGCACGACAAAGCTCGCGCTGATCGAAAGCGGCGTCTTGACGGCGGTCGCCGCCTTCGCCGCGGGCGGGAGACTGCTGGCGACCGACGGCCATGGCTCCTGGAGCCGGATCGACCTGTCGGCGCGACTCGTCGCGGCCGAGTTGGGTATTGCGCCGACGCCAGGCGCCATGAGCGAAGGCGCCAACCGGCGGGCGATCGCCGGCAAGCTCGCGCGCGTGATTATGGATTACGTGCTGGATGTACCGCGCGATCCGCTTGGCGACGCTCTGTTGCTGACCGAACCGCTTCCGCCTCACGGACCCATCGAGGCCATCACGTTTTCGGGCGGCGTCTCCGAATATTTGTTCGGCCGCGAGACGCGTCAATTCGGCGATATCGCGCTGATGTTGGCCGACGAGATTCGGACGCGTCTCGCGACGGATGTCTCGATCCCGATCGTCGATCCCGGCCAGGGCGTCCGCGCGACGGTGGTCGGCGCCTCTCAATTCACGGTCCAGGTGAGCGGCAAGACCATCTACATGCAGGATCCCGCGCTCCTGCCCGTTCATAACGTTCCGGTCATTCACGCAGACATCGAGACAGCCGAGATCATTCGGCCCCAAGATGTCGCTCGCTCGATCGCCGCCGGCTTGGACAAGTTCGATCTGAGCCCGGATGCTCGGCTCGCCGTGGCCTTTGCGTGGAGCGGCGCCCCCGAACACTCAAGACTCGCGGCGGCGTGTCGTGGAATCAAGCAAGCGCTCGACGCCAGCGGCGCGCGGAAGGAACTGCTGCTGCTGATGATCGACGGGGATGTCGGCAGCTCCTTTGGCCATTTGCTGAAGTCGGAGACCGGACTCTCCGGCCCGCTCATTTCGATCGACGGCGTCCAATTGCAAGATCTGGATTTCGTCGACCTCGGCCAGTTCTTAAATCCGCCAGGCGTCATTCCTGTCGTCATCAAATCCCTTTTATTCGGGCATGGGTGACGCCCGGCTCGCTTTCGTCGCCGCTCGAACATCACTGGAGGAAGACATGGCCAACCCAGCGCAGCCTCGCTACGGAATCGACAGCTACCAGGATTGGGCGAAGGGAGAAGGGGTGCCGATCGCCGAAGACTTCGGAATCGACCTGTTCAAGGTCCCCACCGGAACCTGGCCGCGATACGGCGTCAAGGGCGCCATCGTTCATCTGAAAGGACGCGGCGACTTTTCCAATATGATGTTGTTCGACGTGCCGCCCGGCGGCTCGACGACGCCGCAACGCCATGTCTATGAGGACGTCGTCTATGTCCTAGAAGGGCGCGGCAGCACGCAGATCGAACTCGCAGACGGGACCAGGCGAAGTTTCGAATGGGGTCCGAAGAGCCTGTTCGCCATTCCTCTGAACGCCACCCATCGGTACTTCAACGCCAGCGGGACGGAACGGGCGCTCCTCGTCAGCACGACAAACCTCCCGATGATGATGAACGCATTTCACAACCAGGATTTCGTTTTCGACAACGACTTCGATTTTTCAGAACGCGCGGGCAAAAGCGACTATTTCACCGGCGAGGGCGATCTCATCACGGTAAAGCCCGGCAATCACATGTGGGAAACCAATTTCGTGCCGGATCTTGCCGCGATCGAGCTGAAATCGTGGGGCGACCGCGGCGCCGGCGGCACGAACATCATGTTCGTGCTCGCGGACGGAACGATGCACGCCCACATTTCCGAGATGCCGGTCGGCACCTACAAGAAGGGCCATCGGCACGGGCCCAGTTTTCATGTGATGTGCGTTGTGGGGCATGGGTTTTCCCTCCTCTGGTATGAGCACGAACAGGATTTCGTCCGCATCGATTGGAAGCACGGCGTCGTATTTCCCCCCGCCGACCGTCAGTTTCACCAGCATTTCAACACGAGCCGAGCGCCGGTGCGCTATCTCGCGACGGCCGTCGGCGGATTGCGCCACCCGTTCACCCTCGCCCAGAGGCGATCGCTCATCGGCGCCAAGGAGGGCGAGAACGGCGCGGTTTCCACGAGCATCAAGCTCGGCGGCGATCAGATCGAATACGATGATCAAGATCCGCGCATTCATAAAATTTGGCTGCAAGAGCTTCGCAAGCATGGCGTCGAACCAAGGATGGACAAGTATTTCAAAGCCTCGGTCCCAGCCTAGGCGGCGATCAACAACGTCGGGGAGGAAGCTCATGCGCACACTCGCGGCTTCGCCGCGCGCTCTCGCCGCTGCGCTCGTTTTGTTGGCGGCGCCCTGCGCCGAGGCGCAGTCGGACGCGGCGGATTTCTCCGCCTTCAAGGGCAAGACGGTCCGCATCGTCGTGGGCTACGGTCCGGGCGGCGGCTACGACATCTACGCACGCATGATCGCGCCTTATCTGTCGAAGGCGATCGGCGCGCCGGTCGTCGTCGAGAACCAGCCGGGCGCCGGCGGAGTGACCGCGCTCAACCGGATCATGACCGCGCCGCCCGACGGTTTGCAGATCATGCTCGCGAACGGATCGGGCGCGGCGCTGTCCCAGCTCACCGACCAGCCGGGCGTGCGCTACGACCTCGCCAAGCTGCAGCACCTCGGCACGGTCAGCGCGTCTCCCTGGGTCTGGCTGGCCGGTCCCCACTCGCCGCTCGACACGCCACAGAAGGCGATCGACGCCCATCGCAAGATCATGTGGTCGGCGAGCGGACCGATCGACGGGCTCAGCGACGGCGCCGCCTTCACCTGCGAGGCGCTGAAGCTCGATTGCGGGGTCGTGGTGGGCTACCCCGGCAGCAACGAGGCGGCGCTCGCCGTCGCCAGGGGCGAGATGGACATGATCTATGTGTCCGACACCTCGGCGAACAATTACGTCGACGCCGGCCAAGCGAAGCCGGTCGCGACCGTCGGGCGCAAGCGCTCGCGCTTCTTTTTGCAGACGCCGACCATCTTCGAAGCGGCGGCGGTCTCGCCCCAGGCCGCCGCTTTGTTGGACTTCCACGCGAATGTCGAGAAACTGGGACGCATCCTTCTGGCGCCGCCCGCGACGCCGCCGGCCCTGCTCGCCGCGCTGCGCGGCGGCGTGAAGCAGGCGCTCACCGATCCCGCGCTTGTCGCCGAGGGCGAGAAGACGCAGCGCTACGTCGACTTCATCGACGCGGACGCGACGCGCCAGGCGACCGTCAGCGTCGTTTCCAGCGCGCCCGAGCAAAAGAAGCGCATGAGCGACATCGTCGCCAAGGCGGAAAAAAAATAGCTAGCGCTCGTTGTTGGGCCGCGTGATGCAACGGTAGCCGACGAAGCATTGCGGGTTGTCGGCGGACGGCACGAAGGCCGGAAGCGTCTGAAGTCCCGCCGGGCATTCGCGGTCTTCGGCCACGAAGCGGTCGTAGGTGTCGCCGCCCGTTCCCAGGACGATCGCGCGGCGCGAGATGACTAGCGCGTTCGCCGACGCGCAGGACATCGCCGTCGTCGACGGGCGGCCCTGCGCCATCGTTGCGGAAGGCGCTGCGATCAGCAACGCGAGCAAAAGTCGGGTCATGAGCGTCCGGATCCTTCGCCGGCGAGCGGCGTTGCGGAGAATTGCCGCCATCGCTCGAACGCCGTCAATGCACAAAACCGCGCGGCGGCGCCGTTCACGCCGCCATTCGGCGCAAGGCCGATGCGATATCGGCGTGTCGGTAGGGCTTCGGGAAAAACGCGCTATGGCGCGGGAGGACAAGTTCGCTGGCCCGATGGTAGCCGGACGTCACGATGATCTCGATGGGCGGCCAGCGATCGCGCACGTGTGTTGCGAGCCACACGCCATCCAACCCCGGCGGAATATCGACGTCGGTAAACAGCACGCACACATCGAACCGTTTTTCGAGAATGAGCACGGCTCGGGCTGCGTTGGTCGCGACGAGGGCCTCGAATCCCGCCTCTTCGACCAGATCGACCGCCATCATCAAAAGGAGAGGCTCATCTTCGACTACGAGGACCACTTGCCGTCGCGCCGTTTCAGGAAGCTTCAAAAAAGAATAATCCTTAAACTCGCTGAAGCTGCGCAAGCGGAGCGCTAAATCCGACGACGAGACCTCTAGGATCATAATGCGCTTCGACGCCGCCCGTTCCAATCAGACCCATTCGAATCAGCTTTGACCCGAAGCCGCTTCGTTCCGGGGCGCTGACCGGCGGCCCGCCGACTTCCCGCCATTCGAGCGCGACGACGGCGTCAGCCTCGAGGCCGTCCACACGCCACGTCACCGAAACATGGCCGGCGTCTTGGGACAGCGCGCCGTATTTCAGCGCATTGGTTGCAAGCTCATGAAACAGCAGCGACATCGACAGCGTGGCGCGGGGACCGAGCGCCAGGTCGGGTCCGACGATCCGAAAGCGATCGAGATCGGCGAAGGTCTTTAAAACCGCCTCGACGACCGCGTGAATGCGGGCCGCCGTCCAGCTTTGCTTCAACAGGACGTCGTGCGCCGCGCTCAAGGCCAGAATTCGGTTCTCGAACGCTTTAACCGCCTCCCGGTCCGCCGCGCCTTTTAAGGTCTGTCCGGCGATCGCCTGGACCATCGTCAGCGTGTTCTTCAGCCGGTGACTGAGTTCCTGGTTGAGAACGGTCTGGTTGGCTTCGGCTTCCAGCTTGGCGATGGCGGCGTAGGCGCGGTCGGCGACGCCCTGCGCAAAATGCGCTTCGTCGTCGCTCCACGTCCGCGGCCCCTGCTGATGCACGTAAAGCACGCCGACCAAAGCGTCCCTCTGCATCAGCGGCACGTTGATCTGCGCGTCGACGCCGATCCGCGCATAGGCCGCCCGGTCCTCGCCGAGCCAGTCGGCGGCGGGAATGTTCGAAACGACGACCAACTGACCCTGACTGAGGCGGTCGATGGTTTTGCCGAACGGCGCCAGGGAGCGCCCGCCCCGCAGCGATAGGACGCCTGGCGCCGTCCAATCGCGCTCCACCGTGAAGCGGTCGCTCTTCATGTCGATGTGCGCGTAGCCCGTCCGGGATACCGCCAGCGTTCGCCCGAGAATTTCGGCGACGGCGACGACAGCGACGGACACGTTTGCGGCTTCGCGCAGCCGGTCGCCCAATTCGAGAAGCGCCTCCTGCTGTTTTTGAAGCCTTTTCAGGTCGGTCACGTCGTGGGCGGTCCCGATCATGCTGACGACCCCGCCGCTCGTGTCGCGCAGGAATTCGGCTCGCCGCTCGATCCAGCGCATCTGCCCGTCGCTGGCGCGTCGGATGCGATAGACGACATCGGGCGCCGCGCTGCCATCCCTGCGCGTTTGCGGATTCGAACCGGCGCCCCTGTCATCGAAGACGATCAACTTCTCGAACACGGAGGCTTCGAACGAGTCGCCGACCGGCGATCCGAAAATCCGGC
Source organism: Beijerinckiaceae bacterium (assembly GCA_965276595.1). GTDB lineage: Bacteria > Pseudomonadota > Alphaproteobacteria > Rhizobiales > Beijerinckiaceae > Terripilifer. The sequence continues at coordinate 145,516 of CBDIBA010000009.1, forward strand.
AGAACTCCGCTGAGGCGAAGAGTGTGTTCGTCGCAATCTCGATCTCGAACGTTCCGATGCGGCCGGCTTCCTCGGCGATGCGCGAGCGCTCGCTGCGTTCCCGCAGCGCGACCATCTCCCGTTCGGTGGCCTCGGCGCGGGCCTGACTTGATTCGTAGGCGCCGCGCTCCACCGCAGCGATGTCGGCCTGCGCCCGAACCATCATGCGCAATTCCATCTGGACCACCGCCTGCCGCGCCAGCTTCTCCAGGACGCTGCGCTGAACATCGTTCAGCCCTTCGGGCCGCGGCTTGACGTCGATCACGCAAAGCGCGCCGATCGCCACGCCTTGCGGCGTCGTGAGAGGAGCGCCCGCATAGAACCGAATGCGCGGTTCGCCGGCGACAAGCGGGTTGTCCTTCGTCCGATCGTCCAGCATGAGATCGGGAATGACCAGAAGCTCGGTCTGGCCGAGAACATATGCGCACACCGACGATCCGATCGGCGTTTCGCACGCGTCGATGCCAATTTTCGCCTTGAACCACTGACGCTCGCGGGCGACCAGGCTGACGAGAGCGACGGGGGTCGAGCAAACATGGGCTGCGATCGCGACGAGGTCGTCGAATCCCGGCTCAGAATCCGTATCGAGGATCTCGTAACGAGCTAACGCGGCGAGCCGCCGGGACGTTGCAGGATCTGGGTTCACGACGCCTTTCGCCTGGAACAAAACGCTAACAAAGACCGTGAAGCTTCGCAACAGGAAGATAGTGCGGATTTTTGAAGGCGCGCGCCATTCGCCGGGCGAGCCGGCGCGGCAAGCTCGACGATCACCAATTATCCGCCGCCGCTTCGGGCTCCGCCTTGAGTTCGTGTTTCAGGATGAGGGGCACTTGCGACAGCGCGAAGACGATCGTCAGCGGCATCGTCCCGAACACCTTGAAGGAAACCCAGAAGTCTGTCGACTGCGTCCGCCACACGATTTCGTTGAGCCCGGCGAGCAGGAAGAAGAACAGGCCCCAGCGCAACGTCAGGATGCGCCAGCCGGCTTCCGTCAGATTCATGACGCTGTCGAGGACGATCGGCAGCAACGGCTTGCCTAGGACGAGGCCGCCGAGCAGCGCCGCGCCGAACAGGGAGTTCACGATGGTCGGCTTCAACTTGATGAAGAGATCGTCCTGGAAGATGAATGTGAGAGCGCCGAAGAACACCACCGCCACCGCCGTGACGAGCGGCATCACCGGCACATGGCGGGTAAGGATCCAGGAGGCGATAAGCGCGGCGACGACGCCGATCATCAGCGCCGCGGTCGCGGGAAAGATCCCGTACTTGGCGTTCGCGACGAAGAACAGGACCAGCGGCCCCATTTCGAGCGCGAGTTTCAGCCCTGGATTCTGCTTGCGCGGCCCTGTGATCATACGCTTGTCCATGCCTCCTGAATCGCGCCGCGACCTTACGCGTCGAACCCGGCGATGGCGCGCGCGAAATCGCGCGCCTCGAACGGCTCGAGGTCGTCGGGGCCTTCGCCGACGCCGATGAAATGCACCGGCAGCTTGAATCGATCGGCGATGGCGACGAGGATGCCGCCGCGCGCCGTGCCGTCGAGCTTGGTCATCACCAGGCCGGTGACGCCGGCGACCTTGCCGAAAATCTCGACCTGGCTCAACGCATTCTGTCCGACGGTCGCGTCAAGCACGAGCAGCGTGGCGTGCGGCGCGTCGGCGTCAACCTTCTTCATGACGCGGATGATCTTCTCGAGTTCGGCCATCAGTTCGGCGCGGTTCTGCAGCCGCCCGGCGGTGTCCATCAACAGCACGTCGGCGGCTGCCGCGCGGGCCTCTTGGATCGCATCGAAGGCGAGGCCGGCCGCGTCCGCGCCGCGCGGCCGCGCGACGACCGTCGCGCCGATGCGCGCGCCCCAGACCTGCAACTGCTCGATGGCGGCGGCGCGGAACGTATCGCCCGCAGCCAGGATCACCTTGCGGCCCTCGCCGCGGAATTGCGCCGCCAATTTGCCGATCGTGGTCGTCTTGCCGGAGCCGTTGACGCCGACGACGAGGATGACGAACGGCCGGCGCGCCGGGTCGACGACGAGCGGGCGCGCCACCGGCGCCAGCGTCTTCTCGACCTCGGAGGCCAGCACGTCCTTGACCTCCTCGGGAGCGATCTCGCGGTCGTACCGGCCCGCGCCGACCGCGTCGCGAATGCGGGTCGCCGTCGCAACGCCGAGGTCGGCCTGGATCAACACGTCATCAAGCTCGTCGAGCATCGCGGCGTCGAGCTTGCGCTTGGTGAAGATGCCCGCGATGCCCTCGCCCAGCGCCCCCGACGAGCGCGCCAGGCCGTCGCGCAGCCGCCGCCACCAGCCGCGCTTCGGCTCCTCCGCGACAGGCGGCGCGGGCGCGAGCCCGGAGGCCGCCAGCGCGGCGCGTTCGGTCAGCGGCGGCGCCGGAGGGGCGGTCGCCTCCTCGCTGCGGCCGCCGAACAGACGGCCGAAGAGGCCCGGCTTCTTGGCTTCGCTGGCGCGCGCGTCGTCGTCGCTCATGCTCGCTTCGGTCCGTCGTCGCATTTGGCCATATCGCCCGATCCCCATATCCTGCCGGCCACGAGATCGGAAGGCTTGGTCATGACATCGGAAGACTTGGTCATGACGTTGGAAGACTTGGCCGCCCGACTGCTCTATCGCGACGCGCTCATGCTGGTGGTCGACAAGCCGGCCGGCGTCGCCGTTCATCAAGGCCCCAAAGGCGGCGACAATTTGGAGGCGCATTTCGACGCGCTCCGCTTCGGCCTGCCGCGCGCGCCGGCGCTCGCCCATCGGCTCGACCGCGACACCTCCGGCTGTCTGGTCCTGGGGCGTCACCGCAAGGCGCTGGAGCGGCTGGGGCTCCTGTTCAAGCAGGGCAAGATCGGCAAGACCTACTGGGCGGTCGTCGAAGGCGCGCCGCCTGACGAAGGGCTGATCGATCTGCCGCTGGCGCGCCTCGACGCGCAGCGCGGCTGGTGGATGAAGGTCGATCCGTTCGGCCTTCCTTCGCAAACGCGCTGGCGTGCGCTCGGACGCGCGGCGGACGCGGACGGCCGCCCGCTCGCCTGGCTGGCGCTGGAGCCGCTGACCGGGCGCACGCACCAGCTCCGCGTCCATTGCGCCGCCATGGGCTGGCCGATCCTCGGCGACCCGGTCTATGGCGCCGGCTTGCGCGCGCGCGGTCCCGGCCTGCACCTGCATGCGCGCAGGGTGGTCGTTCCGCTCTACAAGAACAGGCCGCCGATCGAGGTCGAGGCGGCGCCGCCGGCGCATATGGACGCGGCGCTCGCGTGGTGCGGCTATGGCCCCGTTCGCGAGCCTCAGCCCGCTTGAGCGGCGATCAGCGCCGCCGCATCCGCGCCGACGATGCCGACCTCGATCAGCCGCCCCGCTGCGACGCCGGGCGTGCGCACAAGCGTGAAATCCGGCGCTCGCGCGAGACCGCCGTTCTCCGTCAGCACGGCGAGCCGCCGCCCCGTCTGCGCGGCGAGATGCGCCGCGAGCGCGCGCCGTCCCCTGTCGCGCAACTGCGCCGCGCGCGCCTTGGCGACCGCGCGAGCGACCTGCGGCATGCGCGCCGCGGGTGTCCCTTCGCGCGGCGAGAACGGGAACACGTGCAGGTGCGTCAGCCCGCAGTCTTCGACCAGCGCGAGAGAGCCCGCCGCCATCGCCTCGCTCTCGGTCGGAAACCCCGCGATCAGGTCGGCGCCGAAGACGATGTCGGGCCGCAACCGCCGCAGCCGCGCGCAGAAGGCCACCGCGTCGGCGCGCGAATGCCGCCGCTTCATGCGCTTCAGGATGAGGTCGTCGCCCGCCTGCAGCGACAGATGCAGATGCGGCATGAGCCGTTCCTCTTCCGCAAAGGCGGCGAAGAGATCGTCGCCCGCTTCGACGCAATCGATCGAGGACAGGCGCAATCGCGCAAGCTCGGGAACCGCGCGCAAAATCGCGCGCACGAGCGCGCCGAGCCGCGGCCGGCCGGCGAGATCGTCGCCCCAACTCGTCAGATCGACGCCGGTGAGCACGACCTCCTTCGCGCCCGCTTCGACAAGCGTGCGGACGCGAGCGACGAGGTCGGCGGCGGGCGCCGAACGCGCGGCGCCGCGCCCCAGCGGGATGATGCAGAAGGTGCAAGAATGGTCGCAGCCGTTCTGCGCCTCGACGAAAGCGCGGGTGCGACCGTCGACCACATGCGCGGCGCCCAGCGGTCCGCGCGCGACCGCGCCCACGTGGACCCGCGGCAGATCGTCGAGCCGCGCCCAGGTCTCGGCCTGGCGCTTGGCGGCGTTGCCGACGACGTTGGCCACCTCCGGCATGGCGGCGAAATCGTTCGGCGCAATCTGCGCGCCGCAGCCGGTGACGACGAGGCGCGCCTGCGGCCTCTCGCGGCCGATGCGGCGGATCGCCTGGCGCGCCTGGCGCATCGCTTCGCCCGTCACCGCGCAGGTGTTGACGATGACGAGCGGGCGCCCGCAGGCGGCGTCTTCGGCCGCGCCGCGCATCGTCTCCGCTTCGAGGAGGTTGAGACGGCAGCCGAAGGCGACCGTCTCCACATCGGCTTCCGCGCTCATGGCGGCGCTTGCGCGAAGACCGCGGGATCGAGCGCGCCCTTGAACTCCAATTCGACCGGGCCGCTCATCAGCACGTGGCCGTCGGTCTCGCGCCAGGCGATGCGCAGGTCGCCGCCGGGCAGCGTCACGGTCGCCTCGCGCGCCGCGAGATCCGCCCGCGCGGCCGCGACGAGCGACGCGCAGGCCGCCGTGCCGCAGGCGCGCGTCGCCCCGGCCCCGCGCTCCCACACACGCAGGACGAGACGCTCGCGGGAGGCGACCCGAGCGAAGGAGATGTTGGCCTTTTGCGGGAACAGCATGTCGGTCTCGAGCCGCGGTCCCACGGTCGCGAGGTCGACCGCCGCCGGATCGGCGACGAAGAAGACCGCGTGCGGGTTGCCCATGCTGAGCGCCGAGAACGTCGCAGGAACGCCGGCGATCGCCTGCGGCGTCGGGACATGGCGCGTGTCGGCGACCGCATCGCGCAGCGGAACGTCGGTCGAGCCGAGCCGTGGCGCGCCCATGTCGACCGTGAAGACGCATTCGCTTTCGCGTGCGCAGTCGATGAGGCCGGCGTCGGTCTCCAGCACAAGGCGGCGCGCGTCGCCGCCGCGCGCCATCCAGAAGGCGACGCAGCGCGCGCCGTTGCCGCAAGCCGCCGAAAGCGAGCCGTCGTTGTTGAAGATGCGCAGGAAGGCTGCGACGCCGGGCGTCCGCGCATCGTGGATCACCATGAGTTGATCGTAGGCGAGGCCGGGCGCCGCCGCGATGGCGCGCGCCGCGGCGGGCGTGACCTCGGCGGCCGATCCGCGCAGGTCGAGCACGACGATCTCGTTGCCGATGCCGTTCATCTTGGCGAAGGGATGGCGAACCAGCGAACTCATGAGCGCCGCCTGAGGCCGCGGGTCGCGGACGCCGCCAGCCATAGTCCCGCGGCGAGCGGGCCGGCAACCCCGAACGGACAGGCGCCGCCGGCCGACCTGACCGCGCCGCCTTGGATTTGTCCGAAGCCTGCGCGTAAATGCCGCGTAGATTCACCCGCCGCGCTTTCGAGACCGGCCGGAGGCCTGTCATGCTCGCCCATCGTCTGACGACCCGCTTCGCGTGTTCGGTCCTGCTGGCCGGCGCTCTCGCGCTCTTCGCGGCGCCCGTGCGCGCGCAAAGCGCCGCACCGCCCGCTCCCACCATCGCCGCGCCCCCGGCGCCCGCGGCCGCCGGCGCGTCGCCCCAGCGCAATCCGGCGGACGATCAGGCGCCTGCGTCCGCCGACGCCGGCGCGGTCGTGGCGGTCGATCTCGCCGCGCGTCCCGCGTTGACGCTAAGCGGCTCGGCGCAGTGGGATACGGGTTTGCAGACGGTCATGGGCGCGCTCGACACGCTTCGTGGAGAGATGGGGCGCGTCGGCCTGCAGCCTGGCGGCAAGCCGATCGCCGTGTTCACCGAGACCGACGATCAGGGCTTCAAATTCACCGCGATGACGCCGCTCGCCGTCAGGCCGGACCCACCGCTAAGCCTCGGCCAGGGCGTGACGCTCGCCGAGACGCCGGCGGGCAAGGCGATGAAGTTCGAGCATCGCGGCTCCTACGACGACATCGATACCAGCTACGAGGCGATCACCGCTTATCTTGACGAAAAGGGCTTGGAGGCCAAGAACCTCTTCCTCGAGGAATATCTGACGCTTCCGAAAGGCACGGACGACACCGACCTCGAAGTCGATATTTACGTGTTCTTGAAATAGGTTGGCGCGCGGGCAGCCCGGCCTCTGATTGACAAGGCCGGACCCCCCTCCTATCTCATTCGCGGTTTTCCGGGCGCCGGCGCCGGGCGCCCTGACAAGGAAACAGCATCTATGCTCGGTGCGCTCGCGCGCAGTTTGTTTGGCTCCGCCAACAACCGCCGCATCAAGACCTACGATCCGAAAGTCGCCGCCATCAACGCCCAGAAGGCGGAGACGGCGGCGCTGTCCAACGAGGCGCTGCGGGCGCGCACGGACGCGTTCCGCGCAGACCTTGCTGCCGGCAAAACCATCGACGACCTGCTGGTTCCCGCGTTCGCCACCGTGCGCGAGGCGGCGACGCGGACGCTCAAGCAGACGCACTTCGATCGTCAGTTGGTCGGCGGCATGGTGCTGCACGAAGGCGCGATCGCCGAGATGCGCACCGGCGAGGGCAAGACGCTGGTCGCGACGCTCGCCACTTATCTCAACGCGCTCTCCGGCAAAGGCGTTCACGTCGTCACCGTCAACGACTACCTCGCCAGCCGCGACTCCGCCTGGATGGGGCAGATCTATACGTTCCTCGGCCTCACCGTCGGGGTGATCGTCCATGGCCTCGACGACGAGCAGCGTCGCGCGGCCTACGCTTGCGACATCACCTACGGAACGAACAACGAATTCGGCTTCGACTATCTGCGCGACAACATGAAATACGAGTTGTCGCAGATGGTGCAGCGGGGCCACCATTTCGCGATCGTCGACGAGGTGGACTCGATCCTGGTCGACGAGGCGCGCACGCCGCTCATCATTTCAGGGCCGTCGGAAGACAAGTCCGAGCTTTACAATCAGATCGACACGCTGATCCCGCGTCTCGGCAAGGAGCATTACGAGGTCGACGAGAAGCAGCGCACCGCCAATCTGACCGAGGCCGGCAACGAATATATCGAGGAGTTGCTGGCGGAGACTGGCTTGCTGCGCGAGGGCTCGATGTATGACGCGGGCAACGTCACGATCGTGCATCACGTCCAGCAAGGCCTGAAGGCGCACACGCTGTTCCACCGCGACAAGGACTACATCGTCCGCAACGGAGAGGTCGTCATCATCGACGAATTCACCGGGCGCATGATGCCGGGCCGTCGCTATTCGGAAGGACTGCATCAGGCGCTCGAAGCCAAGGAACACGTGCAGGTTCAGCCCGAGAACGTGACGCTCGCCTCGATCACCTTCCAGAATTATTTCCGCCTCTACCGCAAGCTCGCCGGCATGACGGGCACCGCCGCGACGGAGGCCAACGAATTCGCCGAGATCTACAATCTCGACGTCGTCGAGATCCCGACCAACCGGCCGGTGCAACGCATCGACGAAGACGACGAGGTCTACCGCTCCGGCGCCGAGAAGCTGAAAGCCATCGTGCGCGAGATCGAGGCGGCCGGCTCCAAGATGCAGCCGATGCTCGTCGGCACCACGTCGATCGAAAAGTCGGAGCAATTGGCCGATCACCTGGTGAGCGAGGGTTACAAGCTCATCGACTTTCAGGACCCCGCCGGTTTGCAGGGCCTCTACGCTGCGGCGCGCGAGGGGCGCCCTTCGAAGCTCTTCGCCGTGCTGAACGCGCGCTTCCACGAGCAGGAAGCCTATATCGTCGCCGAGGCGGGCGTGCCGGGCGCGATCACCGTCGCCACCAACATGGCCGGCCGCGGCACCGACATCCAGCTCGGCGGCAACGCCGATATGCGCGTGTCGCAGGAATGCGCCGGGATCGAGGACGCGGCGGCGCGAGAGGCGACGGAAACCGAAATCCGCGCCGAGGTCGCCGCCTTCAAGGAGCAGGCGATCGCCGCCGGCGGTCTCTACATCATCGGCACCGAACGCCACGAGAGCCGCCGCATCGACAACCAGTTGCGCGGACGCTCCGGCCGCCAGGGCGATCCCGGCCGGTCGAAGTTCTTCTTGTCGCTCGAAGACGACCTCATGCGCATCTTCGGCTCCGAGCGCATGGACACGATGCTGAAGCGCCTCGGCCTGAAGGAAGACGAGGCGATCATTCATCCGTGGGTCAACAAGGCGTTGGAGAAGGCGCAGCAAAAGGTCGAAGCGCGCAACTTCGACATGCGCAAGAACATCCTCAAGTACGACAACGTTATGAACGACCAGCGCAAGGTCGTGTTCGAGCAGCGCCGCGAGATGATGGCGCAGGATTCGCTCGAAGAGACGGTGTCGAACTTCCGCGCCAACGTCGTCGACGAGATCGTCAGCCGCCACATCGCCAAAGACGCCTATCCCGATCAATGGGACGTCGCCGGCCTCGACGCGGAGATCAAGGAGCATCTCAATCTCGATTTCCCCGTCGCCGATTGGGCGAAGGAAGAGGGCATCGGCGGCGAGGAGATCGTCGAGCGGCTGCAGAAGGCCGCTGACGAGGCCTACGCCGCGCGCGTGGAGAAGAACTCGACCGATCTCAGCCGCTACGTCGAAAAGCAGATCGTGCTCCAGGTGCTCGACCATTTCTGGCGCGAGCATCTCGTCATGCTCGATCATCTACGTCAGGTCATCGGCTGGCGCGGCTATGCGCAGCGCGATCCGCTCAACGAATACAAGTCCGAAGCCTTCGAACTCTTCAACGGGCTGATCAACCGCTGGCACGAGGTCGCGACCGCGCAGTTGATGCGCGTGGAAGTCGCCTACGAGCAGCCTGCGACCCCCGAGCCCAGGTTCGAGGAGCCGAGCGCCGAGGACAGAGAGCGCATCGAGGGAATCAACGCGCTGATCGCCGACGGCGGGCTCGCGCCGCAGGCGCTGGGCGTCACGACGCTCGCCCTCGCCGACCACGACGGCGAGACGCTGCTGCGCGACCCGAGGAACCCTCAAAGCTGGGGCAAGGTCGGCCGCAACGAGCCCTGCCCCTGCGGCTCAGGCAAGAAATTCAAGCATTGCCATGGCGCGCTGGTCTGACGCGCGGGCGCGTCGGGCGGCGCGCTAACTAGCTGACCTGCACGCCTTTCCAGAAGGCGACGTGATCCTTGATCTGCGCCGCCGCATCGAACGGTTGGGCGTAATACCAGGCGGCGTCCTTGTTCTCCGCGCCGTCCGCGGCGATCGTGTAATAATTCGCCAGTCCCTTCCACGGGCAGCGCGAAGTGGTGTCGCTCGGCTTCAAAAGATCGCGCTGCACCGATTCGATCGGAAAATAGTGATTGTTCTCGACGACGACCGTCTTGTCGGATTCGGCGATCGTCTTCCCGTTCCAAACTGCCTTCACCATGCGCGTCTCCATCGGTTTTCGTCCGCACCCGTGGATATAAGGCGCTTGCGGGCCACTCGCCACTCGCTGGCGGTCGCCGAGCGCCGGCGCGCGCGGCTTAAGGCCTCGTTGACCCTGCCAATCGTTAACCACCGCGAGTAACCCGCCGCTCATTCCCCGCTTCCAGCATCGCCGCGTGGAAACGAAGCCCGGATACGGGCCGGGATTGCGTCATGAGCGTGTGGAGCGCGCCGGGGCTCGAGGCCCTGGCTTTCGATACGAACCTGCGATCCGTCCTGCGGTTGGCGTCATGGCTTCGCCTCGGCGGCCGCGCCCGGCATGCCGTATGGAGCTTCCTCGCGGCGCTCGCTATGGTGGGCGGCCTCGCAGCGGCGGTCGCCGCGCTGCGCCCTGCGCCGGGATCGCACGCGCGCGCCGCGAAGCAAGACGCCGCATGGATCGACGTTGCGGCGCCATTACGCTTCTATGCGCTCGAAAGCGCGGAGTTCGGCCGCGAACCTCGCCTCTATGCGGCGCGACGCAACGTCGCCGGCGGCGGCCGGGAGGACACGCTGGCGTTTGGGCCGGCTTCACCGGGCGACGAGCCGAGCCTGCGCCTCGCCATCTACCGCATCGGCCAGGAAGCCGCGCCGCATCCGCGCTTCTTCGTCGACATGGCGCGGCTCGCCGCGCAAGCCGGTCTCGCCGTCACGCATAGCGCGCAGCCGGGCGGCATGGCGACGCGGTTCGGCGCCTTCGAAACGGCGGATATTTCGCTCACGTCGCCTCGAGGCGAGGCGGCCTGTCTCGGTTATCGGCTCGAAGCGCCGGCGCCGGGTCTGCGGATCGCGGGCTACGCCTGCGGCGCGCCGGGTCGCCCGATGGACCGTCGCACGCTCGCCTGCGTCCTCGACCGGCTCGATCTCGTCTCGGCCGGCGACGATCAGCCGCTCGCCCGCTTCTTCGTCGCCGCCGAACAGGGCCGCGGCGAGGGCTGCGGCGGCCAACGCGGCCGGGTTCAGAAAACGTCCTGGCTCGATCCAGGCGTCGGCAAGCCGCCGTTGCGCGGCGGCGACATCCCGCGAAAACCACCCTCGCGCCGATGACCCAGCTTCCCGTCGCCGGCGAACAGTCTAGATTAGGCTAGGGAACCGGATGGCGATGGGGACGTTGTTGGCGCATGACACACTTTAAACTCACTCTTGCTGCAGCGGCCACAGGCCTCGCAGCCCTCCTCGCCGGTTCAGCGATCGCCGAGGCTCAACCCCATAAGGTCCGCGCAGTAAATTCCGCGCGTCCCTTGACCGTCACGGGTCGGCCGTTCACCGATACCGGCAATATCGTGCCGGTCGGCACGGAAGCTCGATATGTTTACGACTCAACGTTCTTCGCGCCAAATCCGACGTTGGGCCGCGCTCCGAACAGCTATGGGGCGGAGACGCTTCCGCAGCCGTTCGAGTTGCCGAATAACCAACCGCAGCTTCGCTTCTGATCCGCTGATATGGTCAAGAGCCGCGCCGAAAGCGCGGCTCTTGCGTCGAGTCGGCCATTCAGGCGCGCTGGCGGAGAGCGTCGACGATTGCATCGCCCATTTGAGCGGTCGACGCAATGGTTTTGGCATCGCCGCGAATGTCCGCGGTGCGGACGCCCCGGTCCAACGCTTCGGCGACGGCCGCTTCGAGCGCGCCGGCGGCCTCGCCTAGCCCGAATGAATAGCGAAGCGCCATCCCCAGCGAGCCGATCATCGCGATCGGGTTGGCGATCCCTTGGCCCGCGATGTCGGGCGCGGAGCCGTGCACCGGCTCGTACAACGCTTTGCGTTTGCCGGTTTTCGGGTTCGTTTCGCCCAGCGAAGCGGAGGGCAGCATCCCGAGCGAGCCCGTCAGCATCGACGCGATGTCCGACAGCATGTCGCCGAACAGATTGTCGGTCACGATCACGTCAAATTGTTTGGGCCAGCGCACCAACTGCATGCCGAGGGAATCCGCGAGTTGGTGCTCGCAGGCCACGTCAGGGAACTCGCGCTTGGCCAGCGCCGTCATCACCTCGTTCCACAACACGCCCGATTTCATCACGTTGCGCTTCTCGGACGAGGTGATCTTGTTGCGGCGCTTGCGCGCGAGTTCGAACGCGACGCGACCGATCCGCTCGATCTCGTAGGTATCGTAGACTTGCGTGTCGATGCCGCGCTTCTGACCGTTGCCGAGATCGATGATCTGCTTGGGCTCGCCGAAATAGACGCCGCCGGTCAGTTCGCGCACGATCATGATGTCGAGATCTTCGACGATCTCCCGCTTGAGCGAGGAGGCGTCGGCGAGCGCCGGATAGCAGATCGCCGGGCGTAGATTGGCGAACAGTTCGAGGTCTTTGCGCAGACGCAGAAGGCCGGCCTCCGGCCGCACATCGTAGGGGACGCCGTCCCACTTCGGGCCGCCGACGGCGCCGAACAGGATCGCGTCCGCCTCGTGCGCGAGCGTCATATCCGCTTCCGAGATCGCTGCGCCGTGCGCGTCGTAGGCCGCGCCGCCGACGAGGCCGCGCTCGAACTCGAAGTGAGCCACGCCCTGGTCGCTCAGGCAGGCCGCGACCTTCTCGACTTCCGCCGCGACCTCCGGGCCGATGCCGTCGCCGGGCAGCAGCAAAATCTTGTAAGTCGCCATGGATGGTTCCCTTCGACGTTTTCGCGCGTGTGATAGGGATCCGCCCGCGAGGCCGCAAGAGCGGCGGCCGGCGTCCTCGGCCGATCAAGCCGGGGGTGGACAGACTTGTCGCCAAGTCGCATCGGTAGAGGCGGGGGTCGCCGCTCCACGACGCCGATCCCGCTGCGGATTGCTCAAGGAGGATCCTATGCGACTGACGCATCGTCGGCATCTGCAAATCTGCATCATCGCCGCATCGCTCGGCCTCGCGTCGCTTGCGGCGGTCGGCCCGGCGCGGGCGCAAACCGCGATTTCCGAGGGGATCGTCTCCCCTGGCGCGCTGGAATGGCCGGAATACGTCGCCGCCAGTTTCGGCTGGTTCAAGGACAACGGCGTCGATCTCGACTTGGTGACGGTTGGAGCGACCGCTGCGACGCAAGTCGCCGCCGGTTCGATCAATCTCGGCTACAGCGGCTTCCCGGACTTCGTGCGCGCCGCCAACCAGGGTGCGCCGGTCAAGATCATCCTCAACTGCGTTGGCGAGCCGCCCTACGCCATCTTCGCCAAGCCGGCGATCAAAAAGGTCGCCGACCTCAAGGGCAAGACGATGAGCATCGGCGGCGCGAAAGACGTGACGCTCATCTACACGCGGCCGTTCCTGGAAGCGGCCGGCCTGAAGACCTCCGACGTCGATTTCATCTACGCCAAGGCGACGCCGGACCGCTTCGCGGCGCTTGTCGGCGGCGGAGCCGACGCCGCCATCCTCTATCCGCCGTTCACGTCCCGCGCCGCGGCGGCGGGCTACACCAACCTCGGCGACGTGCAGGCGACGCTGCCGGGCTTTCCGTTCACCGTGATGGCCGTCAACACCGCTTGGGCGGCCGCGCATCGGCCGGCGATCGAAGGCTACGTGAAGGCCTACGCCCGCGCGGTGAATTGGCTTTACGATCCGCAGAACAAGGCGAAGGCGCTCGACATCCTCGTGCAATATTCGAGGAGCGACCGCGGCGACGCCTCCGACACCTACGATTACTTCATCGGCAAGATCCACGCGTTCAGCCGCACCGGCCTCGTCGACGAATCCGTCTATAGGAAGATGAGCGACGCGCTGGTCGATTTCGGAGACCTGACCGCCCCGGTTCCGCCGATCGCCAAGTTCTTCGACACGAGCTACGTGCAGGCCGCCTGGAAGTAGGACGGTCGGCGTTCGTCTTTCGAGCGGACGCCGCGCGCGCCACGCCCCAAAGCAGAAGGCCGCCCGATCGCCGGCGGCCTTGCCGTATGTCTCCGCGAGGCGGCTACGCCGCCAGTTGGCGCAGCACGTATTGCATGATGCCGCCGTGACGGAAGTATTCGAGCTCGTCGAGCGTCGCGATGCGGCAGAGCAGCGGAACCTGCTTCGTGGCGCCGTCGGCGAACTTGACCGTCATCTCCATCATCTGGCGCGGCTTCAGCGTCTCGCCGAGCCCGTGGATGGTGACGAGTTCGTCGCCCTTGACGCCCAGCGACCGCCAGGACGTCCCCGGCTCGAAGGTCATCGGCAGCACGCCCATGCCGACGAGGTTCGAGCGATGGATGCGCTCGAAGCTCTCGCAGACGACGGCGCGCACGCCGAGCAGCCGCGTGCCTTTGGCCGCCCAGTCGCGCGACGAGCCATTGCCGTACTCCTCGCCGGCGAAGATGACGAGCGGCGTCCGCTCTTCTGCGTATTTCACCGCAGCGTCGTAGATCGACATCTTCTCGCCCGAAGGATAGTGGGTCGTCAGGCCGCCTTCGGCGACGGCGCCGTCGGCGCCCTCGTTCATGAAGTTCTTGATGCGGATGTTGGCGAAGGTGCCGCGCATCATCACTTCATGGTTGCCGCGCCGCGTGCCGTACTGGTTGAAGTCGCCCTCGCGCACCTGCCGTTCGCTAAGCCATTTGCCGGCCGGCGACGCGAACTTGATCGAGCCTGCGGGAGAGATGTGGTCGGTGGTGATCTTGTCGCCGAAGAGCGCGAGGATGCGCGCGTCGACGATGTCCTCCACCTTGTCGGGCGTCATCGTCATGCCCTCGAAATAGGGCGGATGCTGCACGTAGGTGGAGTTGATGCTCCACTCGAACGTCTCGCCCGCCGGCGCCTTCACCTTGCGCCAGTTCGAATCGCCCTTGAAGACGTCGGCGTAGCGCTCCTTGAACACCTTCTTGGTGACGTACTTGCGGATATAGCCGTCGATCTCCTTCGTCGTCGGCCAGATGTCGCGGAGATAGACCGGTTTGCCGTCCTTGCCCTCGCCGAGCGGCTCGCTCGTCAGGTCCATGTAGAGGTTGCCGGCGAGCGCATAGGCGACGACGAGCGGCGGCGAGGCGAGATAGTTCGCCTGCACGTCCGGATTGACCCGGCCCTCGAAGTTGCGGTTGCCCGAGAGCACGGCGCCCGCGACGATGTTGTTGTCGTTGATCGCCTGCGAGATCGCCTCCGGAAGCGGACCCGAATTGCCGATGCAGGTCGTGCAGCCGTAGCCGATGAGGTTGAAGCCCAGCTTGTCGAGCGAGGGCTGCAGGCCGGAGTCGGCGAGATATTGGCCGACGACCTGCGAACCCGGCGCGAGCGACGTCTTCACCCAGGGCTTGGGCCGCAGGCCCCTGGCGGCGGCGTTGCGCGCAAGGAGACCGGCGGCGATCAGCACGTTGGGGTTCGACGTGTTGGTGCAGGACGTGATCGCCGCGATCACCACGTCGCCGTGGCCGAGATCGTGGTTGGCGCCCGCGACCGGAAAGCGCCTTCTCTGCTCGTCGCCTCGGCGATACTCGCTGTCCATCGCCTTCTCGAAGCCGGCGCCGATCGCCTCCAACGGCTGACGGCCTTCGGGTCGCTTCGGTCCGGCCATCGAGGGGACCACTTCGGCGAGATCGAGTTCGAGCGTGTCGGTAAATTCGGGATCGGGCGCCTTCGCCGTGCGGAACAGGCCCTGCGCCTTGGCGTATTTCTCGACGAGATCGACCCGCGCGCTCTTGCGGTTGGAGGTCGCGAGGTAGTCGATCGTCGCGGCGTCGATGGGAAAGTAGCCGCAAGTGGCGCCGTATTCGGGCGCCATGTTGCCGATCGTCGCGCGGTCGGCGAGCGACAGATGGTCGAGGCCGTCGCCGAAGAACTCGACGAACTTGCCGACGACGCCTTTCTTGCGCAGCATCTGCGTGACGGTGAGCACCAGGTCGGTCGCGGTGACGCCCTCCTTGAGAGCGCCCCTGAGCCGGAAGCCGATGACTTCCGGCAGCAGCATGGAGAGCGGCTGGCCGAGCATGCAGGCCTCCGCCTCGATGCCGCCGACGCCCCAGCCGAGCACGGCGAGGCCGTTGACCATCGTGGTGTGCGAATCGGTGCCGACCAGCGTGTCGGGATAGGCGACCTCGACGGTCGAGGCCTTGCCGCGCGCGGGCTGATATTTCTCCTTCTTCGTCCAAACCGTCTGCGCCAGATATTCGAGGTTGACCTGGTGGCAGATGCCGGTGCCGGGCGGCACGACCGAGAAGTCGTCGAAGGCCCCCTGGCCCCATTTCAGGAACTGGTAGCGCTCGCCGTTGCGCTGATATTCGAGTTCGACGTTCTTCTTGAAGGCCTTGTTCGAGCCGAACGCGTCGACGATGACGGAATGGTCGATGACGAGGTCGACGGGAACGAGGGGGTTGACCTTATCGGCGCTGCCGCCAAGCTTCGTCACCGCGTCGCGCATCGCCGCAAGATCGACGACGGCCGGCACGCCGGTGAAATCCTGCATCAGCACGCGGGCGGGGCGGAAGGCGATTTCCTTCTCGGTCTTGCCTTTGTTGACGACCCACTCGGCGACCCCGGCGATGTCCTCTTTCGTGACCGAGCGTCCGTCCTCGAAGCGCAGCAGGTTCTCGAGCAGGACCTTCATCGAATACGGCAGCTTCGAAACGCCGCTGAGCCCGTTCTTTTCCGCCTGTTTCAGCGAGAAGTAGTGGTAGGTCTTCGTTCCGACCACCAAGGTCTTGCGGCATTTGTAGCTGTCAACCGACATGTCCGGGCGCCCCGTTCGCGTGAATGCCGGGCTTATAGATAATTCCCGCGACAGGCGCTACACACTCGCGGTCTTCGCCGACTTGAGCGCCGCTTGCCCGCGACCCCGTTTCCAGAGGCTCTCCGATTGCGGGTCGCCGGCCTTTCGCTGACGCGCGGCGGACGCGCGCTGGCGGCCGGCCTCAATTTCACTATTGCAGGTGGCGAGGCGCTGACGATCGTGGGGCCGAACGGCGCCGGCAAGTCGACCTTGCTGCGCACGATCGCAGGGTTCCTGGCGCCGGCCGCGGGCGTGATCGCGCTCGAAGGCGCCGGCGCGGATCGCGAAATCGGCGTGCACGCGCATTACGTCGCGCATGCCGACGCGCAGAAGGCCTCGCTCACCGCCGCCGAGAACCTCGCCTTCTGGGCGGCCGCGCTCGGCGGCGGCGGCCTATCGCCGCGCGGGGCCTTGGAGCGCCTCGCGCTCGCCCACGCCGCCGACCTGCCGGTTCGCTATCTCTCCGCCGGGCAGAAGCGCCGCGCCGCCCTCGCCCGCCTGCTCGTCGCCGGCCGCCCGCTCTGGCTGCTCGACGAGCCGGCGACGGCGCTCGACGAGGCCTCGCGCGGCCGCCTCGCCGGGATCATGGGCGAACATCTGGCGGCGGGGGGCATCGTCCTGGCGGCGACTCACGCGCCGCTCGGCCTGCCGCGGGCGCGCGAACTGCGGCTGGGGACGCCGGCGTGACGAAGGCGCTGTGGGCGCTGTTCGTGCGCGACCTTGCCCTGAGCCGGCGCATCGGCGGCGGCGGCGCGATGGGCGTGGTCTTCTTCCTGATCCTCGTCACGATCACGCCGTTCGCGATCGGCCCCGACCTCGCCCTTCTCGCGCGCATCGGTCCGGCGATCCTGTGGATCGCCGCGCTGCTCGCGACGCTGCTCGGCCTCGACCGGCTGTTCCAGGCCGACCACGAGGACGGCTCGCTCGACCTGTTGCGCCTCGGCGACGCGCCGCTTGAATTGGTCGTCGTCGTCAAATGCCTCGCCTATTGGACCGCCACCGGCCTGCCGCTGGTCGTCGCCGCGCCGTTTCTCGGCCTCATGCTCGCGCTCGACGGAGCAAGCCTCGCCGGAATGGTCGCGACGCTCTTCGTCGGCACGCCGGCGCTCGCCTTCATCGGCGCGATCGGCGCGGCGCTGACCGTCAGCCTGCGCCGCGGCGGCTTGCTGATGGCGGTGCTTGTGCTGCCTTTCACAACGCCGGTGCTGATCTTCGGCGTTTCCGCCGCCTCGGCGGCGGGTGGCGGAACGGTCCCGTTCCTCACGCCCTTCCTGGCGCTCTGCGGGCTGAGCCTGGGCGCGGCGGCGCTGGCGCCGTTCGCCGCCGCGGCGGCGCTGCGCAGCGATCAGTGAGCGTCTCGTGAATGGACATCGCACGGGCCGCGCATTAGGTTTTCGTCATGCTGCGCTACGCCAACCCGGCCAACTTCCTGCGCCTCGCCGGCGCGCTGATCCCCTGGCTCGGCGCGCTCACGGCGGCGCTCGGCGCGATCGGGCTTTACGGCGCGCTGATCGCCGCCCCGCCCGATTATCAGCAGGGCGAGACGGTGCGGATCATGTTCATCCACGTGCCGGCCGCCTGGCTCGCGATGTTCATCTACGGCGTCATGGCGCTCGCCGCCCTCGGCACGCTCGTTTGGCGTCATCCGCTCGCCGACGCCGCGCAAAAGGCCGCCGCGCCGCTCGGCGCCGGCTTCACCTTCATCTGCCTCGTCACCGGCTCGCTATGGGGCAAGCCGATGTGGGGAACCTGGTGGGTATGGGATGCGCGCCTGACCTCCGTGCTGGTGCTGTTTTTGATCTATCTTGGCCTCTGCGCCCTGTGGCGCACGATCGAGGAGCCGGCGCAGGCCGCCCGCGCCGCCGCCATCCTGACGCTCGTCGGCGTCGTCAACATTCCGATCATCAAGTTTTCCGTCGACTGGTGGAACACGCTGCACCAGCCGGCGTCCGTGTTCCGGCTCGGCGGTCCGACCATCGCCCTCGACATGCTGTGGCCGCTGCTCGTCATGGCGCTCGCCGCGACGACGCTTTTCCTGACGCTGCACCTGATGGCGATCCGCAACGAGATCCTGCGCCGGCGCCTGCGCCGGCTCTCGATTGTCGCCGCGGCGGACGAGCGCGCGCCCGCGCATGCGCTGACGCTCGAGCCTGGCGGCGCGCGATGAGCGCGCATCTCGGCTTCATCGTCGCCGCCTATACGGTGACGGCGGCGATCGTGATCGGAATGGTCGCGGCGCTGGTTTTCGATCATCGCACGCTGCGAAAGACGCTGGCGCGCTTTCCCGCGCGGCCCGGCGAGGGCGACGCGCCGTGACGGCGAGCGAGGCGCTGCCGCCGCGCCGCCGGCTTTGGCTCGTCTATCTGCCGCTCCTCGTCTTCGCCGGCGTGGCGGCGATGTTCTTCGCCAATCTGCGCGGCGGCGACCCCTCGCGGCTGCCCTCCGCGCTGGTCGGCAAGCCGGCGCCGGTTTTCTCGCTGCCGCCGCTCGATCCGGCCTCGGGCGCGCCCGGCCTCGACACCGCCGCGCTCAAACAGGGCCATCCGACGCTCGTCAACGTGTTCGCCTCCTGGTGCGTCCCCTGCCGCGACGAGCACCCGGCGCTGCTGGCGCTGTCGCGCGGCGGCCTGCCGGACGGCGCGACGCTCGTCGGCCTCGCCTACAAGGACGACCCGGCCAACGCGGCGAAGTTTCTCGGAGACCTCGGCGATCCTTATGCGCGCATCGGCGCCGATGTCGCCGGACGGGTCGGCATCGACTTCGGCGTCTATGGCGTGCCGGAGACCTTTGTCGTGCGCGGCGACGGGATCATCGCCTACAAGTTCATCGGACCGCTCACGCTGGACTCGGTCCGCAGTACGCTGCTGCCAGAAGTGATCAAAGCGGCTTTGGCGGCGGATTGACCCGCCAAAGCAGGAACGTCAATTTTACACTGCTTCGATGATCTTTTTTGCCGCGTGAACGAGAAAGCCAGAACGGTTCATACCGTTTTCCGCCGCGCAGCGGTCGACGCTCTTCAAAACATCCTCCGGCATTGCAACGTCGATCTGGACGATCTTCGGCGCTGTCCGCACGTCCACGAGGATCGCGACGCCATCGCGATTCTCAACGTTTGACATGATGGCTTCGAGGGACGAGGGTTCTGGAACTGTCTCGTCATCCTCAGCCATCCCGCCAAGATGAATCGCCAACGCTTCCTCGGCCCTCGCGCGAGCCTCGTCGAGATCTTTGCCAGCGGTCACTAGACCCGGCAGGTCGGGAAACGAAACGCCATAGTCGCTTTCCGCGTCCTTGTGGATAAGCGCGATATAGGTCGGCATGATGTGCTACCTAAGCTTTAGGCCGGCTTGCTTTTCTATGCTGCGCAACGTGCCAATCGGAATGTCCCGTTCCGGATGAGGCACGGTCACGCGGCCGGATTTCGCAAGGTGTTTAAACTGAAGATGACTGCCTTTTTGACCAACGTCGCGCCATCCAGCGGCAAGAAGGCGCCGGATGACCTCTCGGCTGTTCATGGGTGCTTATACACAAGCCGCTCCCAACAGGAAATATAACGGCCGCCGAGCGAATGACGATGGCCCGTGAGGATCATTTTTACGTCGATGGGCCAAGCATTGCCGACACACGTTCCGTAAGGAAATCAGGAGGGCCGCCAACGGGAAGACCCGGTCGGGTTTCGCGAACAACCATCACCTCCATTAAGGGCCGTGCGGCCGATTGACACGAAGGCCGCGCGGGTGTTCCACCACGCGCATCGCAACGGGATCACGCACATGGGTTATCGGGTCGCGGTCGTCGGCGCCACGGGCAACGTGGGCCGCGCCATGCTGGACATCCTCTCCGAACGTCGCTTTCCGGCCGACGAGGTCGTCGCGCTGGCCTCCGCGCGATCGGTCGGCACGGAAATCTCGTTCGGCAACAAGACGCTGCGCTGCCGCCACCTCGACACGTTCGATTTTCGCGACACCGATATCTGTCTGATGTCGGCGGGCGGGACGATCTCGAAGGAATGGTCGCCCAAGATCGGCGCGCGGGGCTGCGTCGTCATCGACAACTCGTCGGCGTGGCGCTACGATTCCGACATTCCGCTGATTGTGCCCGAGGTCAACGCCGACGCGATCGAAGGCTTCCGCAAGCGCAACATCATCGCAAACCCGAACTGCTCGACCGCGCAACTCGTCCTGGCGCTGAAGCCGCTGCACGACCGCGCGACGATCAGGCGCGTTGTCGTCTCGACGTACCAGTCGGTCTCCGGCGCCGGCAAGGAGGCGATGGACGAACTGTTCTCGCAAACGCGCGCGGTCTTCGTTTCCGATCCGGTCGAGACGAAGAAGTTTCCCAAGCGCATCGCCTTCAACCTCATCCCTCAGATCGACGTGTTCATGGAGGACGGTTTCACCAAGGAAGAATGGAAGATGATGGTCGAGACGAAGAAGATCCTCGATCCGAAGATCAGGCTCACCGCAACCTGCGTGCGCGTCCCGGTCTTCATCTCGCATTCGGAATCGGTCAACGTCGAATTCGACCGGCCGATCACGCCCGAGGAGGCGCGCGACATTCTGCGCAACGCGCCCGGCGTGCTGGTGATCGACAAGCACGAGCCCGGCGGCTACATCACGCCGCATGAGGCGGCGGGCGAGGACGCGACCTACGTTTCGCGCATTCGCGAGGACGCGACGGTCGAGAACGGTCTCGCCTTCTGGTGCGTCTCCGACAATCTGCGTAAGGGCGCCGCGCTCAACGCCGTGCAGATCGCCGAGACGCTGATCGCCCGCAAGCTGATTCAACCCAAGCGCAAGGCTGCGTAAGCCGTGGCTCCGGCGTCCGCGCCGGAGGTCTTCGATCGCGCCCTCGTGCGCGCGCGGCTCGCCCGGGCGCTGCGCCAGGGCGCGGACGAGTTCCTGCTGGCGCGCGTCGCCGACGAGCTTGCCGACCGGCTCGATGCGGTTAACCGCCGCTTCGACGACGTGCTCGACCTCGGAACGCCGACGCCGCGCGTCGCCGCGATGCTCGCGGCGCGCCGGCCGGGCCGCCTCACCCGCGCCGCCCCGTTCGACGCGGCGATCGGCGTCGGCGCGTGGGCCGGCGATGTCGTCGACGAAGAGGCGCTGCCCTACGGGGCCGAACGCTTCGATCTCATCGTCTCCGCGCTGTCGCTGCAGTCCGTCAACGACCTGCCGGGCGCGCTGACGCAAATTCGCCGCGCGCTGAAGCCCGACGGCCTGTTCCTCGCCTGCCTCGTGGGCGGGCGCAGCCTCAGCGAATTGCGCGTCGCGATGACCGAAGCCGAGAGCGCCCTTCGCGGGGGCGCGAGCCCGCGCGTCGCCCCCTTCGCCGACGTGCGCGACATGGGGGGCCTCCTGCAGCGCGCGGACTTCGCGCTGCCGGTAACGGACGTCGATCCGCTGACGCTGCGCTACGATCACCTCTTCGCGCTGCTGCGCGACCTGCGCGCCATGGGCGCGACCAACGCGCTGAAGGAGCGCGATCGGCGACCGCTGCCGCGCGCCGTTTTCGCGCGCGCGGCGCAGATCTACGCCGAGCGGTTCGCCGACCCCGACGGGCGTATCCGCGCGACGATCGAGCTTGTTTGGCTGTCCGGCTGGGCGCCGCACGAGAGCCAACAAAAACCGCTTCCGCCGGGCTCCGCGCAGGTCAGTCTCGCCGACGCCTTGCGTAAACGCGATGTCTGATCCCGCCGCGTTCAACGCCAGCTTGATTTCGCCGGCGCGCCGGCTCAAGCTTGAGCGATTTCCACGTCGGCGGCGGATCATGCGTGTCGTTTGTTTTCCATTGCTCGGCCTTGCGGCGCTGGCTTGCGCCGCCTGCCAATCCACTCACGTCGAAGATCGCGTCGCCTTTGACGCGAACGATGCGGCCTATATTCGCAAGCAAGGCGCGGCGACCGTCGAGGGCGAGGCCTTCGTCACCAACGAGAACGGCCGCGTCGTGAAGGCCGCCGGCCAGATCGTCTGGCTGGTGCCGGCGACCGCCTACGCCCGGCAGCGCTTCACCGCGATCTATGGGGCGAAGAAGTCGGTTCCCATCGGCGCCGTCGCGCAACTGCATCCGGACGCCGACTATCTCGCCTACACGCGCCGCACGAAGACGGGCTCGAACGGCAAGTTCAGCTTCGACAACGTCGCGGCGGGCGACTACTTCGTCGTTTCGCAGATGAGCTGGAAGAAGGACGACGAACTGTTCGCGCGTGGCGCGGCCATGTACGAGACGGCGAAAGTGAAGGGCGACGAGGACGATCCCGTCAAGGTCGTCGTTTCCGGCAGCGTTTCGGGTCTCTGACATGAAGCTTTTGCTCGTGGTCGCCGCGGCGCTCGTCGATGCGGACGGGCGGGTGCTGATCGCGCAACGGCCGCAAGGCAAGCAGCTTGCCGGCCTATGGGAGTTTCCGGGCGGCAAGCTCGAAGCCGGCGAACGGCCCGAAGAAGCCCTGATCCGCGAATTGCGGGAAGAGCTCGGCGTCGTCGTCAAAGAGGAATGCCTGGCGCCGCTCGCCTTCGCGAGCCACGCCTACCCCGACGTCCATCTGCTGATGCCGCTCTACGTCTGCCGCCGCTGGGACGGCTTTGTCGTCGCGCGAGAGGGGCAGGCGCTCAAATGGGCGCGGCCGAAAGACTTGCGGACCTATCCGATGCCGCCTGCCGACGAGCCGCTGCTGCCGCCGCTGATCGAACTGATCGGCTGAGCGTCGAAACCGCTTCGACGCGCGAAGCCTGGCGCGGGTTGCCGAGGCTCATGAAAATGACGATGGTCCTCTGTGACCATCCGCGCTTGCGAGACCCCGACATGCCGCCTTCGAGTCCGCGCGAAATCCTCACGCGCTTGCTGCCGGCGGTCGCGGCCTGCGTTCTCGGGTTTGCGGTCGCACGCCCCGCCATCGCCGCCACGGGCCGCGTCGCCATCGATGTCGGCGGCCAGCGCAGGATCGCGACCGTCATCGAGACGGTGCGGCTGAAGCGGGCGCCGCGCCCGGCGATCATCGTGTTGCGCGGCGAGCCGGCCGGGCCCCGGCGCAACGGCCTTGCCCGCGCCGACCGCTTCCTCGGTCTCGACGATATGGCGGCCGTATCGGGCGCGGTCGTCGCCTTTCCGCTCGCCGCCGGCGGCAAATGGGACCTCGGCGCAAATGGCGATCGCGACGCGGCCTTCGTGCGTGCGCTCGCCGCCAAGCTGGTCGCGGACGGGATCGCCGATCGTCGGCGCGTCTATCTCGTCGGCGTCTCGTCAGGCGGCCTTCTCGCGCTGCGCATCCTGTGCGGCGGCGCCGACTATGTCGCGGGCGCCGCGGTGCTGATCGCCAACATGCCGGCGAGCTTCGCGCCGGCCTGCAAGCCGGCGCGGCCGATTCCCTTCTTCATGCTGTCGGGCGACGCCGATCCGCTGATGCCCTACAAGGGAGGCGTCGCCAACTTGGCCGACTTCAAGGAGCCGGTCGTCTCGGCCAACGACACCGCGGCGCCCTTCCTGGCCGCCGCCGATTGCGGCAAGACCCGCACTTCGCGCGAGCTCCCCGACAAAGATCCGCGCGACGGGACGCGTGTCGTCGTCGAACATCCCGTCGGCTGCAAGGCGGCGATCGATATCTACCATGTCGAAGGCGGCGGCCACGTTCTGCCCGGGCGTCCGATCCGCGCCGATCGCGGCGCGATCGTCGGCGCGCGCAACAACGATGTCGACGCGAGTCGCGCGCTGAGCGACTTCTTCCGCCGCATTCCGCGTCAGTAGCCGATCACCAGCGGATAGACGTTGTAGGCGATCAGCCGCTCGACGAAGAAGATGATCAGAAGCAGGATGATCGGCGAGATGTCGAGGCCGCCCATCGACGGCAGGATGCTGCGGATCGGCCGCAGCAGCGGCTCGGTCAGCGCGTTGAGCCCGTTCCAGACGGAGCGCACGAAGGCGTTGTGGATGTTGATGATGTTGAAGGCGAGCAGCCACGACATGATCGCCACCGCGATGATCACCCAGGTGTAAAGCTGGAGGGCGAGCAGGATCACGTCGAGCAGGGCGCGCATTCAAAAGGCTCCGGTCCAGATACTGCGTCGTTTATCCGGATGGCGGAAGCCCGGCAACCCTACATGGTCCGCGGCGCGCTGCGCGCATCAGCGCCGCCGTTGACAGGCGCGGGGGCGAGCCCTAGACAACGCGCGGCCTGGGGCTGTAGCTCAGATGGGAGAGCGCTGCAATCGCACTGCAGAGGTCAGGGGTTCGAATCCCCTCAGCTCCACCAAACAACCTGCAAGATGGATTTGACGGCGCGTTGGCGGTTATCGCATGACGCGAACGCCCAAACTCGTTATCGCAAAAACCGCAACAGATCCGCATTGAGGCGGTCTTTCGCGGTCGCATGGAGGCCGTGCGGCTCGCCGTCGTATTCCACGAGCTGGGCCCGCGCGATCATCGGCGCGGCGATCCGCGCGGAACTGTCGATCGGCACGGTCTCATCCGACGTCCCATGCAGAACGAGCGTCGGCGTCTCGATGCGCGCGAGGTCGCGTCGAAAATCCGTCGTCGCGAACGCCTTGGCGCATTCGATCGTCGCGCGCAGCGAGCCCTGCATGGCCATCGTCAGCGACCATTGCAACGTCTCCTGCGAGACTTTGCTCGTCAGCATCCCGCTTCCGTAGAACGTCTTCGCGAAGGTCGCGAGGAAATGGGGGCGATCCTGCTTCAATCCCTCCAGAATCTCATCGAAGGTCGACTGCGGCACGCCCGAAGGGTTGTCGGACGTCTGCAACAGATAGGGCGTCACCGCCGAGATCAGCGCCGCCCGCGAGACGCGCGCGCCGCCGACCATCCCGAGGTAGCGGGCGACTTCGCCGCCCCCCATGGAGAAGCCGACGAGGCTGACGCCGTTGAGGTCCAGCCCGTCGACGATCGCCGCGAGGTCGGAGGCGAGCGTATCGTAGTCGTAGCCGTTCCAGGGCTGGTCCGAACGGCCGAACCCGCGGCGATCGTAGACGATGACGCGGAAGCCATTCTCCGCCAGGAATGTCGCCTGGTCCGACCACATGTCCGAATTCAGCGGCCAGCCATGGATCAGGACGACCGGCGGCCCCGATCCCCAGTCGTTGTAGAAAAGACGCGTCCCGTCGTGTGCGGCGATGAAGGGCATGGCGATGGTCCCGATCGTTTCGCCCGGAACGCGCCGCCGGCGCGATTGATCCCGCCGCCGCTCAAACCGTCGACGCCAGCGCGCTCGGCATCGCCGGCGCGTCCGAATCCGCCAGCGCCTCGACGAGGACCTGCGCTCCGTCGCGATGGATGGCGACATCGATCGTGCGGTCGGCGTAGGACAGACGGCGCAAGGTCACCCGCTCGAGGAACGCCGGAAGAACCGGGCGCTGAAGGACGATCTGGTCTTCCGCCTCGTCGAACGCGAGGCCGAGACTCGACTGCAGCAGCGACAGAAACGCTGCCGCCGCCCAGGCCTGCGGCGCGCAGGCGACGGGGTAGAAGGTGGGGCCGCGGCCGCGTTGGCGGGCAAAGCCGCAGAACAGTTCCGGCAGACGCTGCATGTCGATGTAGGTCGAGGCCGAGAACAGGCCTTCGAAGATGCGCGACGCCTCGGGGCGGAAATTGTAGCGCGCGAAACCGGCGGCGATGATCGCGTTGTCGTGAGGCCAGACCGAACCGTTGTGATAGCTCATCGGATTGTAGCGCGCTTCGGTCGAGGCGAGCGTTCGGACGCCCCAGCCCGAGAAGGACGAGCCGCTCATCAGCGTCTTGACGACGGTGGCCGCTCGCTCCGGCAAGGCGATGCCGCCGAACAGCGCGTGGCCCGCATTGGAGCTGCGCACGCGGCACGGCTTCTTGTCGCCGTCGAGCGCGATGACATAGGTCGCGAGGTCTTCGTCGAAGAAGGCGCGGTCGAACGCCGTGCGCAACGCATCGGCCTTGGCGGTCTGGTCGATGGCGCGATCGCCGTCGCCGATTCGCCCGTAGACGCCGGCCATCGCTTGGCGCGCGGCGTAGACGTAGGCCTGCACCTCAACTAGCGCGATCGCGCCGCGCGCATACGCTCCATCGGCGTGGAAGATCGAATCGTGGCTGTCTTTCCACCCCTGGTTGGCGAGCCCGTCGGCGCTGCGGCGACCGTATTCGACGAACCCGTCGCCGTCGCGATCGCCGTAGCGATCGATCCAGCCGAGCGCCGCCTCGAGATGCGGCATGAGACGCCGAATGAACGCGAGGTCGCCGGTGCGCTCGAGGTATGCGCCCGCCAGCAGCACGAACAGCGGCGTCGAATCGACGCTGCCGTAGTAACGCCGGAACGGCACTTCGCCCAGGTTCGCCATTTCGCCGCCGCGCGCCTCGTGCAGGATCTTGCCGGGCTCGGCGTCCGCCGCGGCGATTTCCTCGGTCGCCTGATTGGCTGCTAGATGGGCGAGGACGCCGCGCGCGAGCGACGGGTCGAACCACAGCGTCTGCCAGGCGGTGATCAACGCGTCGCGGCCGAAGACGGTGCTGAACCAGGGAATGCCCGCGTAGGGGTAGCGCCCCGTCGAGAGCCGCGTCGTCAGCATGTTGAGATCGGCGACGCTCCGCGTCACGGCCTCGTTGAAAACTTCGTTCGAGGTCGTCACAGACGCGGTCGCCTTGGCGACCGTGAGGAGCGCGCGGCGGCTGTCGCGTAGCGCGACGAAGAAGCCGTCCGGCAGCGTGCGGTTGGCGAGCTCCGGCCCGCAGCCGACTTCGATGAACACCGGCGACGTCTGATGCGGCTCGCTCGTGATCTCGAACGCAGCGACGCCGCCCGTCAGCCGCGCGGGCGCAGGCCAAAAGCG
The DNA here is from genome assembly GCA_965276595.1 of Beijerinckiaceae bacterium. Lineage (GTDB taxonomy): Bacteria > Pseudomonadota > Alphaproteobacteria > Rhizobiales > Beijerinckiaceae > Terripilifer. The sequence continues at coordinate 172,530 of CBDIBA010000009.1, forward strand.
GACCGTCGTTTCGCGCGTCTCGTGATCGAGCCCCGTGTAGCTGAGGCGCACGCGGTCGGCGCGTTCCTCGGGCGCAAGCGCGCGGCCGTGGCGCTCGCGTTTGGCGCCGCGCACCTCGAACAGGTCCGCGAAATCGGCCGCGAAGTCGATGCGCAATTGGATCGTTTGCGGCCGATCGCTGAAATTCGTGACGGCGAGCCGCTCGAAGACGCTGTCGCGCCACAAAAGACGCGTGCGGCGCAGATGGATCGAGCCTTGCGCCAGGGCGACCCGTCCTTGACGGTCGAACAGATCGGGATTGGTCAGGTCGCAGGTCAGCGTCGTGTTGTCGTCGCTCAGGTTGGAGCTGAGCACTTTCGGCGACGCGCCCATCATGGTGAGCTGGAAATGCGACAGGTACCGCGTATCGCAAAAATACACGCCGTCCTGACTGCCGACGCCGGCGAGCGCGTCCCCCGCATGGTTGAACACCGCGAAAACGTCGTCGTGCTTCAACGTCCTCGCATGGCCGTCCTGGAGCGAGGTGGTTTCCGACCCGTGGAGCTGGGCGTGCTTCATCGCGGCGGCGTCGAACAGCCCGACCACGCGCGCGGCGTTCGCGCTTGTTCCGGTTTGTGTCACGATTGAGTCTCCTGGGCAGGACCGACGCCCCCCGACAACGAGGATGGCGCGCCGTCATGACGAAACGCTGAAAACCGAATCGTCAGGCTACTGGTTGCGGCAGGCGGCCGCGTTCGCGGCTGACGAGATCGTAATAGACGCCTCGCTTTTCAATCAGCGCCTTGGGCGACCCGTCCTCGACGATCCCGCCGCCTTGAACCACAAGGATGCGATCGAAGTCGCGCAAGGTGGAGAGCCGATGGGCGATGGTGATGACGGTGCGGCCTCGCATGAGATGCTCAAGCGCTTCGCGAATCGCTTCTTCAGACTCGGTATCAAGCGCCGACGTGGCTTCGTCAAGGATGAGGAGGGGGGCATTCTTCAAGAAGGCGCGAGCGATTGCGATGCGTTGGCGTTGGCCCCCCGACAATTTGACCCCGCGGTCGCCGACGAGCGTGTCAAGCCCCTCGGGCAGCTTTTCGATGAACGGACGACAGCGCGCGGCGATCGCGGCTTTCCAGACGTCTTCGTCGGGCGCGTCGGGACGGCCGTAGCGGATGTTTTCGAGCAGCGATCGATTGAGCAGCGCCGTATCCTGCGGAACCACCGCGATGGCGCTGCGCAGACTGTCCTCGGTCGCCCGCGCGATGTCGTGCCCATCGATGAGCACGCGGCCGCTCTGCACCTGGTAGAAGTGCTGCAGCAGGGCGAAGAGCGTCGACTTGCCGCCGCCCGAGCGCCCCACAAGGCCGACGCGCTGGCCGGGCGCGATGTCGACGCTGAAATCCGTGAAGACCGGCGCGCCGCCAGGATAGCGAAACGAGATGTTCTCGAAGGTCACGCGCGCCCCGCTCGGAACCAGGGCGGACGCCTCGGGATGATCTTCGAACTCGTGCGGGGTCAACAGCGTCGTCAGCGCTTCCGCCAGCCGCGCCATGTGCTGCGTCACGTCGACGAGCGCGACGGCGAGGTCGCGCGTGGCGCTCAGCACCGAAATGCCCAATGTCGAGACCAGCACCACGTCGCCCGTCGTGGCCGCGCCCTCCTGCCACAGGGTGATCGCCCAGGCGAGGAGGCCAAGCGTCATGGCGACCACGACGCCGGCGTGGAGCAGCCGCAGCTTTTCGAGATAACGCAGGCTGCGTCGGCGCGCCGTCATCTCGTCCGCGACCGTGCGGTCGAAGCGTTTGTGCTCTCGCGCGATGCCGCCGAAGGCGCGCACCAGCGACATGTTGCCGATGACGTCGACCATTTCGCCGTCGACCGCAGCGGCTCGGTCCGCGAAGGCGTGATGCAGCGGGCGGCCTGCGGCGGCGATGCGAAACATCAAGATCATCACGAGCCCGGCGACCACGATCAGCGCCACGGCCATTTTCAGGCTCACGATCGACAGGAAGCAGATCGCCGCAACCGTGGACGCGCAGGGCGGCAGCACGTTCCAGACGAACATGTTCTCGATCTGAAACGAGGCGTTCGACGTCGCCGTGATCCGGCTTGTCAGGACGCCGGGAAGCCGCTCGAGGAAGTAGCTCGGCGCGTGGCCGGTCAGATGCCGGAACAATTCGGAGCGGATGTCGCCGGTCACTTGAACGAACGCCGAACTCGCGATCCAGCTCGCAATGCGCCAAAGCAAGTTGTCGGCTGCGATAAACGACACGAGCACCGCGAAGGCGACCCACGGACTGCTGGCGGCGGTCGGTCCTTTCGCCAGCGTGTCGACGAGAAACTTCACGCCGTATTGGGTGCTGACCGAGAAGGCGACTGCGCCGAGCACGCAGACCAGAATCACGCCGTGCGAAACCGGGCGGCGCGCCATGTAACGCGCGAGAAATGCGCGCGGCCTGTCGCGAAACCGACACAGATCATTTGTGGCGGGAGAAGGCGCGCGCCCGGCAACCAAGCTGAATCGCTCCAATGGAGGGAACCTTGACGAAAACATCGAGTTGCAACATCTGCCGCGCCCAAGCATCACAACATGCGGCGGGGAGTTTCGTTTCATGAGAATCGCGCAAATCGCTCCGCTGACCGAAGCCGTGCCGCCGCCGCTGTATGGCGGTACGGAGCGTGTCGTGTCGTGGTTGACCGAGGAGTTGGTTGCGCTGGGTCACGACGTCACGTTGTTCGCCAGCGGCGATTCCAAGACCAGCGCGAAGCTGGAGGCGCCATGGCCGCGCGCTTTGCGCCTCGACGGCACGGTCCGCGATCCTAATGCGCTGCATATGATGATGCTCGAAGACGTGTATCAGCGTTCGCACGAATTCGACGTCATGCACTTTCACCTCGATTATTACCCGTTTTCGCTGATGTCGCGGCAGGCGACGCCGTTCGTCACGACCATGCATGGGCGCCTGGACCTTCCGGAACTCCAGCCGACGTTCAAGACCTTCGCGTCCGCCCCGGTCATCTCGATCTCGAACGCGCAACGACGACCGCTCCCCAATGCGAATTGGATCGGCACCGTCCATCATGGTCTCCCGACCGATCTGTTGCAACCGCAACCGATCAGACCCTCCTACCTTGCCTTCCTCGGACGCATATCGCCTGAAAAGCGTGCGGATCGCGCCATCGAGATTGCGCAGCGCTGCGGCATTCCGCTGAAGATTGCAGCGAAAGTCGATCGCGCCGACCAGGATTATTTCGACGAGCAGATCAAGCCGTTGCTGGCGAAGCCGGGCGTCGAATTCATCGGCGAGATCAGCGACGCGCAAAAGCCGGATTTCCTCGGCGGCGCTCATGCATTGCTCGTTCCGATCGACTGGCCGGAGCCGTTCGGTCTCGTCATGACGGAGGCCATGGCCTGCGGAACGCCGACGATCGCCTACAATCGCGGCTCCGTTCCCGAGATCATCGAGGACGGCCTAACGGGCTTCATCGTCGAAGACGAGATGAGCGCGGCCGCCGCCGTCCATCAGGTCGAGACTCTGTCGCGCAAGGCGATCCGAGCGCGCTTCGAAGAACGCTTCTGCGCGCGGCGGATGGCGACGGATTACCTGGCCCTCTATCGCGGGATGATCGGCGCCCGGCACATCCGTCCGCATCTCGTCACGGCCTAAGCGGTTTGGCTCTTCGGCGGCCGTGTCTCGGGCATGACCGCCGCCGCCAGGGCGAGCCCTGCGCCTGCAAAAATTGTCAGCATGATGAAAGCCGCGTGGCTCCCCAGATCGTCGGCGACGTAACCGGTCAGCGTGGTGCTGATCGCCGCGCCGACGCCCATCGCGCTGCCCACCGCGCCCTGAGCCAAATTGAACCTGCCGCTGTCGCGGGTGAGGTCGACGATGGTCAGCGGGACCAGCACGCCGAGCGCCGCCGCGGAGACCCCGTCGAGGACCTGAATCAGCACCAGGACGGCAGGTTCGCTCGTCATCGCGAACAGGACGCCGCGGATCGCGAGCGATAAAAACCCGACAATGAGAAGCGGGCGCCGACCCCATGGCTCCGCGAGGCGTCCGACCGTCGGCGAAAGCAAGGTGACGGTGAATTGGGGCACGACGATTGCCGCGGCGACCATGATCGTCGCAAGTTGACTCGAGCGCAGCGTCAGCATGCTCGCCGCGAGCGGCAGCATCGCCGCGTTGGCGAGATGAAACAACATGACGCAGACCGCGAAGATCACCAGCCGCCGATTGCGGGCGAGCATTCCGAGACCCTTGATGAAAGCCAGCGGGCCGAGCGCCGTTTGGGTTGGGTCGGGCGCGGGGCGGTTCAATTCGGACGATCGGATGCGGGCGACGGCGAAGATTGCGGGGATGACCATCGCGCCGGCGAGGAAAAACACCGCGCGGTTGGAGATATAAAAGCCGCAGGCGCCCATGACGGCCGCGGCGATCCCGGTCCCCGCCGACGCGAAGGCGGCGTTGCGACCGAGGCGCGCGCTCACGCCGCCGCCGCGCACGAGGCTGACGCTGATCGACACGAGCGTCAATCCCAGAATCGTGCTCGCCACGGCGTGGATCACGCGCGTCGCGAGGACCACCGGATAGATCGGCCAGGCGGCGAAGGCGAAGGCGCAAAGACCGATGGTTGCAAGGGCTAGCATCGCGGTCAAACGCAAGGACTTTGCGGCGTCGACGAGCGCGCCGAACGGCGCCTGGCCGATGAGCGCCACAAGGCCGCTGATCGTCAGCACCACGCCGATGTCGCCCTGCGTCCACTTATGGATGGTCAGGAACACCGCGATGAACGGCCCGAACCCCGTCTGGATGTCCGCGACGAAGAAGACGAACCAATCGAGCCCGCGCAGGCTCCGCTTCGACACGGGGAGATCGCCGCGCGGCGGCGGCGTCTTGTCGGCCGGCTGCAACCCATCGAGTTGAACCGCTTGAGGCCGCGGGCCGTCGGTTTTTCGCGGCAGGAAGTCGATAATCACTGCGGCTTGGACGTGGGCGCCGCCGTCTCCGCCGGCTGCGCTGCCGGGGCCGGATCGGTCGCCGCGGGCGGCTGGCTCGGCGCGGGACTTTGCGCCGGCGCGACGCTCGCTTGCGGCGCAGGAGCGGGCGGGACGGCGGCCGGCGCCGAATCGGCGCGGCCCATGATGACCACTGCTTCCCCCGTGCGATAGGCGGGCGCGGCCTGCAACTCGGCGCGCGGCAAGTCCGAGACCAGCCTCAGCTTGCCGGCGTCCTGCTCGAAATGCAGCACGCGCCAGTCGACGGCGATCTTGCGGGTGCCGACGCCGAGAAAGCCGCCGAAGTCGATGATCGCCGCGCGTATGTTGCCCGCGCGGTCCATGATGATATCGACAATGCGACCCATATCTTCGTTTTTGGCGCTCACTACGGGCTTGCCGAGCAGCGTGTCCGCCGCGGCGCCGGTCAGGACCATGGCCGGCGTCTCGCCTTTCGCCGTCGATGCAGGCTGCGGATTGGCCGGCGCAGCCGCTGGACTCGCGGAAGGCGGCGTCGGGGCAGGAGCGAGAGGCTGCGCAGCCTGCCCGGCGGGCGGCGCGGCGGACGGGGGAGAACCAGGCGCAGGCGCAGGCGCCGGCGACGCCGGCGCGGGGTTGGGTGGGGCGACGGAGGGCGGCGCGGCGGCCGGCGCTCCCGTGTCCGCGGGCGTGGTCTGGCTGCGGACGCCGGTCGAGACGCCCACGATCAAGCAAATCAAACCGGAAAGAGCGAGAAGTCGCAAAGTCATACTGCGCATCCGAAGGAGCCTGATCGGGAGAGCGGGCGCAAAGGGGAAGCCATGGCGCCCGTTCGTGTCAAGGATGAGGCGCGCCTCCGCGAGATCGGCCGCCGCGGGGACGGCGCTTCACGCGCTGATGCGATCGAGCGTACCCGCGATGAGTTCGATTTGACGGGCGATGCGACGCAGCGCCTCGTCGTTGACGCCACCCGCGCTGGGCGGCCGCGCGTCGATCTGGGGCGAACCCGCCGCCAGCGTACGCATGGAGTCGCCGATCCAGGCGCCCCACGCGGCCAGGAGGGGCTGCGGAGCCGTCCGGTCGCCGCGGCTCGGATCGAAGGCGAGCGAAGAGAGCCGCCCGGAGAAGCGGCGCAACGCGGCGTCGATCACCATCGCGGCCTCAAGACGCTCGCGGCGCCGCTGGTCGCCGCCCGGTTCGACCAGAGCGCGCGAGATCGACGCTTCGGCGTTGTTGGTTGCGAGGCCGGCGGCGCGGCGCGCCTTGTCGCGCGAGGCGGCGTCGAGCGCGTTCGCCAGATAGGCGAATTCGGCCTCCGCGTAGCGGCCATGCGCGCCGACGGCCGCGCGCAGTTCGCCGGCCAGCCGATCCGGCTCCCAACTCGGCCATAGGATATAGCAGCTCGCCACCGCAACGAGGCAGCCGCAGACGGTCAGCCCGGCGCGCGCGCCGGCGATCACCCATTCCGTCGCGCCCGGCTGGCCGAACTCGACGAGCAGCACGATCATCGGCGTGAGCGCGGCCATGAACAGGCCGAAGCTGACCGCTCGGATGGCGAAGGCCAGCACGGCGAGCGGAAACATCGCCGCGGCGATCGCGAGAGGCGAGGTGATGAAGAGCCCGATGAGCGCCGCCAGAAGACCGCCGAGCAACGTTCCGCCGACGCGCTCCAGCGCGCGCGCGAAGGTGTTGCCGAAGTAGGGCTGCATGGTCGCGACGATGGTGATCGTCAGCCAGTGATCGTAGGGCGTAAAGAAGGCGATCGTGAAGGCGATCGCGGGCGTCGCGCTCGCCGTCGCGCGCAGGGCGTGGCGCAGAGCGAGGGATCGTCGATCGAGATTGGCTGCGATCGTCATGCGAACGCCCCGCCAGAACAGCGGCGGCTGTGCGCGGCCGCTCGCGTCGGAAATGGTCTTGGCGAGCGTCGTGACGGTGGCGGCGATCTGCAGCCGTTCGACGAGCGCGTCGGCGGTCCGCCGCAACCGCGACGCCGGCGGCAGCGCGGCGACGTCTTGCGAGACCGCGCGGATGGCGCGCGCCACGTTCGGCCTCGGTTCGGTCTCGTCGCTCAGCATCGTGCGGCTCAGCATCGCGAGAATTGGGCGCAGCCGCCGCAGGATATGCGCGGCCTTGCCGCGCTCGGCCGCGTCCGCCGTCTCCAGGAGATCGGCGAGCGCGATGAGGACGCCGAAGATCTGATCGGCCGCTTCCAGGCGGATGATGCTCCGCGCGCCTCGGTTGCTTGTCGGGCCCCGGCTGCGGAAGGTTTCCATCGCCACCGCGCGCGCCGTCTCGATGGCTTCGCGCACGGCGCGCCGATGCGCGCGGGCGTGGTTGTCCCAATGCTCGGGCTGCGGCGCCGCGTGGCGGGCGAGCGCGGCGAGATCTTGCGCCAGCAGCGCCAGCGACTGGTAGACGCCGGCGATCGCCTTGCGCGCCGGCATGTAGGGATGGATGCGCCAGAGCCCGATGGCGAGCAGGATCGCCCACAGACCGCCGAGGACGAACATGCCGCCGGCCGTGAACGCGCTTGCAAGATCGGGCCATTCCCGGTCGATCGACAGGATCGCGACGACGCAAAGCAGCGTGCCGACTTGCTGCAGGCTTTGGCCGAAGATGCGCAGGAACGTGCCGCAGAAGATCGCCAGCGCGGCGATGGGCAGCGCGACGGCCATGCCGAAACCGCGCAGGAAGCCGCCGCCGACGGTGATCGCGGCGCCCGCCAGGCAAAAGCCGAACAGCGCCGGCAGGCGCTTGCGGATCGGACCGCCCGGATCGCACATGCAGGTGAATAGGGCGGCGAGCGCCGCCTCGACGAAACCAGGCGCTTTGAGCCACTCGCTCGCCGCGATGACGACGCCGGTCGAAAGCCCGGCGCGCACCCCTTCCGCCAGGCTGACGCCGCCGTAGTTCAGCGAGATCGGCAGGCGCTTCAGGTCGGATGTCGGACCGCGCGTGGGGGCCGCGACGCCGAGGCGCCGCACGCCCTCCTTCAAACGCGTCGCAAGGTCGGTCATCGGTCCATCGAAGGGGCGGCGCGGCGCACGCCCGCGCCGATGATAGCAGGGTTGGCCGCAAGATCCGCCATGACCTCGGACCACGGCTCGCGCCGGCCGTCGTCGAGGCGGCAAGGTCGTGCGGACGGGCGTTCGATTCAATCGCCGCGAGGCGTTATACGCGTGGAGCGCAGACACGAAAGCCGGAAGGGCTCGATCGCGCGCCGGGGAGGCGAACCATGGATCAGGCCGTCATCGACATCACCGGCGTTCTCGATCGGCAGCGGATTACCAAGTTCAACGTCGGTCTGCTGGCGCTCGCCTTTCTCATCATGATGACGGACGGCTACGACCTCGGCGCCGCCGCTTTTGCGGGACCCGGTCTCATCCGCGAATGGGGCTTGCGCGGTTCCGAACTCGGCGTCCTGCTCAGCAGTTCGCTCGCCGCGGGGCTTTTCGGGCCGCCTTTCCTCGGCTACCTCGCCGACCGCTTCGGACGCAAACGCGTCATCGTCGCCGGCGCGCTCGCCTTCGGCGTGTTCACGCTCGCGGCCGTCGCCACGTCCTCGCTGTCGCAGCTCGTCCTCACGCGCATTCTCACCGGCGTCGCGCTCGCCGGGACGTTGCCGATCGTCGTGTCGCTCACCAACGAGTTCGCGCCGCGCCACGCGCGCGCCACCATGGTCGTCATCATGTTCACCGGCGTGACCTTCGGCGGCGGCCTTCCCGGCCTCGTCGCGGCGAAGTTCGTCGCGGCGCATGGCTGGCGCATTCTGTTTTGGATCGGGGGAATCGCGCCGCTGGTCATTGCTTGCGCGCTGATGCTGGCGTTGCCCGAATCGGTCAAATACCTCGCCTTGCATCCCTCGCGGCGCGACGAACTTGTCGCCTTGCTGAAGCGCATCGACGGCTCTTTGCGGATCGGTCCCCAGACGAAGTTCGTGATCTCGGGCGAGCACAATCGCTCGCGCTTCTCGCTTGGCGCGCTGTTCGAGGGCCGGCTTGCGCTGCTGACGCCGCTCTACTGGATTTCGAACCTCGCCACGCTGATGGTCTTCTACTTCATCAATCAATGGATGCCGACGGTTCTGTCGGGTTCCGGGGTCTCGACGGAGCAGGCGGCGATCGCCACGTCGCTGTTCCAATTCGGCGGAACTCTGGCGGGCCTCCTGTCGATGCGTCTCCTCGATAAGTACGGCTTCCTGCCGGCGCCGGTGCTCTACGCCTGCGCCATCCCGATCGTCATTTGCATCGGTCTGCCCGATCTTCCGCCCGCGGCGCTCATCGGGCTCGTCGCCTGCGCCGGCTTCTGCCTGCTCGGGCTGCAGTTCGGCAACATCGCGACGGAGGCCAACGTCTATCCGACCTACATCCGGTCGTGGGGAGTCGGCTCCAACTTCGCGGTGGCGCGCATCGGCGGCGGCCTAGGACCGCTCCTCGGCGGCCTGGCGTTCGGCGCGCATCTGCCCAACCAGCAGATCTTCGCCTTCGCCGCCGCGCCGCTCGTTCTCGGCCTCATCGCGTCGATCGCCATCGTGCCGATGTACCGCAGGCAAATGAGCGGGGCGGCGGCCGAAATCACCCCGATCCCGGCCCCCGCCGCCGAATGACGCGTAGGACCTCGGACGTCGACTATCGTCGGCGCGCGAGAGACCGCCGCAGGCCCGACGTCACGAGCGAGCCTGCGATGACCGCCGTCACCGCCACGGCCGACACCAGCGCCGCGCCGACGAACAAGACGGCGAGGACCGCCGCCAGCGCCACGAAGGCGACGACGAGAAGCGTGGCGCTGATCGGCCCCCCGCGCCAAACGAAGGCGCGCTGGCGGACCAATAGATCGGGGCGGTCGAAGAGACCGCGCCGCACGCGCCACGGATCGTCCGCGTTCGGCGGCAGAATTTCCGGTTCGGCCCTGGGTGTCTCGTCCATAAAAACCTCACGCTAGTTCGCGCGCCCCGTCTCAGTGGCGCATAACCGGCAGGGCGGCCGCGCGTTCCACGGGGGCCGCCCGCGGCTAAGGCTCCGTCTAAGCCTCGGCGACGCCGGATTCGGTCGTCGCGCGCGGCCGCTGGCGATCAGTTCGGGACGACGCTGCCCGCGACCGTCGTGCGAAACATCAGGCGGCGCTGGTCGGCGGGAAAATCCATGCGCGCGTGGGTGGAGCAGCGGTTATCCCACAACAGCTTGTCGCCGACGCGCCATTCGTGCTTGTAGACGAATTCCGGCCGCTCGCCGACCTCGAACAGCCGCTCGAGGATCGGCGCCGCGTCCTCCTCGCTCATGCCTTCGATGCCGACCGTCATGAGACGATTGACGTAAAGCGCCTTGCGCCCGGTCTTGTCGTGCGTGCGGAAGATCGGATGGCTCGATTGCGCGAAGGCTTCCGTTCCCTTGCCGTCGCCCTTCTGCGTCGAGCCGTAATTGTAGTGGTGGTTGGCGCGACGTCCTTCGAGCCGCGCCTTCAGCGCGGGGTCGAGGGCGTCGTAGGCGGCGTAGCCGCTGGCGAACAGCGTCTCGCCGCCGTAGGTGGGAATTTCGAGCGCATACAGCATCGTCGCGTCATGCGGCAGGTCGTGGTGGATCATGTCGTGATGAAACATCATCTCGCCGTCCGGCAGCGCTCCGATCGGCTCGCCGTTCTCGCGGATGTTCGAGATCATCATGATGCCGGGAGCCAGTCGATCGTAGCCCCGCGGGAAGAATTTTGGCGGCCGACCCAGCTTGCCGACCGGCCCGAAATACGTCGTCACGCGCAACAGGTCTTCCTGTTCGAGCCGCTGGTCGCGGAACAGCACGACGCTATGGTCGAGCCACGCTTTGTTGATCGCCGCGACATCCGCCTCGTTCAGCGGCTTCGACAGGTCGACGCCGCGGATTTCGGCGCCGATATGGCGCGACAGCGGAACGACCGAAACCTTGCTCGCCGTCATGACTGTCATGGCCCATCCTCCGTACGTTCTTCGCTCTCGCATCGATCATAGGAGCGCGGGCCGACCCGCGCAACATGCGTGGCTGACCTGGATCAGACAGATATGAGCGGCTTGCGAGATTGATGGGGGTCTCCGAGGTTCGGGTTGCTGAAGCTCGAATCGACAGGAGACCCCCATGCAGGTTTTTGGCCTGCCCGGCCATGTTATCCGAAGCGCTCGCGCGGCGTCGCGTCTTCTCGAAGCGAAGACGCCGGATATCGAAGCGCAGAGACGGCGCGACGCCGTCGCTCGATGGCTGCGCGCCTGCGAGAACGGCCTCACCGCCGAACAGGCGGCCAGCGCCGTCGGCGAGGCCTATTCAACTCTGCGTCGGTGACGGAAAGACCCAATTCCCAAAAGCCGGCGACCGCATCGTGTGCGCAAGGCGGTCAACCCGCCGGGCCTGGAGGCCGCGGTCGAGCGGCTGCGCCTCGATCATCCCATGTGGAGCAAGCAGAAGCTGACCCCCATCCTGCGCGACCAGGGCTTCGCCGTCAGCGAGGCCAAGGTCGGACGCATCCTCAGCAAATTGATCCAGCGCGGCGTCGTCGCGCCGGTCCCCGCTCTCATCGGCAAGGTCGCGGCCAAATCAGCCGCTAAGAAGCGCCCGCACGCCAAGCGCAAACCGCCCGAGGTCGTCTTCCAACAGCCCGGCGACGTCGTACAGATCGACACCCTCTCCATCGATCTCGGCATCGGCTACGCCGTCAAGCACTTCGACGCCTACGATCCGATCGCCAAATGGACCGTCGCCAAGCCGTTCCGGCGCGCCACCGCCAAAAACGCCGCCAGCTTCCTCGAAAAGGTTCTCGCCGAGATGCCGCATCCCGTCAAAGCCATCCAGATCGACGGCGGCTCCGAGTTCATGGCCGAGTTCGAACAGGCCTGCGCCGAAAGGAAACTGCCGCTCTACGTCCTGCCGCCGCGCTCGCCCAAACTCAACGGAGCCGTCGAACGCTGCAACGGAGTCTGGCGCTACGAGTTCTACGCCTGCGTCGAACTGCCCGACAAGCTCGAAGCCATCGCCAAGCACGTCGACGCCTTCCAGCACCTCTACAACCACCACAGACCACACGGCGCCCTTGCCGGCCTCACGCCAGCCCAGTACCTCCATAAACGCCGAACCGAGGAAACCCCTCCCGCTCATATGTATTGATCCAGGACAGTGGCGTGACAAGCCGACGGGCGTTCGCTAAGAGCGACCCATCGCAGCGGCCTCGAGAGCCGCGAACGTGGGGGCGCCGTGATGCGTTGCGCAGGCTGGGCCGGTGGGATCGTTTCGGGACTTTGGCTCGCGTTCGGCGCATCGGCGGCCGCGCAAGACGCCGATGCGCTCTTCGCGCACAAGACCATCACCATCTACATCGGCAATACGGCGGGCGGCAGCTACGATCTCTACGGCCGCATCGTGGCGCGTTTCCTCGGCAAGCACCTACCCGGCGCCCCCAGCGTGGTGGCCACCAACATGCCCGGCGCCGGGACGCTGAAGGCGGCGAACTACATTTACGATGTGGCCCCGAAGGACGGCACGGCGATCGGCATCGTCGCCGAGACCATCGCGCTCGAACAGGCGGTGGCGAACCCCGGCGTGCAGTACGACGCCGCCAAGTTCAACTGGGTCGGGCGCATCGCCTCGTCGATCAACATCCAGTTCCAATGGTACACGTCGAAGGTGCAATCGATCGACGACGCCAAGAGGTTCGAGACGCCGGTCGGGGCGGCCGGCGCGGGCAACCTGTCCGAGACGGTGCCGACGCTGCTCAACAAGATCATCGGCACGAAGTTCAAGGTGATTAGCGGCTATCCCGCCTCGGCCGAAGCCATGCTGGCGATGGAGCGCGGCGAGGTGGAAGGGACGGCGTCGTCCTGGGCCGCGGTGAAAAGCGGGAAACAGGAATGGCTCCGCGACAAGAAGATCAAGATCATCCTGCAGAACGTGCCCGAACGCAGCGCCGAACTGCCGGACGTTCCGGCGCTTGGCGAACTGGGCGACACGCCGGAAGACCGGCAATTGACCAACCTCTACGCAAGCGGCGGCGCCATCGGCCGCGCGTTCATCGCGCCGCCGGGCGTCAACCCCGCGGCGCTGAAGGCGCTGCAGACCGGGTTCTCGGAGATGGTCAAAGACCCCGATCTGATCGCCGAACTCAAGCGGATCGATCTCGACCTGGACCCACTGCCGGGCGAGGCGCTTCGCGCCGCCACCGCGAAGACGCTGGCGACCTCCGACGCCGTGAAAGCGCGCGCGAAAGCCATGTTCGGACGCTGAACGCGGCGGCGGCGCTCAGCCGCCGCCGGTCTGGATGCCGGCGGCCTTGACGGCTTCGCGGTAAAGCGGCGCGTCGGTCTCGATGGTCGCCGCAAACTCGCGCGACGTCGTGCCCGCCGCGAAGATGCCGAGCTTGCGCATCCGCTCGATCACGGCGGGATCTTGCGCGGCCTTGATCGTCTCGGCTTCGAGCCGATCCACGATCGCCTTGGGAGTGCCCGCGGGCGCGAGCAGGCCGTTCCAGGAATCGATGACATAGCCCGGCAGCGTTTCCCCGATCGTCGGCAGATCGGCATGGTCGGGCAGACGGTTTTTACTCGAGACCGCCAGCATCCTGATGCGGCCGCTCGACGCCAGCGGCAGGATCTCCGATGCGTTGCCGAGATACATTTCGATCTGGCCGGCGAGGAGGTCCGTCACGGTTTGCGATCCGCCCTTGTAGGGGACGTGGCGGATGTCGATCCCCGCATCCTTGCCGAACAGCGCCGCGGCGAGATGCGCGATGGACCCGACCCCGCCGGAGCCGTAATTGACCTCACCGGGATGCGCCTTGGCGTAGGCGATCAATTCCGCAAGGTTCGAAACGGGCGTCTTCTCGCTGACGGCCAGGATGTCCGGACCCGTGCCGTAGATGCTGACGGGCGTGAAGTCCTTCCGCGGGTCGTAGCGCACCGTCTGCACGAGCGGCGCAACCGCGATCTGTGCCGTCGTGCCGAAGAGCAGAGTGTAGCCGTCCTTGGCGGCGCGCGACACGTAATCCGCGCCGATGGCGCCCCCGGCGCCGCCGCGATTCTCGACGATCACCGTTTGACCGAAGCTCCTCCCCAGGCTGTCGGCGAGCAGGCGCGCCATGATGTCCGTGTTGCCGCCAGCGGCGTAAGGCACGACCATCGTCACCGCGCTCGCGGGCCAGGTCTGCGCGAGCGCCGGCGACGCGGCCGCCGAAAGGCAGATCGCGACCGCAGCACGCCGCCACATTGACGCGAATGGATTTCGCACGGCCCGGCGTGACATCATCTTCCTTGCTCCACCTTCGCCTCTTACGATGGAGGCAAGGATTGCGCCACCCCGCGCCGATCGTCGGGCGCGGGCGTCAGCGCGCCGTCGTCGGGGATGCCGGCGCGCGTCGACGCCGACGCCAATCGTCGACCGTCAAAGCGCGTTCTCGGCGGCAAGGCGCCGGACCGCCTGCAAGGTCGAGGCGACGGCGCCGACGTAACTCGCCTTCACCGCATCGCCCCTCTCGCGCTCCTCCTTCGAGTTGGCCTCGGCGTCGGGAAAGCGCAGAGCGAAGGTAAACGTCAGCAGCAGCCCCGTCGGGCCCTCGCTGATGACATTGGTGATCCAGCCATCGTGGCCTTGCGCGTCGATGCGCTCGAAATAGACCTCGACCTGCGGCGTGAAGGTCACGCGCTCCTTCATCTCGACGCCGCGCAGCTTGATCCGGCGAAGAAGGCCGTCGTCGTAGCGTTCCAAAACCCGGCAATCCTCCATCGCCTCGACGAAGGGCAACGCGTTCTCGGCTTTCATCAGGAGGCCGCGCCAGACCTGGTCCGCGGTGAGCGCGGGCGCGACGCCGGCGGGGTTCACTTCGATGGCGGCAGACAGCGCATACATTCGCCTCTCCTTGCTACGATCGCGGCCGGCGGAAGAAGACAATTTGCCTCGACGGCGGCCGCATGGCGTAATGGCCACGCCACCTATAGCAGGCTCTTCCATGCCCTTCATCAACGTGAAAGTTCTCGCCGGCGCGTTCTCCCCCGCGCAGAAAAGCGCGATGATCGACGATATCACCAACGTCATGACGCGCATCGGCGGCGACGGGATAAGGCCTGCGGTCCACGTTCTCGTCGAGGAGGTGCCGAGCGGCATGTGGGGGATCGGCGGCGCGAAACTCACGAGCGAGGAAATCGAGGAACGCCGCGCCGCACGCGCCCGCACCGAGGGATGACGCGCTCCGATCGCGAACATGCAACGAGCGTCCGCGCCGGCGGCAAGCGCGATTCAGGTCACGCTCCACGAAGCGATGACGGTCAGAAACACGAAACTTGATCGTTGGAGGCTTCCTGTTAGCTTGCGGCCAACGGAAGCGCGACGTTAGGCGCGCGAACGCAATAAGGACGGGAGGTTGGCGTGAAGCACCTTGTGACGGCGGCCGTCGCGACGCTTTTGGGATTGCTGGCGCTCAGCGGTCCAGCCGACGCGCAGGAGAAGGTGAAAATCGGCATCGTCGGGCATTTCTCCGGCCCGTTCGCCGCTTCCGGCAAGCAGTTCCGCGAGGGCGTCGAGGCCTATACGGCGCTGAACGGCGCGAAGGCCGGCGGCCGCGAGATCGAGATGATCTATCGCGATGTCGGAGGCGCCAACCCGGCCGCGGCGCGACAAGCGATTCAGGAGCTTGTGGTGCGCGACAAGGTGGCGATGCTCGGCGGCTTCTATCTTTCGCCGGACGCGGCGGCGGCCGTGGCGATCATCAACGAGACGAAAACGCCGAGCGTCATCTTCAACGCCGCGCAGCGGGACCTCACGCGGCAATCGGACTATTTCGTCCGCGTGGGCGGCACGCTCTACCAAAGCTCGACGCCTGCCGCGGAATGGGCGATCAAAAGCGGCGCGAAACGCGCCTATATCGCGGTCAGCGATTATTCGCCCGGCTACGACTCCCAGGCCGCCTTCAAGGAACGGTTCCAGAAGCTCGGCGGCGAGATCATCGGCGAAGACCGCATGGCGCTCAACACGGTCGATTACGCGCCGTTCGTCGAGCGATTGGCCAACGCCAACCCCGACATCGTCTTCACCTTCCTGCCGAACGGCGCGCCGACCGCCAATCTGATGCGTGGGCTTGCGGCGCGCGAATTGATGAAACGCGGCATGAAATTCATCAGTGTCGGCGTTCCCGACGATCCCGACTTGCCGGCGCTCGGCGATCTGGCGATTGGCTTCTACAGTTCGCTTTATTACACGTTCACGCTGCCGCACCCCGAGAACCAGAGGTTTGTGGCCGCGATCCAGAAACGGCTCGGCGCCGACGCCGTGACGACGTTCCAGCAGGCTCAAGCGTTCGACGGCATGACGCTCATTCACAGGATGCTTGAAGCGCAGGCGGGCAAGCCGCTCGACGGAGCCGCGGCGATCAACGCCGTCAAAGGCTACGCCTGGACCGGTCCGCAGGGACCGATGACGATCGATCCCGCTACAAGGCAGGCGGTCGAGAACATCTATATCCGACGCGCCGAGCCTGTCGGCGGCCGAGTTCTGAATGTGGTGGCGGATACTTACGAAGCGGTGCGCGAGCCGGGTCCGAACAACTGAGCGATCGTCGATCGCCAGCCGGACGGGGCCGATGCTGTCCAAAATCGCGTTCATCGCCATCTATGGCGCCTCGTTCGGGATGATCCTGTTTTCGCTCTCCGTCGGCCTTGCGGTGACGATGGGCGTCATGCGCGTGATCAATCTCGCCCACGGCGCCTTTGCGGCGACCGGCGCCTATCTCGCCGTCGGCTTTATGACGCGGGCCTCGCTGCCGGCGCCGCTCGCGATCGCGGCCGCGACGGCGGTCGTCGTCGCGGTGAGCGTACCGATCGAGCGGCTGTTGTACCGGCCGATCTACGACCGCTCGGAACTCGATCAGGTGGTGCTGACCGTCGGCCTCGTCTTCATCTCCATCGCCTCGCTGACCGCGCTTTTCGGGCCCGATCCCATTCCAGGCGCCCTCCCGCCGTGGCTCGCCGCGAATCGCGATTTCGGTCCGCTTCAGGCGCAGACGTATCGCTTCGTCGTCATCGCCATCGGGCTCGTCGTCATCGCCGGCCTGTGGGCGCTTTTGAACAAGACGCGTTTCGGCGTGAACTTGCGCGCCGCCGTGGACAATCGGAGCATGGCGCAGGCGATCGGCATCAACGTATCGCGCGTCTTCTCGGGCGCTTTCGCGCTTGGCGCGGGGCTTGCGGCCTTCGGCGGCGCAGTCGGTTTCGGGCTGATCCCGGCGGAACCCACTTACGCCTTCAAGTACATCGTCATCATCCTCTTCGTCGTCGGTCTGGCGGGCGCCGGAAGGATCATGGAATGCGCAGGCGTCGCGCTTCTGATCGGCGTCGTCGACACCGGCGCGCGGTTCCTCGCGCCGGCGGTCGGCTCCTACGTCGTCTACGTTCTTGCGGTCGCGCTGATGTTCTACCGTTCGCGCGGCGTCTTCCAGGCCGCCTGAGGTGACAGCCGTCCCCGACAGACCCCGCGGCGCCGACATCGTCGCCTGGCGGCCGTCGCCCTACGAAGCGATCCCCTGGATCGCCGCCGTCGCGGCGTTTTTCCTCGCCGATGAATATCTCGCGCTCGGGACCAACATCCTGGTGATGATCCTGTTCGCCGTCTCGCTCGACCTTTTGACCGGATACGCCGGCATCGTCACGCTGGGCCACGCCGTGTTCTTCGGCTTCGGCGCCTATGCGGCCGGGCTGATCGCCAAGTCCGGATGGACCGAGCCAATCAGCGGACTCGTCGCGGCGTCGCTCCTCACGGCGACGATCGGCGCAGCGCTCGGGACCGTTCTTGCGCAGTTGCGGGGGATGGCGATGATCATGACGACGATGGCCTTCGGGCTCATCGCCTATGAAGCCGCCAAGAGCGCCGGCGACATCACCGGCGGCGACGACGGCTTGCAGGGCTTCGCGATGGCGCCGGTGCTCGGCGTCTTCCGCTGGAGCGTGTACGGACAAACCGCTTATCTTTACGCCCTCGCCTGGGTCTTCACGCTTTTCCTTGCGGCGCGCATCGTTGTCGCATCGCCGTTCGGCGTCGCGTTGCAGGGTTTACGCGAAAATTACGGGCGCATGCAACTGCTCGGCGCTCCCGTGCGGGCGCATGTCGTTCGCGTGTTTGCGCTGAGCGCGGCTCTTGCCGGCGCAGCGGGTGCGCTTTCCGCCCAGACGACCAGCTTCGTGGATCTGAACGTTTTCAGCCTCGACGTTTCCGCCAGCGTTCTCGTCATGCTGGTGCTTGGCGGCATCGGCCGTCTTTATGGCGCGATCGTCGGGGTGGTTTTTTACATGATCGTCCACAACGTCGCCGCCGAGATCGATCCCTACCACTGGATGTTCGTCATCGGCGGACTGCTGATCGCCGTCGTTCTTTTCTCGCGCGAGGGCCTT
The DNA here is from genome assembly GCA_965276595.1 of Beijerinckiaceae bacterium. Classification (GTDB taxonomy): domain Bacteria; phylum Pseudomonadota; class Alphaproteobacteria; order Rhizobiales; family Beijerinckiaceae; genus Terripilifer. The sequence continues at coordinate 190,874 of CBDIBA010000009.1, forward strand.
CTGGGATTGGCCGCCGCGGCGGAACGCTGCGTCAGAAGGCGCGCGGCTTGAGCGATCCCGTCCTCACCGTTCGGAACCTCGTCAAGCGATATTATGATCTATCGGTGACCAACGACGTCAGCTTTTCGCTTCTTCCCGGCGATCGCCACGCCTTGATCGGACCCAACGGCGCCGGCAAGTCGACGCTCATCCATCAGCTCTCCGGCGTCCTGCGGCCCGATGGCGGACGAATCTTCTTAGGCGGACAGGACGTCACCAACGCATCGGCGCGCCGGCGCGTGGCGCTCGGCCTCGGGCGCACCTTTCAGATCACCAACCTGTTTCAGCGTCTGTCGGTGTTTCACAACATCTACCTGGCTTTGAGCGAGCGAACGGGCGTCAGTCGGAACTTGCTCCGCCCCGCGTCCCGCAACAAGACGTTGCTCGACGAGGGGGAAGCGATCGCGGCGACCTTCAATCTGACCCGATGCCTGGCGGAGCGGGTGTCGGAAATTTCCTATGGCCAGCAGCGCCTGTTGGAGATCGCCGTCGCCATGGCGTTGCGTCCCAAGGTGCTGCTTTTGGACGAACCGGCGGCCGGGCTGCCGAACAGCGAAATTCGCGGCGTCCTCGACGGACTCGCGCTCTTGCCGAGGGAGACGGCGATCCTGCTCATTGAACACGACATGCTCATCGTTCGCGAGTTCGCGGCGAGCGTGTCGGTCCTCGTCGAGGGGCGGATCGTCATGACCGGATCGCCGTCGCAGGTGCTCGAATCCGACATGATCCGCGCCGTCTATCTCGGTCAAAGCCGGCGCGGAGCGCGCTGATGGCTCTCCTTGAGATCGACCGGCTCAGCGGCGGGTGGGGGCCGACGCTCATCGTCGAAGATTTTTCGTTGCGCTTGGCGGCAGGCGAGGTCGTAGCGATCATCGGGCGCAACGGCGTCGGCAAGACGACGACGCTCGAACTGATCATGGGGCGCGCGCGCCGTCGCGCGGGGCGCATAACCCTGGACGGCAAGCGGATCGACGATCTTCCGGTTTTCGAGCGGTGCCGCGCCGGCTTCGGCTACGTGCCTCAAGGCCGCGAGATTTTTCCGAGCCTCACGGTGACGGAGAACCTGAACGCAGCATTGCGGCCGGGCGAATGGACGCCCGAACGCGCCTTCGATTTGTTTCCTTCGCTTCGCCGCCGGTCGAAAAGCCTCGGCAAGCATCTCTCGGGCGGCGAGTTGCAGATGCTGTCGATTGCGCGCGCGCTGGTCGGCAACGCGCTTGTCCTGCTCATGGACGAACCGACCGAAGGCCTCGCGCCGATCGTCGTCGAGCAGGTCGTCGAAGCGATCAAGACGCTCGCGAAGAACGCTCTCGCCGTCGTGCTCATAGAACAGATCGTCGATGTCGCCTTCGATCTGTCCGATCGCTGCGTCGTCATGGACCGCGGGCGGATCGTGCACGAAGCTCCCTCCGCCATCCTGCGCCGCGATCGAGAGCTCGTGCACGACCTGATGGGGCTGCGTGGGTCGCCGCGCGACCTTTAGGCGGACCGGTGAGGGGTCGCGGTTGCGCGTGCGTCGGCGATCCCGTAATTGCTTGACGACGCTGCGCGCCGACGTGGCGGCCCGGGACGGAGAACACGCGATGGCGCTGCGGGCGATGGCCGGTTTGCTGCTAGCCTTTTTCGGCGTCGCCGGCGCGCGCGCGCAGACGACTGCGCAATCGTGGCCCGACCGGCCGATCACCTTCGTCGTGTCGAATGGCGCGGGATCGAGTCCCGACGTGATGGCGCGCCTGCTCGGCAGCCGATTGGAGCCGCGGCTCAAACAAGCCGTCGTGATCGAGAACCGGGCCGGCGGCTCCAACATCATCGGCGCGACGAATGTGTCGCGCGCGCCGCCGGACGGCTACCGCTTCTACTTCGCGACCTCGACGTCGCTGTCGAGCAACGTCTTCCTGGTGAAGGATCTCCCCTACGATCCCGTGAAGGACTTCGATCCCGTCGCGCTGCTGCTGCGCAGTCCGCAGTTCCTCGTGACGCCGAAGGCGACGCCGGCCAAGACGCTGCAAGACCTGATCGCCCTCGACAGGCAGAAACCCGGCGCCTATTCGATCGCCACAGACGGCCCCCGCAACGCCGCAGGCATCATCGCGCAGGCCCTCAACAAGGCCGCCGACACGCATTTCGTGCTGGTCAACTATCCCAACATCATGAACGGCTTGCAGGAGACGATGGCCGGCCGGATCGAAGTCGGCGTGTTTCCCGTCGCGATCGTCGCCGGTCCGATGAGCGACGGCTCGATCCGCGCTATCGCCAACACCTCAAGCCGCCCGTTGCCGGCCTATCCCGACGTGCCGCTCGCAAGCGCGGTTTTGCCGGGGTTCGATTTCAACGGCTGGTTCATGCTGATGGCGCCGCACGGGACGCCGCCCGACATCGTCAACCGGATGAACGCGGCGGTCGACGCCGCGATGCGCGACCCCGAGGTCCGCGCCTTGGCCCCCAAGCTCGGCTACGACATCGACCCCAAAGGCGTCGGCTCGCCGACCGACGCCGCGCATTTCCTCGACGAGCAACTGGTCTTCTGGCGCAAGACGACGGCGGAGCTTGGCTTGCAAGCCGAGTGACGGCGATCCGCTTAAAGGGCTGTCGGCCGCCCGTCGCTCAGATGCCGGCGTACCATTCGTAACCGCGGTCTTCCCAATAGCCGCCCTGGCCCTGGCCGATCTTGGCGTAGCTGTCGACGAGATCGATGCGGCGAATGTATTTCGCCATCTTGTAGCCGAGCTGGCGTTCGATGCGCGCGCGCAGCGGCGCACCGTAGGCGACCGGCAACGGCGCGTCGTTCATCTCGTAGGCGAGAATCGTTTGCGGGTGATAGGCGTCGACGAGATCGATGCTCTCGTAATAGAGATCGTAGGCTGGCGATCCCTCGTCGGAGGAATCGTCGGCCCCCTCGGACCCGTCCGAACCGCTGAGGCCGCCGCCTTCGTCCCGATCGGGCGAATCGAAGCAGCGGAACACGACGTATTTGGCGTCCGCCCGCGGCTTGGCGCGATCGAGCAGCGTGGCGAGCGGCGCCCCGGTCCATTTGCCGATGCAACTCCAGCCCTCGACGCAATCGTGCCGGGTGATTTGCGTGCGGGCGGGGACGGCGCGCAGGTCGGCGAGGCTGAGCGATAGGGGCGTCTCGACGAGGCCGCCGATTTCGAGTTTCCAGCGGGCGAATTTGTCGCGCGCCAGCCGGCGGTAATCCGGTCCTTGCGGATCGGTGCTCCCATTGGGCCGGAATTTCGCGGAGATGTCGGCGGCGTCGAATTCCGGCGCGAGGCGCGACCGCGGCACAAGCAGGCGCTGCGCGCGATAGGTCAGCGCCTCGGCCTTGTCGATGAAGGCCATGAAGGAGGCGTTGGCCGCCAGCCGATCGCAGCCTGCGAGCGGCGCGGCGCCCACCGCCGCCAGCATGCGCAAGAGCCGACGGCGCGCGAGGTCACGCATCGGCGCGTCTCGGGCGTAGCGCATAGCGCCCGGTGATCATCGAACGCATGTTGTTGAAGACGCCGGACGCCAGAACCATCGCGATGTGGACGAAGGTGAACAGGACGAGCAGCCAGGCGATCGCGAAGTGGATCGTGCGCGCCGATTGCCGTCCCCCGAGAAGGTCGAGCAAGGCGGGAAGCGTCGCATCCATGCCGGGCGACATGGCGAGCCCCGCAAGGACCATCGCCGGGAGCAGGACGAGGATCACGACGAGGTAGGTCAGCTTTTGCAGGATGTTGTAGCGGCGCGCTTCGGGCCCGCGCGGAAACCGCAACAGCGCGTGCTGAACGATCGCATGCGGGATCCCGCGCCATTCCCCTTCGCGCGGCAGGAGATCGCGTTCCAGATGCCGCGACAGAAGCGAATGGGCGAGATAGATCGCGCCGTTGACGACGAAAAGCCAGGCGAAGAAGAAATGCCAGCGTCGGCCGTTGGCGAGATCCTGTTCGCCGGGAATGGTGATCCAGGAGGGGAAGCCGCGCTCCTGCAGCGAACCGTCCGCGCCGCGCGAGGCGCCGAGCAAGCCCGTCGTGTCGAAAGTCGCCCGCCCGATCTGCGTGAGGCCGCGCGTCTCGGCGTCGCCCTCGGCGCGCATAGACAGGATCGGCGCCTCGAAGTCCGACTTCGCGCCCCAGTAAAGCGCCGGATGCGCGTTGAAGATTTGCAGGCCGCTCATCAGGAGGAGCGTCAGGCACAGGGCGTTGATCCAGTGCGTCAGACGCACCGTAGCCGAGTGCCGTCGCTGGACGACGCGTCCGGCCGGATCGCTTTGCAACGATGTTTCGGAGGTCGACGGGACGGACGTCATGGGCGAAGAGACGACCTGTTTCAGCGATAGCCGATCATGTCGACCTTGGTCAGGATCAGCTTGGCGTTGATACGCGCCGCGTTGGCGAGGTGCCACGCCGTATACAGTTCCGGAAAGGCGTCGTTCGACGACATGCCGTCGACCGGCACGATCACGTTGAAGCCGCGCAGCGCCGCTTCGCCACCGGTATGCAGCACCGAGGTCTGCGCCGCGGTGCCGGTCACGATCAGCGTATCGACGCCCTTCGCCTTCAGAGTCTGCTCCAGGTCGCTGTTGATGAACTTGTCCGGTCCGAGCGGCGGCAACACGGGATCGCCCGCGGCCGGCTTCAGGTCCGGCAGAATGTCGCTCGCCGTCATCTCCGGCGTGGCGAGGCTGTAGACGATGAACGAGCCGCGCTCGCGCGCGTCCTTCATCAGTTGCGCAAGCTTGGGGACCGACGCCGCGCAGCGCGGACGCGCCTTTTGCGAACAGGTCTGCGTGGTGAAATCGAGGAGCAGGAGCGCGGTGGTCTTCGCGTCGATCGTCGCCGGCTTCAGCGTCGGCGCGGGCGGCGCTTTCACGCCGCCCCATTCGTCGATGATCGTTTCCGATCTCGCGGTCCCCAAAGTTAAAAAGGCGACGGCGACCACCAAAAAGCGCGCGCCGAACATTGACATGGAAAACTCCCTTGGGGATCGCTCCTCGGTTCTCCGATCAGCGACGATCGTTGCTTGAGCGCGATCGTAGACCGGCCGGAAGGCCCGGCGCAACGGGCGGCGTCGCAGCCGCGGCCCGAGCGTCGCGATGCCGCTTTTCAGTCGAGATGAAATGTCGGATAAGAGTTTGTGGATGAACAAGCGTTTCTTTTGTGAAACGCTTGGCATCGCGCGGTGGGGGATGGTTCTGCTTTCGACGCTGCGGCCGCGATGCAAGTGGCGGCGATTTTGCAGGGTCGCCCTATAACAATCCCATCGCAGCGCGGTCCTGTTCCGCGCCGTGACGACCAAGGAAGCGAGGTTGCCTGTGACCGGTTTCGCCGCACGATCCGCCCTCTACGCCCTGGCGCTTGCCGGCGCCGCCTTCGCGTTCGCCAACGACGCCCTAGCCGACCCGACAACGCTGCGGATCGGTTATGGCGGCGCGGCGGAGGAGCCGCTGTGGCTGCTCATCGCCAAGCCCGAGATGGGCAAGAACGCCGGCAAAACCTACAAGCTGGACGCCACCCGCTTCCAGAGTTCGGACAAGCGGGCGCAGGCCTTCGAAGCCGACGCCATCGACCTCGCCTCGGGCAGCGCCAACGGCGTGATCTTCGCCGCCGCCGAAGGCGTGAAGGCGAAGATCATCGCGTCGTTGTCGCGCGAGAGCACGCGCGGCTTCGCCACGAGCTATTACGCCAAGGACGATTCGGGCGTCAAAGCCGTGCCCGACATGAAGGGCAAGATCGTCGGCGTGAACGGTTATTCGACCTCCGGCGAATTGTGGCTGCGCGCCGCGCTTGAACGCGACAAGATGCGCGAAAGCGACGTGACGCTGACGCCGGTCTCGTTCCCGGCGATGCAGGAGGCGCTCGTCGCCGGCAAGATCGACGTCGGCGAATTCCCGCAGCCCTTCGCCGCGCTGCTCGAAAGCCAGGTGAAGGTGCGCAAAATCTTCGATTCGAAGTACGGCCTGCCCTTTGAAGAGGAGTTGATCGTCATCACCGCGAAGGACGACTTCCTCAAGAAGAACGCCGGCGCCGTGCGCGCCTTTCTGTCCGATCTCAAGGACGCCGCGACGTTCTACCAGGAGCATCCCAAGGAGGCGCGGCAGATCCTGATCGACAGCAAGATCGTGCGCGTGACGCCGGATGTCTATCTCAACCTCAAGGATTACTATCACGAGCCGAGCCTGCGCGTGGACCCGACCTCGCTGCAGAAGATGCAGGACGTGCAGGTGAACGCCGGCTTCCAGAAGAAGACCGCCGACATTCCCTCGCTTGTCGACATGAGCTACCTGCCGAACTGATCGGCGCGAGGCTGGAGAGATCGCTCCGCATGCCGCTTCTCGACGCCAGGGAAGTCGACAAGACGTTCGTCGTGGAGAACCGGACGGTGGTCGCGATCGATCGCCTGTCGCTCGCGATCGACGAGCACGAGTTCGTCGCGATCGTCGGACCGTCGGGCTGCGGCAAGAGCACGTTCCTGCACATCGTGGGCGGCTTCGAGATGGCGACGGGCGGCGTCACGCTGCTCAACGGCAAGCCGCTCGGACCGCCCGGCCCCGATCGCGGCATGATGTTCCAGGACCTTTCGCTGTTCCCTTGGCTGACTGCCATCGAGAATGTCGCCTGGCCGCTCGAGATGAAGGGCATGGGCAAGGCCGAGCGCATGGCCAAGGCGCAGGAATTCCTCGATCTCGTCCACCTGTCGCGCTTCGCCAAATCCTATATCGGCGAACTCAGCGGCGGCATGAGGCAGCGCGTCGCCCTGGCGCGTCTCTTCGCGCTCGACCCGCAGATGCTGCTGATGGACGAGCCCTTCGGCGCGCTCGATTCCCAAACGCGCGAGTTGCTGCAGGAAGAGCTTCTGTCGATGTGGCGGCGCACGCGCAAGACGGCGCTCTTCGTGACGCATGACATCGACGAGTCGATTTTCCTTGCGACGCGCGTCATCGTCTTCACCGCGCGGCCCGGCCGCATCAAGGCCGACATCCGCATCCCGACGATGGATCGTACCGGCGACTTCCGAACGTCGGCGGAATACCTCGCGTTGCGGGTGCGGATTTGGGATCTGCTGCGCGAAGAGGTCCTTAAGGCGCGCGACCTGGAGGAGGCGTGAAAAGCCGCTGGGAGACGATTCAGAACTGGATCGTTCCGGTCGCTCTCCTGGCGATCTGGGAGGGCTGCGGCCGCGCCGGCATCGCGCCGCGCTATCTTTCAACGCCCTCCGCCATCGTCGCGGCGCTGTGGGAGCTGGCGCGCTCCGGCGAACTGTGGAGCGCCGCGCTCGTCAGCCTGTACCGCGTCGCGATGGGCTTCGGGCTCGGCGCCCTTTCGGGCGTGCTCATCGGCGTCGCGGCCGGGCGCGTGCGCGCGGTCCGCGACTTCTTCGAGCCGTTGGTCTCGGCGCTCTATGCGGTGCCGAAGGTGGCGTTCCTGCCGATCTTCCTGCTGCTCCTGGGCCTCGGCCACGCCTCGAAGATCAGCATCATCGCCTTCTCGGTGTTCTTCCCGGTCTTCCTCGCGTCGCGCGACGCCTTTGCGACGGTCAACCCGATCTTTCTGTGGGCCGCTCGCAACATGGGCGCCTCGTCCGTCACGACCTTCTTCCGGGTCATCATCCCGGCCGCCGCGCCGCAGATCTTTTCGGGCGTCCGCATCGGCCTTGCGCACGCCTTCGTGCTGCTGTTCGCGGCGGAGGTCATCGGCTCGCAACTGGGTCTCGGCGTGCTCATCGCCGAGGGCGAGGACGCCGCCCGTTTCGACCTCATGCTCGCCGGCATCGCCTGCTTCGCGATCCTCGGCTTCCTCGGCGACCGGCTGTTGATGGCGATCCGCGCGCGCGTGTTGCGCGGCCAGTTGATCGGGACCGAAGAGAGCGCGACGTCGTGACGATGCGCACATCCATATCGTCCGAGGCCCTTGGCGGGCGGCGGTCGCAACCGTCGGCGGCGCTCCGCCGCGTCGGGAACGCGGTCTCGCGCTGGTATTCGCTGCCGCTGCTCGTCCTCGTCTGGCAGGCGGCCGTCGCGTCGGGCGCCGTGCGTTCGCGGCTTCTGCCCGACCCGGTCAGCGTCTTCTCGGTGCTGCTCTCCGAACTGACCGGCGGCGCGCTGCTCTATCATACCGGGATCACGCTCGCGCGCGCGGCGGCGGGCTTCGCCATCGCGGCGGTGGTCGGCGTTCCGTTCGCCGCCGCGATGGCGCGTTCGAGACTCGCGCGCAGCCTGTTCGAGCCGATCTTCTTCTTCGGCTATCCCGTGCCGAAGATCGCCCTCTTCCCGGTGTTCACCTACATCTTCGGAATCGGTTCGCCCTCGAAGATCGCGTTCGTCTTCCTCGAGTGCCTCTACCCCATCGTGATCACGTCCTACTTCGGCATGCGCGGCGTGCCGACGCGCTGGCTCTGGTCGGCGCGCAACCTCGGGGCCTCGCCCGGCGTCGTGTTCCGCCGCGTGATGATTCCGGCGACGCTCCCGAGCATTCTCTCGGGTCTGCGGATCGCTCTTCCGGTCTCCATCATCGTCGTCGTGATCACGGAGATGATCGGCGACTCGCGCGGGCTCGGCTACTACATCACGATCTGGAGCACGCGCTTCTCCTTCGCCAACGTCTATGCGGCGATCGTCGTCATCGGGATTTGCGGGTTCATTCTGGACCGCGGCATGGCGATGCTGCAGCGCCGCTTCGTGTTCTGGCAGGGTCGCAAGGGGCGCTAGGCGCCCCGATTTGCGCCCGCGTCGCGCGTGCAGCGCGAGACAACGTCAACCGCCTGAGCGCCTCCAATCGACGACCGGCCGTCGGCGGCATGGGATCAAAGCCGCGCCATGCCCGTGTCGCCCAAGCGGGTTCTTGACGTGTTGAGATACGTTATATTATAACGTTTAGGGCGACCGTCGGGGATCGCGCGCGACCGGTCCGCGCGGTCAGCGCCGGGCCGAGGCCAAGCGCCGAGACGCCAATCAAAAGCATGGGGGATCCAGCGTGTATTATCGCCTTCGCCGCCTTGTCGCCGCCGGCGTATCGCTGCCGGCCTTGCTGGTCGGCGCGGATGTCGCCCGCGCGCAAAACGAGCTGCCGCCCGTCGTCGTGCCGGCGCCCAGCGCGCCGGCGCCGCGGCCAAAGCCGCCGCGGCGCGTCCAGCGCACGCCCGCAGCGACGCGGATCGCGGCGCCCGCCAGGCCGGCCCGCCCCACGGGTCGCCGCATCCAGCGCGCGACCGTCCCCGCGCCGAACCCGGCGGGCGCCGGCGAAGGCGCTTCGGCGGGGATCGCCGGTCCGCAGGGGATCGCAGCGCAGACGCTTGCGAAGCAGGCGCGGATGGACGCCGACCGCGATCGCATCCTGACCCGCGCCGGGGCGAACGCCTACGCCATCGACCGCGAGGCGATCGAATCAAGACCGCGTGGCGATGTCGAATCATTCGACAAGGTTCTTCTGCAGGCGCCCGGCGTCACGCAGGATTCGGCGGCGAGCGGCGACCTGCATATCCGCAACGAGCACGCCAACATCCAGTATCGCATCAACGGAATCATGTTACCGGACGGCGTCTCCGGCTTCGCACAGTTTCTCGACACCAGCTTCGTCGGCAAGGTCTCCCTGCTCGACGGCGCGCTGCCGGCGGAATACGGACTGCGCACCGCGGGCGTCGTCGACATCACATCGCGCACAGGCGGTTCGCCGCCGGAGGGCAGCGTCGGCGTCTATGGCGGCAGCCACGACACAGCCCTTACCACCGTCGATTACGGCGGCGTGGTCGGCAAGTGGGACTTCTTCTTCGCCGGGCGCCTCATGCAGAACAATTTGGGGATCGAGAACCCGACGCCGCGCAACGAGGCGATCCACGATTTCACGCAGCAGGGACAATTCTTCGGCTATGCGTCGAAGGTTATCGACGAAGACACCAGGCTCAGCTTCATCACCGGAACGTCCGTCAACGCTTTTCAAATCCCCAACACGCCGGGGCTGCCGCCGGCTTTCACGGCGTTCGGCGTCAGCGACTTCAATTCCGCCAAGTTGGATGAAAGCCAACTCGAGCGCACGTTTTACAACGTCGTGGCCTTGCAGAAGAAGGCCGGCGACTTCGACGGGCAGCTCTCCTTCTTCTCGCGCTACAGCACGCTGGATTTCTATCCCGACACGCTGGGCGACCTGCTGTTCAACGGCGTCGCCTCGCGCGTCGCGCGCGAAAGCCTCGTCAACGGCCTTCAGGGCGACGCATCGTACCGGCTGAGCGACGAACATACGCTCCGAGGCGGCTTTATCGTCAGCGGCGAACACACCTCGAATTCGAATGGCTTAACGCTTCTGCCGCTCGACGACTCCGGCAATCCGATCGACGCGCCCTACCGCGTCCTGGACGCCCGTTCGAAACTGGGCTGGACGCTCGGCGTCTACGCACAAGACGAGTGGCGCATCTCGGACAAGCTGACGATCAACGGCGGCCTCCGCTTCGACCAGATCTACCAGTATGTCGACGCCAACCAGGTCAGTCCCCGCATCAACTTCGTGTATCGGCCTTTCGAGGGGACGGCGCTGCACGCGGGATACGCGCGGTACTTTACGCCGCCTTCCCAGGTCTTGGCCGCGCCGCCGAACCTGGCGCTTGTGACGGGGTCGACCCAAGAGCCCGCCGTTCCGCTGGCGGACCCGGTTTTGCCGGAACGCGCCGATTACTTCGATGTCGGCGTGACGCAGAAGATCACGCCTGCCTTGGAAGTCGGCGTCGACGCTTACCTCAAAAAGGCGACGGACCTTCTGGACGACGGCCAGTTCGGCTCGGCGCTCGTCCTCGACGCCTTTAACTACGCCAAAGCCGAAAACCGAGGCGTCGAATTCAAGGCGGTCTATCAGGACGGGGGATTGCGCGCCTACGGCTCCGTCGCCGTTGCGCGGCAAGTCGCGACGCAGATCGTCTCGAATCAGTATCTGTTCGACCCGGACGAACTCGCGTTCATCGCGAACAACTATATCTACACGGACCATGCGCAGATCGTCACCGCATCGGCGGGCGTGTCGTACAAGTGGAACGACACGCGCATCAGCGCGGACATGATCTACGGCAGCGGCTTGCGCGACGGCTTCGCCAACACTGGTACGGTCCCGGACTATGCGCAGGTCAATCTCGGGCTGACGCAGGACATCCATGTGCCGGGGTTCGCCAGGCCGACGACGCTGCGCTTCGACATCGTGAATCTGTTCGACGAAGTCTACCAGATCCGCGATGGCTCCGGCATTGGCGTCTTCGCCCCGCAATATGGCCCTCGGCGCGGCTTCTACGGCGGCTTGACGCAAAAGTTTTGAGGCGCTCCTCGTTTCCCATCCTTCGAGATCGTGAAAATCAGCGAGCGAGGGTTCCCGCGCATGAGGGTGTCTGGCGCGCTCGGACGCGCGATGGGTTTGGCGACCTTCCTCTTCGTCATCGGGATGCGCTCCGCGGCAGCGCAGTCGCCCGGCGCCGAGGCTCCCCCTCACGCGTTCGGCATATCGTCGGACCTGTCGCCCTGGACGATGTTCATGAATGCCGACAGCATCGTCAAATCCATTATGATCGGTCTTGGTTTCGCATCGCTTGCGACCTGGACTATTTTCTTCGCCAAGAGCATCGAACTCACACGCGCCAGCGCTATGCTGCGCAAGGCGACGCGCGAAATCGAAGATGCGCCGTCGCTGAAAGAAGCGCGGAGCGCGCTCGGCCGGGCCCGCACCGTTCTATCGGCGTTCCTGACCGCGGCCGAACGGGAGATGCAGCTCTCCTCCACGAACATCGACGCCGCGTCCGCGCGCGGGCGCCTCGCTTCGTCTTTCGCCGAGATCGTCCGGGCGGAAGTCGGCGCCGCGCGACGGGGATTGGGCGTCCTCGCGACCATCGGCGCCACCGCGCCCTTCGTGGGGCTGTTCGGCACCGTGTGGGGTATCATGAACAGCTTCATCGGCATCTCGCGTTCGCAGACGACGAACCTCGCCGTCGTGGCGCCGGGTATTGCTGAAGCCTTGCTCGCAACGGCGATCGGGCTTGTCGCGGCGATTCCGGCTGTCGTCATTTACAATCATTTGTCGCGTCATACGCGCAGCTACAGTGATCGCGTCCAGCGCGCCGCCGGCGTCGCCAGCCGGTTGGTCTCGCGGGATCTCGGCCGTTTGGCGGCGCCCGCCGATGCAAACGCCCTTGCCTCTTGAGGGACCGATCCGCGAAGCGCCGTTCGGAGGACGCCCGTTATGGGCCCGTCAAAATGCGCCCGTAACAATGTTTCAGTCTGCGGTTCGCGGCGCTAGATCTCGAAGGAGCCTCCGATGGCCGACAAGAAAATGCTCGTGGCGTTCGCGGGCGCCCTCGCGATCGGCCCCGCTCTCGCGCAGCGAGACATCCCCACGCCGGAGGTCGCGGCGGCCATCGTAGAGCCGATCACATCGGCCAATCCCGATTCGCGCTATCGGGGCCTGCTGAATGCGGAGAGGGAGGACTTGATCCGATCGCTCGCGAGCGGCGCGCCGGCGCTGACGCAGGCGATGATCGATCGCGCGCGTCAGCCGGCGTCTCTCGCGAACGCCGAGTGGCTCGATCAAAGCGCATACGATTTCGCGGTCGATGACAACCAGGCCGCCGGCGTCAAGCTGCTGTCGCCTTTTCTCACCCTGCCGCGCGCCACGCTGGTCGAGAACGACGCGATCGTCGCGCAGATCAATGGAGCGGCGTCGCCGGCGCAGAAAGAGCACGCGCTCGTCGACGCGGACGCCATCGCCTTTCTCTACGTCTTTGCGGAGGCTCTCGGCCCCAAACTCGGGCCGAGCTTCCTGCGCGCTTACGAAAAGGGCGCAATCGCCAAAGCCGCCGCGCTCATCAAGGCGAGCGAGGTGAGCACCGGAGCCGCCAAGGCCTATTTCAACTATCCGCGTCCCTCCCTCATCGACGGGAATAAGATCGAGCTCGTACCCGACGCCTACGTCGCCAAAGATAACGTTCCCTACCATGGGGGCGGGGGCGCCTTCCCGAGCGGCCACGCCAACGCGGGCTACACCGACGCCCTGCTTCTCGCGGCAATGCTTCCGGAGCGCTTTGTCGCTCTCGTCGATCGCGCCGCCCAATACGGCTACTCGCGCGTCGTGCTCGGCGTTCACTACCCGCTCGATGTCATCGGCAGCCGCATGATCGCCGAGCGGAACATCGCTCATGATTTCAACGATCCTCGTTACCGCGCGTTGTTTGACCAAGCGCGCGAGGAACTGCGCGCCGCGCTGGAGCGCGAGTGCGGCGAGAGCCTGGCGACCTGCGCCAAGCCCGGCGACGCGGAATCCGACCCCTGGACCGCTCCCGGGCTACGCGCGTTTTACCGTTTCACGATGACATACGGTCTTTCGCAGGTCGCGACAGGGGACGCCGTCGAGAGCGTTCCGTCGGGCGCCGAGGTTTTGCTGACGGCGCTGCGGCCCGATCTGGCGGCGGAGACGCGCCGGGACATCCTCAAGCGCACGGCGCTCGCGTCGGGCTTTCCGCTCGATTCGAAAAACGCGCAGGAGGGATCGTGGCAGCGCGTCAACCTGCACGACGCAGCTTTGGACGTCCTGAGCCGATGACGGACGTCTCGCGTGGCGAGCGGCCCGTCGGCGGATCGACGTCGCGTTGACGGCGTCAGCCGGCGACGAGGCGGACTTTCTTTTCCAGCGCGTCGAGGACGCGGTCGAGATCGGGCCCGCGCTTGAGGATCAGGCCGGTCGTGGCGACGACGGAATAGAGGCCCTGCTTGCGCGCGAGCTTCGGATCTTTCACGACGCGGTAGAGCGGCGCCTCGGAGGCGCGGCGGAAGATCGAGAAGACCGCGCGCTCGGGGCCGAAATCGATGGCGTAGTCGCGCCATTCGCCGCGCGCCACCTGGCGTCCGTAGACGTTCATGATCTCGCGCAGTTCATGGCGATCGAACGAGACGATCGGCGGCGTCTCGCGATGAAAACGCGGCGCGACGATGGTCTGCTCCGAACCGGAGGCGCCGCGCCAGGAATCGAAATCCACCACGTATCGTCCCTCTTGCGCGTCGGCCTTTGCGCCCGCGCTTGCCTCGTCCCTTAATACCGGTTGAGCAGGCGTTCCAGATAGTCGAGCTCTTCCTGAGGGCGCGTCGGATCGCCGAGCCGCTTGCGCAACTCCTCCAGCACGCGCTGCGCGCGTTGCGCCAAGGGAACGCCAAGCGGATCGTAGGGCGCGCGCGAAGCGTCGCGCCTGTCGTGCGATTCGCGGCCGAGCGGGTCGCGATTGGGATTGTCGCGTCCCTCGCGCATCGGCCCGTTGGGCTGGCCGGGGCCGCCGCCTTCGCCCATCTGGCCGCCCTGCTGCATCTGCTGCGCGAGCGCCTGCGCGCCGCGCCGCAATGCGTCGATGGCGCGTCCCTGCGCATCGACCGCCTTGCCGCGGCCTTGCTGGCCATTGCCGAGCTGGCCCTCGGCGTCCTTCATGGAATTTTCGGCGTCGTCCATGCTTTCCTTGCCGTCCATGCCGAATTGCTTCATGCGCTCGCGCAGCGCGTCGAGCCGCTGGCGCAAGGCCTGCTGCTTGTCCTGCAGAGACTGGTCGGTTTCGTTATCGGCCGACTGATCGTTGTCGTCCTCGTCGCCGCCGTCGGCCTGGTCGTCTTGCTGGTCGCCTCGCATGCCCGGCTGGTTGGGTCCGCGCTGACGTTGGCCCTGCCGCTGGCCGCGCTGCGCCTGGTTGCGGCGATCGTGCTGGAACGTCTTGTCGCGCAATTCCTGCTCTTCGCGCGTCAGGCGATCGAGTTCGTCGAGCGAGCGGTTCATTTCGCGCGCCATCGGGTTGGGGCGGCTCGGCCCGCGCGCCGTCTGCAGGTTCTCCATCATGTTGCGCAACTGGTCGAGCAACTGCTGGGCCTGCGCGGTGTCGCCGTTCTTCATCAGGTCCTGCATCCGGTCGAGCATCGACTGGAGATCCTTCGGCGTGACCGTTCGGGCGTTGGGGTTGGGCGTCTGCTGCTGCGCGTCCGGAGTGTCGCGCTGCTGCTGCGCCATCTGGTTCAGGAACTTGTCCATCGCGGCGCGCA
Organism: Beijerinckiaceae bacterium; assembly: GCA_965276595.1. Taxonomy (GTDB): domain Bacteria; phylum Pseudomonadota; class Alphaproteobacteria; order Rhizobiales; family Beijerinckiaceae; genus Terripilifer. Next base: position 205,926 of record CBDIBA010000009.1, read on the forward strand.
ACTGATCCATCAGCTTCTGGATCTCTTCGGGCGAGGCGCCGCGCTGCATGGCGTCGCGCAATTGCTGTTCGGCGGAGCGCAGATCGCGTTCGGCGTCGGACAGGTCGCCGCCTTCGAGGCGAAGCGCCATCTCCCACATGAGGTCGGCGGCGCCGACGAGATCGGCGTCGCTGCGCGCCTCCTTCAGCCGCGTCAGAATGGAGCGCAGGCCGAGATAGACGCTGGGCGGCGTGTTGAACGCGTCCGGGGCGATCAGCAGCGCCTCCATGGCGAGGCCGACGCGGGAGCGGTCGTCGGGCGCGAGAATGAGGTTGCGGCGCTGCTCGACGAGAGCGCGGGCGAGCGGCTTCGTGAAGGGGCGTTGCGGCAGCGTGACCTGGATCGGCGGGCTGCGGCCCTCGTTGCCGCCCTCGTCGCGAGCGGCGAGCGTCATCGTCACCCGCGCGCCCGCCCAAGCGTGATCGGAGAGATCGGCGGTCGTTTCCCCGTCGCCGAGGCCGCCCTGGCCGCCCGGCAGCGCGAGCGGCATTTTCGGCGGCTCGACCAGCGAACGGCCCTTGACCGGCTTACCTGCGACGACCGGGTCCGAGAAGCGCGCATCGGCGCCGATGACGCCGTAATCGTCGTTGATCGTATAGGCGAGCGTCAGCGAGCCGCGGGCGTTGGGTTTCGGGTCGCCCTTCAGCGCGATCGTCGGCGGCTTGTCGGGGATTGCCGTCAGGACGAAGGTCGCGACCGTCGCGCCGAACCGCATCAGCGAAAGCTTGCCGTCGCGTTTCAGCGTGTAGCGCAACTCGGCGTCCGTCGGTTTTGCAGAGGCGGCCGCAGTCTTGCCGGCCGCGGCGGCCGCGTCCTCCGGCTTCAGAAGCTCGACGCCGCCTTCCGGCGCCGCCGAGACGTTGGCTCCCTCCGAGGCGCGTACGATGACGATCGAGCCCACGGGCGCGGCGAAAGCCCGCTCGCCGCGCGCCGGCGCGCCCGCGTCGTCGCGCAGATTGAGCACAACCGGCGGCCGGCCGGTGTAGGCGGGCGGGTCGATCCAGGCGTCGATGCGGTACGCCTGCGACAGGGCGCCCGGCGTGCGCCAATCGAAGGCGGCGAGCACGCGGGCGTATTTCTCGGGCCCGGCGACGAAGGCGGCGGCGGCCACCGCGACGAGCGCGGCGGCGCGGACGGCGAAGCGATCACGCTCGACCATGCGGGGCGAGGGCGCGGCGAGACGCAATTGCGCGGCGGCGCGTTCGGCCCGCCGCCGATGCAGCGCCCAAAGCGCCTGCGCCGCCGGATCGCCGCCAGCGTTGGCGAGCGTGTCGTCGAGGCTCGTCGCCGGGCGATGCGGCAGGCCGGAATCGCGGTCGAGCCGGGCGAGGCGCTCGGCGCGGACGGGCGGGCGCAGCAGGGAGAGGCGCGCAAGCGCGACGGCCAAGGCGAAGCCGAACGCGATCACGCCGGCGATGCGCGCCCAGCGCGGCGTCTCCAGCCAGAGGCCGAGGAACGAGACGGCGAGAAACAGGCCGACGACGGTCAGCGCGACCGCGATCGGCGGCCACACTCGCTCCCAGCCGATGACATAGGCGGCGCGCGAGGCGAGCCGCGTCAGCCGCTGCGCGGCCGGGCCGGGCGGAGGGGTCGCAGGCTCGCTCACGTCGCGCTCCTCATGTCCTCGCAGCGTACCATGGGACGACGACGGCGCCAGCGGCGTTTTTGTGGCGCGCCGTGCGCACGCGGGCTCAGGCCAGCCAAGGCGGCAGCCGGTCGAGCCCGATCAGGTCTTCGTAGGTCTGGCGCGGGCGCACGACGGCCCAGCGGTCGCCGTCGACCAGGACTTCGGGGATGAGCAGGCGCGAATTGTAGGTGCCGGACTGCGTCGCCCCATAGGCGCCGGCGGTCATGACGGCGAGGAGGTCGCCCGCCGCGGGCCGCGGCAACGCCCGGCCCAGCGCGAGATAGTCGCCGGTCTCGCAGACCGGCCCGACCACGTCGGCGACGATTGTCTCGGCGTCGCGCGCCGGCGCCCGCGCCGGCAGGATGTCGTGATGCGCCTCGTAGAGCGTCGGGCGGATGAGGTCGTTCATCGCGGCGTCGACGATGACGAAGGTCCGATCCTCTCCCTGCTTCACGTAGAGCACGCTGGTCGCCAGCGCGCCGGCGTTCCCGACGATCAGCCGGCCGGGTTCGAAGACGAGTTTACAGCCGAGAGTCTTCGCGCGCGCCTTGACCACCGCCGCATAGCGGTCGGGATGGTAGGAGGCCGGGTCTTCGCCGGCGCGATAGGGGATGCCGAGGCCGCCGCCGAGATCGACGTGATCGATCGCGTGGCCGTCGGCGCGCAACGCGGCGACGAAGTCGGCCAGCAGCGCGAACGCCTCGTCGAAGGGTTCGAGGTCGGTGATCTGCGAGCCGATGTGCATGTCGACGCCGGCGACGCGCAGGCCCGGCAGCGTCGCGGCTTCGGCAAAGACGGCGCGCGCGCGCGTGATCGGCACGCCGAATTTGTTCTCGGATTTGCCGGTGGCGATCTTGGCGTGGGTGCGCGCGTCGACATCGGGATTGACGCGTATCGCGATGCGCGCCGCAGCGCCGCGGGCCGCGGCGAGCGCCGAAAGGGCGCGCAGTTCCGGCTCGGATTCGACGTTGAAGCAGAGGATGTCCTCGTCGAGGGCGTAGGCCATCTCCGCCGCCGTCTTGCCGACGCCGGAAAAGGTGATGCGCGCAGCGGGAACGCCCGCCGCGCGCGCGCGCCGCAGCTCGCCCTCCGAGACGACGTCCATGCCGGCGCCGAGCCGCGCGAGAAGCGTGAGAACGGCCTGGTTCGAATTCGCCTTCAGGGCGTAGCAGACGAGCGCATCGACATCGGCGAAGGCGGCGGCGAAGACCTGATAGTGGCGCGTCAGCGTGGCGCTCGAATAGACGTAGAACGGCGTGCCGATCGCCTCGGCGATCGCTCGCAGTTCGACCGCTTCGGCGCAGAGCGCTCCCTCCCGATAGTGGAAATGATGCATCGGCCGTCCGGCCTCACAGCAACGGATCGAGGAAGAAGGGCTGGTTCGGCGGCGTCACGTTTTGGGCGCGCGGCGGCGCGTTGATGTCGGACGCCTCCGCGCCCACGCTCGCCTCGGGCGCCGGCGGGGCCGCCCGCTGGGTCGGCGCGCCAGCCCCCGGCGCGGGCTCGAGCGGGCCCCGGCGGCCGCAACCGGCGAGGCCGAGACAGGCGAGGACCACGAGCGCCGGCGCGCCGCGGATCAAGCTCGTGCGAGGCAAGGCGCTGTCTCCATGGCGCTGACTATAGCCGATCGCGGCTTAACGGGAACCGTCCGGCGGCGCGCGACCCCGCTCCTTGGCGAGGCGGGCGCGCCAGCGCCGCGCCTGCGCGCGCACGCGCACGGGCGCCGTCCCGCCGTAGGAGACGCGGCTCTTGACCGACCTATCGACGCCGAGCACGCCGAAAACGCCCGCGGCGATGCGCGGCTCGACGGCTTGCATCTCCTCGAGCGAGAGGCGCTCGAGGCCGACTTTTCGATCGGCCGCGATCTTGACCAGCGCGCCCGCGACATGGTGCGCCTCGCGGAAGGGCATGTTCAGCGCCTGCACGAGCCAGTCGGCGAGGTCGGTCGCGGTGGCGTAACCGGCGCCAGCGGCGGCCTTCATGCGCCGCAGGTCCGGCGTGAAATCGCCGACCATCCCGGCGATCGCGGCGAGGCAGAGCGACAGCGTCTGCAAGGCGTCGAAGGCGCCCTCCTTGTCCTCCTGCATGTCTTTCGAATAGGCGAGCGGCAGGCCTTTCATGACGACCAGCAGCCCGGTCAGCGCGCCGATCACGCGGCCGGCCTTGCCGCGCACCAGTTCGGCCGCGTCGGGGTTGCGCTTCTGCGGCATGATTGACGAGCCGGTGCTGAATTTGTCGGACAGACGCACGAAGCCGAATTGCGGCGTCGCCCACAGCACGATCTCCTCGGCGAAACGCGACAGATGCGTGGCGCAGATCGCCGCCGCCGCCAACACCTCCAGAACGAAATCGCGGTCGGAGACGCTGTCGAGCGAGTTGGCGGTGGGCCGGTCGAAGCCAAGCGCGGTCGCCGTGCGCTCGCGGTCGATGGGGAAAGACGTGCCGGCCAGCGCGGCGGCGCCCAGCGGGCATTCGTTGAGCCGCCGGCGCGCGTCGGCGAAGCGACCGCGGTCGCGCGCCAGCATCTCGACATAGGCCATCAGGTGATGGCCGAAGGTGATCGGCTGCGCCGATTGCAGATGGGTGAAGCCCGGCATGACGTCGCCGGCGTGGACGAGCGCCTTGTCGACCAGCGCGGCCTGCAGGTCGCGCAACTGCCCGTCGAGGTGGTCGGTGGTGTCGCGCACCCACAGCCGGAAATCGAGCGCCACCTGATCGTTGCGCGAGCGCGCCGTGTGCAGCCGGCCGGCCTCGGGGCCGAGGATGTCGGCAAGGCGCGATTCGACGTTCATGTGAATGTCTTCGAGCGCGCGCGAGAACGTGAAGCCGCCGCTCTCGATTTCGCCCAGCACCTGGTCTAGACCCTGCCGGATCGCGGCGGCGGTCTCGCGCGTCACGATCCCGGTCGCAGCCAGCATGTCGACATGGGCCTGCGAGCCGCGGATGTCCTGGCCGGCGAGCCGGTGATCGAAGCCGATCGAGGCGTTGATCTCCTCCATGATCGCGTCGGGGCCGGCGGCGAACCGGCCGCCCCACATCTTGTTGCCGCTCGCCGGTTTATCCATGGGCCGCCCCCGGGGCGTGGAGTGTCATGATCGAAGTCAAGGGTCAGGGTCCGGTTCGCGCAGGCGGCGCGCGCCGCCTCGGCGTGGCGCTCGTCGCGGCCGCGCTCGTGGCCGGCGCGGTCGTATACGCGTTCTTGGGACGCGGCAAGGAAGCCGCCGACCCGCAATGCGCGCCGGCGCGCGCGACGGCCGCGCGGATCGCGCCGCTGGCGCACGGCGACGTCGCGGCGCTCGATGTGGCGAAGACGCCGCGCGCGGCGACGAACGTCGACTTCCTGCGCGCCGACGGCCAGAAGACCGACCTCGAAGCGTTTCGCGGCAAGACCGTGCTGCTGAACATCTGGGCGACGTGGTGCGCGCCCTGCCGCCAGGAAATGCCTTCCCTCGACCGCTTGCAGGCGAAGCTCGGCGGCGACGATTTCGAGGTGGTCGCCGTCAACATCGATACGGGCCGGCTCGACCGCCGTCAGGCTTTCCTCAAAGAGGTGGGGGTCGCCTCGCTCGGCTTCTACGCCGATCCGACCGCCGACGTGTTCCAGACGTTGAAGAAGGCCGGCAAGGTGGTCGGCCTGCCGACGTCGATCCTGATCGACGCGAACGGTTGCCAGATCGGCATTATGCCAGGCCCGGCGGATTGGGCATCGGACGACGCGCTGCGTCTCGCGCAGGCGGCGCTGCGCGGCTAGGCCGGCGTTGGGCGTAACGCCACCGCTTCGGGAGGAACAGCAAAGGCCGAAAACCGTTCCTGCCTCGCCGCGCCGTCCGCGCGAGGACGCAACGAGGCGCGCTTTTCATGCTGGAAGACAACGTCCGGGTCATGCCGGAAGACAATCCCCGGTCGACCGCCAGAATCGGCGGACACCCCATCCATCCGATGCTCGTGTCGTTTCCGGTGGTCTGCTTCGTCGGCGCCTTCGTCACCGACCTTGCGTATTGGAAAACGACCGACGTGATGTGGGAGACGTTTTCCGACTGGCTGCTGACGGCGGGGCTGATCGTCGGCGCCTTGGCGGCGCTCGCCGGCGTGATCGACTTCCTCGGCAGCCGGCGGGTCCGCTCGCTGCGCGCGGCGTGGCTGCACGGTCTCGGCAACGGGCTGGTTCTCGCTCTCTCAATCCTCAACGCCTTCGTGCACAGCCGCGACGGCTACACCGCCGTCGTGCCGACCGGCCTGATCCTGTCCGGCCTTGTCGTCCTCATCCTGCTGCTCACGGGATGGTTGGGCTGGGCGATGGTCTATCGACATCGCGTGGGAGTGGCGAATGCGCGGGTTTGACACGACGGGCGCTTCGCGCGCGGCGCTTCTCGGCGGCCTGCTGGCGTTGACGTTGGCGGGTTGCAGCGACCAGGGCGGCGACCCCAAGACCCAGATCGGCGCCAGTCCGACGCTGCCCGAGCCGCGCCAGTATCTTGTGCCGCCGATGCATATCGCGAAAGCGGCGCGCTGGAGCGAGGGCCAGACGCCGACCGCCGCGCCGGGCTTGCAAATCAGCGCCCTGGCGACCGGCCTCGCCAACCCGCGCTCGATTTACGTGCTGCCCAATGGCGACGTCCTTGCGATCGAAAGCAGCGGTCCAACGCCGCCGATCAAGCGGCCCAAGGATTTGATCATGGGCTGGATCCAGACGTTCTCGGGCGCCAAGGCGCAGGGCGCGAACCGGATCACGTTGCTGCGCGACGCGGGCGACGACGGCGTGGCGAAAACGCGCAGCGTCTTCCTCGACCATCTGCACTCGCCGTTCGGCGTGGCCTTGATCGGGAGCGACCTTTACGTCGCCGAGACCGACGCCCTGATGCGTTACCCTTATACGCCCGGACAAACCAGCATCACGGCGCCGGGGACCAAGGTGGTCGACCTGCCCGGCGGCCCGATCGACCACCATTGGACGAAGAGCCTCGCCGCCAGCCCCGACGGGACGAAGCTCTACGTCGGCGTGGGGTCGAACAGCAACATCGCCGAGAACGGCATGCAGGCCGAGGTCGACCGCGCCTCCGTCTGGGAGGTCGACCGGCGGACCGGCGCCCACAGAATTTTCGCAGACGGCTTGCGCAATCCCGCCGGCCTCGGCTTCGAGCCGCGATCGGGCCAGCTTTGGGCCGTCGTCAACGAGCGCGACGAACTCGGCCCCGATCTTGTCCCCGACTACCTGACATCGGTGCGCGACGGCGGCTTCTACGGCTGGCCCTACAGCTATTTCGGGGGGCGCCTCGACCCCCGCGTCATGCCGCAGCGCCCCGACCTCGTCGCCAAGGCGATCGTTCCCGACTACGCCCTGAGCTCGCATGTGGCGCCCTTGGGGATCGCCTTTGCGACGGATGCGGCGCCCGCCGCCTATCGCGGCGGCGTCTTCATCGGCGAACACGGCAGTTGGGACCGCGACCCGCTCAACGGATACAAGGTCATTTACGTGCCGTTCCGCGACGGGCGGCCCAGCGGTCCGCCGCAGGACGTGGCGACGGGCTTTCTCAACGCCGATAACGAGGCGCGCGGGCGGCCGGTCGGTCTCGCGACCGACAAGACGGGCGGGCTGCTGATCGCCGACGATCTCGGCGACACCGTCTGGCGCGTGAGCGCGGCGCGCTAAGCCAAGACCGTAGCGGAGCCGCGCGCGACGCCCGGCCTCGTTCACAGATCGGGATGGAAGATGACGCGCGCCAACGACGTCCTGACATGGCTGCACATCGGCGATCTGCACATCACGGTGGCCGGAGACCAGAATTATCACGACCTGAAGCGGATCGTCGGCTTGGCGCGAAACCTGGCGCCGGGCAGCCTCGACTTCGCTGTTCTGCCCGGCGACAACGCCGACGACGGCGCGCCGGAACAATTCCAATTGGTGCGTGATGCGATCGCAGACTTACCCATGCCGTCGCATATCCTGGCCGGCGACCACGATTTCAAGCCGCGCAGTCTCAAGGCGTTTCATGACGTGCTCGGCGCGGAACGCTTGCCGAAGGCGGAGATCGTAAGGTCGCATCGCTGCCTGTTTCTCGATGTGGTGTCCGCGGGCGCGGGCGGTCCGGATTTCCGGCTGGACGAGGGCCAACTCGACTGGATCGAAGATCAACTGCAACAAGCGGGCGCGGCGGGACAGGACGCTCTCATCTTCATGCACACCTACCCGGCCGACCTTCGCGCGGGCGCCGAAAGGTTGAGCGCTCTGCTCGCGCAACCGCACGTCGTCTGCGTGGATATGGGCCACACGCATTACAACGAGATCGCCAATGATGGCCGCACGATCTTTATGGCGACGCGGTCTACGGGACAGATCGAGGAAGGGCCGCCAGGGTTCTCCGTGGCAAGCGTCGATGGGCGCGGCGTGAGCTGGCGCTTCAAGACTCTGGATGATGTGTGGCCCTGCGTCCTGATCACAAAGCCCGTGGATCGACGTCTGGTCACGGCGCCGAACCAAACAATAAATGGCCCGTTCACCGTCCGCGCGAAGGTGATCGGCGACGCGCCGATCGAAGCTGTGGATCTGCGCGTCGACGACTGTGGTTGGACGCCGATGACGCCCCTGCCGCGCGAATGCGGATTGTGGGAGGCTCGTGTCGAGCGCGGGGGCGCCCGTGTCGCTGTTCGAGCGCGCGACGCCAACGGCGGAACCGACGAGGACCACGTTGAACCCGCTGGCCCGACATGGGCCGCGCCCGCGCGCATCGCCGATGGCGGCGACCGGGACCGCATCGGCGCGTGGCCGGAGAAATTCATCTTCGATACCCAGCTCGGCCCGAACCGGAATGGGCGACATTGGTGAGGGGCTGGTCTCGCCCCGCTTTGGACGATTGCGGCCGGACGTTTCTGAAACTAGGCGCGCTGGCCGCGCCGCCGTTCCGTTGGCGGTCGTCGGCGCTTTTGCATTCCGCTAAGATTTGGAGAGCATCGACATGCAGAATATCAGCGCGGCCTGGCTCTATCCGATCATCCTTATCGCCGGCGCGCTCCAAGCCTGGGGGCCGCCGATGAATGGCGCGCTGCGCAAATCGCTGGAGAACCCTTGGCTCGCCAGCACGGTCTCGTTCCTCCCGATCGTCGCGTTCCTGCTTGTGTTGTTTCTTTGCCTGCCGAACCCGCTGCCTTCTCTACAGGGGATCGGCGGCATGCCCTGGTGGGCGCCTCTGGGCGGATTGGCCGGCGCGTTCGCCGTGATCGCGGGTTTGCTGTTCGTGGATAAGATCGGCGCGGGTCCGTTCGCCGGTCTCACCATTACGGCGAACATCCTGATGTCGCTTGCGGTGGACCATTTTGGGCTGTTCGGCATCGCGCCGCACAAGCTCAACATCTGGCGCATTCTGGGGGGCGCGCTGATGACGGCCGGTATCGTCCTGATCTCGGCGTTTTAGAGGCGTCCAGCTCAGCGGTTCGAAGCCTTGCGCCGTCCATTGCGCGGTGCAGCGTCTTGGACTACGAAGCGCGGCAGTTTAGAAGAGGTCGAAACCGATGCCGGACGTCAAGACCGTTCCCGGCGAAGCGGAGGCGCGCCGCCCGCTGTCGCCACATCTGCTGATCTACAGCCCGATGCTGACGATGATGATGTCGATCGTCCATCGAATCACCGGCGGCGCGCTTTACGTCGGCGCGCTCCTGCTCGCCTGGTGGCTGATCGCGCTCGCCAGCAACGCCAGCGCCTTCGCGACCGCGAGCTGGGCTCTTTCGTCGATCATCGGGCAGTTGGTCTTGTTCGGGTTCACCTGGGCGCTTTTCCACCACATGCTCGGCGGCGTCCGCCATTTCGTCTGGGAGGCGGGCTACGGGCTCGACCATCCCCAGCGCGAATATCTGGCCCAGGCGACGTTGATCGGAGGCCTGGCGCTCTCTGTGATCGTATGGCTCCTCGCCTATATGACACGCTGAGGGCCGCCGCATGTCCGACAAGCAACCTTCGATCCGCACGCCGCTGTCGCGCGTCCGCTATCTCGGCGCGGCGCATTCGGGCACCCGGGACGCATGGCGCATGCGCGCCACCTCGGTCGCATTGGTCCCCCTCACGATCGGCTTCGTTTGGCTGCTCCTCACGCTGATCGGCAAGGATTACGCGAGCGTCCGCGATACGATGAGCAACGTCGTCCCGGCGGTGCTCATGCTGCTGTTCATCATTGCGAGCGTCTTCCACATGAAGCTCGGGATGAAGACCATCATCGAAGATTACGTGCACGGCGAGCATGTCCTGCCCTGGACGCTGCTCGCCAACGAATTCTTCTGCTACGCGCTCGGCCTTGCCTGCATCTACGCGGTGCTGCGCATCGGCTTCGCGTGAGCGGCGGATCAGCGAAAGAAGAGACCATGGCGAGCATGTCCGAGACCGCGCCGGCCGCCAACGGCAAGGCCTATCCGATCACCGACCACACCTTCGACGTTGTGGTGGTGGGCGCGGGCGGAGCGGGCCTGCGCGCGACCGTGGGCTGCTCGCAGGCGGGCTTGCGCACGGCTTGCATCTCGAAGGTGTTCCCGACGCGCTCGCACACGGTGGCGGCGCAGGGCGGCATCTCGGCGGCGCTCGGCAACATGGGCCCCGACGACTGGCGCTGGCACATGTACGACACGGTGAAAGGCTCCGACTGGCTCGGCGACCAGGACGCCATCGAGTATCTGTGCCGCAACGCGCCGGCCGCCGTCTACGAGCTCGAACATTGGGGCGTGCCCTTCTCGCGCACCGAGGAAGGCAAGATCTATCAGCGCCCGTTCGGCGGCATGACGACGGAGTTCGGCAAGGGGCAGGCGCAGCGCACCTGCGCGGCGGCCGACCGCACCGGCCACGCGATCCTGCACACGCTCTACGGGCAGGCGCTGCGCAACAACACCGAGTTCTTCATCGAATATTTCGCCATCGACCTCATCATGAGCCCGGAGGGACGCTGCCTCGGCGTGGTCTGCCTCAAGATGGACGACGGCACGATCCACCGCTTCCGCGGCGCCCTCACGATCCTGGCGACCGGCGGCTACGGGCGCGCCTATTTCTCGGCGACCTCGGCGCATACCTGCACGGGCGACGGCAACGCCATGGCGCTGCGCGCCGGTCTGCCGCTCGAAGACATGGAGTTCGTGCAATTCCACCCGACCGGCATCTACGGCTCGGGCTGCCTCATCACCGAGGGGGCGCGCGGCGAGGGCGGCTATGTCACCAACGCCGGCGGCGAGCGCTTCATGGAGCGCTATGCGCCGTCGGCGAAGGACCTTGCCTCGCGCGACGTGGTCTCGCGCGCGATGACGATCGAGATCCGCGAAGGCCGCGGCGTCGGCAAGAACAAGGACCACATCTATCTGCACCTCGATCACCTCGACCCGAAGATCCTGCACGAGCGCCTGCCCGGCATTTCGGAGAGCGCGCGCATCTTTGCGGGCGTCGATGTGACGAAAGAACCGATCCCGGTGCTGCCGACCGTGCACTACAACATGGGCGGCATCCCGACGAACTATCACGGCGAGGTTCTGACGAAGAAGGACGGCGATCCCGATCATATCGTGCCGGGACTGATGGCGCTCGGCGAAGCGGCCTGCGTGTCGATCCACGGCGCCAACCGGCTGGGCTCGAACTCGCTGATCGACCTCGTCGTCTTCGGGCGCGCCGCCGGCCAGAGGGCCGCCGAACTCGTCAAGCCGGGCGAAAAGCAGCAGAACCTGCCGAACGACTCGGCCGACCTCGCGCTGTCGCGGCTCGACCGTTTCCGCTGGGCGAAGGGCCATACGCCGACCGCGCAACTGCGCGCCAAGATGCAGACCACGATGCAGAACAATTGCGCGGTGTTCCGCACCGGCGAGGTGCTGGAAGAGGGCTCGAAACTCATCCACAAAGTATGGACCGACGTCTCGGACATCGGCGTCACCGACCGTTCGATGATCTGGAACTCCGACCTGATCGAAACGCTCGAATTCGACAACCTCATCATCCAGGCGGTGACGACGATGGACTCGGCGGCGCAGCGGCTCGAAAGCCGGGGCGCGCACGCGCGCGAGGATTATCCGAACCGCGACGACAAGGAATGGATGAAGCACACGCTCGCCTGGGCCGACGACGCCAGGAAGACGGTCACGATCGATTATCGTCCGGTGCACGCCTATACGATGAGCAACGAGGTCAGCTACATCGAGCCCAAGGCGCGGGTGTATTGAGGTAGAGCCATGGCGGAAGAACCGACCAGCATTATGCTCGAATTTCTCCGGCGAATTGACCGGCGATTGGAGAATGTGGAGACGGTGGTCCTTGACGTTCGAGCGCGTCTCAATTCGGTTGAGCAGCAGGTTGCGCTGTTGCGACAGGATGTCGTTCGCGTCGACCACCGGATGGATCAATTCGATGGACGCCTGCAACGAATCGAGCGCCGGCTTGATCTAATCGAAGCGTAAGCGCTTGCGAATGGCAGCGATGAGTCTCACATAACCAAGGCTGTCAATTCGACTTTTCCGAAATTAGCGAATTAGCGACGAATTGAGCCATAGCGATGTCCGCCATATTCTCCCGTATCACCCGCGATCCGGCCGTCATGGGCGGCAAGGCGTGCATCCGCGGCATGCGAATCACCGTTTCGATGGTTCTGGGCAATCTCGGCGACGGAGTGACATTCGATCGGCTTCTTGAGCTTTATCCCTATCTTGAAAGGGAAGACCTGCTCGAAGCTCTAAAATACGGCGCTTGGTTCGCCTCTGAGCGCGAGATCGATCTCGCTGAAGCCCCGTGGGGACATTGATCGAATGAACGCCATCACGGTTCGAAATTTGAGCCAACGCGCATTTGAGGCGATCACAGAGCTGGCGGCGCGCGACGCCGTGTCCATTGAGGACGAGGCTACGTTCCTCCTCGAGCGGGCTGTGACCCCCCAGGTCAATCGCCACGATCGCTTGCGCATAGCCGATGAAATCGCTGCAATGACGCCAGCAGGCATGCGGCAAATCGACAGCACGTTGCTGATCCGAGAGGATCGTGATCGGTGAAGCTGGTGATCGATGCAAGCGTTGCGGTGAAATGGTTTGTCGACGAGGAACGTCGAGACCTGGCCCGGAGAGCATTAGAGCGCAGCAACGAACTTGGCGCGCCTAACTTGCTCTTCGTAGAAGTTGCAAACGCGCTGCGAAACAAGGTCCGTCTTGGATCAATGGAGTTGCATCAGGCCCGGTCCGCCCTAAGCAGCCTGCCCGGTTTCTTCGACCGTATGATCGATGTTCAAGAGGTTTTTCAGGCGGCGTTTGATCTCTCCTGCGACCTGAACCACCCCGTTGCGGATTGCATTTATCTCGCTTGCGGCAAGGTCTTTGACGCGCCGGTCCTGACTGACGATCAGACACTGGTTCAGAAAGCCGCGCTGCTTGGGGGCGCCCCGATTGCTGTAAGCCTTCGCGACTGGGCGAGCGAACATCCCGGAGCTTGACGGAGCACACATGGCCCAATTCGCCCTCCCGAAGAATTCCCGCCCGACCGCCGGCAAGACCTGGCCGCGTCCCGACGGCGCGACGAACGTGCGCGAGTTCCGCGTCTACCGCTGGAACCCCGACGACGACGCCAATCCGCGCATCGATGTTTACTACGTCGATCAGGGGGACTGCGGGCCGATGGTCCTCGACGCGCTGATCTGGATCAAGACCAAGGTCGATTCCACGCTGACCTTCCGCCGCTCCTGCCGCGAAGGCATCTGCGGCTCCTGCGCGATGAACATCGACGGCACCAACACGCTCGCCTGCACCAAGGACATGTCGACGATCAGAAGCGTCGTCAAAATCTATCCGCTGCCGCACATGCAGGTGATCAAGGATCTGGTGCCGGACCTGACGCGCTTCTACGCGCAGCACGCCTCGATCGAGCCCTACCTCAAGACCGAATCGCCGCAGCCGGAGAAGGAGTGGCTGCAGTCGCACGACGACCGCGCCAAGCTCGACGGTCTCTATGAGTGCATCCTATGCGCCTGCTGCTCGACCTCCTGTCCGAGCTACTGGTGGAACGGCGACCGCTACCTTGGGCCGGCCGCGCTGTTGCAGGCCTATCGCTGGCTGATCGACACGCGCGACGAGGCGACCGGCGAGCGGCTCGACCATCTCGAAGACCCGTTCCGGCTCTACCGCTGCCATACGATCATGAATTGCGCCAAGGCCTGTCCGAAAGGGCTCAACCCGGCCAAGGCCATTTCCAATATCAAGAACATGATGCTCGCGCGCCAGGCCTGACCGCGGATCGACCGTCAGCGGACGGCGGCGCGCGGCGCCATCCGGAAGGCGCGGCGCTGCAAATCCAGCATCGCCGTGGCGAAGCCCGTCATGTCGTCGCTCGCCTCGCCGAATACGGAGCCCGGCGTTGGCTGCAGCGGCTCCAGCATGGCGAGCGCCTCGTCAGGCTCGCGCCGCAATTCGGCCGAAAACTTGCGGGCGAGCCGCAGCATGGCCTGATTGCTGGCGAGGCAACTCATGTAGAGCGTGTTGGCGCGGCGGTTGCGCGCCGCGCGCACGATCCGCGCCATGAGTTCGGAGCCGACGCCGACCCGCCGCCAGCCTGTCTCGACGCTGAACGCCGCCTCCGCCGAGCCGCCGAAGCCCAGCGGCAGGCGATGGCCGATGCCGCGCAATTCGCCCGCCCCACGCATCTCGTTGTTGACGACGTAACCATAGATGACGTCATCGATGCCGAAGCAGCGATCGGCGTAAGTGACGAGAAAATCGTCGGAAACGCCGCCGCCGAAGCGGGCGTGCCGGCTGGCCTCGTCAAGCCGCAGCAGATGAGCGCGGAACCCGGCCGTGTCGGACGGCCACAGCCGCCGCACCACGCCGTCGCGAATGGGGGTCGCATCCATGAAGCTCTCCTCGAAGGACGCCGCCGCGCCGACGATCGTCGGCTTTCATTGTGCAACGCAATATGGACGCTCATGAGGCGCTTTGAAGGATGCGGACGATATCCTTGACCGAACGTAAACGCCGGCGCAGCCCTGCGCGCACCCGCTTGCCAGCGGACATGGCCTCAAGCTACTCAGACCCGCCTCGTTCTAGCGATTTGCGTGCCGGATCTCATCCTTCATCCCTACCGCGCGCTCATCCGCGACGGCGTCATCGAGCGCGACGGCGCGCAGGAGGCGGTGGCGCAGGCGCTCGACCGCCTTACGGACGAACTGGTCGCCTTTCAGATGGCGGGCAAAGCGAGCGCGCTCGGCTGGCTGTTCGGCGCCAAGCGGCCGCCGGCGCCGCGCGGCCTCTACATCTTTGGACCGGTCGGGCGCGGCAAGACCATGCTGATGGACCTGTTCTTCGAACATGCGCCCGTTCGGGAGAAGCGGCGCGCGCATTTTCACGCCTTCATGGCCGATGTTCACGCACGGGTGCACGACTGGCGACAACGCGAAAAAGCCGGGACCGTGACAGGCTCGGATCCCATCGCCCCGGTGGCCGAGGCGCTCGCGACGCAGGCGCGCCTGCTGTGCTTCGACGAGTTTAGCGTGACGGATATCGCCGACGCCATGATCTTGGGGCGGCTGTTCCAGGCGATGTTCGCGCGCGGCGTGGTCCTGGTCGCGACCTCGAACGTCGAGCCCGACCGGCTCTACGAAGGCGGCCTCAACCGCACCCTGTTCCTGCCGTTCGTCCGGCTGCTGACGGAACGGACCCAGGCCATGGCGCTGAACGCCCGCACGGATTTCCGGCTGGAGAAACTCAGCGGGCTGCCGGTCTATTACACGCCGGCGGATGCGGCGGCGAAACAAGCCATGGATCGGGCGTTCCGCACCCTATCGGGACGCGACGGCGGCGCGCCGACCTCGATCGACGTGGTCGGGCGGACTTTGCGTGTCCCTTGCGCCGCAAATGGCGTCGCGCGGTTCTCCTTCGCCGACCTTTGCCGTCAGCCGCTCGGCGCGACGGATTATCTGGCCCTGGCGCGCGCCTTCCACACGGTCATGATCGACGCCATCCCCGTCATGGACCGGGCTGACCGCAATGAGGCGCGGCGCTTCGTCTGGCTGATTGACGCGCTCTATGACCTGCGGGTCAAAGTCATCGCCTCGGCGGCGGCGCAGCCCGACAGCCTCTATGTGGCGCGGGACGGCCGCGAGGCGTTCGAGTTCGAGCGCGCCGCCTCGCGCTTGATCGAGATGCGCTCCCGGGACTATCTCGAACGCGCGCACGGCCTGGCGACCTCGCAAGCCTCCGGCGACGCGACCGGCCTCGTGGAGACGTGATCGCGGCGCCAGGGGGTCGCTCGAAAGGGTTCGCACGCATGGCCATCCCGGTCCCCGTCGACGCGCGCATTCTCGATGTCACGGCCTCGCATGTCCGCCAGTTCGGTCTGCGGCGAACGACCGTCGTCTCGATCGCCGAGGCGGCCGGCATGTCGCACGCCAACGTCTACCGCTACTTTCCCTCCAAGGACGCGCTGATCGACGCCGTCACCGACGATTGGTTGAAGCCGGTCGAGGCCGGCCTGCGCGAGATCGGCGACGCGCCGGACCCCGCCTACGACAAGCTTGAACGCACGCTGGCGGCGATCCACCGCGCCTACCGCAACAAGTTCGAGGCCGACGCCAACATCTTCCGCCTGCTGGCCGAGGCGGCGAGCGCTGATCGGCCGATCGCCCGGCGTCATCGCAACCGCATTCGGGTGGAGCTGCACCGGATCGTCGACGAGGGCATGGCGAGCGGCGTCTTCGCGACGGGCGACCTGCGGCGCGCGGTGACGCTGATCTTCGACGCCGCCCATTGCTTCATTCACCCGGCCGCCGTGGTCCTCGAGCCGGGCGCTTCGCGCGCGACCCTCGACGCTCGGTTCGAGCGGGTCTCGAACCTCGTGCGGCGCGCGCTCATTCGCGGGGTGAAATGACAAAAGTCATTCCTTGTCATCTGTCGCGCATTTCGCGCGGCCGGTCCTTGAAGGTTCGCTTGGTCACAAATACTTGATTTCGGTCGTTAAACGCCTGTCGCGCAGGAGCCGGTCGCGCGCTTCGGGCGCGACGCCGCGAATTTGAACAAAGCTTCGGCTTGAAACCGCCCCGGTTCGGAGTCAAAACCCGCCGAACGACGGCGAAGTCGGCAGCGCAAAGGGACCTAAGCTTATGGCGCGTAACAAGATTGCTTTGATCGGCGCCGGCCAGATCGGCGGCACGCTCGCGCTTCTCGCCGGGCTCAAGGAGCTTGGCGATATTGTCCTCTTCGACATCGTCGACGGGGTGCCCCAGGGCAAGGCGCTCGACCTGGCGGAGGCGTCGCCGGTCGAGGGCTTCGACGCGCATCTGAGCGGGACCAGCAGCTATGAGGGGATCGCCGGCGCCGACGTCGTGATCGTGACCGCGGGCGTTCCGCGCAAGCCCGGCATGAGCCGCGACGATCTGCTCGGCATCAATCTCAAGGTGATGGACGCCGTCGGGGCCGGAATCAAGCAGCACGCGCCGGACGCCTTCGTCATCTGCATCACGAACCCGCTCGACGCCATGGTGTGGGCGCTGCAGAAGGCCTGCGGCCTGCCCGCCAACAAAGTGGTGGGCATGGCCGGCGTGCTCGATTCGGCGCGCTTTCGCTATTTCCTCGCCGACGAGTTCAAGGTGTCGGTCGAGGATGTGACCGCCTTCGTGCTCGGCGGCCACGGCGACGACATGGTTCCGTCGGTCCGCTACTCCACGGTCGCCGGCGTCCCCCTGCCGGATCTCGTGAAGATGGGGTGGACGTCGCAAGACAAGATCGACGCCATCGTGAAGCGGACGCGCGGCGGCGGCGGCGAGATCGTCAACCTCCTGAAGACGGGCTCGGCCTTCTACGCGCCGGCCTCTTCCGCCATCGCGATGGCGGAATCCTATCTTCGCGACAAGAAGCGCGTGCTGCCGTGCGCCGCGCATCTGACCGGGCAATATGGCGTGAAGGACATGTATGTCGGCGTGCCCGTCGTCATCGGGTCGGCTGGCGTCGAACGCATTGTCGAGATCACGCTCGACGCGGCGGAAAAAGAGATGTTCGCCAAGTCGGTCGCCTCGGTGAAGACGCTGGTCGACGCCTGCAAGCAGATCAACCCGGCGTTGGCCTGACCGGACCGCGCGCCGGCCGCCCGCGGCGCAAGACGTTTCGGTCCAAGGGAATCGTTCGATGAACATCCACGAGTATCAGGCCAAGGCCATCCTCAAGGCGTTCGGCGCGCCGGTGTCGCGCGGCGTTCCGATCCTCAAGGTCGGCGAAGCGGAGGCCGCCGCGAAGGAGCTTGGCGGTCCGCTCTGGGTGGTGAAGTCGCAGATCCATGCGGGCGGCCGCGGCAAGGGCAAGTTCAAGGAGGCGGAGGCTGGCGAGAAGGGCGGCGTGCGACTCGCGCATTCCGTCGAGGAGGTGAAGACCTTCGTCGGCCAGATGCTCGGCAAAACGCTCGTCACGGTCCAGACCGGGGCCGCCGGCAAACAGGTCAACCGCCTGTATCTCGAAGAGGGCTCCGACATCGAGAAGGAATTCTACCTGTCGATGCTGGTGGATCGGGAAACATCTCGGGTGGCCTTCGTGATCTCGACCGAGGGCGGGATGGACATCGAGACGGTCGCGCACGAGACGCCGGAAAAAATCCGCACGCTGTCGATCGATCCGGCGACCGGCGTCCTGCCCCATCACGGGCGCGCCGTCGCCAAGGCGCTCGACCTCGACGGCGACCTCGCCAAGCAGGCGGCGAAGCTCATCGGGCAACTTTATACGGCCTTCGTCGCCAAGGACATGGCGATGCTCGAGATCAACCCGCTGATCATCACCAAGCAGGGTCAGTTGAAGTGCCTCGACGCGAAAGTCTCCTTTGACGACAACGCGCTCTACAGGCATCCCGATGTCGCGCAGTTGCGCGACGCGACCGAAGAAGACGCCAAGGAGATCGAGGCGTCGAAACACGACCTCAACTACGTGACGCTCGACGGGACGATCGGCTGCATGGTCAACGGCGCCGGGCTCGCCATGGCGACCATGGACATCATCAAGCTCTATGGCGAGGCGCCGGCGAACTTTCTCGATGTCGGCGGCAGCGCGACGAAGGAGAAGGTGACCGCGGCGTTCAAGATCATCACCGCCGACCCCAACGTGAAGGGCATTCTCGTCAACATCTTCGGCGGGATCATGAAATGCGACGTCATCGCCGAAGGCGTCATCGCGGCGGTGCGCGAGATGGGTCTGCAGGTGCCGCTCGTGGTGCGGCTCGAAGGCACCAACGTCGAACTCGGCAAGAAAATCCTCGGCCAGTCGAAGCTCAACGTCATCCCCGCCAACGACCTCGACGACGCCGCGCAGAAGATCGTCAAGGCCGTGAAGGGAGCCGCTTGATGTCCGTCCTCATCGACGCAAACACCAAGGTCATCCGCCAGGGCTTACCGCGACTGATCCTGTTATTTACACATTACCTGTGGAATGAGGCCATGAAGAACATCACTCTGGCGCTCGATGAGCAAGTGCTCGAAAGGGTGCGGCGCGTGGCCGTGGACCGTCGCACGACGGTCACCGGACTTGTCCGAGAATATCTGGAGCGCATCGCCGCCGAGGAAGATCGGCGGACCGAGGCGCGCCGGGAGCTTCGGCGCCTAAGCGATACGTCCGAAGCCCGCCTCGGCCTCGGTTTTATTTGGAATCGCGAGGACGCCTATGACCGGTCGATCCTTCGTGGACACGAACGTCCTGATCTATGCGGCGACAGCGAGAAATGACGAACCCGAAAAGCATCGGCTCGCGAACGCGATTTTGCAGAACGAGACGTTCAGCGTCTCCGCACAAGTTCTGCAGGAGTTTTTTGTCGTTTCGCAGAAGAAGCCGCAGCAGCCCTTTACCGCTGCCCAAGCGGCTGAGTGGGTCGGATGGCTCGCGCCTTTTTGCGATGTCGCAAATGACAGCTGTCTCGTGCAACGCGCCATCGAAACCGCCGCCCAACATCGGCTCTCATATTGGGACGGCGCCATCCTTGCGGCGGCCGAGCGTATCAAGGCTCCCATCCTTTACAGCGAAGACCTCAATCATGGCCAGCGCTACGGCTCGGTTCAGGTGATCAACCCGTTTCGCCGGTAAGTCAGGAACGCTCCAGCAATGTCCGTCCTCATCGACGCAAACACCAAGGTCATCTGCCAGGGCTTCACCGGCAAGAACGGCACGTTCCATTCCGAGCAGGCGATCGCCTACGGCACGCAGATGGTCGGCGGGGTCTCGCCGGGCAAAGGCGGCGCGAAGCATCTCGGCCTGCCGGTCTTCGACACGGTGACGGAAGCGAAGGACGCCACCGGCTGCGACGCCTCGGTGATCTACGTGCCGCCGCCGGGCGCCGCCGACGCGATCTGCGAAGCGATCGACGCGGAGATCGGCCTCATCGTCTGCATCACCGAAGGCATCCCGGTCGAGGACATGATCAAGGTGAAGCGCTCGCTCGCGGGTTCGAAGTCGCGCCTGATCGGGCCGAACTGCCCGGGCGTCATGACGGCGGGGGAATGCAAGATCGGCATCATGCCGGGCAACATCTTCAAGCGCGGCAGCGTCGGCGTCGTTTCTCGCTCCGGCACGCTCACCTACGAAGCCGTCTTCCAGACGACGCAGGAAGGCCTTGGCCAGACGACGGCGGTCGGCATCGGCGGCGACCCGGTGAAGGGCACGGAGTTCGTCGATATCCTGGAAATGTTTCTCGCCGACGACGCCACGCAGTCGATCGTGATGATCGGCGAGATCGGCGGATCGGCCGAAGAAGACGCGGCGCAGTTTCTGAAGGACGAAGCCAAGCGCGGGCGCACGAAGCCCGTCGTAGGCTTCATCGCCGGCCGCACCGCGCCGCCCGGCCGCCGCATGGGTCATGCCGGCGCCATCATTTCAGGCGGAAAGGGCGGCGCGGAAGACAAGATCGCAGCCATGGAATCCGCGGGCATCCGCGTCTCGCCGTCGCCGGCGCGGCTCGGAACGACGCTCGCGGGCATGGTGAAGGGTCGATAAGAGAGGCTCGGATGTCACGCCAAGAGCTCAATCAGTCGCTGCTGCAAACGTCGTTTCTCTACGGCGGCAACGCGTCCTACATCGAAGACCTCTACGGCCGCTTTCAGAAGGATCCCGGCGCCGTCGATCCCGAGTGGCGCGAGTTCTTCGCCGCGCTGAAGGACGATCCGGCGGCGATCGAGCGGAATGCGCGCGGCGCCTCGTGGGAAAAGCCGAACTGGCCGCTGACGCCGCGCGACGACCTCGTGTCCGCGCTCGACGGCGATTGGGGGGCCGCCGAGAAGGCGATCGGCGACAAGATCAAGGCGAAGGGCGGCGGCGTCTCCGACGAAGACGTCCTGCGCGCGACGCGCGATAGCATCCGCGCGCTGATGATGATCCGCGCCTACCGCATGCGCGGCCATCTGCACGCCAACCTCGATCCGCTCGGGCTCGAGCCGCCGAAGGACCACGAGCAGCTCGATCCCGCCGACTACGGTTTCAAGCCCGACGACTACGAGCGCACGGTCTTCATCGACGGCGTCCTCGGCCTCGATTACGCGACCGTGCCGGAGATGCTGGCGATCTTGCGCCGCACCTATTGCGGCACGATCGGCTACGAGTTCATGCACATCTCCGATCCCGCCGAGAAGGCGTGGATGCAGGAGCGCATCGAGGGGCCCGATAAGACGATCACCTATACGAAGGAAGGCAAGCGCGCGATCCTCAACAAGCTGATCGAGGCGGAAGGCTTCGAGAAGTTCTGCGACCTGCGCTTCACCGGCACCAAACGATTCGGCCTCGATGGGAGCGAGGCGATGATCCCCGCGCTCGAGCAGATCATCAAGCGCGGCGGCGCGCTCGGCGTCACCGAGATCGTGCTCGGCATGGCGCATCGCGGTCGCCTCAACGTGCTGAGCCAGGTGATGGCGAAGCCGCATCGCGCCATCTTCCACGAGTTCAAAGGCGGCTCCTTCGCGCCCGACGAGGTCGAGGGCTCGGGCGACGTCAAATACCACCTGGGCGCGTCGTCCGACCGCGAGTTCGACGGCAACAGCGTGCATCTGTCGCTGACCGCCAACCCGTCGCATCTCGAGATCTCCGATCCCGTCGTGCTCGGCAAGGTGCGCGCCAAGCAGGATCAACTCGACGACTTCGTCGAGCGCTCCAAGGTGCTGCCGCTGCTGATCCACGGCGACGCGGCCTTCGCCGGCCAGGGCGTCGTGGCGGAATGCTTCGGCCTCTCCGGCCTCAAGGGTCATCGCACCGGCGGCTCGCTGCATTTCATCATCAACAATCAGATCGGCTTCACGACCTATCCGCGCTACTCGCGCTCCTCGCCCTATCCCTCCGATGTGGCGAAGATGATCGAGTCGCCGATCCTGCATGTGAACGGCGACGATCCCGAAGCGGTGGTCGAAGCCGCCAAGATCGCGATCGAGTTTCGGCAGAAGTTCCACAAGCCGGTCGTCATCGACATGTTCTGCTATCGGCGCTACGGCCATAACGAGGGCGACGAGCCGGGCTTCACCCAGCCGCTGATGTACAAGAAGATCCGCGCGCACAAGTCGATTCTGGAAATCTACGCGGACAAACTCGTCGGCGAAGCCGTCATGACGCGAGACGAGATCGAGAAGGCCAAGGCCGACTGGCGCGCGCGGCTCGACGCGGAGTATGAGGCCGTCCAATCCTACAAGCCGAACAAGGCCGATTGGCTCGACGGCCGCTGGGCCGGGCTGAAGGCCGCCGGCGAACTCGGCGACGATCCGCGCCGCGGCAAGACCGGGCTCGACATCGACAAGCTGAAGATGCTCGGCGAGCGGCTGACCGACATCCCCGCGGACTTCAACATCCATCGCACGATCCAGCGCTTTATCGACGGCCGCAGGAAGATGGTCGAGACGGGGCGCGACATCGACTGGGCGATGGCCGAGGCGTTGGCGCTCGGTTCGCTCGTCGACGAAAACCATCGCGTGCGCCTGTCGGGCCAGGACTGCGAGCGCGGCACGTTCTCGCAGCGCCATTCGGTGCTCATCGATCAGGAGACCGAGACGCGGCTTGTCACGCTGAACGCCATACGCGACGGGCAGGCGCGGTTCGAGGTCATCAACTCGATGCTCTCCGAAGAAGCCGTGCTCGGATTCGAGTACGGCTATTCGCTGGCCGAGCCGAACGCGCTGGTTCTATGGGAAGCTCAGTTCGGCGATTTCGCCAACGGCGCGCAGGTGCTGTTCGACCAGTTCATCTCGTCGGGCGAACGCAAGTGGCTGCGCATGTCGGGGCTCGTCTGCCTGCTGCCGCACGGCTACGAGGGCCAGGGGCCGGAGCATTCCTCGGCGCGGCTCGAGCGCTTTCTGCAGATGTGCGCCGAAGACAACATGCAGGTCGCCAATTGCACGACGCCGGCGAACTACTTTCACGCCCTGCGCCGGCAGGTGAACCGCGACATCCGCAAGCCGCTGATCCTGATGACGCCGAAGTCGCTGCTGCGCCACAAGCGCGCGGTCTCGACCTTCGAAGACATGAAGACCGGCACCTCGTTCCATCGCCTGTTGTGGGACGACGCGGAGACGCTCAAGGGCGAGAAGATCAAGCTCGTCAAGGACGACAAGATCCGCCGCGTCATCCTGAGTTCGGGCAAGGTCTATTACGACCTCTACGAAGAGCGCGAGAAGCGCGGCGTCGACGATGTCTATCTTTTACGTGTCGAGCAGCTCTATCCGCTGCCGCTGAAGGCGCTCGTCGCCGAGATCGGCCGCTTCAAGAAGGCGGACGTCGTGTGGTGCCAGGAAGAGCCCAAGAACATGGGCGCGTGGAGCTTCGTCGAACCTTACCTCGAATGGGTGCTCGGCCAGGCCGGCGGCAAGGCGAAGCGGGCGCGCTACGTCGGGCGCCCGGCGTCCGCGGCCACCGCCACGGGCCTGCTGTCGAAGCACCTCGCGCAGCTCAAGGCCTTCCTCGAGGAGGCCTACGCCGAATCCTGATCGCAACGACAAGAGCCAACAACGAAAGGCCGCGCGACGCGCGGGCGTAAAAACATGAGCACCGAAATCCGCGTTCCCACCCTGGGCGAGTCCGTCTCCGAAGCAACGGTCGGCCGCTGGTTCAAGAAGAAGGGCGAGGCGGTCAAGGCCGACGAGCCGCTGCTCGAACTCGAGACCGACAAGGTGACGCTCGAAGTCAACGCGCCCGCCGCCGGCGTGCTGGCCGAGATCGCGGCGAAGGACGGGGAGACGGTCGGCCCGGGCGCGCTGCTCGGCGAGATCGGCGCGGGCTCCGGCGCCGCCCCGGCGCCGGCGAAAGCCGACGCGCCCGCCAAGGCCGACGCGCCGAAGACGGACGCCCCCAAGACGCCCGCGCCCGAACAGCCGAAAACGGTGGAATCGCCGAAGACCGCGACCGGCCCGACCAGCATGCCGCCGTCGCCGTCGGCCGCGAAAATCGCCGCCGACAACAACATCGCCGTCGAGGGCGTCGCCGGCTCCGGCAAACGCGGCCAGGTGCTGAAGGGCGACGTGCTCGGCGCCATCGGCGCGGCGCCCGTCGCCGCCCCGACGCCGGTCGCGCCGATCGTCGCGCGCGCCCCCGCGGCGCCCGACGACGCCTCGCGCGAAGAGCGCGTGCGAATGACGAAGCTGCGTCAGACGATCGCGCGCCGGCTCAAGGACGCGCAGAATTCCGCCGCGATGCTGACGACCTTCAACGAGGTCGACATGAGCGAGGTCATGGCGCTGCGGGCGAAGTACCGCGACGTGTTCGAGAAGAAGCACGGCGTGAAGCTCGGCTTCATGGGCTTCTTCGTGAAGGCTTGCGTGCAGGCCTTGAAGGAGGTCGCCGCCGTCAACGCCGAGATCGATGGGACGGACCTCGTCTACAAGAACTATTATCACCTCGGCATCGCGGTCGGGACCGACAAGGGCCTCGTCGTGCCGGTCGTGCGCGACGCCGACCGTCTCGGTCTCGCCCAGGTCGAAAAGACGATCGCCGATTTCGGCAAGCGCGCGCGCGACGGCCAACTCAAGATCGAGGAGATGCAAGGCGGCACCTTCACGATCACCAACGGCGGCATCTATGGGTCGCTGATGTCGACGCCGATCCTCAATGCGCCGCAGGCGGGCATCCTCGGCATGCACAAGATCCAGGAGCGCCCGATGGTCGTCGCCGGCAAGGTCGAGGCGCGGCCGATGATGTATCTGGCGCTCTCCTACGATCACCGCATCGTCGACGGCAAGGAAGCGGTGACCTTCCTCGTGCGCGTCAAGGAAGCTTTGGAAGACCCCGCCCGCCTCGTGCTGGATGTGTGATAAGCTGATCGCGTGCCGATTCCCTTCGTCAAAGAGCGGAGAAGCAGGCCGATCTCCAGCGCGCCGCTGGCTGAAGACACGCGAGGATATTCAATGGCCTTCGGCCCCAATCCGATGCATCGCACTGACGTCGAGAGCCGCGCATGACCACGTCCGCCTTACCGACCGAACTCATGGTCCTCGCCTGGAGCGTCATGCTGCTCTTCGCGCACGTCCTCCTGCAATCGGGCTCGGCGACGCTGGAGACCGGCCTCGGCTACAACGCCGGCGCTCGCGACGAAGGACGCGAGCCGAAGGGCGTCTTCGCCGGCCGCGCGCAGCGCGCCTTGCGCAATTTTCAGGAGACCTACCCGGTCTTCATCGGATTGGCGCTGGCGCTCGCCGTTTCCGGTCGCACCGGCGGCTATGGCGCGCAGGGGGCGTGGGTCTGGATCGTCGCGCGCGTGATCTACATCCCGCTTTATCTCGCTGGCGTCCCCTATCTGCGCACGTTGGTTTTCGCGGTCTCGATCTGGGGCCTGGTGCGGATGTTCGAGCAATTGCTCTGGCCCTGACGCCCGAGCCCTTTCATCCCCATTTATCCGTCGATCCTCGAAGCGCGATTTCTCATGTCCTACGATCTCATTGTCATCGGCTCCGGTCCGGGCGGTTATGTTTGCGCGATCCGCGCGGCGCAACTCGGCCTCAAGACCGCCGTCGTCGAAAAGTGGAAGACCTTCGGCGGCACCTGCCTCAACATCGGCTGCATCCCCTCCAAGGCGCTGCTCTATGCGACCGAGATGTTCGCGCTGGCGGGCCACGGGTTTCCGGCGCTCGGCGTGAAGGTCGCCAAGCCGGAGCTCGATCTGCCCGCGATGATGAAGCACAAGGCCGACACGGTCGCGGCCAACGTCAATGGCGTCGCGTTCCTGTTCAAGAAGAACAAGGTCGATTCCTTCATTGGCGTCGGCGCGATCGCCGCGCCGGGCAAGGTCGTCGTCACCGGCGAGGACGGCAAGACCACGCAGCTCGAGACGCGCAACATCGTCATCGCCACGGGCTCGGACGTGGCGACGCTGCCGGGCGTGACGATCGACGAGAAGGTCATCGTCTCCTCGGCGGGGGCGCTGGAGTTCGGCAAGGTTCCGGGCAAGCTCGTCATCGTCGGCGCGGGCGTCATCGGGCTCGAACTGGGCTCCGTCTGGGGGCGTCTGGGCGCCGAGGTGACGGTCGTCGAGTTTCTCGACCGCATTCTGCCCGGCATGGACGCCGAGGTGGCGCGGCAGTTCCAACGCTTGCAGGAGAAGCAAGGCGTCAAGTTCCTGCTGTCGCACAAGGTCGCCAAGGTCGAGACGAGCGGCCAGGGCGCCAAAGTGACGATCGAGCCGTCGCAGGGCGGCGAGCCGCGGACGCTCGACGCCGACGCCGTCCTCGTCGCGATCGGCCGGCGGCCCTATACGCAGGGCCTCGGGCTGGAAAAGGCCGGCGTCGCGATGGAGCGCGGCCGCGTCCTGATCGACGATCGCTTCGCCACCAACGTCCCGGGCGTCTACGCCATCGGCGACGTGGTGCGCGGCCCGATGCTCGCGCACAAGGCTGAGGACGAAGGCGTCGCGGTCGCCGAGATCATCGCCGGCCAGCACGGGCACGTGAACTACGACGTCATTCCCTCGGTGGTCTACACCGAGCCGGAGATCGCCTCGGTCGGCAAGAGCGAGGAAGACCTGACCGCCGCCGGCGTCGCCTATAAGGTCGGCAAGTTCCCGTTGACCGCCAACGGCCGGGCGCGCGCCATGCGCGACACCGACGGATTCGTGAAGGTGCTGGCGGACGCTGCCACCGATCGCGTGCTCGGCGTCCACATCGTCGCCCACGCCGCAGGCGAACTCATCGGCGAATGCGCCATGCTCATGGAATTCGGCGGCTCGTCCGAAGACATGGCGCGGACCTGTCACGCGCATCCGACCCTGTCGGAATCGATCAAGGAAGCCGCGCTTGCGGTCGATAAGCGGGCGATCCACATTTAGGCTGCGCGCCGAGGTCGTCGACGCGCCCGGCGCGGGGGCTCCGATGCGTCTCAAGCGAATTTTGTGGGTCGCGCTCGCGGCGGCGATCCTCGGCGTGTCCTGGCTGTGGGACGTTCTGCGCCGGCCCATCGAATGGGCGATCGATCGTCTGCCGCTGCAGCGGATCAAAGCCGCCTTCGCGCGCGCGCTCGATCGCTTGCCCCCTTATCCGACGCTGATCGCCTTCCTCATTCCCGTGCTCGCGGTCGAACCGCTGAAGCTCGTCGCCCTATGGCTGCTCGCCAAGCGGCATATCGTTTTCGGCGTGCTGCTCTACGGCGGCTGCGAGGTGTTGCGGTTGAGCCTGGTGTCGTTCTTCTTCAGCGTCAGCCGCGACAAGTTGCTGTCGATCCCCTGGTTCCATCGCCTCTACGATCTCGTCATGCGCGCGCACGACTGGGCGCATGCGCAGGTCGCGCCCCTGCGCGCCGCCGCACGGCGCGCGCTAGCGGAAGCTGGGCTAATCGGGGGCCACGGGGTTTTCTGGCGCAAGGCGACGGCGCTATGGCGGCACGCGCGGCGCGGCGGGTTCCGAGGCGCCTGAAGGCCTGACGCGGGCGCGCGGATGCGCCTGGCGCCAGGCGTCCATCAGCCGCGCCGCATCGACGGCGGTGTAGATTTGCGTCGTCGACAGCGAGGCGTGACCGAGCAGTTCCTGGATCGAACGCAGGTCGCCGCCGCGCGCCAGAAGATGCGTTGCGAAGGAGTGGCGCAGCGCATGCGGCGTCGCCGTATCGGGCAGGCCCAAGGCGCCGCGCATCCGCTCGACGGTCAATTGGATGATTCGCGGCGATAGCGCGCCGCCCCGTTCGCCGACGAAAAGCGGACTCTCGGGCGCCAGCGCGTAGGGACAAAGGGCGAGATAGGCTTCGACGGCGCGCTGTGCGGCGGCGATGACGGGCACGGAGCGCATTTTTGCGCCCTTGCCGAGGATGGCGAGGCTGTCGCGCGCGCCGACCGGCGCGTCGCGCCGGCGCAGGCCCAGGGCTTCGGAGATGCGAAGACCCGCGCCGTAAAGGAGCGCCAGAACCGCAGCGTCGCGGGCGAGGACCCAAGGCGGCCGGCCCTCGCCGGCGCGAACCTCCGTCCTCGCCAGCGCGCGGGCTGCCGCCGTCGGCAACGGCTTCGGCAAGCTGCGCGCAAGTTTCGGCGTGCGGATCGTAGAGAGCGCCGACGCCTGGCCGAGCCCGGCGCGCTCGCAATGGCGGGCGAAGGAGCGGACGCCCGCGAGCATCCGCAGCAGCGAGCGGCTCTCGACGCCTTGGCCGCGCCGCTGCGCCATGAAGGCGCGGACATCGGCGGGCGCAAGGCCGGTGAAGGCCGCGGCGTCCGGCGGCGCGCCGCAATGCTCCGTCAGAAATGCGAGGAACTGGCGCAGGTCGCGCGCGTAAGCTTCGACCGTATGCGCCGAGAGCCGGCGTTCGCCGCTCAGATGGGCGAGCCAGCCGCGCGCCGCCGCGGCGAGATCCGGCGCGGCGGAAACCGCCGCAATCGCTTCGGCGGAAAGGGGGGGCGGTTCGGTCTGCTGCATGCCGCCACGCTGGCGCCGTTGCGCTAAGGATGTCTTGCCGCCGGTTCGGCGGTTGGCGCGGTTAGCCTTGGGCGCGCGCGGCGGCGACGGCTTGCGCCATGAACTCGCTCATCGTGCGGCGGATCTGGTGGTCGGATTGCGCCACGCCGGCGGCGTCGAAATCCTGGCGTAGCCGGCGGAACACGTCCTCGTCGCCCGGCTCCTCGAGATCGGCGGCCACGATGGTCGCCGCATAGGCTTCGGCGTCCGCGCCCGACTTGCCAAGCTTTTCGGCGGCCCAGAGCCCCAGCATGCGGTCGCGGCGCGCGGCGGCCCTGAACTGCAGATCCTCCTCGTGGGCGAATTGCTTCTCGAATGCGTCTTCGCGCTTGTCGAACGTGCTCATGAATCGCTTTCCAATTGGCGACGGTCTCCTCGACCGAATTTTCACCTGTATAGCCCACGGACTCAGCAGTTTCCAGCCGAAGATCATTGGCTTGGCCGTCATCGCCGGCGTTTAGTCACGTTGTGCGGCTGGCCACAATCAGATAGCGTGCCTCTCGCGCAGCGCGCGCCCCGCTCGATGCGCGGCGCCGCCCGCCGAGGCCAGTCAACGGGTTCGATCGTTGCGCCCGTCGCGCAGCGTCGGACCAAGAGCGAAAGCCACGATAGCGCATGGATTTTCTCAAGCCACGGTTGACCCCGATGAACCGCCGCCGTCGCATTTACGAAGGCAAGGCCAAGGTCCTCTATGAGGGTCCGGAGCCCGGAACGCTGATTCAGCATTTCAAGGACGACGCCACCGCCTTCAACGCCAAGAAGCACGAGGTGATCGACGGCAAAGGCGTCCTCAACAACCGCATTTCGGAGTACGTTTTCCAACATCTGAACGAAATCGGCGTGCCGACGCATTTCATCCGCCGGCTCAACATGCGCGAGCAGTTGATCCGCGAGGTCGAGATCGTGCCCCTGGAGGTCGTCGTGCGCAACGTCGCGGCCGGCTCCCTGGCGACGCGGCTCGGCATCGAGGAAGGCACGCAACTGCCGCGCTCGATCATCGAGTTCTACTACAAAAACGACGCGCTCAACGATCCGATGGTCTCCGAGGAGCACATCACCGCCTTCGGCTGGGCGACGCCGCAGGAGATCGACGACATCATGGCCCTGGCCATCCGCGTCAACGACTTCCTGTGCGGGCTTTTCCTGGGCGTCGGCATCCGTTTGGTCGATTTCAAGATGGAGTGCGGCCGGCTTTGGGAAGGCGACCTGATGCGCATCGTCGTCGCCGACGAAATCTCCCCCGATTCCTGCCGGTTGTGGGACGTGAAGTCCAACGACAAGCTCGACAAGGACCGGTTCCGCCGCGACATGGGCGGTCTCGTCGAAGCCTATTCGGAGGTCGCGCGCCGGCTTGGAATCATGCAGGAGAACGAGCCGCCGCGATCGAGCGGACCCAAGCTCGTCCAGTAACGCCGATCCGGGTTTGAGGAAGGTATGGGCGTCCCCACCATCGATACCGGCCCCTTTTCGCTCGACGACTTCTTCGCCTTCACGGAGGGTCGCCCCGACGACGAGCGCTGGGAATTGATCGAGGGGGAGCCCGTCTTGAACGCGAGTGCAAGCCTCAACCATCAGCGGATCATCAAGAACATCCTGATCGCCTTCGGCGCTTTCGAAGACGAGCGGCAGCCGGACTGGGCGGCGTTCCCGGGCATAAACACGGTCGTGTCCCCAGTGAGCGCGCCGATCCCCGATGTGATCGTGCGCGCAAATGACGATCTCCACGGCTGGAAATGCGACGATGTCATCGTGGCGTTCGAAGTCTTGTCTCCGTCGACCAAGAATATCGACATGCGCTGGAAGCGCACAGCCTACACAAGCCTGCCAAGCGTTCAGCATTACCTCGTGGTCGCGCAGGACGCGCCGGAAATCGTCGTATTCGACCGCCGCGACGGCTTTGGTGAGCGACGCGTCCGCGGCCTCGACGCCGTGCTGACGATTGCGGCGCTGGACGTCGCGCTGCCCCTTGCGAAAATTTATCGCGGCTGCGGTTTTTAGGCGGAGGCTTTCATGGGCGTCCCAACGATCGATACCGGCCCCTTTTCGCTCGACGACTTTTTCGCCTTCACGGAGGGCCGCCCCGACGACGAGCGCTGGGAATTGATCGAGGGGGAGCCCGTCTTGAACGCGAGCGGAAGCTATCTGCATCAAAGGATCGGCAAAAATGTCATTTTTGCACTGACCTTGCTGGAGCGGGAGCGTGGGGCGACCTGGAGCGTTGTGCCAGGCATCAGCACGGTGACATCGCCGATCAGCGCGCCGATTCCCGACATCTTGGTGCGGCCGAACGATTTGTTGCGCGACTGGAAGTGCGACGATGTCATCGTGGCGTTCGAGATCTTGTCTCCGTCGACCAAGGATATCGACATGCGCTGGAAGCGAGCGGCCTACACCAGTCTGCCCAGTCTCCGGCATTACGTCGTCGTGGCGCAGGACGCCCCGGAGATCGTCTATTTCGATCACGCGAGCGGCTTCGCCGAACGCCGGCTGCAAGGCCTCGACGCAACGCTTGACCTTTCGGCCATCGATGTTTCGCTGCCGCTCGCGGACATCTACCGCGACTGCGGATTCTAACCGGAGGCTTTCATGGGCGTCCCCACCATCGACACCGGCCCCTTTTCGCTCGACGACTTTTTCGCCTTTACCGCGGGCCGTCCCGACGACGAGCGCTGGGAATTGATCGAGGGGGAGCCCGTCTTGAATGCGAGCGCGAGCCTGCTGCATCAAAGAATTATCCGCAACGTCGTGACGCGCCTGACAAACGTCGAGTGGGAGCGCGGCGCGGCTTGGAGCGTTGTGCCAGGCATCAGCACCGTGACCTCGCCGATCAGCGCGCCGATTCCCGACATCTTGGTGCGGCCGAACGACCTCCTGCGCGACTGGAAGTGCGACGATGTCATCGTGGCGTTCGAGGTCTTGTCTCCGTCGACCAAGGATATCGACATGCGCTGGAAGCGCGCGGCCTACGCCAGTCTGCCCAGTCTCCGGCATTACGTCGTCGTGGCGCAGGACGCCCCGGAGATCGTCTATTTCGATCACGCGAGCGGCTTCGCCGAACGCCGGCTGCAAGGCCTCGACGCAACGCTTGACCTTTCGGTCATCGATGTTTCGCTTCCGCTCGCGGACATCTACCGCGACTGCGGTTTTTAAGCGGAGGCTTTCATGGGCGTCCCCACCATCGACACCGGCCCCTTTTCGCTTGGCGATTTCTTCGCCTTTACGGAGCGACGCCCCGACGACGAACGCTGGGAATTGATCGAAGGGGAGCCGGTCTTGAATGCGAGCGCGAGCCTGCTGCACCAGACAATCATCGTCAACGTGTTGTTCGCGATGAAGTCGATCCAGCGGGAGCGTGGCGCGGCTTGGAGCGTTGTTCCAGGCATCAGCACCGTGACCTCGCCGATCAGCGCGCCGATTCCCGACATCTTGGTGCGGCCGAACGACCTCCTGCGCGACTGGAAGTGCGACGATGTCATCGTGGCG
This sequence comes from Beijerinckiaceae bacterium, assembly GCA_965276595.1. Classification (GTDB taxonomy): domain Bacteria; phylum Pseudomonadota; class Alphaproteobacteria; order Rhizobiales; family Beijerinckiaceae; genus Terripilifer. The sequence goes on from CBDIBA010000009.1 coordinate 237,915, forward strand.
TTCGAGGTCTTGTCTCCGTCGACCGAGGATATCGACATGCGCTGGAAGCGCGCGGCCTACGCCAGTCTGCCCAGTCTCCGGCATTACGTCGTCGTGGCGCAGGACGGCCCGGAGATCGTCTACTTCGATCACGCGAGCGGCTTCGCGGAACGCCGGCTGCAAGGCCTCGACGCAACGCTTGACCTTTCGGCCATCGATGTTTCGCTTCCGCTCGCGGACATCTACCGCGACTGCGGATTTTAACCGGAGGCTTTCATGGGCGTCCCCACCATCGACACCGGCCCGATGGCGCTCGACGACCTCGAGACGTTCGCCGAGGGACGTCTTGATGGCGAGCGCTGGGAATTGATCGAGGGAGCGTTCGCCTTGAGCCCGAGCGGCACCGGTCTTCACCAGCTCGTCATCGGCAATTTTCTGGTCGAGTTGTCGTTGTTCGAACGCCGGGTCGGCGCGCTTTGGCGCGCCACGAGCGGCGTCAACGTCGTCGTTTCGCCTTTCAACGCCCCCATCCCGGACCTCATGGTGCGGCCCAAGGACTTGCTGCGGGACTGGAAATGCGATGACGTAATCGTCACCATCGAAGTGCTCTCGCCCTCGACGAGAACAATCGATCTGACGTGGAAGACGAAGGCCTATACCAGCCTTCCGAGCTTGCAACATTACGTCGTCGCGGCGCAGGACGTCCCGGAGATTGTCTGCTTCGATCGCGCGAGCGGCTTCGCGGAACGCCGGCTGCAAGGCCTCGACGCAACGCTTGACCTTTCGGCCATCGATGTTTCGCTGCCGCTCGCGGACATCTACCGCGACTGCGGATTCTGAGGACCATGAAAGCGCGCGTCACCGTCACGTTGAAGACCGGCGTCCTCGACCCGCAGGGGAAGGCGATCGAAGGCGCGCTGAAGGCGCTCGGCGTCGAGGGCGTCGCCGGGGTGCGGCAGGGCAAGGTGTTCGACATCGATCTTGCCGACACGCTCGACCGGCCGCACGCGGAAGCCGCATTGAAAGCCGCCTGCGAGAGGCTGCTCGCCAACATGGTGGTCGAGAATTTCCACGTGGACCTCCTATGAAGGCGGCCGTCGTCCTCTTTCCCGGCTCCAACCGCGAAGGCGATGTGGTGCGCGCCCTGACGGCTGCGCAGGGCCGCGCGCCCGCCCTGGTCTGGCACGCCGAGACCGCCTTGCCGGCGAACACCGACCTCGTCGTGCTGCCGGGCGGCTTCTCCTACGGCGATTATCTTCGCTGCGGCGCGATCGCGGGCCGCGCCCCCGTCATGCAAGCGGTGCGGGCGCATGCGGCGCGCGGCGGCCTCGTCCTCGGCGTCTGCAACGGCTTCCAGATCCTTTGCGAAGGCGGCCTTCTACCCGGCGTGCTCATGCGCAACCGCGATCTGCGGTTCGTCTGCAAGATGCAGCGCCTGCGCGTCGAGCGCGCCGACACGGCGTTCACCCGCGCCTACGAAAAACACCAGACGATCAAAGTCGCGATCGCCCATGGCGAAGGAAACTACACCGCCGACCCCGAGACCCTGCGACGGATCGAGGGCGAGGGGCGCGTGGCGTTCCGCTATTGCGACGCCGACGGCGCACTCGGCGCCGCGGCCAATCCCAACGGCTCGATCAACGACATCGCCGGCGTCTATTCCGAGGCGCTCAATGTGCTGGGGTTGATGCCGCATCCGGAGAATCTGATCGATCCCCTGGTCGGCGGCGTCGATGGGCGCGGCCTGTTCGAGAGCCTCGCCGCCGCGTGAGGCGGACGACGCGGGCGCGGCGCACAAATCGCTGGCGCCCCGCGCACGGCCGCATTAAGCCGAGGCCTCGTCTTAATGCAGCGAGAGCGCCGCTTGCCTTCAGAGCCCGCGATCACCGATGCACTTGTCGCCGAGCACGGTCTGAAGCCCGAGGAGTATCAGCGCATCCTGGCGCTGATTGGGCGGCCGCCGAGCTTCACCGAACTCGGCGTCTTTTCGGCGATGTGGAACGAGCATTGTTCCTATAAATCGTCGCGGCTGCACTTGCGCACGCTCCCGACGAAAGCGCCCTGGGTCATCCAGGGCCCGGGCGAGAACGCCGGCGTCATCGACATCGGCGGCGGCGTGGCCTGCGTCTTTAAGATGGAGAGCCACAACCATCCCTCGTTCATCGAGCCCTACCAGGGCGCGACGACCGGCGTCGGCGGCATCCTGCGCGACGTCTTCACCATGGGCGCGCGCCCCGTCGCCTGCCTCAACCTTTTGCGCTTCGGTTCGCCCGAGCATCCGCGCACGCGCCATCTCGTGGCCGGCGTCGTCGCCGGCGTCGGCGGCTACGGCAATTCGTTCGGTGTGCCGACGGTCGGCGGCTCGGTCGGCTTTCACCCGCGCTACGACGGCAACATCCTCGTGAACGCCATGGCCGTCGGCATCGCGCGGACCGATGCGATCTTCTATTCCGCCGCCTCGGGCGTCGGCCGTCCGATCGTCTATCTCGGCTCGAAGACCGGACGCGACGGCATCCATGGCGCGACCATGGCCTCGGCCGAATTCGACGCCAAGAGCGAGGAGAAGCGGCCGACCGTCCAGGTCGGCGACCCGTTTTCCGAGAAGCTGCTGCTGGAGGCCTGCCTCGAGATCATGGCGAAGGGCTGCGTCGTCGCCATCCAGGACATGGGCGCGGCGGGCCTCACGTGCTCCGCCGTGGAGATGGGCGCGAAAGGCGATCTCGGCGTCGAACTCGACCTCGATCGGGTGCCATGCCGGGAAACCGGCATGAGCGCCTACGAGATGATGCTGTCGGAAAGCCAGGAGCGCATGCTCATGGTGCTCGATCCCGCGCGTGAGGCGGAGGCGGAGGCGGTCTTCCGCAAATGGGGGCTCGACTTCGCCGTCGTCGGCCGCACGACCGATACGTCGCGCTTCGTCGTCAGGCATCGGGGCGAGGTCAAAGTCGACCTGCCGATCAAGGAGCTCGGCGACCAGGCGCCGCTCTACGACCGGCCATGGACGCCGACCGCCAAGCGTCCCGTCCTCGACGCCGCGTCCGTCGCGCCGCCGATGCCGAATCGCGCGGCGCTCCTCAAGCTTCTCGCCTCGCCTGATCTTTGCTCCAAACGCTGGGTTTGGGAGCAATACGACCATCTCATTCTGGGCAACACCGTGCAGCAACCCGGCGGCGACGCCGCGGTGATCCGGCTCGGCGACGGGCCGAAGGGCCTGGCGCTCTGCGTCGACGTCACGCAGCGCTATTGCGACGCCGATCCGTTCGAAGGCGGCAAACAGGCGGTGGCCGAAGCCTGGCGCAACCTGACGGCGGTCGGAGCCACGCCGCTGGCGCTGACCGACAACCTCAACTTCGGCAACCCGGAAAAGCCGGACGCCATGGGCCAGTTCGTCGGCTGTGTCGAAGGCGTCGGCGCGGCCGCCCGCGCGCTCGACTTCCCGATCGTGTCGGGCAACGTGTCGCTCTACAACGAGACGGCGGGACGCGGCATCCCGCCGACGCCCGCGATCGGCGGCGTCGGTCTCGTCGAGGATGTGGCGAAGACCGCGACGCTCGCGTTCAAGGCGGCGGGCGAGCGCATCCTGCTCGTCGGCGAAACGCGGGGTTGGCTCGGCCAGAGCGCCTATCTGGCGGACATCTGCGGCCGCGAGGAGGGCGCGCCGCCGCCCGTCGACCTCGCCGCGGAAAAGCGCAACGGCGATTTCGTGCGGGCGCTCATCGCCGCCGGTCGGGTCACCGCCGTCCATGACGTCTCCGACGGGGGCCTGCTCGTGGCCTTGGCCGAAATGGCGATGGCCGGCGGCGTCGGCGCGACGCTGCATCCCCTCGACGCCCTGCCGGCCCACGCGTGGCTCTTCGGCGAAGATCAGGGACGCTATTGCCTCGCCGCCCAGCCGGACGACGCAGCAGTGATCGAAGCCGAGGCGACGCGCCGGGGCGTCGCGATCCGCGTCGTCGGCGTGACCGCCGGAATTGCGTTGACGCTGCCCGGCGAAGAGCCCATTCCCATCGCAGACCTCAAGGACGCGCACGAAGGCTGGTTTCCAGCCTTCATGGGCGAGGCGCGCTAACCGATCGACAAGGAGACGCCGCCATGGCGATGCTGGCCGACGACATCGAACATCTGATCAAGGCGGCGCTTCCCGACGCCACCGTCGACATCACCGACCTTGTCGGCGACGGCGATCACTATTCCGCGACGGTCGTTTCGGCCGCCTTCCAGGGCAAGACGCGTCTCCAGCAGCATCAGATCGTCTATGCGGCGCTCAAGGAGCAGATGGGCGGTCAGCTCCACGCGCTGGCGCTCACCACCCGGCCGCCCGATTGATGGGCGCGCCTTTCGGCCGGGAGCTAAACGCATTATATTCGCGTTAGGGATTCGATGGTGGACCGCTGACGTCCGCCCCGGAAAAGGACTTGGACGATGGCGAGCATCAACGAGGCGATCCAACAGGAAGTCGACAGCAACGCGGTGGTTCTGTTCATGAAGGGGACGCCGCAAATGCCGATGTGCGGCTTTTCCAGCCAGGTGATCCAGATCCTCGATTATCTCGGCGTGCCCTACAAGGGCGTCAACGTTCTCGCGAGCGATGACATCCGCCAGGGCGTCAAGGAATTCTCGAACTGGCCGACAATTCCGCAACTCTACGTGAAGGGTGAGTTCGTGGGCGGCTGCGACATCGTCCGCGAGATGTTTCAGTCCGGCGAATTGTCGGATTATTTCAATCAGCACGGCGTCCCCTGCAAGACGGTCGAAGGCGCGTAGGCCTCTCGCCGGGAGACGGGCTTCGTCGGCTTTTTGCGGGCTTTCTTAAGGCTTCTTGAGCCATAGTTGAGCCGCGCCGGCGATCTCCTGGCGCGGACCGGACCATGCCTGCCCCGCCTCACGTCTGCATCGTCGTCCCCACCTTCAACGAGGCGCGCAACGTCGAGGAAGTGGCGCGGCGGCTCGACCGCGTTCTCGCCGGTCTCGAATGGGAGGTCGTCTTCGTCGACGACGACAGTCCCGACGGAACGGCGGACGTGGTCAAAGCCATGTCGCTTCGCGATCCGCGCGTGCGCTGCATCCGCCGCGTCAACCGGCGCGGTCTGTCCGGCGCTTGCATCGAGGGCATGCTGAGCGCGTCGACGCCCCTGGTCGCCGTGATGGATGGCGACCTGCAGCACGACGAAACGATCCTGCCGCAGATGATCGCCCTGCTCGATCGCGACGAGGCGGACATCGTCGTCGGCAGCCGCCTCGTCGAGGGCGGCTCCAGCGCCGGCGGGTTCTCGGCGTTTCGCGCCTTTGCGAGCGGACTTGGATTGCGCCTCGCGCGCCTGCTCATCGGCGCCGACGTGAGCGATCTCATGAGCGGCTATTTCGCGATGAAGCGCGAGCGCTTCGAGACATTGGCGCCGCGGCTCACGACGTCCGGGTTCAAGATCCTGCTCGACATTCTGGCGAGCGCGTCGCCGCGGCTGCGGGCGCGCGAGATCGGCTACCGATTCCGCGCGCGCCAGGACGGCGCCTCGAAGTTCGACGCGCGCGCCATCAGCGATTTCCTCGGCCTGTTGGCGCATAAGCTAACGGGCGGCGTGATCCCGCCGCGGTTCTTCATGTTCGTCGCCGTCGGCGGCGCCGGCGTGGTCATCCACCTTCTCGCGTTGCGCGTTGCGATGCTCTGGGCCGGCCTGTCGTTCGAGGTCGCGCAGGCGGTCGCGACGATCGTCGCGATGACCTCGAACTTCTTCGTCAACAACACGCTCACCTACAGCGACGCCAAGCTGCGCGGCCGGCGCGCCGCGATCGGCCTTGCGCAGTTCTACGCCGTCTGCGGCGTCGGCGCGGTGGCGAACGTCGGCGTCGCGGCCTGGCTGTTCGGACTTGGGGCCGCGTGGTGGCTCGCCGCGCTCGCCGGCATCCTGATGAGCTCGGTCTGGAACTACACGTTCAGTTCGCTGCTCGTGTGGCGGCGGCGCAGCGAATGAGGCGCGCTCAAAGGCCGCCCATCTTGCAGACGATCGCCCATTCCTTGTCGGTCACCGGCTGAACCGAAAGGCGCATCGAGGTCACGAGCGACATCTTGGCGAGCGATGCGGTCGCCTTCGCCGTGACGAGCGTCACCGGCGTTTCCAGCGGCTTGACCGCCTTGAAGTCGACCATGCCGAACTTGCCGGCGGCGTCGGTCGGATCGGGGTAATAGGGCTTGATGACCTCGACGATTCCGACGATCTCCTTGCCCTCGTTCGAATGGTAGAAGAACGCCTGCTCGCCGACCTTCATCGCCATGAGGTGCAGCTTGGCCTGATGGTTGCGCACGCCGTTCCAGCTTGTCCCTTTGGCGCCCGCCTCCACCTGCTGGTCCCACGACCAGGACGACGGTTCGCTCTTCACCAGCCAGTGCGCCATGTCTGTCCTCTTGCGTGAACGCGCCGAGCCGAACGCTCAGGGGAGCGCCGCCTCGCCGTTCAGCCACGCCTCGCCTCTCGCGTAAAGGCGCTCGACCGCGGGGCCGCGCAGACCGGGAAGCGTTTCCGAGACGGTCTGGCCGTTTTTGGTTTGCAGATACGCGAGGCGCCGGTAACCGACCGGAAACCGGGCGAGGATGCTTTCGTCCAAAACCAGCGTGCGGCCGGGATCGACCGGATCGAGCCTGTCCTTCTCGTAGACGAGCGATCTCAGCGCAAGACCCCAGCGGCCGTCGACGCGCTGAAAGAAATCGTAAAATCGGCCGGTGCATGTCGCGTCGCATTCGATTCCGTCGAGCGTCGCCCGGACGCATATCTGCATGCGCGTCTGGGCGAGCGCGCGAGCGCGCGAAATTCGCACGTGGCCGCCGCCGAGAATGTGCTGCGAAACGGAGCCCATGCTCCAGGCCTTCTTGCAGTGGGCGATAAAGTCTTCCGCGGCGCCCTCGAACCAGGTTGTCACGATGCGGCCGCCCGGATGCCATGCGCTCAGGAGGCGCTCCCAATCGCCGGTGTCGCGCCAAATCGCCCAGCCTTCGATGAGGCGGCGGATCGCCAGTTCGTCGGGCGTCGCAACGCCGGATGCTTGCTCGTTCGACATGGATCCTCCCAATTACGACGTCCGACCGATGCTCGGATTTGAAACGATCCTTCGCGTCAACGCACGGTAGCGACGCGGCGGCGGCGCTGTAAAGCCTCAGAGGAAGCTCTGCGGATCGACGTCGATCGAGACGCGCACTCCGCCGCGCTCGGGCGGAGCGACGGCGACCGTCGCGCGCAGAAAACCCTGGAGATCGGCCGACCGCGGCGCCTTGACGAGCAGGCGGAAGCGATGGCGGCCGCGCACCATGGCGATCGGCGCTTCGGCCGGACCGAGCACGACGATCTCGCCGGCGCCGGCGAGTTCGCCCGGCGGCGCGAGCGCCCAGCGCGGGTTCGACGGCAGCGCGTAGGCCGCGCGCGCCAGCGCGCGGGCGTGCATCTCCGTCGCCGCGCGGTCGGCGCCGCTGACGATCAAGGCCGCGAGCCGCCCGAACGGCGGCAGGCCGGCCGTCTCGCGCGCCTCGCTCTCGCGCGCATAGAAACGCTCGGCGTCGCCCGTCAGCAGCGCCCGCATGACCGGGTGCTCGGGATGATAGGTCTGCACGAAGCCGCGGCCCGGCCGGTCGCCGCGCCCCGCGCGGCCGGTGACCTGCTGCAAAAGCTGGAAGGTGCGCTCGGCGGCGCGCGGATCGGCGGAGGCGAGGCCGATGTCGGCGTCGATGACGCCGACCAGCGTCAGCTGCGGGAAATTGTGCCCCTTGGCGACAAGCTGGGTGCCGATGACGATGTCGAAGACCCCGGCGGCGACCTCGTCGAGTTCGCGCCGCAGACGCTCCATGCCGCCGGGGAAATCCGACGACAGGACGATCCGCCGCGCCTGCGGGAAGGCCTGCGCCGCCTCGTCGGCGAGCCGCTCCACGCCGGGCCCGCAAGCGGTGAGCGAATCGACTGTCTGGCATTCGGGGCAGACGTCGGGCCGGCGTTCGACGTGGCCGCAATGATGGCAGACGAGCGCGCGCCGGAAACGGTGCTCGACCAACCACGCGGCGCAATTGGGGCATTGGAAGCGATGGCCGCAGGCGCGGCAAAGCGTCAGCGGCGCGAAGCCACGGCGATTGAGGAACAGCAGCGACTGCTCGCCGCGCTCGAGGTTGCGCGCGAGTTCGGCGCGCAGCCGCGGCGACAGCCATTCGCCGCGCGGCGGCGCGTCCTTGCGCAGGTCGATGGCGGCGAGGTCCGGCATGGCGCGGCCGCCATGGCGCGCGGCGAGCACGATGCGGCGGTAGCGGCCCTGCTCGGCGTTGACGCGGGTTTCGATGGATGGCGTCGCCGAGGCGAGGATGACGCTCGCGTTGTGCAGGCGGCCGAGCACGACGGCCATGTCGCGCGCCTGATAGCAGACGCCGTCCTCCTGCTTGTAGGCCGCCTCATGCTCCTCGTCGACGATCAGCGCGCCGAGGTCGCGGAACGGCAGGAACAGGGCCGAACGGGCGCCGACGACGACCCGCGCCTCGCCGCTGGCGACCGCCGGCCACAGGCGCGCGCGCTTGCGCGCCGAAACGCCGGAATGCCACTCGGCCGGACGCACGCCGAAGCGCGCGGCGAACCGGTCGAGGAAGCGGGCGGTGAGCGCGATCTCCGGCATCAGGATCAGCGCCTGGCGCCCGAGGCGGAGCGCCTCGGCCAACGCTTCGAAGTAGACTTCGGTCTTGCCGGAGCCGGTGACGCCTTCGAGCAGCGCGACATCGAAGGCGCGGGCGCGCACGCCTTCGACGAGCGCCCGGGCGGCGACCGCCTGATCGGGTTCGAGCCCGGCGGCCTGCGCATCGGGATCGGGCGTTTCGGCGGCGGGTTCCGGCGGCAGAGCAATGGCTTCGAGCACGCCCTGGTCGACCAGCGCATCGACGACGGCCGGCGAGCAATCGGCGGCGCGCGCCAGCGCCGCCTTGCCGAAGACCAGGCCGCCGGCCGCGACCTGGATGACGCGGGCGCGGGCCGGCGTCAGGCGCTCGGGTTGCGGTCCGGCGAGGCGGACGCCGATGCGCGGCGTCTCCTCGGCGGCTTGCTCGGGCGCCCGCGCGCCCATGCGCAGCACCATGCCGCGCGGCGCGAGCGTCCACCTCGCCACCCAGTCGATGAACTGGCGCAGCGGCTCGCCGAGCGGCGGCGTGTCGCGCTTGCCGAGAACCGCCTTGAGGTTCGAGCCGCCGGGCGCGCGCCGCGTGCGCCACACGACGCCCGTGGTCTCCCGCGCGCCGAGCGGCACAACGACGAAATCGCCGGGCGCCAACGCCATCCCCGCAGGCGCGCGATAGGAATAGGCGACATCGACGGCGACGGGGATCAGCACATCGGCGACGAGATCGCCGGCGGGCTCCGTCGTCGCGAGGGGCTCGGGCGTGTCGGCGCGCATGCGCGAGGCATAGCATCGCCGGCGCAGACCGGCGATGCGCATCGGAGCCCGCGGCGTGAACGCCGACTGAACGAGGCGTCCACGCGCCGTTCAGAGGCGGCCGCGTAAAGACCATGACGATCGCGCGCCAGGGGCCCTGACGGGGCGGCGCGGTCGGGATGGAGGCAGACATGAACACGCTGATCCGCAAGACCGCCACCGGCCTCGTCGCCGCCGCCAGCCTCGGCGCGATGGTCGCCGCCACGAGCACGCCCGCCGCCGCCTGGGGCCGGCATGGCTGGGGTCCGGGGCCGGCGATCGCCGCGGGCGTCCTGGGCGGCCTTGCCATCGGGGCGATCGCCGCCGGCGCCGCGCATCCCGGCTATTATCCCGCGCCCGTCTACGACCCCGAGCCGGTGTATCCCGCGCCGGTCTACGGCGGCCCGGCGGCCTATGCGCCGGACTGTCGTGTCGAGCGGCGAGCGGTTTTCGACCGGGCCGGCTTCTACCATGGCGATCGTCCGGTTCGGGTCTGCGATTGAACGCCGCGCCGACCGGCGCGTTAGGAACGCGACGCGCAAGCCCGCGCGTCGCCCTTAACCGAGCGTGGTCGTCGCGTCGTGACACAGCGTCCTCTGGCCCCCGCCAAACGAACCGCGGCGGCGGCCAAACGAGCGTCCTCGGCTCCCGCCACGCGCGTGACCCGATCGGTCGCCGAGTTCGATCTGCCGCTCGACACGCCGCCGATGGAGGCGCGCTCGGCCGAGACGCTGCCGAGCGAGGGGACGTGGCAATTCGAGCCGAAGTGGGACGGGTTTCGCTGCCTCGCGTTCAAGGCGGGCGACGCCGTCGATCTTCGCGCGAAATCCGGCAAGCCGCTCGCCCGCTATTTTCCCGAGGTCGTGGCGTTGTTGCGCGGGCTCCGCGCTGAGCGCTTCGTCGTCGACGGCGAACTCGTGATCGAGATCGACGGGCGCCTGTCGTTCGACGCGCTGCAGATGCGGCTGCATCCCGCCGACAGCCGGATCCGCCGCCTGGCCGCCGAGACGCCGGCGCGCCTGATCTTGTTCGACATGCTGGCGACGCCCGATGGCGAGACGCTGCTGAACAAGCCGCTGGACCGCCGCCGCCGCGCGCTCGAGGCCTTCGGCAAGCACGCCGCCGTCGCCGACAGGATCGTCGTCTCGCCTTGCACGCGGGATCGCAACGACGCGGCGGCGTGGCTGAAGGACTTCGGCGAGGGCGCGACGGACGGCGTCGTCGCCAAGCGGCTCGACGGTCTTTACGCGACCGGCGAGCGCGCCATGATCAAGGTGAAGCGGCTGCGCACCGCCGATTGCGTCGTCGGCGGGTTTCGCTACGAGAGCGCCAGCCGCGAAGTCGGCTCGCTGCTGCTCGGGCTCTACGACGAGGTCGGCAAGCTCGATCATGTCGGCTTCACCTCGACCATCGCCGCTGCGGAGCGTCCGGCGCTGACGCGCCGGCTCGAAGCGCTGCGAAAGGCCCCCGGCTTCACCGGCAAGGCGCCCGGCGGCCCGAGCCGCTGGAGCACGGAGCGCACCGGCGAATGGGAGCCGCTGCGACCGAAACTCGTGGTCGAGGTGCGGTTCGACCATGTGACCGGCGGCCGCTTCCGGCACGGGACCAGGCTCTTGCGGTGGCGCCCGGACAAAGCCCCGCGCCAATGCACGCTCGATCAGATGCGGCCCGCGCTCGCGTCGCCGCCGGACCCGCCGCGCGCGTCTCCTTAAGATCCTGACGAGACAGCCTTCGCCGTTCGGCGCGGTCAGCGCTCGATCGAGGCGTAGGCGCGGAAGTTTTGGGTCGCCGCGCCGACGACCTCCTTCTTCTGCTTCTTGGAGGCGGCCGTCTCCGGCTTGGCCGCCGGCGAAGCCGGCTTGCGCGCCGACGCGGCAGGCGTCGCGACGATGGTCGGTGCCGGGGGTTCGACGGGAACCACGAGCGGCTGCGCGCTGGCGACCTCCGCCTTCTTGCCGAGGCCGAACAGGTTCTCGTAGAACGGCCGGTCGCCGACGGCGGCTCGCGTCGGCGCAAAAGCCGTCACGTTCGCCGGCGCGGGCGCTTCGGCCTTGGCGACGACGCTCGGCGCGTTTTGCGCAACTAGGTTCGCCTTACCGCCCTTCGTCGGCTTGACGCTCGCAAGCTTGGTCTCGGTCTTGATCGCGCGCCCCTTCGAATCGATGAGCACTTCCCTCGGGCCTTCCGCAATCGCCTCGGGACGGCTGAGTTCGGAGACCTTGTTCGCGAACTCGGCGTTCTGGCCGCCGTCGACATAGACGGTGCGCACCGGCTGCACGCCTTTGGCGACGAGCGCGGCGACCTCGACCTCGTCGTGATGTTCCTTCTCGGCCACCTCGGACTTCAGCGTCGCGTCTTCCTGCATGGCCGGGCACGGCCCGGCGGCGTCGAGCCGCGCGCCGACGGTCGCCGGCGTCTGCCCGAACACGTAGCGGCCGGCGCAGACGGCGACCTTCGTCTCTTCCTTCGAGACTTCGAACTGATCGGCGCCCTGCTTGATCTGCTTCCAGAACTTCATGTTCGGATCGAAGCGGTATTTCGCGAGGTTCTCCGCCGTCATGTGGAACGGCATCGACTGCATCTGAATGGCGCGCTGGCCGCCGCCGAAGGCTTCGCGCGCGACCGCGTAGATCTCGGCGATCTGCTCGTCGGTCATCGAGAAGCAGCCGGCGGACGAACAGATGCCGTGCACCATGATCGAGCCGCCGGTGTAGTTGTGCGCGCGGTCGTAGGCGTTGGGGTAGCCGACGTTGAAGGAGAGGTAATAGGCCGAGTTCGGGTTCATCTGGCCCGGCGTGATCGCATAGAAGCCTTCGGGAACCTGGCGATCGCCTTCACGCGTCTTGGGGCCGAGTTGCCCGGACCAGCGGCACATCGGATAGGTCTTGAGGTGAACGTACTTGCCGGCGTGGTTCATCTTCCAGATTTCGAGCTCCGCCTCCTTCTTGTAGGAGCGGATGAGGATCGGCGCATGCGCGTCCGTATCCTTGTCCTTCATCAAGGCCAGCATGTTCTCGGGGATCGGCGCGTAAGCGCGCGCGTTGTGGAATTGCTCGCCGCTTTCCTGGCACGCGGCGAGCGCGCCGGCGGCGGCGAGCGCAAGCGCCACCCGGGCCGCGCGCGCGATGGGGAGACGGAGCGCGGTGCGCGAAAAAAGAATCGTCACGGGCGGTCCTACATCGACGAGCGAAAAAGTTCCCGCCCGTGGCCTTCAGTGTGGCAATTATTATCCTTACGGCCGCGTTACCGCAATGCCCTGAATTTCCGCACAGCGTGAACGGCGGGTAAACGCCGGCGTCGCGCCTGCAGCGCTAGAGCTTGCGGCCGATCGCCAGGAACTTCTCCGCCCGCGCATTGCGGATGGCGTCCGTCGAGAGGCCAACGAAGGCCTCGAGCGCCGCGGCGATGGCGTCGCCCGTCGTCGCGATCGCCAGACCCGGATCGCGATGGGCGCCGCCGGGCGGTTCGGGCACGATCGCGTCGATGACGCCGAAGCCGAGCAGGTCCTGCGCCGTGATGCGCATGGCTTGCGCCGCATCCTGGCGGCGGCCGGCGTCGCGCCACAGGATCGACGCCGAGGCCTCGGGCGAGGCGACCGTGTAAATCGAATGTTCGAGCATCAACACGCGATTGGCGGTGGCGAGCGCCACCGCGCCGCCGGAGCCGCCTTCGCCGATCACCACGGCGACGTTGGGGACGCCGAGCGCCAGGCATGTCTCCGTCGAGCGGGCGATGGCCTCGGCCTGGCCGCGCTCCTCGGCGTCGACGCCGGGAAAGGCTCCTGCTGTGTCGACTAGCGAGATCACCGGCAAGTCGAACTGGTCGGCGAGCCGCATCAGCCGGGCGGCCTTGCGGTAGCCCTCCGGCCGCGCCATGCCGAAGTTGTGGCGGATGCGCGCCTCGGTGTCGGCGCCCTTCTCCTGCCCGATGACGCAGACGGGACGGCCGCGGAACCGGCCGAGGCCGCCGACGATCGCCTCGTCCTCGGCGAAGGCGCGGTCGCCGGCGAGCGGCGTGAAATCTTCGATCAGGCCGGCGAGATAGTCGCTGAAATGCGGCCGCTGCTGGTGCCGCGCGACCTGCGCCTTCTGCCAGGGCGTCAGCGCCGCGTAGAGGTCGACCAGCGCCTTCTGCGCCTTGATCTCCAGCTTGGTGAGCTCTTCGCCGATGCCGACCGCGTCGCCGGCGCTCGCCAGCGCGCGGAGATCCTCGACCTTGGTTTCGAGCTCGGCGACCGGCTTTTCAAAATCGAGGTAGGAACGAACGCTCATCGGGGGACGCCTCGCCCCCAGGGACGAGGGGTCTCAAAAGCGCGCGGACCCTGTCCATTCCGCCCGTCCGAGTCAAGGCGGCGACGGCTTGGCTTCCTCATCGCCAAGCGGGTGCAGATCGCGCACCATCGCGCGCAGCCGCTCGTCGAGGACGTGCGTGTAGATCTGCGTGGTCGAGACATCGGCATGGCCGAGCAACTCCTGCACGACGCGCAGATCGGCGCCGTTCTGCAACAGATGGCTCGCGAAGGCGTGGCGCAGCACATGCGGGCTGATCGCGCGCGCGTCGATGCCGGCGGCGGCGGCCGCGAGCTTCAGATCGCGCGCGAAGGCTTGGCGCGTGAGATGGCCGCTTTCGCTGTCAGCGGGAAAAAGCCAGAAGCCTTCCCGGCCGGCGGGAGCCTGCGCCGCAAGCGCCCGAAAGCGCCCGATGGCCTCCTTCCCCGCATCGGAGAGCGGGACCAGGCGTTCGCGGCCGCCCTTGCCTTTGATCGACAACATCGCGGGGCCGGCGGTCGCGGCGCGCAGCGGCAGCGCGATGAGTTCCGAAACGCGCAGGCCGGTCGCATAGAGGATTTCCAGCAGGGCCGTCAGGCGCGCGGCGCGCAGCCGCTCGCCATAGGGGCGGCTCTCGTCGTCGATCCCTTCCGCCGCGACGGCGAGCAATTGCTCCACCTGCGCGACGCCGAGCGTTTTCGGCAGGCGGCGCCCCTGCCGCGGCCCTTCTATCACGAGCGCCGGATCGTCGCCGCGGCGGCCTTCGAGGTAGAGGAACTTGTGGAACTGCCGCAACGCGGACAACCGCCGGGCCGCCGAGGCGGCGCTGAGGCCGGTTGCGGCGAGATGGGCGAGATAGGCGCGGATGAGGCCGGTGTCGTTGGCGAGCGGCCCGCTCCCCCGCGCGTCGAGAAAGGCCAGATAATCCTCGAGATCGCGGCGGTAGGCTTGCTGCGTGTTAGCCGCCGCGCCGCGCTCGGCCGCCATCATGTCGATGAACATGTCGAGCAGGCGAGCGGGGGGAACAGCCATCGGCTAGTGGGCCGTCAGGCGGTTGGGCGGGATCGCCTGGCTCATCGGGCGCGTCGTCGGCTCGACCAAGATCGCGAGCGCTTCCATCGCGCCCCAGACGATCCCGGCGAGGACGCCGACGACCAGGAGGAAGCGAATCAGGCTGGGCACGGAGAATCTCTCGTCGGCGCGCCGCTTCTTCGATCATGCGCGGCAAGCGAAAGCAATGCGGCGCAACGTCCGGCGTTTAAATCCTCGCCCCGCCCGTGGTATAGCCTCGGACCGATGACCCATTCCGCCGACATCCGCGCGCAGGAGCGGCCCGCGTTTCCATCCGCAAACCATTTGCTCGCGCGGCTCGACGGGCGCGCGATCGTCCTCGTCGGCATGATGGGCGCCGGCAAAACCTCGATCGGCCGCCGCCTCGCGCAGACGCTCGGCTTAGCCTTCGTCGACGCGGACATGGAGATCGAAACGGCGGCGGGCATGACCATCGCCGAGATCTTCACCCGCTACGGCGAGACCTACTTTCGCGACGGCGAGCGACGCGTCGTCGCCCGCTTGCTCGACGAGGGTCAGCGCGTCATCGCCACCGGCGGCGGCGCCTTCATGAACGCGCAGACGCGCGAGCGGATCGCCGAGCGCGCAGTCTCCGTCTGGCTGAAGGCCGAGCCCGAGGTGTTGCTGCGGCGGGTGCGCAAACGCAGTCACCGGCCGCTGCTTTCGGTCGCCGACCAGGACGCCACCATCCGCCGCCTGATCGCGGAGCGGTACCCCATCTACGGGCAGGCCGACGTTTGCGTCGATTCCCGCGACGCGCCGCATGACGCCATGGTGGCTGAAATCATCGAGGCGCTCGACCGCAACGTGGAGCGCTGCCTTCGTCGTGCGCCGGCGCCCAAACCGCAGGTCCTCGCCGAGGCGACGCCCGCGGCCGACGAGCCGGCCGTGCGGGACGACCGCACGACGGTCGCCGTCGAACTCGGCGCGCGACGCTACGACATCGTCATCGGCGCGGGCCTTCTGAGCGACGCGGGCGCGCGCATCGCGCGGCTTGCGCCGGGCGCCGCCTGCGCCATCGTCACCGACGAGACCGTCGCCGGCCATCACCTCGCCGCGCTCGAGGCCTCGCTCGCGGCGGCGGGCGTGAGGGCGTCGCGCGCGATCGTCGCCGCCGGCGAAGCGTCGAAATCCTGGCCGACCTTCGCACGGATCTGCGACGACATCATCGGCGCGCGCGTCGAGCGCGGCGACCTTGTCGTGGCGCTCGGCGGCGGCGTGGTCGGCGATCTCGCCGGGTTCGCGGCGGCGACGATCCGGCGCGGCATGCGCTGCGTGCAAATTCCGACGACGCTGCTGGCGCAGGTCGACTCGTCGGTCGGCGGCAAGACGGCGATCAATTCGGAGCACGGCAAGAACCTCATCGGCGCGTTCCATCAGCCGTCGCTCGTGCTGATCGATACGCAGACGCTGGCGACGCTGCCGGCGCGCGAGTTCCGCGCCGGCTACGCGGAACTGGCGAAATACGGATTGATCGGCGACGCGCCGTTCTTCGCCTGGCTCGAGCGTCGCTGGGGCGAGGTTTTCGCGCGCGGGCCGGCGCTGACCCAGGCGATCGCCACAAGCTGCCGGGCCAAGGCCGCCATCGTGGCGCGCGACGAGACCGAGCAGGGCGATCGCGCGCTGCTCAACCTCGGCCACACGTTCGGCCATGCGCTCGAGACGCTGACGCATTTCGACGGCGCGCGCCTCATCCATGGCGAAGGCGTCGCCGTCGGCATGGCCTGCGCCTTCCGGTTCTCGGCGAAGCTCGGCCTGTGCCCGCCGCAGGACGCCGAACGCGCGGCTGCGCATCTGCGCGCCGTCGGGCTGCCGACGCGCATCAAGGACATCCCCGGCTGGAACGACGGTCCCGAGGCGATCCTCGAGGCCATGCATCAAGACAAGAAGGTGCAGCGCGGCGCCCTGACGTTCATCCTGGCGCGCGGCGTCGGGCAGACCTTCATCGCCAAAGGCGTCGCCGGCGCCGACACGCTCGCTTTCCTGAGCGACGAACTGGAACATTGATCCCATGCATGGAGGTTCGGGGGCGGCGCTGCCGCTCGATTTGTGGGTGGCGATCGCCATCGTCGTGGCTTGCGTCTGCCTGTCGGCGTTCTTCGCCGGCTCGGAGACGGCGCTCACCGCCGCCTCGCGGGCGCGCATGTTCGGGCTCGAGCAGAATGGCGACGTTCGCGCGACCCGCGTGACGCGGCTGCTGGCGTCGCGCGCGCGGCTGATCGGCGCGGTCCTGCTCGGCAACACGATCGCCAACATCGGCGCTTCCGCATTGATGACGACGGTGCTGACGAGCCTCTTCGGCGACGCCGGCGTCCTCTACGCGACGGGGGCGATGACCATCATCCTGCTCGTCTTCGCCGAAGTGCTGCCCAAGACGATCGGCATCAATTTTCCCGACCGTACGGCGCTGCTCGTCGCGCGGCCCGTGTCGTTCTTCGTGGCGGCGTTCGGACCGGTGCTCGCCGCCGTCGAGTTCTTCGTCGGCCGCGTGCTCATCCTGATCGGCTTGCGCGCCGGCGAGAGCAGCGCGCTGGTTTCGCCTTACGACGAACTGAGAAACGCCGTCGATCTTCTGCATCGCGAAGGCGGCGTCGAGCGCGCGCATCGCGACATGTTCGACGGCGTGCTGGAGCTCGGCGCGCTGACGATCGCCGACGTGATGATCCATCGCACCAAGATGCGCTCGATCGACGCGGATCTGCCGCCGCGCGAGATCGTGCGCGAGGCGCTGGCCTCGCCCTATACGCGGCTTCCCCTGTGGAAGGACCAGCCCGACAACATCGTCGGCGTGCTGCACGCCAAGGATCTTCTGCGCGCGCTGTCGGCGGCGAACGGCGACGCCTCCAAGCTCGACGTCGCGGCGATCGCCGCGCCGGCCTGGTTCGTGCCCGAGACCACGTCGCTGAAGGATCAGCTCCAGGCCTTCCGCGAGCGCAAGACGCATTTTGCGCTGATCGTCGACGAATACGGCTCGGTGCGCGGCCTCGTGACGCTCGAAGACATCCTCGAGGAAATCGTCGGCGACATCCGCGACGAGCACGATGTGGCCGTGCAGGGCTTGCGACCGTTGCCGGACGGCTCGGTCAACGTCGAAGGCTCGGTGCCGATCCGCGATCTCAACCGCGTCATGGACTGGCGTGTCCCCGACACCGACGCCACGACGATCGCCGGCCTCGTCATTCACGAGGCGCGCGCCATCCCGGAGCCCGGGCAGATTTTCTCGTTCCACGGCTTCCGGTTCGAGGTGCTGCGGCGCCAGCGCAACCGCATCACGGCGCTCAAGGTGACGCCGATGAACGTCGAGGAAGAGACCGGCTGATCGCCACGGGCGTCGGACGGCGATTGGTCAGAAGAAGGTCGGCGAAGCGCCCAGCGCGGCGCCGTAGACGACGTGGCCGATCAGCGCGATGACCGGCGTCTGGCGTCCGTAATGCAGCCCGAGAAATCCCGGCGGCTCCAGCACAGGGCTCGATCGCGGCGGATCGTGTTCAGAGGCCATGTGCGGATGGATGTAGGGGACGTGGAAGAGCGTGACGAGCAGAAACGCCCCGTGCAGAAGGCCGAACAGCGCGCCGAGCCACCAGGTCTGAAGGCCCAGCGAGATAAAGATGGCGGCGTAGAGGAACGCGAAAGCCCATCCGCCGAGCGCATAGAGGATATAGCCGAGCAGATAGGCGGGCCGCAGGCGGTCCGTGAAGATCGTCCCAAAGAGGTACGGCAGGCTGAGCCGGGAGAGACCCAGTCCCTGGCTGCCCAGCATGATGGTCGTCAAAAGCAGCGTCGCGACCAGCCCCCAGAGGAAGGTCGTGGCCACGCGGATCACGATGGCGGTCATCATGCGGCGTCGCTCTCTCGTTCGGCCGCCGCGATCGACAGCGCCGCCGCGATCACGCCGGCGTGGGTGAAGGCTTGCGGGAAGTTGCCGAGCGAGACGCCCGTCGCGGGGTCGTATTCCTCGGCGAAGAGGCCGACATCGTTGGCGGTGGCCGCAAGGCTTGCGAAGACGCGCCGGGCGCTGGCGAGATCGCCTTGCCGCGCGAACAGGTCGGCCGCCCAGGCGGAGCAGATGCCGAACGTCCCCTCGCGTGAGGCGTCGTGGTCGAACCCGTCCTGATAGCGGCGGTAGAGGTTCTGCTCGCTCAACGCGTCGGCGAGCCGTCGCGCCGTCGCGATCAGCCGGTCGCGGCGGGGGTCGCCGAAACCGGTCATGCCCATCAGCAGGACGCTGGCGTCCAGCATGGCTTCGCCATCGAGTTCGGCGACGTAGCTGCCGATCTCTTCGTTGTATCCCCGCGTCTCGATCGTGGCCCGCAGCGCCTCGCGGTTCTGACGGAAGCGTTCGAGCGGGATCGTAACGGCGCCGCGCTCGCCGAGGCGGATCAGCCGATCGAGCGCCGCCCAGCACATCACCTTCGTCGCGGTGAAATGGCGTGGCGTTCCGCGGATTTCCCACATGCCGTGGTCCGGCTCCCGCCAGCGCTTGCACACGACCTCGCCGAAATCGCGCAAAAGCCTCAGTTCGTCGGCGGCCAGCATGTCCTGACGCTCCATGTAGCCATAGGCGGCGAGCACGACGGACCCATAGGTGTCGAGCTGCAACTGGCTTCCGGCGGCGTTGCCGATGCGCACGGGTTTCGAACCCATGTAGCCGTTGAGATGGTCGAGCGTCTCCTCGCGCGCATCGTTGCGTCCGTGCACGTCGTAGAGAATGCGCAGTTCCGGGCGGGTGAGCCGCGTCGAGTGGAGCATCCAGCGCAGGAAGGCGCTCGCCTCGTTCTGCAGGCCGAGACCGAGGAACGCGTCCATCGTGACGGAGGCGTCGCGCAGCCAGCAAAAGCGGTAATCCCAGTTGCGGCCGGCGCCGATCGCTTCCGGCAGCGATGTCGTCGGCGCCGCGACGACAGCGCCCGAGAGCGCGTAGGTCATCAGCTTCAGGGTGATGGCGCTGCGCAAGACCAGCGGCCTCGCCGCGCCTCGGTAGACGCATTGGGCCGTCCAGCCGCGCCACCAATCCTCGGTCGTCCGGCGCAAAGCGAGCGCGGCCTCGCCGATCGCGGGGCGCACGGCGATTTCCGTTTCGCTGAACCCGAGGCTGATCGCGCAGGTCTCGCCCGGCTTCAGCGACACGACGCCGGAGAGCCCGTCGCCGCCCGGGTTCGCCGTCAACGCAACGTCGCTTGCGACGCAGAGAACGCCGCCCTTGCACGCGAACGCCCAGCCGAACCCCCGACGGCGGCTGACGCGCGCCGATCCCCGTCCGTAGTCCGGACGCGGCTCGATCTCGATGGCGAGGTCGACGCCGCCGCTCAGCCCTTCGATGAGGCGGACGAGTTGCCTCTGCGGCCCGAGCTTGGTCGCCCATGGATGGTCGCCGTTTTCGATCGGCATGAAATCGACGACGCGCGCCTCGCCTGTTTCCGTGCTGAACGTCGTCTCGATGACGGCGGTGTCGTCGACATAGCGGCGCGCGCTTCGATAGGCGCCCGTCGGCGCGATGGAGAAGAAGCCGCCTTTGCGCCGGTCGAGAATGGACGCGAAGAAAGACGGGCTCGAGAAGCTTGGCAGACAAAGCCACTCGATGGCGCCGGATCGGGCGATCAGCGCCGCCGTGCGGCAATCCCCGATGATCGCGTAGTCGCTGATCGCCGGATAGGCGTCCGCCGCCGCGCTCGCTCCACTGGGGTTGAAGGACACGATGGCGTCGCCTCCCTAAGCGCGACGCAGGGGCGGATCGGCGACGCTGCGCAGCATCGCTTCGGCGCTTTTGCGCAGAACATCTGGGTCCGTCACGACCTTGCCGACGAGGCGAAGGCCCTGGGAGCTTATGAGGAGAACCATCGACAACGTTTCTACGTCGGTCGCCTTGGCCAATTCGCCGCGCGCTTGGGCGCGCTCCAGCGCCTCGCGGAAGACGCCCCGCATCGCCTGCAGGCCTTGCCGGACCAACGCCGCCGACGTTTCGTCGCCGCGGCTGATCTCCGCCGCGCAATTGCCGAGAAAGCACCCGTTGCGCCCGGGCCCCGCCACGATCTCGTCGACCATGCGGTCACCGAGGGCTCGCAGACCCTCGCGCAACGTATCGGCGCCGAGCAGCACACCGCGCACTTGCGCGACGCGCATCGCCGTATACCGCTCGATCGATCGTCTCAGCAGCGCCTGCTTGTCGCCGAACGCCGCATAGAGGCTCGATTTGCTCAGGTTGGAAGCCGCGCAAAGGTCGTCGATCGAGGTCGCCTCGAACCCACGCGCCCAGAACGCCCGCATGACGCGGTCCATCGTCTGCGCGACATCAAACTCTCGCGGCCGCGCCATCGACGATTGCCTCGCTGATCGTTCAGGACTATACGGTCCATAATAGGCGCTGGCAACGCAAACCGCGCGGAGACGCCGCTCATGATCGATCTTTACGCCCTGACGAGCCCCAACGTTCAGAAGATCTACATCGCGATCGAGGAACTCGGGCTTCCGTACCGCGAGCATTTCGTCGACGTTTGGAAAGGCGAACAATTCGCCGCGGATTTCGTCGCGATCAATCCCAACGCCAAGATCCCGGTCATCGTCGATCACGACGGGCCCGACGGCGAGCCCATAACCATCTTCGAATCCGGCGCGATCCTGCTCTACCTGGCGGAGAAGACGGGACGGCTGGCGCCGACATCGATGCGCGAGCGGTACACCGTCCTGCAATGGCTGTTGATCCAACTGACCGGCGTCGGACCGGCGTTCGGCAACCTGACGCATTTCTCGCGCTTCGCCGCGGAGGGCAACGACTATTCGAAAAGCCGTTTCCTCACCGAAACCCGGCGGCTCTACGATGTCTTGGAAAAGCGGCTCGGCGTCTCGCCCTATCTGGGCGGCCCGGCCTATACGATCGCCGACATCGCAACCTTTCCCTGGACGCGCGCGCACGACTCGCATGGCGTCGCCTTCACGGACTATCCCAACCTGAAGCGCTGGTTCGAGGCGATCGAGAGCCGCCCCGCCGTTCAGGCCGCGCTGGCGAAGGTCGCGAAGATCCAATCGAGTCGCGACACCGCGTCCGCCGCCGACCTCGACCGCATTTTCGGGCGCGGCCGGTTTGCGCGCTAGGGCGGCAAGTCGTCGAATTGTCGCGGCGTTTTTGCCACCCGCCGGTCACGCCGCCGTGATCGCGGTCCGGCGCCCGGCGTGTAACAACGGCCGCGTGGGACCGAACGTCCCGTGAGAGCTGACGCGATCCCGCAATGATCCTGTGCGAAACGGAACGCGCCGGAGCCGACAAATGGCGCCGCTCCAGCCACTACTAGGGCCCGCGCTACCCCTAAAATGGTCTCGATTCACTCATTGTGACGTTGTGCGGATCGGGACGATCCTGGAATGAGCGTGGAACTAAAAAGGGGTACGAACGTCATTGCGGGTAATACGATTGTCTACCTTTCTAAGGGTTCAATGTCCGGCCTGACCGACCCGAAAGGCTGCGCCATCGCCGTGATGGCCAAAGCCTCCGCCGCCGGCCGGGTGAAGACGCGTCTGTCGCCGCCGCTATCTCCGGACGAAAGCGCCTCGTTCAACACGGCCTTCCTGCGCGACATCGCCGAAAACATCCGTCGCGCCTCCGGCGCGCAGCCGATCCGCGGGTTCTTCGCTTACGGGCCGCCCGGCGAAGGCGGGTTCTTCGACACGCTCGGCGTCGACGGCATGGGCCGGTTCGAGTGCTGGTTCGCGAATTTCGGCGTCTGCCTGCGCCATGCGCTGACGACGGCGTTGACCGCGGGCCATACGTCGGCGGGCGTCCTCAACGCCGACAGCCCGACGCTGCCCTCCGCCTACCTCGCCGAGGCTGCGCGGCGTCTGGCGGCGCCGGGCGACCGGGCGGTTCTCGGCCCCTCTGCTGACGGCGGCTATTATTTCCTGGGCGTCAAACAGGCGCATGCGCGCCTCTTCGAGGGGATCGATTGGAGCACCGAGCGGGTCGCCGCGCAGACGCTAGGCCGCGCCGCCGAGATCGGCCTGCCGGTGCATATCCTGCCGACCTGGTACGACGTCGACGATCGCGCAGCGCTGCAGACCCTTTACGGCGAACTGTTCGGGGGCCGCCCCTACGACGACGCGGCGGACGCCTCGCCCGCGACGCACACGCGCGCGCTGATGCGCAATCGTCTGGAGACGACCGATTTCGCGGCGCGCGTCGGCTTGCGCGTAGAGCCGCCGACCGAGCGTGCGCGCCGGTTCGCGGGCGATTCCGTCAGCGTCGTCGACCCATGACCGCGACCCTTCCGCTCGATCCGCGCACGGCCGCGGACGCCGGCGCGTCGCGAGACCTGGCGCCGGCGTGGCTCGCCGTGACGGTCATCATCGCGGCGCATGGCGCCGCCGTCGCCTGCCAGATGGCGGGCGCCTATTTCGCGCATCTCGTCGCCACGATCGTCGAAGGGCTTGTCTATGCGGCGATCGCCTGGGCGGTCGTTCATCGGCGGCTCACGTTGAGCGTTCCATGGATCCTCGGCGTCGCGGTCCTGATGCGCCTCTCGGTCCTGTTCATGTTGCCGTACCATTCGACCGACATCTTCCGCTATATCTGGGACGGACGCGTGCAGGCGGCCGGGATCAATCCCTATCTGCACGTCCCCAACGATCCCGCTTTGACGGAGCTGCGCGATTCGGCGATCTGGCCGTTCATCAATCGGGCCGATTACGCGCCGACGATCTATCCGCCTGTGTCGGAGATGTTGTTCTTCCTCATCACGCGCGTCAGCGAGACGTTGGTGTGGATGAAGACGGCGCTCGTGCTGTTCGAAGCGGTCACGGTCGGCGTCCTCCTCAAGCTTCTCGACGCCTACGGCCTGCCGCGCGCGCGCATTTTGCTCTACGCCTGGTGTCCGCTGCCCATCTGGGAGTTCGCAGGGGGCGGCCACGTCGATGCGGCGATGGCGATGTTCGTAGTCCTCGCGCTGCTGATGCGTCAACGCGAACGAGACGGGCTGGTCGGAGCGACGCTCGGCCTCGCGGTGCTGGTCAAGTTCTTCCCGCTGGTCCTCGCGCCCGCTTTGTGGCGGCGGTGGGACTGGCGCCTGCCGGCGGCGGGGCTTGCGACGCTCGTCGTGGGTTATCTCGTCTACATCAGCGCCGGCTGGCATGTGTTCGGCTTCCTCACCGGCTATTTCGAGGAAGAAGGCATCGAGGACGGCGACGGCTTCTGGATCATGTCGATCTTCGAGCGCATCTCCGACGCCGATGTCCCGTCGATCGTTTATCCCGCCGCCGCGGCGCTCGTGATGGCGGGGCTCGGGCTGTGGGTCGCGTCGCGCGCCGCCGATCCGCGCACCCGCATGGCCAACTGCCTTGCGCTCGCAGCGGCGGCGATGGTCCTGCTCTCGCCGGAATACCCCTGGTACTTCTGCTGGCTGACGCCGTTCCTCTGCTTCGTCCCCTCGGCGCCCGTCATCTGGCTGACCATTGTCAGTTGCCTGCTCTACTGGGACGATCCACATGAAGTGTATTGGATCAACGACGTTCTTTACGGCGGCCTCATCGTGATCGCAGCCTGCGACATCGCGCGACGCCGCTGGCCCCTTTTTCCGCAACGGAGTCTTGCATGAGTTCGACCGATCTTCAGGAGCGCGTCGTCGATCCGCGCCGCTACCACGAATCCGTCGCCCGCGCCGGCGCGCGCGCCGAACGTCCGCCGGTCTGCCTCTATCTGGAGACGACCAACCGCTGCAATCTGCTCTGCACGACGTGCCCGCGCACCTATGAGGAACTCGAGCCTCCCGCCGACATGAGCTGGGAGATGTTCACGCTGATCGTCGATCAGATTCCCGATCTTCAGCGCGCCGTGCTGCATGGCGTGGGCGAGCCGATGCTCGTCAAGAACCTGCCGGCGATGATCCGCTATCTGAAGGATCGCGGCGTCTACGTTCTGTTCAACACCAACGGCACCGTGCTGAACGAAAAGAGCGGCCGGGCGCTGATCGCCGCGGGCCTCGACGAACTCCGCGTGTCGCTCGATGCGTCGAACCCCAAATCGTATAAGGAAATCCGCGGCAAGAACTACTTCGAGCGCATCCTGAGGAACGTCCGCGCCTTCCGCGCCCTGCAAGAGCGCGAGGGCCATGCGCTGCCGCGCGTCTCCGCATGGCTCACCGGCCTGAAGGAGACGATGGGCGAACTGCCCGCTTTCGTGCGCGTCGCCGCCGATATCGGCGTCAAGGAAGTCTACCTGCAGCGGCTCGTATACTTCGAGCAGGATGCGATCGGGCGCGCGCGGCCCGACCAGGCGCTGTACGAGCAGATGTCGGGCGAAGAGGCCGACTTTCTCAAGGAGGCGGAAGAGGTCGCGCGCGAACTTGGCGTGACGTTTTCCGCGTCGGGCGCGGCGACGGAGCCCGGCGTCAGCCTGAAGCGCCAGGACGACGGCACGCCCTGGTCGATGTGCCGCCGGCCGTGGACGCTGATGTATTTCACCGCCAACGGCCGCGCGCTGCCGTGCTGCATCGCGCCGTTCTCGCAGCGCGGCTACGAGCATTACACGCTTGGCGACGCGACTCAGCAATCGCTGCGCGAC
Organism: Beijerinckiaceae bacterium; assembly: GCA_965276595.1. Taxonomy (GTDB): domain Bacteria; phylum Pseudomonadota; class Alphaproteobacteria; order Rhizobiales; family Beijerinckiaceae; genus Terripilifer. Next base: position 263,199 of record CBDIBA010000009.1, read on the forward strand.
ATCTGGAACGGTCCCGCCTACACGGACTTCCGCGCCGCCCTAATGTCGGACAAGCCGCCGGACGCCTGCGCCAATTGCGGCCTGCGCTGGAGCCTGTGATGGCCGATGCGCCCCTGCCCGGCCGGCGCGTCGCGCTGGTCATTCCCACGCTGAACGAGGCCGAGTCGATCGGTCCGCTGCTGCGGCGCGTCCCGCGCGATAGGATCGCCAAGATCATCGTCGCCGACGGCGGCAGCGCGGACGCCACCGCCGATCGTGCGCGCGCCGAGGGCGCGGAGGTGATCCTGCCCGGCCGCGGCTACGGAAAGGCGTGCCTCGAGGGCGCGATCGCCGCCGGCGCGGACGCCGACATCGTCGCGTTCATGGACGGCGACGGCAGCGACCATCCCGAGATCGTCGGCGATCTGATCGATCCAATCGCGCAGGGTCGCTTCGATTTCGTCATCGCCTCGCGCGTCCGCGGCGTCCGCGAGCCGGGCAGCATGAGCCTGCATCAGGTTCTCGCCGGCCGCGCCATCGGCGCGATCGTCGGCGCTCTTTACGGCGTCGCCTACACCGACATGTGCGCGTACCGGGCGATCCGTCGCGGCGCGCTTCTCGATCTCGGCATGCGCGAGATGACCTACGGCTGGAACCTCGAGATGCAGATGCGGGTGGCGCGCGCGGGCCTGCGCGTTCTGGAGATCCCCGCGCCCTACGGGCGGCGCACGGGGGGGGCCTCGAAGGTCGCCGGTTCGCTGCGCGGCACGATCAAGGCCTCGACCCGCATCTTGACGACCTTGGCGCGCGTCGCTCTGGAGCGCCGCGCTGCCGACCGCCGCGAGCAGCAACCGCATGGGGCCAAACTGACGCCGCAACGGACCGATCGATGACTCACGAACTCTTCCTGGAGCTGCCGCTGCTCGACCACGACTACGCCGCCGCTTCGGTGTTCTTGCCCGAGAACATGCTGCGCGAGGCGCGACGGCAGAAGGGCCTTTCGCCAGGATGTATCCCGGAGTTCTGCATCCTCGATCCGGACGGCGACATCGTCGAATACGTGCGCGCGCGGTTCGATGCGCGGCGCTCGGCGCACTGGGCTTGTTTCCATACCGCGCTTTGGGAGTGGGAAGCGGACGGCCTGCGCTTCGGTATCGTCGGCAGCGCGGTCGGCGGCTCCTTCGCCGTTCTCGTCGCCGAGCAGCTCTTCGTTTCGGGCTGCCAATTCCTGATCAGCATCGCCTCCGCCGGACAGATCGCGGCGGACCGGCCCGGACATATTCTGATCGAGCGCGCGTTGCGCGACGAGGGGACGAGCTATCATTATCTTCCCGCGTCCGCCTACGCGGAATGCGATCCGCGGCTGCTCGAACTCTGCGACAAGGCGTTTCTGGGGGCCGAGTGCCGGGTCCGACGCGGCGATAGCTGGACGACGGACGCGCCGTTCCGCGAGACGCTGACGACGATCGAGGCGCGCCGCCGCGAGGGCGTGCTGACGGTCGAGATGGAGGCCGCGGCGCTCTACGCCTTCGGCCGCGCGCGGGGCCGCGACGTGGTTTGCCTGGCGCATATCACCAATCAGCTCGGCTGCATCGAAAACGATTTCGAAAAAGGCGAGAACAACGGCGCGTGCAGTTCGCTCGATCTGGTGATGGCGATCGCGCGGCTCCGCCAGCTCTAAGCGGCGACGTCTCCCACCCTTGGTATGGACCATGGCATGAAGGTCGGCGTCGTCACCCTCGGTCTCATTCTCGCGAGCGTCGCGCTGAACGCTTCCGCGCAGATCCTGCTGCGCCTCGGCGCGCGCTCGGGCATCGCGATCGAGGACCGCACGCTGGTGTCGCTCGTCTTCGACGTGCTGACCCGCCCGGCGATCGTCGGAGGGCTCGCCGCCTACGCGATCAGCGTCGCGGCCTGGATCTACGTCCTCAGCCGCACGGAAGCCTCGTTCGCCTATCCGTTTCTGGGGCTGGGCTTTGTCATCGTCGCCTGCGCGGGCTGGCTGCTTCTCGGCGAGGTCTTGTCGGTGCGGCGCATCATGGCGACGGCGCTGATCGTCGCCGGCGTCGCGCTGATCGCGGGCAGCTGACGGCGCGCCCGCTTCGTCGAGCAAACTTCGACCCTGCCGCGCATAGACAAAAGACGCAGACGCAACGTCTCCGCGTAACAAACGAGCCCGTCGCTGCGAAAGCTCCCTGAACGTCGCAAAAGCCGGCGTTCGATCTGCTTCACGGGCTTCAGGGAGTACGGACATGAAGAAGACGTTGCTTGCGATGGTCATTGGCGCAAGCCTCATCGCGGCCTCCGCGTTTGGGGCTAACGCTCAGACGAAAAGCATGACGGTGAAGGCGCATGGCCGCACCTTTCACGTTATGATGATGAAGATGGACGACGGCAGGACCATGTACGGGATGTCGAAGGACGAATTCGAGCGTCTGATCGGTCGCAAGATTCGCGAGCAGACGCTGTAGACTTGCGCCGCGGCCGCCGGACAGGGCGCTGCAGGCCACCCGAATACGGCGGACGGCTCGTCTTGCGACCGTCCGCCTTGTCGTTGCACGCGCGCTCATCGCGGCGCGCGGACGGTAGCGCTGACGGCGACCGGCTCGCCATCGGTGTCCGCGCCGGTCATGAACTGCGCGCGCGCGAGCGCCGCGAAGCGGCCGCCGCGCAATATCAAATCGTCGAAGGAGCCGGATTCGACGACCGCCCCCTGATCGAACACAAGGATGCGGTCGGCGTGGCGGATCGTGGCCAAGCGGTGCGCGATGACGAACGTCGTGCGGCCTTGGGTGGCGGCGTCGAGCGCGGCTTGCAACTGGCGCTCCGTCGTCGCGTCGAGCGCGCTCGTCGCCTCGTCGAAGATCAGGATCGGCGGATCCTTCAGGAGCGCCCGGGCGATCGATAGACGCTGGCGTTCGCCGCCCGACAGCGAACGTCCGCGCTCGCCGACGCGCGTTTTGAGCCCCTCGCTCTGGCGGGCGACGAAGTCCGACGCCTGCGCGCGCTCGATCGCGAGCCGCAGGTCCTCGTCCGTGGCGTCCGCCTTCCCGACGCGCAGATTTTCTTCGATAGACCGCGCGAACAGCATCGGCTCCTGGAACACGACGCCGATGTTCCGGCGCAAGGCGACGAGCGTCATGTCGCGCAGATCGACGCCGTCGATCGCGATGCGCCCGTGGTCGGGGTCGAACACGCGATGCAGCAGACCGAGCGTCGTCGATTTGCCGGAGCCGGTCGCGCCGACGAGCGCGACGGTTTGGCCCGGTTCGACCTCGAAGGAGACGTCGCGCACGGCGATGCGGCGTTCGTCGTAGGAGAACGTCACGCGGTCGAAGACCACGCGGCCGCTCAGGCGCCCCGGATCGATCGCGTCGGGCCGGTCGCTTACCGAGGGCGCAGTGTCGAGCACGACGAAATACTCGCGCAGCTTCGGCACGATCAGCAGAACCCAGTTCGTGAATCCGACGACCTGTTCCAGGCGCCCCACGAGCATCGTGGCGAAGCTCATGAACATGACGATCTCGCCGATCGTGGCGAGGTCGTGCAGGTGAAGCCAGACGCCGAGCACGAACACGCCAAGCATGGTGACCGTCGCCGAGGCGCGGGTGGCGACCGCCGCCATCGCCCACCAGGAGAGGACCGGCATCTGCGCATGAAGCAGCGCGGCGGACATCTGGCGCAGCGCGCGGGCTTCCGCGTCCACGCGCGTAAAGCTCTGGATCACCGCCACGTTGCCCAACGCGTCGGAGGCGCGCTCGGCGAGGTCGGCGTTGTAGCGTTCGACCTCGCCTTGCAGTCCCTCGGTGCGCCGCAGCACCAGTTCCGTCAGCACGCCGAAGATGGCGACGAGGACGATCAGCAAAGACGCCATGCGCCAATTGATGAACAGCGAGGCCGGAAGCAGGACGAACAGCGCAACGAAGGAGGCGCAGTTCTCGCGGAAGAAGTTCAGCCAGATGCTCGCCGTATTGGTCGCGCCTTCGAGCATGGTCTTCAACAAGCGGCCGGAATGGGTCGACGTGTGATAGCCGATCGGCAGCAGCAGGACGTGCTCGAAGAAGTCGGCCATGACGGCGAGGCGCCGCCGGTGCGACAGCCGGTCCGCGTTGAGCGCTACGAGGACCGCCGCGAAGATGGTGAAAAGGCCGAAGCCGATCCAGGCGGCGAGCAGCGGCAGCAACGCGTCCCAGGCAATCGGCGCGCCCGAGCCCTGCGCGCTCGCCAGCTTGTCGATGATGCGGCCGAACAGCACCGGCTCCGCGAATTGCGCGACGGCGAGGCCGAGGTTCGCCGCGACAAGGATCAGGGCGAGCGTCGATTCCGGCCCGAGCAGCCGCAGGACGCGGATATAGACGCGAAAGAACGACATGCGTTCGCACTCGAGAATGACGCGGGGCGCGCCCGCTATAGGCGGGCGCCGGCGCGGCTCCAATGGTTTTTGCGCAATGCTCCCCGGCCGCCGACCGAAGGGCTTGGTTTCAGACGGCGGGCGCGATAAGGGGAGATCAGTGACCAGGAGCACAAGCGCAGCCATGGCAAAGGTCTTTCCCGACGCGCGGGCAGCCCTCGCGGGCCTCATTAAAGACGGTATGACGATCATGTCGGGCGGCTTCGGGCTCTGCGGCATCCCCGAGACGCTCATTTGGGCGATCCGCGACTCCGGCGCGCGCGACCTAACCGTGATCTCGAACAACGCCGGCGTCGACGGAATTGGCCTCGGCGTCCTGCTCGAAACCAAGCAGGTCAAGAGGATGATCTCGTCCTACGTCGGCGAGAACAAGCTCTTCGCGCAGCAATTCCTCGCCGGCGAGCTGGAGCTCGAATTCAACCCGCAGGGCACGCTCGCCGAGCGCATTCGCGCCGGCGGGGCGGGCATCCCGGCCTTCTTCACCAAAACCGGCTACGGCACGATGATCGCCGAGGGGAAGGAGACGCGCGAGTTCCAGGGCGAGCACTATGTCATGGAGAGCGGGCTCACCGCCGATCTCGCGGTCGTGCACGCCTGGAAGGGCGACAAGGAAGGCAACCTCGTCTACCGAAAGACCGCGCGCAACTTCAACCCGATGATGGCGACGGCCGGCAAGACGACGGTCGCGGAAGTCGAACATCTCGTCGAACCCGGCGACATCGACCCCGACCAAATCGTCACGCCCGGCATTTTCGTGCAGCGCATCATCCATGTTCCGGCGAGCGCCGAAAAGCACATCGAACAACGCACCACGCGCAAGCGCGCGTCCGCCTGACCGCAACGGAGAACGAGCGTGGCCTGGACCCGTGAACAGATGGCGGCCCGCGCGGCCAAGGAGTTGCGCGACGGCTTTTACGTCAACCTCGGCATCGGCATTCCGACGCTGGTGTCGAACTACATCCCGCCGGGCATGAGCGTGCAGTTGCAGAGCGAGAACGGCATGCTCGGCATGGGGCCTTTTCCCTACGAGGGCGAAGAAGACGCCGACCTTATCAACGCCGGCAAGCAGACCATCACCGAACTACCGACGACGAGCTACTTTTCGTCCGCCGATTCCTTCGCGATGATTCGCGGCGGCCATATCGATCTGTCGATCCTCGGCGCCATGCAGGTCGCCGAGAACGGCGACCTGGCGAATTGGATGATCCCCGGCAAGATGGTGAAGGGGATGGGCGGCGCGATGGACCTCGTCGCGGGCGTCAAGAAGGTCGTCGTCGTGATGGAGCATGTCGCCAAGGACGGTCCGAAGCTGCTCCACGCTTGCAGCCTGCCGCTGACAGGATCGCATGTCGTCGACATGGTGATCACCGACCTCGGCGTCTTCGCAATCGACAAGCACGGCGCGGGCGGCATGACCCTGGTCGAACTCGCCGAGGGCGTCGGCGTCGAGGAGGTGAAAGGCAAGACCGAAGCCGCCTTTCACGTCGCGCCGAACCTGCGCTGACGCCTCGCGCGCCGCCGTCAGGCCGTTGCGACCCGCTCGAACAGCAGCATCGACCGGCCGGTCACGTCATACACGTCGCCGATGTCGTAGGCTTGGTCCTTGGCGTCCGGATCGTTGGTGTCCATCATGCGGTTCCAGGCCGCCGCGTCGGCGCAGGGCGGCAGCGTGAACTTTACGATGTCGTGGTAGGCGTTGAAGATCAGCAGCAAGGTTGCGTCGGAGCCTCGCCGTTTGACGCCCGTCGCCTGCGCGCGGCCGTCCATCAGCATGCCGAAGCACAGGGTGCGCGGATCGTCCCACGTCTCCGGCGCGATCTCCGATCCGTTGGCGTCGATCCAGCTCACGTCCTTCACGTCGATCGCCTCGTTGACCTCGCCCGTGAAGAACCGCGACCGGCGCAAGATGGGATATTTGTGGAAGAAGCCCGTCAACTTGCGGAAGAAGGCCTGCAGCGACTGACCGGAGTCCTTGATGTCCCAATCGACCCAACTGATCTCGTCGTCCTGGCAGTACGCGTTGTTGTTGCCCTTCTGCGTGCGGCCGAATTCGTCGCCCGCCAGCACCATCGGCGTGCCCTGCGACAACAGGAGCGTGGCGAGGAAGTTGCGGGATTGACGCGCCCGCAAGGCAAGGACCTCCTTGTTTTTCGTCGGCCCCTCTTCGCCGCAATTCCACGACCGGTTGTCGGAATGGCCGTCGCGGTTGCCCTCGCCGTTCGCCTCGTTGTGCTTGTCGTTGTAAGACACCATGTCGTGCAAGGTGAAGCCGTCGTGCGCCGTGATGAAATTCACGCAGGCCCAAGCCTTGCGGCCATGATGGCCGAACTTGTCCGGCGAGGCGCAAAGCCGCGGCGCCAGATCCTTCGCGCTGGCCTCGCCACGCCAGAAATCCCGGATCGTGTCGCGGAACGTGTCGTTCCATTCCGCCCATCCCGGCGGAAAGCCGCCGACTTGATAGCCGCCCGGCCCGCAGTCCCAGGGTTCGGCAATCAGCTTCACTTCGGTCAGCGTGGGGTCTTGGCCGATGGCTTTCAAGAACCCGCTCTCGGTCTGGAAGCCGTCGGGCTCGCGCGCGAGAATGGTGCCGAGGTCGAAACGAAAGCCGTCGGCGCGCGCTTCCGTCGCCCAATAGCGCAAGCTGTCCGCGACCATCTGGATGACGCGCGGATGGCTGAGATTGACCGTGTTGCCCGTGCCGGTGTCGTTGATGTAGTGCCGTTTCGAATCGGGCATCAGGCGGTAATAGGATGCGTTGTCGATGCCCTTGAATGACAACGTCGGTCCAAGCTCGTTGCCTTCCGCCGTGTGGTTGTAGACGACATCAAGGATGACCTCGAGGTCGGCGTCGTGGAACCGCGCGATCATCTCCTTGAACTCGCGCAGCGACTGCGGGACGCTGTGAGCGTAGCGGGGATCCGGCGCAAAAAAGCCGATGGAATTGTAACCCCAATAGTTGCGGAGCTTCTTGTCGAGCAGATAGCTGTCGTCGAGGAACGTGTGCACCGGCATCAGTTCGACGGTCGTGACGCCAAGCGATTTGATGTAGCCGATGGCCTCTGGAGACGCGAGGCCCGCGTAGGTGCCGCGCAGCCGCTCCTCGATCTTCTGGTTCAGCTTGGTGAAACCCTTGACATGCGTCTCATAGACGATCGTGCGTTCCCATGGGACGCGCCGCCGCTTGATCTCGCTGTTCCACTCGAAGTTTTTATCGACGACGACGGAGCGCGGCACAAACGGCGCGCTGTCTCGCTCGTCGAAGCTCAGGTCCGCGTCGGGCGACCCGATCGTGTAGCCGAACACCGCGTCGTTCCACGTCAGCTTTCCGGCGTGCGCCAGCGCATATGGGTCGAGCAGCAGTTTGTTCGGGTTGAACCGATGGCCCTCTTCCGGCGCATAGGGACCGCTGACGCGAAGCCCGTAAAACGTGCCGGGACCGATGTCCGGTATGTAGCCGTGGAAGATCTCGTCGGTGTATTCCGGCAGTTCGAGCCGCTCGATCTCGCGTTCGCCCGAGGGGTCGAACAGGCAGACCTCCACCTTCGTCGCGTTGGCCGAGAAGACGGCGAAATTCACGCCCTTGCCGTCCCACGTCGACCCCAACGGATTGGGGCTGCCTTCTCTGACCTGCCGCGTCGTGTTGCTCACCGTGACCGCCCCGCCTCGTATGAAAAGATAAATCGGAACGGAGGCGCGAAACTCGCCTCCGTGATGCGTGTATTCCTAGCCGCGCCCCGGCGCAGGGAGGCTACTCATCGCGACGATGACCGCCGAGCGCCGCCGCGGCGCTTGCAATGAAGGCGCCGACGATGAGGGCGAGCGCCGCCATCAACGATGTCGTCGCCGCGACTTTGCGCGCTGACGACAGCGCATCCGCCGCCGCCTGCTTGGCGCTGTCGATTTGCGCGGACACCGTATCGACCCGCTTGCGCGAATCCTCCACACTCGCGCCCGTCGTGCGGGCGATGAGTTGCGCCGCGTAATCCTTGTCCTCCGGCGTCGCTTGGCCGGCCGCTTCGCGCGCCACGATCCGCCCGAGTTGCGCGCGCGCATCGTTCGCCATGTCCGGCGGCGTGGCGACCGAAGCTTGGTTGCTGCGCATCAGTTCGTCGACCCAATAGTCGCCTTCCCGCGAGATCAGGCTCGAGTTGGACGCCGCCCCGCGCGCAGCCTGACCCGCGATGTTGCTCGCCGCCGAGGCCCCGACGCCGAGAACGGACGTGAAGGCCGACGCCAGCATGCCGACCGCAACCAGGGTCGCGATGCACCACCCGAGGAAGCCATGGACCGTGTCCCGAAAGAACACTTCGTCATCGTGGACGCTCGCCCAGCGCGCCCGCAGCCGGCCGGTGACGTAGCCGCCGACCCCTGACGACAGCCACTCGATCACGACGAGCGATATCGCCGTCGTCGATGCGAACTTGGTGACCGCGCTCAGGGCGCCGTCCGAGGCGGTCGCGACAACGAACCCCATTCCGGTTCCGACAAGGCCAAGGACGAGCGCGACTGCGCTCGCCGCAAGGGCCCCCGCGATGATGGGGCCGAACAGCACCGCAGACTGCGACGATTCGAGCGATGACGATGGACGGGCTCCTCCCGTCGGCTCAAGTGTATATGTCATGCTGGTCGCCCTCTATCGGTACAGAAGCGCGATGAGAATAATGATGGGAATTGGAATGCCCAAGAGCCAGAGAAGAATGCCGCGTCCCATGGTGGTCTCCGATTCCAATTCGCAATGCTGGCGGACAACGGCTAGACCGTTGCATTGTTCCGCCGAGCGGACGCTGGAGGACGCAACCTTGGACATTGTAATTTTCGTGGCGGCGTTAAATGAAGAGCTGAATGCGTCGATGCGGGCCACCGTCGCATCGCATGGCGCCGTGCGTCGCCGATCGGACCGTTTCGACTTGAAGGATACGCGGCATGGCCGGCGATAAAACCAAGATCCTCGTCGTCGACGACGAACCGTTCATCAGTCTCTTGGTGAGCGAGTTTCTGAGCGACGAGGGCTTCGAGGTCGAAGCGACGGAGACGGCGCAACAAGCGCTTGCGATTCTCGCGCGCGGCGATATCGCCTTGCTCGTGACGGATATGCGCCTGCCGTACATGAGCGGCGCCGAACTCGCTCTGGCCGCGCGACAATTGCAGCCGACGTTGCCGATCATCTTTGCGACGGGGCTCGGCGCGGATCCGGAGATCGCCAAGGGCCTGGACGGGCGCTACGCGCTGATCGGCAAACCCTTCGATATGACGGCGCTCGGCGCCCTGGTGCGCCAGTTGCTCGACGGTTAGACGCCGTGACGACAGCCGTCGCCCTGGCGGCGGAACAAGGCGCGGGTGTGCGCGTTCGCGCATCGTTGTGGAGGATGAAGTATGTCTATCTGGATGATCGACGCGATCGCTTCGCTCTCGCCCGCGCTTCTCCTCGTCGCCGCAGTGCGCAAGGCTCCATATCGTTCGCGTCAGCTTATGGTCGTTCGCGTGCGCTCCGCCTCGAGAACGGGTCGCCGCTGAGGAGCGCGCGAGCGCCCATTCTCGCGGATAACCCATCCAGTTAGCCGGCGTATCAATTCCGGCTGTCTTGACGAAGAATGCGCCGGCGGCGATCCGTGCGGGCTTACGATGGTCCGCGTGCGTCTTATAAGAAGTTCATCATCGAGGCGATTTGCATGGATGACGGCGGGCCGCCGAGACGGGCGGGATCGGCCGTATGTCCGGCGACGCGCAAGACCGGTTTGCCGGTGAGCTGCGAATAGAGCTTGATGTATTCGCCCGCGGCGGCGCCGAAATCGATGCGCTTCGACATCGCAGCCTTGCGCATCTGGGCCAATTCGTCTGGCGCTCGATAGACGGCGAAGGCCCGATCGATGGCTTTCATGAAGCTCGCCGCGTCGAAGGGGCTAAAAAGAAAGCCCGTTTCGCCGTCCTTCACCGTGTCGACGAGGCCGCCGGTCGCATGGACGATCGGCAGCGAGCCGTAGAGTTGCGCATGCATCTGCGAAAGCCCGCACGGCTCGAAGCGCGACGGCATGAGATAGAAATCGCTCGCCGCCATGATTCGATGCGCCATTGGCTCGTTGTAGCCGTTCAGCATGGCGACGTGAGAGGGATGCGCGCGCACCACGCGCCGGAGCATCTCTTCGGTTCCGGTGTCGCCGACGCCGAGGATCGCGATCTGGCCGCCGCGCCGCACGATTTCTCCGGCCGTCTCGGCGACGAGATCAAGGCCTTTCTGGTGGACGAGTCGGGACACGACGCCAAACAGCGGCCCCTGCACGACGTCGAGACAAAGGCTCGTGCTGACGCGCTCCTTGATCCAGTCTTTCGCCGACGTGTGGTTGGCGTCGAACGGTTGGCCGATGAAGCCGTCTTCGGCGGGATTCCACTCGGGTCCGACGCCGTTGACGATGCCGGACAGCTTGCCGTTGCGCGCGATCTGAGCGAGCAACCCGTTCAGTCCCGCGCCATGCGTCGGCTCGGTGATTTCGCGCGCGTAGTTCGGGCTGACAGTGGTGACGTGGTCGGCGTAGAAAAGCGCCGCTTTCATGAACGACAGCTTGCCGTAGAACTCAACGCCTTCGGGGGCGAACGCGTCCGCGGGGACGCCGAGGGGGCCGGCGCGTTCGCGCGGGAAGACGCCTTGATGCGCCAGGTTGTGGATCGTCACGACGCAGGGGGTCGGATCGCCGCGCCATCGTAGATACGCCGGCGTGAGACCGGTCGGCCAATCGTGACAATGCGCAAGGTCGGGCTTCCATCCGAGGGCGCCGACGCCCTGGACCACATCGGCCGCCGCTGCGCACAGGCGGGCGAAGCGGATGTCGTTGTCGGGCCAATCGTGGCCCTGCGCGTCGTTGTAGATGCCGCCGTCGCGTTGGAACAAAGACGGCGCAAGCACGGCGTAGACGATCAGATCGTCCTGCGTGCGGCCCTCGCCGATCAGGCACGGCTCCAGGGCGTCGCGGCGCGGCATCGTCCCGACGACCCGCAGATCGCGCAGACCGTCGACGACGCGCTGATAGCCCGGCATCAGAACCCGGCAGTCGACGCCGGCCTTGCGCAACGCGCGCGGGAGCGCCGCCGAAACGTCGCCAAGCCCCCCGGACTTGGCGAAGTCGGCAAACTCGCTTGTCACAAACAGAGTTTTCATCGGGCGTGCAACGGGCTCGGCGGACACCGCCGGCGTTCACGGCGAAAACGTGGCCGTGGGGGCGAAGTTCCCGGCGTCGTTGATGTTCTGCCCGGGTGCGGGGTTCCGGAGACGTCGTTACGCTGGCGTTCCCGCGCGGCAGGGTCGGACGTTGATGCGGGGCCTGCCGCGACCCGCGCGCGCCGGCTCATCCTCTCCAGCTTGCGAAAGGGCGCCGCCTTGCGTCTCCTACGCCGTGCGCTCCGCGCGGATCTGCGCCCGGCGGTCGAAAAACAGCGCTTGACTGACCGCGGCCTTGATCGTCTCCGGCTCGAACGGCTTGGTGAGCAGGAAGGCGGGTTCCGGTCGGTCGCCGGTCAAAAACCGCTCCGGATAGGCGGTGATGAAGATCACAGTCACCTCGATGGAGGTCAGAATGTCGTTGACGGCGTCGAGACCGGAACTGCCATCGGCCAACTGGATGTCGGCGAGAACGAGCGCCGGCTTGTGTTTCGCGACGAGCGTCACGGCTTCCTTCCGCGTGCGCGCGATGCCGACCACGCGATGGCCAAGCTCTTGAACGATGCTTTCAAGATCGAGCGCGATGATCGGCTCGTCTTCGATGATCAACACGTCGGTCGCAACCTGCTCGGCGATCTCGTGCGCGGCTTGATCGATCAGCGTTTCCACGCCCTTGGTGTCGATGTCGAGAATGACGGCGACTTCCTCGACGGTAAAGCCTTCGACCGTCCGCAGAAGGAAGGCTTCGCGCGAGCGGGGCGTCAGTTTCGCGAGGTTCTTTTCCGGAGTCTTGCCCATGGGACCCGTGTCCCGTCCGTGCAGATTGATCTCCAGCGACGACCAGAGCTTACAAAAGACGCGATAGAGCGCGACGCGCGTCGCAACTCCCTTAGGGAAGGCAGCCGGGTCTTCGATCAGCGATTCGAGCGTCGCCACGACATACGCGTCGCCGCTCGCCTGGGTGCCGCTCAGCGCCCGAGAAAACCGCCTAAGGTATGGTAATTCCGGAGCAATCTGGCTCGAAAGCGACATAATTCTTCCTTTCACGACCGGGCAGAGACCAGCATTAAAGAAAAGGCCAAACAAGAGAATTATTTGCGGTCCTTTTGGGAACAAACCGCCGTTCGCGGCATTACCGCCGCGGTATATTGCCCCCGGCGTTCGCCAGGGGCGGCGCGTCGCGGCTAAAGGGGCATGGCTGCACGTCTGCGCGCCGCACGAGGATAACAATGTCTCAATCTGGTCCGGAGGACGATCCTCCCGCGAGTGATAGCGTTCGTTTCGATGCAAAGATGCAGGACCTCATCGGTCGCTCTCTCAAGGCGCATTACGACGATCTGACGTGCGCGCCGATCCCCGACAAATTTCTCGAGCTTCTTGCGCGCCTTGAGGCGAAGGAACGGGGCATCCTCCCTGGGGATGGCCGCAATGATCGCGGATAAATTCAAAGACGATCTGATTGCCGAAATTCCGAACCTGCGGGCTTTTGCCGCCTCGCTGTCGGGATCGGTGTCGCTCGCCGACGATCTCGTGCAGGACACGTTGCTGCGCGCCTGGGGCAACTCCGACAAGTTCCAGATGGGCACCAGCCTCCGCGCCTGGCTGTTCACCATTCTGCGCAACACGTTCTACTCGCATTACCGCAAGCGCTCGCGCGAAGTGCCCGACAGCGACGGCGCCTATGCGAGCACGCTCTCCGTGCACGGCAATCAGGAGAGCCATCTCGACTTGGCGGACTTCCGCAAGGCGCTGGCGACCTTGCCGGCCGAGCAACGCGAGGTGCTGACGATGATCGGCGCCAGCGGCCTCTCCTACGAGGAGGCGGCGGAAATATGCGGCGTCGCCATCGGCACGATCAAGAGCCGCCTCAACCGCGCCCGCACCAAGCTCGCGGAACTTCTACAATTAAATGACGTTGGGGACTCACCCGAGATCGAGCGTGACGCCGTCGAACCAGGGAGTCGCCACCGCGCAGTCGATCGGCGTTAAGGGATGAAAGTGCTCCGGGCTCAGACCCTTCAGGCTCGGCTCTTTGCCCTCGCAGCGATCCTCGCCGGCGCGGTCGCCATCGTCTGCGTCTTCTCCGCAGTGGTCGGATATCAGTCCTCGCGTGATCTGCTCGACGCGTCCCAAGCGGCGGAGACTCGCCGCTTATCGGCGGCGACCGAAATCTGGTTTCGCGGCGCGCTCCGCAACCTCGCCGCGACAGCGACAGCCATCGACGCCTCGCTCTACGCCCCGGACGCCTGCTCGGCGATCCTCTCTGGCGTTTTGCGCGACGGCGGCGGCGTCCGCGCCATCGTCGTGCGTCGTGGCGCGCAGGCCTGCGCACGCTCGATCGAGGCGTCCGACACGACGCCGATCCTCTTGGCGCGTCTCGGCGAGGAAGCGCAGCGGGGCACGCGCGCATTTGGCGACGTGGCGGCGCGCTACGGCGTGACTGCTCAGGGCAGCCGGACCGACCCGTCCATCTTGGCGCGCGGCGAAGGCGGCGCGCAGTGGGAGGCGTTTATCGTCTTCGATCACGATGCGCTGGCGCAGGCGCTCGGCGCCGGCTCGCTGGCGTCGGACGCCGACGGCGGCATCGTCACCGACCGGAGCGTTCTCGTCTCGGCGCATGGGGCGTCCGCCGGCATGGGATGGCTGCCGGAGGCCCGGCCGCCGCAACTCGCCGACGGGAGCCATTGGTTCGCGCGCAGCCGCGACGGTCGCCCGCGCGTTTACACGGCGGCCGCCGTCGACGGCTCCGGTCTCTTCGCCATCACGAGTTTCAGCGACGCGCGGAACGCCGCGGTCGAGACTCGATTCCTGGTCCTCCTGTTTGCGCCGCTGCTGATCCTGGCGATCGTTTTCCTCGCCTACGTGCGCGCCATCCACGTCAACCTGACGCGATGGGTGCGCGGCATCGAGCGCGCCGCGCATGCGCGCGCGGCTCCGGCGTCTGCGCGAGCGCCCAAATGTCACAGCATGCCGACCGATCTTTACGCCGTCGTCACGGCGTTCAACGATGTGCTGGACCTTCAAGCCGCGCAAAGCCGAGAACTTGAGACATCGCGCGAGTCGAACCGATTCCTGATCCTGGAACTCAACCATCGCATCAAGAACAGCTTGCAGGTCGTCCAAAGCTACATCGGCTTGACCAAGCGCGATTATCGGGGCGACGCCCGGCGCGCGCTGGCCGAGGCGGAGTGCCGCGTCCAAATTGTATCGGCGGCCTACCGCGGAGCCTTCGCCCAGGGAGACATGGGGCCGGCCGCGGTCGACCCGTTCCTCGAGACGATCGAGACATCGGTGACGGAATTGCTTTGCGCGCCTGGCCAGAGTTTCACGGTCGACGCGAGAACCAAGGCCGTGCTCCCCGTCGATCGGCTCATCCCGCTCGGCCTGCTCGCTGTCGACGTGGCGTCGCGGGCGTTGCGTTCTGCGCCGGATGTGTCGATCGCTCTGAAAGCGGCGAGCACCGAAGGCGGCGCGTTCCACCTGGAATTCCTCGCCGACCGCGATGTCGCCCTTGCGGTCGAGCCACGCCTGTTCACCGGCGTGGAAGCGCAGGCGGAAGCGATTCAGACCGAAAAAGCCGCCGGCGACCGCCTGGGCAGTTGGACCGTGCCAGCGTCGCACGCCGTCGCGGCGGCGGCGCCCGCGCCATAACGTCTCGGTTTTACTGCAATCCCTACCTAGGAACCTTGCGCGACTCGTTTGGTTTTTGAAACGAGCCATCCCGCAGCTCGTCAACCGCAAGGAGGAGAGCCATGCCGCAGACCGCCAACGCGCCCGTGGCGTCGCACGCGCTGATCGCCGCCGACCGCATCGCGGGAACCGCCGTCTACGACACCGCCGCCAACCACATCGGCGAAGTGCATGACCTGATGATCGATAAGGCGTCCGGGCAAGTCGCCTATGCGATCCTCTCGTTCGGCGGCTTCCTCGGCCTCGGCGAGCGCTATTACCCCGTTCCCTGGAACTTGTTGACCTATGACGTGAAGCTCGCGGGCTATGTCGTGCCGATCGACCGCTCCAAGCTCGATGCGGCGCCAAACTACGACTCACGCGGCCAGCAAGATCTGGAAGACGAGGCGTCAGCCCAGCGCATCCACGACTTCTACGGTATCCAGCCGTACTGGACGATGTGACGCCCCTTTCCCGAGCCGGACCGGCGCCGCGACTGGCGAGGGCTGCGGCGTCTCGATTTTTCTGATTGCGCGCTTTAGCGGCCGGGAGGCTCCGCGCCCTCGAGCACCGCGCGGATTTTCGAGGCCAGCGCGCCCAGTCGGTAAGGCTTGGCGATGAAGTGGTGATTTTTTCGGTGCGTCTCGTCTTGGCCGAAGGCGCCGGCCGCGTAACCGGTGGTGAATAGCACCTTCATATCCGGCAGGCGCTCACGGCAGAATTCATAGAGCTGCGCGCCGCTGACACCCGGCATGACGACGTCTGTGAAAAGAAGATCGATGCGCTGCCCGGCCTCGATGAGATCGAGCGCTTGACGCCCGTCTACGGCGTCGAGCACGGCGTATCCGAGATCGCGCAGCGTTTCGACGGCAAAGGCGCGCACGCGCGGCTCGTCTTCCACGACAAGAACGACGTAATCGGTTCGGCCGGTGGGCGCCGGGGCCCGCGTCGGCGCGGGCGTCTGCGTTTTCGCCTCGGCGGCCACGAGCGGGAGGTATAGGACGACCGAGGCGCCTTCGCCCGGCTGCGTGTCGATGCGCACGCCGCCCCCCGATTGGCGCACAAAGCCGAAGACTTGGCTCAACCCGAGTCCCGTGCCCTTGCCGACGTCCTTGGTCGTGAAAAACGGATCGAAGGCCTTTTCGAGGACCTCGGGCGTCATGCCGACGCCGGTGTCGGACACGGCGATCGACGCGTACTCGCCGGGCGCCATGTCGTGACGATCCGCCAGAGCGGAATCGACCGCGACGCGCGATGTCGCGATGCAAAGGCGGCCGCCGTTCGGCATCGCGTCGCGGCTATTGACGGAAAGATTGAGCAGCGCGTTTTCGAATTCGCTGGCGTCCACGTAGATCGTCAGCGCGCCCGCCTCGAACGCGGTTTCAAGCCGCACGTGCTCGCCGAGCGTGCGTTCGAGCAACTCGACCAGCGTCTTGATTGTCGCGTTGGCCTCGATCGTTTCTGGCGAGAACGCCTGTTGGCGCGAGAACGTCAGCAGACGGCGCGTCAGCGCCGAGGCGCGGGTCGCGCCCTCGACCGCCGCTTCGATGTACTTCGCCACGTCGGTTTCGCCCCGCGCCAGCCGACGCTCCAGCAGGTTGAGCGCGCTGATGACCACCGCCATCATGTTGTTGAAGTCGTGCGCGATGCCGCCCGTCAGTTGGCCGATGGCTTCGAGCTTTTGCATTTGCCGCAACGCGCGTTCGGCCTCGTTGCGCTGGGCGAGTTCCGCTTCGATGCGCTGCTCGAGCGTGTCGTTCAGCCCGCGCAGCTCTTCTTCGGCCGCGCGCTGCGGCGAGATGTCGATGTTCGTGCCGAACCAGCGGGCGACCTGTCCGGCGGCGTCGCGCACCGGCGCGATGCGCGTCAGAAACGGCCGGAACACCCCGTCCGCGCCCCGCAGGGGAAACGTCATGTCAAAGGGGAGAGCGTGCTGGAGCGATGTGCGCCAGCGTTCCTCGACCTCGGCGAGCGCCGCCGGATCGTGCGCCGATCGCCAGCTCCAGCCCAGCGATTCGTCGACCGTCAAGCCGGTATAGTCGTACCAACGCTTGTTGAACCAATAGATGTCGCCGCCGGCTTCGGCCATCCAACTGATCGCCGGCATGTTGTCGGCCAGCAACCGAAAGTTGGCTTCGCTTTCGCGCAGGGCCGCCTCGGCGTCCCGGATGCGCAGCAGCGCGCGCACCGTGGCGACGAGCTCGGCCGGATCGCAGGGCTGGACCAGGTAGGAATCGGCGCCTGCGTCAAGGCCGCGCGTGCGGTCTTGCCCGGAAACCAGCGAAGCGGAGGTCTCGAGGACGAGCACTTCGGGGTGTCGGCTCTTGAGTGTCCTGCAGAGGTCGTAGCCGTTGATGTCTGGCAGTTCGACGTTGAGCAGAACGAGCGCGGGCGGCTTGTCTGCGAAGCGCTTCAACGCATCCGCGCCGCAAGCCGTCTCGACCACCTGCAACTCGCCCGCCGCGGCGAGCGCGCGCGTCTTGGCGGCGCGGCTCGCGGCGTCGCCGTCGACGTTCAGAACGAGGTAAGGCGCGAACGCCGGCGTGACCATGGTCTCTGTCAAGCCCGCTCTCTCCGCCGCCTAGGTCTCGGCCCCGCCGCCCTTGCACGGAGCGTCGAGGACACGGCGGACCTTGGCGCCGAGCTTGTTGCGATCATAGGGCTTGCTCAGCAGTTCGACGCCCGCGTCGAGGCGGCCGTTGTGGACGATGGAATTCTCCGTATACCCCGACGTGAAGATCACTTTAAGACCGGGATCGATCTCGCGGGCCATTTCGGCAAGTTTGCGGCCCCCGATCGGTCCGGGCATGATGACGTCGGTGAACAGGAGATCGACCGGCTCGCCCTGCCGCAACAGATCGAGCGCCGCGGCGCCCGACGCCGCCGTGAAGACCGTGTAGCCGAGGTCGCGCAGCATGGAAGCGACCGTCGCGCGCACGATCTCGTCGTCGTCGACGAGCAGGATGCGCTCCGCGCCCATCAGCATCGTCGGCTCGGGCCGGTGTGGCAGGGCGGCGGCGGCTTCCATCGTCCGCGGCAGATAGAGCTTGATGGTCGTGCCTTCCCCGAGTTCGCTGTAGATCTTCAGGTGCCCGCCCGACTGCTTCACGAACCCGTAGACTTGGGGCAGTCCCAGTCCCGTGCCTTGCCCCGGCGGTTTGGTCGTGAAGAAGGGATCGAGGACGCGCGAACGGGTCGCGGCGTCCATGCCCGTTCCCGTGTCGGTGATGGCGAAAACCACATATTGTCCGGGATTCACTTCGGCGTGCGCTGCGGCGTAGAAGTCGTCGAGCGCGGCGTTCGCGACTTCGATGGTCAGCTTGCCGCCTTCCGGCATCGCGTCACGACTGTTGATGGCGAGATTGAGCACCGACGACTGGAACTGCGTGGCGTCGATCGTGGTGTTCCACAAGCCGCCGGTCGTCACGTATTCGACCGCGATGGCCTCGCCGACCGCGCGGCGCGTCAGCGGCAAAACCTCCTGCATCAACTGGTCGACGTTGACGGTCTGCGGGCTCAGCGGCTGTTTGCGGGCGAAGGCGAGGAGCTGCCGGATCAATTCCGCCGCGCGTTCGGCGGCGATGGCGATCATATCGAGGCGCTCGAGCGTCTTGGGATCGTCGGCGGCCTTCCGGCGCATGAAGCTCAGGCCGCCGATGATGACCGTCAGCAGATTGTTGAAATCGTGCGCGACGCCGCCGGTCATGTGTCCAAGCGCTTCGAGCTTCTGGGACTGACGCAGCGCCTCCTCGGCGCGCCGGCGCTCAGTCACGTCGAGGATGGTCGTGACATGGCCGCCGTCGCTTGTCTCGGAACTGAAGATCTCGAAGGCGCTCCCGTCCTCCAGCCGCCGCTCAGCCAGGATCGGCTTGTCGGCGCGATCCGAGAAGGGGCGCAGATTGTCGATCCAGCCGAGGATCGCCGAACCCGTGCGGTCGAGGCCGCCGGAGATCGCTTCGCCTCTCCGCAAGGCGGCGCCCTTGAGAAGGCTGGCGAACCGCGCGTTCCAGACGCGCAGGCGCGGACCCTCGAAGGCCGCGACGCCTTCGCGGACGCTGTCCAGCGTCGCCTGCAGAATGCGTTCAGACTGCGCGGCGCGGCGGTAGGCGCCCGAAAGCAGGAAGGCGCCGGCAAGAAGCGCGACCGCAGAAACGAGACCCCCGGCGATGAACGTCTTTGTGGCTCGCGCCTCGGCGTCGCGTGAGAAGCCGAGGCGTATTTTCAGCGTCTGATCGGCCGCGCTGGTAAACACGTCGAGGTCGGCGACCACGCGGTCCATGGCGGCCCGCCCGCTGTCGTTGAGGATGACGTTGAGCGCGGAGGCCGGGCCGCCCGCGCGCATGGCCTCGACGGTGGCCGCGAGCTCGTTCAGCTTGGTCGTGAGGTCGGCTTGCAAGCGCAGAATGAGGTCGGACTGGCCCGGCTGGCTGGCTTGCTGCAAATCGCCGACCAAGCGGGACAGCTTGGGGGCGGCCTCCGCGTAGGGGGTCAGATAGGCCGCCTGGTTCGTCAGGATGAAGCCGCGCTGACCGCGCTCCGCGTCGCGAACGGCGTCGCCGATCTCGCCGGCGATCCGCAGCGTCGCCATGCTACGCAGGATCGCGGCGCGGCCCTCCGCTTCCGCCGGCGCGTTGACGAACACCTGGACGAGCGTCACGGCCGCGAGGAAGAACAGCGGGATGAGGGCGAACAGGACGGCAGGCGCGATTTCGCCGACGATGTCCCGGCGACGCCCGAACGAACGCATCAAGTCCCCATCGATCGCGCGCGCCGCCTGGCGCCGCCGCTGCGCCCTCGCAAGTATAGAAAAGAAGCTTGGCCGGGCGCAACCGCGGGATCCGCGCCCGCAATTCGTGGCGAAACCGCGCAAGGAGGGCTCGCCGCGCAGCTCCCGCAATGCGGAACCTTCGCTTTTGACGCACGTTTCTTACGCGGCCTTTCCATGCATCTCAGGAGCTTTCCATGTCCGATCCCAAGGTTCAGGCGCAGATGGAAGGGGCCGTGTCTGAGGTGACGTTCGATCAACTCAAGAAGGATATGACCGCTGTGAAACAGGACATTTCTTCGCTCTCGGAGCAAATCGCCGAAGCCCTCAGCACGCTCGCATCGATCGCCCAGCAGCAGGCGAAGGGCGGCTTGAAGAACGCCCGCAAAAAGGTGGACGCGGTGATGTCCGACGCCGGCGATCGCGCGGGTACGGTGGTCGAATCCGCTCAGGACGCCGTCGGCAGCATTGGCCAAACGCTGGAAGACGTGGTGCAGGAGCGGCCGGTCGCCACGCTCGCCGTCGTGCTGGGCCTCGGCTTCTTCATCGGCCTCACCTGGCGCCGGTAGTCGATGCGCATTCGACCGGCGGCCGCAGGGCGCGTGGCCGCTGACTTCTTGGGCCGTCGTTCGGTCCACGCTGGGTTCTGAGGACGGCCATGCTGCAAAAGCTTATCGACGACCTGACCGGCGGCCTGCGAAAGGCGGTCGGTCTGGCCGCCGTGTCCATGGCGCTCGTCGTCACCGGGCTTCTGACGATCTGCTTCCTCTGCGCCGCGCTCTTCGTCTACGCGCTTCAAACCTACGGTTTGCTGCAAGCGTGTCTTGGGGGCGCGGCCCTGTTCCTCATCGTCAGCGTCGTCCTGGTCATCATTCTCGCGGCGAGCCGCACGCGAAAGAAGCCGGTGGTCAAGCCGCCGGCAAAGTCGACCGTGCATACGATGGTGACCGATCCGATGGTGCTGACGGCAGGCCTTCAAGTCGCACGCGTGCTCGGGATGCGGCGGCTCATCACGCTGGTCGCCTTGGGCGGCGTGGCGCTTGGGCTTCTCGCGACGAAATCGAAAACCTCGGCGAGCGACGCCGGCTGATACTCTGCATAACGCAATCGTTCTCTCACAAAAAACCCGGCGCGACGCCGGGGTTTTTGTTGGCGATAATCGCAAGGAAAAGCCGGCTTAGAAGGCCGGCTTTCGCTTCGTACGCCGCTAAATCACGCCGATCAGCGCGAGGACCAGCAGAATGATGATGAGGCCGCCGAGACCCCCGGACGGGAAATAGCCCCAGCCCGCGCTGTAAGGCCATGTCGGCAGCGCGCCCAGCAAAAGCAGAACCAAAATGATGAGGATGATGAGACGCATTTAAAAAGCCCCTGCCCAATCGATCGTGTCGATTGCGTCACAAAACGTTGCGTTTTCTGGATTGTTCCCGCCGCAGAGCCGCAAAGACGGCGGCCTCGCCGCCGCGCGCGCGGCGTGCGCGCTCGCGCAAGCCCTTGCGCCGCAATGGCTTTGTTACCATCGGAGGACGCGGCAAGCGCGTCACAAATTCTTCATCAGACGCATGCGGCAGGTGAAGTCTTCCGCGACGTGCCAGTTCAATGACGTGATGAGCACGCCTCGTTCGGCCGTGTAGCGCCGCGAGACGCAGATCGCCATGTCGCCGACGGCGCGTTCGAGATAGCCAGCGGTCTCGGCGTCCATTTTTTCGCCGCGGATCTCCTGCTCGACTTCGATGATGTCCTCGCGCGCGCGCTTGGCGAGGTGAGCATAGAAGGGGCCGACGCATTTGCGCAGCTCTTCGGCGAACCGCGCCAGCCGCTTGGGCAGATACGAGTGAACGTAGCAGATGATGTCGCCGTCCTCATGCGTACGGCGCACGAACTTGACGAGCGTCCATGTCGAGCCGGGCTGTCCGCCGACCTGGCGGGCGCGATGCTCGCTCAACGCCACCGGCTCGATGGCGACGATCTGATAATGCGTGTCGAGGGCGAACTGGAACAGGTCCCCGATCGAGGACAGCGAATGGACGTAGCGCGCTTGCGGCTGCGACGCGACGACCACGCTGCCCGAGCCGCGCCGCCGATGCACCATGCCTTGTTCGACGAGGCGGCGCAGCGCCTCGCGCAACGTGTAACGGCTTGCGCCGAATTCGCTGCAGAGCTCGCTTTCCGTCGGCAGGCTGTGGTCGAGCGGGTAGACGCCCGCCTCCACCCGCGCGCGCAGCGTGGCGAGAATTTGCAGGTAGCGCGGCGTCTCGTCCTTGCCGACGATCTTGTTCATGCGCTCCGCCGAAACGCCTCCCGACGCCCGTCAGTCCACTTCCGCGTACCGCTTTTCAAAATTCCAGACGTCTTGGAACCCGATCAGCTCGTTGAACGCGGCGAAGGAATACATCGGAACGGCCGCTGTCGTTTCGCCGTTCTTCAACAAGTCCTCGTACGCTGCCGTCAGCGCCTGCGCCGCCGACAGGAAGCCCAAGGCGGGGAAGATCGCGATGGCGTAGCCGATCTCCGCCAGGCGGCGCACCGGCAGCATCGGCGTGCGGCCGCCGTTGACCATGTTGGCCATCAGCGGCTTGTCGATGCGCCTGCTGACCGTCACGAGTTCGTCCTCGCTCTCGGGCGATTCGATGAAAATCACGTCGGCGCCCGCCTTTGCGTAAGCGTCGGCCCGTCGCAGCGCCTCGTCGAGGCCGAGCGCGGTGCGCGCGTCCGTGCGCGCGATCACCAGGAAGTCCGCGCTCGACTTGCTGTCGACGGCGACGCGGATCTTGCGGGTCATGTCCTCGATGGGCACGACGCGGCGATTGGGCGTGTGGCCGCATTTTTTGGGGAATTCTTGATCTTCGATCTGAATCGCCGAGACGCCCGCCTTCTCGTAGCCGCGCACGGTGTGCCGCACGTTGAGAAGGCCGCCGTAGCCGGTATCGGCGTCCGCGATGACCGGAGTCTTGCTCATTTCGGCGATCCGGCCGATGCGGTCGATCATCTCGGAATAGGTCGCGAGCCCCGCGTCCGGCAGACCGAGCGCCGAGGCCACGGTCCCGTAACCCGTAACGTAGAGCGCCTGAAAGCCCATGCGGTCGGCGATCAGCGCCGAAATGAGATCGTAGACGCCGGGCGCCGCGATGATCTCGCGCGCATCGATATGCCGCCGAAGTGCAGGATCCGCCATCAGTTCCTCTTTGCCCCGTTGCGCCGGCTCAACATCGCCCTGCCGGCGCGCGATGAGTTGAGCGTATTCCGGCGGCGAACGCCATGGCAAAGACCGTTTGTCCGGACAGATTTTCTGTGCCAGCTTGACGAGGGCGCCGGCAAGAGCGGAAATCGCGCATGAACGAACTCGACATCTACGCTCAGCAGGGTTTCGCGCAGACGATCGGCATCGGCGCGAGCCCCGCCCTGGTGATCGTTGACTTCGTCGTCGGCTTCACCGATCCCGCGCATTTCGGCGGCGGCAACATCCGCGAAGCGATCGGCAGGACCGTCGGCTTTCTTGCCCACGCGCGGGCGCGCGGCTGGCCCGTCGCCCATACGCGCGTCGTCTACGCGAAGGACGGCTCCGACGCGGGCGCCTTCACCCGCAAGTCGCCCGGGCTCTTGAAGCTCACCGAGGAGAGCCCGCTCAGCCAGATCGTCGAGGAGCTTCGCCCCGCGCCCGGCGAACTGCTGATCCGCAAGCGCCAGCCCTCGGCCTTCTTCGACACCGAACTCGCCTCCTGGCTCGCCTGGAAGCGCGTCGACACGCTCTTCGTCGCCGGCTGCACGACGTCGGGCTGCGTGCGCGCCACCGTGGTCGACGCCATGTCGGCCAACATGCGCACGATCGTGCTGACCGACTGCGTCGGCGACCGCGCGATGGGCCCGCACGGGGCCAACCTGTTCGACATGAAGCAGAAATACGCAGACCTGATGACCGGCGCCGACGCGATTGCGGCGACCGCCTAGAAGGAGACGACCATGCCGCGCGACGTTCTTGGGTGGCGGAAGAAATTCGGCGTCCTCGGGCCTTCGACCAACACGATCGTCCAGCCCGACTTCGACGCCATGCGCCCGATCGGAGTCACCAATCATTACAGCCGCATCTTCACGCCGGACGCCAAGGCGGTCAGCAACGAAAGCTTCCGGGCCGGCGCGAACACCATCGCGGAGAACGTGCTCGACGCGGTGCGCAGCGTCATGACGTCGTCGCCGGATTACCTCGTCATGGGCATGTCGGCCGTGACCTTCTTCGACGGCGCGGCGGGGGCCGACAAGTTCGTGCATCAGGTGGAAAGCGAGTCGGGCGTCAAGATCAGCATCGGTAGCCATTCGTGCACGGCCGCCATGCGCGCCTACGGCGGCGTCAAGCGCATCGCGATCCTGTCGCCCTACTGGCCGGTGATGAACGCCGAAGTGGGGCGCTATTTCACCGACATGGGCTTCGAGGTGAAGCGCGACACGCCGCTGCAATGCCGGTCCTGGACCCAGATCGCCGAGGTCACGCCCGCCACGTTGCGGGACACGCTGCGCAAGCTCGACGGCGACGACATCGACGCCATCGTGCAGGTCGGCACGAACCTGTCGATGGTGAAGCTCGCCGCCGCCGCAGAACTCTGGCTCGGCAAGCCGATCATCGCCATCAACACCGCGACCTACTGGCACGCGCTGCGCGCCAACGGCATCGAAGACAAGCTCGAAGGCTTCGGCCGCCTGCTCGAAGACTTCTGAGGCAGCCGCGACGATGGCCGGACCGGGCGTGGACATCCGCAAGGTCGTCGACTTCGAGATGGAGTTGCCGATCGCAACCTTCTTCCCGCACGCCAGCCTCGCCGCGCTGGACCCATGGCGCTCGCTGCTGGGCGACCATGTCGATTTCGATCGCGGCATGGCGCCGATCGTCGTGCAAAGCCACATCGTGCGCATCGGCGGCGCGACGATCCTCGTCGACACGTGCCTCGGCGAACACAAGGACCGGCCGTTGCGCCCGGCCTGGAACCGCCGCCAGGCGACGGGCTTCCTGCAAAAGCTCGCCGACCAAGGCTGCCGCCCCGAGGACATTGACATCGTCTTCTGCACGCATCTGCACGCCGACCACGTCGGCTGGAACACGAAGCTCGAAAACGGGCGCTGGGTTCCGACCTTTCCGCGCGCCCGCTATCTCGCCGGCGGCAAGGAACTGGCGCATTGGCGGGCGGCCGCGGCCGGCGACGCCGCCGTCAACCATGGCTGCTATCAGGACAGCGTGCTGCCGGTGCTGGAGGCCGGCCGTCTCGACACCGTCGAAGACGGCGCCGAGATCGCGCCCGGCGCGACGATCGCGCCGCTGCCGGGCCATACGCCCGGACAGGTCGGACTTGACGTGCGCGATGCGCGCGGCCCCTCGACCATCCTTTGCGGCGACGCCATCCACACGCCGCTGCAAGTCGTGCAGCCCTCCTGGTCGAGCTTCCTCTGCGAGGATCCCGCGCAAGCCGCGGCGACGCGGAGCGGGTTGCTGCAACGCGCGCGCGACGAGGGCGCGCTGCTGATGCCGGGGCATCTGCGCGGCGCGCATGGGATGCGCATCGGCGCCCGCGCGGACGGCGGGTTCGCGCCGATCTTCTGCGGCTGCGACGGCGCGCCGCTGTCCTGACCGGCTTCGCCGCTTACGCGACCTTCTCCATGTCGCGCAGCGACGAGATCATCGACGTGCGCATGACATAGGCCTTGTGCGCGACGGGATCGGCGACGGTTTTGCGCAACTCGTCGTAATAGGCCTCGCGCGCGCCGCGATCGCGCGTGTTGAGGATGGCGCGGTTGCGCAGCGTCGTCTGCTGCACCACGTCGAGCGCGACCTTGCGGCGCTGGCGGCTGTAGCGTCCGAGGGCGTCCGTCGGCGCGCCGCGGAGGATCTCGACCAGCGTCTGCGCGAGGTTGTAGGCGTCGTGGATGCCGCCGTTGAGGCCCATGCCGCCGAGCGGATTGTTAACGTGCGCCGCGTCGCCCGCGATCGCGAGACGCCCCTGCGCGTAGGTCGTGGCGACGCGCTCGTGCACGCGATAGGCCGTGCGATGCTGAACCTCGTAGGGCGTCGCGCGCCGGGAGACGCCTTGCAGGAGCTTCTCGGCGAGTTCCGGCGAGGTCGCCTGCGCGTCGGTCAGCGTCGGATCGACCGGGAACAGCGCGCGCCAGACCTTCGCCGTGCGGATCAGCACGAACCATTCGTCGGGGTCCGAGAGGTAGGAGATGTTGGCGAGATCGGGCATCGCCTCGCGATAATCGTAGGTCGTCGAAATCGTCAGGAAGATCTCGGGGATCGTCATGCCGTCGAAGGTCACGCCCATGCTCTTGCGCACGGCGCTGCCGATGCCGTCGGCGCCGATGCCGAAGGCGCCGGTTAACGTTTCCGTTTTCCCGTCGGCCGTCGTCGCGTCGATCTCGACGCCGTCGGCGGTCTGGCGCGCCGCCGTCGCCGACACGCCGAAGCGGATCGTGGCGAGCGGGTTCTTCTCCAGCCGCGCGAGCAGCATCTCGCCGAGCCGCCATTGCTCGCATTGCAGGCGATAAGGATGGTTCGTCTCGTCGCCCAGCAGGCTCAGCTCGAAGGTCGCCACCACGCCGTCCGCCCGGTCGCGGAATTGCCATGTCGGGCAGATGAGGCCCTGATCGATCATCGAGTCCA
This sequence comes from Beijerinckiaceae bacterium, assembly GCA_965276595.1. Lineage (GTDB taxonomy): Bacteria > Pseudomonadota > Alphaproteobacteria > Rhizobiales > Beijerinckiaceae > Terripilifer. The sequence goes on from CBDIBA010000009.1 coordinate 289,816, forward strand.
CGACGCCGAAGCGCTCCAGCATATCGAGCGTCGGCGGATGGAAGGTCGAGGCGCGCAGGTCGCGCGGGAGATCGTTCGCGGCCTCGATCAGCGTCACCGGCACGCCTTCGTCGGTCAGAAGGCAGGCGGAGACGAGACCCACCGGGCCCGCGCCGACGATCACCACGTCGTTCTTCATCTTCGCCTCACATCGCCGCTTGACAGCCCGAACCGGGCTGACACACTCGATTTGTCCGGACAACAATGCCGGGCCGAGCGCCTTCCGGCAAGCGGTTTTACTCGCTTTGCCAGAGGCCGTCGTTGCGGCGTGCGGTCGCTCCGGACGACCCGCGAAGCTTGTTGCGGTCCGCGCGCGGCGTTACGCAACCTTCGCGCCAGGCGGCGGGTCGGCGTCGAGCGAAGATTGAGGAGCACCGATGCACTATCCCTTCACGCCGATGCCGCACCGCAAGCCGCTCAAATGGCCGAACGGCAAACGCCTCGCGATGATGATCACCATCAACATGGAATACTGGGATCCGGTGAAGGATACGCCGAAGCCGTTCTATCCCGGCGGACCGGGCATCGTCGGCGGCGAATTGCCGGGCAACGTCTACGACAACCCCAACTGGACCTGGCGGGAATATGGGCAGCGCGTCGGCGTCTGGCGCATGATCGACCTGTTCGACAAGGCGGGCGTTCCCGCGACCTGCACGATGAACGCCAAGATGGGGCTCGAACGCCGCGCGGTGGTCGACGCCGCGCTCGAACGCCGCTGGGAGATCGTCGCGCACAATTACGTGCAGACGGATCTGTTGGCCGACTACATGTTCGACGAGGCGAAGGAGCGCGAGATCATTCGCGAGACGTTGCGCGTCTACAAGGACGTCTGCGGCAGGCCGGCGAAGGGCTGGCTGTCGAGCTCGCTGCGCAGCACGCTGAACACGATCGACCTGCTCGCCGAGGAGGGCCTGATCTTCTCGACGGACTTGCTCAACGACGATCAGCCCTATCTGGTGCAGACGCGCTCGGGCAAGCCGCTCGTCTCGATCCCCTACACTTCGGAGGTCAACGACTTCACCGTGTTCATGCGGCAGGGCCAGGACGTCAACGGCGCGATCGAGGTCTTCAAGGAACAGTTCGACTGGCTCTACGAGGAAGGCGCGACGAGCGGGCGCATGATGAACGTCGGGCTGCACCCGCACGTCATCGGTCAGCCGTTCCGCATCCGCGCGCTGAAGGATTTCCTCGCCTACGTGAAGGCGTTCGACGGCGTCTGGTTCGCCACGCGCGAGGAGATCGCGAGCTGGTATCTCGAAAATCACGCCAGCCACATCGGCTGAAGCGATACGCGCGCTACGCCACGTCCGGCGTGGCGTGCGTCTTGAGGCTCGACGCCAGATCCTCGAAGGCGATGGTTTGCACGCGCGGATCGGATTTGCGCACCGCGCCGGCCGCCGTGTCCGTCAGAACGTTGAGGATCGCCGGCCCCGGCTCGGCAAGCGTCGCGTCCACCGCGGCGCGCAGATCCGGCGGGTTCGCCACCTTGCGCGCGGCGAACCCGAAGGCTTCCCCCACGCGCTCGTAATCGCTCTTGCCGAGCAGGCAATTGTAGCTCGTCCCGAGCGCCTTCAACTGTCCATGGTGCTCGGTGCCCCAGGCGCCGTCGTTGGCGACGATCACCTTCACGTCGAGGCCGGCGTGCGCGAAGCTGTGCAACTCGCCGCAGAAGAACCCGAACGCGCCGTCGCCGGTCAGCAGGACGAGCGGCCGCGATGCGCCGCCCGCCGCCTGCGCTTCCTCGCGCAGCGCCACGGCCGCGCCCAGCGCCAGCCCGACGCCGACGCCCATGGCGCCGTGCGGGTAATGGTCCATGTAAGCGCGCGGCGTCCGCACGAGGTAGACGCCATGCAGCCAGTTCAGGATGTCCGCGCCGTCGCCGACGAGAACGGCGTCGCGCGGCAGCGCGTCGGCGAGCGCGCGGCACAGCGCGTAGGGGTGAATCTCGCCGTCCGTGTCGCGGCCGAGTTCGTCGATGCGCGCCATGCGCGCGTTCAGCGCGTCGCGCACCCAGCGCGCATCGCCGCGCGCGACGTGGCCTCGCGCCGTCAACCGGCGCGCTAGCGCGTCGAGCGTCAGCGCCGCGTCGGCGGCGATGGCGAGGTCGACCGGGCGGTTGCGGCCGATCTCCTCGGGCTTCACGTCGATCTGCGCGAACTTGGCTGTCTTCGAGAAGCGCGGCGGCAGGCCGTAGCCCAGCCGCTGCGTCATGCGCACGCCTGCGGCGACGACGAGATCGGCTTGCCGCGCCGCCGCCTGCGCCAGCGGCCACGAAAAGCCGATGGCGTTGTCTTCGGCGACGAGGCCGCGGCCGAGCGAATTGCCGAGCACGGGAATCTTGAAGTTGCGCGCCAGCGCGTTGAGCGCCGGCCCGGCCCCCGACAGCATGCAGCCGGCGCCGGCGAGGATCATCGGGCGCTCGGCCGCCGCGATCATCGCGCAGAGACGGTCGAGCGCTCCCTCGTCGCAGGCCGGCCGCGACGGTTCGACGGCGGCCGAAAGGACGGGCGGCGCCACGTCGAACTGCTGGAATTCCTGCGGGATGGCGAGCACGGCGACGCCGGGCCGCCCGGTCGTCGCCTGGCGGATCGCCGTCGTGAGATAGTCGCCAAGCCGGTCGGCGGAGGGAACGACGCGCGTCCACTTGGCGACGCTCTTCGCCATGTCGATCTCCTCGCCGCGCTCGCCGCCGGCTTCGAAAGACGACGAGGGGCTGAGCGAGGTCAGCACGAGGACGGGCGAGCAGGCGGCGTTCGCCGTGCAGACGCCGGTGAGCGCGTTGGGCAAACCTTGATCGTTCTTGATGAGCGCGACGCCGAGCTTGCCGCTCCGGCGGGCGTAGCCGTCAGCGGCGAGCACGGCGTTGTTCTCGTGCCGCGTGCTGACGACCGTCATGCCGCGCGCGGCCATCGCCTGGAGGAGATACGTGTGCGCCGTGCCGGCGAGCGAGAAGGCGGTCGTCACGCCATGGTGCGCGAGCGTCGCGGCGATGGCTTCGCCGCCCAGCACGGAGGTTGCGGCCCTGTCGCTCATGGCGGATCCTTCGTGTCGAGTTCGGCGAGAATTTCGGCGACGGTGGCGATGCGCGCCACGGGACGGAGCGCCTCGATCGAAACGTCGTGAACGCGTTGCGAAAACGTCGCGCAGCCGTCGGACAGCACCGTCGTCTCGAAGTCGCGCACATGCGCGTCGCGCACGGTCGAGGCGACGCCGCCGTTGGTGACGATGCCGGCGGCGATCAGCCGCTCGACGCCGCATTTGCGCAGCACGAACTCCAGCCGGCTCATGTAGAACGCCGAATAGGCGACCTTCTCCACCGTCGAGTCCGCCGGACCGAGTTCGTCGAGCAGCGCTTGGCCCCACGATCCCGGCGCGAAGTCGCCGGCGCGCAGGAACGGCCGCAGTTGCTTTAGGTGCGGCGAAACGATCGGCTCGCTGTTGCGCCCGGGCGCCAGCGTGAACAGCGTGGCGACGACCATGCCGCCACAGGAGCGCACCACGCGCGTCAGCGGCGCGAGCCGCGCCGGCAGGGCCGCGATGGCGTCGCTCGTCTGGCCGCCGCGCGCATACGCGCCGTCGGCATGGACGAAGTCGTTCTGCAGATCGAGCAGGAGCAGCGCCGTCTTTGCGAGCGAGCCCGAGAAGGCCTGCATGTCACGCCCTTTCGATGATGACGTTGCCCCAGCCGTCGACGCCGGCCTTGAAGCCGGGATCGATCACGATGGTGGCGTCGGGCTGTTCGAGAATCGCCGGACCTTCGACGACAGCGCCGGCGGGCAGCGCCGGCCGCGACCAGATCGCGGTCTCGCGCGCGCCGCCGTCGAACCAGACCTCGCGCGCGGGTCGGCGCGCCGTCTCGAGCGTCGCGTCGCGCGGCGGCGTGAAGATCGAGAAGTCGAAGCGGGGCCGCCGTCCGGTGGCGGCGACGCGCAGGTTCACCAGCTTGACGGGCGCGGGGAGCAGGCGGCTGAACGACGCCGTGTAGGCGGCGTCGAAGGCGGCGCGGATCGCCTCGCGCGTGAGTTCGCCCCCGCCGAACGGCGCGGCGATCGTATGCGTCTGCCCGATGAACTGCATGTCGAATTCGATCGCCGTGTCGCAGAGCGACGGATCGATCCCCGCCTCCAGCACCACCGCCAGCGCCTGCTGGCGCTCGCTGGCGATCGTCGCCCGGAGATCGTCGACGCTCAGGCTTTCGAGCGGGAGGTTCAGCGTCAGGACGCGGTCGTGGCGCAGGTCGGCGAGGGCGCAGCCGAGCGCGCTGTTGATGCCGGGCAGCGGCGGCGCGAGCGCCCGCGACAGGCCGACGTCGCGGATGAGCGCGCAGACATGCAGCGCCCCGCCGCCGCCGAAGGGCAGCAGCGTGAAGCGCGCGGGATCGTGGCCGCGCTCGATCGAGATGAGGCGCACGGCGCCCGCCATCCGCGCTTCGGCGACCCGCACGATGGCTTCCGCGGCGCGCATGACGTCGAGGCCGAGCGGCGCGCCGACATGCTCCAAGATCGCCGCGCGCGCCGCTTCGCGATCGAGCCGCCGTCCTTCGCCGATCGGCCGGTCGGCGTCGATGCGGCCGAGCGCGACATGGGCGTCGGTCAGCGTCGGACGCGTGTTCCCTTGGCCGTAGCAGACGGGGCCGGGCCGCGAGCCGGCGCTTTCCGGCCCGACGCGCGGCAGGCCGGCGCGGTCGACGCTCGCGATCGAACCGCCGCCGGCGCCGATGGTCACGATCTCGATCATCGGGGTGCGGATGACGAGGCCGAAGTCGACCGTCGTCTGCGCGGCCAGCGCCGGCTTGCCGCCGACGACGAGCGAGACATCGAAGGAGGTGCCGCCGAGATCGGCGGTGATGATGTCGTCGAACTTCGCGTTCCGCGCGATGGCGGCCGCCGCGATCACGCCGGCCGCAGGCCCCGACAGCGCCGTACGCACGGGCAGCCGCCGCGCGCTCGCCGCCGACATGACGCCGCCGTTCGACTGGACGATCAGAAAGTCGGAGGCGGACCGGCGCGCGCCGAGGTCCGCTTCGATCGCGGCGAGATAGCCGCCGATCACGGGCTGAAGATAGGCGTTCAGCGCCGTCGTCGAGGCGCGCTCGAACTCGCGGATCTCCGGCAAAACTTCGTGCGACGCGACGACGTGATCGTTCGGCCAGACGGCGCGCACGGCGGTCGCCGCCTTGGCCTCGTTCGCCGCATTGGCGTAAGCGTTGATGAAGACGATGGCGATCGCCTGCGCGCCTTTGGCGAGAAGCGTCCGCGCCGCCTCCGCGACATGTGCGGGATCGATGGCTTGCCGCACCGTGCCGTCGGCCAGCGTGCGCTCCGGCGTCTCCAGGCGCAGGTCGCGATCGGCGATCGGCGTGAAGTCGCCCCAGAGGCCCCAGGTGTTCGGCCGGTCGCGGCGGCGCATTTCCAGTACGTCCCGGAAGCCGGGCGTCGTGATGACGCCGACCCGCGCGCCCTTGCGTTCGAGCAACGCATTGGTGCCGACCGTCGTGCCGTGCACGATCATCGCTTGGTCCGCGTCGCGCCCGAGCGTCGCGAGGCCGCCGAGAAACGCCGTCGCTTCGGCGCCGCGGTTCGATGGCGTCTTGGCGATGCGATAGGCGCGAGTCGCGGGATCGAACAGGAAGAAATCCGTGAACGTGCCGCCGATATCGACTCCGACGATGCGCTGCGCCTCGCTCATGCGCGCGCCCGTTTCAACGTGGCGCGACGGTCGCGCGTCGCCGCTTCGTCGATCTCGCCGGCCGTCGACAACACGACGCCATAATGATCGCGCGCGCGCTGTTCGCTCTCGTAGGCGCGCCGCACGTCGCGGGCGACGCGCGCCGGGTCGCGCTCCAGCGGGTCGCCGTAGCCGCCGCCGCCCGGGGTCTCCAAGCGGATGCGGCCGCCTTGGCCGATGCGCGCGTCCGTCGTCTTGGAGGCGAAGGCCGGCGTGGACTCGCCCTGTGGCGTCGTCCAACTGAAACGGTTGAGCCGGCCCTCGCCGCCGCCGAGCACGCCGGGCGGCGCGAAGCGCCCCCGTTCGCCGAGCAGAAAGACGTCCGCCCCGCCTTCGCCCAGCGCCTCGATCTCGTAGATCGCGCCAAGGCCGCCGCGATGCCGGCCGACGCCGCCGCTGTCCGGCCGGAGCGCCCACTGCGTGAACATCACCGGGTAGGCGGCTTCAAAAATCTCGACCGGCGGCATCGTCGCCATGGAGATGGGATTGTTGCCGTGGTTGAGCCCGTCGCTCAGCGGATTGCCGCCGAGGCCGCCGCCAAAGAACGAGAACAGCACCCACCGCCGCTCGCCGCGCCAGCCCGCCATCGAGAGGGCGTTGATGGTGCCGAAGGGCGCGCCCGTCGCGAGCGCGGGCGATGCTTTCGCGATGGCGCCGAACAGGACGCCGATGATGCGCAGGATCGTCTCGGTATAGCCGCCGACGGGCTTGGGCGCCTCGACGCCGAGAAGGCTGCCGTCGGGGATGACGATGTCGATCGGCGCCAGGCAGCCGGCGTTCGCCGGCACGTCGGGGAAGATATGCTTGAGGCCGACGTAGCAGCAGGCGACGGTGGTCGCGCGTGCGATGTTCAGCGGCCCCGCGCAGGCGGCCGAGGACCGGCTGAAGTCGAGCGTCATGCGATCGGCGGCAATCGTCATATCGACGGCGATCGTCAGCGGCTCGTCGACGACGCCGTCGTTGTCGAGATAATCGTCGAATGCGTAGCGCCCGTCGGGCAAAGCGCGGATCTGTTCGCGCATCAGCGCCTCGGCGCGCGCGGTGAACGTCTCGAAGGTCGCTCGCACGACCTCGCCGTCGTATTCGCGCAACAACGCGCCCAAGCGCCGCTCGCCGACGTCGAGGGCGTTGATCTGCCCGCTCAAGTCGCCGAAATTCGAGACCGGCGTGCGGCTGTTCGCCGCGAGGATATCGATCACGTCCTGGTTGAGGCGGCCCTCGCTCGCGAGCTTCACGGGCGGGATCCGCACGCCTTCCTGGTAGGTCTCGGTCGCGCTCGCGTTGAAATTGCCCGGCACGTTGCCGCCGATGTCGAGCCAGTGGCCAGCCGACGCCAGCCAGCAGAACAGGGCGCCATCCCAGAAGAACGGCCGCACCAGGCGAAAATCGTTGAGATGCGTGCCGGCTAGGTACGGATCGTTGAAGAGCCATGTGTCGGCCGGTTTCGGCGACGGCCCTTCCGCGAGCTTGTCGATGATAGCCTTGACCGCGAAGGCCATCGTGCCGACGAAGATCGGCAAACCGGTCGCCCCTTGCACCAGCGTCGCGCCGGTCGTCGGATGGAACAGGCCATGGCTCGCGTCGCGGGCTTCGGCGATGATGGGATTGAAGGCGGACCGATAGAGCGTCGCGTCCATCTCGTCGGCGATCTGCTCGAGCCGACCTTTGAGGACGGCGAGCGTGACCGAATCGAGCGCCGTCACCGACCGCCGTCCTCGTAGCGCTTGCCGCGATCGAGAATGGCCTGCGTGTTGAGCAAGCGATTCAAGCCTTCGAAATCCAGCATGTCGTCGCGGAAGGCGTCGGTCGTTCCATCGCGCGCGAGCGTCTGGTAGAAGCGCGTCGCCGTCTGCGCCAGCGCGCGCACGATTCCGCCCGGAAAGATCGCCAAGGCGAAGCCGAGCGCCTCCAGGTCGCGCGCCGGCAGGATCGGCGTCGAGCCGCCTTCGACCATGTTGGCCATCAGCGGGACGCCGTCGAAGGACCGTCCCAGGCGCGCGAGATCCTCGCGGTGTTTCGGCGCCTCGACGAACAGCATGTCCGCCCCCGCCTCCCGATAGGCGTGCGCGCGCGCGATCGCCGGCTCGAACCCCTCGACCGCGACCGCATCGGTGCGCGCGATCACGAGCGTCTTGGCGTCGGCGCGGCTATCGAGCGCCGCCTTGATCTTGCCGACCATCTCGCGCGCCGAGACGACGTCTTTGCCGGCAAGATGACCGCAGCGTTTCGGCGACGCCTGGTCTTCCAGTTGAATGGCGGAGGCGCCGGCGCGCTCGAAGAGACGCACCGTGCGCTCGACGTTCAGCGCGTTGCCGTAGCCGGTATCGGCGTCGACGACGATCGGCGTCGCGACGCGCTCGCGCACATGCAGCAGCGTATCGGCGACCTCGGTCATCGAGACGAGGCCGATGTCGGGGCGCCCGAGCTTCGTGTAGGCGATCGTGGCGCCCGACAGGTACAGCGCCTCGAAGCCGGCGTCGGCGGCGATCGAGGCGGTCAGCGGATCGAACACGCCGGGCGCGACCACGATGGGTTTGCGCTGCAGGCGCTGCAGCAACGTCTCGCCCGATGTCATGCAAGCGCTCCGGCTTTGTCCTGGGCGCGGGCCGCGGATGCGGTCCAGCGAAGGTGGGGGTGGTCGGTTCTGCGCTGCAAATCCATGCGGAACGTGTAGCGATCCGGACGGTAGAACGCCTGCAGATGTTCGACGCCCTGCCCGCTCGCCGCATAGATCGTGCGCGTCAGCGCGATCAGCGGCGCGCCGACGGCGACCTCGAGGGCGGCGGCGACCTCGGGCGTGGCGAGAACGGCGGAAATGTCCTGCGTCGCGTGGTCGGCGACGACGCCGTTCTCCTCCAGGAGCGCCATCAGCGGCCGCTTGGCCAGGTCTCGTTTGCCGAACAGCCGGCCGATCGCTTCGGGCACGCAGGTCGTCAGATGCGAAAACGGCGCGCCGTCGATCAGGCGCTTGCGCAGCGACCATTGCACGCGGGCGCCGCGCGAGAGTTTGAGCGCGCGCGCCACGTCTTCGCTCGCCGGCCGATACTCGAAGGCGAGCAGCCGCGCCTGCGTCGTGCGCCCCATCGCGAGAAGATGGGGCATGATGTCGCCGAGTTCGACCGCGACCGGCTTGGGCCTCTCGATTTGCGCGAGAAACGTTCCCGCGCCCCGCCGGCGATCGACGACGCCTTCGGCCTCCAGCGCCGCAAGCGCGCGCCGCAAGGTGACGCGCGATACTTTGAACGCCTCGGCGAGCGCCTGCTCGCCCGGCAAAACGCCGCGCAGGTCGAATTCGCCCCGCGCGATCCGGTCGCGCAGAACGAGGTAGATTTGGCGCGTCTTGGAGAGTTCGGCCCCTGCCATCGCTGACCGTCTGGACGTTGGCTTCGGAAATGTCCACATTATAAGACAAGTCGGGACACGATCCAGGGGGGTGTCGAGCGGATGCCGGACGCGCCGAAGACCATTATCGACAAAATCTGGGACGCTCACGCGATCGTCGCGCGCGAGGACGGCGACACGCTGCTGTGGGTCGATCGGCATTTCGTCCACGAGGGCTCGCATCACGCCTTCGCCCAATTGGAGACGCGGCGCGAGCGCGTCGCGCGGCCGGACCTGACGTTCGGCGTCGCCGACCACTACGTTCCGACGCGCGCCGGCGCCGCGCAGTCGCCCGAGACCCGCGCCATGGTGGCCAAGCTCGCGCGCAACGCGGCCGCGCACGGCGTCGCCTCGTTCGGCGAAGGCGATCCGCGCCAAGGCATCGCGCATGTCATGGCGCCGGAGCAGGGCCTGACGCTGCCGGGCCTCGTGATCGTCTGCGGCGACAGCCACACCTCGACGCATGGGGCGCTCGGCGCCTACGCCTTCGGGATCGGCGCGTCCGAAGTCGCGCACGTGCTGATGACTCAGACGATCTGGCAGTCGCGACCGAAGCGCATGCGCATCGCGATCGAGGGCGCGCTGGCGCCGGGCGTCGGCGCCAAGGACATGGCGTTGGCTCTGATCGCCAAGCTCGGAACGAGCCACGCGCAAGGCTATGCGGTCGAATACGCGGGCGACGCCGTGCGAGGCCTCTCCGTCGAGGCGCGGCTGACGCTGTGCAACCTGTCGATCGAACTCGGTTCGCGCCTCGGGCTCGTCGCGCCGGACGAGGCGACCTTCGCCTATCTGCGAGACAGGCCCTATGCGCCGAAGGGCGCGGCGTTCGAGGCGGCGGTCGAGGATTGGCGCCGGCTCGCGAGCGATCCCGACGCGGTCTTCGATGCGCAAGCGAGCCTCGACGCGGGGTCCATCGCGCCCACCGTCACCTGGGGGACGAGCCCCGAGCAGGCCGCGCCGATCAATGCGCGCGTTCCCGATCCCGCCGCAGCCGCCGACGCCACGCGGGCCGAGGCGTGGCGCGACGCGCTCGCCTATATGGATTTGCGCCCGGGCATGGCGCTCACCGACGTGCGCGTCGACCGCGTGTTCATCGGCTCGTGCACCAACAGCCGCATCGAGGATCTGCGCGCGGCGGCCGCCGTTCTCGCCGGCCGCCATGCGCGCGTGCCGGGCCTCGTGTCGCCGGGTTCGAGCCAGGTCAAGCGTCAGGCGGAGGAGGAAGGTCTCGACCGCATCTTCATCGACGCGGGGCTCGAATGGGCGGGCTCGGGCTGCTCGATGTGCGTCGGCATGAACGGCGACCAGGCGGCGCCGGGCGAGCGCTGCGCCTCGACCACCAACCGCAACTTCAAGGGCCGTCAGGGCCAGGGCAGCCGCACGCATCTCATGTCGCCGGCGATGGTCGCAGCGGCCGCGATCGAGGGCCGTCTCGCCGATGTGCGGCCCTTCCTGGCGGGGCGCGCGCCATGACGCCGTTCAGAACGCTCGAAGCGCCGGCCTGTCCGCTCGGTCTCGTCAACGTGGACACCGACCAACTCATTCCCGCCCGGTTCATGCAGACGCCGCGCGCGCAGGGCTACGGCGGTTTCCTGCTGCACGATCTGCGCCGCGACGGGTCCGGCGGCCTCAGAAGCGACGTTCCGGTCAACGATCCGCGCTATGCGGGGGCGGGCGTGATGATCGCGCGCAAGAACTTCGGCTGCGGGTCGTCGCGCGAGGCGGCGGTCTATGCGCTCGCCGACAGCGGCTTCCGCTGCGTGCTCGCGCCGAGCTTCGGCGACATTTTCGCATCGAACGCGATCAAGAACGGCCTGCTTCCGGCGATCGTCTCGGAGGACGACATCGAGGGCCTGCTCGCCGACGACGGCGTGCGGGCGGGGCGGCCCCTGCGCATCGATCTCGACGCGAGAACGATCACCGCCGGCAATCGCACGCTCGCGTTTTCCATTCGCGACGATTGGCGCAAGCGGCTCCTCAACGGATGGGACGACGTTGACCTGACGCGCTCCTACGCGGCCGAATGCGCGGCGTTCGTGACAGCCGACGGACGGAGCCGCCCCTGGGCCGCGCCACAGCCGCCGGGTCAGGCGAGCGAGTAGACGGCGCGGGCGCGCCACCAGTCGCCCGTCAGCCAATGCCGGAGAGAATCGGCGCTGGGCTCGACGCCGTCGAGCGCGACGGCGCAGGCCCAGACCAGGCAGAACATGCAGGACAGCACCGGCGCGCGCCCGTGAAAGGGCGTGTGCGCGATCGGCGCCAGCGTCGGCATGCCGGTGCCGAGCATGACGACCGCGTCGAGATGCTCGCCATCGAGCGCATCGATGGCGCGCCGCGCCGAACGCGCCGACAGCGAGTAGATCGGATGGAAGGCCTCGCCTGAGGTCGCCGCGTTGCTTTTCGCCGCGATCGTGAAGCCGCGCGATTCCCAATAGGGCGAACAGGCGCGGTCCAGCGCGCCCTCATAGGGCGAGACGAGGCCGATGCGCTTGGCGCCCAGCGCATTCAGCGCCATGACGACCGCGCTGGCCGCGCTGAACGCCGGGACGCCGAGCGCGCGCGACAAGGCGGCGAGCGCCTCGTCCTCCGCCTGCTTGCCGGCAAGGTAGGACGTGCCGGTGCAGGCGAAGGCCAGCACGCCGATCGGCGCATTGGCGAACTGGCGCGAGAAGCCGTCGACATTGGCGAAATAATCCAGCAATCGCCCCTCGATCGTCGTCTTTGGCGACAGCATGCGCGCGTTGATGAAGGCGTAGCCCGGCGGCGTCAGGATCGAGAACTCCGGTTCGACCGTCGTATTGGCCTGCGGGGTCAGGACCCCGATGAGGCCTTTCGGCGCGTATTCGACGCTCAAGCGAGCCTCCGTTCAAACGACGCGCGCGGCGAGCCGCAGGCTTTCGATCATCGACGACTTCAGAAGATAGTCGCGCAGGCTCGCGCGATCTGCGGCGATCCTCTGCAGGTCTCCGAGCATGGCGAGCCGGCGCGCCGGATCCTTCTCGCGCATCCGCGCGCGGTTGCGATCGGCTTGCGCGATGATCTGATCGCGCGCGATCGGCCGGCGCCGGCGGTCGTAGAGATCCAGCCGTTCGAGCGGCGCCTTGCGGCGCAAGATGTCGGTCAGCGACGCCGCCAGTTCGAAGGCGTCATGCAGGCCGCCGTTCAGGCCCATGCCGCCGGAGGGGCTGTTGAGATGCGCCGCGTCGCCGGCGAGCGCCACGCGGCCGCGGCGGTAGCTTGGCGCGATGCGCTGATGCACGCGGTAGTCGCGCTTTTCTTTAACGTCCCACGCGTCGCCGCGCGCGACGATGTCGTTCAAGCTCGACTGGATCATCGCGTCGGCGAGTTGCTCTTCGATCGGGATGTCTTCGCGCGGGTAGATCGAGACGCGCCAGCGGCCCGGCACTTTCAGCAGGCTGAAATTGCCGCTGGCCTTCCAGCAATAGGTGACGTTCGAAAGCCCTTCGAGATGATCCTCGAACGGAAACTGCGTCGTCACGAGGATCGTCGTCTCGGGATAGGTCTCGCCCTCGAAGGGAACGCCCAGCGATTGCCGGACGAGGCTGCGCGCGCCATCCGCGCCGACCGCGAAACGCGCGCGATAGCGAAGGCGCTCGCCGTTCTGCGACGCGCCGAACGTCACGCCGTCGTCGTCCTGCTCCAGCGCATCGACGCGCGCGCCGAAAACGATTTCCGCATGCGGCTCCCGGCGCAGCGCGTCGAGCAGCGCCTTCGAGAGTTTCCATTGCTCGACTTGCAGGCGATAGGGATGGCCCGTATCGTCCTTCAAAGTCGACAGGTCGAACACGACGCGTTCGCCCGTCGGGTGCGCGCGAATCTGCCAGTGCGGGCAGATGAGCCCCTGTTCGAGAAGCAGCGGCGTCACGCCCAGCGTCTCGAGCATGTCGAGCGTCGGCGGGTGGAACGTCGAGGCCCGCAAGTCCTTCGACAGCGCCGCCTCGGCCTCGAAGATCGCGACGTCGACGCCGGCGCGGGCGAGAAGCAGCGCGAGGCAAAGCCCCACCGGGCCGCCGCCGGCGATCAGAACCTCGCGATGGACGGGCGCATGGGCCATGCCGGCATCCTGACGGTCGAATTGTCTGCTATGTAAGACAAGTGGTCGCACCGCGTCAAAACGCGGTTCGCGCGGCGCGTCTTCGGATCGACGGCCCATTTTGCATCAACTTATCCCGACTCGTTCAGCCTGTGGTAAAGTCGCGACGCGCCGAACGGCGACCCTCTCCTACGCGGTGGATGGTCGCCGCGCGAACGACAGGAGCGTCCGATGCTGAGCCAAGAGCGCAACGACCTGATCACGCGAAGCGGCCCCGGCACGAAGCTCGGCGCGCTGATGCGCAAGTTCTGGCATCCGGCGGCGCTCGTCGACGAACTCGAAGGGCCGCGTCCGGTGCGAGCGGTCCGCCTGCTCGGCGAAGATCTCGTGCTGTTCCGCGACGAGCGGGGCCGCTATGGCCTGCTCGAGAAGCACTGCCCGCATCGCGCCGCGGACCTGTGCTACGGCCGGCGCGAAGACGGCGGCCTGCGCTGCCCCTTCCACGGTTGGCTCTTCGATGTCGACGGCAATTGCCTCGAACAGCCGGCCGAACCGGCGGACAGCGAGTTTCACACCCGGGTCAAGCAGAAAGCCTACAAATGCGTCGAGCGCAGCGGCGTCGTCTTCGCCTACCTCGGCGAAGGCGAACCGCCGGCGTTCCCCGCCTTCGACTGCTTCACCGCGCCCGACGCCTACACCTTCGCGTTCAAGGGCTTCATCGACGCCAATTGGCTGCAAGCCTACGAGGTCGCCGCCGACCCGGCGCATACCTCGTTTCTGCATCGCTTCTTCGACGACGGCGATCCCGACGACGGCTACGGCCAGCCGTTTCGCGGCGATACGATGGGCGGCGAGACGCCCATCACGCGGATCATGCGCGAGTTCCCCCGCCCCGACATTCAGGTCGAGCCGACGGATTACGGCCTGCGGATCGCGACGCTGCGCAAGATCAGCGAGCAGGACATGCACATCCGCATCACCAACCTGGCGTTCCCGCACGCCTTCGTCATCCCGCTCAGCAAGACGATGACGATCACCCAATGGCAGGTGCCGGTCGACGACACGCACAATTATTGGTACGCGATCTTCACGAGCTTCGACCAACCGATCGACAAGCGGCAGATGCGCGACGACCGGCTGAAGTGGTACCGGCTTCCCGACTACGTTTCGAAGGTCAACAGCGGCAACAACTACGGCTTCGATCCCCTCGAGCAGCAGACGCGCACCTATCTGGGGATGGGCGAGGACGTGAACGTGCACGACCAATGGGCGATCGAATCCATGGGCGCCATCCAGGACCGCACCAAGGAGCATCTCGGCCAGAGCGATCGGGCGATCAGCGCCTACCGGCGCATTTTGTTCAAGGCGCTCGAAGACGGCGCCAACGACGCCATTCCGCTCGCCGACCTGACCGCGGAGCAGGCCGACGCGCTGCGCGGGCCGCCGGCGCTCGACATGATCGGCCCCGCCGACAACTGGCAGGCGTTCTGGCGCGAACAGGATCAACGTCGCCGCGCCGCCGCGCCGTGGGCGGCCGAAGGATCCTAGACTTTAGCGAGCCGCCGCGCGCGCAGGCCGCGCATTGGAGTTGGCGAACGAGACAACGAGAGCAGGGAGGGAGGCGTCCATGGTTTATCGCCGACAACTGATCGGAGCCGCGCTCGCAAGCGCGGCGCTTCCACTCGTTACACGAACCGCCCAGGCGGCGATCATCGACAGGCAAGCGCACATCATTGTCGGGTTCGCCGCGGGCGGCGGCACGGACCTCAGCGCGCGCCTGTTCGCCGCGAAGTTGAGCCCCGAGTTCGCCTCCGCCGTCATCGTCGAGAATAAGACAGGGGTCGGCGGCCGCCTCGCCGTCGAATACGTGAAGACCGCGCCGCCCGACGGCAGCGTCATGCTGTTCACGACGGACTTTCCGATCACCCTGTATCCTCACATCTACAAGCGCCTGAGCTACGATCCCGTTCGCGACTTCATTCCCGTCGCGTCGCTGACCCGCTCGGTTCTTTGCGTCAGCGTCGGTCCCGCCGTGCCGAGCGACGTGACGACGGTGAAGGGCTTCGTCGAATGGGCGAAGAGAAATCCTGAAAAGGCGAACTTCGCGACGACCGGCAACGGCGGGACGCCCCACTTCGTCGGCGTGATGCTCGCGAACGAAAGCGGGACGCCGCTGACCGCCGTTCACTATCGCGGCGGCGCTCCAGCGCTGCAGGATTTGATCGGCGGCCATGTGTCGATGAGCGTCAATCCGAACAGCGAGGCGATTCCCCTGGCAGCCGGCGGCGCGATCCGAATTCTCGGCGTGGCGAGCGAACAACGCTCGCGCTTTCTCCCGAACACGCCGACGCTGCGTGAACAGGGGTACGATGTCGCGCTTAACATTTGGACGGGCGTCTTTCTGCCGGCCAAGACTCCGGCGTCGATCGTCGGCGCCTTGAACGCCGCGCTTGGACAAGCGGCTCGAGCGCCCGACATGGTCGAGGCGCAGTCGAAATTCGGAAACGAGATGACGTTCATGGCGCAGCCGGCCTTCGCCGATGAGGTGAGACGAGACATCGAGACATGGGGCGCGATCGTGAAAGCGTCCGGATTCGAGCCTGAAGACTGAATAATTATCTGGCTCGCGGCCTCACGGGCGCCTGAGGGCTGCGCCACGCGGCATCGAGCGCCTGCACGAACCGAACACGAGAACGGAGAACGACATGACCGACTACAAGATCCTTTCCTATGGAGCCTCGCCGCGCGAAGGCCTCGCCGGCGTTCTGATCGACGGCGAGATCCACGACGCGGAAAAGCTGACCGGCGATGCGGCTTACCGGTCGACGCTCGGCATCCTGGACGATTGGTCGAACGCCGCGAACGCCCTCGGCGCCGCAGCGGCGAAGCCCGCGAGCGCATCGAGGGTCGGTCCGGCGGACACGGTCCCCCTTCTCGCGCCCATCCTGTTTCCCGGATCCTACTTCTGCGCCGCGGCGAATTATCGCGATCACGCCGAAGCGATGGCGAAGAAGTTCGGCCTTCCTCCAGAGCCCGACCCGCGTACGCAGGGAATCAAGCCGTTCCATTTCGTCAAATCCGGCAAGCAGGCGACGGTCGGACCCAAGGAGGACTTCGAGGCGCCGCACTATGGCGAAAAGCTCGACTGGGAGATCGAGCTCGCCGCCGTCATCGGCCGGCCGTGCAAGCGCGTCTCCGTTGCCGCAGCGCTCGAATACGTCGCCGGATACACCGTTTCCAACGACGTTTCCATCCGCGACGGCGCCTATATGAAGCGGCCGAACGTGCCGGAAACATCGCCGTTCAATACCGACTTCATCGGCATCAAGGGCTTCGATAAGAGCGTCGTCTTGGGGCCATGGATTACCCCGGCCGCGCAGATCGGCGATCCCGCCAACCTCGCCATGAAGCTCTGGATCGGCGACGAACTGATGCAGGATTCGAATTCGTCGAAAATGATTTTCTCGGCCGCCGAGCAGATCGCCTATTTGTCCGAGCGCATCACATTGCTGCCTGGCGACGTGGTCATGACCGGCACGCCGGCGGGCACCGGCGCCGAGCGGGGGCGCTTTCTGAAGAAGGGCGAAACCATTCGCATGTGGATCGAGAACATCGGCGAAACGCGGAACACCGTCCTGTAGAGCGCGCGTGCGCGGCCGCCCGTCCGGTCGCGGCTCGACGAGCGGGAGCCTGGATGAAGCATGACGAAGCAGCCGTCGGGCGCGCCGACTTCATGGCGAGCCACGGTCTATGGGACGACGCGCAGCGCGACGCCGCCCAAGACGCGCTGGCGCGCATCGAGGCCGAGAAGCTCGACTTCGTTCGTCTTTGCTTCGTCGATCCGCATGGCCTCGTGCGCGCCAAAACCATGGCCGCCGGCGAGATCGCCTCGGTTTTCCGCAACGGCTGCGCCTTTCCCTCCTCGCTCATCCTGAAGGACACGTCTCAGCGCAGCGTGACGCCGGTGTTCTCGGGCTCCAGCGGTTTCGGCGTCGCGGGGCTCGGCGGCGTCGGCGATCTGATGATGGCCCCCGACCCGCAGACGTTCCGCGTTCTGCCCTGGGCGCCCAACACCGGGTGGATCCTGTGCGACATCCATCTCACGAGCGGCGAGCCGCTGCCGTTCTCGACGCGGCGCCTGTATCGCAAGGCGGTCGACGATCTCGCCGAGGCCGGCTTCGACTTCGTCGCGGGGCTCGAAGTCGAGTTCTACGTGTTCAAGCGCGACGAGGAGCGGCTCGACCCGGCGCGCTCGCCGCAACCGCCCGAGCCGCCGAAGGTCAGCCTGCTGGCGCAAGGCTATCAATATCTCAACGAGACGCACGGCGATCAACTCGATCTGGTGACGCAAAAGCTCGCGTCCGTCTGCCGCGCGCTCGATCTTCCGCTCCGTTCGTTCGAGACCGAATTCGGGCCGAGCCAATTCGAAGCGACGTTCAATCCCGCCTCGGGAATGCGCGTCGCCGACAACATGATCCTGTTTCGCACGGCGGTGAAGCAGGTCTGCCATCGGCTCGGCCTGCACGCGACGTTCATGTGCCGGCCGGCTTTGCCCAACCTGCTGTCGAGCGGCTGGCACCTGCATCAGTCGTGGCGCGCCATCAAGACGGGACGGAACGCCTTTGCGCCGGACGAAGCGGGCGCGCCCCTGTCGCCGCTCGGGACGAAGGTCCTCGCCGGCCTGCTCGACACCGCGCGCGCCACCTGCGTGTTCTCGACGCCGACGATCAACGGCTACAAGCGCTACCGGCCGCTGTCGCTGGCGCCCGACCGCGCGGTCTGGGGCCGCGACAACAAAGGCGCGATGATCCGCGTCGTGAACGCCGGCCCGCGCGATCCCGGGACGCGGCTCGAAAATCGCGTCGGCGAGCCGGCCGCCAACCCCTACCTCTATATGGCCTCGCAGATCGTCTCCGGCCTGCACGGCGTGCGGCGCAAGCTGCAGCCCGCGACGGCGTCGGACACGCCCTACGAAACGCAGGCGCCGCTTTTGCCGAAAAGCCTCGTCGAAGCGCTCGACGCGTTGCGGGGCAGCGACGTCTATCGCGATTGTTTCGGCGCGGCGACGATCGACTACCTGCTCGCCATCAAGGATGCGGAAGTCGCGCGTTTTCTGTCGGAGGTGACCGATTGGGAGCAGCGCGAATATTTCTCGATCTTCTAGGCGGATCTCAGACGGCGCGAAGCGCCGCGCGGATCGCGTCGAGGCCGTCGGTCAGCGCCGCCGGGCCCGGCTGCAGGATCAGCGGCGATTTGATCTCGACGATCCGCCGGTCCCGCACGGCGGGGATCGTCTCCCAACCCGGCCGCGCGCGAATGCGGTCGGCGACGACTTTTTTGCCGCACCAGGACGCGAGGATGATGTCGGGCGCGGCGGCGATGACCTCGTGCGAGGCGACGATGCGGTCCTTCGCCGCCTTGCAGCCGGCGCGCGCCGCGAACACGTCCTCGCCGCCGGCGATCGCGATGAGTTCGGACACCCAGCCGATTCCGGCGATCATCGGGTCGTCCCATTCCTCGAAATAGACGCGCGGCCGGCGATGTCCGCCAGCCTCCGCGGCGACCCGCGCGAGGCGCGCCTCATAGCCGCTCGCCAGCGCCTGCGCCTTGTCCGCCGCGCCGACGAGCGCGCCCAAGGTCCGGATCATCGCGAGAACCCCGCCGACGCCGCGTTGGTTGAAGGCGTGCACCGCGACGCCGGCGCGGATGAGCGCGGCCGCGATGTCCGCCTGCAGGTCGGAGAAGGTCAGCACGAGATCGGGATCGAGCGCGAGGATTTTCGGAATGTCCGCGGAGGTGAAGGCGGACACCCGCGGCTTCTCGCGCCGGACGCGCGGCGGCCGCACGGCGTAGCCGGAGACGCCGACGATCCGCGCGTCCTCGCCGAGCAGATACAGCGTCTCGACGGTCTCTTCCGTCAGGCAGACGATGCGCGAGGCAGGAAACGACGCCATGGAGCCCGAACCGATGACCGCGCCCGCTGGCGCGGCCTCACATCACGTTGCCGACCGCGTCGCCCGCCGCGGCGTCGGTGTAGAACTCCGGCTTCATGCGGCTTTCGAGTCCTTCCCGCCGCAGGCGCACGGCGAACTCCTCGCGCAGATGCGGGTCTTCGTCGCAGTAGGGGATCGCGCTGCCACCCTTCTTCAGGTCGATGGCGCCGTAGTCCATCACCTTCTCGCCGGGCAACCCGGCCTTGCGCGAGCGCTGGTTGTTGGGCCCGTGCCAGGCGCTCACCCGCAGCGGCTCTTGGCCGATGCCGAAGTGCTGATGGAACCAGTCGCCCGACATGGGCGCCGCGGAGACGAGGCCGCCGTATTCGTAATCCTGCCGCTTCACCTTGTCTTCGAAGCCGTCTTTCCACGGATGCATGCCGAGTTCGGCCGGCCAGGTGAACGTATAGCCCTTGCCCTTGAGACAGAGCAGGACCGCCGCCGACATGTGCTTGTGCGCCTTGGAGTAGCGGCCCGTCTCGTGCTGCCCGATCCAGAGGTAGAAGCGGTTGCCGGCCATCCAGGGCTCGACGCGGCGGTAGCCGGGCGAGCGGCGGTTGTCGAGCGGCAGTTCGCAATTGATCAGGTCTGGAACGAAGTTCGTGCGCCGCATGGCGAGGCCGCGGACCGGGTCGGGCTCGATGTCCTCGTTGGTCTTGAAAAAATCGTCCTGGCTCGAATATCGCTCTGCGAAATCATACGGGCAGTCGAAGATGAAGCGCGGATTGTCGATCAGGTTCATCATGTTGGGGGCGGTGGTGCCGCAGTAGAGGATCGCCGGCGCGTTGGTCGCGTTGACGAAGCGGTGGTGCGCGTTAAGCGGGATGGTGAACAGCGAACCCTTCTGCCACTCGAAGGTTTGCGGCTTCCGCCCCTCGCGCCAGACCTCGGTCGAGCCGCGGCCTTCGACGATGAAGACGACCTTCTCGTAGAGGTGCCGTTCGGCGTTCAGCGCGCCGCCGGGCGGCACTTCGACGACATACTGTCCCCAAAGACCTTCGGTGCCGAGAAGCTGGATATAGGTGCCGCGACCGCCGAGCCGCTTCCAGGGCGCGAGCGGCAGGTCGAGCACGGTGCGCACCCCGATGTTGCGGTAGATAGGCACGCCCTCGGCGTCCATGAAGCGGTCGTAAGGCATTGCCGGGCGCGAGAATTTTCCGAAGCCGGCGCTTTGGCCCCCGGTCGGCTCATGCCAATGGGTGTTTTCCTCGTCGTGCGGCATGCCGTCCTCTCCATGGCTTCGCCGGCTTGATACCGCCTTTCGGAGGACTTCGACAATAGTCGTAGATGGCGCGAGAGCGGCGCCTCAGTCCGCAAGCGGCCGCCTGGTCGCTTCGAACAGCGCTTCGACGCGCGGCCATGGCGGCGGCCCGGCGGCAGGATCGAAAAACGCCGCGACGTAATGATCGGGCCGCAGCAGAAAGAGGCCCGGCGGGTGGTCGCCGAGCAGCGCGGCGAGTTCGCCGCGCAGGTCGCGCGCTTGAACGACGCCGGCGTCCGCCTTCCCCGCGTCCTCCTTGTCCATGACCGCGACGAAAAGGATCGGCAGGTCCTTCGGCCGCGTGGCGAACGCCTGGTTCATCGCCGCGACGGACGTCCCCGGCGAGGCGAGCAGGACGAACCCGTCGCCGAGGAAATCGTCCAGCAGCCGGTAGCCCGACGGATCGGCGACGATGGCTTGCGGGAACAAGCGGCCGACGAGCGGCGATGTCCTCCGGCCGGTTTCGTCCCGCAGTTGGAAGCCTTCGGTGAACCGCGGCTTCGGCTTGTAGCGCATCTCGGCGAAATAGTTGCGCGCCGCAGGGTACAACGACAGCGCCCTGAAGAAGCTCTGCAAGGCGAGCGCGCGCAGGGGTGTGCGGGGCATCATCACGTGGCCCATGCGCACCGCCAGATCGACCATCTGGCCGGCGTGCGACCGGCGCTCGGTCTCGTAGGTCTCGAGCAGCTTGGGACCGACCGCGCCCTCGATGACCGCAGCCAATTTCCAGGCGATGTTGTGCGCGTCGCGCACGCCGCTGTTCATGCCTTGGCCGGCGAAGGGCGGCATCAGATGCGCGGCGTCGCCGGCGAGAAACACGCGCCCGACGCGCCAGCGATCGGCCAGGCGCGCATGGAACGTGTAGACGACCTTGCGCTCGATGGCGCCGACATCGTCGGTTCCGTGGCGGTGAAGCATGGCCTCGATCACGCCGTCGTCGAGCGCGAACGCGTCGGTCTCGCCGTCGTGAAGCATGAACTCGAAGCGGCGCGACCCGTTGGGTCCGGGCAGCGAGAGGCAGGGCCGCTCCGGATCGCAATAGACCTTCGTATCGCGCGTCGGATCGGTCGTGGCGCGCAGGTCGATGATCAGCCAGCGCTCGCGGAAGGTCGATCCCTTCAAGACCGCGCCGATCGCCTCGCG
Source organism: Beijerinckiaceae bacterium (assembly GCA_965276595.1). Classification (GTDB taxonomy): domain Bacteria; phylum Pseudomonadota; class Alphaproteobacteria; order Rhizobiales; family Beijerinckiaceae; genus Terripilifer. Next base: position 311,414 of record CBDIBA010000009.1, read on the forward strand.
GACGGCGCTGCGACCGCCGTCGCACCCCAAGAGGTAGTCGCAGGCGATGTCCTGGTCGCCCTCCGCGCCGCGAAGGCGAAGCGAGACGGCGTCCGGCGTTTGCGAAAAGTCGACGAGTTCGGTGTTGAACGCGATCCTCGCGCGGTCGAGCGACAGAAGGCGCTCGCGCAAGAGACCTTCGAGAACCGGTTGGCGAAACGCGTTGCGGCGAAGATAGCCGTATTCCAGCGTCCTGGGCTTCACGCTCAGAAAGCGGCGGCCTCGCGGCGAGAAATAGTCCGAGCCGTAGCCGATGACGAGGTTGGGGATCAGCGCGCCGACGACGCCGACCGCCTGCATCGTGCGCAGCGATTCGTCGTCGATGGAAACGGCGCGCGGCTCTTGAACCGTCGAAGGGTTGCGCTCGACGACGAGGACGTCGATCCCCGCCTTCGCCAGCAGACAGGCCGCGGTGAGGCCGGTGGGACCGGCGCCGACGATGACGACCGGCCAGTGTTTTCTTTCGATCATCGGTCCTCAGCCCAGCGCGCGGGCTGAGAACGCGTCTCACGACAACGCGCGCCAGCGGGACTCGCTTCGAAGGCGCGCGGATGTCGCATGTTTGGCCTGAGCGCTCAAGCGCTCAGTCGGCGGCCTTGGCCTGCGTCTCGATCGCGGCGCGGTCGTAGTCGTTGCACGCGGGCGTGAACGCGGTCGTGTAGCCCTCGCTCGCGGGCTTGACGCCTTTCAGCACGCCGGCCTTCACGTAGGTGTCCTCGGTCACCTGCCAGGTCGCCGGCCGCACGTCGCCGGTCTCCTTGCCCGGTTCGAGCCCGGCCTCGGAGGCTTCGAACCAGCGGTTCAGAATGTGCATCTGATCCCTGAGGCCGGTCGCTTCGTCGCCGCTCGGCTTCGTCGTCGGGAATTCCTTCCAGAACAGCTTGATCGCCGCCGCCGGGTTGGCCAGCGCGAAATGCAGGCCTTTGGCGACGGCGCGGCACATGCCCTTCACGACCTCGGGATGCGCCTTGATGTAGCGGTCCGTCGTCGCGAAGGTCATCGCGCCGATCTTGTCCTGGTCCGGCAACTCCACAGGCCGCAGCTTCATGCCGGTGTTCTCCGCGGCGCCGCGCATGGCGTCCCACAGCACCAAGGCGTCGATCTGCTTCGAGCGCAAGGCGGCGACGGCGGCCGGCCCCGCGCCGGTCGTGACGGTCGAATATTGGTCGGGAGCAATGCCCAGTTGACCGAGCTTTTCCTTCACGGCGAGGCCGCCGCCGGCGCCGAACGACATTCCGCCGATGGTCTTGCCCTTCAGATCCTTCAGCGTGCGGATGGGCGAGTCTTCGGGCACGATGATGATCGAGCCCGTCGTGCGCTTGAGGCTGTAGATCGCGACCGGGTCGCCGCCCTGTTCGCGCACTTGCAGCACCGACTCGGGCACCGTCGTGCCGAACTGCGCGCCGCCGTTCTCGAGGATTTGCACCGCCGCGCCGCCGCCGGAAACGCCCTGGACGCCGACATCGAGCCCTTCGTCCTTGAAGTAGCCGAGTTGCTTGGGCACGGCGTACATGAACACCTCTTCGCCGACGCCGATCGCCGGGTGCATCTGCACGATTGTGACCTTCGTCAGATCGGCGGCTCGCGCCAGCGCGGCGGCGCTGACCGACAGCGCGAAGGCGGCGGCGAGCGTTTGGACGGTTCGAGACATCGGGCGGTCCTTCATGGAACGGATGAGCGGACGAAGATCAGGGGTCGCCGAGCGGCGCGTTGTGCGTGCGCCGCTGCGCCCAGAAGCAGTAGCGGCGTTCGGCGATGCGCACCGAATGGTTGATCGCAAAGCCGATGATGGCGAGCAGAACGAGGACCGCGAACAACGGCGCGATCATCATCGCCTGATCGTACTGGATCAGCAGCATCCCGAGACCGTCGCGCGCGCCGACGAACTCGCCGACGATCGCGCCGAGCACGGCGAGCGAGGACGCGACGTTGAGACCCGCGAAAAGGAACGGCAGCGCGGACGGGATCACGATCTTGCGCAGGATCTGCGCGGGGCGCGCGTTGCAGGAGCGTGCGAGATCGAGCCGCTCCGGCTCGACGGCGTGCGAACCGGCGATGGCGCTGATCAGCACGGGGAAGAACGTGATGATCGCCGTGATGTATATCTTTCCGTCGTAGCCGAGCCCGAACCAGATGACGAGCAACGGGGCGAGCGCGACTTTCGGAAGCGCCTGAAACACGACGATGAAGGGATAGATCGACCGTTCCAGAAAACGCGACGCGCCGAGCGCGAAGCCCAGAACGGCGCCGACGGCCGACCCGAGCGCCAGGCCGGCGAGCGACTCGTAGATCGTGACGCCGGCGTGATACCAGTAGCCGCCGGAGTCGAACGGGCCGTACGAGAGGCCGCCGATGAGCGCGCGCAACACCGCCTCTGGCTGCGGCAGGATGAATTCCGGCGTGTCGAACCCATGCGTGACGACTTCCCACGCGGCGAGCAGCGCAGCGGCGATGAGCGGCGTCACCGTCCATTGGGGGCGGAGACGGATCGCGCGCTCAATGCGGCGCGGCAGGCTTCGCGCCGGACGGCGCGCGCCAGACAGCGGCGTCGGCGTGGCGTGCGAGACGCTCATGACAGGTCCCCTTGCGCTTGCAGCAGCGCGCGCACGCGCGCCGCATAGCCGCCGAAGGCCGGCGTGTTGATGATGTCGAGCGTGCGGGGGAACGGCAGATCGATATCGAGGGTTTCGGCGATGCGGCCGGGCCGCGGCGTCATGACGAACACGCGCTGCGATAGGAAGATCGCTTCGGTGATCGAATGCGTGACGAACACGATCGTCTTGCGGCTGTTCTCCCAGATGCGCAGGACATCGATGTTCATCTGCTCGCGCGTCATGGCGTCGAGCGCGCCGAAAGGCTCGTCCATCAGCAGGATTTGCGGGTCTTGCACCAGAGCGCGCACGATCGCCGCGCGCTGCTGCATGCCGCCGGAGAGTTCGTGCGGGTAGCGGTCGTCGAAGCCTTGCAATCCGACCATGGCGAGCAGATCGCGCGCATGGTTGCGATACTGCGCGATGGACAATTCGCGAAATTCGATCGGGAGAAGAATGTTCTCCATGATCGTGCGCCACGGCAGCAGGATCGGCTGCTGGAACACGACGGCGACCTTCGGCCCGGGGCCGGTGAGCGGCTTGCCGTCGAGCATCAGGTCGCCCGCGGTCTGCGGGTTCAAGCCCGCCAAAATGCGCAGCAGCGTCGACTTGCCGCAACCGCTCGGGCCGACGAGCGAGACCAGTTCGCCGTCGCCGATCTCGAAGCCGATGTCGTTCAGCGCAACGACGTCGTCGCCGGTTTGCGAGCGGTAGATCTTGCTCAGCCGCCGCGCGGAGATCAACGGCCGGACGGGCGCCGGCGTCTCACGCGGCGCGAACAGTGCAGCTTGCGAGGGCATCGTCCATCCTTGATTGGACCCAGGAGTTTAGCAAATCACATGCCATACGGCCGCGCGAGCGAGAGCGCCGGGCGGGCCGCCCTGCGACGACCAACGCGCGGTTCGCCCCGTGTCGCGTTGACGCGACCCAGCGCGTCCGCCATCCTTCCCTCCGCAACCTGGAACGCGCCGATGATTGTCAGGAACCTCGACGACGGATCGACGATCCTCGTCAATCAAACCGATCATGCGAAGCTCTCGGGCTTTTTCGCGGCGCATTGGGGCAACGCGGCCTTTTGCAAGCCGACGCCGCGCGAATCCTGCGTTCGCGGCGCGATGTTCCACGACAACGGCTGGCATCGCTACGAAACGGGGCCGAGCTTCGACCCGGTCGAAAAGATGTCGCCGAGTTTCTTCCAGTCGCCGGTGACCGACACGCAATTGGCCGCCTTCGGCGACGCGATCGACTGGCTTTCCGACATCGACCCCTACGCGGGCCTGATGATCAGCCGCCATCGCACGGGTCTCTATCGCGGGCGGTACGGCGCCGTGCAGCAGCCGTCAGGCCCCACGCGCGGGCGGCAGGACCCGCGGATCGACGCCTTTGTCGCGCGCTACGAGGCGAAACAGGCGGACACGCTGAAAAGCTTTTCGGAAGCCGAGTTCCTGGTGAATTACCAGCTTCTGCAGTTCTGGGATCTGCTCTCGCTGTCGCTGTGCATGCGCGACCCTCGCGAGGAGGTTTTCGAGTTCACGCCGACGGATTACCGCGGCGACGGCAAGAGCGGCGTGCGCATGACGATGACCCCGCTCGAGTCCGGCGAGATCAAGCTCGATCCGTTTCCCTTCGACCAACGCCCGCTTTCCCTCGCCTACGCCTATCGGCATCTGCCGACGCGCGACTACGAGGACGAGGCGGCGTTTCGAGACGCCTATTTCGGCGCCAAGCCGCTGCTGAAGACGTTCGCCTTCGTCTAAGACGCGTCACGATCGTTTTCCGCCGACGGATGGAGACTGCGTGGCCGCGAAGCTGAAAATCAAGATCGCCTGCGACCCTTTCGAATCCGTGCGCGCGCTCGAGGACAAGCGCGTCGAGCCGGACGGCGTCGAGCTCGACTTCCAGCCCGAAATGTCGAATCCCGTGCGGCACGGCCGCATGGCGCGCGACCTCGCCTTCGACGTCTGCGAACTCAGCGTCAGCACCTATCTCATCGCGCGCGATCAGGGCGTTCCGATCGTGGCGATCCCGGTCTTTCTGTTCCGCAAATTCCGCCACGGGAACATCTTCGTCAATCCGAAGTCCGGCGTCCGCACGCCGCAGGATCTTGTCGGCAAACGCATCGGCTGCCCGACGCTGCAGCCGCCGAGCAACGTCTGGATCCACGGCATTCTCGACGACGAGGGCGCTTTGCCGCACCGCTCCGTGACGTGGGTCGTCGAACGCGACGAGGACATTCCTTTCAAGCCGCCGGCGGATCTCCGCATCGAGCGTGCGCGACGCGGCGCCAACATCGTCGACATGCTGATGGCCGGCGAGCTCGACGCGGTGTCCGCGCCGCAGACGCCGCAGCCGCTCGTCGATGGCGATCCGCGTATCGGTCGCCTGTTTCCCGACTATGTCGCGCGGGAGCGCGCCTGGTTCGAGAAAACGGGTCTTTTCCCGATCATGCATGTGACCGCGCTCCCCAAGGCGCTGGTCGACCGCGAGCCGTGGATCATCAAGAGCCTGATCGAAGCGTTCGAGCGATCGAAACAGGCCGCTTACAAGCATTTCGCCAACACGCGAGTCGCGACGCTCGCGTGGTTCGGCGCCCAATGGGAGGACGAGCGCCGCCTCTTCGGCGAAGACGCGTGGCCCTACGGTCTCGGCGAAACGAACCGCCGCAATCTGGAGACGGTCATCCGCTACACGCACGCGCAAGGGCTGACGAGCCGCGCGGCGAGCCTCGACGAACTCTTCGTGCGGCCTTAGCGGACGCTTACTTCTTTTCGAGACCTGCGGCCTTGATCCCCTCCGCCAGCAAGGGGCGCTCGTTGGCGATCGTCGTCCTGTATTCTTCCTGCGTCGAGCCGACCGGCGCGATGCCGAGATTCGTCAACGCCTTGACGACGGCGGGATCGTGCGCCGTCTCGATCGCGGCCTTCGACAGGCCTGCGACGACGTTCGGCGGCAGATTGGCGGGACCGATCAGTCCGTTCCAGGACGTCATCTTGAAATCGGGAAAGATCTCCGCGACCGTCGGCGTATCCGGCAGTTGCGGCATGCGCTTTGCCGTCGAAACGCCGATGATCCGGATATGCGGATCCTTGGTGAAGGGGAGGAGCTCGGACGCGTTGCCGAAATAGACTTGCACATGGCCAGCGAGGAAGTCGGCGACGGCTGGGCCGCCGCCGCGATACGGCACATGCGTTATCTCCACGCCGGCCTTCTCGAAGAACAGCGCCGGAGCCAGATGCGTCAGCGAACCGACGCCGCCGGAGCCGTAGCTCAACTGGCCGGGACGCGCCTTCGCGTAATCGATGAGCTCCTTCATCGACGTCGGCGGGATTTCCGTATTGACGGCAAGCACGAACGGCCCTTCGCCGAAGATGCTGATCGGCGTCAGATCCTTTTGCGGATCGTAGTTCACGGTCTCCGTGTACGGGATGACCGAGACTTGCTGCACGGCGGCGAAGAGCAGCGTGTAGCCGTCCGGGTTCGCGCGCGCGACGAAGGACGTGCCGATGGCGCCCGAAGCGCCGGCCCGGTCGTCGACGACAAAGGCTTGGCCCAACCGCTCCGACAAGCCCTTGGCGAGAAGACGCGCCATCGTGTCGGTGTTGCCGCCGGGCGCGAAGGGAACGATGACCGTCGTCGGCCGCGTCGGCCAATCGGCGGCGCGGGCGCACGTCGTCGTCGCGGTCAGGCCCGCAAGAAGCCCGAGGCTCAGCCGCAAGGCGCGCGACACGGCCGCCTTGGATCGAGGATGTCGATAAAATCCATTGCGCATATCAATCTCCGTGCAACCCTTGCTCTCGCCCTGACCGCAACGAGTCCGTCCATGCGAGTTCCGCGCCAAGGCGCGTTCGCCGCTACTCGATCGCCTCGGATTTCTCCCACATCGCGATGAGCGAGCCGCGGCGCACGTAATCGAAATGCTCGGCCGGATTGTCCGCCTTGCGGCGAAGGTCGTCGAGCGCCGCCTTGCGCCGCGCCTCGTCGCGTTCTTCGAGCGTCTTCTTGTTGGCGATCGATTGCGCCTGCACATATTCGATCGCCGTCAGGCGGCGCTGGCGATCGTAACGGTCGAGCAGCGGGTCCGGCTCCGCGCCGCGCCAGATCGCGCCGATCTTCTTGGCGAGGTTGAGCCCATCCTGGAAGCCGCTGTTCATCCCCATGCCGCCGATCGGGTTGTTGACATGGGCGGCGTCGCCGGCGAGCGCGATGCGCCCCTCGCGGAACGAGCCGGCGACGCGCTGATGCACGCTGTACATGTTGCGGTGAATGATCTCGTGCGGCTTCCAGTCTGGGAAGCATTCCGCGAAGCGCGCCTGAATCCAGGCGTCGCTCATGACCTCTTCGTCGCTCTCCGCCGTCTTGGCCGGAAAGACGCAGCGCCACACGCCCTGGTCGTCCTCCCCGGGCACTTTCATCAGCGACACCCATCGCTCGGGATGCGCGCAGTAATTGCGAAAGCGAAACCCGTGCGTCGCCGCGAAATCGTTCCTCGTCGCGACGATGTTGAAGCGCTCCGGCCAGGTGAAGCCCTCGAAGCTCGCGCCCGAGGTTTTGCGCACGATGCTGCGGCCGCCATCGCAGCCGATCAGGTAGCGGCCGCGCCGCGTCTCGATCTCGCCGTCGTGATCGATGTCGATTTCCACGTGGTCGGCGTCCTGGCGCACGGCGACGACGTTCACCGGACGATGCAGATCGAAATCGGCGAAGCGTTGCGCCGCCTTGAGAATGACGTCGACCGTTTTGTGCTGTTCGATCTGAATGACGTAGGGATGCGCCGAGACGGTCGAGAGCAGCCCGTAGTCGAATTCCGCGACGACCTGCATCGTGACGCGGTCCCGCCACTGGAAGTAGCGCGATTTGATGCCGCGCCGCAGAAGCTCTTCGGTCAGGCCGAACTCCGCAAACAGATCGAGCGTCGAAGGCTGCAACGTCGCAGCGCGGTGGTCGTCGGGGGGCGCCGGCGCGAGGTCGAACAGCGATACCGAAATCCCTTGCTGGGCGAGGCTCAACCCCGTGATCGCGCCGACCGGCCCGGCGCCCACGATCAAAACCCGATCATCTTGCTGCATCGCTTCCCGCTCTGGACTTGATTGTTTACGACTGCGCCGCGTCGACGACGCAGCAATAGGTTCCCCCGCCGACCGGCGCCTGCTGGACGGGATCGAAGGTGCTGAAGACGCGCGTGGTCTGGAACAGCGCGCCCATGACGCCCGACAGCGCCGCGCGCACGTGCTTCTCGGGCGGCGTGACGGAATTGTAGATCGTCGTCGGCGCGCCGAGCACATGGCCGTCGGCGCGCACGCCGGCTTTGGCGAGGATCGCGCGCACGCGATGCGGCGCCACAAGTTCGCCGTCGCCGTCGAGCGCGAGGCCTGCGGCCCGCAGCATCGTTTTCAGCGAGCGGAGGTCGGTGAGCTCCTTCGTCACGCAGGCGCAGGCGACGAGGTCGCCGCCCTGGCCTGCCTTGTTGCCGATGACGATCGCTTCGGTGTTGCGGATCGTCGGCCCCGTATAGGTCTGCACCCGCGCCACGTGGATGTCGTCGCGTCCGATCGTCGCGTCCTCGACGGCGTCCGCGGCGAGTTCGCCGATCGCGACGCCCGCGCCCAGAGCGGCGGCGGCGCGCGCGAGCCGGCCCCGCGTCTTCACGTCGCCGGTCGTCGGCGAGGGCGCGTTGACGATGACCGTCGCGACCTCGTGCGGCCCGAGCCCGGCGTCTGCCATGGCGGCGCGGACGGCCGCGACGATCTTCGGGAGGCCTGCGGCGCGATCGAGGTCGGTTTCGGCCGGCGGCGCCACATGGGCGACGCCGATCGCCAGCCTCGGCGCGGAGCCCGGCGCGCCTGTCGCGCCGAGATCGAGGAAGGCGTAGCCGAAAGGCGTCGAGGCGCCTTCGGAGCCGATCACCGTCACCGTCTCGGTCCGGTCGGCGAGCGCGTGCTTTTCGAGGATCGCGGCGGCGGCGGCCTTGGCGCGCTCGCGCGAGCCGTCCTCATACTCGCCGCCGACCTTCATGAACAGCGCGAGCTTGCGGATCGAGCCCGCGCCGACGGCCGCAACGGCTTCGTCGAGGCCCGACAGATCGCCGGGATCCACGATGTCGAAGGACCGAACCTCAACAGCCATTCCCACGCGCTCCACGTCTCCGCCGGCTCGTATTTGTCCGGACAGACTGACCGTGCGGCGGACCATTGCAGGTTGCCGCGCCGCGTTCAACACGCAACCCGCCGGTCGGTCAATTGTGGCGCCGGCGTCGGCCCCGACGAGGGACGAGCGAAACCCGCGCGTCGGCCGCCCGGCGCCCCCGTTTCGCTTTCCTTGCTCGATCCCGCGCCGCTTTCTATGGTCGCGCGGCGCGGACTTTTCGGCCTAAAAACGAGACCGCGCTTGGGGGGACCATCATGGCAGCGAACGAGGCGACCGCCGTCGAACCGCAAACGTTCGACGTCGGGATCGACCAGACGCTGCCGTTCAGTCAGCTTGCGGTGCTCGCCTTCCAGAACATCTTCGGCATGACCGGCATGTTCGTGTTCCCCGGCCTGTTCGGCCGCGCGTTCCAGATGCCGAACGATGAGATCGCCTACATCTACGGAATGACCTTCCTGGTCTCCGGGTTCGTCACGGTGTTTCAGTCGGTCGGGTTCCTGCGCTTGCCGATCGTGCAGGGTCCCTATGTCGGCAGTTTCCTCGGCCTCCTCGTGCTGGGCCACATTCCGGGCGCCGGGCTCCCCGTCGGCTACGGGTCGTTCTTCGTCGCCTCGATCGTCTGGGCTTTGCTGTCGATCCCGGTTCGCCGCCTCAGCTTCATCGCGCTGTTCGGCGGCTTTTTCAGAACCCCGCTCATCAGCGGAATCATGGTCATGCTGTTGATGATCCAGATCGCCAGCGTGTCGTTGCCCAACTGGATCGGGCAACCGCAGAGTCCCGGCTTCCCGCTCATCAATCTTTTGGCCGGCTTCGTGACGGCCGCCGTCTTCGTCGTCATGACGCTGAAGGGCGGCCGCTGGTTGCGTCGGGGGGCGATCCTGACGGGGCTCATCGTCGGCACGGCCTGCTACTCGAGCTTCCTGCCGATCTCCTTCACGCCGGTGCTGACCGCGCCCTGGCTTGTCACGCCGAAGCTGTTTCCGTTCGGCTTCGAGGTTCGGGCCGACGCGGTGGCGGTTTTCGTGTTCGTGCTCGTGCCGTCGAGCATCACCTGCATGGCGCTCTATCAAGTCGTCGCCGACTGGGGCCGCCAGCCGCTGACGCCGTTGCGCATGGCGGAGGGCTCCTTCTCGGCGGCTCTGGGCTCGATCCTCGCCGCCCTGCTCGGCAGCTTCAGCACGACGGTCTACCCCGACAACATCGGCATGTTGCGATCGACGCGCGTCGGCTCGCGCTACGCGACGCTCGCCGCCGGCGTGCTGCTCGCGGCGCTCGGCAGTTGCGTCAAGTTCGACATGCTGCTGGTGCTGGCGCCTTCCGTGGTGCTCGCGGGCGTCGCGACGATCCTGTTCGGCATCGTGCTCGTGCACGGCGTCCATCTTCTGTCGACCGTGACCTGGGACGACCGCAACCTCATCATCGCCGGCGCCGCGCTCATGGTGGGCCTCGGCGGGTTGCTGGTGTCGCCGGAAACGACGAAGGCGCTGCCGCTCACCGTCCAGCTCATCCTCACGCAGTCGGCGGTGACGGGCGGCCTGACGCTGATCGTTCTCTACGGACTCCTCGGCGACAAGACGAAGACCGCCGCTGTCGCGCAGTGAGGGCCGGCGCGCGTCAGCCGATGTCGCGCTCCTCCGCGATCGCCCAGGCGAACAGCGCGCGTTCGATCAACGCGACGCTCTGAAACAGCGCGAGGCCGATCAGCGAAAGCACGATCATCGCGCCGAACGCGATGGAAACGTGGAAATAGGCGGTCGACGTGTAGATCAGATAACCCAGGCCGCGCTCGGCGGCGACGAATTCGCCGACCACCGCGCCGACGACCGACAGGGTCATGGATATTTTCGCGCCGCTGAAAATGTACGGAACGGCCGAAGGCAGGCGGATGTCGATCAGTTGCTTGAACCAGGACGCGCCCATCGCCCGCGAGAGTTCGAGCAGCTCCGTCGGCGTCTTCGACAGGCCGGTCGTCGTCGAGACCACCATCGGGAACAGCGCGATCAGCACCGTGATCGCGATGCGCGGCGCCTCGCCCGCGCCCAGGATCACGATCAGAATCGGCGCAAGAGCGACGACCGGCACCGACTGCTTGATGATCAGCAACGGGTAGAGCGCATGCGAGAAGAACCGGGAGCTCGAAAGGCCGATGGCGAGCGGCAGGCTGATCGCGAAGGCGATGAGATAGCCGCCGAGGATCGTGACGAGCGTGGCACGCGCGTGCCCGACGAGGCCCCAGCCGACGTCGCCGGTGTCGCGCCAGATTTCGGATGGGGCGGGCAGGATGAAGTCCGGGACGTGGAAGGCGCGGACGCCGAATTCCCAGGCCGCCAACAGGCCGACGATGACGGTCGCCGAGATCAGCGGGCCCTTGACCGCGCGCCAGGCGCGCGCCGGCCCCTCGACGGGCTTCGGCGCAAACAGATCAAGAGATGGCGTCTCGGACATCGCTGCAGATTTCCTGAAAGATCGGCTCGCGGATGATGTGAGCCTCGCGCGGTCGCGGCAGAGCAACCGCGCAGTCGCGCCGAAAGCGGCCCGGCCGGGGCGTCATAACGAGCACGCGGTCGCTCAGCATGACGGCCTCGGGGATCGAGTGCGTCACGAACAGAACGGCCTTCGGAATTTCGGCGCAGAGGCGAAGGAGCTCGGCGCCGAGTTCGTCGCGCGTCAGGGCGTCGAGCGCGGCGAAAGGCTCGTCCATCAATAAGAGCTTCGGATCGGCGATCAACGCGCGGCAGATGCCGACGCGCTGCTGCATGCCGCCGGACAATTCGCGCGGGCGAAGCTTGGCGAAGTCGGCGATGCCCATCATGGCGAGCAAATCTTTGGCGCGCCGCGTTTCGGCGGCGCCGACCGGCCGCCTCATGTGCCGCAGCGGAAACAGCACGTTGTCGAGGATGTTGAACCACGGCAGCAAAGCCGGACGCTGGAAGACCAGCGCCACATCGCCGCGGCGCGCGCCGACCGGCGCGCCGAGAACCGAGACCTGCCCGGTCGTCGGCGTCACGAGGCCGGCGATGATGCGCAGAAGCGTCGACTTGCCGCAGCCGGAGGGACCGACGATCGACACGAACTCACGGGCGCCGACGCTCAGGCCGACGTCGCGCAAGGCGATGACGGAGGCGCCGTCGCTGGCGCGGAAGGCGTGGCTCAGCCTGTCGACGCGAATGGCCTCGACATCGGCTTGCGCGTGTTGCGCGGCGGGCGACATGTCAGCCCTTGGGGACGAAGGCGCGGTCGATGAAGCGTTCCGGGTCGGCCGCAGGGTCGGCCTTGGTCGCGCGCACGATCCACTCGTAGGTTGTCTTGACCTTCGACGGCTCCATCGTCCCGAAGGTGCGATCGTCGTCCTTGCCCGTGTAGATGTGCTTGCCGGCTTCCTTGAGCCCGGCGAGTTCGTAATCCAGGTTCTGCTGCGGGTTGAGCGATTTCACATAGGCGGCCGTCTCGTCGGGATGGCCGCGCGTGTAGAGATAGGATTTGCGCATCGCGGCGATGAAGCGCCTCGCCAGATCGGCTTGCGTCTGAAGCGTTTTCTCGCTGGCGATGACGACGGTGCCGTACATGCTGCTGTCGACGATGTCGAAAGGCAGCGACACGATCGAGATGCCGACCTTGTCGGCCTCCGGCTTGAGGCGAGGGATGTTGGTCGTCCACATGATCGCGCCGTCGATGCGTTTCGTCAGCAGCATGGGGCCGAGCGCCGAGGGATCGACATTGACGATGTTGACCTTGCTCGCATCGACGTTTGCGTCCTGGAGTACGAGCGGAAAGTAGAGATTCGACGAGGCGGTCGGCGCGGTGCCGAGCGAATGGCCGGGCAGGTCCGCGAAGCTTTTGATCCCGGTGTCCGCGCGGGTGAGGACCGCGTGCGGCACGTCGCGATCGATCGACATGATGGCCTTGACGCCCGTTCCGGGCGTCGAAAGCAGATTGGCGATGTCGGTGTAGCCGAACTGCGCAGCGCCGGTGGCGACTTTCGTCAGCGAATCCGCCGCGCCCGATCCGCGGCGGATTTCGAGGTCGATGTGTTCGGCGGCGAAGAAGCCCTCCTTGATCCCAGCGAAGGGCGCCTGGTGATTGCCGGTCGGAATCCAGTCGAGCTGCAGGATCACGTGATCATCGGCGCGGGCGGCGGTGGCGGCGACGGCCAGCAGAGCCGCGCCCATGAAACAGGCAAAACGGCGCGATTGTGCCCAGGCTTTCATAGTTCACTCCGAACGACGGCGACCCAAGACGAGAAGCGCCGGCAAGGATAACGGTCGAAGCCGCGCGCGGCTGGCGACCCGCTTCGTTCGAACCAGCAACAACGGCGCCAGCGATGGGGGCTGCGTATGGTATGGACCTTGCGAACCGCTGCGCGACGGAGCGAGACGATGTATCCAATCGCGGAACTTATGGCCGATATCGAGGGGATCGCCTGCACCGACGATCCGCTGAAAATCCGCATCAAGAGCCGCGACCGCTATGCGATCAGCCCGTTGCTGAAACAGATGCTGCAAGGCAAGCGCGCCGATGTCGTCGTGTCGCCGACGACGATGGACGAGGTTGTCCGCGTCGCGCGCGCGGCGGTCAAGTTTAAGATCCCGATCACCGAACGGGGCGGCGGCACGGCGAATTACGGCCAGAGCGTGCCGCTGCGCGGCGGAATCCTCCTCGACATGAGCGGCTACGCCGGCGTCATGACGCTGCGGCCCGGCATGGTGCGCGCGAAGGCCGGTACGATCATGGCCGCCATCGACGACGAGGCGCGCAAGATCGGCTGGGAGTTGCGCTTTCATCCGACGACGAAGAAGACCGCGACGATCGGCGGCCATGTGTGCGGCGGCCAGGGCGGCCCGGGCTCCGTCGTCTACGGCACGCTGCGCGACCGCGGCAATGTCGCGGCGGCGCAGATCGTCACCTTGGAGGACGAGCCGCGCGTCATCGAACTCGCCGGCCGCGACGCGCAATTGATCCACCACACCTACGGCGCCACCGGAATCGTGACGGAGATCGCCATGCCGCTGGCGCCGGCCTGGCGCTGGACGGACACGGTCGTCGCCTTTCACGAATACATGCAGGCGGTGCGCTTCGGCATCGCGCTGGCGGAGTCGACCGGTATCCTGAAGAAGGTCGTCTCGATTCAGGAATGGCCGACGCCCCGGCTTTTCGGCACCTACGAATCGTTTACGCCCGAAGGCCACTCGGTCGTCTCGACGATGATCGGCGAGGACAGTTGGGAGGAGTTCACGCAATTCGTCGCGGAGAGCGGCGGCCGCATCGTCTGCGCCGCGCCCGAAGGCGAGGGGCCTTGCGGCGGCCCCATTACGGACTACACGTTCGGCCACGCGCTCTATCAGATCCAAAAGCACGAGCCGGATCGCACCGTGCTGGAAGGCTTTTTCAAAAGCCCCGATCTCGCCGGTCTGATCGAACGCGTGCATGCGCGCGTCGGCCATCACGGCCCCATGCGCATGGAATTGCTGCGCATCGGCGGCGCCCTTGTCGGCGGCGGTTCGCCTTATTTCCTCTACGAAAGCCCCGAGCAGATGGCGACGCTCGTGCGCGAGATGCAGGCGGCGGGCGCGGTCGTGTCGAACTCGCATACGTCGAACGTCCGCGCGGTCGGCAAGAAGGAGATCACCGCGCGCGACCTCGCCTTCAAGCGGGAGGTCGACCCGTACGGGCTGCTCAACCCCGGCCGCTTCGAGCTCGAGAGCGAAGCCGACGAGCGGTTCTCGCTCGAACTGCCGACCGACGCCTTCGACCGGCGGTTGGCGGGCTCGGCCTGATGAAGGCGTTCAGTTTCGAGAGCGCGGCCGCCGCCAAAGCGTTCCGTATCGCGCCGAACGACACGAACTATTTCGCGATCCTCTTCGATGGGCGAAAGGATAAGATCGACAACATCTTCGTCGTCGAGATCTTCGCCCAAGGCGGGGCGACGCCGCCAAACGCGCACGCCGCGGCGCACGAGTTCTTCTACGTGCTGCACGGCGAGGGCGTGGCGCGCTGTGGCGGCGAGAGCGTCGCGATCAAGAAGGGCGATTCGTTCCTGCTGCGGCCGGGCGCGGAGCACGTCGTCGAGAACACCGGGCCGGGCAGGCTTTACACGCTGACCGTCATGACGCCGAACGAGGGCTTCGCCGAACTCATCCGCAACGGCGAGCCGATGGCGCTCGATGCGGAGGATGTCCGCGTGCTGACGGGCGGATAAACGACCATGGACGACAAGCCGACGACGCCGCTTGGCTCCAGCGCCCGCAACGAATGGCGCGTCTCCGACGCGAGCGCCGATCTCGTGCGGGCGCCCATCGCGCCGCGCCCGCTCACCGTGCAGGCCGGCCCCAAGCGCGTGACCTTCGACGCCGCGCGCACCGCGATCGTCGTCGTCGACATGCAGAACGACTTCTGCCATCCGGACGGCTGGCTGGCGCATATCGGCGTCGATGTGACCCCGGCGCGCGGGCCGATCGCCCCCCTGTCGAAGCTTCTGCCCGCGTTGCGTCGCGCCGCGACGCCGATCGTCTGGCTAAACTGGGGCAATCGTCCCGATCGTCTCAACCTCAGCCCGTCGCTGCTGCACGTCTACAAGCCAAGCGGCGAAGGCGTCGGGCTCGGCGACCCGTTGCCGCGATCAGGCGCGAAGGTTCTGGAACTCGGCAGTTGGTCGGCGCAAGTCGTCGACGAGCTCGCGTGCGAGGCCGGCGACATCCATGTCGCGAAATACCGCATGTCCGGCTTTCAGGACACGCCACTCGACAGCATCCTGCGCAACCTCCGCGTGACGACGCTGCTCTTCGCCGGCGTCAACGCCGACCAATGCGTGCTCTGCACGCTGCAAGACGCCAACTTTCTCGGCTACGACTGCATCCTGCTCGAGGATTGCGTCGCCACGACCTCGCCGGACTTCTGCTTGCAGGCGACGCTTTACAACACCCGCCAATGTTTCGGTTTCGTCGCCGATTCGGGCGCGGTGCTCGCGGCGCTGCGCGCTTGACCGCGCTCAGTAGCCCTGCTCGCCGAACACCTTGATTCCGAGCCGCCGCTCCATGGCGCGGCCGAAACGATATTTCATCTCCGGCCCCTCGTAGGTCATCGGCGGGACATGCTGAAAGGATGTCTCGGGCTCGACACGAAGCACGGTGAGGCTCGGGCCGGGCGTTTTGGCGATGCGCGGGAGAGCCTCGTTCAGCGACGCGAGATCGTCGAACGTCTCGGCGTTGGGAAACCCGGCGCCGCGGGCGATGGCGGCATAGTCGGTCCGGCGTTGATTGACCATGGGTACGCCGCCGACGGTCTGGTAGACGCCGTTGTCGACGACGAAGTGACGCAGGTTCTTCGGGGCTTGGCCCGCTTCGGTGACGAGGCAGCCGAGATTCATGCAGAGCGACCCATCGGCGTTGATGAGCCAGACGGGCTCATCTGGAAGGCACACGGCGAGGCCGAGCGCGAAGCTCGCGGCGAACCCCATCGCGCCGTGCATGTAGAACGTCTCTTCGCAGTGCGTGGCGTCCCACCATTCGTTGGCCGCCATGCCCAGCGCGCAGACGCCGATCGCGTCGCCGCGATTCGCCGCCAGCGCTTCGATCGCCTCGCGCGCCCTCATGCCGTTTTCTCCACGCCTTTGATCAGCCGCCGCGTCAGGAACAGGACGAAAGGCCGCTTCTGCAGACGGCAGGTCTCGTAAGCGTTCGAAAGATCGCCGATGTCCTCGGCGCGATTAATGATGTGGTAGGGAAAATCGTAGGCTTGCAGCAGCGACAGCGTGCGCCGGCCTTGCACCTCCTGATAGATGCGATGGTCGTCGATCGAGCCGCGCTGGCTGACGATCAGAAACACCGGGATCTGGTGCCTCAGGTTGAGCGTCGCGAGTTCTCCCGTGCAGGTGAGAAGGCCCGTCGCGCCCATGATCGCGGCCGACCGCGCGCCCGCGAAGAACGCGCCCGAGCACACGGCGACGGCTTCCGCCTCGCGCGCGACCGGCACATGGCGCATGGCGTCGTCGCCCTCGATGCGGCGGATCAGCGGCGCGACCCAATCGTCCGGCAGGGTCGCGGCGAGCGAAATGCCGCAGCGTTTCATTTCGGCGTGGATGAGAGCGTCGATCATCGGAGTCGTTCGGTTGGCGTAGACAAGTCTAGGCGAGCGGGGCGCGCGGCGAACGATGCGGGGCGCGGAACACCGCGTTTCATCTGCGGAATGCAACTTAATTCTTGAAATGGCAAGCGCCCTTCGGCACAGTCCATCCACGCCTTGCGCGCAGCTCGAACCCCTCAGCGCCGCATCGCGTCCTCCAGGTCGGGAGCCAGCGTGAGTCAGCCGGAAGAGGTCGCCAAGCGCATCGTCGACGAACTGGCGCATTGCGACGTGAAACTCGTCGCGAGCTTGCCGGACAACTGGATCGCCGACGTCATCACCGAACTCGATCGCGACACGCGCATCCGCCACGTGCGCGTCAACCGGGAGGAATCGGCGATCGGATTGTGCGCCGGCGCCTACATGGGAGCGATGGGGTCGGCGGCGCTGATGGGCGCCTCGGGCCTGATGACGGTCATCTACGCGATCACCAAAATCAATTATTCTTACGAAATCCCGCTGCTGCTGCTGACGACGCTGCGCGGCGCGCCGGGCGATCATCACAAGCACCACATCTCGAACGGGCTCTATCTGCTGCCCGTGCTCGACGCGATCAGCCTGCCCTACATGATCGTCAACGAGCCGAAAGACATCAAAACGATCTCCCGCGCGTATCATCACAGCCGCACGTTCTCGCGCCCGACCGTCGTCGCGCTCACGCGCGACCTCCTGAAGTGAGGCCGGCGCCATGAAATACGTCGATTGTTTTCGCTTTCTCGCCGAGCGCCGCAAGGATCAGCTCGTCGTCACCTCCGCCGGCAATTCGGGACAGGCGTGGTGGGAGGTTTCGCGCGACAGCGAGGCGACGTTCTATCTTGACGCCTCGATGAGCCTCGCGACCCTGTTCGGGTCCGGCCTCGCCATGGCGCGCCCGGAGATGAAGATTTGGGCCTTCATGGGCGACGGCGCCTTCTGCATGAATCCGGGCATGCTGATGGTCGAGCGGCAGCTCGATCTGCCGAACCTCACGCATTTCCTCGTCTCGAACCGCGGCTACGGCGCCACCTCGAACGCCGCGCTGCCGAACGCCGCCGACAACGATTACGCCGCGCTGGCGCGCTCGCTCGGCCTCAAGCGCGTGTTCGAGTTCACCTCGCTCGCGGAGCTCGAATCAGGCTTTGCACAAGTGGACGAGCCCAACGCGCCGGGCCACACCTTCGTGGTCCTGGAAGTCGAGCCCTTCACCGACGCCGAACAGAAGCTGCAGCAGCCGCCCTTCGACGCGCCGGAAATGAAGTACCGCTTCGGCCGCTACGTCGAGCGTGTCTCCGGTTGTGACATTTTTGGCTACAAGCTTTGAACTGGCGACGGCGGAGAGCCTCATGGACGACATGACGCCGGCGCTTCGCGACAGCCTGACGAAGCTCGCGCGATGCTGCCGCATCCTCGAGATGGAAGGCCACGGCGACTTCTCGCTCGGCCATGTGTCGCTGCGCGATCCTCAGGGCCGCGGCTTCTGGCTCAAGCGCAATCGCATGGGTCTCGGCGAAATCCTCGGACCCGAGGATTTCGTCCTCGTCGACATGGACGGGACTCAGATCGCCGGCTCGGGCGGCCGCCATTCGGAATGGACGATCCATTCCGAAATCTTCCGCCGGCGGCCTGACGTCGAGGTCGTCGCGCATACGCATCCGCTCTACGCCTGCGTGAGTTCGGCTTCGAGCGAGCCGATCCTTCCTTACACGCTCGACGCCGACTATTTCATCGACATCCCGCGGCATGACGCGCCGGTGGCGCTGATCAAGACGAAGGAGGAAGGCGACGCGCTGGCGCGCTCGCTCGGCGCGTCGTTCGTCGTGCTCATAGCCAATCACGGCGCGGTCTTCTGCGGAACCTCGATCGAGCACGCGACCTGCGTCGGCGTCTTCCTTGAGCGGGCGTGCCGGGCGCATGTCATCGGCTCCGGCGCCGACATGAAGACGTCGATGCCCTCGCGCGCGGTGCGCGAGACGCGCCATTCGCAGATGATGACGCCTATCCACGTCGAGCACACGTGGGACTTCCTCAATCGCAAGCTCGATCATCTGCTCGCCGGCCAACCGGGCGCGCCGGCCGTCTATCGTTAGCGCGATGACGCGCGCGGGATCGGCTTGATGTTCGTCGGCCAACCTTTGCCGCGCCCCGAGGACCGGCGTTTCCTGACCGGACGCGGCCGCTTCGTTGACGACCTCGTCTTCCCCGACATGCTGCATGTCGCCTTCGCGCGCAGCCCGCACGCCCATGCGCGCATTCGCGCGATCGACACAAAGCCGGCGCGCGCCACGCCGGGTGTTGTCCGCGTCGTGACGGACGCCGACTGGCGGGCAGCGGGCCTCGGCGAACTCACCTGCGTCCATCCCATGCCCTTCAGCGACGGCCGCCCGATGAACGAGGCGCTGCGGCCGGCCTTCGCGCGCGATCGCGTCTGTCACGTCGGGGACGTCGTCGCCGCGGTCGTCGGCGAAACCCACGCCGACGCGATTGCGGGCGCGGAGGCGTTGATCGTCGAGTACGAAGAACTGCCGGCGATCGCCAGCACGCGCCATGCGCTCGACCCCGATGCGCCGCTGGCGCATCCGCGGTTCGGCGCGAACCTCGTGACGGAAGTCGTCAAGGGCGATAAGGCGGCGACCGAGCGCGCCTTTGCCCGCGCCGCCCACATCACGCGCCTCGATCTCGTCAGCAACCGCGTCCTGGGTTCGCCCATGGAGCCGCATTCGTTTGTCGCGCGCCATGACGCCGCGCTCGACGAGACGACGCTGTGGGCGACGACGCAGATGCCGCACATGCTGAAGCAATGGCTTTGTCAGCACACGCTGTTCATTCCCGAGACGAAGCTGCGCGTGGTCGCGCCCGATGTGGGCGGCAGCTTCGGCGCCAAGGGCGGCTTCATGCCGGAGGTTTCGACGATCGTGTGGATGGCGCGCGAACTCAACGCGCCGGTCAAATGGACGGCGACGCGCACCGAGGAATTCCAGTCGCAGACGCACGGACGCGATCATTACACGAAGGCGCGCATGGCGTTCGACGCGCAAGGGCGCATCCTCGGTCTCGAAGTCGATACGATCGCCGCGCTGGGCGCTTACCTCTCGAACTTCGCGCCGAGCATCCCGGGCAATTCCTATCCGCAGACGGTGACGGGCCTCTATCGCACGCCGGCGCTGTGGCTGCGCGTGCGCGCGGTCTACACGAACACCACGCCGGTCGGCCCCTACCGCGGCTCCGGCCGTCCCGAGGCGGCGCTGGTCAACGAGCGTCTGCTTGAAAACGGGGCCCGCGAAATGGGCCTCGACGTCGTCGAAATGCGACGCCGCAACCTGCTGTCGCGCGAGCAATTCCCGTATCGCTCGCCGGTCGGCCGCGTCTTCGACTGCGCCGACCCGCCCAAACTCCTCGATATGCTCGTCGACATGGCCGGCTACGGCCGCCTGCGCGAGGAGCAGGCGCGCGCCAAGGCCAACGGCAAGCTGATCGGCATCGGCCTCGCCGGGTTTTTCGAAAAGTCGGGATCGGGCCCGAGCGCCAATCTTGCGCGCAGCGGCGCGCTCCACGGCGGCTACGAGACGGCGCTGGTGCGCGTCCACGCCGACGGCAAGACGCATGTGCTCGTCGGCACGCACAACCACGGGCAGGGTCACGAGATCACCTACGCCGCCATCGCCGCAGACCGGCTCGGCGTCGATGTCGGCGACATCGCCGTCGTCGAAGGCGACACCGCGAGCGTGCCCTTCGGCAACGGCACCTGGGGCTCGCGCTCGACCTCCGTCGGCGGCGCGGCGGTCTATCGGGCGGCGACCGTGATCGCGGAGAAGATGCGCGTCATCGCGGCGCATCGGCTCGGCGTCGACGCCGCCGCGCTGCGCCTGTCGAACAGGGTCTTTTCGGCCGCAGCGACCAACAGCGCGATGACGTTTCGCGAGGTGGCGACCGCCGCCAACCGCGGGTTCAATCTGCCCAAAGGCGTCGATCCCAACCTCGAGTGCATGATCTCGCACGAGCCGTCGGATTCGAACGATCCGCTGGCGATCCATCTTGCGGTCGTCGAGATCGACGAGGAGACGGGCGCGCTGACGATCCGCGACTACTTCACGGTCGACGATTGCGGCGTCGTCATCAATCCGATGATCGTCGCAGGGCAGGTGCAGGGCGGCTTTGCGCAAGGCGTCGGTCAGGCGCTGATGGAGCAGATCGCCTACGACGAAAAGGCGCAGCTTCTCTCCGCGACGTTCATGGACTACGCCATGCCGCGCGCCAAAGACGTCTTGAAGGTCAGGTCGGCGTTCATGGAAACGCCCGCGCCCAGCAATCCGCTCGGCGTCAAGGGCGGCAGCGAGACGGGGACGATCGGGCCGCCGGCCGCCATCGCCAACGCGGTGGTCGACGCGCTGTGGAGCCGCGGCGTGCGCCACGTCGACCTGCCGCTGACCGCCGAAACGATCTGGCGGGCGCTGCAAACCCGCGCGTGATCGACCGACCGCCGGCCATCGAAAGCCGGCTCGCGACGCTGTCTCTGTCTCAGATTGCGATTTTGAACGCTTCGAGCGGGAGCGCATCGCGGATCTTCGGCAAAACGATCGCGTATTGCCCGGCAGCCCTTTCGACGATGTGAATGTGCCAATAATGCGTTCCGTCCTCCTTCGTCGTCTTATTCAGCGCGTCGAGGCGCGACGTGAGCTCTTTTCGCGGTATCGCGAACGCGACATCGAGGTCCATGCAGCCCAACACCAAGAAAGACTGATCAGCCTCGCTGAGAAACTCGTCCCACTGCGGGTGGTACGCGTACCAAGAGGGATAGGCGTTTCTCTTCACATAGCGCTTCGAGATCGAGCAAACGGCGCGAAGATGATGGTCTGCGGTCCAGAATAGCGCGCCGCTCTTTCGAATCAGCGGCGTCCCGTGCTCACGGCCGATTGCAGTGATAATCTTTTCACGCTTCGCCTGCAGAAGACCGCTAGCCGTGAACTCCCAGGCGCCTTTCGGCGAGCCTTTCCCACCAGCGGCCTGCTGATCATCATCCGCTTCTTCGATCACGTCGGCGGTCGCCGCCTCCACATCCGTCGCCGTCGTGAACATGACGTCCACCATGCGATCCAGGCGCGTGTACTCCATCGGCGCGAGCAGGCTGCGAATCTTGCGCCCCGTCTCAGGACCGTCCGCGTTCTCCTTGAGTTGCACCAATTTCAAAAGCGCTTCCGCGCTGATGACGCGGATGTCCCAGGCATGGCGCGAGCCGCGGATCTGCGCTTCGAGTTCGCCCGTATCCTGGCGACCGACGACGATCAGAACCGACGACGATTCTCGAAGCTGCCCCGCCGCCGCCAGCCGGTCGCGGTAACCCGCGAGCGTGTCGAGCGCGAGGCGGTAGGCGTCCGTCGTCTTGATCTCCGCGATGATCGAGTGATCCTCGGGGGAGCGCCAAATTCCGTCATACCCGATGGCGTTGACCACGCCTTGGTAGCGTCCGTTCGTCACCTCATAGTCGAGCCGCCGCCCCAACTCGTTGACCAAATCCTGAAGGACCAAGCCGCCCTTGTTGACGCTCGATTCCAAGCATTGATCCACGTAAGCGGCGATCTTGGCGGTGGGGATCTGAGCGAGGTAGTCGCGAAGCTCGGTCGAGCATAGGGAGCCGTCGCGGAGCGCGCCGTCGCCAGCCGTCGCGACAACCTGCTCGATGCTGAACTCGCCGACGGCGTCTCGATTGGAAGACCAAAGGGCGAGCAGCGGCATGCGTGTTCCAAGCCTATAGGGCGTTCGGCCGATGATCGCACAGCTTAGCTGATTTCCGCCAGGGTCGAAGCTCGCGCTGGCCCGTCGTGCGGGCGCCAATCGGCGGTTGGGGGCGCTTGCCAAGTTTAATGCAGGCTAGGCCGCTCCTGACCTTCCCGCTGCTTTCCCGGTCTGGCAGGCATGGTAAAAGCAAAACGGTCCCAAGGGACCGTCCTACACAGCTGATTATAAAAGTAAAACTGGAGCGGGCGAAGGGATTCGAACCCTCGACCCCAACCTTGGCAAGGTTGTGCTCTACCCCTGAGCTACACCCGCATCCGTGCAGCGGCGATACGCCGTCGCGTCGGGCTCCTATGCCGCAAAGCGCGTGCGAAAGCAACCCGGTGACTCGGCGTTTGCGCCACCGTCTTGTCGCCCCGCGCTCTGGCCACGAGAGAGAGATGCGGATGCAGATGCTGCTTCCAACCTCGGCCCCGCCTCGCGCGTTCCACGCCGCCCAGCTTGTTGTAAGCTGGCGACCATCGTTTTCTTTTAGCTCACCGAGTCACCTGAAATTCGGCGCAAGCAGCGCTACCGTTTCGTTCTGACCGATGCTTTGGGAAACGGCGTATCGCCGCCTCAGCACACAACATCGTGTTCGGCCGCGCGTGAACTCACACCGATGCCGCCGACGATCTCGCCGTCGACGACAACAGGCAAACCGCCACCGATCACGCTGAAATGGCCGCCGTTGCTGACGTGAATGCCAAAAATCGGGCGAGCCGGTATGCAAAGTTGGTTGTAGACATGCGTGCGGCGACGCAAGACCGGCCGCGATTTGACACGGGGCGTCTCGCCTGTAGGGTCGGCGCAACGGATTTTCAGGGAGGATCGCGATGGACGATCAGAGCCGCCCGCCTCGCGTCGTCGATCTGCCCAAGATCGACAATCAGACGGACACCCGCGACTATCTCGCGCGCGCCAAGCCGCACACGGACAAGTTCAAGGATTACTTCATCGTCGATGTCGACGCGCATGTGTCGGAAGCGGCGTTCTGGTCGGAAGTCACCGACAAGATCGACAGCGACGTATGGCGGCAGATGGCGAAGGCGCAGGAGATGCGCAAGGCCGCCGGCCTCTCGAACGCCATGCCGGGCACGAACTACCAGGACGCGTTCGGCCGCATCCCGCATCAGCAGGCGATGCTCGAGAAGGTCGAGCCCGACGCGGCCCACCGCCAGGTGCAGCTTTTGCAGCGCGCTATGGACACGATGGGCATCGACGTGATGTGCGCCTTCCCGACGCCGATGCTGCTTCTCGGCATGCATCCGCAAACGGACGCCGAGGTGCAACTCGGCGACGCCTACAACCGCTGGTTTGTCGAGGACATCACGCCCGAAGACAGACGCATCGTCGGCATGCTCTATCTGCCGTTCAACGATCCGAAGGCGTCGTTGCGCTGCGTCGAAAAGTACGCGGCGCACCCGAGCGTCGTCGGCTTCATGGTGTCATCGACACGCTACAAGGCGGTCTATCACGACGATTACATGCCGCTCTACGCGGCGATCCAGGCCAGCGGCAAGCCGCTCGGCTTCCACGCCGGCTTCCACTGGGGCGACCAGTCGATGCAGCAGTGCAACCGCTTTCTCGGCATGCACGCGCTGTCCTTCGTCTATTTCAACCTGCTGCATCTGACGAATTGGATCGTCAACGGCCTCCCCGAGCGCTTCCCGCGGCTCAAGGTGATGTGGATCGAGAGCGGCGTCGCGTGGCTGTCGTTCCTCATGCAGCGGCTCGATTCGGAATACATGATGCGCCCCTCCGAAGCGCCGCTCTTGAAGCGCCGCCCGAGCGAATACATTCGCGAGATGTATTTCTCGACGCAGCCGCTCGAAACGTCTAACATGAAGCTGACGCAGGCGACGCTCGAAGCGATCAACGCGGAGACGCAACTGCTCTTCGCCTCCGACTGGCCGCACTGGGATTTCGACCTGCCGAGCTCGATCACCAATCTGCCCTTCCTGAGCGAGCAGGCGAAACGCAACATCCTCGGCCTCAACGCCGCCCGGCTGTTCAATCTCGACGTGCCCGCGCACAAGCGTGGCAACGCGCCGGCGGCGCCTGCGCGCGACTTCGCTCCGGCTCAGTGAAACGATGGCGGAGGTCGGCAACATCGCGGAGGATTTCGCCGCGCTGGTCGAACGGGCCATCGCGCAGAACGCGCCCGACGCCATCGACGATGCGGCGCTGTCGCGTCATCTCATCGCTGCGATCCGCGCCTACGCGTTCAAGACCGAAAAGGCCGGCGATTACCGCGAGCCTTACGCGCGCGGCGCCGTGACGGCGACGGAGACCGCGATGGCGACGACCGCCATGCTGCGCGCGGCCGACCTCAACCTGTGGGACTTGGCGATGTGGTTCAACCGCGCCGGGTCCAGCCCGCGCGACGAGGAAAGGGGAGCGCGATAGGCATGAGCGCAGTCAGGATCGGGCGGTTCGACGACCTCAAGGACGGCGACTATCGCATCGTCGCGATCGACGCCTTCGAGGTCGGCGTGTTTCGCGACAAGGATGCGCTCGTCGCCTATGAGAACCGCTGCCCGCACGCCGAGGGGCCCGTTTGCCAGGGCCGTATTTTCAACCGCGTCGAGGAGACGCTCGACGAAGGCCAGCGCCATGTCGGCCTGCGCTTCTCCGGCGACCGGCACATTGTGTGTCCCTGGCACGGCTGGGAGTTCAACCTGGCGACCGGCCGCCATCCGGGCGACCCGCGCATGCGGTTGAAGAGCGTGGGCGTCGAAGTGCGCGACGGCGACATCTACGTCGACCCGCGGCCGCAACGGTGAGGCGCTGTCCGTGACCCGCGCTGATTCGTGACCCGAGCTTGCGCCATTTTGGGCGAGCCGGTATATCCCGCCTCACGAGCGCGCCGGGTTTGCGGCGGGCCGGGCGCGTAGCTCAGCGGGAGAGCACTACCTTGACATGGTAGGGGTCACAGGTTCGATCCCTGTCGCGCCCACCATCCCGCCGGTCGTCATCACATTCATCGCTTGCGTCCTCGTGCGCCGGCCGCGGTCGGGGAGCGCGAACCGACTTGACGCCTCAGCGCCCGTCAGCGGCTACAGCCGTGCTCGCGCAAGAAGGCGCGCACGGGTTCGAACTGCTGCAAAAGCCCTATTCGGCCGAACAATGGTCGCGCATCCTGCGACACGGGATGGGCGAGCGCCGCGGCCGCCGCTGATGGGTTCTTTAACCAAGGGCTGTATTCTGTCGCGCGACGCGCCGCTCCTCGAAGGCGCGGCGGGACGCGGCGGGCGGCGATGAAGGCGTGAGCGGCGGGCGGATGCGCAAAGGCCTTGTCATCGCCGCTTTATGCGCCGGCGCGGCGTTCGCGACCTCGGCGCTGGCGTTCTCGCGCCAAGCGCTCTGGCGCGTCGATCAGGCTTGCGTGGCGAGCTTCCGGCTGACCGGGCTCGCGCTGCCCTGCCTCGACGTCCACATCGAGCGCGGCGTCGAGAGCGGCTACATCGTGCTGCGGCCGCCCTTCATCGACGACACGATCATCGCCCCGACCGCGCGCATCACCGGGCTCGAAGACCCGTTTCTCGCAACCGCTGCGGCCGCCAACTACATCGAAGACGCCTGGCGCGAGCGGGCGCAGGCGGCGGGCGCCGCCGGCCGCAGCCTTGCGCACGACGATTTTGCGCTTGCGATCAACTCGCGCGACACGCGCAGCCAGGATCAGTTGCATGTCCATCTCGGCTGCCTTTCACGCGAGACGAAGGCGCGGATCGCGACGCTGACCGCCAAAGCTCCATCGGGCGCATGGACGCCCCTGTCGGCGCGGCTGCGCGGCCTCGCCTACGCAGCCTATCCGCTGATGGGCGCCGACCTCGCGCGCGAGAACGTGCTGCGGCTCGTCCTGCGCGAGCGCGCGGCGCTGGGCGACGATCCGTCCGCTACGACGCTCGCGGTCGCGGGCGTCCGTCGCGTGGACGGGACGGACGGTTTTGTGGCGCTCGTGGCGCAGACGACGCGCGGACGCGGCGCGCGTCAGCCGACCGCGGAAATGCTGCTCGAGCCTGGCTGCGCCAGCTAAGCTTTCGGGGTTCGCGCCTAACTTTTGAGCGAATGTCGTCGCGCAAGGCGGCTTGCCTCATAGCCATCCGGCCGCGCGGCGCCGCGAGGCGGCGACGGCGCGCGGACGAACGCGAAAGCTTTGACGCGCCAAAGCGTTGCCGCGACCAATCCACGCGCAGACGGCTGGCGCCGCTTTTGCGTTGCGGTACGCGATTTCAGGGAAGCAAATTAGCAGCCCGGAAGGAGTGCGCGCATGGACTATGTGAAGCCAGCCGATGTCGCCGTCGCCATGATCAAAAGCGGCGCGGCGAAACTTGCCCTGCCGCCAAGAGACCTATTGATCCGCGGCATGCTGTCGGGCGCCATTCTCGGCGTCGCGACGACGTTAGCCTTCACGGCGGCGGTGACGACGGGGCAGCCGATCGTCGGCGCCATCATCTTCCCGGTCGGTCTCGTCGCGATCGTCGTGCTCGGCCTCGAACTGGTGACCGGCAGCTTCGCGCTTGTCCCGCTGCCCTGGATGGAGGGGAAAGCGAGCCTCTCGCAGGTGCTCGTCAACTGGGGCTGGGTGATGCTCGGCAATTTGATCGGCGCGGTTCTCTACGGGTTCCTTGTCGCGCTCACCTACACGAATTGCTGGACCACGCCGGCGAGCGGCGTCGCGTTGCGCGTGGTGCAGACGGCCGACGCCAAGACGCTCGCTTACGCTTCGATGGGCGCCGCCGGCTTCATCAGTTGCCTCGTCAAAGCCGTCCTCTGCAACTGGATGGTGTGCCTGGCCGTCGTGCTCGGCATGGCCAGCACCTCCACGCTCGGCAAGATCGTCGGCGCGTGGCTGCCGATCCTGATCTTCTTCGCGCAGGGGTTCGAGCATCTCGTCGTCAACTTCTTCATCATTCCGGCCGGCATGATGATGGGCGCCAAGGCGACGATCCTCGACTGGCTGGTCTGGAACGCCATCCCCGTTCTCATCGGCAACATCGTCGGCGGCTTCGTCTTCACCGGTCTGGCGTTCTACTGGACCTATCGTCCCGCCGTGGCGAGGGTGGGCGTCGCCACGAGCGCGCCGCCCGTCGCCGCGGAATAGAGGCGCGCCTTCGTGAGCGATCAGGACTTTTCGGCCGAGCAGAAACGCTTTCTGGAAGGCTTCACGTCCGGTTTGCAGATCGCGCGCGCCGCACGCAGCGTCATTGTGCCGGACGCCGCCGCGCCGACCGCGTCCGCGGCGGCGCCGTCAGGGCCCGACGCCGAGCATCTCGCCGCCATGGCGCGGGCGGAGGCCGAAGGCAAGAAGCTCGCCGACCAGGAGAAGTGGAAGCGCGCGGAGCACCCGTTCGACGCTTACGATCGGATGAAGACGCGCGCGCGGGCCGGCGAATATCCCAAGCCCGACGACAACTTCCGCTGGCGTTTCCACGGCCTCTTCTACGTCGCGCCGACGCAGAACAGTTATATGTGCCGGCTGCGCATCCCCAACGGCGTGCTCGGCGCCTGGCAATTGGCCGGCGTCGCCGATCTCGCCGAGCGTTGCGGCGGCGGCTACGCGCATGTGACGACGCGCGCCAATCTGCAAATCCGCGAAATCGCCGCGGCGGACGCGCCCGAAGTGGTCGAAGGCCTGGCGAGTCTCGGCCTCAATCCCAAAGGCTCGGGCGCCGACAACATCCGCAACGTCACAGGCTCGGCGACGGCGGGGATCGATCCGAACGAATTGCTCGACACGCGGCCGCTCGCGCGCGACTGGCACTTCCGCATTCTTAACGACCGCGGACTCTACGGGCTGCCGCGCAAGTTCAACGTCGCGTTCGACGGCGGCGGCATGGTCGCCACGCTCGAAGACACCAACGACATCGCTTTTCAGGCGGTGCGCGTGCGCGAAGGCGGCGGCGTCGAGCCCGGCGTCTGGTGCAAGCTCGGCGTCGGCGGTGTCACCGGCCACAAGGACCTCGCGCGCGACGCCGGCGTCCTCGTCGCGCCGCAGGACACGAGCGCGGTGGCCGACGCGATCGTGCGCGTCTTCATCGATCGCGGCGACCGCACCGACCGCGCCAAGGCGCGGCTCAAATACGTGCTCGACGCGATGGGCGCGCCGGCGTTTCTCGCGGCCGTCGAAGATAAGCTCGGACGCAAGCTGACCCGAGCCGATCACGCCTTCGTCGAACCGCGGCCGCCGATCGATCGCCTGTCCCATATCGGCGTGCACAAGCAAAAGCAGCCGGGCCTCAACTGGATCGGCGTGTGGACGCCGCTCGGCCGCATGACCTGCGATCAGATGCGCCGGTTGGCCGATATCGCGCGAACCTTCGGCGATGGGGACATCCGTCTCACCGTCTGGCAGAACCTGCTGATCTCCGGCGTGACCGACGAAAAGATCGATGCGGCGCGCGCGGCCATCGCCGCGGCGGACCTTGCTTGCGAAGTGTCGAACGTGCGCGCCGGGCTCGTCGCGTGCACCGGCAACACCGGGTGCAAGTTCGCCGCCGCCGACACCAAGGCGCATGCGCTCGCCATCGCCGACCATCTCGACGCCAAGCTGACCATGGATCGCCCGCTCAACATCCACCTGACCGGGTGCCATCATTCCTGCGCGCAGCATTACGTCGGCGACATCGGCCTGCTCGCCGCCAAGACGCCGGTCGAAGGCGCCGAGGATCAGGTCGAGGGCTACCACATTCACGTCGGCGGCGGTTACGCCGACAAGGGCAAGATCGGCCGCCTGGTCATTCCGGACGTGACCGCAGCCGAGGCTCCGGCGCGCGTCGAATCGCTGCTGCGCGCCTATCTCGCCAACCGCGTGGACGCCAGCGAGGACTTCTTCGCCTTCGCCAACCGCGTGGACGATGGGGAGCTTCGGCGGATGGCCGCGCAGGCGATGGCGAAAGCATGAGCGCCCCGATCAGCGCGATGCCGATGCTGCTGATTCCCGAGAGCGCGCCGTTCACGGCGGAGCAGCGCGCCTGGCTCTCCGGCCTGTTCGCCGCGGCGCTCGCCCCGCAGATGCAGGGCGCGACCGCGCTTGCGCCGGGCGAAGCGCCGGGAGTCGCAGCGTTGTCGACGGGCCCGGCGCTCGCCGACAATGACGCCGCGCCGTGGCACGACCCCGCGATGCCGATCGACGCGCGGATGGCGCTCGCGCAGGGCAAGCCGCTGGCGCCGCGCCTGATGGCGGCGATGGCGCAGCAGGATTGCGGGCAGTGCGGCTACAATTGCGCCGATTACGCCAACGCGCTGGTTCAAAAAAAGGAGGAGCGGCTCAATCTCTGCGCGCCGGGCGGCAAGGACACCGCCCGCATGCTGAAGCAGATGGCGCCCGAGATCGGCGCCGACGCCGCGCCCATGCCGACGCCGGCCGAGACGACGACGCTTGCGACGATCGATCCGGCGCTGCGCGGGCGCTCGCGCGAGCACCCGGTCGACGCCGTCGTCGTCGGGCGCCGCAAGCTCAATGCGCACGGCTCCGAGAAGGACACTTGGCATATCGACTTCGACATCTCGAACGCGGGCCTCGATTACGAGGTCGGCGACTCCTTCGGGATCACGCCCGCCAACGATTTCGGCCATGTCGATCAGATCATCGCCATGCTCGGCGCCTCGCACACGACGGAATTACGCGGCAAGACGCTGCGGCAGGCGCTGCACGAAGACGTGTCGCTCGGCGCGGCGCCCGACGCCCTGTTCGAACTGATCTCCTACATCACCGGCGGCGCCGCGCGCGCCAAGGCCCGCGCCCTGGCGCGCGGCGAAGACCCGGACGGCGACGCCGCGTGGCTCGACGTGATGGCCGCGCTGCATAAGTTTCCGATGGCGCGGCTGCACCCCGAAGCCTTCGTCGACGCGCTGGAGCCCTTGCAGCCTCGGCTCTATTCGATTTCCTCGTCGCCCAAATACACGCCGGGCTTCCTCTCGCTGACCGTCGATTGCGTGCGCTATGCGGTCGGCAAGCGCCAGCGCCATGGCGTCGCCTCGACCTTCCTCGCCGATCGCGCCGCGCTCGGGTCAGCGGTCAAGGTCTACATCCAGAAGGCGCATAACTTCGCATTGCCGCACGACCCGTCGAAGCCCGTCGTCATGATCGGTCCGGGCACGGGCGTCGCTCCGTTCCGCGCCTTCCTGCAGGAGCGGCGCGCCACGGCGGCCACGGGCAAGAACTGGCTGTTCTTCGGGCATCAGCGGCAGCTCACCGATTTCTTCTACAAGGAGGAATTCGAAGACCTGCGCCAGGCCAAAATCCTGACGCGCCTGTCGCTCGCCTGGTCGCGCGACGGCGAAAAGAAATTCTATGTGCAGGACCGGATGCGCGAAGTCGGCGCCGCGCTCTGGCAATGGCTGACGGAGGGCGCGCATGTCTATGTCTGTGGCGACGCCAAGCGCATGGCAAAGGACGTGGAGGCGGCGCTCGTCGACATCGTCGCGCAGCATGGCGCGCGTTCGACCGACGAGGCGATCGCCTTCGTCGCATCCCTGAAGAAGGGCGGCCGCTATCAGGCCGACGTTTACTGATCGGGGCTCAGATCGGCCGCGTCGCGACCCAGTTCACGCCGTCGACCGTCGCGTGCGCGGTGAGCACGGAACAAGATGACGCGACAGCGTCCGCAAGCGCGTCGCCCACCACGCTTTCCAGCGGATAGGAGCCGCGGCAGTCTTCGAGCAGCCAGTGTTCGAGCCGCGCCCCTTGCACGCCCCCGATCGCCGCGGCGACTTGCGACGCGAGCGGTTTCGCCGCGTCGCGACGGGCGACAAGCGCGTCGAAGGCGGCTTCCAACGCGGCGAAGCGCGGGGCGATCGACGCCTCTGTGGCGATGGAGCGCGTGCGGCGCGTCCACGTCGATTTGTAGGCGATCGAGGCGCGAATGGCGAAGCAGGCGCCGACCCGTTCGGCGCGGTCGACGCGTAGGAAGCTCGCGCCGGTCGCAAGGTCGGGGGCCAGCGTGATCTGCGCGTCCTCCGCGCGGGCGATGCGCGCCGATTTCTCGACGGCGCCGACGAGCCGATGCGCGTCGCGTATCGGCGACGCGTCGATCGCGACGAAGGCTTCCTTGGCGATAACGGCGGCGTGGGCGAAAAGCCCGCGTTCAGCGTCGTCGCGTTGCAGGCGCGCCGCTTGAAACAGCGCCGTCGCGTCGACGAGGTCGAGGCGCGGCGCGGCGGCGAGCATCTCGTCGGCCTGGCCGCCGGGAAACTGTTCAAGCTCCAGAACGCCGAGCCGCTTCTTGCCCGCGGCCAATTGCTTGGCGACCTGTTCGGCGGGCTTGGGCGTGTTGACGATGTTGGCGTCGGGCGTGACGGAATGCATCCATTCGGCGACGCGCTTCGACAGCGCCGTCGCGAACTGCGGTTCGCCGTCGCGCGGCAGGTAGAGCAGCCCTTCCGACCAATAAGGCGTGAAGCCGGTCAGCCACGCGACCGCCGCGGGCCGCGCGATGTTGGTGTAGAAGGCGAGACCGTCGAGCCCCGCCTCGCGCATCGCCGCGCGCAGACGGTCGCGCCGCGCTTGGAGCGCCGCCTTCGGCAGTTCCGCCTCGTTCCAACCGTAATACCCGCGACGCATCGGAGGATCCTCAGGCCGGCACGGAGAACAGATCGCGAGCGAGGCCGCCAAGCGACTCGCAGCCGTCGCGCCGCACGACGATCGTGTCGCCCAGCACCATGTAGCCGACCGCGGGATGATAGGTGTTGGGGTGGACGATGATCGTCGAATTCTCCAGCACCGGCAGAGTCACATCTTCGAGGATCTGCGGGCGTTGGTCGGGGAAGAGCCCGATGCCGTGGCCGCGCACGCGCGTATATTCCGAGGTGACGTAATCGCCGAGACCATGCGCCCGGAACACCTCGTTTTCCGCCCGCGCGATCGCCGCCGCCGGGACATCGGCCTTCACCGCCGCCAGCCCCGCCTCGAGCGCATCTTGAAAAACGGCGAAGGATGTCCGCTGCGCGTCGCTGGGCTCGCCGCAGACCAGCGTTCGGCACACCTGCGCGTAATAGCCGTCCAGGCACGGCGTGAGTTCGGTCGTGACGAGATCGCCCACCTTGACGACCTTGCCGACGGGCGGCGCCATGCCGCGCACCTCGACGCCGCCGACGCCGATGATCATGAAGTTCTCGGGCACGCGATGCGCGCGAAAGAAGGCCTCGATCTCGGCGATGAGCTCGTAGTCCTTGCGGCCGGGTTTCGCGGCGGCCTTGAAGACCTCGTAGCCTTCGTCGGCGAGCCTCGCCGCGCGGCGGACGATCGCCAGTTCGAAGTCGCGCTTGCCCATGAGAAGATGTTCGATGACATTCGCGCCGTCGACGATGCGCAGGTCTTTCGCCTCGCGCGTCAGGCCGTAGGGCATCAGCCGCCACGGCGTCGCCGCGACGTTGCGATTCCCGGCGCGGCGCAGAAGCTCGCGCGCGCGCTCGATCAGTTTGGGAGCGAAAACGACGTCGCAGCCGGCTTCGATCTTGGCGCGGTCGGCTTCCGCCGCGTCGTCGAGCAGCAGCGTCGTTGCGCCGTCGCGGCCGACGAGCGCGAGCGCCTGGCCTTCCTGGATGCCGAAGTCGGTGGCGTAGCGCAGCGAATCGGCGTGCCACGAATTGCCGTAGACGAGCAGCGCGTCGACGCCGGCGCGCGCCATTTCCTCGCGCAGGATGTCGGAGCGGGCGGCCTGAGCGGTTGCGGACATGCGCGCCTCCTATTCCGCCGCCCGGCGTGCGCCATAGACGCGCGCGGCCTCCGCCGAAACGAAGCCTTCCCGCAGGTCGGCCTCGATCGCGCTCTTGGCGCGCTCGGCGGGATCGCCGTAGCCGCCCCCGCCGGCTGTGAAGAAGGCGACGGAATCGCCCGCCTTCAGCGGGATCTGCGTGCCCTTGAGGATCTTCCGCTCCGGCGCGCCGTCGGCGGGACGGATGACGGCGTAGTTCGCGCCGCCGTCGCCGCCGCCGTGCAGGCCCCAGGGCGGCAGTTTCGTTCGTTCGAAGTTGATGTTCACTTGGCAGGGAACCAGGCACTTGTAGGTAAGCTCGACGCCGAGGCCGCCACGGTATCGGCCCGCCCCGCCGCTGTCGTCGCGCAGCGCGTGGGTCTCGATCAGAAAGGGATAGCGAATCTCCTGCAACTCGACCGGCGTATTGCGCACGTCGCCCTGGCAGACGGAGACGGAGGCGTCCTCGCCGTCTTCGGTAGGGCGGCCGCCCCAACCGCCGCCGAAGATGTTGAGCAGCAGGAAGCGCGTCCCTTCCGCATCGACGCCGTAGAAGGAGCAGCCGCCCATGTCGCCCTTGTGCGCGGCGGGGATGCGGTCGGGCAGCGCCGGCGCCAGCGCCTTCAGGATCGTGTCGATCGTCGTCGGCAGCGCGATGCTCCACAGGCCGAGCGCCGCCGGCGGCTTGGCGCTCAGCATCGTGCCCTCGGGCAGGACGACTTCGAGCGAGCGGAAGCAGCCCTCGTTGACATCGAGGTCCGGCGATGTCAGCGCCTTGAAGGCGACGCGCGCGGCGGCCAGTCCGCCCGAACGACCGGAGTTGATCGGACTCTGCGTCTGCGGGTTCATCTGCGAAAAATCGATCGCCATGACCGCGCCCTTGACGGCGACGGTCACCTTGATCCGCAGCGGCGTTTCGAGGTCGCGCCCGTCGTTGTCGAGGAAGCTCTCCGCCGGATAGACGCCGTCTGGGATGCGCTCGACGACTTTGCGCACGGCGAGGTCCGCCTGGTCCCAAATGCGCGCGACGCAAGCCTCGACGGTCGGGCGGCCGTAGCGCGTCAGCAACTCTCCGTAACGTCGCGCGCCCAACTGGCAGGAGGCGACCTGCGCGCGCAGATCGCCGAGGCTCGCGTCGGGAAAGCGCACGTTGTCCTGAATGATTTGCCACAGCGTCTCGTTGCGCTCGCCGGCCTCGTAGATTTTCAGCGAGCGCATCTGCAAGCCCTCGGCGAAAATCTCCGTCGTCGCCGAGGAGCCGAAGCCGATGCGCGCGCCGCCGATGTCGACCCAGTGCGCGCGATTGGCGGTGAAGGCGACGATCTCGCCGTCATGGAACACCGGGCAATAGATGACGATGTTGTTGAGGTGCTGACCGCAGACCTCGCCATGGTTCATGATGAGCACATCGCCGGGATGGAAGCCGTCGAGCCCCCAGCGCGCCACGCCGTCCTCGATCGCGACGCCGAGATCGGCGAGGAAGATCGGCAGGCCGCCGCGGTTCTGCGAGATCATGCGGCCTTCGAGATCGATCAGGCCGCAGCAATAGTCGCGCACCTCGTAGATCATCATGTTGTAGGCGGCCTTGCAGAGCGCGTTGGCCATCTCGTCGGCGTAGGCGACGATGGCGTTTCGCACCACTTCGACGGTGATCGGATGGGCGTCCGCTGGGCTCATGGCTGGGCTCCGGCCGGCGCGACATCGACGACAAGATGGCCGGCCTCGGTCACGCGGACCCGGTCGCCGGGATGGATGAGGATGGTGGAATTCGGCTCTTCGACGACCGCCGGCCCTTCGAACGCGAAACCCGCTGGCAGCGAAGGGCGCCACAGGATGCGCGCATCGAGCGGCCGCAGCGGATCGGCGAAGATCACCTTGCGCGAGGTCTCCTGCGCGTCGTCGATCGGCGTCCACGCTTCCGCCATGGAGCGCTCGGCGAGCGTGTCGGCCCGCGCGGCGGTCAGCGTGAGGCGCACGTTGACGATCTCCATGTGTTCGTCGACCGCCGCCTGGCCGTAGCGCCGGTCGTGCTCGATGTCGAAGCGTGCGCGGACCGCGCGCGTGTCGCCCGTCAGCATGGCGGCGCTTTCGACCGGGATGTGGAGCGCGTGCTCCTGTCCAACGTAGCGCAGGTCGGCGCTGAAGGCGAACGTCGCGCCGGCGGCCGAGACGCCGTCGCGCGCAAGTTGGTCTTCTCCGTCGCGCCTGAGTTCGGCGAACACGCTTTCCGCGACCGCCGCGTCAAGCCGATCCAGGCGGCCGACGAGCGTGCGCACGAAATCCTGCCTCCACGAGGCCATCAGCATGCCGAGCGCGGAGAAGGCGCCCGGCAGCTTGGGAATGATGACGCGCGGGACGAAAACCTCGCGCGCGATGGCGATCGCGTGCAGCGGCCCCGCGCCGCCGAAAGCGATCATCGTCGTCTGGCGCGGATCGACGCCCTTGTTCACCGACACGGCGCGCACCGACAGCGACATGGCCGCGTCGGCGATGGCGGCGACGCCGAGGGCCGCCTCCTCAATGGAGAGGCCGAGCGGCCTCGCGACCCTCGCGTCGATCGCGGCGCGCGCGGCGGCGGGGTCGAGCTTCATGCCGCCGTTGAGAAAGCGATCGGGGTTGATGCGGCCGAGCACGACATCGGCGTCGGTGATGACCGGGTCGCTCGAGCCCTTGCCGTAACAGGCCGGCCCAGGGTCGGCGCCGGCGCTCTGCGGGCCGACATGCAGGCCGCCCGCCTCGTCGACCCATGCGATCGAGCCGCCGCCGGCGCCGACCTCCACGATATCGACGACGGGCAGTTGCATCGGCTGTCCGCTCGCGGGCGTCCCGATCACGTAGCCCTCCTCGACCGCCGGCTCGCCGCGCGTGATGAGGCTCGACTTCGCCGTCGTGCCGCCCATGTCGAAGCCGATCGCCTGCTCGACGCCGAGTTGCCTGCACAGGGCGCCCGCCGCGATCATGCCGGCGACGGGGCCCGATTCCATCATCGACACCGGCTGCACGCGCGCCTGGGCGACCGACATCACGCCGCCGTTGGAGCGCATGATGTGCATCTTGCCGGCGAAGTTTCTGCCGCGCAGCCAGGTTTCGAGGTTCGTCAGGTAAGCGCGCACGCGCGGGCCGACATAGGCGTTGAGCGTCGTCGTCGAGGTGCGCTCGTATTCGCGGAATTCGCGCAGGATTTCGTGCGAGAGCGTGACGAAAAGCTTCGGGTTCGCCTTGCGCAGCGCCTCGCCGACCGCGCGCTCGTGCGCCGGGTTGGCGTAGGAATGCAGGAAGCAGACGGCGACCGCATCGACGGCCGCCTCGCGCAAGGTCGTGGCGAGCCTGTCGACCTCGGCGCCCTGCAGCGGCTTCACCGCATTGCCCGCGGGATCGAGCCGCTCGTCGACCTCGAAGGTCAGATGGCGCGGCGCTAGGGGCTTTGGCCTGTGGAAAAATAGGTTGAACGCTTCGATGCGGTTGCTGCGGCCGATGGCGTAGACGTCGCGAAAACCCTTCGTCGTCACAAGCGCGGTCCGGGCGCCCTTGCGCTCCAGCACCGTGTTGATCGCGATCGTCGAGCCGTGCAGAAGCTCGGCGAGGCTCGGCAGGTCGCATTGCGCGAGCCGGAGGCTTTCGGCGACGCCGAGGCTCGGGTCGGCCGGCGTCGTCGAGGTCTTCGCGCAGACGATCCTGCCGTCGAGCACGCCGACGAGGTCCGTGAAAGTGCCGCCGATATCGACGCCGACGATGTTCATTGGGGAAGCGCCTTGGCGAGCGTGATCTTAGCCGGTCTATGACGGCCCGGCGTCAGCCGACGCTCGGCGATGCGCACCAGCGCGTTGAACGCGATCGCGATCGCGGCGAGCGAGCCGATCAGCGCGAAGAGCGGCGCGGGGTTATAGCTCTCGGCGTAAAGCTTGGCGAAATAGCCGACGCCGCCGGTCGACACGTAAAGTTCCGCGAGGATCACGCCGAGCATGGTCAGCGTCATCGCAAGGCGCAGACCGACGAAGAACGCGGCCGCCATGTTGGGGAACACGACATGGCGCATCGCATCGACGCGCGAGGCGCCCATCGAGCGCGCAGCGCGCGCGTAGAGCGGGTTCACGTCGCGCATGCCGGCCACCACGTTGACGATGACCGGGAACACGCCGTGCGAGAACCCGAAGGCGATCTTGCTCGCGGCGCCGAGGCCGAACACCAGCACGAACAGCGGCATCAGCGTGACCTGCGGGATGGCGTAGAGCAGCAGCACGATCGGCATGAAGCTCGATCGCGCGAAGGAAGAGGCGCCGATGGCGACGCCGATCGCCAGGCCGACCGCGATCGACAGCCCGTAGGCGACCGCGATCTCGCCGGCCGCCATCGCCAGAGCCTGGCGGATGCGCGCGTCGTCCATGATCGGGTGCAGCCACGCGGCGAGGATGGCCGAGACCGGCTGAAAGAACGCGGGATCGGCGAGGAAGCGGCCGTAGAGTTCGAGCCCGACCGCCACGGCGATGAGGATCGCCCAGCGCGTCAGCGCGACGGCGCGGGCGCGGGACAGACCGCCGCCGGCGATCGATGCGTCGGTTGCGTTCATCGCCGCGCCTCCTCCGAGCGCGTGGCGCGCGCTTCCAGCGAAGTGACGACGACATTGAGCAGCACGGCGGTCACGACGACCACGCTGATCCAGGCGTACATGCGCGGCGAATCCAACAATTCCGCGGCAAGCGCGATGTTGCGGCCGACGCCAGCGATCGCCGACAGCGCCTCGCCGCCGAGCACCGAGGCGAAGCAGATGAAGAAGGCGACCCGCAGCCCTGTGACGACGAGCGGCAGCGCGCTCGGCAGCAGCACGTGGCGGAACGTGTCGAACCGCGAGGCGCCCATCGAGCGCGCCGCGCGCAGATAGCGCTCGTCGGCCTTCGCGAAGCCGGCGATCGTCGCGAGCGCGATGGGAAAGAAGCCGTAGGTCGCGCCATAGGCGACCTTCGAGCCTGGCCCGATGCCGAAGAACAGGATGAACATCGGGAAGAACAGCGTGATCGGGATTGTGAACAGGTTGGCGATCAACGGCTCGAGCGCCTCGGTCCAGAACCGCGAGCGCGAGACGAGATAGCCAGCGGCGACGCCAAGCGCGATGGCGATCGCGTAAGCCTTGGCGATCGTGGCGAGCGTGACTTGCACGGAGGCCCAGAACGCGCCCGTGCCGACGAGGCGCGCCACGGCGTTGGAGACGGCGAGCGGCGAGGGCAGGAACAGGGCGCTGACCGCGCCGCTCGCCGTCAGCCCATGCCAGGCGCCGCACGCCGCCAGCAGGAACGCGATTTGGATCGACCGCTGCGCGAGGACGCGCGCGCTCATCGCGCCGCTCCCGCCGCCGCATCGCGCTGCAGCGACATGGCTTGTCGGATTTCGTCGCGGAGCAGGGCGAACAGATCGTTGCGCATTGCGCCGAACCGCGGCGTCAGCATGAAGTCGGGGGCGCGCGGATGCGGCTCGTTCACGTCGACGATCGTCTTGATGCGGCCGGGCCGGGCGGTCATCACCGCAATGCGATCGGACAGGAACACCGCCTCGGCGAGCGAGTGGGTGACGAACACGATGGTCTTGCCGGTTTCCGCGAGCAAGGTCGAAAGGTCTTCGCCGAGCACCATGCGGCTCTGCTCGTCGAGCGCCGCGAACGGCTCGTCCATGAGCAGGATGTTGGTGCGCACGCAGATGCCCCGCGCCATGTTGACGCGCTGGCGCATGCCGATCGAAAGCTGCGTCGGATAATGCCGCGCGAAGCCGTCCATGCCGACCGCGCGAAGCGCCGCCATCGCGCGCTCGTCCCGTTCGGCTTTGGGCGCGCCTTGAAATTTTAACGCGATGCGGAAGTTTTCGATGACCGTGTACCAGGGGAACAGCGTGCTCTCCTGGAACACGAAGGCGATCTCGTCGGGGTGCGGGGCCCCGTCGACGCGCGCGCCGCCGACCAGCACCTCGCCGCCCGTCGCCGTGAACAGGCCGCCGACGATGTTGAGCAGCGTGCTCTTTCCGCAGCCCGACGGTCCAAGCAGGCAGACGAACTCGCCGCGCGCGACGTCGAGCGATACGTCGTCTAGCGCGAGCACGCCTTGTTGGGCGTCCACGCCGCCATAGCGCTGCGTGACATGACGGATGGAAATCGCCGGCGCTGCAGCCACTGCGCGTCAGAGCTTCACGGGCGTGAAATCGGGATCGAACATGGCGGAGGCGGCCGGCTCCGTGTCGACGATGCCAAGCGACTTCAGCGAGCCGCGGATCGTCTCGACGGCCTTCGGCGAAAACGCCCCGTCATACGACATCATGCCCATTTCCGTGTCGTAGGCCGCTTTCACGACGCTCTCGCTGACCGCCATCGTCTTGGCCACGGATTTCACCGTCGCGTCGCGATGATCGCGCATGAAGGCCACCGTCTTGAACCAAGCGCGCAGGAAGCGCTTCACCGTGTCGGGCTTCTGCTTGATCATCGCATCGCTCGCGAAGATCACATGCGTGTGGAAATCCGGCACGATGTCGCCGAAGTTCAGCAGCACACGGCCAACGCCCTGCTCTTCCAGGGAGAGGCCTTCTTCCGTCGATGTGACGCTGCCCTGGAGATCGCCCGCCTTCATCGCCGCGTTGCGCGTGCGCGAATCGCCGAGCGGAACCACCTCGACGCCCTCGGCGCCCCATCCTTCGCGCGTCGCCAGCGTGCGCGCCAGCCATTCGGTCAGCGAACCCGCCGTGCTGACGCCGATGCGCTTGCCCTTGAGGTCGGCCACCGACCTCATGGCGGGGTCGGTGACGACCACGCACATGTTGCGCGGTTCGGAGGCGAGCGAAGCGACGGCGCGCGCCGGCACCCCTTTGGAGGCGTAGCCCATCCCCGGCCCCGAGCCGACGCCGACATCGACCGCGCCGGCGGCGAGCGCCTGCTGCATCTGGCCGTCGCCGCGGAAGGTCGAGATCGTGACGTCGAGGTTCTCGCCGGCGAAAAGGCCTTGCTCCTTGCCGAGTTCGAGACCGGCGAAGGGGAACGATGAGACGATCGCCTTGCCGACGCGCAGCGGCTCGGCGGCGCGGACGTTCAAAGAAGGCAACGCGAGCGCGCCCGCGGCGCCGCTCATGAGGAGCCACCGGCGGCTGACGCCGTTCGACGCGCCCGCGAAAACCGAAGATGAAGCGTTCGCCATGCGTCCTCCCGCGCCGATGACCGAGCCTCGATCGACGACGGTCTTGTAGGGGAGTTCGCGCGTCGCGCAAAGCCCTGCAACGCCTGCGCATCGGCGCCCCACGCCTTGCGCCGATGAACGCCTCGGCTACATTGCGCGCGCTCTTGACGCTTCGGACCGACATGACGCCATCCGCCCCGTGCTTGTCGACGCCGACGATCTGCGGCGTTCGCTGGCGCGCATCCTGGCGGCGCGCGGGATGCGCGCCGAGGACGCCGACACGCTGGCCGAGGTGATCGTGTGGGCCGACCTGCGTGGC
Organism: Beijerinckiaceae bacterium; assembly: GCA_965276595.1. Taxonomy (GTDB): domain Bacteria; phylum Pseudomonadota; class Alphaproteobacteria; order Rhizobiales; family Beijerinckiaceae; genus Terripilifer. Next base: position 352,218 of record CBDIBA010000009.1, read on the forward strand.
GTCGGCTCGCATGGCGTTCGGCGTCTGCCGATGTATCTGCGCATCATCGAAACGGGCGAGATGGATCCCGCGGCGCGCCCCAGGATCGAGAACCGCGCCGGCGCGCTGTTCATCGTCGACGGGCGGCGCGCGGCGGGCCCGGTCGCGATGAAGGTCGCGATGGAGGAGGCGGAGCGTCGCGCCAAGGCGCAGGGCGTCGGCCTCGCGTTCATGCGCTCGGCGACGCACACCGGGGCGATCGGCTATTACGCCTGGACGGCGGCGCAGCGCGGCTTCGCGGCCGTCATGATGAACGGCGGCACGCCGAACATGGCTTACCACAACGCCCGCGTCACGAGCCTCGCGACGAGCCCGATCGCGATCGGCGCGCCCTCGAATCACGGGCCGATCGTGCTCGACATGGCGACGGCCTCGATCGCCAACGGGCGCCTGCAGATGGCGCGCGACGAAGGCAAGCCGATCCCGGCCGGCGCGGCCTTGACACGGGACGGCGCGCCGACGACGGACCCCGCCGAGGCGGCGATCCTGCTGCCGCTCGGCGGCCCGAAAGGATCGGGCCTCTCCTTCATGATCGAAGCGCTGACCGGCGTGCTCGCCGCGCGGCCGCTGCTGACCTCGATGATCGGTCCCGCGGGCAAGCGCCGCCACGCGCATAACGCCATGCTGATGCTGATCGACATCGCGGCGATGCGGCCGATGGACGATTTCAAACGCGAGATGAGCGAACTCGGCGACCTCATCAAGTCGCTGCCCCGGCTCGACGAGGCGAGCGAAATCCTGCTGCCCGGCGAGCGCGGGCAGCGGACCTATTTAGCGCGCCTGCGCGACGGCGTCCCGATCGCCGCCCATGCCTGGACGCGGCTCGTCGAGACCGCGCAATCGCTCGGCGTCGCCCCGCCGGTCGCGCGCGGTTAGCGTCGCTTACGCCATGTCGATGCGCAGAAGCCGCGCGGCGTTGCGCCAGGCGATATCGGCGCGCAAGCCCTCGTCCATCGCAACGCCGTCCATGAAATGGCCGGCCTCGGCGATCGACTCGAACGGAAAGTCCGCGGAGAACATCACGCGCGAGCGGCCGAGCGCCGCGACGGCGCAATCGACCGGCTCCTTCGAATACATGCCCGACAGCGTCACCGCGATGTTGTCACGGATGTAGTCCGAGGGCTCGCGTTTCAGGCTGACGCCATAGTACTTGGCGCGGCTGTCGAGGCGCCACAGCATGAAGGGCAGCGTCTCGCCGAGATGGCCGAGCAGCAAGGTCGCCTTCGGAAAGCGATCGAAGACGCCGCCGAAAATCATCCGCAACGCGTGGGTGCCGGTCTCGACGCCCCACCCCCATGTGGCGCGCTGCAGTTCCTTGTAAGAGCCGTAGCTCGCGTACATCTGCACGGGATCGGCGGGATGCAGATAGACGGGCGCGGCGAGCTCTTCCGCCTTCGCCCAGAACGGATCGAATCGAGGATCGTCGAGATACTGGCCGAGCGTCTGTCCATTGATCATCGCGCCCTTGAAGCCGAGGTCGCGGACGCAGCGTTCGAGTTCGCGGGCGGCGTCATCGGGATCCTGCAGCGCGATGTGCGCGAAGCCGAAATAGCGGGCCGGGTGTTTGCCGATCGCCTCGGCAAGAAAGTCGTTGGCTTCCGCCGCCTTCTTGGTCGCGCGCGCGGCGTCCGGCTCGACTTGCACGCCCGGGCCCGCGATCGAGAGGACCGCCCGTTCGACGCCCGCCGCATCCATGTCCTTGAGGCGCAGAAAGTCGAAATCCGTCAGCCGCGCATAGATCGGCTCGAAGATCGGCTTCGGCACGTCGGCCATCGTCGGCCGCCAGTATTCTTCGAGGCCCGGCGACATGAAGTGCTCTTCGAGCGCGATTTTTCGCATGGTTCCTGTCCCTTGCTTGCGCGGATCGTCCGCGCCTCCGTTTTGCCGGGTTCGCGCCGCCCCTACGCGTTCTCCAGCGCGGGGGCAAGCACGGCGGCGATCGCCTCGCGGGTGGCTTTGATGGCGATCGTCAGGTTGACGCGATTTTGTGCGAAGCGCGCCGAGGGCGCCGGCACGGAGAGCGCATAGATCGCGCCGCGCACGTCGCGAAAGGCTGCGCCGACCGCCGAAATGCCCTCGGTGTGTTCGTCTTCGTCATAGGCGACGCCGCTCGCGCGGACGCGGCGGAGCTCCGCGAGAAACCCCGCGACGCTGCGCGCGCCGCCTTCGCGCGCGAGCGCCGCGCGGGCCGCAGAGGCCGGCATGAGCGCCAGGCAGGCCTTGCCGTTCGCCGTCGTCGTCAGCGGGAACGTGTCGCCGACCGAGGAGACCGCGCGCAGACGATGCGCGCCGGGCGCCTGATCGAGAAACAGCAATCCGTCGCCGCGCGGCGTCGACAGGTCCACGGTCTCGCCGGTGCGCCGCGACAAATCGACAACATGAGGACGCGCGAGATGTACGATATCGATGCGCGCCGCCTCGGCGAGCGCCTCGATCTCGGGACCGAGCCGCATGCCCCCCTCGGGGCTCGCCGCGACGACGAATCGCTCGGCCTCCAACGCGCCCACGAGGCGCTGCACGGTCGAGCGCGGTAGGCCGACCCTTTGCGCGATGCGGCCGAGGCTCAGCCCATCGCGCTCGCCTTTGAGCGCACGCAGGATCGAGGCGGCGCGCGCGATCGATTGCACGCCGCCTTTTGCCTCCATCGCGTCGGCGATCGACATTCTCGCAAAGCCTCCGGAGCGGGTCGCGCTGGGGATTGACCCCCTTCGATACATCTGTATCGTATGGCGGGTCAACGAGCGGCGGCGACAGAAGACGCTGCGTGACGCGCGCCATGGCGCGCGGGAGGACGATGTGACGATCAAGATCCGCGGCGTGTCGTTCGACGACAACCTCGACAACCCGATGGGGCTTGAGTTCTACAATCTCTCGCATCGCTTCGGGTATCAGTCGCCGAACTGGCCCTATTTCGAGGACGTGAAGATCGAGCGCATCCACTACATGGCGAAATCCGGCGTGCTGTCGCAGCGCATCACGACGAGCATGCACAATACGACGCATATCGACGCGCCGGCCCATGTCGTCGCCGGGACGCCGTTCATCGACGAAGTGCCGCTGCCGCATTTCTTCGGCTCCGGCATCGTTTTGTCGGTCCCCAAGAAGCAATGGGAATCGATCACCTATGACGATCTCGAAAAAGCCGGCGGTAAGGCCGTGCGGCCGGGCGATGTCGTGCTCATCAACACCGGCTGGCACCACCTGTACGAGGACAACGAGGATTATTTCGCGCGCGCGCCAGGCCTCGTGCCCTCCGCCGCCGATTGGTTCGTCGAGAAGAAGGTGAAGGTCATCGGCCACGACACGCAGGCGAACGACCACCCCCTCGCGACCGCCATCGGCCCGCACCGCAACGGGCCGCTGCTGCCCCACCTCGCCGACGAATACAAAAAGTGGTCGGGCGGCCGCGATTGGAAGGACGACTTTCCCGACTGGGAGCCCGTGCATCGCAAGCTGTTCGTCAACGGCATTCTCGGCATCGAGAACGTAGGCGGCGACCTCGACAAGGTGACGGGCAAGCGCTGCACGTTCGCCTTCTTCCCGTGGAACTGGGATCGCGGCGACGGCTGCATCATCCGCCTCGTCGCCATGCTCGATCCGAGCGGGCGCTATCGCATCGAAAAAGGGGAGACGATCTGATGCTCGTCAAGCGCTACGCCGACGCCAAGCCCTACGACGCCGCCAACCATCGCGGCAATCTCGGCCTGCGGCTTCAGGGCTTCGAGGCCGGCGGCCCGACCAACCAATGGGTCGGCCTGTCGCACTTCCTGCCCGGCGGCGGCGCCGGCCCCGACTCGACGCCGTTCGAGAAGGTCTACGTCGTGCTCGACGGCGAGATGGCGGTGATCGTCGAAGGCAAGGAAACCGTGTTGAAGAAATACGATTCCTGCACGATCGCCGCCAACGAGTCGCGCGAGATCGTCAATCGGACGAACGACGTCTGCACCATGCTCGTCGTCATTCCCTATCCGCCCGGCCACAAGGCCTGAACGCCGACCGCAACCGACCGCGAAACCGCCATCGTGGGAGAAGCGTCATGAACGAGGATATCTATCGCGACCCGCTGTCGCTGTTCGCCGTCAAAGGCAAGACGGCGATCGTCACCGGCGCCTCCGGCGCCTTCGGCCTTCTCGCCGCGAAGGTGCTGGCGGGCGCCGGCTGCAACCTCGTGCTCACGGCCGGCAAGGCGAGCGAACTCGAAACCGCGGCGCAAGCCTGCCGCGACCTCGGCGCCAAGGTCGAGGCCTTGAACGTGCGGCCGGCCGACGAGGCGATCTGCGAGCGCATCGTGCAGGCGGGGGCGACCGCCTTCGGCGGCGTCGACATTCTCGTGGTCGCGTCGGGCAAGAACGACGTCGCGAAGATCGCCGACATGACGCCGGCGCGCTTCCTCGACGTGATGGACGCCAACGTCACGCAATCCTGGCTGATGGCGCGCGCCTGCGCCAAAGCCATGCTGGCGCAGGGCCGCGGCGGCAAGATCGTGCTGATGTCCTCGGCGCGCGGCCTGCTCGGCCACCCCGCCGGCTATACCGCCTATTGCGCGTCGAAGTCCGCCATCGACGGCGTCACCAAGGCGCTCGGCTGCGAGCTCGGCCCGTCGGGGATCACCGTCAACGCCATCGCGCCGACGGTGTTTCGCTCGCCGCTGACGCAATGGATGTTCGAAGACAACGACAACGCCAAGGCGGTCCGCGGCGGCTTTCTGACGCGCGTCCCGAAGGGGCGGCTCGGCGAGGCCTCGGATCTTGCGGGTCCGCTGCTGTTCCTGGCCTCCGCGGCGTCCGATTTCTACACCGGCCATATCCTCTACGCCGACGGCGGCTACACGGCGGGCTAGCGATGAGCAAGGCGCGCATCGGCGTTCTCGGCGCCGGCCTCATGGGCCACGGCATCGCGCAGGTCTTCGCGCTGCACGGGCACGATGTCGCCGTCTACGATCCCTCGCAGGCGGCGCTCGACGGTCTGCGCGCGCGCATCGCCGGCAATCTGCGCGAACTCGACGAGGACGAGGCCGCCGCCGCGCGCGTGACGCCCTGCGCGAGCGTCGAAGGAGCCGTGAAAGACGCCGATTTCGTCGTCGAGGCGGCGCTTGAAAACCTCGACGTGAAGCGGACGCTCTTCGCCGAGGTCGAGCGCTTCGCCCGCGCCGAGGCCATCCTCGCGAGCAACACCTCGGTCATCCCGATCACCGCCATCATGCAGAACATCGCCGAGGGATCGCGCGCGCTCGGCACGCATTGGTGGAACCCGCCCTTTCTCGTGCCGCTCGTCGAAGTCATCGGCGCGGAACGCACGTCGCAACGCGCCATCGACTGGACCATCGATCTGCACAAAAGCGTCGGCAAGACGCCCGTGCATGTGAAGAAGGACGTGCCGGGCTTCGTCGGCAACCGCTTGCAGCACGCGCTGTGGCGGGAGGCGATCTCCCTCGTCGAAGCCGGCATCTGCGACGCCGAAACCGTCGATATCGTCGTCAAGGCGAGCTTCGGGCGCCGGCTCGCCGTCCTCGGCCCGATCGAGAACGCCGACATGATCGGCCTCGACCTCACCCAGGCGATCCACGAGACCGTGCTGCCGGCGATCGACAGCCGGCCGCTTCCCTCGCCCTTGCTGAAGACGCTGATCGACGCCGGCCGGCTCGGCTTCAAGTCGGGCGAGGGCATGCGGCGCTGGAGCGCGCAGGATCAGACGGCGCTGCGCCTCAAGGTGCTGCGCCACCTGAAACAGGCCGCCGCCAACGACAGCGATACGGAGACGTCATGAGCGAGCCGAAGCCCCCGTCCGCCGCCCGCAAACCGGACAACAAGGTCATCATCACCTGCGCGGTGACGGGCTCGATCCACACGCCGACGATGAGCGTCGCGCTGCCGATCACGCCGGATCAGATCGCCGCCTCGGCGATCGAGGCGGCGCAGGCCGGCGCGGCGATCCTGCATCTGCATGCGCGCGATCCCAAGGACGGGCGCCCGACGCCCGACCCGAAGGTCTTCATGCAGTTCCTGCCGCGCATCCGCGCATCGACCGATGCGGTCGTGAACATCACGACGGGCGGCAGCGTGAAGATGACCGTCGACGAGCGCCTCGCCGCGCCGCTCGCCGCCTCGCCGGAGATGTGCTCGCTCAACATGGGCACGATGAATTTCGCGCTCTACCCTATGGCGGCGCGTTACAAGACCTGGACATACGATTGGGAGGAAGCCTATCTGGTCCAGTCCGACGACAACATCTTCCGCAACACCTTTCGCGACATCGAGCGCATCTACAGGCTACTCGGCGAAGGCCACGGCGTGAAGTTCGAGCACGAATGCTACGATGTCGGCCATCTCTACAACCTGGCGCATTGCCTCGATCGCGGCCTGTTCAAGCCGCCGGTGTTCCTGCAAATCATCTTCGGCATTCTCGGCGGCATCGGCGCCGACCTCGACAACCTGATGTTCATGAAGCGCACCGCCGACAAGCTGTTCGGCGACCAGTACCGCTGGTCCGTGCTCGCGGCCGGCCGGTTTCAGATGCCGTTCTGCGCGCACGCCGCGATGATGGGCGGCAACGTGCGCGTCGGCCTGGAGGATTCGATCTTCATCGAGCGCGGCAAGCTGGCGACGAGCAACGCGCAGCAGGTGGCGAAGGTGCGCGCCATCATCGAGGAACTCGGCTATTCCGCCGCGACGCCCGACGAGGCGCGCGCCATGCTGGGCCTCAAGGGCGCGGGCGCGGTGAAATTCTAAAGTCATCCGGATTGGCGATTGTTAACTACGCGCCAAGCTCATCGAGAGGAGCAGCAATCCTGGTCGGCGTTCGCAGGGCCTTGCGCGCGCCGCGCCAACTCATCCCGTCTTATTTTTACGGGTCAATCGATTAAAAAATATCGGCATGAGCAATAGGTTGCCAACGAAAACAATCATCTCGACAGATCGATACGGGCCTTTATGGGAATGTACGATCAAATATGCTGATCCTGCAGTGATAAAAATCTGGAAAATAATGACGAGGATCTGCAAAAACGACGCAGAAACGTTCGACCGCGTGATCGGCGATCCCCGTTCCAAGTACTTCGAGGGGCGCAAACCTAAGTTGGCTTTGAGTTGTAGGAAAAGCAAAGGACCGCCTACCAACGGCGTTATGATGCAAGCAATAAATTCTAGAATAAATTCAATCTCGTGACCGTGAAACGAGTACCAATGGTTGTCGTAAAGTTGACCATAGTAAAAAGCACAAAAAATGTAGTATATAGGACCGATAACAACTAATCCGATACATAGAAGCGTACCAAACCCGTCGGTGAAACAGCGTTTGATAAGGTAGGCCCCTCGCTTCAAATCCATTGTCCAAGGGCCCCTTGTCACCACTGCAAGCCAAGCCGTCAGGTTCTGTTGAGGAGCGCGCTTTTCACCACGCCGCAGACGAGCAGCACCGCGGTGGCGGCGGCGACGCACAGGAGCAGCAGGCGGTTGGCCGAGGACCAGTCGGCCGGCCCGACGCGCAGGTCGGCGAACCACAGGCCCAGGCAGACGCCCATGACGATGAGGATGCCGTTTCCCACGATGCCGAAGCCGCGGTCGCGCATCACGCGGTCGGCGATCGTCCCGGCGACGACGGCGCCGAGGATGGCGAACGCCGCCACAGACAGCCCGCTGCCCCAACTGTATTCGTTGAGCGAATCGTGCAGGACGTTCACAATCGTCTCCTACGCCCAGCTTGAAGGGTGCGGCGCGCGCGCCGCGGTTGCAAGCGAAGGATGCGCGCGCGGTTAACGCTTTCCGGCGCATTTGGATCAAAGTGCGACGGTCGCCGCTGACCGTCAGGCGGGTTCGACGCGCAGCGCCATGTCGGTATCGACAGCCGCGACCTTCACGCGCGCGCCCTTGGGGAGATCCGGACCGCGCACGCGCCACACCGAATCGCCGACGCGCGCGGGGCCTTCGCCGTCGTGAATCGCGTCCTCCAGCGTGAAGACGCGGCCGATCAGCGCTTCGGCGCGGCGATTGAGATGCGGCCGGTCGCTCGCCGCCGCGCGCGAGCCATAGACCTGGCGCCCGACCAAGACGCAGACGACCGCGTAAAGGCCGAAGAGCAGGAGCGCCCACGCGCCGCCGAGCGCCACGATGAAACCGGTGAGCCCCGTGGCGATCGCGGCGAGACCGATCCAGAGCAGGAACGCGCCGGGCGCCAGCGCTTCGGCGGCGCAGGCCAGCACGCCCGCCGCGAGCCAAACCCAGGGGGCGAGATCGCTCGTCATCGCCGCGCGCCGTCGGAGGGCATCATGGGCGAGGCGCGCCCGTCTCGGGGACGGTTCCGGCGGGCCGCCGCTCGTCCGCGCGGCGCGTCTCGGTCGCCGACTGGCGCACCAGTTCGGCGACGCCGCCGAGCGTCCCGGCGATCCCCGCCATGTCCATCGGCATAATGAAGGTCTTCTGGTTCGGCGCGCGCGCCAGCGCGTCGATGGCGCGCACGTATTTTTCCGCGACGAAATAGTTGAGCGCGGCGATGTCGCCGCCGGCGATTGCATCGGAAACGGATTTTGTCGCGGCGGCCTCGGCCTGCGCCTGGCGCTCGCGCGCCTCGGCGTCGCGGAACGCCGCTTCCTTCCGTCCCTCGGCATCGAGCACGAGCGCCTGCTTGCGTCCCTCGGCGCGCAGGATTTCGGCCTGGCGCTGGCCTTCGGCCTCGAGCACGGCGGCGCGTTTCTCGCGTTCCGCCTTCATCTGCCGCGCCATGGAGTCGATGAGGTCGCGCGGCGGCACGATGTCCTTGATCTCGATGCGGTTGGTCTTGATCCCCCAGGGCGCGACGGCCTCGTCGACGACGCGCAACAGCCGCGCGTTGATCTCGTCGCGATGCGACAGCAACTGGTCGAGATCCATCGAGCCCATCACGGTTCGCACATTGGTCATGACGAGATTGATCATCGCGCGTTCGAGGTCGGAGACCTCGTAGGAGGCGGCCGCCGCGTCGAGGATCTGGTAGAAGGCGACGCCGTCGACGGTGACGGTCGCATTGTCCTTGGTGATGACCTCCTGCGAGGGCACGTCGAGCACCTGCTCCATCATGTTGAGCCGGCGGCCGATGCGGTCGATCCAGGGCACGATGACGGCGAGGCCCGGCGTCAGCGTCTTGTAATACCGGCCGAAGCGCTCGACCGTGCAGGAATAGCCTTGCGGCACCTGGCGCACGCCCATCATCAGCGTGACCAGGACGAAGAGCACGAAAGCGGCCGCGAAAATCCCGAACCCGGTCCCCAACCCGATCATGACCCGCCCCCTCGCCGCCGCCGCGCGCGCGGCGGCAAAATCGATGGAAGAGGCCGGGTTGGCAAGCGCGAGCCGCCCGGCGGCCTCATCCCTATGGTAAACGCTTTCTTAATCCTTGCCCGCCATGCTCCCGCCGGCGTCGCCCTGGCGCCGTTGCAAGAGGAGGGCTCATGCAAGCCGACAGTCTTCCACGCCTTACCGTCCGCGCCTTGCCGCCGATCGGCCGGTCCGGCGGATGCGACCTCTGCGCGTCGCTGCTGCAGATGACGCGCGCGCTCGCCGTTCTCGGGGTCGCCTGCGTCGCCATCGTCGCCATCCACGCGGTGCGGTCTCAGGCCGCGCAAGCCGACACGCCCTCGCAGCGCCTCGAAGCCGCCGCGCTCCACGGCTGACGCGGCCGCGCGCGGCCGCTATACTGGCGCGCATGACGTTCACGCTTTTACGACGCTTTCGACCTTCGGCCGGTCTCAGGCTCGGCGTCGCGGCGCTGCTGATCGGCGCTTGGGGCGCCACGGCGGTTGCGCAGGACGAGGGGATGGCCGGGTTCTTCCGCGCCGACCAGGCGCGCACGCAGCTTTATCAGCAGGAGCAGACGCGCGCGGGCCGTCAGCCGGCCGTCGTGCAGCGGCCGACCCATCTGATCCGCCGCGCCGCGCCGGTGCGCGGCTTCACGCGGGCGGCGCCCGAGGACGGCCAAGCGCCGCCGCAAGGCCCCGCGCAAGCCGATGCGCCGAACGCCGCCGCGCCGGCTCCGGAGGCGGATCGAACCGCCGCCGCAGGAAAGCCGACGTTCAACGTCCTCGTCATCGGCGACAGCCTCGGCCAGATGCTGGGACAGGGACTGGCGGACACGTTCGCCGACAGGCCGGATATCGCAATCCTGCGCAAAGCCCGCGAAAGCACCGGCCTGGTGCGCGACGACTTCTTCGATTGGGTGAAGGGCGCCCGCGATCTCTTGGCGTCGACGCCCGCGATCGGCATGGCGGTGATGATGGTCGGCAGCAACGACCGGCAGCCGTTGCGCGACGCCGCCGGCGCCTACGATCCGCGACAACCGCGCTGGACCGAGCTCTATGGCGATCGCGTCGCCGTGATCGCGGCGATGTTTCGCGACAGGCATATCCCGCTCGTCTGGGTCGGCCTGCCGGTCATGCGCAACGAACGGTTCTCTGCGGATATGTCTGCCTTCAACGAGATCTACCAGGACCGCGCGACGAAGGCCGGCGCGACGTTCGTCGACACCTGGGAGGCCTTCCAGGACGATCGAGGGCAATTCGCCGTCTATGGACCCGACGTGAACGGCCAGTTCGAGAAGCTGCGCGCGGGCGACGGCGTGCATTTCACCCGGGCCGGCGCGCGCAAGCTCGCGCATTTCGTCGAAGCCGACATACGCCACGCGATCGAGGACGCGCATCCCTCCCCCGATGCGCTCGCGAGCGCGCCGCTGACCGATTCGTCCGTCATGCCTGCAGCGCCCGCGGCGGCGCTCGACCCGATCGCGCCGGCGAAGCAGGGCCTCGCGGTGCCGGCGCCCGCCGCGCCCGCCGCCGTCGTCATCCCCGTGAAGCCGCTCGCCGGCCCGGTGGCGTCGCTGACGGGGCCGCCGATCGCCGCGGACGGCGTGCTGGCGACGCGCGCCCCGCGCCCGAGCCCGGCGAGCAGCGCCGCCGGCCTGCTCGATCGGGTCATCGTGCAAGGCCAGCCGATCGAGGCGCGGCCGGGACGCGCCGACGATTTCGCCTGGCCTCGGCGTTAAACGCGAGCCCCCGGAGTGCAGCGCTCCGACGACAGCGCGCCGCGCCGCAGCCGGCGTCTCACCGGCCCGTTCTACGTTTTTAGAGGCCAGCGGCTGCATTACCGCGACGCGCTGGTCATCGAGACGACGCCGCAGGCGCTCGGCCTCGCCAGGGACGCGGAGCGCGCGGCCGTCAAGGCGCGACTGCTTCGGCTGTTCGAAGGCCGCGTCTCGCCATGCCGCGTGGCGCTTGCCAAAGTCGCGCCGGCGAATGTCCTCGCGATCGTGCTCGAATGGCAGCCCGACGTTCACGCCGCCGACGAAGACGCGCTCGAGACGATCGAACGACGTCATGGCGGCGAAATCGCCTTTCGCGGACGCTCGCGCACGATCCCGCTCGCCGCCAAGAACGAAACCATCATCGAGGTCGCGGGCTCCGGCCTCGAGCCGCGCGCCGAGGCCGCCGCGCCGCGCTGCCGGCGGCTCGTCTTCCACTTCTCGAAGATCGAAACCGGACTCGGCGATCGGCTCGTCGGGCTCGCCTCGGCGCTCGTTCTCGCCCGCGCCCTCGGCGCCGAGGTCTTTCTCGACCGGCCGGCGATGCCCGAAGTGTTCGACACGAAAACGGCGCCCGACGCGCTGCCGGAGCGGTTCGCGCTCAATTGGATCGACTCGCAACATGCGCATACGGCGATCTTGCGGGAGAGCGACTTCCTGGGGCTCGGCGAGACGGCGCATGTCGTGGGCAACGAATGTTTCCATGCGGCGCTCTACGGCAACGCGCATGTGCGCGGCCGTCTCGGCGCGTTCGAGGCGGATCTGCGCGCCGCCTACCGTGAGATCTTCGCGACGGTGCTGAAACCGAAGGACGCCGTCCGGAGCGCGGTGGACGCGCTTCTCGCCGGCGCCGCCGGCAGGCGCGTCATCGGCCTGCAGTTGCGCAGCGGCTGGATCAAGGACGAGACGCCGGTGCTGAGCGAAGACGACGTTCGGCGCATCTGCCGCCGTCTGGTCGCAGCCTTCGATGCGCGCAGCGACACGATCGTGTTCGTCACCGCCGACAACAACGACATCGCCGCGCTGGCGCGCGCCACGCTCGAAGCGCTCGGCGTCGCGACGTTGGCCTACGAGGCGCCGGTGCTGCACATCTCCTATCCCGAGCACCAGTCGGATGCGCGCGCGCGCATGAAGCTCGTCGTCGACCTTCTGGCGCTCGCGCGCTGCGACGCGCTTTGCATCTCGCTCAGCAGCAACTTTGGCCGCATCGCGCACTACCTCGGACGCGCAACGCTCACGCTGGGCTTCTACAGCCGCAACTTCGATTTCATCGAAAGCGACGGCTACCAGTTCTCGAGCAAGCACCTTCTGTTCAACGACGCCGTGATGTCGGGCGTCGGCGGCGTGCTAAGGTTTCGCTATCTTGACGAATACGGCGCCCGGGCGAAGACGAGCCTCTTCGCGCGCGGCGCCCTGCGGTGGGTCGGCGCGACAGGCGCGCAGGCGATCCGCAGCCGCGCGATCCCCAAGCTGTCGCTGCCGCTGCTGATCCGCTCGATCTACGCCGCGGAGCGGCCGAGCGCGTGAGGGCTCAGGCCTCGCGGCGAATGTCGATGAACGGCGCGGCGCTGCGCGCGACATCGATGAGGGTGACGTTCGGCGCGGTCGCCGACCAACGCTTCGGCGCGGCCGTTTCGGCCTGCGTCGCGATGGCGCTCACGATGATGAACGCCGCCGCGAGATGAACGAGGATCAGGGGATCGATCAGTCGCATGGCGCGCTCCTGCCGCCCGACGGGGCGTCCTGGAGATAACGCCTGCGCGCGCCTTCGCCACCCGGCAATCGTTGACACGGCTAACCGACCGCTAACGCCGGCGCGCGAATGCCGCGATCCGAGCTTGGCTCCGCGCAGGCGGTTAACCGCCGCGGTTGCGGACCAGATCGTCGACGACGCCTGGGTCGGCGAGCGTCGAGATGTCGCCCAGCGCCTGCACCTCGTTCTCGGCGATCTTGCGCAGGATGCGCCGCATGATCTTGCCGGAACGCGTCTTGGGCAGGCCGGGCGCGAACTGGATCACGTCGGGGGACGCGATCGCCCCGATGTCCTTGCGCACCCAGGCGACGAGGTCCTTGCGCAGCGCCTCGCTCGGCTCGCGACCCGCCATCAGCGTGACATAGGCGTAAATGCCCTGGCCCTTGATGGCGTGCGGGAAGCCGACGACGGCCGCCTCCGACACCGCGTCATGCGCGACGAGCGCGCTCTCGACCTCGGCGGTGCCCATGCGATGGCCGGAGACGTTGATGACATCGTCGACCCGGCCGGTGATCCAATAATAGCCGTCGGCGTCGCGCCGGGCGCCGTCGCCGGTGAAGTAGGCTCCCGGGTAGGTCGAGAAATAGGTCTGCACGAAGCGCTCGTGATCGCCGTAGACGGTGCGCATCTGGCCGGGCCAGGAGTCGGCGAGGACGAGATTGCCTTCGCAGGCGCCGGACTGGACCTTGCCGTCGGCGTCGACGATCGCCGGCTTGATCCCGAAGAACGGCCGCGTCGCCGAGCCCGGCTTCAGCGCGGTGGCCCCCGGCAGCGGCGTGATGAGGATGCCGCCGGTCTCGGTCTGCCACCAGGTGTCGACGATCGGGCAGCGCCCGTCGCCGACGACCCGGTAATACCATTCCCACGCCTCGGGATTGATCGGCTCGCCGACCGAGCCCAGAAGCCGCAGCGAGGCGCGGCTCGTCGCCTTCACCGGCGCGTCGCCCTTCTGCATCAGCGCCCGGATCGCGGTCGGCGCCGTGTAGAAGATGTTGACCTTGTGCTTGTCGATCACCCGCCAGCAGCGCGACTCGTCGGGATGGTTCGGGACGCCCTCGAACATCAGCGTCGTCGCGCCGTTGGCGAGCGGGCCATAGACGATGTAGCTGTGGCCGGTCACCCAGCCCACGTCCGCGGTGCACCAGTAGATGTCGCCATCGTGATAATCGAAGACGTATTGGTGCGTCATCGCGGCATAGACGAGATAGCCGCCCGTCGTATGCAGAACGCCCTTCGGCTTGCCCGTCGAGCCCGACGTATAAAGGATGAAAAGCGGGTCTTCCGCGTTCATCGGCTCGGGCGGGCAATCGGCGGAGACCTGCGCCATCTCCGCGTCGAGCCACACGTCGCGGCCCTCCCTCATCGCCACCTTCGCGCCGGTGCGACGTACGACGATCATGGTTTTCACGGGGGCTTTTTCGCAGGCCGCGTCGGCGTTGGCCTTGAGCGGGATCGGCCGCCCCGCGCGCAAGCCTTCGTCGGCGGTGACGAGCACGTCGGATTTCGCGTCTTCGATGCGGCCGGCGAGCGAATCCGGCGAGAAGCCGCCGAAGACGACGGAATGCACCGCGCCGATGCGCGCGCAGGCCAGCATGGCGTAGGCGGCCTCGGGGATCATCGGCATGTAAAGCGTGACGCGGTCGCCTTTGCGGACGCCGCGCGCCTTCAGGACGTTGGCGAACCGGCAGACCTGCTCGTGCATCTCCGTGAAGGAGATGCGCTTCGAGACCTGCGGATCGTCGCCCTCCCAGATGATCGCGGTCTGGTCGCCGCGCTTGGCGAGATGCCGGTCGATGCAATTCATCGAAACGTTGGTGGCGCCGTCTTCGAACCATTTGATCGAGACGTTGTCCGGCGCGAAGCTGACGTTCTTGACCGTCGTGAACGGCTTGATCCAGTCGATCCGCTTGCCGTGCTCGCCCCAGAAGCCATCGGGATCGTCCAGCGATCGCTCGTACATTGCCTTATAGGCGGCGTCGTCGACGAAGGCGCGTTTCGCCCAGGCGGCGCTGACAGGATAGATCGTCTCGGACATGGTTTCCTCCCGCCGCGGCGCGCGAAGCGACCCGACGCGCGCGCCCGTGTCCACATTCTGCGCCTGCGCCGCGAACGCGCAAGACGCGGCGTTGCGCGCCAGCGCGGCTGCGAGCGCTCGCGGACGCCTTACTGGCAGTCCTTGTGGGCGCGATCGAGCATCGGGCCGACGCCGGCGAGGACGTACGTGTCCGTCGAAGAACCGCCCTTTTTCGATTGGGCCTTGACGACGAGGCGCTGGCCTTTGCGCAGCGCATCGACGAACTGGCCCTCTTCCGCCGGGTTCTTGACCCAGAGGTTGGCGCCCTTGGAGACAAGCTCGAAGCTCGTTGTCCCGACCTCCGCCTTCGGGGCGCTGTCTGGCTTCACGTCGAAGCCCATGACGAACGAGACCTCGTTCTTCACCGACTCGGCGGGGCGGTCCGAGATGAAGACATAGCCGGCGTCGCGCTTCAGGCTCGCAGGCTGGCGATCCTTCGGTTTCGCCAGCGCATAGCAGGTCTTCACCTTGCCGCCGCCGGCCGTATAGACGCCCCAGTCGCCGGCGCTCGCGATCAGGGCGGGCTTGCCGCTCCCGCTGTCGGCGTCGGCTTTCTTCCCGCTGGCTTTTTTGGCGTCGGGCTTGGCCGCCGTTTTGGCGTCCGCTTTGGCGGACGTTTTCTTGGCGGCTGATTTCGCCGCCGGCTTGGGCTTGGTCTGCGCCCCGGCGTCCTGCGGCGCCATGCCGACGCCGAGCGCCATCGCGCCGGCGAGCGCGGCGCGGCAGAAACCCATCAGATACGAACGGCGAATCATAGGCCTACTCTACTCCGAAATCGTCGAGGCGCGGAATGCGCGCGTCGACGCTGGATCCCATCACACACAGCGATCGGGGCGAAATTCCGACATCCGGCGCGATCGGGCGCGGCGGCAGGGTGACGCAGGCCGGCAACAGGCTCGCGATATTCGCGGCGGACGGAACACGGTTACTTCCCGTCAACGATTGGCGCGCCTACATCAAGGCCGCATCGTCGATCGACGTCATCCCGACGGGGAACAAGCGTGTCGAGTTTATCCGGTTCCGCGTTGCGCGTCTCCATCTCGCGCGCGGCGTTCGCCCTCGCTCTGAGCCTTTGCGCCGTCCACCCGGCGTCCGCCAAGCCGCGTCCGGCGCGCGCCGCCGCGCCCGTCTGGGCGGCCAAACCGGCGGGGCAGGTGATCTTCGTGGTGTCGATCGCCGACCAGCGTCTGACGGTCTACGACAACGGCGTTCCGGTGGAGCGGGCGCCCGTTTCGACCGGCGTCGAAGGCCATCTGACGCCGCGCGGCGTGTTCACGATCATCCAGAAGGATCGCTACCACGAGTCCAACATCTACTCGAATGCGCCGATGCCCTATATGCAGCGCATCACCTGGTCGGGGGTCGCGCTGCACGAGGGCCATGTGACGGGCCGCCCGGCCTCGCATGGCTGCATCCGCCTGCCGCACGATGTCGCCGTGCATCTTTGGACGTACGCCAAGATCGGCATGCGCGTGATCGTCGCAGACCGCGATGTGGCCCCTTACGCATTCTCCGATCCGCATCTCTTCGCCGCGGCCAAACATCCGCCCCTCGCCGCGTCTGCGGCCGCCGCCCCGGCGCGCTTCGCGCAGGTCGCCGATCGCGTCGCCAGCGACGCCGCGCCGGCCGCCGCCGCCGCGACCGTGGCAGAAACGACGAAACCCGCAGACGCGCCGACCGCGTCCGAAACCGCGAAAGCCGCGCCTGTGGCGTCCGCCGTCGCGCAGGAGCCGCAGCCTACGGCGACGATCGATACGGCGCCGACCGCCACGATCGGGGACGCCGCGCCGGCCGCCGACGCCAAGCGCGATGCGCAGCCCGGCGTCGGCGCGGACGCTGCAAAGCCGTCGCTGGTCGCGCTGCCACCGCCCGAGCCGGCGATATCGCCGCGCTTTCCGGACGCCGCCGCGCCGATCGCGATCCCGGCGGGGGCCGGCCACGTGTCGATGTTCGTGAGCCGCAGGACCGGCAAGCTTTACGTGCGCCGCGGCTTCGAGCCGATCTTCGAAGCCCCGGTCGTGATCCGGGACGCGGCGACGCCGCTGGGCTTGCACGTCTTCACCGCCATGGACGTCACCGACGACGAGACGCGCTGGAGCGCGGTCGACCTCGAGGATCCGCAGGCCGCCCCCGTCGTGCGCCGCCACAAGGGCGAGCCGGCCGAAGCCGTCGCGGCCCGACGACCCTCGACCGCTGCCGAGGCGCTCGATCGCATCGTCATTCCCGACGACGTACGCGCGGCGCTCGCCGACCTGATCGTCCCCGGCGCGTCGCTGATCGTCTCGGATCAGGGCTTCGGCCGAGAGACCGGCAAGGGCACGGATTTCGTCGTCCTCACCCGCTGAGTCCTCGCCCGCGTGGACTTGCCGCGGCGTTGGCGCTACATCGCGGCGTCGACCAGGGCTGGAGGCCGCCATGTTCTCGCTTTTTCGCCGCGCCCGCGCGGCGCTCGCCGTCGCCGCGCTCGGCGTGACGCTTGCGGGCTGCGGCTACAACACGATCCCGACGGCGGAAGAAAACGCCAAGGCGAAATGGGCCGACGTGCAGAACAATTATCAGCGTCGCGCCGACCTCATCCCCAACCTCGTCGCCACCGTGCAAGGCTACGCCAAGCAGGAAAAGGACGTCCTGACTTCGGTCGTCGAAGCCCGCGCCAAGGCGACGCAAGTGACGATCAACGCCGATCAATTGACCGACCCCGCCAAGGTGAAGCAGTTCCAGGATGCGCAGAACGCCTTATCCGGCGCGCTCGGCCGGCTGCTCGCGGTCAGCGAGAACTACCCCGATCTGAAGTCGAACCAGAACTTCCTCGCGCTGCAATCGCAGATCGAAGGCACGGAGAACCGCATCTCGGTCGCCCGGCGCGACTACATCGAAGCCGCGCGCGTCTACAACACCGAACTCAAGACCTTTCCCGGCGTGATCTGGGCCTCGACCGCCTTTCGCAACAACAAGCCGATGACGGAGTTCACCGCCACGGACACCGCGCAGACGCCGCCGCAGGTGAAGTTCTAAGCGGGTGAGGCGTATCCGGACGGAACGCGCCGATGAGGACGTTCACGTCCCCCCAGGATCATCCGGGGTGCTGAATGCGCTCGAGCACGCAACTCGTCAGCCGACCAAGTCCCGCCGAGGACACTCCGTCAAGGCTCCGCAGACAGACGCCTAGGATCGACCCGACGATCCGAGCATGTGCTGAACGGCGAGATAACTGAACGTCATTGCTGCGGAAAGTGTGAGACCCGCCTGATACCCGGCTCCTCCTTCGTCCCTGACCGCGACCACCCCGCTCGCGTAGAGCCCATCGATCGGTCGATCACGCCGGCGCATGACCTGCCCGTTCGAATTCGCGACGAGTCCGACGGAGTTCGCGATGCTCGGGAGCAGCTTCACCCCATAGAAGGGCGCTTGCTCGATCGCTCCCAACGCTGGGTTTCGCCCCGATCGGCCCGCTGAGGAAGCAAGCCTCCACTTCAATTCGCCGCGATGAAAATCATCATCGATCCCGTCGCGTGCGAAGGCGTTGAAGCGCTGAACGGTCTTTGTAAATCCATCCGCGTCGATGCCAAGCTCTCTCGCGAGGCCATCGAGCGTCGCCGATCGTGGAACAGCGGCGGGAACCGGCATTCCGACCGGCTGGTTCGCGAAGGAGAACTTCTCGAGATATTGCGAATCGAAGATCAGATAACAGGGCAGGTTCTCGAATTCGTGCCTGAGGGCGTCGAATTCACGGAGCTTCGGCACGATGCCCTGAAAGAACGATTCGTCGGCGAAGCGTTTTCCGCACCGATTGACGACCATCGTATGCGGGCAGAAAAGCTCGACGATGCTGGCCCGGTAGCTCGTCGGCGGCTTGCCGGGCTCGGGCGAGGGCAAGGTGTAGCCAAGCATCAGAAACAGGCTGTTCTGGACGCGCCGCATGTCGGCCCCAAGGTCCCCCGCGAGCGTGAGACCGTCGCCGGTCAATGAGTCCGGCGCCATTGGGACGAGGTCCGGGAAGCCCTCCAGATCCTTTGCGAGTTCGACATTCCAGTCATAACCGCCGGTGGCGAGAACGACGCCCTTTCGCGCCGCGAGGAGGGTTCCGTCCGCGAGCGCCACGCCCGTGACACGGCGACCGTCGTAGTCGAGACGAGCCGCCGACACTCCGAGCTTGATCGGCGCATGGCGCTCGAGTAGCGCCTTGACGAAGTGGCAGACGAGGCCCAGTCCCTTGCCGCGAACGTCGCGTCGCTTTCGTTCGCCTACGACGTCCTGATCCCAATCCGAAAACCTGTTCATCCCGCCCCAGGAGACCTGCTCCTCGGCCGTGATGTAACAAGGCGTATCCGTCGGCGCGAAGATCTTGTCCCGCCACGCGCCGAGTTCGTCGCCTGAAATGAGTTCGGTCTCGAGCGTGCGGCCTTCCGCTAATGCGCCGGGCGCTATCCCATAGTAGTGATCGGTCACGCCCCTCACGAGCCTAAAGGGGATGCCCCAGTCGGCGTATTTTCGTAAAACGGATGGCGCCTGGTCGACAAAGGTCGTCAGCCGCGCCTCGTCGTGCTCGCCGCCGCCGAGAAACCGCATATACGCGAGGGTGTCGTCGCGGCTGTCCTGCAGTCCCGCCGCCATCTGGAGGTGATTGGAGCCGGCCCAGATAAGGCCATAGGAATTGACCGTGCATCCCCCCATCAGGGAGGATTTCTCGATCAGCACGACATTCAGTCCCGCCTCGCGCGCGGCCAAGGCGGCGGAGAGCCCCCCGATGCCGGCCCCCAGGACGACGACGTCGTATTCCTCGCGTTGGGTCATAACGCGCTTCCTCGTGGCCTGCGTTCAAGGCGTGTTCGGTCGGAGCCCTGTCGACTCGACGAGTTGCGACCACGTCGCGGTTTCCGAACCGACGAACGCGCTTGCCTGATCCGGGCTCATGGCGATGGGATTTATAAGCTCCTGCCGCATCACGTCCTGAATTTTCGGCTCCCGCAGAATTTCCGCGACCTCCTTGCTGATGCCGGAGCGCAGATCGCGGGGCATGTCGGGCGGCCCCGAAAGCATCATCCAAGCGATCGGATCGATATCGTATCCGAGTTCCTTAAACGTCGGAACGTTCGGATAGTTTGGAAGCCGGCGATCGGTTCCGAAGGCGATGGCGCGCAAGAGTCCGCCGTCGATCTGACCAAGGACCGTCGACGCGGTCAGCGACCCGAAGTCGACGGAGCCCGCGAGGATGTCGCTGATCATCGGCCCGTTATAGGGCACGTGGATCATCTCCACCTTAGCCGCCTTGGCGACAAAGGCCGCGTTCAAATGTCCGACGGAGCCAATGCCCGCCGTGCCATAGCGCAGCGGGCTCTTTCGCGACCGCTCGACAAGATCAGCGAGCGACACGATGGGACTGCCCTTGGCGACCACGAAGGCGTTGGGCGGGCCGCCAATGTAACTGATATGGCTAAAGTCCTTGATCGGGTCGAAGTTGGGGCGCGGGTTAATCAACGGGGCGAGAACGAAGGTTGGCAACGAGCCCATCAGGAGCACAGAGCCATCCGCGTCAGCTCTCGAAACATAGAGAGCGCCGGATAGTCCGCCAGCCCCCGGCTTGTTTTCGACAATGACCGGATTGGGGCGTCGCGCTGACATTTCGTTCGCGAGAACGCGGGCGACCCGGTCAGGAAATCCGCCGGGCGTGAAGGGCACGATGATCCGCGTCGTGCTCGGCGACAGCCTCTGCGCGTGCGACATCGAGGACATCGCGCAGGCAAGCGCGGCCGCGATCAGCAGCGATGAGCCTAAGGGCGTAGCCGGCATCTTTCCTCCCCCTCAGTTCAACGCTTGAGCGCTTCTGTCGTTTTTTGAAGGTGGGCCGCGCCGCTGCGCAACGCTCGGAAGGATGTTAATCTATCCCTATGGATCAACGTTTGAAAGTCGCGGTCACGTTCGTCGGGCGGCGGTGGCGACCGGCGCCCCAACGCGGCGCGCGCAACGACGACGCGCGCCGCGCGGTTCGGGCGCCGTCGTGGCTCGCGGCCGCCGTTTTCGCCCTCGCCGCTTGCCTGGGGCTCCTCGCGCCCGCCCTCGCGCAGCCCGCCTATCCCGCGCTCACCGGCCGCATCGTCGATCAGGCCAACATCGTGCCCCCCGATGCGCGCGCGTCGCTCGAGACGAAACTCAAGGATCTCGAGGACAAGTCCGGCATTCAATTGGTCGTCGCGACGGTCTCCTCGCTTGGCGGACAGGAGATCGAGCCCTACGCCAACGCGCTGTTCCGAGATTGGAAGCTCGGGGAGAAGGACAAAAACAACGGGGTCCTGCTGCTCGTCGCGCCGAACGAACATCGGGTGCGCATCGAGGTCGGCTACGGGCTCGAAGGGACGCTGACCGACGCGCTGTCGCGGGTCATCATCGCCAACGCGATCACGCCGTCCTTCAAGGCGGGGAAATACGGCGACGGGATCACGCGGGGCGTCGACGACATCGTCACGGTCCTGACCACGGATTCTTCGGAATGGGAGAAGCGACCGTCCTTGCGGCTCGATGCGCCTGCCGACAGCCCGATCTCCGGCGTGGCGATCGCCATCGCCTTGTTCGCTTTCGTCGTGTTGCTGCTGTTCTGCCGCGCCTGCCGCGAGGCGGTCTTCAGCATCCTGTGGGCGACCGCGATGAGCCGCCCCTCCGGCCGGTCCTCCGGCTATGGCGGCGGCTTTTCGGGAGGCGGCTTCAGTGGCGGTGGCGGCTTCTCCGGCGGCGGCGGGTCGTCGGGCGGCGGCGGCGCCTCGGGGGGATGGTGATGGCGGTCACGCCGCAGGACCAGGCGCGCGTCAGCGCCGCCATCCGCGCCGCCGAAGCGCAAACCTCCGGCGAGATCGTCTGCGTGCTGGCGCGGACCTCGTCCGACTACGCCGCGATGCCGCTCGTCTGGTCGATCGTCGCCGCGCTGGCGACGCCCTGGGCGCTGCTCGCCCTCACGCAATGGCCGGTCCAGCATCTCCTGCTGGCGCAGCTCGCCGTGATCGCGCTTGCGCTCTTCGTCTTCTCGGCGCCGGCGCTGCGGATCGCGCTGACGCCGCGGCGCGTGCGACGCGCGCACGCCCATCAGGCCGCCGCGGAGCAGTTCATCGCGCGCGGCCTGACGCGCGGAACGAAGCGCGGCGTCCTGATCTTTGT
Source organism: Beijerinckiaceae bacterium (assembly GCA_965276595.1). GTDB lineage: Bacteria > Pseudomonadota > Alphaproteobacteria > Rhizobiales > Beijerinckiaceae > Terripilifer. The sequence goes on from CBDIBA010000009.1 coordinate 374,273, forward strand.
TTCGCTGGGCGAGCGCTACGCCCGCATCATCGCCGATGCTGCGGTCGCCGATAAGGTCCCGCAGACTGAATGGCGGCGAGCCGTCGACGCGCTGAGCGCGCAGATGAAAGCCGGCCGCGTCGCGGACGGCTTCGTCGCGGCGGTCGAAGCCTGCGGCGCGATTCTCGCCGCGCATCTGCCGCCCGAGCCCGGCCAGACCAACGATCTGCCCGACCGGCTCTACGTTCTCTGAGGCGCGCCTTCGCCGTCGGTCCAGTCGAACCGCAGCGGCGCCTCCTTGAACGCGAAGCGGTCGAGGTGGCGAGCGACGACGCCCTGCATCCGCTGCATATCGGCAGCGTCCGTTTCGATGCGCACCAGCAGATGCTCGGGCTCGGCGTCCATCGTGACTTTCGCCGCGTCGAATTCGACGACGCCATGCTGCGGATCGAAGTCGACCTTGAGTTTATGGCTCCAGTGCTTGCAGAGCTGCTGGAGATATTTGCCGCCGCTGGTCGTCGGCGTGCGGGCCTGTGAAACCGCCATGGTCAGAGCCTTTCGATCTTGCCGGCGGCCTCGTCGATGAGGGCGGCGGCGGCCAGGATCGTGTCGCGGGTGACGCCATCCTGCGAGAGGCGGCTGATCGTCGCCGCGCGCAGGTTGAACATGGCGCGGCGCACGGGCGCGGCGTCGGTCTTTTCGCGCATCGCCGAAAGGCTGCCGAGCCGCGCCCGCAGCGCGGCCGTTTCCGCCGCGGTCTGCTTCAGCACGGCGCGTCCGGCCTCGGTGATCGAGAAGCTTTTGCGCGCGCCTTCGGCCGTTTCTGTGACGAGGCCCATCTCGGCCATCATCGACAGTAGCGGATAGACCATGCCGGGGCTCGGCGCGTAGGCGCCGCCGGTCATCTCTTCCATGGCGCGGATCAGGTCGTAGCCGTGGCGCGGCTCGGCTTCGATCAACGAGAGCAGGACGAGTCGAAGTTCGCCGCTGTCGAACACCCGCCTGCGGCCCTGTCGTCCGCCCATGCCGGGCTCGCCGCGGCCGCCGCCGGGATGGCCCCAGCGGCCCCGAAAGCCGGCGTCGTCTCGGCCCCACCCAGGTCCCCGATAACAATGTCCAAATCGCATCTATTACTCCTTTGCTGCGTTTTGATCCTTCTAAGATATATCTTGAAGACGGTTTGTCAAGCGCCCTCGTTATGATTGAAAAATCGGGGCCGGCGGACCTGTTCGGGGATCCCTTCGTCGGTCTGCGGCGGTCGCTCCGCCGACTTTTCCTGTGCGAAGCGGGGGACTTGCGCTATACCCGCCTCAGCGATCGGCGGTTGGTTGATGGACAAGTTCAGAGTCATCGAAGGCGGCGCGGAGAAGCCCGACCTGCGGCGCACGATGCTGGCGATGGGCCAGGCCGCGCGGGCGGCCGCCCGCACGCTGGCGCTCGCCCCGCCTCGACGCAAGAACGCCGCGCTGATGGTCGCCGCGGGCCTACTGCGCACCGGGGTGCTGGATATTCTCGCGGCCAACGCCCGCGACATCGAAGCGGCGACGCACGCGGGCGCGAGCAAGGCCAACCTCGATCGCCTGCTGCTCACCGCCGCGCGGATCGAGGCGATGGCGAAAGGCCTCGAAGACATCGCTGCGCTGCCCGATCCGGTCGGCCGGACGCTGGCGACCTTCGAGCGGCCGAACGGTTTGAAGATCGACCGCGTCGCGACGCCGCTCGGCGTGATCGGCGTCATCTACGAGAGCCGGCCCAACGTCACCGCCGACGCCGGCGCGCTCTGCCTCAAGGCCGGCAACGCGGCGATCCTGCGCGGCGGCTCGGATTCGCATCATTCCTCCGCCATCATCCATGCGTGCCTGATCGAGGGCCTGATCGCCGCCGATCTGCCGCCCGAGGCGATCCAGCGGGTGCCGACGCGCGACCGCGCGGCGGTCGGCGAAATGCTGAAGGGCCTCGACGGCGCCCTCGACGTGCTGGTGCCGCGCGGCGGCAAGAGCCTCGTCGCGCGCGTGCAGGAGGAGGCGCGCGTGCCGGTTTTCGCGCATCTCGAAGGCGTCGTGCACATCTATGTCGAAGCCGCCGCCGACCTCGATAAGGCGAAGAAGATCGTGCTCAACGCCAAGATGCGTCGCACCGGCGTCTGCGGGGCCGTCGAGACGCTGCTCGTCGACAGCGGCTGCGTGCGGACGCATCTCGCGCCGCTCGCCAAGATGCTGCTCGACGCCGGCTGCGAGGTGCGCGGCGATCGGCTGACGCGCGACGTCGATCCGCGCGTCAAGGAGGCGACCGAGAGCGATTGGCGGACAGAATATCTCGACGCCATTATCTCGGCGAAGGTCGTCGACGGCCTCGACGCGGCGATCGACCATATCGAGACCTATGGCTCGCATCACACCGACTGCATCGTCACGGAGAACGCCGCCGCCGCAGAGCGCTTCCTCGCGGAGGTCGATTCGGCGATCGTCCTGCGCAACGCCTCGACGCAGTTTGCCGATGGCGGCGAATTCGGATTCGGCGGCGAGATCGGCATCGCCACCGGCCGCATGCATGCGCGCGGACCCGTCGGCGTCGAGCAATTGTGCTCGTTCAATTATCGTGTGCGCGGCGACGGACAGACGCGTCCCTGACGCACGGCCGTTATCACGGACGCGCGGCGTTGAAATGAACGAGGGGAGGGGAAGGATCGTGCTGAACCAGGAGCAACTGTCCCTCGAGGCCGCGCGGATCGCCGGCCAGTTGGCGACGCCGCAGATGTCGTCCGTGGAGAAGGACGAACTGCTCGAAGTCACGATGATGAAGTTGCTCGACAAGGGCGTGACGATCCCTTTCTTCGGGCGCATCGGGCAACTCGCCACCGGCGGCCCGAAAGGCGCTGGCGGCCGCGTGCTCATGCACGAAGAGCCGCGCCTGCCGCCGATGCCGGACAAGCCGACGCTCCTCGACTTCTTCAGGACGCGCATCCTGCTCAACAAGCGCGGCGGCAGCCATCTCTTGCAGAGCGCGGCGCTCGCCAAGCGCGAGGGGCTGCCGGACAAGCTGGTTCTCGCCTGCCTCTTGCACGACATCGCGGTCGTCTGCCATGTGCGCACCGACCACGGCTACTACGGCGCACAGATGATCGAGCCTTACGTCGACGAGGAGGTCAGTTGGGCGATCCGCTACCATCAGGCGCTGCGGTTCTATCCCGACCCCGCCTACGATTATGAATATCCCGAGCTCTACACCCGCTCGTTCGGCGAGGACTACACGCCCCCCGACTACGTCCGCAAAGCCTACGACTATGCGCGCGGCCACAAGTGGTACGAGTCCTCGCGCCTCGTGACGTGCAACGATCTTTATGCCTTCGATCCGAACTCGCATGTCGACATCGAGGACTTCGCCGACATCGTCGGCCGTCACTTCAAGACGCCTGAAGAGGGGCTCGGCTTCGACGATAGCCCGGCGGCGCATATGTGGCGTACGGTGATCTGGCCGAACAACTTCTTATAGCGGCCGCAACAGGCGCCGAGGCGGCGCAACGCCGGTTTCGCGAGACGAGGAGGAGAGAGCATGATCAAGGCCCAGGATATCGTCTATTGCATGTTCCGCACGCCCGACCTTGACGCCATGGGGTCGTTTCTCGCCGACTTCGGCATGGTCGAGAACGGCCGCACGAGCGACCGTCTCTACATGCGCGGCGCCGGCGACTACCCGTACGTGAACGTCATCGAAAAAGGGCCGTCGGCTTTCGTCGCCGTCGGCATGCTGGCGGGATCGGAAGGCGAACTCGAGGAGGCCGCGCGACTTCCCGGCGCTTCGGCGATCGAAGCGATCGACGCGCCCGGCGGCGGCCAGCGGGTGCGGATCGACGGCCCGGACGGCTATCGATTCGATCTCCTGCACGGCGTCGCGCCCGCGCCGCGCCTGCCGCTCCGCGATCCGCTGGCCATCAACTTCGGCTTCCAAAAGCAGCGCGTGATCGATCTGCAACGGCCGGCCTTCGAGCCGGCGCGCGTCGTGCGGCTCGGCCATTGCGTGCTGAAGTTTTCCGATGGCGACGGCGCCGCCCGCTGGCTGAACCAGACGCTCGGCATGCTGCCGACCGACCGGCTCTTCGTTCCGGGCGAACCGGATAAGACGCTCGGCACGTTCATGCGCTGCGATCGCGGCGACGCGCCTGCCGACCATCACACGATCTTCGCGCTGCAGGGACACCCCGGCGACGTCGATCTGCATCACACGGCCTACGAGGTGCAGGATCCCGACGCCGTGCACATCGGCAACCAGTGGCTGCGCGCCAAGGACTATGTCTCGGAATGGGGCGTCGGCCGGCATCTTCTGGGCAGCCAGGTGTTCGACTATTGGCGCAGCCCCTGCGGGCGCATTTTCGAACATTACGCCGACGGCGACCTGCTCACCGCCGACGTGAAGCCGGGCGACTACGCCGCTACCGAGGAGAATCTGGCGCAATGGGGGCCGGCGTTGTCGCCGACCTTCTTCCAGTCGGTGCGCGCCTGAGCGATTCGTCCCGCCGGGCGGCGCGGCGCCCTTGCGCGCCGCCGCGCCGCCCGGCATTAACTCACGATGAGCATAAGTCCGGGCGCGTCTCCCCTGCGGACGATCGGCGGCCGCGGCGCGCCGGTCCGGCTGCCGAGCCCGACGGCGGGACTGCGCATCGGGCTTTTCGGCGGCACGTTCAACCCGCCGCACGCGGGGCACCGGCTGGCGACGACGATCGCCTTATCGCGTCTCGGGCTCGATCGCGTGTGGTGGATCGTCACGCCAGGCAATCCGTTGAAGGACAACGGCGCGCTGCCGCCGCTCGCCGACCGCATGGCGGCGGCGCGCGCGATGGCCAACCACCCGCGCATCGACGTCACCGGTTTCGAAGCCGAAATCGGCGCTCGCTTCACCTACGATACGATCCATTGGCTGAAGCAGCGCTGCCCGCGCGCGTCGTTCGTCTGGATCATGGGCGCCGACAATCTCGCCGGCTTCCATCGCTGGCAGCGCTGGCGCGACATCGCGGCGATGACGCCGATCGCCGTCATCGATCGCCCGGCCTCCACGCTGAAGGCCATGCACGCGCGCGGGGGCGCCTTTCTATCGGGTCACCGGCTGCGCGAGGCCGACGCGCGCGCGCTGCCCACGGCTGCGGCGCCCGCATTCATTTTCCTGCATGGACCGCGCAGCGACCTGTCCTCGACGCAAATGCGCGCGGCAGGGGTCAGCTTGGCCGAATTGCCGAGATCGGCCGGTTGAAGTTTTCACGATTCGGCCCCATCCTCTGAACCGTCCGCGAGCGGCGGACCCAGGAGCATGACAGCGCTGACATCCATGGTTCACAGCGAGGCGGCCTTGACGCCGTCTCACCCGGCGGCGGGCGCCTCGTCCGACCCCGGCAAACTGGCGCGGAATGTCTTGCATGCCCTCGACGACGCGAAAGCCGAGGAAATCGTCTCCATCGATGTACGCGGGAAAACCACTATCGCCGACATGATGATTGTCGCGAGCGGGCGGTCGACCACGCATGTCGGAGCGATCGCGGAACGCGTCATCAAGGCGTGTAAGGCCGCAGGACTTGCCGCGCCGCGTGTTCAGGGCCTGCCGCATTGCGACTGGGTTCTGGTCGACGCGGGCGACGTCGTCGTCCACGTCTTCCGGCCTGAGGTCCGCCAGTTCTACAACTTGGAAAAGATGTGGGGCGGCGACCGGCCGGCGGAACGCGGCTCGCGCGAACGCCTCGCCATGTGATCGGCGCGGCGTGAGGATCACGCTGGCTTGCGTCGGACGGCTGAAGGCTGGGGCGGAGCGCGACCTTGCCGCTCGCTATCTGGCGCGCGCCGACGCCGCCGCCCGCAGCGTGGGACTGATCGGCGTCGATCTTCGCGAAGCGCAGGAAGGACGCGGCCGCAGCGCCGACGAGCGCCGCGCCGAGGAGGCGAGGGCGCTCCGTGCGATCTTGCCGGGGGGCGGACGCCTGGTTGTGCTTGACGCGCGGGGCGCGGCGAAAACCAGCGAGGACTTCGCCGCCGACATCGCTCGGGCGCGCGACGGCGGGGGCGGGGCGTATGCGTTGGCGCTCGGCGGCCCGGACGGGCTCGACGCCGCCCTGCGCGACGACGCTGATTTGGTTCTTGCGTTCGGCGCGATGACATGGCCGCATCAACTCGCGCGAATCATGGCCGCCGAGCAGGTCTATCGGGCGACGACGATTCTCGCCGGCCATCCCTACCACCGAGCCTGAGCGGCGATCCCGGCAAGGCCAAGGAACGATGCCTTTCATGCGGCGGGCGCTCGAGCGGGCAGTGGCGACCATCTCGCTTGCGGCGCTCGCCTGGACGGGCGGGCCGCTCGGCGCCGCCGCACAAGCGCCGTCTCCGCCTGCCGCCCCGGCGCCCGCGCCCGACGCGCCGCACGCCGGGATCGACGACAGCGAGACCCAGCTGCAGGGCGTCCAGGACACGATCAAGGCCAGCGAGGACCAGCGGCGGCGGATCGAAGCCGAAATCGAGTCCATGCGCAACGATCGCGCCCGGCTGACTCAGGCGCTGATCGACACGACGGCGCGGGCGCGCGACGCGGAAGCCAAGGTCGCGGATGTCGAGAAGCGGCTCGACACGGCGCTGGCCAGCGAAGCGGCGATCCGCCGCTCGCTCGAGGGGCGCCGCGACGTCATCGCCGAGGTCCTGGCTGCGTTGCAGCGTTTGGGGCGGCGGCCGCCGCCGGCGGTGCTCGCCAGCCCCGACGACATCCTGAAGGCGGTGCGCACCTCGATGCTGCTGGGCGCAGTCGTGCCGGAACTGCGCGCCGAGACCGAAGCGCTCGCCTCCGATCTCGCCGATCTCGTTCGCGCGCGCCAGGACGTCGCTCAGGAGCGCGAGGCTCTGGCGCGCGAGTCCGCCGGCCTCGCCAACGAGCGCCAGCGCGTCTCGGCCTTGATCGAGGCGCGCCAGAGCGCGCTCGTCGACGCGACGCGCGCCTACGATTCGGAGAGCGCCAAGATCGCCGATCTCGCCCGGCGGGCCACCGATCTCAAGGATTTGATCGCCCGCATGGAGCGCGAGGTCGGCGCCGCCGCGCATAGCGCCGACGCCGCGCGTCAGGCCGACGAAGCGCCCCCGCAGATCGCGCTAGGGCCGACGCGCGATCCCGCGCGGCTCGCCCCCGCCATCTCTTTCGCCGCCGCCAAGGGCGCGTTGCCGCTGCCGGTCGTCGGCGCGCTCGTCAAATCGTTCGGCGCCCCGGACGGTTTTGGCGGCGTGGAGCGCGGATTGTCGTTCGCAACGCGGCCCGGCGCCATCGTTTCGGCGCCCTGCGATGGTTGGATATCGTATTCCGGACCATGGCGAAGCTTCGGGCAATTGCTGATCGTCAACGCCGGCGGCGGCTATTACGTCGTGCTCGCCGGCATGACGCGGATCAATGTTGCGATCGGGCAGTTCATCCTGGCGGGCGAGCCGGTCGCCTCGATGGGCGACGGTTCGGCCAAAACGGCGGCGGCGGTTGCTATTGGCGCAACGCAGCCGGTCCTCTATGTTGAGTTCCGAAAAGATGGGGCGGCCATCGACCCCGGCCCGTGGTGGGCGAAGCCCGATGTGGAGAGGGTTCGCGGATAATGCGCAAGGTTCCCCTGTTGTTGCTGGGCGCGGTTCTCGGAGCGTCGGCGGCGACGCTCGGCTCCCAGACGCGGATGCTGTTCGGCGGCGCGGCGATCGCCGCCTCGTCCGACACCTATCGGCAGCTCAATCTCTTCGGCGACGTGTTCGAGAAAATCCGCACCGACTACGTCGAGAAGCCCGACGAGCAGAAGCTTGTCGAGGCGGCGGTCAACGGCATGCTCACGTCGCTCGATCCGCATTCGAGCTACATGGACGCCAAGAGCTTCGAGGATATGCGCGTCCAGACCAAGGGCGAGTTCGGCGGCCTCGGCATCGAGGTCACGCAGGAAGACGGGTTGGTGAAAGTCGTCACGCCGATCGACGACACGCCCGCCTCAAAGGCCGGCATTCTCTCGGGCGATCTCATCAGCGCGATCGACGACGATCCCGTGCAGGGGCTGACGCTCAACCAGGCCGTCGACAAGATGCGCGGCCCGGTGAACTCGGCCGTGAAGCTGACCGTGCTGCGCGGCGCCTCCAAGGACAACAAGGAGACCAAGCAGTTCACGCTGACGCGCGCGGTGATCCAGATCAAGTCGGTGAAGTCCGAGGAGAAGGGCGACATCGGCTACATCCGTATCACGCAGTTCAACGAGCAGGTGGACGACGGCCTGCGTCAGGCGATGCGCAAGATCATGGCCGACATCCCGGCCGACAAGTTCAAGGGCTACATCCTCGATCTGCGCAACAATCCCGGCGGCCTGCTCGATCAGTCGATTGCGGTGGTCAACGCCTTCGTCGATCGCGGCGAGATCGTCTCGACGCGCGGCCGCAACGCCGACGAGACGCAGCGCTACAATGCGCGGCCGGGCAACGACCTGTCGAAGGGCAAGCCGCTCGTCGTGCTGATCAACGGCGGCTCGGCTTCGGCGTCCGAGATCGTCGCCGGCGCGCTGCAGGACCACAAGCGCGCCACGATCATCGGCACGCGCTCGTTCGGCAAGGGCTCGGTGCAGACGATCCTGCCGCTCGGACCCAACAACGGCGCCTTGCGGTTGACCACGGCGCGCTACTACACGCCGTCCGGCCGCTCGATCCAGGCAAAGGGCATCACGCCCGATGTCGAGGTGATCGAAGACGTGCCGGCGGAGTTCAAGGGCAAGGATATCGACACCAAGGGCGAAGCCTCGCTCAAGGGCCATCTGAAGAACGGCGACGACGAGCAGACCGGATCGCAGGCGCTGCCCATCCCGACCGACGCCTCGAAGGACAAGCAGCTCAGCGCGGCGCTCGATCTGCTGCACGGCGTCAAGCGCGCCTCGAACGCCGACCAACCCGCGCCGGCGGCGGACGCGCCGAAGTCGGCCAACTGAGACGATCCCCCCGCGGCGGCGGCCGCGGGAGGGCTCGACGGGCCTGGCGCGCGGCATGACAATGCGGCGCCGGGTCTTTTGATTCGGCCTGAGCCGCAGGCGACGCGAGGTCCGGGATCGATTTGGCGGACATGACGGACGACGACCTGCACCGGCCGCTGGGCGCCGACCGCGACGACGACCCGCGCGTCCGTCGGCCGACCCCCTGGACGGCGGTCGCCTGGGGCGGCGTCGCGCTCGCCTTCGCCGGCGTCGGCGCCTTCGCCTGGCTCGGCGATCCCGGCGCGGGCGGCGAACCCTTCGCGGTCGCCAGGATCGAGACCGCGCCGCCTTCCCCGCCGAAACCCACGGCGACGGCGGTCCCGCCCAGCGCGGTCGCCGACGGGGCGGCTACGGCCTCGATCTCCCCGGGCGCGACACGCTCCAACGCCGCCGCCGTCGAGAGCGCCAGCGGCGTAAAGGTGGTGCGCATGGGCGACGCCGCCGCGCCCGGCGCCATGATCATTGAAGTGCCGCCGCGGCTCGGCGTCGAACTCGCGCCGGCGCCGGACCGTCGCCTCGTCGAACGCGGCAAGTATGGTCCGCTGCCGCGTATCGGGCCGGACGGCGCCCGGCCGGCGGACGTCTACGCGCGTCCTCTCGTCACCGCGGCGGCGCTGCCGGCGGGCGCTCCGCAGATCGCGCTGGTCGTCGGCGGGATGGGGCTGAGCGAGACGGCGAGCCGGCTGGCGCTCGACAAGCTGCCGCCGGAGGTCACCCTCGCCTATGCGCCGTTCGGCGCGGACCTCGAGGCGCAGGCCGCCCGGGCGCGGACGATGGGCCACGAGATCCTGCTGCAAGCGCCGATGGAGCAGACCGGCGCCGACGCCCGCCGCGCGCTCGTCCCGGGGCTCGCGCCGGAGGAGACCGCCGACCGGTTGGCGTGGCTGCTCTCGCGGTTTCAAGGCTATGTCGGGATCGAGAATTTTCTGGGCCAGCGGATGACGGCCCAGGAAGACCAACTGGCGCCCGTGCTGCGCGAGGTCGCCCGGCGCGGCCTCATGTACCTCGACGACGGCTCCTCGGCGGTGAGCGTCGCCCCGGCGCTGGGGCCTGCGCTCGGCGCGCCGACCGGCCGCGCCGACGTCGTCCTCGATGCGGATCGCAATCCCGCCGCCATGGCCGGCGCGTTCGCGCGGCTGGAAACCCTGGCGCGTCAGAACGGCGCCGCGATCGGCGCGCTGAGCGCCCTGCCGGCGAGCGTCGACCAGGCGGCGGCGTTCGCGGGCGGCCTCCAGAAGCGCGGCTTCGCGCTGGTTCCGCTCACCGCCATTGTCATGAAAGCGCCGACGCCGTCGGCGAAACTCAGCAGATAGATCGCCGCGAGTTCCTGCGTCCATGGCCACCCTCGATTATCGTCCCTGCGTCGGCGCGATGCTGATCAACTCCGCGGGCCTCGTCTTCATCGGCCGGCGCAAGAACAAGCGGCTCGCCGAACACGTCGACGAGACGCACGAGTGGCAGATGCCGCAGGGCGGCATCGATCGGGACGAGGCGCCGATTGACGCATGCCTGCGCGAATTGCAGGAAGAAACCAACGTGCGGAGCGTCACGGTGCTGGCCGAGGCGCGGGATTGGTACGCCTATGACCTGCCGCAGCATGTCGCGCGCAAGTCCTATCGCGGCCGCTACAAGGGCCAGCGGCAGAAATGGTTCGCGTTGCGCTTCGACGGGGACGAGGCGGAGATCGACATCGACGCGCCCGGCGGCCACAAGCCGGAGTTCGACGCCTGGCGCTGGGAGCGCATGGAGCGCCTGCCCGAGCTCATCATCCCGTTCAAACGCGCAGTCTACGAGCGCGTCGTCGCGGACTTCGCAGCCTTCGCCGCGCCTTGAGACGCATCGCGCGCGCCGCGGCCGCCGACCGGTTTCGACGGCGCCCGTTTGTTTGGAACGGCTATAATCGTCGCCTAAACGTCACGCATGACTTGAGTTTAGGCGCTTGCTTGGCTAAATTACAGAAACTCGGGGTTTTTTAGAACCATTTGAGACTCCGCATCGCGTCGATCGGGAGATCGGAAAGGCGAACGAGTATGCTGACGAGTGATCCAATCGCGCCGCGGGAGAAGGGCGCGGCTGTCCGGGACCGGCTGGTCGAGGCGGGCTTGCGACCGACGCGCCAGCGACTCGATCTGTGCCGGCTGCTGTTCGACGGCGGCGATCGTCACTTCACGGCTGAAATGCTGTTCGAGGAGGCGCGCGCGCTTCGCTACCCGCCTTCGCTGGCGACGATCTACAACACGCTGCATCAATTCGCCGAGCGGGGCCTTCTGCGCGAGATCGCCGTCTACGGCGCGAAACTCTGGTACGACACGAAAATCGGCCCGCACTTCCATTTCTATCGTGAAGATCGCGAAGAATTGTTCGACATTCCCGAGAACCTCATCCCCGCGCTCGACATCCCGGCGCCCGCAGGCATGCGGGTCGAAGCGATCGATGTGGTGGTTCGGCTGAAGAACGTCTGAGCACGTCCGAAGCTGGAGACGCGACGCGCGGCCGCCTTGGCGGGCGCGTTTTACTTTTACTTTTACTTGCGTCGCCTCAGTAAACGATCTTGGTGTCCGACGCCTTCCACTTTTCGAAAACGTCGGAGGCTGCGTCGCTCGGACAATGGATCATCGGGGTTTCGCGATCTTCGATCGGCTTCGCGACCTCTTTGTAGAAATGCGCGTCGCCGAAGCCGGCGTCGGCGGCCTGATCGCGCGTGTTGGCGTAGACGATGCGCGCAATGCCGGCCCAATAGATCGCCGCCAGGCACATCGGGCAGGGCTCGCCGCTGGCGTAGATGGTCGCGCCGGGCAGCGAGAAGGTCTTCGTCGCCGCGCAGGCGCGCTGGATCGCCACCACCTCGGCGTGTGCGGTCGGATCGTTGCGGATCGTCACCTCGTTGCCGCCCTCGCCAAGGATCTTGTCGTCGCGCGCGACGACAGCCCCGAACGGGCCGCCCTTGCCGGTTTCGATACATTGGCGCGACAGCGCGATGGCGCGGTCGAGAAAACGGCGGTCGCTGTCGTCGATATCGCGCATGGGAAGCCCGTTTGAGTCCGGTCGTTCGCGACCGCGAACGGCGTTGTTTCACGCGCGTGCGCAACAGGCAATCTGCCGCGACGCGAGAGCGGCGGCTTGTTGTCGAGGGTGCGCGCGCCAGCTCGCGTCGGAGCGGTTGAGCATCGGCGCCAGCGCGGCGAACCTACGGCGACAAAGGCTCGCCGCCCGGCTTGCTCACCCAGACGAAGGCGTTCTTCGCCGCGTCGTAGCGCGTGACGACGGCCGAGTCCTCGCCGACCCCGCGCTCGGGATATTTCTTGAAATCGTAAACGCCGTCGACGCCCGCGAAATCCTGCAAATTGGCGATGTAATCCCGCAATTGTTGGGCGGTCCCGTTCGGCCCGATCGTGTTGAGGCCGGCGGCGACGATCAGCGCCGCGTCCCAACAGGTCGCGACCATCGCGTCGGGCTTGAGCTTGTGCTCGGCCAGCGCGGCGTCCATCTCGGCCTGGGCTTTCTCCACACGCGGATCGAGTGTGTAGACGCCCGCGTGCGGCACGACGATCGGCCCCGGCAGCGTCAATTGCCGCGGCAGGAAATCCTTCCATTGCGACATCGCGGAGAACGTCAGATTGGCGCTCGTCGGCGCGATGGGGATATCGAGACCGCCTTGGATCATGCCTTTGAAAACCGTGGCGACGGGCGAGCCGCTCGACCATGAAATCAAAGCCTGCGCCCCCGATTGCTTGATGCGCTCGATCTGCGCCGTGACGCTGATGTCGGTCGGATTGAAATGCTCGACGGCGACGAGCTTCATGTCGGCGTTCGCAGGGCGCGCCAGCACGGTCTTGACGCCTTCGTCGCCGTCCTGACCGCTGGCGTCGGTCGTCTGCAAGGTCGCAAGCTTCGTCCAGCCCTTGCCGCGGAAGTAGCGCACGGTCGCGGCGATCTGATCGATCGAGGACGTGTTGGACGAAAAGGCGTAGCCGCCCGGCGTCGGGTGCAGGCCGGCGGAGAGGCAGAACTGCACCGGCCCGTTCTTCATCAGCGGGACAATCGCGCGGCACATGGCGACGAGGCTGGAGCCGAGGATGACCTTGGGCTTGCCGGCCAAAATCTCGTTGGCGAGTTGCACGGCCACCTGCGGGCTTGTCTGGTCGTCGTGATAGACGAAGCGCACCGTCTGACCGTTGACGCCGCCCGCCTTGTTGATGACGCTCAGGACGGCATTAAGATCGTCCTGCTGTCCCTTGCCGAGAAACGAGCCGCCGCCGCTTGTCGCCAGCACGGCGTGGATATCGTAGGCGTCCGCGCGCGCGGCGCCCAACAGCATGGCGGCCGCCGCCGCGAGCGCGCGGCAAAGCGCTGACCTGGAACGATGTAGCATCGGATGTTTCCCCTCTCTGTGACAAACGCGTTCTGATTCGTGTCGCCCCGATCGGCCCGTCGGGATCAGGACGAACGCCTAGGCGGCCGTCGGTTATTTGTCGAGCGGCTCGCCGCCGGGCTTGCTCACCCAGACGAACGCCTTCTTGTTCGCGTCGTAGCGGGTCACGACGCTCGAATCCTCGCCGAGGCCGCGCTCCGGATATTTCTTGAAGTCGTACATGCCGTCGACGCCGGCGAAATCCTGCAGGTTGGCGATATAGTCGCGCAATTGCGCCGCGGTTCCGTCCGGCCCGATCTTGTCGAGGCCGGCGGCGACGATCAGCGCCGCATCCCACGACGCGACGAGGTTGTCGGCTTTGAGGTTGTGCGCCGCCAGCGCGGCGTACATGTCGGCTTGCGCCTTTTCGACCCGCGGATCGAGCTTATAAAGCCCTTCGTGCGGCGGGACGAGCGACGACGGCAGCAGCAATTGCTTGGGCAGGAACGAGGTCCATTGGGTCATCGCTGCGAAGGTCTGGTTGCCGCTCGTGGGCGCGACCGGGATGTCGAGGCCGCCCTGGATCATGCCTTTGAAGACGGTCGCCACCGGCGCGCCGGTCGACCAGTTGATGAGCGCCTGCGCGCCCGACTGCTTGATGCGCTCGATCTGCGCCGAAACGCTGATGTCCGTCGGGTTCAAATGCTCCAGCGCGACCAGCTTCATGGACGCGTTTTCGGAACGCGCCAGCACGCTCTTGACGCCTTCGTCGCCGTCCTGACCGCTGGCGTCGGTCGTCTCCATCGCCGCGATCTTGGTCCAGCCCTTCTCGCGGAAGTAGCGGATCGTGGCGGCGATCTGGTCGGTCGAGGACGTGCTCGACGAGAAGGCGTAGCCGCCCGCCTGCGGGTGCAGGCCCGGCGACAGGCAAAACAGCACCGGCCCGTTCTTCATCAGCGGGACCATCGCCCGGCACATGGCGACAAGGCTGGAGCCGAGGATGACCTTCGGCTTGCCGGCGAGCGCCTGCGTCGCCAGTTGCACGGCGATCTGCGGGCTCGTCTGGTCGTCATGGTAAACGAAACGGACCGGCTGGCCGTTGACGCCGCCGGCCTTGCTGATGACGTCCGCCGCCGCGTCGAGAGCGTCCTGCTGGCCCTTGCCGACGAAAGAGCCGCCGCCGCTGATCGGCAGCACCGCATCGATGGAATAATCGGCGGCGAGCGCCGGGCCGGCGGTCGAAGCCGTGAGAGCGAGCGAGGCCAGCGCCCCCGCGACATGCGAACTTTTCATCCTGCGACCCCTCCCACGCCGCGCTCGCGCGACCGCGTTATGTCACGCGACGCTAGCGTTTTTCATCGTCGAAAGCGATACGATTGCGACGCGGACGCGCTCGACTTTGGACGAAATCGAGCTATTGTCCCGCCTCGATGCGAGGGGAAGGCCGCCGTGTCAGCGCGCGCGGAACGGCCGCCGAGGAGACCGACGCTCATGAAGCAGAAGAAGCGCGAGAAAGTCTCTGCGCAGGAAAAGGAATACGCGGACATTCCCGGCACGATCGTCTTCGACGCAGACCAATCGCGCAAGGGCTACGGCGTCAACATGTTCTGCATGTCGCTGATGAAGGAAGAGAACCGCACGGCCTTCAAGGCCGACGAAGCGGCCTACCTTCGATCCTACAAACTCACGCCCGAACAGACCGAAGCGATCCTCAAGCGGCAGTGGAACCGCATGCTGGAGTTGGGCGGCAACATCTATTTCACGTCGAAGCTCGGCGCGACCGACGGTTTGTCGTTCCAGCAGGTCGCCGCGATCATGACGGGATCGACGCAAAAGGAATACGCCGACATGATGCTGCACGGCGGCCGGTCGGTCGAGGGCAATCGCAGCAAGGCGGATTGGAAGAACAAGCATGGCTAGGATCATCGCAGGCGTCGGCACGTCGCATGTGCCCGCCATCGGCGCGGCGCTCGACAACGGCAAGACAGGCGAGCCCTACTGGCAGCGCGTGTTTTCCGGCTACGAGCCGTCGAAGGAATGGATGCGGGAGACGAAGCCCGACGTGTGCATCGTCGTCTTCAACGATCACGCCTCCGCCTTCTCGATGGACATCGTGCCCACCTTCGCGCTCGGCTGCGCGGCGGAGTTTCCCCCGGCCGACGAGGGCTGGGGGCCGCGCCCCGTTCCCGTCGTTCCCGGCCATCCGGAATTGGCTGCGCATATCGCGCAGTCGGTGATCCTCGACGAGTTCGACCTGACCGTCGTCAACAGGATGGAAGTCGATCATGGCCTGACCGTGCCGCTGAACCTGATGTTCGGCCCGGTGAAGGAATGGCCCTGCCCGATCATCCCGCTCGCCGTGAACGTCGTGCTGTTCCCGCCGCCGACCGGCAAGCGCTGCTTCGAACTCGGCAAGGCGATCCGACGGGCGGTCGAATCCTTTCCCGAAGACCTCAACGTGGTGATCTTCGGCACCGGCGGCATGTCGCATCAGATATCCGGGCCGCGCGCCGGCCTGATCAATTCGAAGTTCGACAAGGCCTTTCTCGACAACCTCACCGAGAACCCGAAGAAGCTGACCCGCCTCAAGCACATCGAATACATGCGCGAGGCGGGCGCCGAGGGCATCGAAATGGTGATGTGGCTCATCATGCGCGGCGCGCTCGAAGACGATGTCGAGGAGACCTATCGCTTCTATACGGTGCCGGCGTCGAACACCGCCGTCGGCCACATCATTCTCGAGAACCCGCGCAAGGGCCAAAAGAAGAAATCTATAGGCGACGCCGCCAAGAAGGCTTCGGCGCGGCTCGCCGCGGAATAGACGCGCCGCTTTCTAGCGCTCGATGTCCTCGCCGCGCGCCGCCCAGCCGACCGTGCCCGGCGCATAGTGCGTCACATCGGCGCGGCCGGCGTCGCGCGCCATCTTCAGCGCGAGGCTCGAGCGTCGGCCGGACTGGCAGACGAGCACGACGGGCTTATCGCTCGGCAGCGCCGCCGGATCGAACGAGGACAGCGGCAGATTGACCGCGCCGGGCACATGGCCCGCCGCGTATTCGTGCGGCTCGCGCACGTCGACGACGACCCGGTCGCCGGCCTTTCGCGCGGCGACCAGCGCCTCATGCTCGATCGTGTCGTCGTCATGTTTCTTCGCGGCCATGCGCGTCCTCGCTATGCTTGTCGCGCTGCGCGGTTTGCGTCAGTGTTCGCGGGCGTCGACGTGCGGAGGATGACATGCGCCGGAGAAAAACGCGATGGCGCGTCTGGTCGAGCGTGGCGGCGTTGGCGTTGCTCGCATCGCCCGCGCGGGCGCAGGACGCCGTGGCGGCGTTCTACAAGACGCATCCCGTCGCGCTCGTCATCCCCTCGTCCGTCGGCGGCGGCTACGATCTCTACGGCCGGCTCGTCGCCCAGCATCTCGGCCGCTTTCTCCCCGGCCGCCCATCGATCAACCCGACGAACATGTCGGGCGCGGCGGGCGTGGTCGCCGCGCAATATGTCTACGCAGTCGGCGCCAAGGACGGCTCCGTGCTCGGCGAACTCTATCCGAATGCGATCATGGAGCCGCTGCTCGGCGACGCTGGCCGCGCGCGCTACGATTCGCGGCGCTTCAACTACATCGGCAGCCTCAACGCCGACGCCTTCATCTGCTTTGCGCGCGCCGCCGCGCCGATCCGCTCGTTCTCCGACGCCTTCCTGCACGAGACCATCCTCGGCGCAACCGGCGCGGGCGCGCCGAGCGCGGACTATCCCTCGATGTACGACAATCTGCTGGGCGCCAAGTTCAAGATCGTCAGCGGCTATCCAGGCGTCACCGAGATCGGCCTCGCGCTGGAGAAGGGCGAGATCGACGGCGCTTGCGGGGCGAGTTGGTCGGTGATGACGACGGGTCATCCCGACTGGCTGCGCGACGGCAAGATGCGCCTGCTCGCGCAGGAGAACAACAAGGCCAATCCGGACATCGCCAAGCTCGGCGTTCCGCTCACCGTCGATTTCGCCAAGACGCCCGATGAGCGCGCCGTGCTTGGCTTCGTCTTCGCGCAATCGACCTTCGGGCGCCCCTTCGTGATGGCGCCCGAGACGCCGCCCGATCGGGTGGCGGCGATGCGCGCCGCGTTCAGCGCGATGCTCGCCGATGCGCAGTTCCAGGCTCAGGCGAAGCAGGCGCAACTCGATCTCGTCGATCCGATGGACGGCGAGGCGCTTACGAAGGTCGTCGCCAACCTGCTCGACACGCCGCAAGCGATCGTCGAGCGCACGAAGCAGGCGCTGGGCGCCGTCCGGTGAACGACCCCATCCTCGTTTGACGATGCATTGCGCGGCGGTGCATGAGAGGCCAATGAGCGAGGACATCATGGCGTCGACCGCAGGCCCCGTCACCATCCCGATGCTGCAGCAGATGAAGCGCGACGGGAAGAAGAGCGCGGGCGTCGTCGCATGGGACTATCCGACGACGCGCTTCGCCGAGCGCGCCGGCCTCGACTTCGTTTCGGTCGGCGACAGCGTCGGCGCGAACCTGTGGGGCCACGACAATCCGCTGCAAGTGACGCTCGACGAGATTCTCGTCTGCTGCAAGGCGGTGCGGCGCGCCGCCTCGCGCATGCTCGTCTCCTGCGACATGCCCTACGGCCCGTTGCAGGAAGGGATCGACAGCGCGTTGAAGGCCGCGGTGCGCATCGTCAAGGAAGGCGGCGCCGACATGATCAAGCTCGACGCGGCCGCCGACTTTCCCGAGGCCGTACGGGCGCTGACGCGGGCTGGCGTCCCGGTCTTCGCGCAATTCGGCCTGACGCCCCAGACCGCGATGCGGTTCGGCGTTCCCTATAGCGCGCAGAACGCGGCCGGCGCGCAGGCGAGCGAAGCCGCCGCCGCCAGACTCGTCGAAGAGGCGAAGATGCTGGAGGAAGCGGGCGCCGTCGCGCTCGACTTCACCAACTCGGGGCCCGTCGCCGGCAAGGCCGTGGCGGACGCCGTCGCGATTCCGGTGATCGGCGGCTTCGGCGGCGGCCCCTGGCTCGACGGACGCGTGCGGCTCGCCCAGACTGTGCTCGGCTATGGCGAGAAATGGGTCGGCTCCAAGACCGACACCTATTTCAACACGGCGCAGAACACCATCGACGCCTTCGCCGCGCTTGCCGCGGACATCCGCGCGGCGCGCCAGATCAAGGGCTGAGCGCATGGCGTTCGCGACCTGCGACGGCATCAGGACGCGCTACGAGATCGTCGGCGAGGGGCCGCCGCTCCTGATGTACGCGCCCGGCGGCTTCGACGCGACGCTCGAGAAGTGGAGCACGCAGGGCGTCTACGCCAAGGTCAAACCGCTCCAGCATCTGTCGAAGCATTATTCCTGCATCGTCTTCGACCGGCGCGAATGCGGCCAGTCGGGCGGCCGCATCGAGCGCGTGACCTATGCGCATTACGTACGGCAGGGTCTCGCGTTGCTCGATTGCCTGAAGATCGAGCGCGCGCATCTCATGGGCGGCTGCATGGGCTGTTCGCCGGTCGCGGCCTTCGGCGTCATGCATCCCGAGCGCGTCGCGAGCATGATCCTGTTCTGGCCGGTGGGCGGGGCCAGATACCGCCTGGCGAGCCAGCAGCGCTTCGCCGACCATCTCGTCTTCGCGAGCCGCGAGGGTCTCGCCGCGGTCGTGACGCTCGCGAGGGACGGCGGCAAATCTTTCGGCGCCGATCCGCGCGGCGGACCCTGGGCTTCCGTCATCCAGACCGACGCCGATTTCGCGGCGCGCTTGGCGAGGCAGGATGTCGAGGCCTATAAGATCCTCGTCGCCGGCTTCGGCCGCACGCTGGTCGATCGCGACACGGCGCCGGGCGCGGAGCCCGAAGACCTCATGCGCTGCTGCGTCCCGGCCCTGGTCGTTCCCGGAAACGACGCCGCCCATGCGACGTCCGCCGCGCGCTACCTGCACGAGTGCCTGGCGCAGTCCGAGTATTGGGACGTTCCGGTCTCCGCCCAGACCGAGGCGGCGACCGCGCCGCGGCTGATCGCGTTCCTACGCGCGCACCCGCTCTGAGCGCGGCGCGCCGAAGGCGAAGCGCGCCGCGTGGCCGCCGCCCCAGAAGACAAGCCGCGCCACGCGCTTGACGAGCGCCAGCGCCACGAGAATCGCAAGCCAGACGTAGCCCACGCCCGCCATCGTCCAGCCGGCGAGCGCGACGACGCCGGCCCCCAGCGCGATGGCGCCGCGCCCAAGCGTTTTCAGCACGGCCCGCGTCGCGCCGCCGCGCGCCTCGGCGAGCTTGGCGACGGCGCGCACCTCGCCGCTGTCGCGCGCAATCGTCAGCGCATCGCGCGCCCCCATCGCGCCGGCGCGCCGGCCGATCGTCGAGACGTCGCCGGCGAGCCCGCGCAGCCGCGCGAAGGCGGCGGGATTGACGGCCTCGCGCGCGGCCGCCGCCGCGCCCCTCAGGTCGAGCGCCGTGGCGCGGGCGACGACGCTGCGCGCAGCGGGCGTGTCGACGGCGCCCGTCGCCAGGCGCTCGACTTCGCCAAGCAAGGGTTTCGACAGGCGGCCGGAGCGCGCCGCCGCCTTGATCGCCGAGACGCCCGCCCGAGCCGGGGCAGCGGCGCCGAAGGTCGCGACCGTCGCGCCGGTGATGGCGAGGCCGGCGACGGCGAGCCCCAGCGTGAAGCGGTCGGGCGCCTGCCCGCCGGCGATCTTGCGGCTTTCGCCGACGAGATCGCGCACGTCGCCGACGCCCACCGCGTCGCCGGCGAGCGCGCCGGCGAAGCCGGCGTTTCCCGCAGCCTCGCCGCTCCAAACCCCTTGCGTGAACTGCCGTGTGGCGCGCCAGCCGGCGGCGAGCGGACGGTTCGCGGCGTCGTAACGCGCCTGCAGGTCTGGCGGGATCGCGAGGCCCTGCTGACCGGCCAGGGTTACGAAACTCGTCGCGAGATCGATGTCCTCGGCGTCGAGCGCCGCGGCGAGTTCGGTTCGCAGCCGCTCCGGCGTGAGCGTGGTCTTGAGGCCGAGCGTCGTCAGGCTCGCGGGGTCGTCGCGGGCGTCGAGCCACGCCCACGCCTCAAAACCGCGCGCGGCGACGAAGGGCTCGGCCGCCGCCAGGCAGACGCAGAGAGTCAGGGTGAGCGCGACCGAAAGGACGGGGCGGCGTGGCGGCGGCATGGCGGTCTCCGGCGCGCACGCGCCTGCGCGCGGGATATGGGACTGCCCGCGCGGTTTGGCGAGCCTGCCCGCGCAGAGAAGACCTATCCCGCCAGTCCCAGCGTCGACTTTGCGAACAAGTTCTCGATCGGGATCGGCCTGTCGATGATGCCTTGCGTCGTGGCGTGACCGATCAGCGCTTCGATGACTTTGCGGTTCGGCTCGACGCCGTAAGGCAGCGGGTCGCCGATGACCTCCATGACCTTGAGGTGCATCCGGTCGGCGGCGGTCGGTTTCTCGATCCGCCCGGCTTTCAGATCGTCGACATAGACTCGCTTGGCTTGCGCGAAAGCCTCGAACGCGTCGGCGGCGAGGTCGGGACGCTCGGCCAACACCTCGTCGCGGATGACGACGAGGTGGTTGATCGGATAATGGCCGTTGCGCTTCAACGCGGCGAGCCCGGCCTCGAATGCGTTCGGGATCAGCGGCTGAACGTCGGGATGGTCGATGTCGACGCCGATCGCTGCGACGAGTTCGCCCGCGGCGAGCATGTCCTGCATCGTTTTGCCGGCCTCGATCGGGACGACGTTCTTCGGCGGGACGTATTCGGCGACGTGCTCGTCGCCCGAGAGAACCCAAGTGATCTTCGACAGATCGACGCCGTACTCGTCCTGCAGGATGGCGCGCGCCCAGACGCCGGTCGTGACGGTGTAGCCGCGGTTGACGCCGACGCGCTTGCCTTCGAGATCCTTCGGCGTCCGAATCCCGGCCTTCGCGTTGACCAGGATCGCGCCGTGATGGAAGGCGCGCACCAGCGGCGTCGCCACCGCCGTCATCTTCTTGCCGTGCGCCTTGGCGCAGATATAGGTGGTGATCGCCATCTCGCAGATGTCGAACTCGCTCGCCCGCACCATGCGGCGGAAGGCGGCGATCAGCGGGTCGACTTCGACGAAGTTCGGCTCGAACGTCGCCGGCTTGACGGAGCCGTCCTTCAGCGCGCGATTGGCGCCCTGCGTGCGCGTGACGGTCGTGAGTTTCGGGCCGGCCATGGCGTTCCTCGTGAGGCTTTTGGCGATCGATGAACCGCGATCTTAGGCCCGCGCAAAGCGGACTGTCGAGCGTTGGGCGAGGCGCTCGCTTCGCCGTTCAAGGCTTCGATGTCGGCGCTGCGCGAAACGGCCAGCGCGTCACGCCCGACGCGAAGAGCGGCCACCAGGCGAGAACGGGCTGCATCGCGAGCCGCGGGCCGTGATACCACCAGCTTCGCGGCAAGCCCTCGACGGGGACGTTGTAGACGGCGTGCTTGATGTTGGCGGGAAACACGCAGACGGCGTAGACGGCCAGCGCGACGCCCGCCGCGCGGCGTGTCGCGGGAACCAGCAGGCCGAGCGCGCCGAGGAGTTCGCAGGCGCCGGTTGCGATCACCACCTCGCGCGGCGCCGGAATCCAGTCCGGCATGATCGGCAGGAACCCCTCAGGGGATGTGACGTGCAGGACGCCGGCGCCGCCGTAGAAGGCGGCCATCAGCCAGCGCATGACGGCTCTGGTCGATTCAAGACGGGCCGGCATCGCGCTTCCTTTCGCGCCCGAGGGCGCGCAGGTCATAGCGCTCCCATGCTCAAGCCGCCAGCAGCCGCTGCACCTCGTTGACGAGGTCGCGCAGGTGGAACGGCTTCGACAGGATTTTGGCGTCCTTGGGCGCGGCGTTGTCGGGGTTCAGCGCGACCGCGGCGAAGCCGGTGATGAACATCACCTTGATGTCGGGATCGAGCTCCGTCGCGCGGCGGGCGAGTTCGATGCCGTCCATCTCCGGCATGACGATGTCGGTCAGCAACAATTCGAACGGCTCTTCGCGCAGCCGATTGTAGGCGGACAGGCCGTTGTCGAAAGAGGCGACATCATAGCCGGCGTTCTGCAGCGCTTTGACGAGAAAGCGCCGCATGTCGTTGTCATCCTCCGCCAGGAGGATTTTTGTCGACACCGCGTCCGCCTCGTTCATAACCGCCTCGATTCCCGCCTGCCCATTCTCATAGGGCTTGTTGATGGTAAAGAATGGGTAAAGAACGCCGAAACCCGGCCGTCTCGTTCACCTTTTCGCGCGTCGAAGGCGATGGACAGCGCCGGGGCGGCGGGGCACATTGAGCGGCTTCGCCGCGCCGCCGGAGTCTCGATGCGCAAGACCGACCCCAAGCCTGACGTCGCGCCGGAGGTCGATCCGCCCTTCGACGTGCTGGAGCCGGCGCGGCTTGCAAGCCCGCTCGTCTTCTCCTCGCCGCACTCCGGGAACGTCTACCCGGAAGGCTTTACCCGCACCGCGCGGCTCGACGCGCTGACGTTGCGGCGCTCCGAAGACGCCTATGTCGACGACCTCTTTATGGGCGCGCTCGAGGTCGGCGCGCCGCTGATGCGGGCGCGATTTCCGCGCGCCTACCTCGACGTGAACCGCGAGCCCTACGAGCTCGACCCTCGGATGTTCGAGGGTCGCCTTCCGGCTTACGCCAACACGCGCTCCATCCGCGTCGCAGGCGGCCTGGGGACGATTGCGCGGCTCGTCGGCGAGGCGCAGGAAATCTACGCCGGACGCTTGCCCGTCGCCATGGCGATCGACCGCATCGAGACGCTGTATAAGCCCTACCACGTATCGTTGCGCGCGCTCATGACGCGCGCGGCCGAGACCTTCGGGCGGGCGGCGCTCGTCGATTGCCACTCCATGCCGTCGACCGCGGGACGCGGAAGCCGCGCGGAGGATCACCCGCGCGCCGATATCGTTCTCGGCGACCGCTACGGCACGAGCTGCGACCCGTTCCTCATCGATGCGGCGGAATCCGCGCTGCGCGGCCTCGGCTACGCCGTTCTGCGCAACAAGCCTTATGCGGGCGGCTTCATCACCGAGCATTACGGCACGCCGACGATCGGCTGGCATGCGCTGCAGATCGAGATCAACCGCGGGCTCTACATGGACGAGCGAAGCATGGAGCAGGGCGCGCGGTTCGAGGCGGTGCGCTCCGATCTCACGGCGCTGGCGCAAGCGCTTGCGAAAGCCGCCGCCGTCGCGTTGCCGCCTCGCGCCGCGGCCGCCGAATAGATCGCCGGCCGACAAAGCCTTCCTGAAAGGAAAGGAGGCCGCTCGTTTGCACAAGCGGCCCCAAGTCAAGGGAGGAAACGCCCTGGGAGGGCGATGCAGACCGACAGAGCCGGTCAGCGCCGTGCATATGCGGCGCCCCGCTGCAGAATGCAAGCGCGTTGATTAAAAAAGTCGCTGGTTTGGAGCGCGTCTAAAAAATAGGCTGTTAAGCCGACGCTTACCGGCGCGCCTCCGATCGCCCTCGAAAGAAAGGAGGCCGCTCGTTTGCACAAGCGGCCCCAAGTCAAGGGAGGAAACGCCCAAGGAGGGCATATGCAGCAAGCGCTGCACCGCAACAATATGCTACCGCGGCGCACAACAAGTCAAGGGCGCTTTCCAGATTTTTGCCGAAAGCTCCGAAAATCGCGCGCGCCTCCGGTCAACAGGTTGATCCAATAAAGGGTTTGTTCGCCGCGCGCGGCTCTGTCGCCCGGTTTGGAAGCTGTCTCGCCTGGCGCAGCAGGCTCCTGTAGTCTGACGTCCCTGCTCCGCCTCAAACTGATCCGCCGGTATGAAACCTGTCGATTTCGCGGCCTTCATCGACCGGCTCGCCACCGCCTCAGGCGAGACGATCCTGCCGTTCTTCCGAACCGCCATCGGCGCGGACGACAAATCGCAGGGCGGCGTCTTCGATCCCGTCACGGAGGCCGACCGCGCCGCCGAAAGCGTCCTGCGCCACCTCATCCAGGCGTCGTTCCCCGACCACGGCGTCATCGGCGAGGAATTCGGCGCGAGCAACGCGGACGCCGAATACGTCTGGGTGCTCGATCCGATCGACGGCACCAAAAGCTTCATTTCGGGCCTGCCGATGTGGGGCACGCTGATCGGGCTTCAGCGCCACGGCCGCCCGATCTTCGGCATGATGCATCAGCCGTTCACGCGCGAGCGCTTCTCCGGCGACGGCGCCAGCGCAGCCTGGCGCGGGCTCGGCGCAGACGGCGCGCCGAGCCGGCGCGCGTTGCGCACGCGCGCCTGCGACGACCTGGCGACGGCGACGATCATGACGACGCATCCCTCGCTGTTCGCGGGCGGCGGGCTCGACGCCTTTCGCCGCGTGGAGCGCGAGGCGCGCCTGTCGCGCTACGGAGGCGACTGCTACGCCTATTGCGCGCTCGCGGCTGGGCACGTGGACCTCGTGATCGAGAGCGGGTTGAAACCCTATGACATCGCCGCGCTGATCCCGATCGTGCAGGGCGCCGGCGGGATCGTCACGACGTGGGAGGGCGGCGACGCCGCGCAGGGCGGCGCGATCATCGCGGCGGGCGACCCGCGCGCCCATGCGCAAGCGCTCGGCTTGTTGGCGGGCTGAAGCTCATTCGCCCGCCAGCGCCATGTCGTCGCGATGCATCATCTCGGCGCGGCCGGCGTAGCCGAGCAGACGTTCGATGTCGCCGGACCGGCGCCCGAGGATGCGCGCGGCTTCCGCCGAATCGTAGGCGATCAGCCCGCGGCCGATCTCCGCGCCTGAGGGATCCCGCAGCACCACGCAATCGCCGCGCTCGAAGGCGCCTTCGACGCGCGTGACGCCGGCCGGCAGCAGGCTCTTGCCGGAGAACAGCGCCTTCGCGGCGCCCGCGTCCACATGCAGCGCGCCGCGCGGTTCGAGCGAACCGGCGAGCCATTTTTTTCGCGCGCGCAGCGGCGACGAGGAAGGCAGGAACCACGTGCAGTTCGCGCCCTC
The DNA here is from genome assembly GCA_965276595.1 of Beijerinckiaceae bacterium. Taxonomy (GTDB): domain Bacteria; phylum Pseudomonadota; class Alphaproteobacteria; order Rhizobiales; family Beijerinckiaceae; genus Terripilifer. The sequence continues at coordinate 399,524 of CBDIBA010000009.1, forward strand.
GGCCACGCGTTGCAGCGGATGCGCGATCCGCCCGTCGGCGATCATCAGATGCGCGCCGCCGGTGACGGCGATCTTCGCCGCCTCGATCTTGGTGCGCATGCCGCCGCGCGACAGGTCCGAGGCCGCGCCGCCCGCCATGGTCTCGATCTCGTAGGTGATGCGGGACACGATCGGCACCAGGCGCGCGCCGGGATCGCTTTGCGGCGGCGCAGTGTAGAGCCCGTCGACGTCCGATAGCAGCACGATGAGGTCGGCGCTCGCCATCGTGGCGACGCGGGCGGCCAGGCGATCGTTGTCGCCGTAGCGGATCTCGGTCGTGGCGATCGTGTCGTTCTCGTTGATGACCGGCACGGCGCGCAGATCGAGAAGGCGGCCGATAGAACTCAATATTAATTCATAACTTATAAGTTGTGCAGTACTTCTAAGTGAACCTAAAAAAGCATACTTAGAATTAGCAGATCATCCCGCTAATAATATACCATAAGTAGCAAGTGAGGATACTGCTAACATGTATAAAATACCTAAATTAAAATCTCATAAAGCTAATCCAGGTCCATAAGGAATAACAGCATAACCCAATAATGAAAAGACTAAAGTTATAATAGGACCAATAAAAAAAAGTATTATATTTGCTTGGGTAGGAGATATATATTCTTTTAGTATAAGCTTTAATGCATCAGCAAACGCTTGTAAAAGACCATAATACCCTACAATATTAGGTCCTAATCTTCTCTGCATACTTGCCATAGTTTTTCTTTCGGCTACAGTTACAAAAGCTACAGTTAATAATACAGGAATAGTAACTAATAAAATTTCGATAATAGATATGATAATAGAAGAATATATCATAAAAAAAAGAGCATAGTTAAATTTATGTCTATGAATTCATAAGTATATATTTAAAATAAAATATTTTTTTTAATATTAAACTATGCATGCTAATTATGTGATACAATTTATATTGGATATAAATAAGATAATTTTGGTGTATATATATAATACTAAAAAAAAGTGTGATAAGGGATTTTATTTCACTTTATTAAATCATTTTCTGTTTTATACCTAGATTTTTATCTTTATTAACATATGCCTTCAACAGTATACTTTTCTACAAAACATTGTTATATATAATATATCACAAAGTAGTTATTTATATTAATGTAACTCTAAAGCATCTTTAATATAGGAACAAGATAAAACTACAAATACTTGAGCTTGAATAAATGCTATTCCTAACTCCAATCCAGAAAATGCTATAATAAAAGCTAAAGGAAATAAACCTAAAAAAAAATACATTATGCCTGAATTCATTATATTATAGGTAAATCCACTTAGTATATTCAATAACATATGACCTGATAATATATTTGCGGCTAATCTTAAACCTAGTGAGACATTTCTGGCCAAGTATGAAATAAATTCTATTAACACTAATAAAGGTAATAACCCTAGTGGGCAACCAGCTGGTACAAAAAGAGAAAAAAATTCTAATCCGTGTCTATTT
>CBDIBA010000010.1:0-443121 GCA_965276595.1 Beijerinckiaceae bacterium
GGTTCGCGACGGGCGAGGAGATTATCGCCGCCTACGCCGCGCAGACGAAAACCGCCTAGCGGATGGAAGAGACGCCGGCGCGCCTGTTGCGCGCGACGTTCGCGGCGGCGATCGCGTCGGCGCAGCCCGAAGGGTGTCTTCCGCCGCATCTGCCGGCGCCGCCGAAGGGACGCCTTGTCGTGATCGGCGCCGGCAAGGCCTCGGCGGAGATGGCCCGCGTCGTCGAGGCGCATTGGTCCGGTCCGCTCTCGGGCGTCGTCGTCACGCGCTACGGCTATGGCGCGCCCTGCGAGCGGATCGCGATCGTCGAGGCCGCGCATCCGGCGCCGGACGAGAATTCCATGCTGGCGTCGCAGCGCATCCTCGCCGCGCTCGCGAGCCTGACGCCGGACGATCTCGTCCTGTGTCTCATCTCGGGCGGCGGTTCGTCGCTGCTATGCCTGCCGGGCGAAGGCGTGACGCTCGCCGACACGCGGGCGATCAACCGCGCGCTGCTCGCCAGCGGCGCCTCGATCGGCGAGATCAACTGTCTGCGGCGGCATGTCTCGGCCATCAAGGGCGGCCGGCTCGCCGCCGCCTGCCATCCGGCGCGGCTGCTGACGCTCGTCATTTCCGACGTGCCGGGCGATCGTCTCGTCGATATCGCGTCGGGCCCCACCGTGGCCGACCCGACGACCTGCGCCGACGCGCTCGCCGTCGCGCGGCGCTACGCCATCGCCTTGCCGCCGGGCGCGACGGCGCTGCTCGAAAGCGGTCGGGGGCGAGAGCGTCAAGCCGGGCGATCCGCGGCTCGCGGGCGCCGAGACGCGCCTCGTCGCCACGCCGTGGGGGGCGCTTGAAGCCGCCGCCGCGGTGGCGCGCCGCGCCGGCGTCGCGCCGATCCTGCTCGGCGATCGCATCGAGGGGGAGGCGCGAGAGGTCGCGCGCGCGCTCGCCGGCGTGGCGCTCGCCTGCGCCGCCCACGGCGCGCCCGCCGCCGCGCCCTGCCTGCTGCTCTCGGGCGGCGAGACGACGGTGACGGTGCGCGGGACGGGGCGCGGCGGCCCCAACGTCGAATTCCTGCTGGCGCTCGCCCTTGCGCTCGACGGCGCGCCGAACATCTACGCGCTGGCGGGCGACACCGACGGGGTCGATGGCGCCGAGGACATCGCCGGCGCGATCGTGACGCCCGATACGCTCGCCCGCGCCCGCGCGATCGGCCGCGACGCGCGCGGCGACCTCGACGCCAACGACGCGCATGGCTTCTTCGCGGCGCTGGGCGATCAGGTCGTCACCGGGCCGACGCGCACGAACGTCAACGACTTTCGCGCCATTCTGATTGCGCCAAGTCCGCTGGTTGCGCCAAGCCCGCGCGGGGTATCTGCGGCTCGCGCGCGCTGATACAAGCGGCCGACGACACGTTGGAGCCGCCCATGCACGCGCATTCGATCGAGACCTGGACGCATCGGCACGATTTCCTGGGGTCGAAGCACGAGCGGCACGAGCGGCGAACCTGGGCGGTCGTGGCGCTCACGACGACGATGATGATCGTCGAGATCGTCGGCGGCGCGCTCTTCGGGTCGATGGCGCTGGTCGCCGATGGCTGGCACATGTCGACCCACGCGGCGGCGCTCGGCATCGCGGCGCTCGCCTACCGCTTCGCGCGGACGCACGCCCACGATCCGCGTTTTTCGTTCGGCACGGGGAAACTCGGCGAACTCGCGGCGTTTTCGAGCGCCATCATTCTCGGCATGATCGCGCTGTTCGTCGGATACGAAAGCGTGAGCCGGCTGTTCCATCCGGTGGCGATCGGTCTCTCGCAGGCGATCCCGATCGCGGTCGTCGGCTTGCTGGTCAATCTCGCCAGCGTTTGGCTTCTTCACGACGACGAACACCACCACGCCCACCACGATCATGCGCATTCGCGCGACGACCATTCGAGCCATCACGACGGCAATGGCCATCACGGGCGCGACACCAATTTCCGGGCGGCCTATGTGCACGTTCTCGCGGATGCGCTCACCTCGCTGCTCGCGATCGGCGCGCTTCTCGGCGCGCTGTACTTCGGGTTGACCCTGGCTCGACCCCCTGATGGGCCTGATCGGCGCCGGCGTCATCGCGAGCTGGGCCGTGAACCTCATGCGTTCGGCGGGGCAAGTGCTGCTCGACGCCGCGCCCACGCGCGCCATCGAAAACGATGTGCGCCGGCGGCTCGAAACCGACGGCGACCGGGTGACCGACCTCCACCTTTGGCAGGTCGGCCCGGGCCATCGGGCGGCGGTCGTGTCGATCGTCAGCGACAATCCCCGTGCGCCCTCCGAATACAAGCGCCGACTTGCCGGGCTGCACGACCTCAGCCATGTGACGGTCGAGGTCGAGCCGTGCGAGGGGAGCGATCACGTCCGCGCCGCGTAAGACGGTCGTCCGATGCGCCGATCGGCGCCGACGCGATCGGTTGCGCGGCCGCCGCGGCCTGTTTAAGAGCCGGGACCGAGGCGGCGGAGAACCTGCGCGATGAAGAACAGCGTCAACATCACCCTGATCGGCTACGGCGAGGTGGGCTCGACGTTCGCGCGCGAGTTCCTGGCGCGCGGCGACACGCGCGTCACGGCCTACGACCTCAAGTTCGATGCGCCCGATCACGCCGCCCTGCGCGACCGCGCGAGCCGGGGCGGCGTCGCCGTCGGCGCCAACCACGCTGCGGCGGCGAGGGGCGCAGACGTCGTGATCTCCGCCGTGACGGCCGACGTGGCGCTGGCGGTCGCCGAGCAGGCCGCAACCTATCTCGCCAAAGATCAGCTCTTCTTCGACATCAACTCCGCCTCGCCCGGCGCCAAGACGAAGGCGGCCGCCGCGGTGAACGGCCGCGGCGCGCGCTACGTGGAAGGCGCGGTCATGGCGCCCGTGTCGAGGCCCGGCATCAAGGTTCCGATCCTCGCCGGCGGTCCTGCGGCGGCGGCGGCCGCGGACCTGCTCAACGGCTTCGGCATGAACGTGAAGGCGGTGACGACGGAGCCCGGCCGCGCCTCCGCGACGAAGCTCTGCCGCTCGATCATGATCAAGGGCATCGAAGCCCTGATCGTCGACTGCGCGGCGGCTTCGAAGGAATGGGGCGTTGAGCGCGACGTCTTCGCGAGCCTGGAGGCGACGTTCCCAGGGATCGATTTCGACAAGCTAGCGACCGACATGGCCGGGCGCGTGCGCCAGCATGGACTCCGCCGCGCCGCCGAGATGCGCGAGGCCGGCCTGATGCTCGACGATCTCGGCCGCGACGGTTCTCTGGCCCGTGCGGTCGCCGACGCGCAACAGCGCGGCGCCGGCAAGGCCTGAACTTTTCACAATCGTCTTTAATCACGAACGAGGCGCACGATGGCCCGCACCCCGACCATTCCCGGACCCGACCCGCATCCGCATACGCCGAAGTTCAAGGCGCCGCCGCTGAGCTGCGACGCGCACACGCATATCTTCGGGCCCGACGATCGATATCCCTACGCCGCGGACGCGAGCTACGTGCCGCCCGACGCCGGCCTCGACATGTTCAAGTGGCTGCATGAGTCGATCGGGATCGAGCGCGCCGTCATCGTCAACGCGTCCTGCCACGGGCTCGACAACCGGCCGGTGACGGACGCGATCGCGCTCAGCGAGGGCCGCTACAAGGGCGTCGCGAACGTTGACGACACGTTCAGCGAGACGCAGATTGACGCGTTGGAGAAGGCCGGCGTGCACGGCTGCCGCTTCACCTTCCTGAAGCGTCTCGGCCGCACGCCCGACATGAGCGCGTTCCACCGCGTCGTCGACAAGATCAAGGCCTTCGGCTGGCACGTCGTCATCTATCTCGATCCCGACACCGTCGCCGATTTCGCGCCGATGCTGACGGCGCTGCCGGTGGGCTACGTCATCGATCACATGGGCACGGTGAAGGCCGCTAAAGGCGTCGATCAGCCGAACTTCAAGGCGCTGCTCGACCTCGCGCAGCGCGACGAGAAATGCTGGGTCAAGGTCACCGGTCTGGAGCGCGCCTCCGCGTCGGGGCCGCCGTTCCATGACGCCGTCCCCTTTGCGACGAAGCTGATCGACACGATTCCCGACCGCGTGCTGTGGGGCACCGATTGGCCGCACCCCAACGTCTCGGTCATGCCGAACGACGGCGACCTCGTCGATCTGATCCCGCTGATGACGCAGGATCCGGTCAAGCAGCGCAAGATGCTGGTCGACAATCCCGCGCGGCTTTACCGCTTCTCAGCGTCGGCGGACGCCGCCGGCGGATTCGCCGGTCCGTAGAGCCGCATGAACACGTCGACCGTCTCGTCGACCGCGGCGGCGACGCGCGCGTCGTCGATCGCCGTTTCGACGCAAAACAGCAGGCGCTTGAACAGATCGCCCTGCACGAGCTGGATGAATTGCGTCGCCGCGGCGTGCGGGTTTGGAACCTGCAAACTGCCTTCGGCGGTCTGCCGCTCCAGCCAGGCGGTCAGGCGATCGATGCCGAACTGCGGTCCGGCCTCGTAGAAGGCGCGGCCGATCTCCGGGAACTTCGCGGCGACCGCCAGCACGGTGCGCACGTGGGCCAGCGACTCGGGATCGCGCATCTTGTCGAACAGCCGCCGCCCGAGGCCGCGCAGGACCTCGTCGGGCGCGCCCGGCTTTTCTTCGAAATCGCAGATGCGTTCGGCCTGGCGCGAATGCTGTTCGCGGATCAGCGCGACGAACAGCGCTTCCTTCGAGTCGAAATAGACATAAAGCGTGCCTTTCGACACGCCGGCGGCGCGCGCGATGTCGTTCATGCTCGCGCCGTCGAACCCGTCGCGCAGGATGATCGCGCGCGCGCCCTCCAGAATCTGACGCAGCTTCGCCGTTTCTCGAGCCGTCTCGCGAGGCGGCTCATTGTCGGCGACGGCGGGGGCAATGGCGAGGGCGGACATTTGTTGCATCGCAAGAAATTTTTGACCGAACGGTTCGGTCGGCCTTGATATGCGCGGGCGATGAGGGTATGTCAACCGGGCCGAACCGAACCGTTCGGTCAAAATTGAGCAGAGTTCATGGTTGACGCCTCGATGACCGTCCATCCGCAGCACGCCGGCTCGCTGGCCATGCCGCTCAGCGCCCGCGCGCCGGCCGAACGGGCGCCGAGCCCGGCCGCCGATCAGGGCGGCGCGCCGCCGGCCCTCGTGACGCAAGCGGGTCCGCCCCGGCGCAGCAAGCGGCGAATGCTCCTTCCGCTTGTCGCGCTCGCCGCGATGGGCGCCCTCGGCTATTTCGGCATCGACTGGTTCGATCGCGGCCGTTTCATCGTCTCGACGGACGACGCCTATGTGCGCGCCGACATGGCGACGATCGCCGCCAAAGTCTCGGGCTACGTCGAGAGCGTGCGCGTCGCGGACAATACGCCCGTCAAGGCCGGCGATCTTCTCGCCACGATCGACGACGGCGACTACAAGCTCGCCGTCGACGCCGCGCAACGCAAGCTCGACACGCAGGACGCGACGATCGCCCGGATTGGCGAGCAGGCGAAGGCGCAAGACGCCGCCATCGGCCAGGCTGCGGCGGCGCTGCTCTCGGCGCAGGCCGACGCCAAGCGCGCCGTCGCCGAATACGAGCGCGGCTTGAGCCTGACCAAGACCGGCTTCGCCACGCAGCAACGCATGGACCAGGCGCTCGCCGACCGCGACCGCTCCAACGCGATGGTGACGAGCGCCGCCGCCGCCCTCGATGGCGCGCGCGCGAGTCGCGCCGTCATCCTGGCGCAAAAGGCTGAGGCGGAAGGCGCGCGCGGCGAATTGCGCAACGCGCTCGATCGCGCCAACCGCGACCTGTCCTTCACCCAAATCCGCGCGCCGTTCGATGGCGTCGTCGGCAATCGCGCCGCGCAGCCGGGCCAGTACGTGCAGCCGGGAACGCGCCTTCTCGCGCTCGTGCCGGTCCAGAGCGCCTATGTCGAGGCGAACTTCAAGGAAACGCAACTCGCCCGTCTCAAGCCTGGCCAGCCGGTGTCGGTCAGCGTCGATTCGCTCGACAGCAAGCCGTTTTCGGGGACGCTCGAGAGCTTCGCGCCGGCGTCGGGGTCGCAGTTCTCGCTGCTGCCGCCGGAGAACGCGACGGGCAATTTCACCAAGATCGTGCAGCGCGTGCCGGTGCGCATCCGCGTGCCCGCCGAGGTGGCGGCGCAAGGCGGCCTGCGGCCGGGCCTCTCGGTCGTCGTCGGCGTCGACACGCGCGACCCCAACCAGCCGCCTGTGAGCCTGATGGGCGCCCTCGGCCTCACGCGCCGCTAAGCCACGAATCGCAGGAGACCGGCCCATGGCGTCGCTCGCCCTCTCGCCGAACGCCGCGCCCGCCGCGCGCAAGCCGCTGCCCTCCGGGAACGTCGAACGCTCGTTCGACCGGCGCCGCGTCATCGCCTTCGTCGCGATGGTCTTCGGCATGTTCATGGCGATCCTCGACATCCAGATCGTGTCGGCGTCGCTGACGGAGATCCAGGCCGGCCTGTCGGCGAGCGCCGACGAAATCTCTTGGGTCCAAACGAGCTATCTCGTGGCGGAGGTCATCATGATCCCGCTGTCGGGGTATCTGTCGCGGGTCTTCTCGACGCGCGTCTTGTTCACGGTGGCGGCCGCCGGCTTCACGCTGATGAGCTTCATGTGCGCGATGTCGAGCTCGCTGCCGGAGATGATCGTCTGGCGCGCGCTACAGGGCTTCATCGGCGGCGGCATGATCCCGAGCGTCTTCGCGGCGGCCTTCACCATCTTTCCCAAGGAGAAACAGGCGATCGTGACGCCGGTGATCGGCCTTGTGGCGACGCTGGCGCCGACGATCGGACCGACCATCGGCGGCACGCTCACCGACGCGTTCTCCTGGCACTGGCTGTTTCTCGTCAACGTCGGGCCCGGCGTCATCGTCACCGTGGCCGCCTGGCTGCTCATCGACTTCGACAAGCCCAACCTATCGTTGCTCAAGCAGTTCGATTTTCTCGGCCTGATCGGTCTCGCCGCCTGTCTCGGCAGCCTCGAATATGTCTTGGAAGAAGGCCCGAGCAAGAACTGGTTCGACGAGAACATCATCGTCGTCGTCTCGGCGATCTCGGCGGCGGGCGCCGTGCTGCTGCTGTGGCGGTGCTTCACCGCCAAGGCGCCGATCGTCGATCTCGGCGCCTTCTCGGACCGCAACTTCTGGACCGGGTCGCTGTTCTCGCTCGTCCTGGGCGTCGGGCTTTACGGCCTGACCTATCTCTATCCCGTCTATCTGGCGCGCGTGCGCGGGTATTCCGCGCTGATGATCGGCGACACGATGTTCGTGTCCGGCGTCGCGATGTTCGTCGCCGCGCCGTTCGTCGGTCGCCTGTCGCAGCGGGTCGATCCGCGTCTGCTCGTCGCGCTCGGCTTCGCCGGCTTCGCGCTCGGCACCTGGCAGGCGCATTACGTGACGAAGGACTGGGACTTCTGGGAGCTCTTGATCCCGCAAATCCTCCGCGGCGCCTCGCTCATGCTCTGCATGGTGCCGATCACGTCGCTGTCGCTCGGCACCATGCCGCAGCACCGGTTGAAGAACGCCTCGGGCCTGTTCAACCTCACGCGCAACCTCGGCGGCGCGATCGGGCTCGCGATCATCAACACCGTGCTGAACGACCGCACCGACCTGCATCTCGCGCGCCTGCACGAGCGCGTCGCCTGGGGCCATCCGGAGGCCGAGGATACGCTCGCCAACCTGACGCAGAGCTTCGCGCGCTTCGGCTCCGACGCCGGGTTGGCGGCGACGAAGCAGCTCGCCGCCCTGGTGCGGCGCGAGGCGGTCGTGATGTCGATCGGCGACGTGTTCTTCCTGCTGACGCTCGCCTTCGTCGGCCTCATTTTCCTGACGCCGCTGATGCGCAAGCCCGCGCCCTTGCCCGCCGGCGCCGGCGGTCACTAGGCCGCCTCAAGTCTTGGGATGGTAGGGGCCCAGCGCCTTGACCGCGTCCTCGGCCCAGCGCGTGTCGATGACCTGGGCGACGCTCGCGTCGCCCTTGATGAGCCCCTGCTGCTTGTAGAAGGTCCAGTCCTTCTGCAGGCTCTCCACGCCGAGCGCGCCGTTCGGATCGACGTAATGCGGGATGACGTGAGCGAGCAGCGTCTTGTCTTTGACGCTCGAATAGCGCGCCAGGATGTCGATGATTTCGGCTGCGCCGGGCCCCGCGATATGGCCGTCCTTCAGCGTGTCGACGTAGTCGCGCAAGCCGCGGATGTAGGCCTTCATGACGCGCGCGGCGACCTCCGGCCGTTTGCGCGCGAAGAGTTCGCCATACGAGATGACGCCGGTCACGTCGTCCTCGCGCAGCTTCGAGACCGGCGTCATCGATGCGCCCCAGCCCTTCTCGATCGCCGTGCTGAGGAAGGGCTCGGGGAGGAAGCAGGCGTCGATCGCGCCGCTCGAAAGCGCCACCGCCTGTTGCGGCAGGGAAAGAAAGACCGTGTCGACCGCGGTGAGCGCCATCCCGGCCTTGGCCAGCGCTTCGCCCATCAGCACGTAGGCGTTGCCGCTCGCGGCGGTCAGTCCGAACTTGCGGCCCTTCAGATCCTTGAGGTCGCGCAACTCGCCCTTGTCGTAGAGATCCTTGCGGACGACGAGCGCCTGATAGGAATAGACGCCCCGGTTGCGCGCCTTGTCGGCGACGGCGCGGAGAGGGACGCCGCGCTCGACCGCGTTGTAGGTCGCGGCGTTGATCATGCCCGAGGCGACGTCGACCTCGCCGGTCGACAGGGGCGCCATCATCTTGGTGTCCGAATCGAAGACGATGAACTTCGCCTCGACGCCTTCCTCGCGCAGGTAGCCGCGCGCGTCGGCGATGTAGAAACCGACATCCGCCGTGCCCCCGATATAGGCGATGGCGAGCGCGTCCGTCGCGGCGCGCGCGATCGAGGGCGCGCAGACCGCGGCGCACAGGCCGGCGCTGGCGGCGCGGCGCGAGAGGATCGTGTTCAACGGCGTCTCCCTCGCGCCCGATGTCCCCCGCGGCGCGCCGCCGATCATGTCCCCTGCGCCAGACGCGCGCAAGCGCGACCGGTCAGCCGGCCTTCGCGTTGCGGTAGGGCGCCATCCCCTGGCGCGCGAGTTCGTCGGCGCGCTCGTTGAGATCGTGCCCGGCGTGGCCTTTCACCCAATGCCATTCGACATTGTGCCGATCGCGCGCGGCGTCGAGCCGCTTCCACAGGTCGTCGTTCTTCACCGGCTGCTTGGCGGCGGTCTTCCAGCCGTTGCGCTTCCAGCCGTGAACCCAGGTCATCACGCCGTTGCGGACATATTGCGAGTCGGTGTGCAGATCGATGTCGCAGGCGCGGGTCAGCGATTCCAGCGCCGTTATGGCGGCGAGCAATTCCATGCGGTTGTTGGTGGTGAGCGGCTCGCCGCCGAACAATTCCTTGCGATGCTCGCCGAAGATCAGGATGACGCCCCAGCCGCCGGGCCCCGGATTGCCCGAACAGGCGCCGTCGGTATAGGCCTGCACGCGCGTCATCGCGACAGACCGTAGTCGCGCGGGCCGGCGACGCGCTGATGGAAGCGCAGCTTCTGCAGATATTCGAGCGGGTTCTTCGGCCGCACCAGCGCGCCCTCGGGCCTGTCGAGCCAGTCGACGAGGCGCGTCAGCAGGAAGCGCAGGGCGGCGCCGCGCGCCAACGTCGGCAGAGCGGCCGCTTCGGCGTCATCGAGTTTGCGGACGCGCTCGTAGCCGGCGAGCATCGCCATGCCTTTCGTCACGTTGAACGAGGCGTCCGGCTCGAAGCACCAGGCGTTGAGGCAGATCGCGAGGTCGTAGGCGAACGCGTCGTTGCAGGCGAAGTAGAAGTCGATGAGGCCCGACAGCTTTCCCGACAGGAAGAAGACGTTATCGGGAAACAGGTCGGCGTGGATGACGCCGCCGGGCAGGCCGCGCGGCCAGTTCGTTTCGAGATGAGAGAGTTCGCTCGCGAGTTGCGCGGCAAGGTCGCGCGCCACCGTGTCGGCGCGCGCCCGCGCCGTCTCGAACAGCGCCCGCCAACCCTCGATCGACAGCGCGTTCTTGCGCCTCATGGCGAAATCGGCGCCGGCGCCGTGCAGGCGCGCCAAGGCGTCGCCGACCATGCCGCATTGCTGCGCGTTGGGCCGGCGCGACCACATGCCGTCGAGAAAGGTCACGATGGCGGCGGGGCGTCCGGCGATTCCGCCGAGACAGTCGCCGCTGCGCGCGCGGACCGGCGTCGGGCAGGCGACGCCGCGCCCGGCGAGATGCTCCATGAGGCTGACGAAGAACGGCAAATCCTGCGACGCCACGCGCTTTTCGTAGAGCGTCAGAATGAAATAGCCGCCGCTCGTATGCAGCAGGAAGTTCGAGTTCTCGACGCCTTCCGCGATGCCCTTGCAGGACACGAGATCGCCGATGGAATAGCCGGCGAGGAAAGCGGCAAGGTCTTCGTCGCTGACATCGGTGTAGACGGCCATGGGTCCGGGATCGGCGCGCCGGCGGGTCGCGGCGGACGCCTCGTGTTAGCCACGGCGGTCGCGGGCGTCAAACGAGGGTCGCGGCGCCCGCTCGCGGCGGCGCAATTCGGTCACGCGGCCTTTTTCCAACAGCACGATCTCGTCGGCGAGCCGCTCGATTTCGTCGTAAGCGTGGCTCACATAGACGGTCGGAATGCCGAAGGCGTCGCGCAATTGCTCGATATAGGGCAGGATCTCGCGCCGCCGCGCCGCGTCGAGCGCGGCGAGCGGTTCATCCATCAGGATGAGGCGCGGGTTGCGCAGCAACGCGCGCCCGATGCCGACGCGCTGCTGCTCGCCGCCGGAGAGGTTGCGCGGGCGGCGCAGGAGCAGCGCCTCGAGGCCGAGCAGGGCGACGACCTGGTCGAAATCGACGACCTGCTTTGCGCCGCGCGCGAACACGCGCCCGTAAAGCAGGTTCTGGCGCACGCTGAGATGAGGGAACAGCCGTCCCTCCTGAAACACATAGCCGATGCGCCGGCGGTGCGGCGGCGCGAAGGTTCGCGTCGTCGAATCGAACCACACGTCGTCGCCGAGCGCGATGCGTCCGGCCTTCGGCCGGCTGAGCCCGGCGAGGCAGTTGAGCAGCGTCGTCTTGCCGGCGCCGGAGGGTCCGAACACCCCGACGATCGGCCCTTCGAGGCTCAGCGACAGGTTGAGCGAAAAGGCGGCGAGCGTCTGTTCGATGCGGATGTCGAGGCTCAAAGGTCCGCCGCTTCGCGGGTGATCCGCCGGGCGAGGAACTCCGAGAGCATCAGCGCCGCCATGGCGATGACCACGGCGACGAGGGTCAGGCGTATGGCGTCGGCGTCGCCGCTCGGCAATTGCGTCGCGGTGTAGATGGCGCTTGCGATGGTCCGCGTCTCGCCGGGGATGTTCGAGACGAAGGTGATCGTCGCGCCGAATTCGCCGAGCGCCTTGGCGAAGCCGATGACCGCGCCCGCGAGGACGCCGGGCAGGGCGAGCGGCAGCGTGACCGTCATGAACACCGCCGGCGGCGAAGCGCCGAGCGTCGCGGCGGCGGCTTCGAGCTTCGGGTCGACGGCTTCGATCGAGAGGCGAATCGCGCGCACGACGAGCGGAAAGGCCATGACGGCTGCGGCGACCGCCGCGCCGGTCCAGCGAAACGAGAGCACGATTCCGCAGCAGCGGTCGAGGAAGGCGCCGACCGGCGCGCGCCGGCCGAGGCTGAGCAGCAGCAGGTAGCCGGTGACGACCGGCGGCAGAACCAGCGGAAGATGCACTAGGCCGTTGAGCGCCGACTTGCCCCAGAAGCGGCGGCGCGCCAGCGCATGCGCGACGAGGATCGCGACCGGCAGGCTGCACGCGATCGCGACGGTGGCGATGCGCAGGCTGAGCCAGATGGCGGTGATTTCGTCGGGCGACAGGGACACGCGGGACCTTGGGATGCGTCAAGCGTTATATCCGGATCAATACATCCCTCCGGGGGCGGAGCAAGCCGCGGGTTTCGTTTGGCGCGCCGGCCGCGCTCCTTTATGACGAGGCCGCTTCGCGCCGGCCGGCCGTCGCCTTCTCAGGATCGCGTTTTGACTCTTCCAAGCGGATCGTTGGATCCGGCGAAAACCGCTTCGCTGTTTCGAGCGGTCTTTCCCTGTGTCATGCTGCCGATGTTCATGGCGGTCGCCGACCAGACGATCGTCGCGAGCGCCCTGCCGTCGATCGCCGCATCGCTCGGCGACGTGGAGCGCATCTCCTGGATCGTCGTCGCATATCTGGTCTGCGCCACGCTGGCGGCGCCCGTCTACGGCTACCTCGGCGACGTTTTCGGCCGCCGCAAGCTTATGTTCGTGGCGCTCGGCACGTTTTTCGTCGCCTCGATGCTCTGCGCCGCCTCGCCCAGCATCCCGCTCCTGGCGGCGGCGCGCGCGCTGCAGGGCTTGGGCGGGGGCGGCATGATGTCGCTCTCGCAAGCGCTGATCGGCGAGGTCGTTCCGGGCCGGCTGCGCGGCTATTATCAGAGCTATCTCGCCACCGTCGCGACGACGGCGTCCGTCTTCGGGCCGGTCGCCGGCGGGTTCCTGACTCAGCATTTCGGCTGGACTGCGACCTTCACGGTCAATGCGCCGCTTTGCGCCATCGCCTTCGTCCTCGTCTTTCGCCTGCCGCCGCGAGCGGCCGCGTCGCGCGCGAACTTCTCCTTCGACGGGTGGGGGCTCGTCTATTTCGTCCTGTTCGTCGTGCCGGTGCTCCTGGCGCTCGAGCAGGCGCGCCGCTTCGACGCGCAAGCGTTGACGCTGATGGCGAGCCTCTTCGCGATCGCCGTCCTCTCGGCCGTTCTGCTGGTGCGGCGCGAGGCGCGCGCCGTCTCGCCGCTGCTCCCGCTCGAGATGTTCAAGCAGGCGCCGGTCTGGCGCGCCAACGGCATGGCGATGTGCCATGGCGCCGCCTTGACCTCGCTCGTCGCCTTCCTGCCGATCTACTTCCGGGTGGTGCACGACACGACGGCGTCGCAGACCGGCCTCATGCTGTTGCCGGTCAGCATCGCCATCGGCGTTGGCTCCATCGCGACCGGCCGCTTCGTGACGCGCACGGGCCAGACGATGATCATGCCGACCATCGGCCTCGCCTGCGCCGTGGCGGTCTTTCTGCTGTTCGTCGCGACGCTCGACCGCCTGTCGACGTCGGGCATGATGGCCATCCTCGGCGCGGCGGCGCTGTTCATGGGCACGGTGATGTCCGTCGTCCAGATCACCGTGCAGACCGCCGCGGGGCGCAAGCATATCGGCGCGGCGGCGGGGTCGGTGCAGTTCTCGCGCACGGTCGGCGCGGCGTTCGGCACCGCGCTGATGGCGGCCGTCCTGTTCGCCACGCTGATCGCCATGGATCCGGAGGCGGCGACGCTGTTCGGCCGTATCGTCGACGCCGGGCCGGCGGCGCTCGACGGGCTCTCGGCGGCGCGCCGCGCCACGGTTCAGGCCGAGATCGCCTTCGCCTTCCGCGCCGCGTTCTTCCTGCAGGTCGCCTTCTGCGGCCTGGGGCTCTACCTTGCCGCGACCAACCCCTTGCGGCGCGTCTGAGCCGTCAGCTCGCCGTGAACACCGGCAGCGTCGCCTTCGACAGGATATGCGTCGTCGCGCCGCCGAAGATCATCTGCCGCAGCCGGCTCTGCGTGTAGGCGCCCTTGATCAGAAGGTCGGCGCCGAGCGCCGCCGCGCCTTCGAGGATCGCCTCGCCATGGCTGCGCGAGGAGGCCGCCCGCTCGACGAATTCGGCCGGCGCGCCGTTGGCGCGAAGGTTATGGGCGAGCTGGTCGCCGGACGGCCCCTCGACCTTGTGTTCGGGAATGGTGAGCACGATCACCTTCTTGGCTTTCGTCAGGATCGGCATGGCGAACGCCGTCGCCCGCGCGGTCTCCTGGCTCTGGTTCCAGGCGATGACGACGGTCTCGCCGAGCGCGCTCGGGGCGACCGGGGGCGCCAGCAGCAGCGGCCGGCCGCTCTCGAAGAGCGCGGATTCGGCCGTCGCCATGCGCGCGTCGCCGGGCTCGGCGCCCGGCCGCCCGAGCACGCAGACATCGAAGACGCGCGCATAGCTTGCGACATGCGCGTCGTTGAAGGCCGATTCGCCGGCCCAGCCCCAAGAGAGGCCGTCGGCGGCCGGGTCGTGCATGGGCGCGCCGGCGGCCGCCATCGCGGCTTCGAACGTGCGGCGGGCGTCGTCGCCCATTTCCTTCCAGGCGGTCTGGTCGGCCGCCGTCCAACTCACCGGCATGTCGAAGGCGACGAGGTCCGGCAGGTCCGGCCCGAGCGGCATGCCCTCGACATAGCTGCCGAACCGGCGCGCGAAGAGAATCGCGGTCGCAAGCGTCGCGTCGATGGTGGAATGCATTTCCACCGGCGCGAGGACGTTTTTCATGGTTGCCCCCTCCAAGGACGGCGCCGCCGCCGCCGCTATCATACACGAGAGCCCGAGACGGGTCGCGCCTTTAGCGTTTTCGCGCCATCGCCGTGCGAAACGCCTGCAGCGTCTCCGCGCTCACGTGATGTTCGATGCCCTCGGCGTCGATCCGCGCCGTTTCCGCGCTGACGCCCAGCGAGCGGAGAAATCCTTCGACCGTCTCGTGCCGGATGCGGCTTTCTCCGGCGACCTTGCGGCCCGCCTCGGTCAGGAAAACGCCGCGATAGGGTTTGCGCGACACCAGGCCGTCGGCGGCGAGGCGCGCCAGCATCTTGGCGACGGTCGGCTGGGCGACGCCGAGACGCGCCGCGATATCGACCTGCCGCGCCTCGTTGCCGTCCTCGATGAGGTCGGCGATCAGTTCGACGTAATCCTCGACCAGCGCCCCGCGCCGGGCTTGCCGGGTCTGCCGGAAGCCGGCCGAATGGGTCTGCGCGTCCGGAAGCGGGTTCGATCGCTGCAGCGGGTGGCGGATGGCTGGCAAGGCGCTCGTCTCGTGCGGCGGCCGTGATGGCGACACGGCCATGACCGTTCATAGCATAAGCTCACTCTTATTCGTCGAGAGGGCCTGAGGCTTTTTGGCCGGCGACCGGTTCCCAAAGCCTGACGCCCTTCGACGCAGCGGCATAATTATAGTCGATTGCATATTTCTAAGCTTTGGCGCAAATTGCGGGCCGCCGTCTCCTCAGCGGCGCCGGAGCCTCCATGCCTTCTCCCATCGCCGCCCCGCGGTTTTCGCGGCTCGCGGACGATCAGTCGCCGAGCCTGCCCGAGGTTCACGCGTCGGTCGCCGTGCCGCGCTCCGCCACCTGGTTGCGCCGGGCGTTCGCCTTCATGGGGCCGGGCTACATGGTGTCCGTCGGCTACATGGACCCCGGCAACTGGGCGACCGATCTCGCCGGCGGCGCCTCGTTCGGCTACACGCTCCTGTTCGTCGTCCTGCTGTCGAACCTCACGGCGATCCTGCTGCAGGCGCTCGCCGCGCGGCTCGGCGTCGCCACCGATCGCGACCTTGCCCAGGCGTGCCGCAGCGCCTATCCGCGTCCGGTCGCCTTGGCGCTGTGGGTCGCCTGCGAACTGGCGATCGTCGCCTGCGATCTCGCGGAGGTGATCGGCACGGCCATCGCCCTGCAACTGCTGTTTGGAATTCCCCTGATCGGCGGCGCGTTGATCGCCGCGCTCGACGCGTTCCTGCTGCTGTTCCTGATGAGCCGGGGCTTTCGCTTTCTGGAAGCCTTCGTTGTCGCGTTGCTGCTGCTGATCTTCGGCTGCTTCGCGGTGCAGATCGCGGCGGCCGCGCCGCCGCTGGGCGCGATCCTCAAGGGGCTTCTGGTTCCCTCGAAGACGATCGTGACCGATCGCGAGATGCTGTATGTCGCCGTCGGAATCATCGGCGCGACGGTGATGCCGCACAACCTCTACCTGCATTCCTCGATCGTGCAGACGCGCGCCTACGAGCGCAGCGTGGCGGGGCGGCGGGACGCCATCCGCTGGGCCACGGCGGATTCGACCATCGCGCTGATGCTCGCGTTGTTCGTCAACGCCGCCATCCTCATCGTGGCGGCGGTGGCCTTTCACGACACCGGCCACCGCGATGTCGCCGAAATCGGGCAGGCGTTCGAATTGCTTTCGCCGCTGCTGGGCCTCGGCGCCGCGTCGATTCTGTTCGCCGTGGCGTTGCTGGCGTCGGGCCTCAACTCGACGGTCACCGCGACGCTCGCCGGCCAGATCGTCATGGAAGGCTTTTTGCGGCTGCGCATTCCCCATTGGGCGCGGCGCGCGCTGACGCGCGGCCTCGCGGTCGTGCCGGTGCTCGTCGTCACGGCGGTCTACGGGGACCGGGGAACGGCGCAGCTCCTGATCCTCAGCCAGGTCGTGCTGTCGATGCAGCTGCCCTTCGCGGTCGTCCCGCTCGTTCAGTTCGTTTCGGACAAGCGGATGATGGGCGTCTTCGCCGTCTCGCGGAAGGTCGCCGTCCTTGCTTGGGCCGTCGCGACGCTCATTTTCGGGCTGAACCTTAAGCTGCTCTACGACGCGTTCGCAGCGTGAAGGCGGCCGTCTATTCGGCCGCCTGGCGCAGGCTCGCGCGCATGCTGGCGCGCAGCGCGTCGATCGGGTCCCGGCCGCCGCGTGTTTCGAACCGCCAGTAGGTCCAGCCGTTGCAGGCGGGCAGGCCTTGCGCCAGCGCGCCGATCTTGTGGATCGAGCCGACGACGTCGCCGAGCTTGATCGATCCGTCGGCGCGCACGATCGCCCGGTGGCGGCCTCGCTCGTCGAAGAGCGCTGCGCCCGGCGCGATGAGGCCGGCCTCGACGATGCTGGCGAAGGCGACGCGCGGTTCGGAGCGCTTCGTCGGCGCGGCGGCGATCGTCTCCGCCGGCAGCGGCTCGACGGCGTCGATGCGCAGGCGCGCGGCCGTGGCGTAGCCGGGATCGCGCTCGAATCCGATGAACGAGCGGCCGAGACGCCGCGCCACCGCGCCGGTGGTGCCGGAGCCGAAGAAGGGATCGAGCGCGACGTCGCCCGGCTGGCTCGCGGCGAGCAGCGCGCGCGCCACGAGCGCCTCGGGCTTTTGCGTGGGATGCGTCTTGCGGCCCTGCGCGTCCTTCAGCCGCTCCGCGCCCGTACAGATCGGCAGGAACCAGTCGGAACGGACCTGAAGATCCTCGTTGCCGGCTTTCAGCGCTTCGTAATTGAACGTGTAGCGCTTGGTCGCCGCGTCGCGCGCCGCCCAGATCATCGTCTCGTGCGCGTTCGTGAACCTGCGGCCGCGAAAGTTCGGCATCGGGTTGGCCTTGCGCCAGATGATGTCGTTCAAGATCCAGAAGCCGAGATCCTGGAGGATCGTCCCGACGCGAAAGATGTTGTGATAGGAGCCGATGACGAAAAGCGTCGCGTCGGGCTTCATCACGCGCCGCGCGGCGGCGAGCCAGTCGCGGGTGAAGGCGTCATAGTCGGAAAAGCTGGCGAACTTGTCCCACTCGTCGTCGACCGCGTCCACGACGCTTTGGTCGGGGCGCGAGAGCGCGCTTTCGAGCTGCAGGTTGTAGGGCGGGTCGGCGAAGACGAGATCGACGCAGGCCTCGGGCAGGGCTCGCATGCCTTCGATGCAATCGCCGACGATGATCTCGTCGTGCGGCAGGCGCGCGACGGCGCGGGGCGCGGCGGAAATCCCGGTACGCGTGACCTGAATCCGGGATTTCGAGCCGGTCGCCCCGGCGCGTACGCTACGCATGAACTCAACCGGGCTAAGCAACTCAACACGGCGACCATGCGCGCCCGGGAGTAAAAACGTGGTTTAGCGACCGCTATCGCCCGTGTCCCTTTTTCGCACGATTTTTTTCAGACTTTATAAGGATTTAGATGCTGCCGCGCGGGCTGCGGCGCCTTTCGGTTAAGGCGCGGTTAGCGGGCGGCGTAAAGCGCGCGGACCGGCGCGAATTCGCGGCGGTGACAGTCGGTCGGCCCGTGTTTGACGAGCGCGGCGAGATGGGCCGCCGAACTGTAGCCGACGTTGGTGTCGAACCCATAGGGCGGATGGCGCGCATGCAGCCGCGCCATCAGCCGGTCGCGCGTCACTTTAGCGACGATCGAGGCCGCGGCGATCGAGACCGAAAGCGTGTCGCCTTTGACCACGCTGCGCGCCCCGCAGGCGAGCCCCGTTGGGATCGAATCGCCGTCGATGAGCGCCAGGCGCGGCGCGAGCGCCAGGGCCGCGATCGCCCGGCGCATCGCGAGCAGGCTCGCCTGGCGGATGTTGATGGCGTCGATCTCGGCGACGGAGCCGAAGCCGATGCCGACGGCGAGCGCGCGCTCCATGATCTGCTCGAACAGGATTTCGCGCGCGCGCGGCGCGAGCTTCTTCGAATCGTCGACGCCCTCGGGCAGACGGTCGGGATCGAGGATCACCGCGGCGGCGGCGACCGGCCCGGCGAGCGGTCCGCGCCCGACCTCGTCGACGCCGGCGACATGGCCGCCGTCCGCGTCGAGGATCGCGAGCTCCATCAGAAACGTTGGCGGCGGGGACGCCGTGTCGGCGCGAGGCGGCATGGCGGGGCCATACGCCCCTTGCGCGCGTCTTGAAAGGGCTGGGAAACAAAGCTAATCAGAGATCTGTGCATAAGCTTGCGGATCGTCCGCGCGATCTGTCGCGGCTTGGGGAGCGCACATGAGCAACGACATGACGGACGTCGAACGTCGCGATGCGCCGGTCGCGGATCGCATAGCCCTCCCGCGCGCCGAACCCGCAACCTTTGCGCGAGACGGCGACCCCGAGCGCAACATCGTGTTCGGCAGTCTCGTCACCGGCGACAACGACATCGTCGGCCTCGTCGCCTACTCGATCTACAAGCAGAACAAGCACGATTGGCTGATCGCTTTCGAGAGAGCGAAGGCGCGCGCGCCGAACGACGACGAACTGCAATCCTACATCGTGGGCGAAAGCACGGCGCGGCGGCTCGCGACGTATCGTCACCTCGCGCAGGCGACGCTCGATGGCCGCGGGCCCGACGTGGCGGCGGCCCCGGCGAGCGAAGGCTTCAGCCAGCGCGGCTACGCGATCGCCCAGCGATACAAAGCTGCGGCGACGTCCGGCGGCGCCGCGCCGGGCGTGAAGGCCGCGCTGTATGTCATTGCCGCCATCGTCGTCCTGGTCGCCATTTACCTCGCCGTCCGCTACGGCGCCTCGCAGCGATAGGGCACAGCGCGCCGCTACAACGCGCTGCCGAAAGCCTGAAGGCTGCGTGACCTTCGGCGAGCCCGAAACCGTCGTTCAGAGCCCCATCGTGGACGGCGAGGAGCCGTCAGTCGGCTAAGGCGTGCCGACCGACTTGGGAATGATGCGCATACGTCTTCCACGTCGGTTCGTAACGCTCGTCGGCCTGATGGCCCCACGTGGTCCAGTCCTTCCGAAGACCCCGACCGAACATCTCGAAGTATGGACCGGGCGAGCAGGATTCGATCACAGCGTATTGCTCGTCGGGCTTGCGCGAGTGCTCGCGCTTGCGCGTTTGGATCATGTTGACTTGGCGTCTCCCGGGCGCAAGCGTCCGCGCGTTTTTCCCCCGCACGCCGAACAGGACGAGCTCGGTCACGTTGCGGAAATAGAAGCCGACGCCACGGCCGTCCGAACCGCCGTCTTTCCGGATCTTGTGCCAGACGACGTTGCTCTTGTAGCTGAAGCCCCAGGCCGCCATGACGGCCAATCCTCCTGGCAGGAGCGCGTTGGGAACCCATAGGTATAAGTGCGACGTGTCATCCGCGATCGTGGCGACTGGAAGCGCCTGAATGTCCGCGAGCGTCATCGTGGCGTAGCGGTGGAGGCGCCTGTGTCCGGGCGCGACCTTTCCCGGCGCGTTTTGAAAAAGCCACGGCGGATCGGCCAGAATCGTCTTGAAGCGTCGGCCCTCAGCGGCCGCCAGAAGATCGGCGGACGCATCCGGGAGCCCGATCGCAGTGGGTGTAACGCGAGGGTTCATGACGAACATTGTGTCGGTCTCCGCCCGATTCGCCAAGGGGTCGTTGATCGATCGCGCGCCGCTCGCATCGCGACAGCTCTTTCGCGAAGCCGGTCGCAACCGTCTCAGAAGAGACTGAGCTGCGAGCCGGCGCTCGCCGGCGGCGTGAACAGGTCGTTGCGGAGCTTGACGCGCGCCTTGTTGAAGCCGAGGCGCTCGGCGGCGACCTCGAAGCGTCGGCCGGTCATCCACGCGTAGGGCCCTTCGCCCGTCATCCGTTTGCCCCATGTGGAATCGTTGAGCTTGCCGTCGCGCATGGAGCGCACCAGCGACATCACGCGCCGGTATGTGTCGGGCGCGCGGTCGACGAGCCATTCGCCGAACAGGTCGCGCACTTCGAGCGGCAGCCGCAGCATCACGTAGCCGGCGTCGCGCGCGCCGGCCTCGTGAGCGCGGGTCAGGATCGTTTCGATTTCGCTGTCGTTCACGCCGGGAATGATCGGCGCGACCATGACGGTCGCCGGCACGCCGGCTTCGGTCAATTGGCGGATGGCGTCGAGCCGCCGCGCCGGCGTCGAGGCGCGCGGCTCCATGGAGCGCGCGAGATCGCGGTCGAGCGTCGTGACGGAGAGGGCGACCTTCGCCAGACCGCGTTCCGCCATCGAAGACAGCAGGTCGATGTCGCGCGTCACCAGCGCGTTCTTGGTCACGATGCCGACGGGATGGTTGGCGCGCGACAGGACTTCGAGAATCGAGCGCATGATGCGATGGCGCTTTTCGATCGGCTGGTAGGGATCGGTGTTGGTGCCGATGGCGATGACGCGCGGCGTGTAGTTGGGCGCGGAGAGCTCGCGTTCGAGCAGCGCGGCCGCGCCTTCCTTGGCGAACAGACGACGCTCGAAGTCGAGCCCCGGCGACAGGCCCATGTAGGCGTGAGTGGGCCGCGCGAAGCAATAGACGCAGCCATGCTCGCAACCGCGATAGGGGTTGATCGAACGGTCGAAGGAAATGTCGGGCGAATCGTTGCGCGTGATGATCGTCTTCGGGCGCTCGATCGTGACTTCGGTCGCTGGCGAGGGCTCTTCGCCGAGGCTCTCCCAGCCGTCGTCAATGCGGACGCGAGCCTCCTTCTCGAACCGGCCGCTTTCGTTGGAGGCGGCGCCGCGCCCGCGGGCGCGGGTCTGCCTCGGGAGCGCATCGGCGGATCGGTCCATGGGGCGCTCGCCCTGTCGCGCGCCGACGAAGCGGTGGGCGCGACCCGAGCGGATCATCGGTTCGGAGGCGGCCGGGGAAACATGCGAGGAGGCGTTTTGGTGAAGCATGATCGTCCCTCAATTCGAACAAAACAGGAACAAAAGAACATATAAGGAACATGTTCCGAAATGTCAAGGAGGCTGTGGACAAGTGTGTTGATGACGCGAGAAAAACGTGCCGAATCCGGAGGATGTTCCCACAATGCTGTCGGCTCTCGTGTTCGTTTGCGGCGCGTCCGTTCCTGAAACGCCCTCGCCGGAATCTGTCGTTCGGACGCTCGCCGCCCTCGTGCCGGGCGTCGTCGAGGGGCTGATTCGCGATCTGACGCTGGCCGTGTGGCCGGACGGCGAGTCGATGCGGGCGATCGCCGACCACGCCGGCTGCGCCCTGGCGGTCGCCCAGCGGCCGGAAGCCTTGGTGAGCGCCGGCCTCGCCGCGGCGCGCGGCGCGGACCTTCTCGTGCTGCGCGCCGGCTATGCGCCGCAGGCGGGCTTTGTCGAGGAGATCTCCGACCTGCTCCGTAAACGCGTCGCCGGCGAATCCCTGGCGGCTCTGTGGCGCGCCGAGCCGGAGGGCGTGGCCGCGCGCCTCGTTCCCTCGCTCGCGCCGGTTTGCGGCCTCATCGCCGCCCGAGACGGACTGCCGCCCGGCGCCGCGGATTTCGCCGCGCTGGCGCGCGCGGTCCAACCCATGCCGACCTTGCGGACGCGCTTGCGCCGCGTCGGCTGACGCCGCTCAGGTTTTGCCGCCGCGGCGCAAATGTTCGTCGAGCCGCGGCATGATCTCGACGAAATTGCAGGGCCGACAGCGGTAATCGAGCTGGTGGACGAGGATGCCGTCCCACGCGTCCTTGCAGGCGCCCGGCGAGCCCGGCAGCACGAAGATGAAGGTCGCGCCGGCGACGCCCGCCGTGGCGCGCGATTGCACGGTCGACGTGCCGATCTTGTCGTAGCTGATGCGGTGGAAGATCGCCGAGAACCCGTCCATGCGCTTCTCGAACAGCGGCTCGACCGCCTCCGGCGTCACGTCGCGGCCGGTGAAGCCGGTGCCCCCCGTCGTGATCACCGCGTCGACGGCCGGATCGGCGATCCAAGCGCGAATGCGCGCCCGGATCGTGTCGATCTCGTCGGCGACGATGGCGCGTCCGGCGAGCCGATGTCCGGCTGTCTCCAGCCGCTCGATCAGAATGGCGCCCGATGTGTCGTCCGCTTCGCCGCGCGTGTCCGAGACGGTCAGCACCGCAATCCCGAGCGGTACGAAGGCGCGTGTCTCATCGAGGCTGGGCATGGTCCTACTGCGCGAAGGTGTTGCAACTGTCGATCTGGCCCGACTGAAGGCCGGTCTGCAGCCACTTCACGCGCTGCGCCGCCGAGCCATGGGTGAAGCTGTCGGGCACGGAACTGCGTCCCGCCGCCTGCTGCAACCGGTCGTCGCCGATCGCCTGCGCCGTCGCGACGGCTTTCTCGATGTCGCCCTTTTCGAGAATCTGCCACTTGCGGTCGGCGTTCGCAGCCCACACGCCGGCCAGGCAGTCGGCCATCAGTTCGATCCGCACCGAAATCGAGTTGGATTGCGACTGGCTCGAGGCGCGCTGCTGGGCTTGCTGCGCCTTGCCGAGGATGCCGATGAGATCCTGGATGTGGTGGCCCATCTCGTGCGAGATCACGTAGGCGTAGGCGAAGTCCCCGCCGCCGCCGAACCGCCGCTGCATGTCCTGGAAGAACGACGTGTCGAGATAGATCTTCTTGTCCTCGGGACAGTAGAACGGCCCCATCGCCGACTGCGCCGCGCCGCAGGCCGAGCGCGTCTGACGGTTGAAGAGCACCAGCGGCGCCGGCGTGAAGCGCACGCCCTTCTGCGCCGGCAGAACCTCGGCCCAGACGTCCTCGTTCTGCGCCAGAATCGCCGAGACGAAGCGCCCCATCTGGTCGGACGGCGCCCCCGAGCGCGCCTGTTGCTGGGGCGGGCTCGCCTGCTGCGTCTGATAGGAGCCGCCGCGGCCGCCGTTCAGCATTTCCGCGCCGCCGATCAGGATGCGCGGGTCGATGCCGAACATGTAGCCGATGATGCCGAGCACGATGATCGTGCCGATGCCGAGACCGCCGCCGCCGCCGATCGGCAGGCTGAAGCCGCCGCCGCCGCCTCCGGGGTCGCCACGGCGATCCTCGACGTTGTCGGACTGGCGGAAATCTTCCCAACGCATGCGGCCTCTCCGTGCCGGCCCTATGTAGCAGCGGGCGCCCCCCGCCGGTAGGGGCGGCTCACGCGCCGTCGAGCGCCTTTTTCAGAAGCCGCAGATCGGCCCAAGCGTTGCGCTTGGCGCTCGGCGTGCGCAGCAGATAGGCGGGATGCAGCGTCGGCAGCGCCCGGATGGCGCGCGGACCCTCGTCCTCGTCGATCTCGAAGTCTCGCCAGCGCCCGCGCGACCGCATGATGCCCTCCTTCAATCCCAGCAGGGTCTGCGTCGCCGCCGCGCCCAGGCAGACGAGGATGTCGGGCTTGGCGAGCGCGATCTGGCGGCCGATGAACGGCAGGCAGATCGCCGTCTCCTGCGGGGTCGGCGTCCGGTTTCCGGGCGGCCGCCAGGGCACGACGTTGGCGATGTAGACGCCGCCGCGGTCGAGGCCGATCGCCGCGAGCATCCGGTCGAGCAGCTGGCCGGCGCGGCCGACGAAAGGAACCCCTTGCCGGTCTTCGTCGCCGCCCGGCGCCTCGCCGACCAGCATGACGCGCGCGCCGGGCGTCCCGTCGGCGAAAACGAGCCGGCTCGCGGTGCGTTTCAGCGCGCAGCCGTCGAACGCCTCGAGCGCCGCGCGCAACTCGTCGAGGGTCCGCGCCGAGGCGGCGCGCTCGCGCGCCGATCGGGTCGCCGCATCGATCGAAAGCGCCGCCGCGTCGGGCGGCGTTCGCGCGGGAACGGCGGAGGGTCGCTGCGCCGGCGCGGCGGCGCCGGTCGTCGCCGGCGGTTCCGCAGCGCGTTCGGCGAAGCGGTCGTAAGGCGTCTCGCTGACGGCGATGTCGACGCCCATCTCGACGCACCAGCGCAGCGCGCCGACGAGATCGGCAAGGCTGGCATTCGTCGCGACGTCGGGCGGCTCGTTCATCGGGTTGAGGATAAAGCCAATGCGCGAGGCTGACGAATCGCTCGCGCCGGCGGCGAGGCGCCGACGAAAAAGGCTTTGTATGCGTCGGCTTTTCTGCTTGATGCCGAATCTCGCGCAGCCGATTCGGCGACCTCGCCGGCGGCGTCTGAGGGGGCCGGCTGTCCGGCGCAGACATGTTCGACGCCATCCGGGACTTGATGTCGAGGCTCGCGCATGACGGCGAGGCCCGGGAATTCGACGACGCCGATCATCGGCTCGCCGCCGCCGCGCTCTTCGCCCATGTCGCCGACGCCGACGGCGTGACGACCGAAGCCGAGCGGCGCCGGACCCTCAGCCTCCTGTCGTCGAGCTTCGGCCTGGACGCCGCCGCCGCGCGGCGGCTGCTTGAGGCGGCGCAACGCAGCGACCGCGAGGCCGTCGATTTCGTCGGCTTCGTCGACGTGCTGAAGCGCGCCTTCGATGCGGCGGGACGGCTGCGGATCGTCGAGATGATGTGGGAGATCGCTTACGCCGACGGCCTCTTGAACGAGTCCGAGGGCGACATCGTCGCGCGGCTCGCCGAATTGCTCGGCGCAAGCGAGGACGAGGTCGCGGACCTGCGTGGTCGCGTCGCCGCGCGGGCGGCGCGCGGTTGACGCGCGCCGTCGCGCTCATCACCGGCGCCTCGACCGGCATCGGCGCCGATCTCGCGCGCGTCATGGCGCGCCACGGCCACGATCTGGCGCTCGTCGCCCGCAGCCGCGACAAGCTCGATGCGCTGGCCGGCGAAATCGAGGCCTCGGGGCGCCCGCGTCCGCTGGTCTTCGCCCACGACCTCTCGCAAGCCGCGTCCAGCGAACGATTGCTCGCCGATCTCGCCGCCGCGGGCGCGGACGTCGAAATCCTGGTCAACAACGCGGGCTATGGGCTGAACGGGCTCGCCGTCGAACTCGATCGCGCCGACCAACTCGGCGTCCTCGACCTCAACATCCGGGCGCTGACGGACCTCACGCTCCGTCTCGCGCCGCAGATCGCCGCCTCGCGCGGCCGCATCCTCAACGTCGCCTCCGTCGCCGCCTTCATGCCCGGTCCCGGCATGGCGATCTACTACGCCAGCAAGGCCTACGTGCTCTCGTTCAGCGCCGCGATCGGCCAGGAGCTGCGCGCCGCAGGCGTGCGCGTCACCGCGCTGTGTCCCGGCTACACCCCGACGGAGTTTCAGGCCCGCGCCGGTCTCGACATCCCGCTCGCCGCGACCGGCGCGCTCTCCGCGATGGCGGTCGCCGAGATCGGCTATCGCGCGATGATGAACGGCCGCCGGCGGGTCACGCCGGGTCTCGCCAACAAAATCGTCGTCGCCATTCTGCCGTTCGTCCCCAACGCCATTCTTTTGCCAATCATTAACCATCTGCAAAGGCGTCGGCGGCATGCTTGATGCTTCGCTTCGGGAGCAGGGGCGCGCAAGGGCGCCGCAGGTCTGACACGATGATCGAGAGAGACGCAAAGGCCGCCCGCAAGAAGCCCGTCCTGATCGTGCTGCATCAGGAGCATTCCACGCCCGGCCGCGTCGGGCGCATGCTCCAGCAGCGCGGCCATCGCCTCGACATCCGCCATCCGCGCTTCGGCGATCCGCTGCCCAAGACCATGCGCGACCATGCCGGCGCGATCTATTTCGGCGGCCCGATGAGCGCCAACGATCCCGACGATTTCGTGCTGCGCGAAGTGGACTGGATCGGCGTGCCGCTGCGCGAGGGCCGTCCATTCCTGGGGCTCTGCCTCGGCGCGCAGATGCTGGCCCGCCATCTCGGCGAGCGCGTCTACCGCTATCCCTGCGGCCGCTCGGAGATCGGCTACTACCCGATCGAGGCGACGGAGCATGGCAAGGCGGTCTGCGCCGCGCCGTTCCCGAGCCTCGTCTACCAATGGCACCGCGAAGGCTTCGACGCGCCGCGCGACGCCTGCCTGCTCGCCAAGGGCCGCGACTTCCCGGCGCAGGCGATGCGCTGCGGCGAGGCGGCCTTCGGCCTGCAGTTCCACCCGGAAGTCACGTACGCGATGATCCGCCGCTGGACGACCAAGGGTCACGAGCGCATGGACGCGCCGGGCGCTCAGCCGGCCGCCGCGCATCTCGACGGTTGGTTCCAGTTCGATCACGCCATCGCCCGCTGGCTCGACGCCTTCCTCGACCGTTGGCTCGCCGGCGGGACGAAGGCCGCGCCCGCGACGCTGCGCGCCGCCTGATCCTCAGTCGGTCAGGACCAGCGCCCAGAACACCTTGTATTTGCTGCCAGGAACGTAGGCGGTCGCGATGCCCATGCGCCGCACGCGCGGATCGAGCATGTTGGCGTTGTGGATCTTGGAATCGCGCCAGCCGGAGAAGGCTTCCGCCAGCGTGTGATAGCCCGCCGAAACGTTCTCGACGGCGGCCGCGCGCGGCGCGTGGGCGGCCGCGAGCCGCGCGCCGAGCTTGCTGGCGGGCGCGCGGCCCACATCGTTGGCGCGCGCCATGACGTCGACCTGCGCGCGCGCCTCCGCCTCGAGCGCCGGATCGACCGCGAGCGTCGGCAGGCCGTGGTTGCGACGATAGACCGAGATCATGTCGCGCGCGGCGATCGGGTCGACCGACGCGCCCTCCGCGCTCAGCGAATCATAGAAGGTCGGCGTCGCCGCCGAGGGCGCCGGCGTCGGCGGCTTGTCGGCGCAGCCGCTGATCGACAGGCCGAGGGTGGCGAGAAGGGCGAGGCAGGTCAAAGCGGGTCGCATCGTGCTCGATCGTGGTTAAGGGATGGTCAAGGGCGCAGGCGGCGGCGACGCGTTTCAGCCGGAACTCGTTCTCAACTCGCCGATGTTCACGAGCTTGATTTCGGCCGGCGCGGCGGCCGGCGGCGCGTAGGGCGCTATGCCTTCGGCCTTCAGGGCGGCGACGATGGCGAAATTCAGGTCGCTGCGCACCCGCAGCGATCGCTCCACGTCGGCGATGAAGCAGAGCAGGTCCATCTTCAGCGCGCCGCCCGACGTGTCGACAAGCTGCACCGCCGGCGCCGGAAATTTCTGCACGAGTTCGTGGTCGCCCGCGCAGGCGAGCAGCGCGTCGCGCACCTTCGCGGGATCGGCGTCGATGACGACGCTGATCGAATTGCGGATACGCCCCGTGCGGTCGCCGCGCACCCAGTTCTTCACGACGCCCGACACGAGGTTCGAATTCGGCACGATCATCATCGCGCGGTCGAAGGTCTCGATCTCGGTCGAGCGCACGTTGATCCGCCGCACGAAGCCTTC
Source organism: Beijerinckiaceae bacterium (assembly GCA_965276595.1). Classification (GTDB taxonomy): domain Bacteria; phylum Pseudomonadota; class Alphaproteobacteria; order Rhizobiales; family Beijerinckiaceae; genus Terripilifer. Next base: position 27,458 of record CBDIBA010000010.1, read on the forward strand.
CGCATCGCCGACCACGACCCAGTCGCCGACGCGGATCGCCCGCTCCCACAACAGGATCAGGCCCGACACGAAGTTGTTGACGATCGATTGCAGGCCGAAGCCGATGCCGACCGAGAGCGCGCCGGCCACGATCGCGAGCTTGTCGAAGCTGAGGCCGAGATAGCTGAGCGCCAGCGCCGCCGCGACGATGAAGCCGATGTAGCCGAAGCTCGTGCGGATCGAGTTGCGCAGGCCGGCGTCGAGTTGCGTGTGCGGCAGGAAGCGGTCTTCGAGCCAGGTCTGGAGCGCGCGCGTGGCCCCCCAGGCGAGACCGAAAAGGATCAGCGCGACGGCGACGCTCGAGAGCGAGACGGTGACGCCGCCGACCGAGAAGCCGAAGAAGGCCGCGTCGAAGCCGCTGAAGAGATCGTCGGACTGCACGCCCCATGGCGCCAGGACGAGCATGAGCGCGACGCCGGCGAGAACCACCATCGCCGCGCCCGACAGCAGCACGGAGATCTGCTCGAGCGATTCGCGCCTCAGGCCGACGCCGTTGATGGCGAGGCGCCCGAGCGGCGCGCGGGGCTGAAACGCGACCTCGATCGACCGATTGAGGAACGACACGATGAGAAAGAGCGTCGCGCCGACGAAGACGGCCCAGATCGCCTGATCGACGAGAAAGGTCGCGAGCGCGATGTAGCCGACGATCGCCGCGCCGCCGATCGCCACGACGGCGGCCCAGACGGCGAGCCGCAACGGGCCGCCCAGCGCCGAGGCGCGCACGCCCTCCGGCGCGCCGGACGCGACCGTTTCGGGCCCGTCGTCCGCTTCGTCGATGATCGCCAGGGTCTGCAGATGCCGCGCCACGATCAGCGCGATCAGGAGCGCGCTCGCGCCGCGCAGCGCGATGGAGGTCTCGAGGTCGGCGCCGATCACCTGCAGGACGGATTCGAGAACCTTCGTGACGGCGATCAGCCCCGCCGCGATGATCGCAAGCCGGTAGATTTTGTCCGCCGTCGCGTCGGACACGGGGGCCGGACGCCATGCGGGGAGGCCCGGCGCGAGGAGCGCCCGGCCGACGCCGGTGACGAAGGCGATGCGCGCGACCGCTTGGAATAGCGCGTCGGCCAGCGGCTCGAGCCGATCGCCGACAAGGCCGAAGCTCCGCAACAGACCGATGACCGCCAGCGTGGCGGCGATCGGCGCGACGATGTCGACCAGCGCGCCCCAGAGGGCTGCCGTCGCCTTCCGCGGCGGCGACGGCGCGGTCGCCGCCGGATCGCGCAGGTTCACGCGATAGGCGATGCGCCCCAAAATGGCGTAGGCGAGCGCGACGCCGATCAGCGCCGCCCCGAGCGTCGCCACGCTCAGGCGATTTAGCGTGGCCGTAGCGTTTGAGACCCATTCGCCGGCGGTGGCGACGGCGGCGCGCGAATCGTGCGGCGCCTCGCCCGCGACCCCGATCCAGAGGCGCGGGTCGAGTGCGCTCGACGTTCTCGCCAACAGCGCGCGGGCGAAGCGTCCGCGCCGCCTCGCCGCGATGGCGTCGCCCTCCTGCTCGATCTGCTTGGAGAACAGGCTCGCGCGTTTCACCAGGCCGTCGATGGCGTTGTAAAGCTTTTGCTGCTCGTCGCGCTCGCTGGAGTTGGCGGGGCTCTCCGGCGGCGCGCCGGCCGCCGGTTTGGGACCGAGCTGATCGAGCCGCGTCTTGATCGCCGCGACCCCTGGTTGAAGGATTATCAGCGCGTCCTGCGTCTCGCGGGACAGGGCGTCGAGGCGCGTCCGCGCATCCTTGATCTCGGCGTCGGACAGGTCGCGGCTGAGCAAGGCCTTCTCGATCTCGCCGAGTTCGGCCCGCACGTTGTCCAAGCGTTGCGATTGACGCTGGAGCAGGGGCGGCAGCGGCGCCTGGGGCGCGGCCGCGGGCTGAGGCGGCTGCGCCGTTTGCTGAGGGGCGGCGCTCGTCGGCGGCGTCTGCGCCCGGGCGGTCGCCGCGACGAGGCCGAACGCCAGCGCGCCCGCGAAGGCGATCCTTGCGCTTCTCAAGCTCGAACTCCGGCTGATTCGGGTTCTGGCCGATCGACCCCGTCAGGCGGTGGATAGGCGCGCCGAACCCCTTTGTAATCCTCGACGCTCCAACCGTCGGCGGAGCCGGCCAGATAATCGGGGCCGATCGGGGATTTTCCATGGCCGCCCGGGATGTCGAGAACGTAAGCCGGCTGACACAATCCGGACACCCGGCCCCGCAAGGCGCGCAAGAGCGCCCGGCCTTCCTCGATGGGGACGCGCAGGTGCGCCGTGCCGGGCGCCAGGTCGGGGTGGTGAAGATAGTAGGGCTTCACCCGCGTCTCGACGAAGCCGCGCATGAGGGCCGCCAACGTCTCGACGTCGTCGTTGACGCCGCGCAGCAGGACGCTTTGGCTGACCATCGGGACGCCGGCGTCGACGATCCGGGCGCAGGCGGCGCGCGCGGCGGGGGTCAGTTCGCGCGGATGGTTGGCGTGCAGCGCCACGTAGACCGTGCGCCCGAACGCTTTGAGCGCGGCGATGAGCGCTTCCGTCACGCGGGCGGGATCGACGACCGGCACGCGCGTATGGATGCGCGCGACCTTCACATGCGTGATCGCGCCGAGGGCGCGCAGGATCGCCGCGAGCCGCCGTGGCGCCAGCGCGAGGGGATCGCCGCCGGTCAGGATGACCTCCCAGATGTTGGGGTCGCCGCGGATATAATCGAGCGCGCGCGCCAGCGCCGCCGGCGACAGCGCGTCCGCGCCCTGCGGCCCGACCGTCTCGCGCCGGAAACAGAACCGGCAGTAGACCGGGCAGAGATGCAGCGGCTTCAAGAGCACGCGGTCGGGATAGCGATGCACGATCCCCTCGACGGGGGAATGAACGGCGTCGCCGATCGGATCGTCGAACTCGTCGGGCGTCCGCGTGAGTTCCCTAGGGTCGGGGACGAATTGCCGCGCGATCGGATCGTCCGCGTCGGAGGGATCGATGAGCGCCGCGATGGCGGGCGAAATCGCCACCGCATAGCGCGCGGCGACGCGGCCGACCGCCTCGGCGCGATCCGCCCCGATCAGCTTCGCCTCGACGAGGTCGCGCGCGGTCCGCAGCGTCGGGCCGCTCAAGGCGCAAGCTCCGCCACGGGCGTCCAGATCACCGCCTCGATGCGCGGCGCGCCCGTCGCCAGCATGACGAGACGGTCGACGCCGAGCGCGATGCCGCTCGCCGGCGGCATCCGTCCGAGCGCGGCCAGAAAGTCTTCGTCGATCGGGTATCGCTCGCCATAGCGCGCCTCGCACAGGTTCATTTCCGATTCGAAGCGGCGGCGCTGCTCGACGGCGTCGGTCAACTCGCCGAACCCGTTGGCGAGTTCGACGCCGCAGGCGTAAAGCTCGAACCGCTCCGACACGCGCGGATCCTCGGCGCTGCGGCGCGCGAGCGCGGCCTCGCAGGCGGGATAATCGACGAGCGCCGTCATGCGCCCGATCCCCAGGCGCGGTTCGACCCGCGCGACGAGCAGCTTGCTGAACACGTCCGACCAGGCGTCGTCTGGGGCGGTCGCGAAATCGGCGCGCCGCGCGGCTTCGCGCAGCGCCGCGGCGTCGGGCGTCCCATCGCCGTCCATCGTTGCAAAAAGATCGACGCCGGCATGGCGCAGGAACGCCTCGCGGACGCCGAGGATTTGCGGCGCGGCGAACGGGTCGACCTCGCGCGCGCGCCAGACGAGGCGCCGCGTCCCCGCCGCGCGCGCCGCCGCCGCGACGATCCAGGCGCAATCCTCGATCAGCGTCGCGTAGGGCTCGCCCACGCGATACCATTCGAGCAGCGTGAACTCGGGATGGTGCAGCGGCCCGCGTTCGCCGTCGCGGAAGACATGCGCCAACGTGAACAGACGGCGCTCGCCCGCGGCAAGGAGCTTCTTGCAGGCGAACTCGGGCGAGGTGTGGAGATAGAGGGTCTGCGGGCGCCCGTCCGGCCCTCGCAACCGCGCGGCGAGCGCGCCGATATGCGCCCCGGCGCCCGGCGAGACCTGCAGCGCGGCCGTGTCGACCTCGATGAAATCCCGCGCGGCGAATTCAGCGCGCCACGCCGCCAGCGCGCGGGCGCGCGCGAGCAGGGCGGGGCGGCGATCGGCATGGACGCCCGGCGTCCACCAGGGCGACGCGGCCGGGGAAGGTGTTGTCATTCGCGTCGGGCTTTGCGATACGGCTCACGGTTCGCCAAAGAATTTGACGCGGCCGCTCAGGATCGCCCCTGCATAGGGCGCGCGCGGCCTGCCTTCAACCAGGGAAATCGCCGTGAGAGTCATCGCCAGCTCGATCCGCAAGGGCAACATCGTGGAGCACGAGGATGGCCAGCTCTACGCCGTGCTCTCGGCGGAGAGCTTCCATCCCGGCAAAGGCACGCCGACGACGCAGATCGACATGCGCCGCATTTCCGACGGGGTGAAGACCTCGGTGCGCTACAAGACGACCGAGCAGGTCGAGCGCGCGTTCGTCGAAGATCGCGAGTTCAGCTTCCTTTATACCGACGGCGACGGCAATCACTTCATGAATTCTGAAACTTACGATCAGATGGCGGTGCCCGACGACGTGCTCGGCGACCAGAAGGTCTACCTCCAGGAAGGCATGAAGGTCATGCTCAGCGTGTTCAACGGGACGCCCGTGTCGATCCAACTGCCGCAGCGCGTCACGCTCGAAGTCAGGGAGACGGAGCCGGCGATGAAGGGCCAGACCGCCTCGTCTTCCTTCAAGCCTGCGATCCTCTCCAACGGCGCCCGCACCATGGTCCCCCCGCATGTCGGGACCGGGACGCGCGTCGTCATCCAGACCGAGGACGGCTCCTACGTCGAGCGCGCGAAGGATTGACGGTCGGCGAGCGCGGGCGGCCCAGCCATGGCCCGCAACCGCTATTACGAGGGGCCGCCGTCGGACCATTTCGACGGCGAGCGCTTTTTCATTCCCGGCCGCACGGTCGACAAGACCTGGCGCGACCTGCTGCGCTGGCGCAGGGAGAACAAGCGCGAAGTCTGGCCTGAGAACGCGCTGCCCTCTTTCGTGGATGTCCCGCCGGCGCGCGTCGAGGGGTCGCGCCTGCGCGTCAGCTATGTCGGCCACGCGTCGTTTCTGATCCAGACGCAAGGGATCAACATCCTCGTCGATCCCGTCTGGTCGGAACGCGCCAGCCCCTTTGCATGGGCCGGCCCGCGTCGCGCCGCGCCGCCGGGCGTCGCCTTCGAGACGCTGCCGAAGCTCGACGCCGTTCTCGTCACGCACAACCATTACGACCATCTCGACGCGCCGACGCTGTCGCGGCTCGCCCGCGCCCATGCGCCGCGCGTCATCACGCCGCTCGGCAACGACGCGATCATGCGCGCACACGATCGCGACATCGATGCGGAAGCCTACGATTGGGGCGCCCGCGTGCCGCTCAACGGCGCGGTCGCGGTGCATCTCGAGCCCGCCTATCATTGGTCGGCGCGCTGGCTCGGCGACCGGCGCATGGCGTTGTGGTGCGCCTTCGTGATCGAGACGCCCGACGGCGCGATCTACTGCATCGGCGACACCGGCTGGGGCGACGGCGCGATCTTCTCCGCCGTGCGGCAGAAGCACGGCGACATTCGCCTCGCGTTGCTGCCGATCGGCGCCTATGAGCCGCGCTGGTTCATGCGCGACCAGCATGTGAATCCCGAGGAAGCGCTGCGCATCTTCCAGATTTGCGGCGCGCGCCAGGCGCTGGCGCATCACTGGGGCGTCTTTCAGCTCACCGACGAGGCGATCGACGCGCCGCCGCGCGCGTTGCGCGAGGCGATGGCGCGCGAGGGCGTGGACGCGGCGCACTTCCGCATCCTGAGACCGGGCGAGGCGCTGGATCTTGATTGAGAGCAAGCCCTCGTTGACGGCGTTCACGCTTTCGAGCGCGCTGAAGGCGCTCGCCGCGCCCTCCGAGGATTTGCCCGAACGGGCGCTGCGCTGGACGCTCGATCATTGGGATATCGCGCGCCCGGCGCTCCTGCAAAGCCTGGCGCGGATGACCCGCGATCCCGACGGCGCGAGCGACGCCGACGCGATCGTCTCGTACTTCGCCGTTCACCTTTTCGCGCAGAAGCGCGAAGCCGGCGCGGCGGTTCAGCTGCGCGCGCTGCTGCGAACGCCGGGCGAGGCGGCCGCGATGTTTGGCGACGACAGCGGGGCGATCGCAACAGTCCTGATCTCCACCTTCGATGGCGACGGCGCGGCGCTGCGCGCGCTCGCCGAGGACGAGCGCAACGATCCCGTCCTCCGCAACGCCGCTCTTCAGGCGGTCGGCTACCTGACGTCGGCCGGCGCGATCGATCGCGATGAGACGCATCGCTGGTTCGGCGCCATGTTCGGCCTTCTCGAAAGCGGACAAGTCGATCTGTTCGTCGATTGGAGCTTCGCCGTCGCGTCCTGCGGGTTCGCCGACCTCTTGGAGCCATTTTACGCGCTGTTGCCGCAGGATTTGAACGATCCTGACGCGGTCTCCATGGACGAGCTCGCAAGCGATCTTCGACACAGATGCGCGCTCGCCCGCGAGGAAAGCGATCCGCTCGCGGTCTATGCGGACGGATATGTCGGGCTGGTCGACGACGCGATCGTCTCGCTGCGCCGCGTGGATGAGCGACTGCGCGCGGCCGCCGAACGCGCCGAAGAAGAGCGGCAAGACGAAGACGACGCTCCGCTCGCGCCCGTCGTCAATCCGATCCGCGGGATCGGCCGCAACGACCCATGCCCCTGCGGCTCGGGCAAGAAGTTCAAGAAATGCTGCCTCGCGACGCAGGCCGAAGGATCGTGACCGCCGCGTCGCGATCAATGAGCTTTATGAGCCGTCGCCCGGATGATCGCCGCCGCCCGGATCGAAGCCAAGTTGCTTCGACAGGTCCGTCGCGTAGTTACGCAGCGTCTGCGCGGCGGGACTTTTGACGCCGTCCGGCAGATCGTCGGTCTGCCCCAGCAGGCCGAGCGACAAGACAATCCGGCCGCGATGATCGAAAACGGGAGCGGCGAGCGCGCTGACGCCCGGCACCAGCGTGCCGCGCACGCTCGCCAGACGGTCCTGCCGGACCCGCGCGAGAATGGCGGCGAAAGGCGATGCCGCCTGGTCCGACGAGGCTTCGCCCATCTCGGTCTTTAATAACTGAGATACGTCGCTCGGCAGGAACGCGGCGTAGATCTGGCCCACCGCGGTGCGCGTCAGCGGCAAAATCGATCCGACTCTGACGTTCATGAACACCGGCCGGCTGCTCTCTTCGATTCGCGTGATGACCGGACCCTGTTCCGTCCAAACGCCGATGACCGCCGTTTCGCCGGTTTCGTCGCGGAGCGACGGCAGCATGTCGAAGGCTTGCCGCGTCACATCCGTCATGCGCAGGCCCGCCAAACCGATGGCGATGGCCGCCGGCCCCAGCCCGTACCGGCCGGTGGCGACCTCCTGCGCCGTCACACGCGTCCGCGTCAGACTGACGAGATAGCGATGCACCTTGTTGGGGGGCATGCCGACCGATTTGGCGAGTTCGCTCAGCGGCGCGGGCGCGGCGCGCCCGACAAGCTGCATCACGATCCGCATGGCGATTTCGACCGACTGGATGCCCGGCCGGGTCCGGCCGCCGGGGCGGCGATCGTCTTCACGCGTCAAGAACGGATGCTCCGAGTATCGGCGGCCGATCTTCTATTGACTTTCGCCACGCGCCCACGCAAGTTCACTATTATAAGACAAGTCGTATAGTGTGGGAGGAGCCGATGACAGGCGCGGCCGTCGCGAGCCTGGAGGCTGTCGAAAGCCGTCCGGAGGCGGAACTCCACTACGGGCTACCGCCGGTTCAGGATTTCATTCGCGACGCCTGGTATGTCGTGGCGTTCTCACGTGAACTCGCCGAGGGCGCGACGCTCAGCCGGCGCTGTTGCAACGATCCGATTGTCTTGTTTCGCCTGCGGACGGGAGAAGCGGCGGCCCTATACGATCGCTGCCCGCATCGCGGCGTGCCGCTCGCGCAGGGCGTCGTCATCGATGACGCTATCCAGTGCGCGTACCACGGCTTCCGCTTCGGCAAGACCGGCCGCTGCGTTGCGATCCCGAGCCAGGATTTCATCGCGCCGCAGATGCAGGTCCGCAGCTTTCCGCTCATCGAGCGCGCGGGCTTCATCTGGGTGTGGCCCGGGAAGGCTGAAAACGCCGATCCGGCGCTGCTTCCCGATCACCAAGAACTGGGACTCGAGGGCCATGGCTGGTCGGTCACGCCTTATGTCATGGTCGAGATCAAAGCGAATTACGCCATGCTGTTCGAGAACCTTCTCGACACGTCGCACATCTCCTTCCTGCACGGCGGCGCGATCGATACGGGCGGCGCCGCCTCCTCGACGTTCAAGGCGATCTTCGAAGACCGCACCGCGCGCCTCGTGCGCACCATGCGCGGCGTCACGCCCAACGCGTCGATGTCCATGCAATACGGCTTGCAAGCAGGTCGCATGGTGGATCGGGAAATCGCGAGCGTCGCCCGCATGCCGAACGTGCATCAGATCGTCAACACGTTCACCTTCCCCGACGAGCCGCAGCGGCCGCCGCACGTGCGCATCAACGTCATGCCGATTACGCCGGCGACGCCGAATTCGCTCTACCAGTTTCTAACCATGGTCAGCTCCTACGAGGAGCCCAACCATGCCGCGGTCAGCGATGCGATGCGCGCGGTTCTCGTCGAAGACAAGGTCGCGCTCGAGGCCATTCAGAGATTGTACGACGAGTTCGGGTTCGGCTTGCAGGAATGCAGCGTCCGCGCCGACGTCGCGGCGCTTCGCGGTCGGCGGATGCTGCATCGGATGGCCCACGAGGGGTCACGGGCTTAGGGAGCGCGCCAATGTCGGACTCGCAAGCCATCGACGTCACGCGGCTGATCGACGACAACCCGATCACGCGTTTCCAGCTTTGGACCATGTTCGTTTGCGGGCTGGTCGCCATGCTCGACGGCTTCGATACGCAGGTCATCGGGTTTGTCGCGCCGGCGCTGGCGAGCGTCTGGACGATAGACCCCGCGACGATGGGCCTGGTCTTCGCGGCGGGCCTTTTCGGATTGACCTTGGGCGCGGTGACGCTGGGTCCGCTGTCCGACGTCGTGGGACGACGAGGCGTCATCATCGGGTCGACCGCCTGGTTCGGGCTGTTCTCGTTCCTGACCGCCTATGCCGACAGCGTTCACGCCCTCGCGGCCATGCGGTTCCTGACCGGCGTCGGCCTCGGCGGCGCGATGCCCAACGTCATCGCGCTCAGCGCGGAATACGCGCCGCGGCGACTCCGGACGACGCTGGTGACGCTGATGTTCTGCGGCTTTCCGCTCGGCGCGGTGTTCGGCGGGATCATCAGCGCGAAGATGATTCCGGCGTTCGGCTGGCCGAGCGTGTTCTACCTCGGCGGCGTCATCCCGCTCGCTTTGACGCCGCTGCTGGTCTTCACGTTGCCCGAGTCGCTCGTCTATCTGTCGAACAGGGCGCCGCGCGAGCGCGCGATCGACGCGGTGATGCGCAGGCTTTCGCCCGCGTTGGCGGCCGCGGGCCCCCTGCGCATCTTCAACCTGGAGCCCAAACTGACGGGCGCCCCGGCGCGTCATCTTTTTGCGCGCGGCCGGGTTCTCGGCACGCTTCTGCTCTGGTTGATGTTTCTCTCCAATCTGCTCACCGTTTTCTTCCTGATGAATTGGCTCCCCAGCATCTTCAAGAACGCCGGAGCGCCGATCGAGTGGGCGATCATGGCGACGGTGCTGCTCAATTTCGGCGGTGCGGTCGGCGGCGTGCTGATCAGCATGGCGATCGACCGGATGCGAACGTTCAGCATCATCGCCTTCATTTATCTGGCGGGCGCGGCGTTCGTCTGGCTGATCGCCTTTCGCAGCGATGTCGCGCTCACCGCGACGGCGGTCGCCGGCGCGGGCTTTTGTCTCATCGGCGCGCAGTTCGGCATCAACGCGATGGCGGCGGCCTATTATCCTGGCGCGCTGCGTGCGTCCGGCGTCGGCGCCGCCCTGGGCGTCGGCCGGATCGGCTCGATCCTGGGTCCGGTGCTCGGCGGCGCCATGCTCGGCGCGGGATGGGGACTGGGGAACGTCTTCACCGCCGTCGCGATTCCGAGCGTCGTCGCGAGCCTCTGCGCGTTCTACTTGAGCGCCATGATGCGGCGCACGGACCGTGGCGCCGTGATGGCGAGCGACGCCGCATCGATGGCCGCCGTCGAGCAATCCGTCGTTTAGCGGGCCGCCGGGCGACGTCATCGCGCCGCGAGACCGTTCGGCGCTCTTCGTGCTTCGCGCACGATCGCGAGAGCGCCGCCAGCCGCAGCATGAAGAGTTGATCGGGTGGTCCGGTGTCCGTAGGATCGCCGGCAACGATAGATCGCAGCGATCTGGGGAGGACGCGATCAGATGCTGAAGCTCTATACCTATCACAATTCGATCTGCTCGCAGAAGACGCTGATCACGTTGAGCGAGAAGGATCTTTCCTTCGAGACGCAGGACATAGATCTGTTAAGAACGAGCAATTCGAGCCCTGGTATCTCAAGATCAATCCCAAGGGGGTCGTGCCGGCGCTCGATCACGATGGGAAGGTGGTGACGGAATCGACGCTGATCTGCGAATATCTCGACGACACGTTTCCGCAGCCGCGTCTCGTTCCCGCCGATCCCTATCTTCGCGCCGCCATGCGGCAATGGAGCAAACGCGTCGACGAGCATCTGTTCGAGGCGACCCGGGAACTGAGTTTTTCGGCGATGTTCCGCGAGAAGATGCGCAACATGACGGAAGAGGAGCGGGAGGGGCGGTATCGCAACACCGGCGATCCCATCAAACGCGCTCGTCTCGTCTCCACCTACGAACTCGGAGCCGAAAGTCCTTACGTCTATCAGGGGATCGGCGCGTTCGAACTCGCGTTCAAGTCGATGGAAAAGGATCTGGTCGAGCGCGGGGGGCCCTGGCTGCTGGGCGCCGAGATGAGCCTGGCCGACATCAACATGATGCCGTTTGTCGCGCGGCTGCACTACCTCAATCTGCTCGACCTCTGGTTGCCGGAACGTCCGCGAACGCGTGAATGGTTCGCCAAGGCGCAGGCGTTGCCGACGTTCAAGAAGAATATCGCCAACAAGCTCGGCCCCGCCGACTTCGAGGCGATGCGAACCTTCGGCACGAAAATCCGCGACCAGGTGCAAAAGCAGCGCGACGCCTATCTCCGGCAGCTGCATTGATCGCGACCCACCCGCCTGCGCCGCGATCGAAGCTCTCGCCGTCTCATCCCATCGTGGGAATGGAGAACTCCGCGCCTTCCTTCACGCCCGACGGCCAGCGCGCCGTGATGGTCTTCGTGCGCGTGTAGAAGCGGATCGCGTCCGGCCCGTGCTGGTTGAGGTCGCCGAAGGCCGAGCGTTTCCAGCCGCCGAACGTGTAGTAGGCGAGCGGCACGGGAATCGGCACGTTGACGCCGATCATGCCGACCTTGACGCGCGCGGCGAAATCGCGCGCCGCGTCGCCGTCGCGGGTGAAGATCGCGACGCCGTTGCCGTATTCGTGGTCGTTGCAGAGCGCCAGCGCCTCCTCATAGGTGTCGGCGCGGGCCACCGACAGAACCGGCCCGAAAATCTCCTCCTTGTAGATGCGCATGTCCTTCGTCACGCGATCGAACAGGCAGCCGCCGAGATAGAACCCGTCCTCGTAGCCCTGCATGCGGAACCCGCGCCCGTCGACGGCGAGGCTCGCGCCTTCCTCGACGCCGATGTCGATATAGGAGCGCACGCGCTCCAGCGCCTGGCGCGTCACGAGCGGTCCATAGTCGGCGCTGGAATCCGTGGAGGGGCCGATCTTCAGCGATTCGACGCGCGGGATCAGCCGCCTGACCAGTTCGTCGGCGGTCTTCCGGCCGACCGGCACGGCGACCGACACCGCCATGCAGCGCTCGCCGGCCGACCCGTAGCCCGCGCCGATCAGCGCGTCGACGGTCTGGTCCATGTCGGCGTCGGGCATGACGACGAGATGGTTCTTGGCGCCGCCGAAGCATTGCGCGCGCTTGCCCGAAGCCGTCGCCCGCGCGTAAACGTATTCGGCGATCGCGGTCGAGCCGACGAAGCCGACCGCCTGGATGTCGGGATCGTCGAGCAGGGCGTCGACCGCTTCCTTGTCGCCGTTGACCACGTTGAGGACGCCGGGCGGCAGCCCCGCCTCGATCATCAGTTCCGCCAGCATCAGCGGCACGCCGGGGTCGCGCTCGGAGGGTTTCAGCACGAAAGCGTTGCCGCAGGCGATGGCCGGCGCGAGCTTCCACAAGGGGATCATCGCGGGGAAATTGAACGGCGTGATCCCAGCGACGACGCCGAGCGGCTGGCGCATCGAATAGATGTCGATGCCCGGCCCCGCGCCCTCGGTGTATTCGCCCTTCATCAGGTGCGGCGCGCCGAGGCAGAACTCCACGACTTCGACGCCACGCTGGATGTCGCCCTTGGCGTCGGGGATCGTCTTGCCGTGCTCGCGCGCGAGGATGTCGGCGAGCTTGTCGTTGTCGCGCGCCACGAGTTGAAGGAATCGCATCAGCACGCGGGCGCGCCGCTGCGGGTTGACGGCGGCCCAGGCGGTCTGCGCGGCGCGCGCGTTCTCCACCGCCGCCCGCACCTCCGCCTTCGACGCCAGCGGCGTCTTCGAGATGATTTCGCCGGTCATCGGCTGGAACCCGTCGGCGAAGCGGCCGGACCGCCCGGGAACGTGCTTGCCGCCGATGAAATGGGTCAGTTCTCGCATGGCTCCCCCTGACGCTCGTGTCATCGACGGCACTTTAGCGCGCGAAGCCGCCGGGGTCACACCCCGGGAGCCCGCCGAATTTCCCGCGCGGAGCGCCTAAAAATTCGCCCCGGTCCGAACAAGCCGCTGGCCGCGTGGTTTCAATCAGGTCTTTCCGGCGCGCCCGCACCGCAGCTATGGCGCGCGCCCCCCAGCCAGGAGCCCAACATGCCGAACAAGCTCGAACAATTGAAGGCCATGACCACGATCGTCGCGGATTCCGGCGACTTCGGCGCGATCAAAATCTTCAAGCCGACCGACAGCACGACGAACCCGTCCCTTCTGCTGAAGGCGGCGCAGATGGATGACTACGCCGACCTCGTCAACGAGGCGATCGCCTGGGGCCGCAAGGGCAAGGCGCCGGTCGGCGCCGTCACGGATCGGCTCGCGATCAACTTCGGCGCCGAAATTTCGCGGATCGTTCCCGGCCGCGTCTCGACCGAGGTGGATGCGGACCTCTCCTTCGACACCGACGCGATGGTGCAGAAGGCGCGATCGCTGATCGCCGACTACGAAAGCCGCGGCGTCGGGCGGGACCGCATCCTCATCAAGCTGGCCGCGACCTGGGAAGGCATCCGCGCGGCCGAGCGCCTACGCAAGGATTCGATCGACTGCAACATGACGCTGCTGTTCAGCCTGACCCAGGCGATGGCCTGCGCCGACGCCGGCGCCTTCCTCATCTCGCCCTTCGTCGGCCGCATCCTCGATTGGCACGTCGAGCACGACAAGAAGACCTATACGGCCGAAACCGATCCGGGCGTGCGCTCCGTGAAAGACATCTACGCCTATTACAAGACGCACGGGATCAAGACCGTCGTCATGGGGGCCTCGTTCCGCAACGTCGGCGAGATCGAGGCGCTGGCCGGCTGCGACCGCCTGACGATCGCGCCCAAGCTGCTCGACGAACTGGCGAAGGATGACAGCCATCTGCCGCGCGCGCTCGATCCGCAGAAGCCCGGCAAGGCCGCGCCGCGCCGCAAACTCGACGAGAAGACGTTCCGCTTCGAATTGAACACTGACGCGATGGCGACCGACAAGCTCGCCGACGGCATTCGCCTCTTCGCCAAAGACTTGGACAGCTTGCGCGGCGTCGTCTCGCAAAAGCTCGCCCAGGCCGCCTAGACCCGCCGCATTTCGGCCGGTTTCGCGCGGTTTCTTGCGCGCTCTCAGAGGAGACGGGCATGGCGCGCGAGGCGTGGTGGCGGCGATGGGCGACGCCGCGGTTTCCGCTGGAGATGGCGGTCGCCTCTTTGGCGACCCTCGTGGTGGCGATCATCGTCGGCGACGCGGGGCGCCAGACGCACAGTTCGCCGCCCGTCAAGGTCGATTTGCAGGCCAATCCCCGCACGCTCCCTGTCGCGCGCGCGGACGAGGCGCGGCTTTCGGCGTTCGTCGAAAATTTTGCGCTCGCCCATGTCGCGCCGCCGCTGCCCGAGGCGAGCGTCGACGCCGCCGCGATGGGCTCGGAGCCGCAGAGCCGCGCCGTCCAGGTGCTCGCCAAGAGCAAGCCGCGCCCCGCGCCGCGTCCGGCCAAAGTTCTCCCGCCGTCGTCGCGGCCCGCTCTCGCCGCCCTTCCGGACCGCGCGACGGCCGCTGCGGCGGCGACCTCCGCCGAAGCCGCAAAGCCGGGCTTTCGCATCCCGCTCGTCTCCGACGCGGCCTCGGGCGTGAGCGCCCGGCTTCCGAGCGGTCGCAACATCGTCGACGGCGTCGGCGCCGTCGGCCGGCGCATCGGCTCGATCTTCGCCCGGGATTAGGGCGCTTCCAGCGAAAAAGCGGTCCCGAACGGCAGGTAACCGATGGGGTCGCCCTCGCGCGTGGGCGCGGCGCGCGGTTCGATCACCGCCAGGCCGTCCGCCGCGATCAGCGGTTGCAGCCGCGCCGAGCCGCCGCGTCCGAGCCGTTCGAGGATCGGCGCGTCGCCCGTCGCGCGACCGGCGATGCGCGCCGGCAGAAACTCCACGCGCCCGCGCGCGCTCGGATGCTCGAAGCCGGCGCGGGCGGCAAGCGGCGCGAACGGCGCGACGGGTAGCCCGAGCGCGCGTTCGATCATCGGCCGCACGAACAGCAGGGCGGCGATCAGGGCGGCGAAAGGGTTGCCCGGCAGGATCGCGACCGCGGCCCGACCGATCCGTCCATGCATGAACGGCTTGCCGGGCCGGATCGCCACCCGGGCCACATCGATCGTTCCGCCCGCTCGGGCGAGCGCGTCGGCGAGATGATCGGCGTCGCCGGCCGATGCGCCGCCCGTGGTGAGGATCAGATCGAAACGCCGGGCGGCTTGCGCGAGAAAGGCGGCGATCGCATCGCGGTCGTCGCGCAGAATCCCAAAGTCCTCGACATCGAGCGCCGGCCGGTCGAGCGCCGCGGCGAGCAGCGGCCGGTTGCTGTCGAAAATCTGTCCCGCCGCCAATTCGCCGCCGGCGGCGACCAGTTCGTCGCCGGTCGAGACCAGCGCCACCCGCAGCGTGCGGCGCACCGGCAGCGCATCGAGTCCCACCGCCGCGGCGAGGCCGATATGGCGCGCGTCGATCATCGCGCCCGCCGCCGCGAGGCGGTCGCCCCGCGCCACGTCCTCGCCGGCGCGACGGATGTTGTCGCCCGGCGAAACCGGCCGCAGCAGCGTCACGGCGTCGCCGCGCGCCGAGACGTTTTCCTGCATGGCGACGCCCGTAGCGTTGGGCGGCAGCGGCGCGCCGGTGAAGATGCGGGCCGCCTGGCCCGGCTCGAGCCGGCGGCCGAGCGCGTCGCCGGCGGCGATCCGCCCGACCAGCCTGTAGGCGTCCGCGCCCGGGCGAAGCGCCAGCGCATAGCCGTCCATCGCGGAATGGTCGAAAGGCGGCGATGCGCGCGGGCTGAGCAGGTCGCGCGCCAGCACGCGGCCGCGCGCGGCGGCGAGGGGGACGCGGTCTTCGCCCGCGATCGGCTGCGCGCCGGCGATCGCCCGAGCGCGGGCGGCTTCGATGCCGATCAGGGGCTGGCTCATGGCGCCAGCCTATCGCATCGGGCGCGGCAGGCTACGCCCGCGCGGCGCGCGCCAGCGCCGCCGCGTCCTCGAGGCTTTCGAGCCCCCAGCAGAGATCGCGCAGGGCGTCGGCCTTGGCCGCCGGCAGCGCCTCCCGCGCAAGGCCGTCGAATTTCGCGTTGAGCGCCGCGTCGTCCATCGGGCGCTCCAGACTGCCGATGGCGTGCTCGACGTGCTTGTTCAGCACCCGCCCGTCGTTCAGCGTGACGCGGACGAACGCTTCGTCTTCCGCGATGTCGTCCTCGGCGACCGCCGCGACCTTGTCGCGCAGCGCGACGATCTGCGGGTCGGCGACGACCGCGTCGGCGTATTCGCGCTCGCCCGCCGCGCCGTGGACGATCGCCGCCGCGCAGGAATGATAGACGCTGAACTTGCCTTCGAGGCCGGTGCGAGGCGTTTTCTTACCGGTGAGCTCCAGGACGAGCGGATCGACGCGCAGGTCGATGCGCGCGATGTCCTCGGCCTTCAGGCCGTGCTCGTTGCGCAGTTGGATGCAGCCGTCGATCGAGGGATGGATGACGATGCCGCAGGCGAACGGCTTGTAGGAATTGAGCGCCGTCTCCCAGGTTTCCCCGAGGCCGCCGGTGATCTGATCGAAATCGCGCGCGCTCGACATGACATGCGCGAACCCGCGCGGCGCTTCGAGCACGCGGTCGGAACTCGTGAAGCCCTGCTGCGCCAGCATGGCGGCGAGCAAGCCGTTGCGCGCGGCGGCGCCCGGATGAAAACTCTTGCACATCGTGCCGAACATCTCGCGGAAGCCGGACGATTGCGTTCCCGCGACGCCGAGCGCCCAGATCATCTTCTGCTCGTCGAGGTCGAGCAGCTTGCCGACCGCCGCCGCTGCGCCGAAGACGCCCGCGGTGCCGGTGATGTGCCAGCCGATATCGTAATGGGCGGGATAGACGGCGTTGCCGATGCGGCACTCGACCTCGACCCCGAGAATGAAGGCGTGCAGCATCTCCGCGCCGGTCATCGGGCGCAGTTCGGACATGGCGACGACTGCCGAAGCGACCGGTCCGGCGGGATGGATGATCGTCTTCAGGTGCGTGTCGTCGAAATCGAAGACGTGGCTCGCCATGCCGTTGAGGAGCGCCGCGTTCGGCGCGTCGAAGCGTTCGCTTCGGCCCATGAGGCTCGCCTGTTCGGGACCGGAGAAGATTTTCAACGCCGCGACCGCGCGGTCGATGGTTTCGTGCTGCGAGCCGCCGACGGCGCAGCCCATCCAGTTGAGGATGGAGCGGACGCCGGACTGGCGCACCGCCGCGGGAATCATCTCCATCCGCGAGCGCACGATCCATCGGGCGAGTTGGCGCGTGACGTCGGTCATGGATGTCCTTGTGAGGCGGTCGTTGGCGTCGCGACCCATAGCCGCAACGCTCCGGCGCCACAAGGCGTTGCGCCACGCGAGATCCGATGCGCGATGGACAAGGACGCGCGCTCGCGTTCATGATCCACTCGGCGCGCCCCGCGCCGCAAGGGCCGCCAACCATGAGCGCCGAACGCGCCGATGTCCGCTTGATCGAAATCTATCGCGTGTTCTTCGAGATCGGTCTGTTGAGCTTCGGCGGCGGCCTCGTCAGTTGGATCCACCGCGAGGTCGTCACGAAGCGCGCGTGGATGGCCTCCGACGAGTTCCTCTCCGGCGTCGCGCTCTCGCAAATCCTGCCGGGCGTGAATTCGGCCAACGTCGCGGTCTTCGTCGGCCAGCGTCTGCGCGGCGCACTCGGGGCGACGGTCGCGGTCGCCGCCATGCTCACGGGGCCTTTCGTCATCGTCCTGCTGTGCGCCGTCGCGTATCAGCGGCTCATCGGCGCGCCGGGCTTCGCGGCGCTCGTCGATGGCGTCGCCGCCGCGGCGATCGGCATGTTGCTGCGCTTCGGCATCGAGGCCGGCAAGGTCGCCGCGCGCGGGCCGTTCGCGATCGCCGCCATGGCGGCCACCTTCGCGATGGTCGGCCTGCTGCGCTGGCCGCTGCTCGCCGTGGTCGTATTCGTCGCGCCGTTGAGCGTCGCCGCCGCCTGGTGGAGGGGCGCGCGGCATGCGTGACAACATCTACCTCGATCTCGTGCTTCTGCTTGCGCCGCTGTCGCTCGCCTCCGTCGGCGGCGCAACGGGGCTCTATGCGCCGTTCCAGCACCAGATGGTCGAGGTGCGGCACTGGGTCAGCCCGCGCGAGTTCGTCGATCTCTTCGCGGTCGCGCGGCTGGCGCCGGGTCCAAGCTCGATGCTCGCCCCGATGATCGCGTTCAAGGCGGGCGGCTTTCTGGCGGCGCTCGTCGCCGCGATCGCGCTGTACTTTCCGTCCTCGGCCCTCGTCTATGCGACGGCGCTGATCTGGACACGCTACCGCGACAGGCCGTGGCGGCGCTACCTCGAAGAGGGGCTTGCGCCGGTCGCGGCCGGCCTCGTCCTCGCCGGCGCGCTGACGCTCGTGCGTCTTCTCGACAGCGGCCCGGTCGCCTGGCTTATCGTCGCCGCGGTCGCCGCGCTGCTGACGTGGAAGCCGCGGCTGCATCCTTTGCCCGTGCTGGGCGCGGGCGCGGCGCTGTTCCTGCTGGCGCGCGTGGCGGGCGCCTGACGCCGAAGGCTTCCGCGGCAAGGAAGAACACTTCGCCGGCGCTCTCCTGCGTGTCGAGCCACAGGAACGGCAAATCGGGAAACTCCGCCTCGAGAATGTCGCGGTCCTCGCCGATCTCGCAGATGAGCGCGCCGTCGCGCGTCAGATGCCGCGGCGCCTCGGCGAGGATGCGGCGCGCGACGTCGAACCCGTCGCCGCCGCCGGCGAGCGCCAGCGCGGGCTCGCTGCGGAACTCGGGCGGCAGATCCCGCATGACGGCGTCCGAGACGTAGGGCGGGTTCGTGACGATGAGGTCGTAGCGCTTGTCGCCAAGGGGCGCGAAGAGGTCGCCTTCATAGAGGCGGACGCGATCCTCCGCACGATAGTCGCCGACGTTGCGGCGCGCCACTTCGAGCGCCGCGCGCGAGACGTCGACGGCGTCGATGCGCGCCTGCGGGAACGCCTGCGCCATCAGCAGCGCGAGGCACCCCGAGCCCGTACACAGGTCGAGCGCGGTCTTGATGGCGCCGGCGTCGGCGATGAGCGACCGCTCGCCGCCGACAAGCGCTTCGTTGCGCAGGAGTTCGCCGATGTATGAGCGCGGCACGATCGCGCGCTCGTCGACGAAGAAGGGCGCGGCGCCGACATAGGCGCGGTTGAGCAGATAGGCGGTCGGCCTGCGCGTCGTCGCGCGCGCCTCGATCAAGGCCGTCAGGCGCGCGCGCTCCTCGGGCAGCAGGCGCGCGTCGAGAAACGGATCCAGCCGATCGATCGGCAGATGCAAGCCTTCGAGGATGAGATAGGCCGCATCGTCGAGCGCGTCCGAGGTCCCATGTCCGTAGACGAGCCCGGCGGCGTTGAAGCGGCTGATCGCCCAACGCAGAAAATCGCGGATCGTGAGCAATGGCGTGACGTCTGACATGACCCGACCTGTTGAGCGCGTTGCGCCGGCCGATCGATAGGTCATTCTCCCCTGCGGCGCCAACATGGGTCCGCGCCGACAGGCAAACGCCCGGCGTCGAGCCGGGCGTCTGGTGGCGGGAGGGGCGGCTTTAGCTCTTGATGCGCAGGTTGCCCAAGCCGGTGCCGATCTGCTGGAAGGCGCTGAGCAGGCCGGTGCCGTCGGTCGCCACGAAGGCGTTGGCGCTGCTCGACGCGCATTTCTGAAGCAGCTTGATGCCTTCCGTGTCGATCGGGTCGGACGGGATGCTGAAGCCGACCGTATAGATCACCACGCCGGCGTTCTTGGCGTTGGTGCAGGCCGCCAGCAGCGCCGCATCCATCTGGTAGCGCCAGTTGGTCGAGTCGGTCGAGCCGGAATAGCTTGTCTGCCCCTGCGGACCCGGATAGGTCGAGCCGCCGTAGGCCGACAGCCGGTTGTCAGTGTAATAGCCGAGCGCGTTGTATTCCGACTTGTAGGCGTAATCGCTGTTCGACTGCCAATTGTTGAAGCCGTCGGTCATGAACACGATGACTTTCGTGTTGTTCGTCGCGTTGTAAGCCTTCGGCGTCCGATAGGTCGTCGTCGAACCGGTCAGCGTATAGGTTCCGTCCTGGTTCGAAGAGCTGTTCGCGAAGGGACCGTTCGGCGAGATCGCGCGCCAGCCCCACATGAAGCCCGGCAGAAGATTGGTGTCGCCGCCCGCCGTCATCGCGTTGATGCGCTTGTTGAGCGCGGAGGCGTCCTGCGTCAGCGGCATCAGCGGCGTGGCGATGCACGCGTAGTTCGGACCATAGGAGCCGACGTTGGATGATATGCCTCCCGGCGCCTTGTATTTGCAAAGCTTCGTAGCGCCGCTGCCTCGCGAGGTCGGGTCCGCGACGTCGGCCAGCACATAGGGGTCGGTGAGCGACGACACGCAGGAGCCGTCGAAATCATAGATGTAATTGTTCATCGGGCCGTTGCTGTAGGACGACCAGTTCGAGGCCTTGTAGGCGAACTGGAATTGCCAGCCTTTGCCGGTGCTCGGCAGCGTGGCCGAGCCGTTGCCCGGCACGTCGCCCTCATCGGGCCACAGATAGGGTTCGAACAGCGTGTCGGGCGTCGCCGAAGAGGCCGACGTGTCGGTGATGAGGTAAGGGTCCGGCCGTTCCTCGATGCAGCCCGCCCAGGAAGCGCCCATTTGTGTAAACATGTCGAAGCGCGAGGTCGGCAGCCAAGCGGCCTTCGCCGGACGCGTGTAGTTCTGCCAGGCGATCGACGAGGCCCCGGTCGTGTCGAGCCAGCTGGCGTTGGCGTAGACCGTGCCGACGTTCACCGACGTGGCGAACGGCACGACCGAAAAGCTCGCGTTCGCCGTCTGGCCGGTCGGGTTGAGTTGCGCGATCAGCGCGGTGGCCGCGGCCTGCGCGGACGCCAGCTTGGTCTTGCCGCTCGAGGATTCGCTCATCGATCCCGTGTTGTCGAGCACCAGCGCGATCTCGTAGGTGCCGGATCCCGCCGCCGCCGCGCAGCTCGTCGCCGAGACGGTCGTCGCGCCCGGATGAAACACCGCGGCCAACGTGGCGTTCACGGTCGTCGAGGCCGTCAGGCACAATTGCGTGTTGTTCTGCGAGAGCGTCGGTCCCGCGGTCAGCGAAATCGCCTGATTTTGCGAATAGGTGCTGAGCTTGGTCTGCGCGATCGTTTGCAGGCCGGGGCCGGTCGATGTGGCCGTCAGCGTCTTGGTGAGCGCCAGCGCGGTCGCATCGGCGGCCGTCTGCACGGTCGACTTGGCGTCGTTGAAGCGGCTGTAGTCGATCGCCGCGCCGACCCCGATCATGGCCGGAACGAGCGCCAGCCCGAAGACGACGGACGTGCTGCCGCGCGCATCGCGCCGGAGCCGCTGCAATGTGGTGTGCAAAACTGGAGCCATGACCAAAGCCTCGAAGTCGACACGTCGATCCCGCGTTTTGAAAAACGCTGCCTCCGCATCCCCTCGAAGCTAAGGTCTGGAGTTTTCCTTTGCGTTGCAGCCCAGGCCGACAACCGGTTAACAACCGTTAGAAAGCGACCAATCGCGCCGCAACGCTTCAATCTGATTCGAAGCTGGTTAAAAATGTTACAAAGTCGCTTTCTCCACAGCGGACGTCGCCGCCGCGCTCGGCTTGACAGGGCGGGGGGTCGCGTCAAAAAGCGGCGGGAGACGAGCTTTTTGCCGGGGGTCTGGCGCGATGGCGCATGAAAATATCGAGAAGATCGTCGAATCCGCCTTCGAGGATCGCGCCAACGTCACGCCGGCGACCCGGGGCGAGCGGCGCCAGGCGGTCGAGGCCGCGCTCGATCTTCTCGACGCCGGGCTCGCCCGGGTCGCGGAGAAGCGCCCGGGCCGAACCGGGCCGCAGGCCTGGGTCGTCAACCAGTGGCTCAAGAAAGCGGTGCTCCTGTCGTTCCGGTTGAACGACATGGCGACGATCGATGGCGGTCCGGGCGGCGGCTCGTGGTGGGACAAAGTTCCCTCCAAGTTCGAGGGCTGGAGCGGCAAGGAGCATGCCGCAGCCGGCTTCCGCTCGGTGCCGAACTGCATCGTGCGCAAATCGGCCTTCATCGGCAAGAACGTCATTCTGATGCCGTCGTTCGTCAATCTCGGCGCCTATGTCGACGAAGGGACGATGGTCGACACCTGGGCGACCGTCGGCTCGTGCGCGCAAATCGGTAAGAACGTGCATCTGTCGGGCGGGGTCGGGATCGGCGGCGTGCTCGAACCGTTGCAGGCCGGCCCGACGATCATCGAGGACCATTGCTTCATCGGCGCCCGCTCGGAGGTGGTGGAGGGAGTCGTCGTCGGCGAAGGGGCGGTGCTTTCGATGGGCGTTTTCATCGGCGCCTCGACCCGCATCGTCGACCGGGCGACCGGCAAGGTCCATATCGGCCATGTCCCCCCCTATTCCGTCGTCGTGCCCGGCGCGATGCCCGGCAAGCCGCTGCCGGACGGGACGCCCGGCCCCTCGCTTTACTGCGCCGTGATCGTCAAGACCGTCGATGCGCAGACGCGCTCGAAGACGGCGATCAACGAATTGCTGAGGGATTGATGGCGCTCGCCGGCGGGACGGACTGGCGGTTTCTGTTTCGGCAGGAAGAGGGCGCGATCGGCGTGCGCGACTGGCGGCGCGGCGCGCTCGCGCTGGCCATCCCCATGGCGGCGATGACCGCGGTGTGGTTGGCGCTGCTGCCCTTCGCCAACCGCGACCTCGACGAGCGGCGCTTCATCGATCCGATGACGATCCTCGTCTACAGCTATCTCATGGTCTTCGCCGCCGCCATTCTGCTGGCGGCGATCTGCTTCTACTTCCTCTCGGCGAAGCGATGGCGCGATCTCGGGCGCCCGACCGCCCTCGCCGGCCTGCCGCTGTTCGCGGCGCTTGTCGACGGCGCGGCGCATTGGCTCCAGCCGCGCGTCGCCGAGGACTTTCCCTATGGGGTTCTCGTCGCCTGCGACGTCCTCTGCGCGGCGATCGCCGGCTGGTGCCTTTGGCAGCTCTGCTGGCGGCGTCGCGGTGCGCTGTAGCCGCATCGGGGCGCGGCGCTTTCCCTGACGCAACAGCGATTTGCGCGCGCGTTAACGCTTTCCCAACCTTGATGACGAATTCTGCGCCGGCGGCAGTCGCGAAGAGGATCGTCATGCGTGTGACCGGGCCGATCGCGGCGCGCGTTCGCTTCGTCCGGCGTGGGGCGGACCAGGCGGTTGCGCTGCTCGTGTGCGACTATTCGCGCTTTCTCGGCGTGCGTGTGTCGGAGGAGCTCGCCGGACAGATCCGCGCGACGCAATTGTCCGACATCACCCGCTATTCCGTGGCGGTCACCCTCGCCAACATGTTCAATGCGGCGATCCTGGTCGCCTCGTTCTGGACGACGCCCTCGCGGCTGCTGGCGCTCGGCTGGGCCATCGGCCTCGCCGGCTGCATGCTGAGCCGGAACGTCGGATGGCGGCGGCGCGGCGTCCGGCCGGCGGCGCGGCGCTCGGTCTCCATGCGCACCATGCATCGGCTGGTGCGCAATGCGGCGCTGCTCGGCTGCCTTTGGGGCGCTGCGCCGGCGCTGTTTTTCAGCGGCGCTTCGGAGGGTTCGCGCGTCGTCATCATCTGTCTCTGCGCCGGCACGCTCGGGGCGGGCGCGTTCGTGCTCGCGAGCGTGCCGGCCGCGGCGCTCGCCATGATGGCGCCGTTGGCGGCGGGCTCGCTAGCCGCCTTGCTGCAGATCGGCGGCGTCAATGCGCTGCTGACGATTGCGCTGACCCTGGTCTATTGCGCGACGCTCATCAGCGGGCTGTTCCCGCGCGCGCGGGAACAGATGAGTCGCCTCGTCTCGAAGCTCGATATCGAGCGGCTGGCTCGCCGCGACAGCGTCACCGACCTCCACAACAACGCGGCTCTGCGCGAGGCGATCGATGTGGCGCAGGCGCGCCTGCGCCGTTCGGGCGAACCGTCGTCGCTGTTCTGCGTCGATATCGACCGGTTGCGCGACATCAACGCTCGGTTCGGCCACGCCGCAGGCGACGACCTGCTCCGCCAGGCCGGCGAACGGCTCAAACGCGCCATCCGCGAAGTCGATGCGCCGGCGCGGCTCAACGGCGGCCAATTTGCGGTTCTCGCCACCGGCCTCGGCGGCGACGCCACGGCCCACGCCATCGCGCGCCGCCTGCAGGCGGCGTTCAGCGAACCCTTCACGGTCGGCGGCGCGCAATGCCTGGTCTCGGTGTCGATCGGCGCCGCCGTGGCGCGCGAGGGCGCGGCGGGCGCCGACGATCTGCTCCGCCGCGCGAGCCTCGCGCTGTTTCTCGCCAAGCGGAAGGACGGCGACCGGCTGCACATCCATGACGCGTCGGACGACGCCAGCCGGTATGCGCACGATGCGCTGGAGGCGGACCTGCGCGCGGCGCTCGCGCACGGCGGCCTGCGTCTTGCGTTTCAGCCGGTGCTTCATATCGAGCGCGACGAGATTTGCGGTTTCGAAGCGCTGCTGCGCTGGCGGCATCCCGTGCGCGGCGTGATTTCGCCGCAGGACATCGTCGCCGTCGCCGAGGAGCGCGGCCTGATCGATGCGCTCGGCGTGTGGGTGCTGCGCGAAGCGTGCCGCGTCGCGGCCGCGTGGCCGCCTTCGCTGCGCGTCTCTGTCAACGTCTCGCCGCTGCAACTGCGCTCCAACGCGCTGGTTCAGCAGGTCGCCGGCGCTTTGCGCGACGCCGGCCTGCCGCCGCAGCGGCTCGAACTCGAAGTGACCGAAAGCGCGCTGATCGACGATCATCCGTTGGCGCGCCACGTGCTGACGTCGTTACGCGACGCAGGCGTCAAGCTCGCCCTCGACGACTTCGGCGTCGCCTATTCGTCCCTCAACTATCTGCGCCGGTTCCCCTTCGACCGGTTGAAGATCGACCGGTCCTTCGTTGCGGACGCTTTGCGGGACGCGCGCGCGGCGGCGATCGTGCGCGCCGTGTTGCGCCTTGCCGGCGAACTCGACCTCGCCGTCACGGCGGAGGGCGTCGAGACCGCCGCGCAACTCGCCTTTCTGCGCGACAACCATTGCGCCGCCGCGCAAGGCTATCTCATCGGCCGGCCGATGGCCGAGGCGCAGGCGCTCGCCTTCCTTGAAGCACGGGCGCGCCATGCCGCCGCCTAGGCCGCGCGTCCCAAGCTGGCGCGCATCGATGGTCGCGCGGGTCGCCATGGCCACGGCGCTCTGCTGCGGCGCAGCCGCGTGTCAGCAGACCGCCGCGCCCGCGTGGCAAGGCTGGATCGAGGCCGACACGTTGTTCGTGGGGCCGGAAGACTCCGGCCGCATCACGGAACTCGCGGTCGCCGAGGGCCAGACGGTACGGAAAGGCGATTTCCTGTTCGCCGTCGACACGGCCGTCCAGACAGCCGACGTTGCGGCGGCGCAGGCGGCGCTCGATCAAGCCAAGGCGCGTCTCGCCCGCGCCGAGGCCGCGCAGCAACGGCCGGAAGAAGTCGCCGTGATCGAGGCGAGCCGGCGCGAGGCGCACGCGGCGCTCGACTTCTCGACGGTCGAACTCGACCGCATCCGCGCGCTCAATCAGCGCGGCAACGCCACACGCCAGCAACTCGAACAGGCGCAATCGAACTTCGATCGCGATCAGGCGGCCGTCGAGAACGTCTTGCGGCAGATCGACGTCGCCAAGATGGGCGGCCGCGTCGAAGACATCGACGCCGCGCGCGCGACCGTCGATCAGATGAAGGCGCAACGCGCCAATGCGCAGGCGCGGCTGGCGCGCGCCCGCATCACGGCGCCGGCGGACGGCGGCGTCCAGGAAATCTATTTCCGCGCGGGCGAAGTGGCGTCGTCGAGCCGGCCCGTCGTCGCGCTGCTGCCGCCCGGCAATCTCAAGCTGCGGTTCTTCGTCGGCGAGAGCGACCTGTCGCGCATGAAGATCGGGGCGCCGGTCGCGATCGCCTGCGACAATTGCAGCGGCGATCTCGCCGCCCGCGTCAGCTTCATCGCGAGCCGGTCCGAATTCACGCCGCCGGTCATCTTCAGCCTCGAAGAGCGGCGCAAACTCGTGTTCAAGGTCGAGGCGCGCCTCGATCGGCCGGAACTGTTCCGTGTCGGGCAGCCGGTCACGGTGCGGCTCGCCGCGCCGTGACGGCGGCCCCCATGGCGGCGCCAGACATCGCCATCGACGTCCGCGGGCTCACGAAGGCCTTCAACGGCCGCGCCGTGGTCAAGAACCTTTCGATGCAGGTCAAGCGCGGACAGATCTACGGCTTCCTCGGCCCCAACGGCTCCGGCAAGACGACGACGATCCGCATGCTCTGCGGCCTGCTCACGCCCGACGGCGGCGAGGGCACGTGCCTGGGCTATGACATCCGTCGGCAGACTCGCCAGATCAAGCGTCGCGTCGGCTACATGACGCAGCGTTTCTCGCTCTATCAGGATCTCTCGATCCGCGAGAACCTCGAATTCGTGGCGCGCATGTTCGGCCTGCGCGATCCGGCCGGCGCGGCGCGCGCCGCGATCGAGCGTCTCGGCCTTGCCGGGCGCGAGCGCCAGCTTGCCGGGCACCTTTCGGGCGGCTGGCGGCAACGGCTCGCTTTGGGCGCCTGCATTCTGCCCTCGCCCGATCTGCTGCTGCTCGACGAGCCGACCGCCGGCGTCGACCCGAAGGCGCGGCGCGAGTTCTGGTCCGAAATCCATGCGCTCGCCGCCGACGGGCTGACCGTGCTCGTCTCGACCCACTACATGGACGAGGCCGAGCGCTGTCACGAGATCGCCTATATCGCCTATGGCGAACTGCTCGCGCGCGGGACCGTCGACGAGGTGATCCGCGCGTCCGGCGTCACGACCTGGCGCGTCGCCGGCGGCGATCTGCACGCGCTCGCGGGCGCGCTCGCCGTGAAGCCCGGCGTCGACATGGTGACGCCGTTCGGCGCGAGCCTGCATGTAGCCGGACGCGACGCCGCCGCGCTCGACCGCGCGATAGCGCCGTGGCGCGACAAGCCGGGCGTCGTTTGGACGCGCGATGCGGCGACGCTGGAAGACGTGTTCATCGACCTGATGGGCCGCGCGCGGGATAATTTCGCATGACGGCCGCGGACCGGGGAGGCGGCGGCTTCTCGCGCTTCTGGGCGATGCTGGTAAAGGAATTCATCCAGCTGCGCCGCGACCGCGTGACGCTCGCGACGATGGTCACCGTGCCGCTGATGCAGCTTCTGCTGTTCGGTTACGCGATCAACACCACGCCGCGCCATCTGCCGACGGCGGTCATGCTGGGGGAAACGACCGACGTGGGACGCTCCATCCTCGCCGCCTTGCGCAACAGCGACTATTTCGACGTGCGCCGGACGGTCGCGACCGAAGCCGAGTTCGACTACCTGCTGCAATCGGGCGAAGTTCTGTTCGCCGTCGAGATCCCGCCGAACTTCGAGCGCTCGCTGCGCCGCGGCGACACGCCCGCGCTGCTGCTCGCCGCCGATGCGACGGACCCGGTGGCGGCCGCCTCCGCGCTGTCGGCGCTCGATGGCCTCACGCGCAGCGCCCTCGCGCGCGACCGCTTCACGTCCGACGGCGCGCCCGCGGCGCAGCCCTTCGAAATCCGCCAGCACCGCCGCTACAACCCGGCCGGCGCCTCGCAGCTCAACATCGTGCCCGGCCTGCTCGGCACGCTGCTGACGATGACGATGCTGATCTACACCGCGCTCGCCGTCACGCGCGAGTTCGAGCGCGGTACGATGGAAAGCTTGCTCGCGATGCCGATCGGCCCGATCGAGATCATGCTGGGCAAGATCACGCCCTATCTGATCGTCGGTCTCATCCAGGCCGCGATGATCGTCGCCGCCGGATACATCGCCTTCGGCGTTCCCGTCATCGGGAGCCTGACGCTGCTGTCGGTTCTCACGCTCCTGTTCATCGCCGCGAACCTGTCGATCGGCTATACGTTCTCGACGATCGCGCGCAACCAGCTTCAGGCGATGCAGATGGCGATCATGTTCTTCCTGCCGAACATCCTTCTGTCGGGCTTCGCCTTTCCGTTCGCCGGCATGCCCGGATGGGCGCAGGCGCTCGGCGAATGCCTGCCGGTGACCCATTACATCCGCATCGTGCGCGGCGTGATGCTGAAAGGCTCGTCCGCATCGGACTTGCGCATCGACACGATCTGGCTCGTCGCGCTGATGGCGCTGGCGATGCTCGTGGCGGTGCGCCGCTTCCGGCAGACGCTCGATTAGGCGCCCAACGCGACGCAACCCTGTAGAACCGTCTTGATCCCGCTGGATATCGCCGCCATTTTTGCATTTGCAGATTCACGTTTATCAGCATTTCAAGCGCCGCCGCCATCACGATATCTGCTGTTCGGAACCGCTGGAGCATCACGGATTTGAAACGTTACATACCTGCGATGCTCTCCGTCGCCCTGACTCTTGTTGCAATTTTTTAAGCGGCGCTACTCGCCGGCCGGAGCCCTGGGGAAAGTTTTCGGTTTTTTCGTTCGGACCCTTCATTGTTTATGGTGATCGGATTTTTTGCTGCTGTGTGTTTTGGGTATATCAACGACGCCGGGGCCAACATCGAATTCATTGCGCAACGATTTGACTTATCTGAGATGCCGGTACGTGTCGGACTCGAGGGAGAACCTCCAGAGGATCGGCACCTGACCAGCACTCGAGCAAAATTGTTCTTTTTCTACCCTGCCTCAATCATTCTTTTAACCTCAATGTTGTATTCTGCTTTTCGTGACGGCGCGTAAGCAGAAGAAAGCTGCCGAACGTGTCACCGCCGAACTGGCTTTCGAAGCTTGCGTTGAAGGCGGGTTCGGAGCCGCTTTCATTGACCCTACGAACGGATCGAAGGTTCGCGTCGGGCTTGCGAAATCGGCGAGTCTGTCGTCATTTATGAGGACGACCGAGCCCGGCGCGGCGCGTTCCCTCTCCCCGCAAGCGGGGAGAGGGTCAGGGTGAGGGGCTTGCCGGAGGCAGGCTGAAGTCATGCCTCGTCCCGCTCGAACGGTGCGTTTGTTTTGGATCGCCCCTCACCCTCGCTTCGCTCGACCTCTCCCCGCTTGCGGGGAGAGGTGAAGATGCGCCCGAGCCGCCCGCTCCGCTCGTCGCCGTACAGGGCCACGCCCTCCACGTGCTGAATGGACTACCGAGATCGCGTAGAAAACCCGCATCCAGGATCACGGTCGGCTTCGTCACAAGGCGCCCCTCTTGTGCAGCAGTGTCGGGTTATTAGCCGCGGAGCGGCTGTTTCCCGATGATCTCGCCAGTGCGCGTCGCAGGCGCGCTGCGCGCATGCCATCGCAGTTTGTGTTCGATATGCTGGACAGGCATGCGATTGAACTGCGACAAGAAGCGCCAACACCCTGGGGAGGGAAGCGATGGCTGTCACCGCGAATGCAGCACCGTCGACACGAAGACGGCTTGCGCCGGCGGCATGGCTCGCCGTCGTCATTGCGCTCGCTGGCGCGACGTGTCTGAGCGTTCCGCTTGCTGCGCAAACCTATCCGAACCGGCCGGTCAAGGTCATCGTGCCCTATCCGGCCGGGGGACCGGTGGACGCCCTGGCTCGAGCCCTCGGCGACGGGTTCCAGAAGCGCACGGGGCAGCTATTCCTGGTCGAGTCTCATCCCGGCGCAAATACGAATATCGGCGGTCAGGTCTGCAAGGGCTCCGAGCCGGACGGCTATACGATTTGCCTTCTCGCGTCGACGACGATCTCGGTCAATCCGCATCTCTATAAGAACATGCGATTCACGCCGGCGGATTTCGCGCCGATCTCCAACATCGCCTCCGCGGAAGCCGTCTTTATGATGCGCAACGAGATACCGGCCAAAACTCTTCCTGAATTCGTCGAATGGTCGAAGGCCAACCCGAACAAGGCGAATTACGGTTCCTTCGGCGTCGGCGGCGAAACGCACTTGATGGCCGAATGGCTGAAGAACAAGACCGGCGCTCAAATGACGCACGTGCCTTTCACAGGGTTTTCCCCGGCTCTGATCGCCTTCGACGCCGGTGAAATCCAGGTGATGATCCCCGTTCCGATCCCGATGATCGTCGATAGGATTCGCAACGGCGAGGCGAAAGGCCTCTTCATCATGGGCGACCAGCGGATTGAAGCCTTGCCGGACTTGCAGAGCCTGCCGGAACTCGGTCTGCCGCCCATCAATTTCAATGTTTGGTTCGGCATGTTCGCGCCGGCCGGCACGCCCCAGCCGATCGTCGATAAGCTCAGCGCGGAGCTGCGCGCGATCGTTGCGGACAAGGCGTTCACCGCCAAGTTTATTACCGCATCGGGAATGACGGCGGCGACGAATACGCCGGAAGAATTCAAAGCCTTTCTGGTCCGCGACGATAAGGCGGCTGCGGAATTGATCAAGGTGTCAGGCGTGAAACTGGACTGACGTATTGTCTGTGAATGAGGGACGCGATCGAGCAGACGCTCGTCATTGCGAGGAGCGCAGCGACGAAGCAAACCAGCGCGCCGAGCGGCGATGGTCATCGGGATACGTCGACCGAACGCCCAACGAGGCTGCGCAAAAGGGGAGACTGACGAGATGCCGCCAATGACATTGGGCGATTTGGTTCGCCGGGCTGGCGCCCTGTACGGATCGCGGCAGGCCGTCGTTTACGACGGACGCTCCTATACCTATGCGGAACACACCGCTCGTATTTACCGCTTGGCCAACGCGCTGATCGCGCGCGGCGTGCAGCAGCAGGACCGCATTGCGGTTCTCGCGCGCAACTGCACGGAATACATGGAGGTCTTCGGCGCGGGGGAAGTCGCGGGATTCATAATCGTCAATGTCAACGTCCGCTTGTCGGAATCCGAAATCGTCCGCATCTGCGCCGATTGTCAGCCGAGCGTGTTGATCGTCGCCGACGAGTTCGCTGACGTCGCGAAATCCATTCGCGCAGCCGTTCCGGACGTCAAGATGATCGTCCAATTCGGCGCCGCCGCGGATGAGGTCTTCGCCTACGAGGCGCTTCTCGCGCAAGCGCCGGAGTCGGAGCCGGCGCTCCGGGCGAAAGCGGACCATGTCGCATACATCATGTATACGAGCGGCACGACAGGAGGACCGAAGGGCGTCATGCTCACCCATGCCGCCTTCGTCGAGGCGGTTCGAGTCACCTCGCACGAAGGCGGATCGCTGCCGACCGACCGAGGCTTGATCGTCATGCCGTTCTTCCATCTCGGCGGCAAGATCGAGCAGATGGCGTTCAGCTTTTTCGGCGGAACGATCGTCCTCAAGACCGCGTTCGACCCGATCGACGTTTTGCAGACGATCGAGCGTGAAAGGGTGACGATCGCGCATTTTGCGCCGGTGATGGTTCAACGCATTCTGGAGAGCATGGACGCTCCCGCCGCCCGCTACGATGTCAGCTCTTTGCGCTGCGTGCATTACGCCTCCGCCCCGATGCCCGTTCCCCTGCTTCGCCGCGCGCTCGAACGCTTCGGTCCTATTTTCGTGCAAGTCTACGGCATGACCGAATGCATCGTAGGAAGCTTCTTGAAAGCGCATCAGCATCGGCCGGACGGCGACGAGAAAGACCGTCGGCGGCTTGCCTCGGCTGGGCAAACCTGTTTCGGCGTGGACGTCAAGATCGTTCGTCCCGACGGCTCGCTGTGCGCCAATGGCGAGATTGGCGAGATCCTGTTTCGATCTTCCATGATCATGCGAGCTTATTGGAACAAACATCCCGCCAGCATGGAAGCGGTCCGCGACGGTTGGTACGCAACGCAGGACCTTGGAACCCTCGATGAGGAGGGTTTCATCTACGTGGTGGACCGCAAGAAAGATATGATCATATCCGGAGGAGAGAACATCCATTCGTGGGAAGTCGAGGAGGCGCTGCGCACCCATCCGGCGATCGCCGACGTCGCCGTCATCGCCGTGCCCGACCCGCAGTGGGGCGAGTCCGTGAAGGCTTGCGTCGTGGTGAAGAGCGGCCACACGCTGGAGTCCGAGGCTGTCATCGACTTTTGTCGCGAACGCCTCGCGAGCTATAAAAAGCCGCGGAGCGTCGATTTCGTCGAGACGCTGCCAAGATTGTTCAACGGAAAAATCGACAAGAAGACGCTGCGCGCGCCGTTTTGGCGAGACCATGATCGTCAGGTGTCGTAAATCGGCGGCTTCGTTCAAACCGCCTTGCACGTCGCGAGTCCAAGGTCGTAAGCCGAGGCTATCCAGGCCTGAATCGCTTCATGCCAATCGCTCGAAGACACGACGACGCGTGATCTATCGTGAATGTCTGCCGACGAAGTCCAGCACCGCATGGTTGAAAGCGACCGGGTGCTCCCAGTACACGGAGTGTCCGACATCGGGCACAACCAGCGTCTCGCAATCAGGAATATGCGCGGCTACGGAACGCAAGGCGGCAGGCGGCCACCACAGATCAGCGTCGCCGGTGAGCATCAGCGTAGGAAACGGTAGGCGTCCGAACGACTTGAAAGTTATGGCGTTGGCGAGCTTTTGGCCCGTCCAATTGCCGGTGTGGGCTTTGCGCTCAAGTTCGCCCCATTGCTCAGCGCCTTCCGGATTGGAGGCGCGATAGGACGGCCCAAGCTCCTGAAACGTTGGCGGCATGTCCGCGAAACCCTTGGGGCGCAGGCTTTCCAGCATCCGGATATAGGCGTCGTCGCTGAATCCTCCTAAGCCGCTGGCGTACACCAGGCTGATAACGCGGTCCGGGTGCGAGTGCGCGTAATCAATCGCAAACGTTACGCCGGCCGCTGAAGCGACGATGTGAAATCGATCAACATCGAGGAAAGCCAGAAGGCTATGCAGGTCTTCCGACGCCGAACTTGCCGGCCCATTGGGAACCGGGTCCGATCCGGAGTGGCCGCGGCGCGAATACGAGATGACGCGGTAACCCGCGCGCGCCAGGACCGGCTGTTGATAGCCCCAGATGAGAGCGCTGCCGGACGCGGGATGCATGAGCACAACGGGCAAGCCGTCGCCGCCCGTGTCCCAGTATGAGAGACGCGTATCAGGCAGTTGCGCGAGTCCCTCCTTGGCTGGGACCTGCGCCGGAATCGCGATCGACGTCATGGGTTCTGTTATCGGGTTCGATTGCGCGCACGCGATGGAAGCGCCGCTTGCGGATGCGCCCAATCCAAAGGCCAGCGCGGGGCTAGAACCTAACAATCCTCGGCGGCTGACCTGCATCATGGTTCCTCCCATTTCGGCGTTGCTTGGTTCATCGCATTTAGCCCCGCCGCCCCGCGCGTTGCAGGCGCAGCGACAGGTCGAGGCCGCGCAGCAACGGCAGCACACAATCGATCGTCGGCGTCGGCGCGCCCGTTTCGCGGGCGAACGCCTGGACCTGGCCCAGGATCGCTTCGACCTCGAGGGGCCGCTCCGCCTCGACGTCCTGGAGCATCGACGAGCGTCCCTCGCCCCCGCCCGCCGCACGCGCGATGGCGTTGGGATCGATCTCGTGGCGAAGGTCGTAGCCGAGCGCGGCGGCGACGCCGAGCGCCTCTTCAACAAGCTTCGCCGCCACGTCGGCGAGCCCCTCGACCTGCGAGGCTTGCCGGCTCGTCAGGCGCGTGAGCGCGACGAGGGGATTCGAGCAGATGTTGAGGCAGAGCTTCCGCCACACATCGGCGCGAATGTCGCCGGACGCCTCGGCGCCAAGTCCGGCGCGTCGGAACAGCGCGACGACGGCTTCGACGCGCGGAGTGACGGCCCCGCCGGGCTCGCCGATGCGCCAGCGATTGCTGCCGGCGTGGGCGATGACGCCGGGTTCGACGAGGTCGTTCGACGAATTGATGACGCAATGCAGCGCGCGATGCGGCCCGATCTCGCGCCAGAGCGCGCCGTCGGGGTCGAGCCGGGTCAGCGGCCCCTCCCGCGTCGTCTTGTAGTTCCACCACCAGGGCGCTCCGTTCATCGCGAACAGCGCGACGCCCCGACTGCCGAGAAGGCGCGCGATCGGCGCGGCTTGCGCAGGCAGCGCCGGGGCTTTCAGCGTGACGATCACAAGATCCTGCGCCGGCAGCGTCGCGGGATCGTGGGTGGCGGCGAGGGGTCGACCGCCGATCTCGCGGCCGGCGCTGCGCATCGTGACGCCGCGCGCGCGCAACGCCGCCAGGTGCGCCCCGCGCGCGATCATCGAGACATCCGCCTCGCCCTGCGCGATCAGCCGCGCGGCGAGATGGCCGCCGATCGCGCCCGCCCCAAAGATGCAGACGTTCATGGCGTCTCCGCCGCGGTCATCGCGTTGTGAAACAAAACCGCGAATGCGCGGCATGCGTCGTCGTCATCGAACGCCTGCTGCGCCAGCGCGACGATCGCCTGCGCGGGCGCTTCCTCCATCGCGGACGCAAGCAGGCGCGCCGCCTTGTCGGCGACCGCCGCGTCGCCGAGCGGGCGATCCGGGTCGCCGATCACGGCAGACGCCACGCGCTCGATCGTGCGCCCGTCGGCGGTCACGGCGATCGCCGCGGACCAGCGGCGCGGGTATTCGGCTTCCAGCGACGCGTCGGCGACGACGCTCGTGCGCCTGGCGAGCGCGAGGATCCTCGCGTCGCGCATCGCGGCGGCGCGGTCGAGATCCCAAAGGTCGTCGCGGCGATAGGCGGCGAGCCCCATCAGAAACCCCGCGTTGACGAAGCCGGTCATGCGCTGCGCCGGGTCGACGCCTTCAGCGATCATCGCCGCATGCGCGGCGGGGACGCGCACGACGATCGCCTCGACGCCATCGGGATCGAGCCCCTCGTCGAGCAGCGCGATGAAGGCGTCCGCCGCGCCGAGCGCCTGACGGGCGGCGCCGAAGGGCTTTAGGCTCAGCGCCGGGAACACGCTGCGCGCGCCGAGCCCGTCCGTCAGCGCGCTTGCGTCGAAGGTCAGTCCCTGGGCCTTCGCGGGCCACGGCCCGTCGAGCAGCGAGGCGTCGCCGCAATAGCCCGCGGCCGCCGCGCGCGCCGCGCGCAGGCCTTCAGCGACAGCGCCGAGGAAGACGACCCAGCGGCCGGACAGCGCCCCATGGAAGCGTCCGGTGCGGCCGGCGCTGAGCATCAGCGCCAGCGAGAGCGCGTGCGCGGCCTTGGCTTCGTCGAGGCGCCATAGGCGCGCCGCGACGGCGGCGGTCCCGAGCGGCGCGGCGATGGCGGTCGGCCACACCTGCCGAGAGAGCGCGCGGGGTCCGTCGATGGCGAGACCGAACCGCACGACGAGCTCCACGCCGACGGCGATCGCATCGGCCACGTCGGCCGCGCGTAGGCGGGGATCGGCCGCTGCGAGCATCAGCGCGACGGGCGCCGCGACCGAACTCGGCGTCGTGCAGGAGGCGAGATGAATGTCGTCGGCCTCGCTCGTCCGCGCGATCGTCGCCGCGAGCGTGATTCTCGCGTCGTCGCCGCGCGCCGGGTCGATCCGCCGCAGCGCCGCCGCCTCGCGCGTGCGCGCGCTGGCGAGGCCCGCGAGCGCCGCATCCGCCGCATGCCGGCGCAGCAGCGCCTGCTCGTCGGCGCTCCACGTCGACACCTGCGTGCCGCAGACGAAGCGTGCGAGGTCCGCGATGACGCTCATACGGCGCGGCGACCCCTCAAAGATTCACGAAATGCGGCGGCCGCTTCTCGGCGAAGGCCGCCATGCCTTCCTTCTGGTCCTGCGTCGCAAACAGGCCGTGGAACAGCCGCCGCTCGAAGCGCATGCCCTCGGCCAGCGTCGTCTCGAAGGCGCGGTTGACCGCCTCCTTGGCCATCAGCACGCTCGGGCGCGAGAACGCGGCGATGGCGGCGGCGGTCTTCATCGCCTCGGCGACGAGGTCGGCCGCCGGGACGATCCGCGCGACGAGGCCGCAGCGTTCCGCCTCTTCGGCGTCCATCAGGCGCCCGGTCAGGCAGAGCTCCATCGCCTTCGCCTTGCCGAGCGCGCGCGCAAGCCGCTGCGTGCCGCCGGAGCCCGGAATGATTCCGAGCTTGATTTCCGGCTGGCCGAATTTGGCCGTGTCCGCCGCAAGGATGAAGTCGCACATCATCGCGAGTTCGCAGCCGCCGCCGAGCGCAAAGCCCGCGACGGCGGCGATGATCGGCTTGCGCCGCTGGGCGATGCGGTCCCATTTCGAGATGAAGTCCTCGAGATAGGCGTCCATCGCCGTGAGGGACTGCATCTCCTTGATGTCGGCCCCCGCGGCGAAGGCCTTTTCGGAGCCGGTGACGACGATGCAGCCGATCGCCGCATCCGCCTCGAACGCGTCGAGCGCGGCGTTGACCTCGTCGATCAGGACGGCGTTCAGCGCGTTGAGCGCCTGCGGACGGTTGAGGCGGATGAGTCCGACGCGCTCGTGCGTTTCGACGAGGATGCAGTGCGGCATGGCTGGGTCTCCTAGAGCCCGATCTCGGTCAGGCCTGGATGGTCGGGGGGTCGCGGGCCGAGCGGCCAGCGGAACAGACGATCCGGCTCGTGAATATGCGCGTCGTTGGTCGAGGCGTCGCGCCGGCGCATGAGGCCGCGGGCGTCGAATTCCCACTGCTCGTTGCCGTGGCTGCGATACCAATGGTTGGACTCGTCGCGCCATTCGTAGGCGAACCGCACCGCGATCCGGTTGTCGGTGTAGGCCCAGACCTCCTTGATGATCCGATAGTCGAGTTCGCGCGCCCATTTGCGTTGCAGGAAGGCGGCGATCGCGTCCCGGCCGGTCAGGAATTCCAAGCGGTTGCGCCACCAACTGTCGGTCGCATAGGCGAGCGCGACGCGCGCCGGATCGCGGGCGTTCCAGGCGTCTTCGGCCAGGCGCGCTTTCTGGGTCGCGGTCTCGGCGGTGAAGGGCGGCAGCGGCGGCCGTTGGTCGTCGGGGGCGGGCGAAGGCGATGCGCTCATGGAAACTCTCCGATGAGCCGGCATCTTAGCGTCCCGCGGGCCGCTCCGCGAGCGATTGCGCTCAGCCGGGCGGTTTGGTTTGCGCGGCCGCGGCCGTGTTGGGGCCTTCGGCTCCCCCCGGGCTGTCGGCGTCCTTGGCGATCCGCACCGTGTCGCCGTCGGCGATGCCGTCGGACGGGCTTTGCACGACGCGGTCGTCAGGGCTGAGGCCGGAGGCGAGTTCGACGACCTTGCCGAGATCGCGCGAGACCTTCACCGGCTTCAACGCCACCTTGTTGCCGGCGCCGACGGTCGCCACGCGCAGGCCGCTCTGATCGAAGATCAGCGCGGTCGCCGGCACGCTGATCGCGGTCCCCGGTCGCGGCAGGTCGATCTGCACGTTGGCGAAGGCGCCCGTCATCAGCTCGCCGTGCGAATTGTCGACGGCGAGTTGCACGCGCGTGGTGCCCGAGCCGACATCGACCGCGCGCGCGTTCGCCTCGACCTTGGCTTCGAAGCTGCGGCCGGGATATTCGGGCACCGTCAGGCGCGCGGTCATGCCGGGCCGGATGGCCGGCATATAGACCTGCGGCACGTTGACGTAGAGGCGGAGCTTGCGGATGTCGGAGACGACGAACAGCGGGGCGCTGGCGCTCGATCCGGCGTTGATGAGCGCGCCCACGTCGGTCGAGCGCGCCGTCACGATGCCGTCGAAGGGGGCGGTCAGACGCTTGTATTGTTCGAGGACCTTCAGGCGGTCGAGGTTCGCCTGCGAGGATTTGACGAGCCCCTGCTTGTTGCCGGAATCCGCGGCGCGCTGATCGAGATCTTGTTTCGAGACGGCGCCCGTCTTGATGAGCGTCTGTCCGCGCTCCAGCGTCGCCCGCGACAGGGTGGCGTTGGCCTGGGCGCTGGTGAGCGCCGCCTCCGCCTGCGTGATCTGCTGATCGAGATCGGGCGCGTCGATTTCAGCCAGAGTGTCGCCGGCTTTCACCGGCGTTCCGATGTCGGCTTTCCAGGTGCGAAGATAGCCGCTGGTGCGCGCATAGATCTGCGCCTGCGAGTAAGCTTCGAGCCGCCCCGGCAGATCGATCGAGGCGCGTTCGGCGCGGCCGCCGGGCGGCGCCACGGCGACCACGGGCGCGGCCTGCTCCTCCGTCCAGTGGCGCAGGTCCGCATCGGCGGTCTGGCGTGTCAGAACGCCAAAGGCGACGACGCCCGCGGCGACGGCGAGCGTCAGGATCGCGACGGCGCGCAGGCCGCGCGGCGACGCCGCCGGCGGATGAGGCTCAGGCTGCATGGGCTTCTCCGGGCCCGGGGGCCGGGTCCTTGCGATGGTTTCGGTGGACGATGCTGAAGACGACAGGCACGAATCCCAACGTCGCGATTGTAGCAAAAACGAGGCCGCCGACGACCGCGCGGCCGAGCGGCGCGTTCTGTTCGCCGCCTTCGCCGAGCCCGAGCGCCATCGGACCCATGCCGATGATCATCGCGAGCGCGGTCATCAGCACCGGACGGAAGCGCACGAAGCCGGCCTCGATCGCCGCCGCAACCGGATCGCCGAGTTCGTCGAGACGCTCGCGCGCGAAGGCGATGACGAGCACGCTGTTGGCCGTCGCCACGCCCATGCACATGATGGCTCCGGTAAGCGCCGGCACGGAGAGCGTCGTATGGGTGGCGAAGAGCATCCATACGATGCCGGCGAGAGCCGCCGGCAGCGCCGTGATGATGACGAAGGGATCGCTCCAGGACTGAAAATTGACGACGATCAGCAGATAGATCAGCACGATGGCGCCGAGCAGGCCGAACAGCAGGCCGGAAAAGGCGCTGTTCATCGTCTGCACCTGGCCCGTGAGCGCGACGGAAGCGCCCTTCGGAACGTCCTTCGACGTGTCGCGAAGAACCTGCTGCACGTCGGCCGCGACCGCGCCGAGGTCGCGGCCCTGCGTCGTCGCATAGACCTGCACGAGCGGCTGAATGTTGTACTGGCTGACGACGGCGCTGCGTCGCACCCGGGTAAAGTCGGCGATCGCGCCCAGCGTCTGAAGCGACGACGCGCCCGACGCGCTGATCGGCAGGCTCTTCAGCGCTTCGAGCGTGTCGATCTGATACTGCGGCGTCTGCATCACGATCGGATAGGACACGTTGTTGTCCGGATTGAGCCAGTAGGTCGGCGCGACCTGGCTGCTGCCGGCGAGATTGACGACGAGGCTGTTGGTGACGTCCCGCTCGGTCACGCCGACGTATTGCGCGCGCGTGCGGTCGACATCGACGTTGAACCCCGGACTGTCCAGAGACTGCTGGATGCGCACGTCGACGAGGCCCGGGATGTGCTTCATCCGGCGCGACAATTCGCTTGCATAGGCGAAATTCTTTGCAACATCGATTCCACGCACCTGCAGATCGATCGGCGCCGGCGCGCCGAAATTCAAGATTTGGCTGATGATGTCTGCGGGGAGGAACGAGAACGTCGTTCCCGGGAATCGCTTCGGCAGTTGCTCGCGCATCGCGCGCACGTAATCGGCGGTCGGCCGATGCGTCTCGGCGAGCTTGATCTGGATGTCGCCGTCCTGCGAGCCGATCGTGCCGGTGTTGTTGTAGGTCATGTTGAGGCCGCTGACCGGAAAGCCGATGTTGTCGACGACCGTGGACAGTTGGTCGGCGGGGATGATCGAGCGGATCGCCTTTTGGATCGCGGCGAACTGGCTGGCGCTTTCTTCGACGCGGGTGCCGACCTGCGTGCGCACATGCATCAGGATCTGCCCGGCGTCGACGCTGGGGAAGAAGTCCCGGCCGAGGAAGGGCGCGAGCCCGAACGAACAGACGACGATTGCGCAAAAGGCGGCGACGAACACGCCGCGCCGGCGCAGCGCCATGCCAAGGAGATCGCGATAGGCGAAGCGGATTTTCTCGAAGCGCGATTCGAATCCGCGCTGGAACGCCGCCAGCGGGTTGCGCGTGGGCGGCGGGCTCGCGCGCTCGCCGTGCGAGTCTTGATCGTGTTTGCGCAGGAGGTATTTCGCCATCGTCGGGACGAGCGTGCGCGACAGGATGAACGAACACGTCATGGACGCCATGACCGCTTCCGCCATGGGCACGAAGAGATAGCGCGCCACGCCCTGCAGGAAGAACATCGGCACGAAGACGATGCAGATGCAGAGCAGCGAGACGAAGGCCGGCGTGACGATCTGCGCCGCCCCGTCCAGGATCGCGGGCTCGACGTCCTTGCCCTGATCGAGATGCCAGTTGATGTTCTCGATCGTCACCGTGGCGTCGTCGACGAGAATCCCGACCGCGAGCGCCAACCCGCCGAGCGTCATGATGTTGAGCGTCTCGCCCAGCGCCGAGAGGATGCCGATCGCGCCCAGGATCGACAGCGGGATCGAGACCGCGATGATGACCGTCGAACGCCAGCTTCCGAGGAAGACCAGAATCATCACGCTGGTCAGCGCCGCGGCGATGACGCCCTCGCGCACCACGCCGCCGACCGCCGCATTGACGAAGATCGACTGATCGCCGATCACGCCGATGTTGACGCCCGGCGGCACGATGGTCTTCAACTGCTCGATCGTCTGCTTCACCCCGGCGATGATCGCAAGCGTCGAGACCGAACCGTTCTTCAACACCTGCATCAGCACGGAACGCGCCCCGTCCACATGCACGAGGTTGGTTTGCGGCGCGCTGCCGTCGCGCACCTGCGCCACGTCGCGGACGTAGACCATCGCCCCGTTGACGTTGCGGATCGGCAGATCGCCGAGGTCGTTGATCGCCACCGGCGCGTTGTTCAATTGCACCGCATATTCGAACGAGCCGATCTTCTCCGTGCCGACCGGCGTGATGAGATTTTGCGCCGCGAGCGCATTGGCGACGTCCTGGCCGGAGAGGCCTCGCGCCTGCATCGCCTCGGAATCGAGGTCGATCTGCACCTGCCGCGACTTGCCGCCATAGGGATAGGGGATCGCCGCGCCAGGCACCGTGACGAGCGGCGTGCGAACGACATTGAGGCCGATGTCTTGCAGCGCCTGCTCCGACAGGCCGCCGCCCGACAGCGCAAGCTGGATGATCGGCACGGTCGAGGCGCTGTAGTTAAGGATCAGCGGCGGCGTGATGCCGGCCGGCATCTGCTTCAGCAGCGTCTGCGAGATCGCCGTCACCTGCGCGTTGGCGATGCGGATGTCGACGTTGGGCTGAAAGAACACCTTGATGATGCCGAGCCCATTGTAGGCGTTCGATTCCAGATGCTCGATGTCGTTGACCGTCGTCGTCAGGGCGCGCTGGAACTGCGTCGTCACGCGGCCGGACATCTGGTCGGGCGCAAGGCCGGTGTACTGCCAGACGACCGCGATGACGGGGATTCGAATGTCCGGAAAGATGTCGACCGGCGTGCGCCAGGCCGCAAGCGGGCCCACGATCAGGATCGCCAGCGCCATGACGATGAACGTGTAGGGCCGTTGCAGGGCGATGCGGACAATGCCGATCATTCAGCGACGTCTCCAGGCGAAGGCGGCAGGCTGCGGCCCAGGCGAAGCCGCCGCAGGGGCGGTCCGCCACCTTAATGCGCTGCAACATAGGGCAAAATTTGTCGCGGCGCGGGCGCAATCGGGCCGCGAACCTTCACAAACGCGTGGCGGCCCCGTGTCTGCGAACGCGGGGTCGCGAACGATTAACCCATTTTGCTCACGAAGTGTGAAGCTCCTGCATCCAGGATGGCTGCGGGGAGACGTGGCAATGAGCACCACGCGGGTCGCGACTGCCTCCGCGCGAGGCAATTCTCTGCGCGCCATCCAAGCGCTCGGCGTCCTCGCGGCGCTGGGTTTCATGGCGTTCTGCGCGAGCCTCGTCGTGCAGTCGCGCCAGGGCTCGGAGGATCAGGTCCGCGCCGCCAACGTCAGCCTTGCGCTGGCGCTCGCCCAGGACGTCTCCAAGAACTTCGAAATTTACGGCCTCGCGCTGCAAGGCGTCCTCGAAGGTTTGCGGGAGCCCGAACTTGCGACGGCGACCCCCGCCGTCCGCAAGCTCGCGCTGTTCGACCGCGCGGCGCAGGCGCGCTACATCAATCTCATGTCCGTCATCGACGCGGACGGACACATCGTCGAGCAGTCGAACGACGGCCCGCTGCCGACGGTCTCCTTTGCCGACCGCGACTATTTCAAGGTCCATCAGCGCTCCGCCGACGAGGGGCTGTACGTCAGCAAGCCTTTGCGCTCGCGGCTGAGCGGCGGCGAATGGATCATCGTCTTGAGCCGCCGCGTCTCGCGCTCCGACGGATCGTTCGGCGGCATCGTGGCCGCAGCGCTCAGCCTCAGCTACTTCGAGTCGCTGTTCGCCAACCTCAGTCTATCGAGCGCGGATTCGTTCACCGCCGTCAGCGCCGACGGCGTGATCCTCATGCGCCACCCTTTCCGGATGCCGGAGATCGGTTCGGACATCAGCTTCAGCCCCGTGTTCAAGCTCTACCCGCGGCAAATTTCGGGCTTTTACGACTGGCGGGCGAAGGTCGACGCGGTTCCGCGGCTCTACACGTTCGCGGCGGTCCCAAACCTTCCGCTGCTCATCATCGTCGGCGCCGAAAAGGACCGGCTGTTCGGCGACTGGCTGCGGAAGACCGCGCTGATGATCGCCATGATGGCGCTGCTCTGCGTCGCGATGGGCGCGTTGTGGGTCATGCTGGCGCGCGAACTCGCGCGCCGTCGCAAGGCGGAGCGCCAGCTGACCGACCTTGCCGCGCATCTCGAGACGCTCGCGACGACCGACAGCTTGACCGAGCTCAGCAACCGCCGCTTTTTCGACGACGTCGCAGAGAGCGAATGGCGCCGGGCGGTCCGCGCGCAAACCGCGATCTCGCTGCTCATCGTCGACGCCGATCATTTCAAGCGCTTCAACGACCGCTTCGGCCACGCGCGCGGCGACGTGGCGCTGAAAGCCATCGCCGGCTGCATCGCGCGTCGGCTGCGGCGGCCGGCCGATCTCGCGGCGCGCTATGGCGGCGAAGAGTTCGCGATCCTGCTGCCCGACACTGACATCGCGGGCGCCGAAGCGCTTGCCGAGGACATCCGTCGGGACGTGATGGCGATCAGCCGCGATCCTTTGGAGGACCTGAGCGGCTTGACCGTCAGCATCGGCGTGGCGACGGCGCGTCCGGCGGCCAGCGGCGCCTTCGTAAACCTTTTCCTCGAGGCGGACGCGGCGCTTTACGCCGCGAAGGCAGGGGGACGCAACGGCGTCCAGCGGACGCCGCCCGCGGAGGCGCCGGCGTCCTTTCTGCGTTCGGCCTGACGCCCGCTCAGATGCGCGTCGGTTGCGCCGGCTGCGGGTCCAACGCGCCGGCGACCACGACGCGCGTCGCCGCCGTGCCCGCGCGGTCGCCGAGCTGCGGCCCATGGAAGCGCCGCCGGCACAGGCCGACGAGGATGAAGCAGGCGATCGCGCCGATCGCCATCGGCGCCGCAGGCGCCAGGAACAATTGTCCCGTCGAGAGATGCATGGCGATCAGCACGCCGCCGAGCGTCGGCCCGAAGATTCCGCCGAGCCGCCCGATGCCGAAAGACCATCCCGCGCCCGTCGCGCGGATGCGCGTCGGGTAGATCAGGCCGGACGCCGCGTTGAGGCCGAGTTGCACGCCGAGCACGCAAAAGCCCGACAGCGTGACGAAGGCGACGATCTCGACTGTCGACAGTCCGGGCAGTCCGATGCAGGCGACGGCGACACAGCCGACCGCGAAGAAGATCGCAATCGGCAGCACGCCGAGCTTGTCGATGAAGCGGCTGATCGCCAGGCCGCCGGTCACGCCGCCGATGTAGTAGAAGACCGTGGTGAGCGCGGCTTCCGACGGCGAGAAGCCGGTCGAGTGGAACAGCACCGGCATCCAGCTATAGAGAAAATAGTTTGCCGTCAGATTGGCGACGAACAGAAGCCACAGGATCGGCGTGATCCACTGGAAGCCGTCCCGGAAAAGTTCGGCCACGGGAACGCCGCCCGTGGCGCGCGCTTCCGAGCTGAAGAACGTCGTCTGCGCCGAGAGCGTGAGATCGGGCCGCACGCGGCGGATGATCCGCGCCAATTGCGCGCGCGCGCGAGCCCCGTCCTGCAAGCTCAGGAACTTCACCGATTCCGGCAGCCAGACATAGAGGACGGCGGCCAGGACCAGCGGCGCGACGCCGCCGACGACATAGAGTTCGCGCCAGCCGATCGCGACGCCCGCTTGTGCGAACGCCCAGATGACCACGCCCGGCAGCGTGCTGCCGGCGGTGACGCCCATGAACATCAGCACGACGAGGGTGGCGCGCACCCGCTGGGGCGCGAATTCCGCGTTGAGGGCCGTGATGTTGGGCATCATGCCGCCGAGCCCGATGCCGGTCAGGAAACGCAGCGCCACGATTTCGGGGATGGACGTGGCCGTTGCGCACGCGAGGCTGAAGACGCCGAAGACGACGGCGCCGAGGATGACGGTGGAGCGCCGGCCGTAGCGGTCGCCGAACCAGCCGAGCAGCGGCGAGCCGATGACCATGCCGACGGGGCTCGCGCTGAACACCCAGCTCAGGTCCGAGGGCTTGATGCGCCAGTCGCCGATCAGCGCCGGCGCGCCGTAGGATGTCGCGAGCAGATCGTAGCCGTCGGTCAGCATGACGAGGAACGACAGGATCACCAGCTTGACGGCGAAGGATCCGATCTTCTGCTCGTCGATCAATCGCGAGATGTCGATGCTCGTCTCTGGCATGGCGTGTCTCTCCCCTGTCGCTTCGTTTGTTGCGTCGTTATTACTCGCCGAGCAGATAGCCGAACTTCTCGCGCGCCTTGCGCGCGACCTCAGGGCTTGGCGTGTTCGCCGGCGGGAACTTGTCGCGCCAGTGATAGGGCCGGCAGGCGTTGATGAGCGCGACCGAATGGGTGAGGTCGCCCGCTGCGCGCCGCTCCGGCGGGATGCGGGGGTCGGCGGGCGAGTCCCAGGCGCCTTCCAA
Organism: Beijerinckiaceae bacterium; assembly: GCA_965276595.1. GTDB lineage: Bacteria > Pseudomonadota > Alphaproteobacteria > Rhizobiales > Beijerinckiaceae > Terripilifer. The sequence goes on from CBDIBA010000010.1 coordinate 72,039, forward strand.
AATTTGAATCGACTCTTTGGGATCGCTGCGCGTCAGCATCGCCCAGATGAGACTTTCGAGGTTGGTCACGTCGATGTCGTCGTCGACGACGACGATGTATTTCGAGGCGTAGGCCGACCCGCCGCATTGTGCGGCGATCGTCGCCGCCTGGAGCGCGTGGCCCGGATAGCGCTGCTTGATCGCGACCCCGTGAAACATGCGCGCGCCGCCGACCTCGTGGCACCACACCTGCTGCACTTCCGGCACGCCGGCGTTGGTCATGTTCTGCTTGATGGTCGCCGAGCGCATGACGGCGCGGTAGCGCGCCATTTCATCGGGGCCCGCGCCCATCGGCGGCACGCCGAGCAGGATCGGGTCGTTGCGGTGATAGATCGTCTTGATGTCGAGCACCGTGCAGGGTTTCGCGCCGCCGGCGTAATGGCCCGTCCACTCGCCGAACGGCCCTTCGACGATCGTGCGGCCGGGATGGACGAAGCCTTCGAGCGCGATCTCGGCGCCGGCCGGGATCGGCAGGCCCGTCGCCTTGCCGCGCACCATCTTCTCGGGACGGCCGCGCAAGCCGCCGATCATATCGAATTCGAAGGTCCCGTAGGGCGCTTCGAGGCCGCCGAAGAAGAAGGCGAGCGGATCGCCGCCGACGACCATCACGACCGGCATCGGCTCGCCGCGCTTGAAGTATTTGTCGCAGTGGATCGCGCCGTGATGGCCGGGCGCCATCAGGATGCCGACCGTCGTCCTGTCGAAGACCTGCGCGCGATAGGCGCCAGCGTTGAGCCAGCCTTCTTCCGGATCGCGCGTGATCGAATAGGTTCCCGTGCCGATGTAGCGGCCGCCGTCCTTCTCGTGCCAGATGGGCGATGGGAACCGTGTGACGTCGACCGCCCCGCCGGTCAGGACGTTCTCCAGGATCGGGCCGGTCTCGACGATGTCGTGGGGGATGATCGACGGCTTCGTCAGGAAGGCGTCGCGGTAGCCGTCGCTGAGCTCCCATTTGGTCAGATGGTCGGGGAAGCCGAGCGTCATGTTGCGGCGCTTGCCCGCGAACATGTTGAGCAGCAAGCGGTAGCCCTTGGGCGTGTCCTTGATGTCCTCGAACACAACGCAGGGACCGTTCTCCGCGCGCAGGATCGCCTCGGCCGCAAGGCCGATGTCTTCCCGCCAGTCGGCGCCTTGCACCGTGCGCACTTCGCCGAGCCGCTCCGCTTGGGACAGCCAGCCACGCAGATCGTCGTAGGCGATGCGCGGCGTTTCGTTCGCGTTCATGGCGTTCTCCGAAGCGCGGCGGGGGTCAGGCGCGCAATTGCTCGGCCATCCAGTCCGCGGTCTGCGGCCGGTACTTGTAGGCGCGGTTGTGCGCGACGTGATTGCCGTCGGGGATGACCAGCAGCGTCGTCGGGCCCTTGGCTTCTCTCGCCAGCCGCTCGGCGTCCTCCGGCGGGCAAAGCCGGTCGAGGCCGCCGGCGACGACGAACAGCGGGCATTCGATCTTGCTGGCGACGCCTTCGAGCGACAGCTGAAACGCCTTCTGGCGCGCCTCGTCCGGCGTCTTGCTGTGGCTGCGCCGGATATAGGCGTCGCGGGTCAGGTCCGGCAGCTTGTCCCACAGCGCGCCCCAATTGTAGGGGCCGCAATTGGCAATGCAGGCCTTGATGCGTTTTTCGAACGCCGAGCTGCGCGGCGCGTAATAGCCGCCGAGGCTGATGCCCCACACGCCGATCCGGTTCGTGTCGACGTCGTCGCGCGTTTCGAGCCAGTCGATCACTGGGCGTACGACGTTCTCATAATCGTAGCGGATCGGGAAATCGTATTCCGCTTCGCCTTGGCCGGGCCCATCGAACGCGAGGATCGCCATGCCGCGTTCGAGGAACGTCGTCTCGAAGGTGAGCAGTTCCTCTTTCGTCGAATCGAGGCCCATGGTCATCAGCACGATCGGCGGCTTCTCGACGCCCTTGGGCAGGCGCAGCGTGCCGGCGAGCTCTTTGCCTTCATAGGGGATCGTCACCCGCGCGCCCGGCGGGTCGAGATGCGGCAAGGCGAGATCGAGACAGGCCATGGCCTTCTTATGCGCGGCGCGCATCTGGTCCATGTCCTGGACGAAGAGATATTTGGCGAAATGATAGGTCGTCGCGGCGCGGCTCAGATGCTCCGCGGCGCTGACGAAATGCTTGGCCTCGATCGCCTCGCGGCCCATCGCCTCGTGCACGGCGGCGCGCGCCGACCACGCGCGGCACCAGTCATTCCAACTCGTCAGCGATTTGACGACATCCTCGAAATCGCTGGCGTTGACGCCGTTGACGGTGAAGCGCGCGAGAAAATTGCCGGCATGGGCGATGCGATCGTCGGTCACGAAGAGCTCCTGTTCGAGAGTGGCGGGAGTGAAACACCGCTTGGCTGCGGCGGCGCGGCGGCGACCGCGTCGCCGAACAATTCGAGCGCTGCGTCGACGATGCCTTGATAGCCGGTGCAGCGGCACAGATTGCCGGAAAGCGCCGCGCGAATCTCGCGTTCCTCGAGCGCGCGTCCGGCGCGGTCGTGCGACAGCTCCAGGAGCGTCATGACGACGCCGGGCGTGCAATAGCCGCATTGCAGGCCGTGATGGCGCGACAGCGCCGCCTGGACCGGATGCAACGACCCGTCGTCGTTCGCGACGCCTTCGATCGTGTCGACTCGCTTGCCGTTCGCCTGCACGGCGAGCATGAGGCAGGCGCGGGCTGAGGCGTCGTCGACGAGCACGGTGCAGGCGCCGCACACGCCGTGCTCGCAGCCGAGATGCGTGCCGGTCAGGCGTAAATCCTTGCGCAGGAAATCCGCGAGGTGAATGCGCGCGTCGACCGTCGCTTCGATCCTCTTACCGTTCACGACGAGCGAAATCGCGTGGAGGTCAGCCATGGCGGCCTCGTGCGCGCTCGACCGCGCGCAGCAGCGCGCGCTCCAGAAGAACCCCGCAGATCTCCTGCCGGAAATCCGGCGGGTAGAGGTCGTCGCCGTCGCACTCGAAGGCGCCGATGGCGCGCGCCGCGCTGGCGATCGTGCTATGCGACGGCTCCTTGCCGATGAGCGCGCGTTCGATGTCAGCGAGCCGCGTCGGCTCGCCGCGCACGCCGCCGACGGCGAGCGCGGCGCGCTCGAAGAGACCTTGCTCGCTGAGTTGCAGGCGCGCCGCGACGGACGCGATCGCGAAATCCGCAGGCCGGCGGTTGAATTCGAAAAACGCCGAGCCTTCGCGGACGCGACATTTCGGCGCGTCGATGCGCGCCAGAAGCTCGTCGGGCTCCATCGTGTTGGCGAGATAGCCGGCGGGAAAGTCGGCGAACGGCAGGCTGCGCGTCCCGTTGCGCCCGACGATCGTCAGCTGCGCGTCGAGCGCGGCGGCGGCGACCGGCAGTTCCGCGCCGGGGTCGAGATGCGCCAGGCTGCCGCCGATCGTGCCGCGGTTGCGCGTCTGCTGATGGCCGACATGACCGACGGCTTCCGCTAGAAGCGGGCAAAACCGGCGCACGAGTTCGGAGCGCTCGACGGCGCGCTGGGTGGTCATCGCGCCGATCGAGATCGTCTCGTCCATCTCCTCGACGCCGACGAGTTCGGGAATGCGGCCGAGGTCGATCACGTCGTCGAACGCGGCGACGCGCAGGTTCAGCATGGCCATCAGCGACTGGCCGCCGGCGAGCAGCCGCGCATTGTCTTTGCCGGCGAGGAGATCGACGGCTTCCGCGACGCTGCGCGGCGCATGATAGCGGAACGGCGCGGCCTTCATGCGGCGCTTCGCCTGTCTTGCGCGGCGCGGATCAGCGCGCGAAGCCGCGGCGGCGTCACCGGCAGATCGCTGATGCGGACATCGAACGGCGACAGCGCGTCCTCGATTGCGGAGACGATGGTCGCCGGCGCGCCGATCGTGCCGCTTTCCGCCGCGCCTTTGACGCCGAGCGGGTTGAGCGGGCTCGGCGATTCCATATGGTGAATTTCGATGCGCGGCGCGACATCCGCCGTCGGCAGAAGATAATCCGCATAGGTGACGGAGAGCGGCTGCCCCTGCGCATCGTAGCGCATCCATTCGAGCAGCGTCGCGCCGATCCCGTGGACCACGCCGCCGATCACCTGGCCTTCCACCATCATCGGATTGATCATGCGGCCGCAGTCGTGGACCACGACGTAGCGCAGGATCGTCGCCGCGCCGGTCCGCGGGTCCACCTCGACTTCGCAAAGATGCGTCCCGTTCGTGTAGGCGAGGCCCGAGGTCAAGAAGTCGTGCGAGGCGGCGAGCCCCGGCGGCAGGTTGGCCGGCAAGGCGAAGCCCGGCGCTCCGTCCAGCGCGCGCGCCACCTCGGCCAGCGTCTTGCCGAGATCGGGCGCGCCACGCACGCGCACGGCGCCGTCGCGGAGTTCGAGATCGTCGGCCGAGACTTCGAGGAGCGCGGAGGCGGCGGCTTTGGCTTTGTCGGCGACGAGGATCGCGGCTCGATGCGCTGCGTTGCCCGCCGTGACCGCCTGGCGGCTCGCGTAGGCGCCGAGCCCCGCCGGCGTCGCGGCCGTATCGCCGGCGGCGACATGGATGTCGTTCGGCGCGACGCCGAGCGTATCGGCGACGATCTGCGCCAGCATCGTCTTGACGCCCTGGCCCTGCGCCGTCGCGCCGGTCGAAACGACGATCTTGCCGGACGCGCCGATGCGGATGGCGACGCTCTCGAACGGCCCGCGGCCCGTCGCTTCGACATAATTGGCGAGGCCGAGGCCGATATAGCGGCCCGCGCGCCGCGCAGCCGCCTGACGCGCAGGAAAGTCCTCCCAGCCGGCGGCTGCGAGCGCGCGCGCCTGGCACGCGGGGTAATCGCCGCTGTCGTAGGTCATCATGCCGCCGTCGCGCTGCCTGACCGGGATCGCGTAGGGCAGGCGCTCGGGCGGGATCAGGTTGCGCCGGCGGATTTCGTCGCGGCCGATCTCGAGGCGCGCGGCCATGCGGTCGAGCAGCCGCTCCATGACGAACACGCCCTGCGGCCGCCCGGCGCCGCGCGTCGGGGCGGCCGGCGTGAAGTTGGTGAGGCAAAGATCGATCTGGATCTTGAAGGCCGGCAGGATGTAGGGGCCGATCAGGTTCGTCGCCGCGTTGATGGGGAGCGCAACGCCGTAAGGCGTCGACGATCCATGGTCGTGGCGGAGCCGCCCGCGCACCGCCAGAAGTCGTCCGCGCGCGTCGAACGCCGCCTCCATGTCCCAGTCCTGGTCGCGCTCCCCGACCGTCGCCGTGAAGCTTTCGAACCGGTCTTCGGCCCACTTGATCGGCCGTTTGAGCAGCAGCGTCGCGGCGGGGATCGCGAGTTCCTCGGGATGGAACACCGCCTTCGGCCCGAAGCCGCCGCCGACGTCGGGCGTCGCCACCCGCACTTGCATCTCGCTCAGGCCGAGAGCAATCGCCAGGACGGCGCGGGCGCGATGCGGCATCTGCGTCGAATCCCAGACGGTCAACCGCTCTTCGATCTCGTCGTAGATCGCGACGACGCCGCGCGGCTCGATCGAGTGGCCGCCGCCCTTGCTCAGGCGAAAGCGCTCCTTGACCACGTGCGGCGCGCCGACGAACGCGCGGTCGGCGTCGCCGTAATCGATGCCGGTGCGCGCGACGAGATTGTCCGGACAGTCGAGCCGCGCCTTTGGCGAGCCGGACTCGAGCCCGGCGACCGGATCGACGACCACGGGCAGCGGATCGATGGCGAGGCCGATCAGCGCCGCCGCGTCTTCGGCGAGCCGGCGGCTGTCGGCGATGACCAGCGCGATCGGTTCGCCGACGTAGAACACCTCGTCGTGCGCCAGAACGAACGGCTCGACCGGGAAACGCTGGCCTCCTGCGGGCAAGGCGAGCGGCATGCGATCGCAGGTGAGGAGCGGCCGCAGCTCGGCGTAGCCGAGCGCGGCGTGAACGCCGGGCGCCGCACGCGCCGCTTCGAGGTCGAGCCGCATGATGCGGCCGTGCGCGACCGGGCTGCGCAGGAAGCAGGCCTCCAGCAGGCCGGGGATCGCCATGTCGTCGAGAAACCGGCCGGCGCCGCGCACCAGAAGATCATCCTCGATGCGGGCGGCGCGACGACCCATCCAGCTTTGTTGGTCCATTTCCTCCACCCACCCGATCGGAGGGCTTCGCGGCGTCTTTTCCCGCGAGCATCTTTGTCGTACAATACGACACTAAGCGGTCGAGCGAAGCGCGGCAAGGGGGACGGCAATGACGTTGGCGGGAAAAGGGCCGTTGGTCCCGGTGGTGCAGGAGGCGGCGCCGCTGCGGCGAAAGATTTCCGCCAGCCTGCGCAGCGCCGTCCAGACGGGCGCCTTGGCGCCGGGCGCGCGGCTCGTGGAGAAAGATCTCTGCCAGGATTTGAACGTCAGCCGCACATCGTTGCGCGAGGCCATGCGCGAACTCGAGGCTGAAGGGTTGTTGACGCGCGGCGCGCGGGGGCTCGCCGTCGCGCAGATCACGCAAACCGAGGCGCGCAACATCTACGCCGTGCGTTCGGCGCTCGAGGGCCTGGTGGCGGCGCAGTTCGCGTCGAACGCCACGCAAGCGCACGCCGCGGCGCTCGACGAGGTCGTCGGCGCGCTTCGACGCGCCTACGCCATCAACGATTTCCCGGCGATCGTTTCCGAGAAGGACCGCTTCTACGAAATTCTGTGCCTCGGCGCCGGCAACCTCGTCGTGCTCGACTTGCTGACGCGGCTCAATTCCCGCATCAACCGGCTGCGCAGCCTTTCGCGATCGAACCCGGCGCGCGGCGCGGCCAGCTTGCGCGAAATCGAGGCGATCGCCGACGCTTTGCGCGCGCGAGACCCCGAGACATCGCGCGCAGCGGCTGTCGCGCATGTCGAAAAGGCGGCGGAGGCGGCGCTCGGTCTGCGCGACGCGTTCTCGCCCGCCTGACCTCTTCCTCAGCGTCTTTATCTGACGACCGATCCGCGCTACGACTGGGCGCCAAGCGCGAGCTTGGCGAAACGGGAACCCGGCGTGGCGCGCGGCGTTATCCCGGCGAACCCGTTGGCGGTTCTGTCGCCGGTGAAGCGCGACCTCTTATTGCTCTGGGCGGGATTGCGCATGAGTTTGGACCCCATCGGCGCTTCGGCGCGCGCGCGGCAATCGATCAACACAATCCGCACGCTCGCGATGGACGCGGTCCAGAAAGCCAACTCGGGACACGCCGGCACCCCAATGGCGCTCGCCCCGCTCGCCTACACGATGTGGCAGACGCGTCTGCGCTACGATCCGGCCGATCCGCTATGGCCGAATCGCGACCGCTTCGTGTTGTCTTGCGGCCATGCGTCCATTCTCCTCTATTCGCTGCTGCATCTTGCGGGGGTGCGGCGGTTGAACGACGGCAAGGCGACCAACGAACCCGCAATTTCACTGGACGACATCAAGAAGTTCCGCCAACTCGGCAGCGTGACGCCGGGCCATCCGGAATATGGCCTGACGACCGGCGTGGAGACGACGACGGGTCCGCTGGGCCAGGGCTGCGGCAACAGCGTCGGCATGGCGATCGCCTCGCGCTGGATGGGCGCGCGCTACAACCGCCCGGACCACACGGTTTTCGACTTCAACGTCTACGTCATCTGCAGCGACGGCGACTTGATGGAAGGCGTGGCGAGCGAGGCCGCCTCCCTCGCAGGATACCTGAAACTGTCGAACCTCTGCTGGGTCTATGACAGCAATACGATCACTATCGAAGGCCACACCGATATCGCGTTCGCCGAAGATGTCGGCGAGCGCTTCAAGGGCTATGGCTGGAATGTCGCGCATGCGCACGACGCCAACGACCTGAATGCGATCGGCGCCGCGTTTGACCAGTTCGACAAGGAACAGGACCGCCCGACGCTGATCATCGTCAACAGCATCATCGGCTTTGGCGCCCCGAACAAGCAGAACACCGCGAAGGCGCATAGCGACGCGCTCGGCGAGGAGGAAGTCCGTCTCGCCAAGCGCGCTTACGGCTGGCCCGAGGATGCGCAGTTCCTGGCGCCCGACGAGTGCTACGTCGACTTCCGCGAGGGGATCGGCGACCGAGGCGCGAGGCTGAACGCGCAGTGGCGCGATCTCTTCGCCTCCTACAAGGAGCAATACGGCGACGCCGCTCGCGACGTGGAGCGCATCCTTCGCCGCGAATTGCCGCCCGACTGGGACGCCGACCTGCCGACCTTTCCCGCCGACGCCAAGGGCGTCGCCACCCGCGAAGCCTCCGGCAAGGTTCTAAACGCGCTCGCCCAGCGCGTGCCCTGGATCATGGGCGGCGCCGCCGACCTCGCCCCGTCGACGAAGACCAAGCTGGAGTTCGAAGGAGCCGGCGCGCTGGGGCCGCGGGAGCCCGGCGGCCGCACGATGCATTTCGGCGTTCGCGAACACGCGATGGGCGCCATCGTCAACGGTCTCGGCCTGTGCCACTTACGCGCGTTCGGCGCCACCTTCCTGATCTTCAGCGACTATATGCGGCCGCCGATCCGCCTCGCCTCTTTGATGGAACTGCCGATCTTTCACGTCTTCACGCATGACTCGATCGGCGTCGGCGAAGACGGGCCGACGCATCAGCCGGTGGAGCAACTCGCGAGCCTTCGCGCCGTGCCCGGCCTCGTCGTTCTGCGTCCCTGCGATGCGAACGAAACGCGCGAGGCCTACCGGGCGATGATGGCGTTGAAGGAACGGCCAGTCTGTTTCGCGCTCAGCCGTCAGCCTTTGCCGACGCTCGATCGCGAGGTTTACGCCTCTGCGGACGGACTCGCGCGGGGCGCCTACGTCCTCGCCGACGCCGACGACAAGAAACCCGATGTCATTTTGATCGCGACAGGCAGCGAAGTGCATTCCTGCGTGTCGGCGTATGAGAAGCTGAAGGCCGAGGGCGTCAAGGCGAGGGTCGTCAGCATGCCGTCATGGGAGCTGTTCGAGCAGCAGGATGAGGCCTATCGCGAGCAGGTCTTGCCGCGGGCGATCACGGCGCGCGTCGCCGTCGAGCAAGGTTCGGTTCAGGGTTGGGATCGCTACGCCGGCCCGACAGGGACGATCATCGGCATGCGCACCTTCGGCGCCTCGGCGCCCCTGAAGGATCTGCTCAGCAAATTCGGGTTCACGCCGGATAAAGTGATCGAGGCCGCGCGGAAACAGGCGCAGAGCGGCAAGTCCGCGCGCTAGATTGCGCCGCCCAATCGCGACGCCATCGATGGGTGAAGCTTTGCGCGTTTGAGGAATTGCGAGGAAGCCTATGCAGATTGGGATCATCGGCCTTGGCCGCATGGGCGGCAACATCGCGCGCCGCCTGCTGAAGCATGGTCACGACGCCGTCGTCTTCGATCACGATCCCAAAGCGATTGCGACGCTGAAAGGCGAAGGCGCCGCGGGCGTCGACAGCCTCGAAGCGGTCATCAAACAGCTCAAGCCGCCGCGCGCCATCTGGGTCATGCTGCCCGCCGGCAAGATCACCGACGACACGATCCGCGCGCTGGGCGACAAGCTCGACGCGAACGACGTTCTCATCGATGGCGGGAACACCTTCTGGAAGGACGACATCCGCCGCGCCCAGGCGCTGAAGACGCGAGGCGTTCACTATGTCGATGTCGGCACCAGCGGCGGCGTCTGGGGCTTCGAGCGGGGCTATTGCATGATGATCGGCGGCGACAAGCCGGTCGTCGATCGGCTCGACCCGATCTTCTCGGCTTTGGCGCCCGGCCGCGGCGATGTCGCGCGCACGCCGGGGCGCGAGGGCCGCGATGCGCGCGCCGAGCAGGGCTACATTCACGCCGGCCCAGTCGGCGCGGGCCATTTCGTGAAGATGGTGCACAACGGCATCGAGTATGGGCTGATGCAGGCCTACGCCGAAGGCTTCGATATTCTGCGCAATGCCGCGAAGAACCCCGAGCCAGACGCCCAAGGCTTCGATCTTGAGATCGCCGACATCGCGGAAGTATGGCGTCGCGGCAGCGTCGTGAGTTCATGGCTTCTCGATCTGACGGCGGACGCGCTCGCCTCCGACCCGAATCTCGAGTCCTATTCGGGTTTTGTGGAGGATTCCGGCGAGGGCCGCTGGACTATCATGGCGGCGGTCGACCAGGGCGTGCCGGCGGATGTGCTCTCGACCGCGCTTTATGCGCGTTTTCGCTCGCGCCAGGAGCATACGTTCGCCGAAAAAATCTTATCCGCAATGCGCAAAGGTTTTGGCGGCCACGTCGAAGGCACGCCGACGGCGGCCAAGCGGTGAGGGCGCCGACATGAACGTCAAACGTCCCGGCCGCTCGCGCAACGTCCGCGCCGCCGATCCCTGCACGCTGGTCGTCTTCGGCGCGTCTGGCGACCTCACCCATCGGCTGTTGCTGCCCGCCCTCTACAATCTCGCCGCCGACAAGCTGCTGTCGGACGCCTTCGCGCTGGTCGGCGTCGCGCGATCCGAGATATCGAACGAAGACTTTCGCGACGAGTTGCGCAGGAGCCTGAAGGAGTTCGCCACGCGCTCGTTCGACGACGTCGTCGTCGATCGGCTCATGGCGCGCGCGACCTACGTGACGGGCGGCGGCGACGACGCCGAAACCTACGAACGCTTACAGGCGGAGCTCGAACGCATCGAAAAGGACGGCGGGACCAAGGGCAATCGGCTGTTCTATTTGGCGACGCCGCCGTCGGCGTTCAGCCCGATCGCGTGCCGGCTCGGCGAGTCGGGCCTTGCGAAAGAAGAGGCGGGCGCGTGGCGGCGTCTCATCATCGAGAAGCCGTTCGGCACGGACCTCGAATCCGCCAAGGCCCTCAACCGCGATCTGCTGAAAACGTTCGAGGAACAGCAGATCTACCGGATCGATCATTATCTCGGCAAGGAGACGGTGCAGAACATCCTCGTGCTGCGCTTCGCCAACGGGATTTTCGAGCCGATCTGGAACCGCAACCACATCGACCACGTGCAGATCACCGTCGCCGAGAGCCTGACCGTCGGCCGGCGCGGCCAGTTCTACGATGCGACCGGCGCGCTACGCGACATGGTGCCGAACCACCTGTTCCAGTTGCTGTCGCTGATCGCGATGGAGCCGCCATCGCGCTTCGAGGCAGGGCCGGTGCGCGCGGGGAAGGCCGAGGTTCTTGAAGCTGTGCAGGTGTGGACGCCGGAAGAAGCGCGCAAGAATTCGGTGCGCGGGCAATACGGCGCCGGCAAAGCGGGCGACAAGGCGGTCGAAGCGTATCTGAAGACCGCGGATGTCGATCCGCACAGCGTGACGGAAACCTATGCGGCGCTGAAGCTCACGATCGACAATTGGCGCTGGGCCGGCGTGCCGTTCTACCTGCGCACGGGCAAGGCGCTCGAAGCGCGGCGCACCGAAGTGGCGATCAAGTTCAAGGAGCCGCCGTTTGCGATGTTTCGCGACACGCCGATCAACGAACTGGCCGAAAATTTCCTCCTCATCGGCGTGCAGCCCGACGAGGCGATTGCGATGCATTTCAACGCCAAGATCCCGGGACCTTCGATCGCGATCGGCGGCGTCGACATGACCTTCCGCTACAAGGACTATTTTCAAGCCGAGCCGAGCACCGGCTATGAGACGCTGATCTACGATTGCATGATCGGCGACGCGATCCTCTTTCAGCGCGCCGACGGCATCGAGGCGGGCTGGCGCATCGTGCAGCCGTTTCTCGACGCCTGGCGTGGCAATGGCGAAGGGCTCGCGACCTACGCGGCGGGGTCCTCGGGACCCGCCGAGGCCGACGCTTTGTTGAGCGCCGATGGCCGCGCCTGGCGACCGCTGAAGGAGCCGGCGTGATGGCTTCGCGTTCGGTCATCGTCGCGCCGGACGTCGAAGCCCAAGCCGAGGCCGCGGCGGAACGGCTGGTCGCGCGTCTCGCCGCCGCGCACGGTCTTGCGGCGGTCGCGTTGACGGGAGGCTCGGCTCCGCTGCCGCTCTACAAGTTGCTCCCAGGCGAGCGCTTCCGCAAGGCGATCGCCTGGGAGCGCGTGCATTGGTTCATGGGCGACGACCGCTTCGTGCCGGTTGACGATCCACTGAGCAACATGGGAGCGGCGCGCAAGGCGTTCCTCGACGCCTCGGCGCCCCCCATGACGATCCACGCCATTGACGCGTCGGGCGCCGACGTGCGCGTCGCCGCGCAGGCTTACTCCGACGCTCTGATGCAGTTTCGCGACGCGGCGGGACGCGCCGATGACGAGCCGCTGTTCGACGTCTGTCTGCTCGGCGTCGGCGTCGACGGCCACGTGGCGTCGCTGTTCCCGGGCGCGCCGGAACTCGACGAACGCGACCGCCTCGTCGTCGGCGTCGACGAAGCCGGCCAAGAGCCGCATGTGCCGCGCGTCTCGCTGACGCTGCCCGCGCTGAACTCGACGCGCGAGATGCTCTTCCTCGTCAACGACAAGAAGAAGCGGAATGTCGTCGCCCGCATCCTGCGCGGCGAAGATTTACCCGCGACGCGCGTGAAGCCCCACGGCGCGGTCGCCTGGTTGTTGACGGCGGATGTCGCCGAAGGCCTGCCGGATGAAGCCTGAGCCCGAACCATCGCGCTGGTCCGCGCTGATCGTGATGGGCGTTTCGGGCACGGGCAAGTCGACGATCGCCGCCTTGCTGGCGCAGCGCCTGGGCTGGACCTACGAAGACGGCGATTGGTTTCATCCGGCGGGAAACGTCGACAAGATGCATGCGGGCCGCGCATTGACGGACGAGGACCGCGCCCCGTGGCTCCTGGCGATCGCGGCGGCCCTCGATGCGCGCCTCGCGGAGGGCGAGCATCTTGTGATCGCCTGTTCGGCTCTGAAACGGCGCTATCGCGACGTCCTGATCGGCGCGCGCAAAACCGTCGGGCTCGTCTATCTTCGAGGCGAGCGACCGCTGATCGAGCGGCGTCTCGCCGCGCGCCTGAACCACTTCATGCCGCCGAGCCTGCTCGACAGCCAACTCGACGCGCTCGAACCGCCGCAGGGCGACGAGCAGGCGATCGTCGTCTCCATCGACGCCCATCCACGCGAAATCGTCGAATCTGTCGTGCGCGCCTTGGCGGATACGCGGACAAAGGGAACGCGCGCATGACGCCGATCAAACTGGTCATCTCGGATGTCGACGGGACGCTCGTCACCAGCGACAAGCGGCTGACCGGCGCCAACCGGGACGCCGTTCGGCGGCTGACGCAAGCGGGGATCGCCTTCACCATCGTCAGCAGCCGGCCGCCGCAAGGGTTGCGCAGCCTGGCGCGCGATCTGGCGTTGACGGCGCCGATGGGCGCGTTCAACGGCGGCATGATCGTCGGCCCGCAGCTGGAGCCCATCGAACAGCATTACGTCACGAGCGCGGCCGCCGCCGCATGCCTCGAGATCGTCGCCGCCTTCGATGTCCGCGCCTGGCTCTACACCCTCGACGCGTGGATCGCCGACAATGCGCAGGCTCCCTATGTCGATCACGAGAAGCGAACCATTCAGGCCGAGCCCGTGATCGTGTCGGACTTTGCGCCTTATCTGGCGAAACTCGGAAAGATCGTCGCCGTCAGCGATGATTTCGCGCGTCTGAGCGCCTGCGAGACGGCAATGCAGAGCGCGATCGGCGCGCAGGCCACCGTCATGCGCTCGCAGCGATACTATCTCGATATCACGCCGCTCGGCGTCGACAAGGGCACGTTCGTCGAGGCCATGTCGAAACGGCTCAGCATTTCCCGCGATGCGATCGCCGTCGTCGGCGACATGCACAACGACCTCGCCATGTTCCGCAAGAGCGGTCTGCCGATCGCCATGGGCAACGCCGACGATCGCGTCAAAGCGGAGGCGCGCGAGACCACGCGCTCGAACGAAGACGATGGCTTCGCGGCGGCGATGGACGCCTTCATTCTGCGGCGCTGAACGTCGCCGTCCGAGACTCGCGGGAGCGCGCGCTCAGTTTAGGAATTGCCACTCGCTTTTAGCCGAATCGATCCGCACCGCGCGGGTCGGCGTATAGCCGTCGCCGTTGTCGCGGATCTTGATGGAGTTCAAGCCCTTGTATTCCTTCGCCTCCATCATGCCGTCCTTCAGCGCCTCGCGCGCCTTGTCGATCGGCGTGTTCCCGTCGACACCCTTGGCGCGCAGGATGTCGGTGATGAACTTCACCGCGTCCCAGCCCTGCATCGTGTTGGCGACGTTCGGCGGGGGATACTGCGACATCGTCGGATCCTTCATCACCAGCGCGCTGTAGCGCTCGACGAAGCTTTTGTAGAGCGCAGGGTCGCCCGTCGATTGCTCGTTGGTCGCAAAGCCGGTCGTCAGCCAATTGCCGGCGTCTTTGCCGATCGTCTTCGTCAAGACCTGGGGCAACGTGCCCGGCCAGATCAACGAGTTGGCGAGGATCGGTATGGTAACGCCCTGCTGGCTGAACTCGCGTCCGAGCCGCGCCGCGTCGGGACCGATCGTCGACAGCAGGATCGCATCGGGATTGGACTGCTTCGCCTTCAGCGCCGTTGAGGAGAAATCCGTGGCGCCGGTCGTGAAAGTCACGGTGTCGACGACCGCGATATTGTGTTGCTTGGCGAGTTCGGTCCACAGATCAACGGCGGCCTTGCCGCTCGCCTCGCGAACGTCGCCCATGACGACAACCTTCTTGACGTTCGGATAATGCTTCAAGAAGTCGTCCATCGTCTCCGGCATGCCGGTGTCGTCGGGATTGACGAGCCGCAGACTCCAGGGGCGCACCGTGATGCCGGGTTTGTTCGCGTTGATATTGACGGCCGGCAGCTTGAGCTGGTTTGCGAGCGGCGCGGCGACTTCCCATTGTGTGCCCGACACGGGTCCGATAATGGCGACGGCGTTGTCTTTGAGAGCCTCGCGCATGCGCAGCACGGCCTGATCCGGCTTCAACTGATCGTCGTAGCGCACCATCTCGATCTTGCTGCCGTTGACGCCGCCGGCGGCGTTGACGTCGGCGACGCCGAGGTCGACGGCGATCGCCTGCAACGCGCCGACCTGCGCCTGGATGCCCGTCATCGGCGCGGTATGCGCGATGCGGATCGGCGGCTTGTCTTGCGCGAGAGCGGCCGCGGCATAGACCGCCGCGGCGGTCGCCAGCAGAAAGCTCAAACTCCGTCGATGCGCCATGATCGTCTCCTGTGACCGCGTCTTATGGTTAGGTGCCGAGATAATGCGCCAGCATCCCCTCGTCGGCGAGGATGTCGCTGGCCTTGCCGCTAACGACGAACTGACCCTGCCGCATCACGTGGCCGACATCGGCGAGCGCCAGCGCGGCGCGCGCGTTCTGTTCGACGAGAATGAGCGGAACGCCCTCCTTCTTGAACTGTGCGAGCACGGCGAACGCCTCCTTCACCATGCGCGGCGAAAGGCCGAGCGAAGGTTCGTCGACAAGCAGCAGCTTCGGCGGCGCGACGATGGCGCGCGCCAGCGCCAGCATCTGCTGCTCGCCGCCGGAGAGAAAGCCGGCAGGGAAGCCGAGCCGCTCCCCAAGCCGGGGAAATCGGGCGACCGCGCGCGCCAGCGCGTCCTCGAAGCGTTCCTTGCAGGCGCACATCTCATGAACGAGCTGCAGGTTTTCCTTCACCGTCAGTTTTTGCAGCGTGCCGCGGCCTTCGGGCAGATGCAAAAGTCCGGCGCGGCAGAGCGCGTTCGGCCGCCGCCCGCGCGTCTCGCGGCGGTCGAAACGGATGGCGCCCGCCGTGCGCGGCAGCATGTTGGAGATCGCGCGCAACAGCGAACTCTTTCCGGCGCCGTTTGCGCCGATGATCGCGACCGTCTGTCCCTCGCCGACGACGAGATTGACGCCGCGCACGGCGCGCACAGGGCCGTAGCGCACGTCGAGAGCCTCGACTTCAAGCAGCGGCGTCATCGTTCGCCTCGTCCATGCCGCCGAGATAGGCTTCGATCACGCGCGGATGGTTCAGCACCGCGCTCGCCGCGCCTTCGGCGATCTTCTCGCCGGAGTCGAGCGCCACGACGCGCTTCGCGAGGCTGCGCACGAAGCTCATGTCGTGTTCGACGAGCATGATGGCGCGCACGTCGCTCATCAGGCTGCGGATATCGTTGGCGAGCGCGACGGTCTCCTCTTCGTTCATGCCGGCGGCCGGTTCGTCGAGCAGCAGCAACTGCGGGTGCGTCGCCAGCGCGCGCGCGATCTCGAGCCGCCGCCCATCGCCATACGACAAGGCGCCGGCGGATTGGTTGGCGCGATCGGCGAGGCCGAAGCGCGCGAGCAACTCGCGCGCGCGCTCTTTGTCGGCTTGCCGCCGCACGCGGAGCGCCGCGAGCATGGGATGACGCACATGCGAAGGTTGGGCGACCATCACGTTCTCGAGCACGCTCATGCGGCGGAACAGGCGCAGGTTCTGGAACGTGCGCGCGATGCCCGCGCGCCCGATCGCATGCAGGCTGTCGCGGCCGATGTCGCGTCCCAGCATCCGCACATGGCCGAGGTCGCAGCGGTAGAAGCCGGTGATGCAGTTGATGAGCGCGGTCTTGCCGGCGCCGTTCGGCCCGATCAGGCCGACGATCTCGCCTTGCGCGATGGAGAACGAGACCTGGCTGAGCGCGCGCAGGCCGCCGAAGTTCTTGCTGACGCCGTCGAGTTCGAGGACGGCGGGATCGTCGGCGCTCATGCGCGCCTCCACGCGCCGAGCCGCGCGGCGCGCGGACGACCGCCGAGCCGCGCCGTGAGCGGCCGGAACGCCAGGATGCCGGCGGGGCAGACAAGCAGGATGACGACGATGGCGACGCCGAAAACCGTCGGGCGCCAATTGGCCATGACGGTGAAATATTCCGGCAGCATCGTCATGACGATCGCGCCGAGCGCGGGCCCCCACAAGTTCTTCGAACCGCCCAGGATGACGTAGAAGGTTGCGTAGATGCCGACCAGGATCCCGAAGGAATCCGGCCGCACGAAGATGAGGAAATGTCCGGTGAGGCCGCCGGCGTAGCCGGCGATCGCGGCGCCTGCGGCGAACGCCGCCACGCGAACGAAGACCGTGTTGACGCCCAACGATTCGGCGACGCGCGAATCCTCGCGGATGGCGTCGAGAATGCGTTGCAGCGGGGAATAGCTGACGATGAGCAGGAGCGCGCCGACGACGCCGCAGGCGATGACCGAATGCAGCGGCGTCGCGCCGGTCATGCCGCCGAAGCCCGTCGAGCCGCCGAGCGCGTCGGTATTTTCGAGGATGACCTGCATCGAGATCGTGACGCCCATGCTCGCCAGGATGAAGAAGACGCCGCGCAGGCGCAGCGTCGGCACGCCGATCGGTACGCTGGCGATCGCGGAGACGAGCGAGCCGACGAGGAGCGCGGGCACGAGCGGCCAGCCGAAACGCACGGTGAGCAGGCCGGACGCGTAGCAGCCGATCGCCATGAACGCGGACGAGGCGAAGGAGAGCGCCCCGACCGCCACCACGGCGTAGACGCTCCAGGCGAGCAGGATGTTGACAGCGCAGAAGAAGATGAGGTCGGAGCTGGGAATGATCATGCGCGCGCCTCATGCTGTTTGGCGCCGAGAATCCCCTGGGGCCGGACGACGAGAACGACGATCAGGCAGACCCAGACGAGAAGATCGGTGAGCCGGCCAAGACCGTAGTTGACCGCGAGCGATTCCAGGACGCCGATGAGCAGACCGCCAAGAACCGCGCCGCGCAGATCGCCCATGCCGCCGATCGCCATGATGGCGAGCGACTTCAGCCCGTAGCCGAACCCGATGTCGGAACTCGCCGTGCCGAGCCGCGCTGCGATGAGGAAGCCCGCGGTGGCCGCGAGGCCGGAGGAAAGAAAGAACACGGCGCGCGTGACGTTGCGCACGTCGACCCCCATTAGCGCGGCGTGCGACGTGTGATCGGCGACCGCGCGGATTTGCCGCCCGAGGCTCGTGGAGCGCACAAGATAATTAAGGCCGATCATCAGCGCGATCGCGATGACGACGACGGAAAGCTGGATGGTCGTAAACCGGACATCGGCGATTTCGATCGCCGGGCCGGACAGCGGCATCTGCAAGGGGACGGGTTCGGTGCCCCAGACTTTCTGCACAAGATCCGTCAACACGAGCCCGACCGCCACCGAACTGAGCGCCGACGCCACTTCCTGATCCTCGCTGCCGACGCGGCGGAAGCTGATCTCGTTGACGAGGATGCCGAGCAGGCCGCCGATGATCATCGCGCCGATGAGCCCGAGCCAGAGCGGCAGGCCGATCGACGTCATCGCCACGCCGACGAAGCCGCCGCACATCATGATATCGGAATGCGCCAAGTTTAACTTGTGCAGCGAGCCGAGGACCAGCGTGAAGCCGAGCGCGATCAGCGCATACATGCAGCCGATGACCAGCCCGTTGACGATTTGTCCGACGATCATTCCGGGGCCCTCGTCCCGTTGGCGAAATAGACGCGAAAGGTGGAGCGCGCCGAATAGACATGGCACGCCATGGCGGCGTGCGCCCAATCGGAGTCCCGCTCCGAAAAGGCGGAGACCAGTTCGCGATGGTGATTCATGCTGCGCTGAAGCGCGCGTCGCGAGTAGCGGCTGAATGTCTTCAGCGCGATCGGCGCTTCGAAGAGCGGCTCGAGGTTCGCCGTCAGCCGGCGGCTTCCGGCGGCGCGCGCGATGATGCGGTGGAAGCGATCGTTGTCGCGCGCGATGTCGTGCAGCCGCGTGTCCTCGTCGCCGGCCGCCGCGGCTTCCATGCGGTCGCAGAGCTGCGCGAGTTCGTCGATCTGGCCGTGATCGATGCGCTGCGCCGCGAGTTGGGCGGCGCGCGGCTCGAGGCTCGCGCGCAAGTCGTAGAGGTCGGCGAGATCGCTGGTGCTGTAGCCGACGACATAGGCGCCGTGGTTGGAAACGAAGTTGACGAGGCCTTCGGCGTGCAGACGGCGAAGCCCCTCGCGAACCGGCGTGCGGCTGACGCCGAGGCGCTCGCCGATGCCCGCGGCCGTCAAGTGGGTCGATGCGGGATAGTCGCCCGCCAGGATCGCCTGACGCACGGACTCGTAGACTCGCTCGCTTGCGGTCGGCATGACGACCAGGACGCCTCACGCTCTCGATGCGCCAGATGCGCCTCGATTGGATGCAACGACCGCAGCTTTCCGTCTAGTGAGACCAATGTCTAGGCAAATCTTGTGGCGCCACGCCAGTTATCCGGGCATTTTGAAAACGTAGGCGGCAATCTTGCATCCAATATGCTGCGAGTGCGAAGAAATGGGGACGCGCCGTTTCCCGCCGGCGCCCCGCAGCGGCGGGGCCGGCGCATATCGCGCGTCGCTGCGCATCGTCTATAACCAGGAGGCTGCCCGCCATCACGAAGGATCGCGACCATGATTGTTCGCCCGCAAGACGACGGCTCCCTGATCCTCCTCAACCAGACCGATCACGCCAAACTCTCGGGCTTCTTCGCCGCGCATTGGGGCAACGAGACGTTTGCGGTCCCTTCGCATCGCGAGTCCACGGTGCGCGCCGCCGCGCTGCATGACTGCGGCTGGTATCGCTACGAGACCGAGCCGCGCTATGACCCCGCGACGAAGACGTCGCCGACCTATTTCCAGGTGCCGAACGACGCAAGCCAACTCGAAGCCTTCGGCGCGGGCGTTGACTGGCTGACGAGCATCGATCCCTACGCCGGCCTGCTCATCAGCCGTCATCGCACCGGGCTTTGGCGTCGGCGCTACGGCGCCGTGACGCTGGAGCCCAATCGCAACCGCGCGTCGCTGAGCGCCGACGTCGAAGCGTTCGCCGCCAAATACGAGGCGCGGCAGGAGGTGGCGCTCGCGGGGCTCGATCGCAAGGAGTTCCTTGTCAATTACCAGCTGCTGCAGATCTGGGATTTGCTCTCGCTGGCGCTGTGCATCCGCGAGCCCGTCGCCGAAACCTTCATGTTCGCGCCGAAGACCTACGAGGGCGACGGCGCGAGCGGGACGCCGATCGCGATGACGCCGCTTGGCGGCGGCGAGATCAGGCTCGACCCTTATCCATTCGATCGGCGTCCGCTGACGCTCGGCGTGCCTTACCGTCACCTGCCGACGCGCGATTATCCGACCGAGACGGCGTTTCGCATGGCGTATTTCGGCGCGACTCCAAAACTCAAAACCTTTACCTTCGTTTGAGACCGCCCGCTGCGCCGGGTCGCCTTGGCGCAGCCGCGGCGGCGCTTCCCTGCGGAGCGATCCCGCCTATATCAGGGCCTGCCGCTTCGCGCGTCAGGCGCGTTCCCGATCCGAAAGGTCCATTCATGGCTAAGAAGCCCGGCAGCCGCGCCGAACACGTCCTCTTCAATGTCGTCTATGAGGACGGCTCGCTGCGCTCCAATCGCAAGGTGCCCGCCAAGATGCTGGGCGGCCTTGATGGCGACAAGCCGGCGAAAGCCGAAATCGAGCGCCAGGACGAGGATATCGCGGAACGGGCCGGCGTGCCGCGACTGCCGATCAAGAGCCTCAAGCGGTCGGGCTCGAAGTAGCGACGCTCAAGATTGCATGGCGGTGTCGAGCAGCCCCGAAACCGTGCGGCAATATTCAGTGTAGGCCGGTGTCAGCCGATAGGCCGGCGTGCGGGGATAGGGCTCCGGCATCTCAAGGCCGCCGATGATGCGGCCGGGCCGCGCGGCCATGACGACGATGCGCTGCGAAAGGTAGACGCTTTCGAAGACGCTGTGGGTAACGAACATCACCGTGCATTTCGAATGGCGCCAGATCTCGAGCAAATCGTTCGACAGGCGCGTGCGCGTGATCTCGTCCAGCGCGGCGAAAGGCTCGTCCATCAGGAGGAGCTTCGGCTCCGTTACCAGCGCCCGGGCGATCGAGACGCGCATCTTCATGCCGCCCGACAATTCGCGCGAATAGGCGTTCGCGAAGTTCGACAGGCCGACCATCTCGAGCACGGCGTTGACGCGGGCGGCGGCCGCCTTCCGCGACACGTCCTTCAGCCGCAACGGCAGGTAGACGTTGTCGAAGACGCTCGCCCACGGCATCAGGTTGGGCTCCTGGAACACGAAGCCGATCTCGCGATCGGGCTCGCCCCGCACGTCGTAGGTGGAGGTCGGCCAATCGATCGCGCCGCCGGTGTAGGGGCCGAGACCGGCGATCATGCGCAACGCCGTCGATTTGCCGCAGCCGGAGGGGCCAAGCAGGCTGATGAACTCGTGCGGCGCGACATCGAGCGTGAGGTTGCGCAAGGCGACCACGCCGTTGCCGTAAACCTTGTCGACGTTCTTCAGGCGCACCAGCGCCTTTCGCGTCACCGCCATCGGGCCGCGCTCCGGCGCGCGTCGAACGGCGAGAGGCCGCGCACCTCAGTTTTCCAGCCGGACTTCGCTCTCATGCCAACGGCTCAAAAGCAGGCGCTGTACGGTCGCGGTGCAATACCAGATCAGGAGGCCGAAGGCCGAGAGCACGAAGAGCGCCGCGAACATCCGCGGGACGTTCAGCATCGAGCCGCTCTCGACGATTGTCCAGGCGAGGCCGGTCGAGGATCCGCTCCCGGCGACGAACTCGGCGACAACGGCCCCGATAACCGACAGGCCGGACGAGATACGCGCCCCCGACAGAATGTAGGGCAGCGCCGCCGGCAATTGCAGGTATCGAAACTGCTTCCAGCGCGAGGCGCGGTAGAGCGTGAACACGTTGCGCAAGCCGTGATCGGCGGATTTCATCCCGATCGCCGTGTTCGAAAGCATCGGGAAAAACGCGACGATCCAGGCGAGGATCATCAGCGCGAGCCACACGCGGTCGAGGCCGACCCAGATGATGACGAGGGGCGCGATCGCCACCATGGGCGTGACTTGGAGCGCAACCGCGTAGGGCCAGAACATCCGCTCGATGCGGCGGTTCTGCGTCAGCAGCACGCCGAGCGTGACGCCCGAGATCACCGCCAGCAGGAAGGCCGTGACGGTGATCGTCGCCGTATACGCAAGCGCGCGCATCAGTTCGGGAAACTCCGTGACCAGCGTCGTGAGAATCGCCGACGGCGCGGGCAGGATGAATTTCGAGACGTGCAGGACGCGCACGGCGCCTTCCCACAGCAGCAGGAAAACGACGCCCCCGATCAGCGGCGAGAGATCATCGAAGCCGATCCCACGCCGCGCGGCGCGCGCCGGCGCGACGCTGTCGTCCATGCTTTCAAGGGCGCCGCTGGCGCTCATCGCGTATCCCTATCGTCGAGCAGCGCTCACTGCGGGCTCTGCTTCAGGAAGTCCAGCGTGTAGGCGCTTCTGTAATCGAAGTCTGGCTTGTACAAGCCGTTCGAGACCAGCATGGCGAAATGCTCTTTCCAGCGCGCGTCCGTCATGGCGCCGACGCCGAGCTTCGCGGTGTCGTCCGTCTCGACGAGCTTGTAATTTTTCATCGTGTCCCAGCCGAACTTCATCAGGCCGTCGTTGTTCTCCGGCGCGATCTTTTTGATCTCGTCGAAGCCGGCCTTGGGATCCTTCATGTAATCGATCCAGCCCTTGCGCGAGCCGTCGACGAGGCATTGGACCGCCTTGGGCTTCTCGTCGATCAGCTTCTGCGACACCACGACGATCGAGCTGTAAGGCACGTAGCCGTTATCGGCGAGCAGGAAGAACTTTACGTCGAAGCCGTTGTCGTGTTTCATCACGTAGGGACCGTTGGTGACGAAATCCTGCGTCACCGCCCGCTTGTCGGCGAGGAACGGCGCGAACTGGCCGGTGAACGAGCGCAACTGGTCGTCCGCGAAGCCATACTTCTTTTTTAGGAACGGCCAGAACGTGTTGCGGTTGCCGGCCGACAGCAGGATCGGATGGCCGCGCATATCCTCCATTTTCTCGATGCCGCTGTCGGGGTGCGCATCGAGCGTCGTCGGCGAACGCTGGAAGGTCGCCATCACCGCGCGCGAGGGGAAACCCGCCACATTCATGCGCATCGCGCCGTCGTTCTGCGAGACGAGCGCCGCATCGACGGCGCCGGCGGTCAGCAATTGCGTGGTGTCGATGCCCGCGCCGCCCTGGCGCACGGTCACGTCGACCCCGCAGTCCGTGTAATAGCCCCTCGTCTGCGCCTGGAAATAGCCGCCGTTCTCCGCCTCCGCGCGCCAGCTCATGAGGAACGTCAGCTTTTCGGCGGCGCGCGCGCCAATCGTCGTCGCGCTCAACAGAGAGCACGCCAGCAGAACCGTCTTCCCGATCATGTGTCTTCGATCCCCAGGCCAACGAGGTTTTGACGCGGCGCAGTGAAACCATGCGCCCTGCCGACAATAAAGCGTTTTCCACGAGACCTTTTGCCGCTCTTTAGGCGCGGGAGGCGTAAGCACAGGCAAATTGCCGCGTTTTCGGACAGGTCGGCGCGCAGACGCCCTCGGAAGGGCCGCGGAGCGCCTTCTGCGGAGGAACCGCCGATTGCGGTTGCGCAGCCGGCAGCCGGATGGTTTGGAGAAGCCTAAAAGCGGCCAGCGCGATGTCCATTTCGATCAAGGGCAAGAATCAGGAGAGAAGGGTCGCCGCCGCGACCGAAACCCTCGCGCCCGGCCGCTTGCGCGCCATCGTCCGCGCCAGTGAAATCGGCCTCACTATCGTCGCCGCCGTCGTCGGGGTCGTGGCGGGCCTAGCCGTCACCGGCATGAGCCTCGCCGCGCAGATGATGCACGAGCTTATTTTCGGCTTGCAGCCCGACGAGCGGCTGAGCGGCGTGGCGGCGCTCGCGCCGCATCTCGCCTTCGCGCCGGTCGTCGGCGGGGCGATCATGGGCGCGCTCTTGCTCGGCCTGCGGTTTCTGCCGCCGGCGGTCGATCCCATCGAGGCGAACGCGCTGCACGGCGGCCGCATGGGGATGCGCTCGAGCCTCTACGTGGTCCTGCAAAACCTCGTGTCCAACGGCTTCGGCGCGTCGGTGGGCCTCGAGGCGGGCTACACGCAGATTTCATCCGCCCTGGCGTCGCGCATGGGTCTTGCATTGCGCATGCGCCGCACCGACCTGCGCACGCTCGTCGGCTGCGGGGCCGCCGCGGCGATCGCCACGGCCTTCAACGCGCCGCTGACCGGCGCCTTCTACGCGTTTGAGCTCATCATCGGAACCTATTCCATCGCCACGCTGACACCCGTCGTCGTTGCGGCGCTCGCCGGCACCCTGACGGCGCGGAGCTTGGTCGGCGGCGCCTTCCTCGTCGACGCCGCCGCGCTCGGTCCGGTGACCAACGCCGATTACGCCCCCGCGTTGTTGCTGGGCGTTCTCTGCGCCGGCCTCGCCATCGTCATCATGCAAGGCGTGACCTTCGTCGAAGCGGCCGCGCGCAAGAGCCGCATTCCCGCGGCGCTGCGCCCGGCGGTGGGCGGCGCCTTCGTCGGCGGCCTGGCGCTGCTCTCGCCGCAGATCATGTCCTCCGGCCACGGCGCGCTGCATCTGACGCTCGACGGCGAGGCCGGGGCGGCCGCGCTGTTGCTGATTCTTTTGCTGAAAACGCTCGCCTCCGCGATCTCGATCGGCTCGGGCTTTCGCGGCGGCTTGTTCTTCGCGTCGCTGTTCATGGGCTGCCTGATCGGACGCGCCTTCGCCATTCTGACGCCGGCCGTCGTCCCCGGCGCGGCGCTGACGCCGGCGATCTACGCGATCGTCGGCATGAGTTCGCTTTCGGTCGCCGTGATCGGCGGTCCGATGACCATGACCTTCATGGCGTTGGAGCTCACCGGGGACTTCGGCATCACGGCGCTCGTGCTGGCGGCGGTCGTGGCCTCCTCGCTGGTCGTGCGCAAGACCTTCGGCTATTCCTTCGCCACCTGGCGGTTCCATCTGCGCGGCGAGAGCATCCGCGGCGCGCACGACATCGGCTGGCTGCGCAGCTTCACGGTCGGCCGGCTCATGCGCAACGATGTGCGCTCCATCAGCGACAGCATGTCGCTCGACATGTTCCGGCGCGAGTTCCCGCTCGGCTCGACCCAGCGCGTGATCGTGGCGGACGACGCCGACCGCTACGCCGGCATCGTGCTGGTGCCCGAAGCGCACGCCGTCGCCGAGGAGAAGGAGACCGAGCCGCGCCGCGTCTCGGAAATCCTGCATCACACGTCCGACATGCTGCTGCCGCAGATGAGCGCGCGTGAGGCCGCCGCGCTGTTCGACCGGACGGAAGGCGAGGCGCTCGCCGTCGTCGACAACCTCGAGACGCGCAAGGTCGTCGGTCTCTTGACCGAGAGCCATCTGCTGCGCCGCTATACCGAGGAGCTCGACCGCCGGCGGCGCGAGGCCGTCGGCGCCGCTTAGCGCGCTTTATTCGCGATCGTAGGCCGTCTTCGCGACGACACGCTCGATCGGGTAGGCGGCGATCTCCTCGATCAGCGCGAGCAGGCCGTCGACCGCGCGCCCCACGACGATGCGACCGCGCTCCGCGTCGGCGGCGGCGGCGTTGCCGCAGGCGCCGCTCGGGTGCAGATCCTGCGTCTGCCAGCCGAAGCCGATCGCGCCCTCGGGCGTCAGCATGCCGTTGGCGCGTTCGAGTTCGATCGAGAGCGGCGCGAAATCGCCCGCGGCGTCCATGTCGACGAGGTCCGGATGCAGGGCGCGCATGACGCTCGTCTCGACCTCGCCGCCGTGAATTCCGTGCCGGCGTTCCTGCGCGTCGAAGAGATCGTCCATGTCGGTGAAGCGCGACCACATGGACGAGACGGCGAACATGCCGAGCTTGACGCGCAGGTCGCGACAGACGATTTCCATGACCTGGGGTTGGCCGCCGTGCGAGTTGAGGAACAGGATTTTACGGCCTCCGGCGCGATGGACGCAGGCGCAGGTCTCGAACCAGACGCGCGCCAGCGTCTCGTGCGACAGCGTGAGCGTGCCGGGGAAGGCCAGATGCTCATCCGACTTGCCGATGGCGCTCGGCGGCAGGACGAGCGCGGGAAACGCCGGGCTCATCTTCTCGACCGCTCGCGCGACGATCCCCGCGTTGATGGCGGCGTCCACCCGCACCGGCAGGTGCGGGCCATGCTGCTCGACCGCGGCGACGGGAAACACGGTGACGACGTTGGCGAGATCGAGGCCGGCGAAATCGCGGGTCGAAAGATCCCACCACCAGTGCGATTTGAGGTTCATCGAAGGAGTCGCCCGTCATTGCGCGGCCGGCGCCGCGCCGGATCGCAGCGATCATGATCGGCCGGCGCGCCGTTTGCAAAGCGTGAACGCCGGGCTCGATCAGCCTTCGAGAAAGTGGCCGATCGGATGCAGCGAGGTCACGCCGTCGCAGACGATCTTGAAGATCGCGAGCATGGGGACGGCGAGAATGGCGCCCACGACGCCCCACATCCAGAACCAGAAGATCAGCGACAGGATCACGAGCACCGGGTTCAGCGTGAAGCGCCGCGCGAGCAGCATCGGCGTGACAATCTCGCCTTCGACGAGGTGGATGCACAGATAGAGCACCGCCGGCAGGAACGGCTGCCAGAACCCGTCGATGCTGAGCAGACCGGCGAAGACGAACACGCCGACCCCCGAAAACGGGCCTAGAATCGGGACGTAGTTGAGAAGAAAGGCTATCGATCCCCATAGGAGGGGATCGCCGAGCCCCGTCGCCCAGGCCATGATCCCCGTCGCCAGCCCGACCAACGTGTTCATGATGGTGATCGTGACAAGGTAGGCGGAGATGTTGCGCTCGACCTGCTGCGACAATTCCACGACCTGCCGCTTGTCGCTGAACTTTGGCAAGACCTCGACGATGCGGCGCAGGAACGTGTCGCCAGAAATCAGCAGAAAAAACAGGATCAGCATCGTCTCGAACAGGCCGCCGGCGAAATGCTGCGTCCCCTTCAGCACCATCGACGACAGACCGAGGTTGGCGCCGATCTCCTGACCGTCGATCTGTTTCACAAAATCCTGAAGCGTATGGATCGGCCGTTCCAGCAGTTGCAAGCGTTGCTCGAGGCGCGGCAGGCCATCAGGCAAGCGCCCGGCCCAAGACGCCGCAGGCCCCGAAACCGCCGCGCCCACGCCTACGAACACGCCGAAGAAGGCGAAGATGAGAACCAGCGCCGCCAAGGCGCGCGGCACGTAGATCCGCTCCAAAAGGCGCATCGGGGGCTGAAACAGCAGCTTCAACGTAAACGCCAGAATGATAGGCAGAACGATTTCCGCCGCCACGCTGGCGACGAAGAGGCAGGCGAGCACGAGCAGGCAACTCAGCACGATGAGCTTGTGATCGGTGGGAAGCCCTTCGGATGTCGCCTCGTAGTCCTCGGATGCACGAACGTCGGACGCATGGAGGACCGCAGCGTCAGCCTGCGCGCCGGCGCCGATGGATGCGGGCGGGGCCGCCTCGGCAGGCAAATGGGTCGGATCGTCCATAGATTCGTCTCGGTGCGCCGCGCCGCCGGCTTGACGGACTCGCTCGCCAAACCGTCCCTGCGCTTAGTTGTTCGGGGACACAAGCGCCAAATCGCGCGGCTTTCATCGCAGAACGTCTCGGCGGCGGGCCTGCGGCGCGTTTATCGTCGTTTCGGGCTGCAATTCAACGATAATTCTGCTTCCGCGAAGACCCGCCCGCCGGTTCAGCGTCGCCTTGCGGTCTCCGTACTCATTCGCATAAGACCTTCTAATCGCGCCAGAGTGGCGTGCGATTTGCTCGTGGTTGCGTGAGTGCGTCGGCCCGTCCGCCGGCGTTGGGAGCCGAGCATGTCGAACCCCCGGTCTTTGCGTAGTCTCGACCGACGCAGCCTGCTGCAGGCGGCGGGCGCGAGCATGCTCGCCATGCCGGCTTTGCCCAAGCTCGTCAACGCGCAGGGGCTGCGCAAAGTGACCTTTACGTTGTCCTGGCTGCCGGAAGGCTTCTTCGCCTGGGCGTTCGTCGCCAAGGCGAAAGGGTTCTGGAAGGAGCAGGGCCTCGATCTGCAGCTCTCGCGCGGCAACGGCTCCTTGCCGGCCGCGCAGGCCATCGCCAACGCTCAGTTCGATTTCGGCGTGTCGAATTCGTCCGCCGCCATCCTTCTCGCCTCGAAAGGCCTGCAACTGCGCAGCCTGGCGATGTTGGACTACGAATCGTCCATGGGCGTCGGCGTGCTCGACAGCTCCGATATCAAGGCGCCAAAGGATCTCCAAGGCAAGAAGATCGGCCAAACGCTCGCCTCGAGCGACGCCGCGTTCCTCAAGCCCTTCTGCGACGCCAATCACGTGGACATGAGCGGCATGCAGTTGCTCAACATGGATGCGCGCGTCCGCAACCAGTCGCTCGTCGAAAAGAAGGTGGACGCGATCACCGGCTTCGCGAGCAGCATCGTCGCCTCGATCGCCGCCGGGGGGACCAAGGTTCGCCTGATGATGTATTCCGACTACGGCGTGTCGGTGTATGGCGACATCGCCCTGCTCACGACGCCGGCGATGGTGGAGAAGGATCCCGATCTCTGCCAGCGCGTCACGACCGGCCTGCTCAACGGGCTCAAGTATACGCTGACCAACGCGGCGGACTCGCAGGCGATCTTCCTCAACGAAGTGCCTGAGAACAAGCTGACGGCGCATGGCGCGGAGTTCGCCAAGCTCGGCATGGCGGTGCAGCGCTTCAACGTCCTCGCCTCCGACGATCCAAAGAAGAACGGCCTCGGCTGGGTCGACGAGGCGAAGCTTGGAACGGCGACCGACTTCATCATGAAGTACCTGGCGTCGGCCGACGCGACGCGGCCCGACCCGAAGACGCTGTTTCTCAACCGCTTCGTCGGCCCGGTGACGCTGACCCCGGCGGAATGGGAGAAGGCGGCGGCGGATACGGCGTTTATCGCGTCATCGCTGCACAACAAGTCGTGAGACGTTCTGTGTCCGGCCAGACTGCTGCAAGGGGCCGAACGGGCAGCGCGGGCGTGGCGGTCGGGATCGTCGGGTCGCTTGTCCTGCTGGGCGCCGTCGCGCCTTCGCGCGGCGCCGAGGATCAGCGTCTGTTCGGCGACAAGCCGATCCGCATGATCGTCGGGATGCCACCGGGCGGCGGCGTGGACGCCTACGCCCGGCTCGTGCAGCGTCATATGCCGAGCCATCTCGCGGACACGCCCAACGTCATCGTCGAAAATGCGCCGGGCGCCGGATCGTTGCGTGCGGTCATGATGGCCGCCAACAGCTGGCGCGATCCGGCGACCTCGGTCGTCACGTTCAGTTCGTCGCTTATCCTTGACGCGGTCGCCTCGCCCGACCGCGTCAAGATCGATCTGCGCGACTTCGCCTTTCTCGGCAACGTGGCGGAAGACAGCCGCGTCTGCTTCGTGCGCGCCGACAGCGGCGTCCAAACGATGCAGGACCTCGAGAAGCATTCGCCTATGAATTTCGGCGCGACGGCGCCGGGCACGTCCGGCAACGTCGATACGGCGATGCTGAAAGCGCTGTTTCACGTTAGAATGCACGAAGTGCAGGGGTATCCCGGCAGCGCGGAGAAGCGTCTCGCGCTTGATCGCGGCGAGATCGATGGCGACTGCGCCGGCGTCACCTCGCTGCCCGAAAGCTGGCTCAAGAGCGGCAAGATCAACGCGCTCATCCGCTTCTCGCCGACGCCGTCGCAATTGCTGCCCGCTTCGACGCCGTTCGGCGGCGATCTGATCGGCGACGCCGAGAGGCGGCGCCTCTACGACTTTCTCGTGACGCCGCAGGAGTTCGGGCGGCTGTTCATGGTCTCGCGCAAAATTGCGCCGGCGCGCGTCGAGGCCTTGCGCAAAGCCCTCGAAGACACGATGCGCGATCCCGCCTTCGTCGCCGAGGCCCAAAGCCTGGGTTTGCTCGTGACGCCGACGCCCGGCGAAGAGATTGATCGGCGCATCGCAGCGCTCTATCAAACCCCGACGCCGCTTCTGGCTGAGGCGAAGACCATCATCGGCCCATGACGTCGGTCGGCGGCCTTTCGGCGACGCCACGCCGCCGCGAAACAGAACAAGGAGGACAGCCCGTGATCGAGAAGTCCGAGACGAAGCTACGCGAACAGCTGGCGACGGCGACGCGCATGATGGTGATGGCCGAACTGCTCGACTACAGCGGCCATCTGAGCGCGCGCCTGCCGGGGACCGATCGCGTGCTCATCCAGCCGCGCGATTCGAGCCGCGCCGGCCTCAAACCGGACGACATTCTGGTGGTCGACCTCGACGGCGAGCTGCTTGAGGGAAAAGGGCCAGCGCCGGCCGAGACCGCGATCCATCTCGGCGTGTACCGGGCCCGCGACGACGTCTTCTCCGTCGGCCACGGCCACCCGCCGCTCTCCGTCCTGTTCACCATGGTCGATCGGCCGATGATCGCCATGCGCAACTTCGGCTTCCGCTTCATCGATTGCCCCGTCCATCCTGACCCGACGCATATCCGTTCGCCGGAGCAGGGCGCGGCGGTCGCCAAGACGCTCGGCAAGGGCCGCTGCTGCTTGCTGCGCGGCCATGGCAACGTGATCGCCTGCGAGTCGGTGCCCGAGGTGTTCCTCGACAGCCTGGAAATGGAGGAAAACGCCAAGAGCACGGTGCAGGCCGCCGCGCTTGGCGCCCTCAAGCCCATTACGCCGCACGAGGCCGAGCTGCTGAAGCCGAGCTTCGACAAGAACACTTACCGCGTCGGCAAAGTGTGGGAGCATTATCAGGAAAAGGCGCGCCAGACCGGCGCATTGTGACCCCGCGTAAAGCGGATGTCGACATCGGCGCCCCTTATGGGCGCCCGTAGAAATCGTAAGCATCGCAAATCGTCGGCGCGCGTCGGCCTGGCGCGCGCTATGACAGACACGAGCCAACGCGGAGAGCGCCCATGTCCAAGCTACGTCACGTCGCGCTGATCGTCAGCGATCCCGAAAGGTCCGCGCGGTTCTACGAAAACGCCTTCGGCATGACGCGCTGCGGCACTGCGCGCCGCGGCATCTACCTGACGGACGGGATCATGAACCTCGCGCTCTTGAAGCAGGAGGGCGACAAGGAAAAGCCCGGCGTCTTTCACTTCGGAATGTGGGTCGACGACCTCGACGAGGCCGAGAAGACGATTCAGGAAGCGGGCGGCAGCTATCTCGCCGGTCGGCCGGACGCGTCGTTGCGCTCCGGACAGGCCGACAAGGCGAGCTCCTTCTACGAGTGCAAGTATCGCGATCCGGATGGGATCGTCTTCGACGTGACCCACACCGGCTGGGCCGGCGCGGTCAAGTAACCCTGCGACGCAACGCCATGAACGACGCTTCCAAACGGGTCATCGTGATCGGCGCCGGACCGGTCGGCCTCTGCCTTGCCCTGGCGCTGACGCAATCGGGCGTTCCGGTGACGCTGATCGAATCGCTCGAAGGCGCCGCGTTCCTCGATCAGGTGCCGCGCGCCGGCACCAATCATCCCGCCACGCTCGAAATGTACGACCGTCTCGGCCTCTACGAGAAGATCGAGCCGCGCGGCTTCCGCGCGCCGCTGTTCCACTACTGGGACCGCACGGGCCCGACGATGATCGCCGAATTCGATCACGCGCTTCTGAAGGACGACACGAAGTTCCCCTACGTGCTCCAATGCGAGCGCATCAAGATCGTCGAAGAGGCGATGAAGATGGCGGAGGCCGATCCGCTCTGCGCCATCTTGATGGGGGCGACCTTTACGGGCTTTATGCAGGACGCGGACGGCGTCACGGCCTATGCGGAAAAGGACGGCGAGACGCTCGAAGTCCGCGGCGCCTACATCGTCAGCGGCGAGGGCGCGCGCAGCATCGTGCGCAAGCAACTCGACATCGAGTTCGAAGGCTTCACCTATCCCGACCGCACCCTGAACATCGAGGTCGTCTACGACTTCAAGAAGCACGGCTATGCGGACCGCAACTACATTTCCGATCCTGACGAATGGTCGAACCTGTTCCGCTGGGCGGGCCCGCCGGAACGCTGGCGCCTCCACTTCCCCACGGATCCCGACGAGGAGCCTGAGTCGGTGCAGCGGCCCGAGGCGCTGCGCACGCGGGTGGAGCGGTTCCTGCCGTCGATCAGGGATTACGAAATTCGCGGCAGCAACCTCTATACGGTGCACCAGCGCGTCGCGGCGAGCTTCCGCAAGGGCCGCGCGATGCTCGCCGGCGATTCGGCGCATGTGAACAGCCCGATCGGCGGCATGGGGCTCAACAGCGGCGTGCATGACGCGATCAACCTCGCCGACAAGCTTGTCGCGATCCTCCGCGGCGAAGCCGACGACCGCCTGCTCGACCGTTACGACCGCCAGCGCCGGCATGTCGCCGTGACGCACACGCAGGCGCAGACAATTCGCAACAAACGGCTTCTGCAGGAGAAAGATCCCGAGACCCGGCGGCAGAACCAGGACAATCTGCGGCGGACCGCGGGCGACCGGAAGCTCGCGCGCGATTTCCTGCTGCGTGCCGCGCTCTTCACCAGCATTCGCGAGGCCGACGCCATTGCGTGAAGCCGACGGGCGCGCGCGGGCGCGCCAAAGCGCCGCGTCAGTCCGCGCCGTCGGGGTCCGGCAGAACTTCGAACTGCGCGGCGAAGGCCGGCAGCGCCGCACGAAGGTTCGGCGCGACCTCGCGCTCCAGCGTGGCGCGGCAGACCTGCGTCAAGGCGCGCATGACGTCCCCCATCTCGCCGGCGCGCCAAACGAGCCCGATCGCGCGCCGAAGGCCCGGCGGCGGCAGCGCGTGCGCATCGACGGCCGCGCCGGCCTGAAGCGAATCGCTCATTTGCGAGGGCGTCACGATCGACCAGCCATAGCCGCTCGCGACGGCGCCGATCAGATCGCCGGCGCTCTCGAACATGGCGCCGCGCGGCGGATCGAGCCGCATGCGGCGCAGATGCGTCTCGATGCGCTGCCCCGTCTGCGTGCGGGCCGAATAGCGCAGGAACGGCAGGCGCGCGGCGAGAGCGCGCAGGTCGCGCGTCTCCTCGACGCCGCGCGGCGTGATGATCAAATAGGATTCGCGCACCAGTTCCAGCCGCTGCAGGTCGGAAGCCGTGTCGAACGCGTCCGACGTGAAAGCGACGTCGATGTCGCGGTTGGCGAGATCCTGCGCATGGTTGATCGTCATGCCGCGCGTGATGGCGACATTGTCGACGGCGAGCACGCCTTCGTCGATCGCGCGCAGGATCGCGGCGACGAGCGGTCGTGCGAAGGTCGACAGCATCGCGATGCGCAGATGCGGCAGCCGCCCCGACGCCGCCAGGCGCACGTCGGCGCGCATTTGCCGCGCCGCGACGAGCAGCGAAGCCGCCCGGTTCTGCAGCGTCACGCCTGCGGCGGTGAGCCGCAGCGGCCGCGTGTCGCGATGGAAGAGCGGGGCGCCGAAATCCGTTTCGAGCAGCTTGATCTGCTGCGAGATGGCGGACTGGGTGATGCGCAGGCGGGTCGCCGCCGCGGTCATGCTGCCCGTTTCGGCGACGCTTACGAACGCTTCGAGGCTTTTCAGAAGGTCGAACTCGCGAACGGGGGTGTCGGTTGCGACGCTGCGCGTCATGGCGCGATGGTCCAGCGGGGCTGTTGGCGGACGCAAGCCTTATCACGGCCGGCCCTCGCGCCAAAACAAACCTGCGCTGCGCGGGGCCGCCATGATTAATCTTTCGCCGTCGGCCTATATCGACGCGCACCGCGTCCGCAAAATCTACGGCTCGGGCGCGAAGGCGGTCGAAGCCGTGACGGATGCGACCTTCCAGGCCAAGCAGGGCGAGTTCGTGTCGATCCTTGGTCCGAGCGGGTGCGGCAAGAGCACGCTGCTCATGATGGTCGCGGGCCTCGAACCCGTTTCAGCGGGCCACATTGTCGTCGAAGGCGCCGCAGTCGCCGCGCCGCGTCGCGACACCGGCGTCATGTTCCAGGATGCGAGCCTCCTGCCCTGGAAGAGCGTGCTCGACAACGTGATTTTCCCGATTCGCATCTTCCGGCGCGACCGCGCCGCCTATCTCGATCGCGCGCGGGAGCTGCTGTCGCTGGTCGGTCTTTCGGATTTCGAGGGCAAGCGGCCGCACGAATTGTCCGGCGGCATGCGGCAGCGCGTCGCCATCTGCCGCGCCCTGATCCACGATCCGTCCCTGCTGCTCATGGACGAGCCGTTCAGCGCGCTTGACGCCATCACGCGCGACGAGATGAACGTCGCGCTTCTCGATATTTGGCAGCGCTACACCAAGACGGCGCTCTTCGTGACGCACAGCATCCAGGAATCGATCGTGCTTTCCGACCGCATTCTGGTGATGTCGAAGCGCCCGGCCACCGTCATCGCCGACATCGCCGTACCGTTTCAGCGCCCGCGTACGATGGAGATCGTCGAGACGCCGGAGTTTGCGGCGCTCGCGCGCGACTTGCGCGGCATGGTCGAAGGCCGCTCGACGGCGCGGGCGGCGTGACGCCGCGCGCGATGGTCTTGCGCGCCTCGCGCGCGGAATATGGCCTCTGGGGCTGGCCGCTCGGTTTGCTGCTGCTGCTCTGCGTCGTCTGGGAACTGACGATCAACTTCGGTTCCGTGTCGACGGCGTTGCTGCCGCGGCCCAGTGAACTGGCGCAATTCATGGCGACTCACCTCGGCGCGCTGATCGGCGACGCGCTCGTCACCGCGCGGCAGGCCTGTGTCAGCCTCGTTCTTGCGGGCGCGTTCGGCATGGCGGTTGGCTCGCTGATCTTCGCGTCGACGCTGGCGCGGGAGACCTTCTATCCGCTGCTCGTCGTTCTCCAGATCGTGCCGAAGGTGGCGACCGCGCCGCTGTTCGTCATGTGGCTCGGCACGGGCGACGCGGCGCGCATCGGCTTCGGCGTGTTCCTTAGCTTCTTCCCGGTTCTGCTGGCGACGCTTACAGGGCTCGAGCAGGTCGATACGACGGCGCAGCGGCTCTGCGCCTCGCTCGGCGCCACGCCGTTCCAGACCTTCTGGATGGTGCGCACGCCCTACGCGCTGCCTCATGTCTTCGCCGGGCTGAAGATCGCCGCGACGCTCGCCGTCACCGGCGTCGTCATCGGCGAGTTCATGAGCGCCGATCGCGGGCTCGGGTTTCTCATCATCGGCGCGGCGGCGCGCGTCGACAGCAAGTCGTTGTTCGCCGCCATCGTCATGCTCTGTGTCATCGGCCTTGCGATGTTCGGCGCGGTGGTTGTGGCGCAGCGCGTCTTCCGATTGTGGTACGCCGGCCGATGACGCCGACGATGGCCGCCGAGGCGATCCCCGCGAGCGTGAGGAGAGTCCGGCGCGTCGCGCTGCCGATCGTCTTCCTCGCACTCGTCCTGGGGCTGATCGAGCTTTCGTTTCGTGTCGATCCAGGCTCGTCCCCGGGCGCGGCGCCGTCGCTGATCGTCGAGACGCTGTTCGCGTCCTTGCCGCTTCTGGCGGAGCACGCGCGCCAGACCGCGGTCGAGGCCTCGATCGGCTTTGCGCTCGGCGCGCTGCTCGGCATGACCATCGCCATGCTCATGTCGATATGGAAACCGCTGGCG
The DNA here is from genome assembly GCA_965276595.1 of Beijerinckiaceae bacterium. Lineage (GTDB taxonomy): Bacteria > Pseudomonadota > Alphaproteobacteria > Rhizobiales > Beijerinckiaceae > Terripilifer. The sequence continues at coordinate 107,283 of CBDIBA010000010.1, forward strand.
CGCGCGCTCTATCCGAATCTCGTCGCATTTCAGCTCATCCCGAAAATAGCGCTCGCGCCGCTGTTCACCTTGTGGCTCGGCGTCGGCGCGCCCTCACGCGTCGTCTTCACGGTCTTCCTCTGCTTCTTTCCGGTCATGGTCGCGACGACGGCGGGCGTCGCCGGCGCGCCCTCCTACGCGATCAAGCTCGCGCGTTCGCTGAACGCCAGCCAGTGGCAGACCTTCGCGCAGGTGCGCGCGCCCTTCGCCATTCCGTTCATCGTGGCCGGCCTGAAAGTCAGCGCCACGCTCGCCATGATCGGAATCGTTGTCGGCGAGTTCGTCACCGCGCAGGCGGGGCTTGGCTACATCGTCCTCTTCGCCTCGTCGGCCGGCGAGACGCGTCTGCTGTTCTCCGCGCTGATCCTGCTCTGCGTCGAGGGGCTCGCGCTCTACGCCACCGTCGTTGCGCTCGGCTGGCTGTTGCAACTTTGGTACGGCGCGCGCTTCGAGGCCGTGCAGGCTCTGTGACGCGAGCGCGTCAGCCGGCGCGATCCGAGTGCGCATGGATGAAGATCGTCATCGCCTCGACGGCCGCGCGCGAGGCCTCCGTCTCGGGCGCCTTGGTGATGAACGTGTGGCCTTGGCCGTCGAATGTTTTCAGCGTCGCCTCGCCGCCCGCGGCCGCGTAGGCCGCCGCGAACCGGTCGGCCATGTCGGGCGTGAGGACGATGTCGGCCGCGCCCTGGATCATCAGCAGCGGCGGCAGTCGCGCGGCGTCGCCTGATTCGACGATGCGCTGCGGGCTGCCTTCCGACATGGCGGCCTCGTTCGGCCAGTAGAGCTCGTGCGCACGCACGTGCTCCGCCATGTCGCGCGCCAGCGCGTACCGATAGCGCGCCGCGGGATCGCTGACCGCCCAGCCGACCACGACGAAGGCGAGCGACGCGTCGATGGTTTCATAACCCCGCGGATGGTCCTGCGCGAAGCGCGGGTCGTCCGGCGTCAGCGCGTTCAGAAGCAGTTGGTGACCGCCGCTCGATGTGCCGACGCCGCCGATCCAATCGCGGCGCACATGTAACTCCGGCGCCCGGGTTTTGAGCCAGCGGATCGCGAGGTTGATGTCGGCAACCGGCGTCGGGTAGCGCGCCACGGGCGGCATGCGGAAGTCGAGCGCCATCACGAACACGCCCGACGCCGCGAGCGCGGCGTCGATTGCGGCGTTGGTCAGACGCGTCTCCGCGCACCAGCGGCCGCCATGCACGCCGACCGCCGCGGGGAACGGTCCGTCTCCCGCCGGCCGATAAAGACGCGCGAGCAACGGCGCGCCGGCCGGCGTGTGATAGACGACGTCCTCTGTCGCGACGGCGGCCGTCGCGCTCATGTGCCGACGCGGAGCGGCGCGCCCATCTTGCGCAGATAGGCGAGCACGGAAAGGGCGGTGATGCGGCCGGTCTTGGGGTTCTCGCTCGGGATATTGGCGATCGACATCGTGAAGCTCGCCGAATCCGATACGACCTCGATACTGTGCATGTTGCGTTCGAGCGCCGGATCGGCCCAGATTTCGAGCGTCGTGCGATCGACGCCGATGCCGGCGAGCCCGAGGGCGACGGCGACGTTGAGGTTGGCCGGGAACCCCGCCGCCGCCTCGCGGGGCGTGCCGGAGAAGACGCGCAGCGGCGCCTTGATGTCTTCGATGGCGATTTTGTTCTCGACGAGAAATGGCGCGCCGAGCAGGCCCTTCACCGGCTTGCGCGTGATCATGCGCACCGACTCGATCGAGCCTTCCGCCGCCGCGGTGACGGCGTCGAGGCCGATGAGCGCGCCGGTCGGCACGACGATCTGTCCGCCATGGACTTTGGCGAGATCGATCAACTCCATGTTGGTCAGCAGCGCGCCGGCGCTGAGCACGATCGCGGTCTTGCCACGTTCGAGGAACGGCGTGACGATCGAGCGCAGCAGGCTGGCGGGCGCGCATTCGATGACGATGTCGGCGAGCGGTTCCAGGTCGCCGATATCCACGACCGGGACGGGCCGACGCAGCGCCGAGAGCCGCTCCTTCGCCGCGGCCTTGTTCTTCGTGGACACGGCGGCGAGGGCGAGCCCCGGCAGACCGTCGTCGAGCGCTTTGGCGAGCGTCAGCCCGACCGCGCCGAGACCTGCGATGGCGACGCGCGCCGTGGGACGACCTGCTTGCATTGTGCGCTCCGTACGATCGGGGATTCGCGCGTGTGTTGAACGCGATCGCCGGCTGGGAGACAAGCGATTTCGGGGCCACGCGATCCACAAAGCGCTAGCGTCCGCGCGCCGGCGCTATGGCGGCCCGCGCGTGGGGAATGGCAGCCCCAGATTGTCGCGCAACGTCGCGCCCTCGTAGGCCGTCCGGAACAGACCGCGGCGCTGGAGTTCCGGCGTGACCAGGTCGACGAACCGGCGCAGCCCCTGCGGGATGATGGGCGGCATGATGTTGAAGCCGTCCGCCGCGCCGGTCGTGAACCATTCTTCGAGGTCGTCGGCGATGTCCGTCGGCGCGCCGAAGACGATGCGATGGCCGCGCGCGCCCGCGACGCGCCGGTAGACATCGCGGATGCTGAGGCGCTCGCGCCGCGCCATGTCCAGCACCACCTTCTGGCGGCCCGCTTGGCCGACGGAGGGCGGCGGCTCCGGCAACGGCCCGTCGAGCGGATACGTCGAAAGGTCCACGCCAAGCAGATCGCCGAGCACGCGCAGGCCGAGATCGGGATGGATGAGCGCCTGAAGCGCGTCGAACTCAGCCCGCGCCTCCGCCGCCGTCGCTGCGACGAAGGGCACGACGCCCGGCATGATCTTGAGCGCGGTCGGCGCGCGGCCGTTGTTGATCAGGCGCTCGTGCATGTCGAGGCGGAAGGCCCGCGCCGCGCCGATGTCCTGCTGGACCGTGAAAACGATGTCGGCGGTGCGCGCGGCGAGCGCGCGTCCCGTTTCGGACTGCCCGGCTTGCACGACGATGGGGCGGCCTTGCGGGGACGGGCGCACCGTGAGCGGGCCGCGGACGGCGAAGCGTTCGCCGGCATGGCGAAGGAGATGCATCTTGTCCTGGTCAAAGAAGAGGCCGCGCCCCCTGTCCTCCACGAAGGCGTCCGCCTCCCAGGTATTCCAAAGGCCGAGCACCACATCCGCAAACTCCTCGGCGCGGGCGTAGCGCTCCGCCGGCGGCGGATGAGTCGTGCGGCTGAAGTTCAGCGGCTCGGACGGCGAGGCGGAGGTGACGAGGTTCCAGCCCGCGCGCCCGCCGCTGATCCGATCGAGCGACGCGAAGAAACGCGCGACATAGAAGGGCTCGATGAAGCTCGTCGAGAAGGTCGAGACAAGACCGATGTGCTCGGTGATGGACGACAGGGCCGCCAGAAGCGTGATCGGCTCGAGACGCGAGGCTTGAACCCCGCGCTTCCAGACGTCGACATCGTCGGGGCCGAAGGTCGCGACCGTGTCGGCGAGGAACAGCATGTCGAAGCAGCCGCGCTCGGCGAGCCGCGCCATGTCCGCGTAATGGGCAAACGACTGGCTTGCGCCGGCGACGGCGTCCGGGTGACGCCAAGCCGCGATATGGTGACCGCCGGCTTCAGCGAAGAGACCAAGCTTCATCATCGCGCAATCGCCCTCGCCGCGGGGTCATGGCGGCGCCGCGATCTCCTCGAGCAACCGCCCGCGCGTTTCGATCAGAAACAGCAGCGTGACCGCCGCGCCGATCAGCGAAAACACGCCGAAGGAGAGAAACACGACGTTGATGCTCGTGTTCGTCAGCAGAAAGCCGACGATCAACGGGCCGACGATCGAGGCGATGCGCAGCCAGGAGCTCGCCATGCCGGCGCCGAGCGCCCGCAACTGCGTCGGATAGATTTCTGGAACGTAGGCGTAGACGCCGGCGAGCAGGATACTGATGAAGAAGATGCTGATCGTCGACAGTGTCACGATTTGCGCGATCGGCGCGCCGATCGGCACGGCGAACAAGACCAAAAGCGGGATCGCGGCGCCGACGAAGGCCATGGCGAAGGTGGCGCGCCGGCCGATGACGTCGATGACGGCGACGCCGAGAAGCGCCGCGAGGAAGCCCGCGACGCCCGAGATGAAGCTGTATTGCAGCGCCTCGCTCACCGGCGTCTTGTAGACGGTTCGATAGATCGTCGGCAGCCACGCGAGAAGGCCGTAGCCGGTGAACGACGTGCAGAACATCACCGTCCAGGCGGTGAAGGTGCGGCCCGCATAGCCGTTGATGAAAAGTTCGCGCACGGACGACGATAGCGCCGCGACCGGCGGGGGCATGGCGTTCGTGGCCGGCGGAAGGCTACGGCCGTCGGCTGAAACGGCGCGTTCGATGTCGGCGAGGATGCGACCGGCCTCCGCAAGCCGCCCGCGGCTCGCGAGCCATCGCGGCGATTCCGGCGCGAGCCAGCCATAGAATAGCGCCAGCACGATCGGGAAGCCGCCGATGTAGAACATCGCTTCCCACCCGAAAGTCGGAATGACCCAGAGCGCGATGAGCGAGGTCGCCATCACGCCCATCGCGAACGTCACCTGCAGCGAAAAGACGAGGCGCCCGCGGTAGCGCGTGGGACAGAGTTCATTGATGTAGGTCGCCGCGATCGGCACCTCCGCGCCCAGACCCATGCCTTGGATCAGCCGCAAGATCAGCAGCGGGACGTAGGCGCCGGCGAAGGCGCAGGCGACGCTCAACAGCGATAGGATCGCGACCGCTAACCGCAAAGCGCCGAGACGGCCGATCCGCTCCGCCAAGCCAGAAATGAGCACGGCGCCAATCAGCTGGCCGACATAGCCCGTGGCGATGAGAAGGCCGATCTCGCTCGGCGGGATGCGCCACTGCACGGCGAGAACCGGCAGCACGAAGGCGATCGTCAGCGCGTCGAAGGCGTCGAAGAAGCTGGCGAGGCCGATCAGCCCGACGGTGCGCGCATGCCAGCCCGAGAATGGCAGCCGCTCGATGCGGGCGATGATCTGGGCTTCGGTCGCCGGGGCGGCCGGCGAAACGCCAGACCCTGCGGAGTGGATCGCCTCGTCGTCCATGCCGTTTCCCCGGATCGCCGCCATCGTTTTGCGGGCGGCGAAGATCGCGCACTATGGCGACGGCTGGACCGACTTGCAAATCGAGGTTGGGCCGTCAGCTTGCGATCGATAGGCGGATCGTGGGGTCTTCACGGATAACTTCGCAACGATTGCGGCCCATCTCCTTGGCGCGATAGAGCGCGAGGTCGGCGCTGGCGATGATCTTAGCGAAGTCCTTTTCGGACGCCGGAATCGCGGAAGCCGCCCCGATGCTGAGCGTCAGCCGTCCGTCGACGCCATGCGGATGGGGAATGTTGCGGTCCCATACGGCCTGGCGGATCAGGTCGGCGAGGTGCGCCGCGCCGACAGCCGGCGTTTCGGGCAGCAGGATGACGAACTCCTCGCCGCCGTAGCGCGCCGGCTCGTCCGCCGGCCTCCGACAATTCGTCGCGATGCAATCGGCCACGGCGCGCAACGCCTCGTCTCCCGCCGTGTGGCCCAGCGCGTCGTTGTATTGTTTGAAGAAGTCGACGTCGATCATCAGCACCGAAAGGACGAATTGCGTGCGATGCGAGCGCTTGCATTCCTTGATGAAAACCTCGTCGAAGGCGCGGCGGTTGGCGAGACCCGTCAAACTGTCCGTCGCCGCGACGATCGCAAGCTGGTCGGCGAGCGATCGCATCTGCCGCTCCGCGGCCTCGCGTCGTCGCAACTCGCCCGCGAGCAGCACGCCGAGCGCGCCCATCGCGCAGCTCAACACCAGCATCACGCCGCCCATCATCATGGCCTTGCGCATCCACGGCGCATAGATATCGCTTTCGGCGGACCCGATGACGAGAACCATCGGCAGGTTGCCGATGCGTGTGAAAGAAAAGATGCGCGGGATGTGGTCGGTCGAGCTGCTGCCCGATTCGAAGACTCCCGCGCTGCTCTGCGGATAATGCTTGAACACGTCGGCGCCGCGCAGGTCGGCGCCGATGTCGAGCAAGCGATAGGGATGACGCAGGACGAGCGCGCCGTCGTCCTGGATGACTGCAAAGGAGTCGCGGGGTCCGAGACGCAAGTTGTCGAACAGCGCCTCGAAGAACTGAACGTCGATCGTTCCTGCGACGACGCCGTGGAACGAGCCGTCGGGATTGGAGACGCGCCGGCTGATGACGAGGACGCGAACGCCGGGCGAGAGCCGTGAGATCATCGGCCGGCTGATGAACAGACCGGCGTCGGCGTCGTCGACGTGGACGCGGAAGTAGGGTTCGTCGGCGACCTGGACGCCTCGCCCTTTGACGGAGCTCGAATCGTCCGTCACCACGCCGTCGGCGTCGATGGCGACGAGATGGTCGAGGTAGGTCGCGCTCGCGGAGTAATCGAACAGGATGTCCTGGCGCGTCTCCGGCAGAACGCGGTCGATATCCGGGGAACTCAAGCCCTTGATCACGCCTTGGAGCGACAGATCGAACGACTGGAAATTGCGCGATACGTCCTGCGCGACCGCGCGCATGAGGCCGCGGTCGGCGCGGATGCGCTCGTTGGTCGTGTCCTGCCGGCTGTCGTCGAGCACCTTCAAACCAAATGCGACGAAGCCGACGGCGGTCAGCACGCTCAGCGCGCGGATCGCGGACATCACGTCGAAGGAGCGCCGCAGTGACGCCAGAAGGTGCGAGGCGGGCATGAACCTCCCCAAGATCTCCGAGGAGGATGGCCGCGAGAGGTTCAGACAAGATGAAGGGGCTTGGTAAACGGGGTCGCGCGAAGGGCTTCGGCGGCGCAGCGCGGGCGGACGATCAGAACAGAAGGCCTTTGGCCAGCATCCCGTGCACGCCCTTCTCGCCGTTGACCGTCTGAGTGACGCGAAAATCGACGGCGAGCGAGCAGACCTTGTAGGCTTGCGCCCTGGAGCAACCCGTTCTTACGCTTATGAAATCGATCATCTCGCGCAGAGCGCGCTCCATCGCGCGATCGAGATCGGGCCCCAAGCCGAAGCTGATGTAATGAGTCGGTGTTTCCGCGCGCGGATAGCGCAACGCGGGGGCCTGCGCTCCGCCGCCTTTGTGCAGGATCAGCGTAAAGGTGCCGTTAAGGCAGATCTCAAGCGCGGTGACGCAGACTTCGCCGTCGCCCTGCACGCCGTGACCGTCGCCCGCGTAAAACTTCGCGCCCTTGGCGAGCACCGGCAGATAGAGGGTGCTACCGGCGCCGAGCTCCTTGTTGTCGATGTTGCCGCCGAACTCGCGCGGCTCGCGCGTCGATACGCGGCCGTAGCCTGCGGGCGGCGCGACGCCCATAACGCCGAAGAATGGGCGCAACGGGATTTTCGGGCCCCAGGGGAGCAGGCAATGCCGCCGCTCCGCATCGAGCGGAATGAAGGAGAGGTCGGCGGTCGGGAAATCGTCCGGGAGCGTGCCGCGCAGCGGCAGCACGAAGCAGAACCCCCAGTCGGCGCCGAACTCGATGGCGTCGACGCGCACTTCAAGCATGTCGCCGATGTCCGCGCCTTCGACGTCGACGGGGCCGGTCACGATATGCGGCCCGAGGCGCGGCGGATTGGCCCGATGGATGGCGCGCAGCGCCTCGGGAACGACCATGCCGCTGTCCGGCCGAGGCATGGCCTCGGGAAAGCCGCTCACGCTTTCGAGGATGACGCTGTCGCCCGAGCGGACGCAGAGAACCGCCGGAAAAGCCGCGTCGAGCATGCCGAAGCGCGTCGTCTCGGGCGCCGCGCGCAGATGATGAACCGCCATGGCTGTCGCTCCTTCAAACCGCTGCCCTCTCACGATGGAGGCGCTCATCGTATCACGATCCCTGGCGGCTGCTTCGGCGGCTGCGGAGCCACGCCTTGGCAGGAACCGGCCGCGGCGTTAGACCGGATCATGGCCTCTCGCGCGTCCTCTCCGCACATCGTCGCTCTGGTCGTCGCCGCCACCCAGTTCATGCAGAACTTGGATACCGCGATCGTCAACACGTCGCTGCCGCAGATGGCGCGGTCGTTCGGCGTGGGCCCCGTCGATCTCAGCGTCGGCGTCACGGCCTATGTCCTGGCGAGCGCCGCCTTCGTGCCGATCAGCGGCTGGGCGGCGGCGCGGTTCGGCGGCCGCCCCGTCTTCGCCTTCGCGGTGATCGTCTTTACGCTCGCCTCGATCGGCTGCGGCGCGGCGCAGACGCTGTGGCAATTCATTGCTGCGCGCGTAGCGCAGGGCTTCGGCGGCGCGCTCATGGTGCCTGTGGGCCAGGCCATCGTGCTGCGCCACACCGAGCGGCGCGACCTCATCAGGTCCATGGCGCTGATCACCTGGCCCTCGCTGCTGGCGCCGGTCATCGGGCCCGTCCTCGGCGGCTGGATCACGACCTACAGCTCGTGGCGCTGGAACTTCCTGATGAATGCGCCGCTCGGCGTCGTGGCGACCGCGCTGATCCTGATCGTCATCCCTCGCGACGCCGGCGCCGCGCCGCGCCGCTTCGACGCGCGGGGATTCGTTCTGTGTTCTCTGGCGCTCGTCTGCCTGCTCGAGGGGCTTGAACTCTTCGCCAACACGGCGTTCCACCGTCTGTCGGCGACGCTCGTCGTCGTCGGCGCCGTGTCGGGATTGGCCGCCGTGCGTCACCTGCGCCGGGCGGATCAGCCCCTGCTGCGGCTTTCGGCGCTCAAGGAAAAGACCTATGCGATGTCGGCCGTCGACGCGGGCTTTGTCCTGCGCTCGATCATCAACGCGACGCCCTTTCTGCTACCGCTGATGTTCCAGGTCGCCTGGGGCCGCACGCCAGCCGAGGCAGGCCTGCTGTTGCTGTTCTATTTTCTCGGCAACATCGGCATCAAGCCGGCGACAACCCCGCTGCTTCGGCACTTCGGCTTCCGCAATGTGCTGATCTGGAACGGGACGACCGTCGGCGTCAGCCTTTTCGTCTGCGCGGCGCTGTCTCCCGACTTGCCGCTGCCGGCGCTCGCCGTGATCCTCGTCCTCTGCGGCGCCGCGCGTTCGCTGCAATTCACAGCGCAAAACACGATGATGTATTCCGACGTCGCGGCGCCCGACAAAGGATCGGCGGCGACGCTCTCCAGCATGCTGCAGCAGGTCTCAATCGCCGTCGGCGTCGCGTCCTCGGCCTTCCTGGTGCAGATGTCGCGCGCCTACCACGATCGGGCGGTCAGCGGCCTGTGGGATTTTCGGTTCGCGCTGATTCTGCTGGGCGCCGCCGGCGTGCTCGCCGCGCTGCGCTTCCGCACTTTGCCGCATGATGCGGCGGCGGAGGTGAGCGGCCATCGCGCCGTCTTGAAGAACAGTTCGGCGTGATCGAGGCGCTGCGGAACTTTTCGCGCGGCTTGGCGTCAAGCTCCGTGAAAGCTTCGCCGAGGATCCTGTCATGTCCATCCTGAAATCGCTTGTCGTCGCCGGCGCTGTGCTGGGCGGAACGCTCGCCCTCTCCGGTTGCGGACCCGGCTACTACGGGCCCGGCGGCGGCTACGCTTATGGCTATAGCCCGGTCCTCTACGGCGGCTACGGCTACGGCGGGTATGGCTACCGGCGTGGATTTTACGGCCGCGGTTACGGCTACCGAAATGGGTTCGCCCGCGGCGGCTTCCGCCCCGGCGTCAACGGCGGCGGCTTTCGCGGGGGCGGTAGCGGCTTTCGTGGCGGCGGCGGTGGCGGTTTCCGCGGAGGCGGCGGTGGTGGCGGGTTCCGCGGGGGTGGGGCCAGCGGCGGCGGCTTCCACGGCGGCGGTGGCGGCGGCGGGGTGAGCAGCGATTTGGGCGGTCGCCGCTAAGGCGCGTCAGCCTCCTGCGCGGGGATGTGGCCTTTGTGGTTGGCGAGGTACCAAGTCGCCAACTCCTCGCGGGTACAGAACCAAACGCCAGGCTGATCTTTCACGTAGCGTAGGAATTCGCGCAGCGGCGGGAGCCTGTGCGGCAATCCGATCACGTGTGGATGCAACCCCAAATTCATGATGCGGCCGCTCGCCTCGCCTTCGCGGTACAATTCGTCGAAATAGCCTTTCAGGATTGCGAGGCCTGTCTCCGGCGAGGCTGCGCCCCGCGAGAACAGCGTGAAATCATTGATATCATTTGAATAAGGCGTCGCGACGAGCGGCCCGTGATCGGTCGCGATCAGGTAGGGCTGATCGTCGTTGAGGTAATCGCAGAGCGCGAGGACGCCGCGTTCCGCGAGGAAATTTGGCGTATGGAACGTGCTGCGCAGCGCCGAGGACAGCCATACTTTCGCTGGACGGCCGACGACCGATTGGTAGGTGTCGAGCGTACGATGGACGATCTCGCGTTCCCTTGCAGGGTCATAGGCGTGATCGCTCAGCAGGTCCGACTGCGCCCAATTATGCGCGACGAGTTCCCAGCCGCGCTCGTTCGCCGCTTCCACGAGTCGGGTGCGGAGCAGCGCGGTTAGTGCGTTGAACGTGCACGACGCGGGCACGCCTGCGGCATCGAAGGCTTCGAACACGCGCCATGCGCCGATGCGCTGCCCGTACTCGCGCCAGGTATGGTTGGTCGAATCGAAGACGTCCGCGGGCGTCGGCGAGGGAATCGTTGTGGGCCCCTGGAATACCGGCGTCTTCTGCTCGGGTCGCACCTTTTCCCATGTCTCCATGTTGATGGTGAAGATCATGGCCACGCGCGCGCCGTTGGGAAAGCGCAGCGGCCCGCGGTCGACGATGGGAACGTAGGGATAGGGATCGGGCGGGATCATCAAGCGGGCTCCAGGCGAAATGGCCGCGCCATCATACGCGGCGACGCTGCAAAGAAACCAGGCTGGAGGGCTTGGTCCTCGCGCTGCCTCGTCCGAAGCCGTGCTCCGATCGGCAGGGAGGGCTGCGGAAGTGAAGCGAGAAGCTCAACTGATTCAATAACTTTTGTGGTGGTTAACGATGACCTCAGATGCCACTCGACCGTGGAACATCGTTAGAATCGCTGCGTTGTTGGGGCATCCGCGTAGCCATCCGGCTGCGCTCAGGAGGGTTCCGGCATGAGCGGCAACACCGACAAGATCAAGGGCGCGGCCAATGAAGCGGCCGGCAGCGTCAAGCAGGGCGTCGGCAAGGCGGTCGGCAACAAGCAGATGGAGGCCGAAGGCGCTGGCCAGAAGCTGAAGGGCGATGCGCAGAAGGGCATCGGCGACGCCAAGAACACGGTCAAGGACGCGGCGAACCGCAACTTGTGATCGGATGATCTCGATTTTGGAAGAGACGGCGGCGCCATGCGCCGCCGTTTTGCTATGGAGGGGCGCACTGGCTATCGTGATCAGCCCGCTAACGACACGTCGCGGGTGAATTTCCATTAAGGCGCTGATGAATGACCACGGGCGTTTTGTTGGAATTCGCGGCGCGCTGTTTGCTCGTGATCCTTTTCCTTCCATTTAGCGCGCTCGATAAGATTTTTAATTTTCGCGGCGCCGTCGCACAGGCGCGAGAAGCCGTACGGAGCGATGCCCTCGCTCGGGGATTGATCCTGGCCGGCCTCGGCGTCGAAATCGTCATGTCGATGGGCGTCGTCACCGGAATCGCCGACCGCCTCGCCGCCTTAATCCTCGGCGGCTATTGCATCGTCACCGCGCTGCTGTGGAAGCAGTTTTGGACGCTTCGCGGCTTCTGGTCGCCAAAGGGGCCCGCGCGCGAGTTGTTCTGGGACTTTCTCAAAAACTTTTCGCTGGCCGGCGGGTTCTTCCTGGTCGCGCTCGGCGGCTCGGCGTCGACGGCGCAATCTTTTCTTGCACATCCCTTCGCATCCTCGCACCCTTACGCCAGTGAACGGGAGCAACGACGATGACCGAATCGACCAATGGCGTCGTGCCGCCCCGCGTGGCCTATTGGCATCTTTGGACGGACGAGACCGGCGTCAGCCATCAGCAGCAATGCGCGCTCGATCGTTTCGATTGGGAGGGCGTGGGGCAGGCGGCGCCGCAATGGAACGATGCGCAGCCGCCTTCCGACGCGACCGTTGTCTTCACCGTGCAGCCGGTCGGCTGGGTTGGCGAGTGGCACGAGAATCCGGCGCCCCAGTGGATCGTGCCGCTCTCCGGCCGCTGGTGGGTGGAAGCGATGGATGGGACGCGCGTCGAAATGGGACCGGGCGACCTGTCGCTCGGCGAAGACCAGAATTGCGCGGCCGACGCCCAAGGCCGTCAAGGACATCGTTCGGGGACGATCGGCGACGAGCCCGCCGTGCTGATGACGGTGCGCTTACACACGCCGCCGGTGCGGCGCGCGGGCCATGCGCGCTAGCCGCGATGGACGGCTTTGAGATCATCGATCCGCGCTTCAAGTCGTTCGTGCTGCCGAACGCGCCCTTGGAAAAGCTCGCCGACGGATTCCGCTGGACTGAGGGCCCTGTGTGGTTCGCCGATCACGATCTGCTTCTCTTTAGCGATCTGCCGAACGACCGCATCCTGCGCTGGAGCGGGAGCGGCGGGGTCTCCGTGTATCGCCAGCCCTCGGCGTTCGAGAACGGCCACACGCGCGACCGCGAAGGGCGTCTCATCGGCTGCTCGCATCGAAACCGCGGCATCACGCGCACGGAACTCGACGGCGCCCTCACGACGCTGGTCGATCGCTATCGCGGCAAGCGGCTCAGCGGCCCCAACGACGTGGTCGTCCATAGCGACGGAGCGATCTGGTTTACCGACCCGCATTACGGCATCAGCACGGATTATGAAGGCGGCAAGCAGGAAGCCGAACTGCCGCCGGGCGTCTACCGCTTCGATCCGCGCGACGCGTCGCTCGATCTCGTCGCCGACGATTTCGTGGGGCCGAACGGCCTCTGCTTCTCCCCCGATGAAAGTCTGCTTTATATTGCGGAAACGGGCGGCCAATTCGCGCCCAATCCGGTCCGACATATCCGCGTCTTTCCCGTGCGTGACGGCAAGCGCCTCGGGCCGGGCGAGATCTTCCACACGGTCTCGCCAGGCGCCGCCGATGGCTTTCGCTGCGACGAGGAGGGAAATTTGTGGACAAGCGCGGGCGACGGCGTGCATTGCCTCGATCCCGGCGGCGATCTCCTGGGCAAGATCCTGACCGGCGGCACGGTCGGCAACCTGGCGTTCGGCGGCCGCTACCGGAGTCGCTTGTTCATCTGCGCGGGCGCGACGCTCTTCGCCATCTACGTCAACAAGCGCGGCGCGCAACGGCCGTGAGCGGGCCCGGCGCAAAGCTTTTGGGCCTCACGCTGAACGTCCGCGATCTCGTGCGCGCGCAGGATTTCTTTTGCCGCGCCCTCGGCTTCGAGCCCGTCGACAATTCGCGGGGCGGGAGAGCCTGGACCGACGCCGTCGCGCCCGCAGGCGTGCGCACGCTCGGCTTGCGGCTCGGCGCGCAGTCAATCCTGCTGATCGAACGCCGCGACGGCTTGCCGTACCCGGACGGAAGCACAGCGGCCGACTTGTGGTTTCAGCACTTCGCGATCGTCGCCAACGACATGCCTGCCGCGTTCGCGCGTCTCGCGAACTTTGATCTCTGCCCGATCACGCAGGGCGCTCCGCAGGTTTTGCCGCCGTCGACGGGCTCGGTCGTCGCCTACAAGTTCCGCGATCCCGACGGGCATCCGCTGGAGCTTATCGCCTTTCCGGCGGGCGCCGGCGATCCGGTCTGGGCGCAGGCGCGCGGCGGCCCCTCGATCGGCGTCGACCATTCGGCGGTGAGCGTCGCCGAGAGCGCGCGGAGCGTCGCGTTCTGGTCCGCGCTCGGCTTCACCCGCGAGACGCGCGGCCTCAACACGGGCGTCGAGCAGGATCGTCTCGACGGTCTCGCCGGTGTGCGCGTGGAAGTGATTGGCCTCGCCGCGCCGCAAATGCAGACGCCGCACGTGGAGTTGCTGTGTTACCGTGCGCCGCGCGGCCGCGCTGGGCCGCCGCGTGACGAGACGGACATCGCCGATACCGCTTTGGTCGTCACGCTCGATGACACGGACGATGCGGTGCGCAGGCTCGAACGGCTGGATGGCGTCGCGCAAGCGCGATGCGCCTCTGATGAGGCGCGCCTCGTCTCCATCCGCGATCCGGACGGCCACCGCGTCCTGCTGCTGGACGGCGCGTGACGGCTATGGCGCGCGCGGCTGGATTTGCACGAGGTCCTTCATCTGCTCGGCGCTCAGCGGCGACGGGATGTACTTGAATTCGACGGCGGCGGCGACGACGCCGGGCAGATCGGACACTTGATCGGGATCGGCGGCCTTCGCGGTGACGAAATCGTCGAGCGTCCGTTTCGCCACCGGCTCGGGGACGCCCGCCCACGCCGCATAGGCCTTTGCGCCATCGGGACTGGCGTAAATCCAGTCGGTCGTCTCGCGATAGGCGTCCATATAGCGTTGAACGAGTTCGCGCTTGGCGGCCAGAAAGTTCGCGTTGGCGACGATCACCCGCGAGGTCTGGTGGGCGAGCGCGGGGACGTCCGAGGCGCGCCACAGCACGCGCAACTCGCCCTTTTCGAGCCGATCGACGCCGAACGGCGCGCCCGACCAACCCACTTCCACTTGGCCGGTCAGGACTTGCGTGAGGGTCGCGGGCCCCGTTCCCGTCGCCGTCGGCTTGAAAGCGACGCCGAGATACTTTTGCATCTGCAGCACGACATTGTGCGCCGACGAGCCGGTCGTCGAATAGGCGACGGTCCTGCCCGCGGCGTCGCGCGGCTCGCGCAGGGCCGAATCCGCCTTCACGTACCAGAACAGGTTCGAGTCGCCGGTGAAACTCGCGCCGATGACACGGATGGGCGCTCCCTTGGCGTAGGCGCCGACCACGCCAAGCAGACCGAGCGCGACGCCGACATCGGCGCTGCCGGCGATGACAGCTTGCTGCGTCTCGCCGCTGCTCGCCGTGTAGAAGATCGAGAGATCGAGCCCATGCTTGGCGAAAATGCCCTTCATCTCGCCGACTTCGGAGACTTCGGATTCGCCCAGTCCCTTGCCGCCGACCGCGACGCGGATCTCGTCGAGCGCCTTTGCGGGAGACGCCGCGGCGACAAGCGATGCTAGGGCGGCCGAGACGACAAAAAGCCGACGAACCATGCGCGCCTTTCCTCCGGGAGTTGGATCAGACCGCATGGCGGCATGGCGTTTGTCAATCAGGATCGCCAGGAATTAAGAGCCGGCGCGCGCGCCATTTCATAATCGCTCGTATCGCGGGAGACGATCGTCAAATCGTGATGCAGCGCGGTAGCGGCAATCATCAAATTAGGCTGAGAGACGTGTGTCCTGCCTTGCGGCCTTCTTCGACCAGGATGCACGACGGCTTCTACACCGCAAGACGCTGCACGCGGACCGGAATCGACTTCGCCGCCGGCACCTTGCTCTTTTCGGCGTGATGCCAAAGCGGAATCAGCACGTTGCATTCCGGATAATAGCCGCCGACGCAACCTTCGGGGATATCGTACGCGATGACCCGCAAGCCGGAGAGTTCACGCGTGACGCTGTCCTCGACCGCGCAAGCGAGTTTGACCGTGTCGCCGTCATGCAGGCCGAGCCGGTCGATGTCGTTGCGGTTCATGAACACGATCATGCGCGTGCCTTCGACACCGCGAAACCGGTCGTGGTAATTGTAGACCGTCGTGTTGAACTGCCCGTTGCTGCGAAGGGTGATGAGCTGCAAGATATCCCGCGCTTCGATGTCGGTGTCGATGTCGCTTGAGAGCGACTCGGGCGTGATAAAGTTGGCCTTTCCGGTCTTCGTCTTCCACTCGCGATGGCGCGCGGCGATCGGGCGGTGAAAACCGCCCGGCTGCCACATGCGCTTGTTGAAATCCCGGAATATCTCGGGATAAGCGAGTTCAATCGCGTCGCGAACCTTGCTGTAGTCGCCGACCCACGCGTCCCACGGCGTTTGCGGATTGGGCGGGATTGTCGCCTTCGCGATCTCGGCGACGATGCGGGGCTCGGACAGGAGATGCGGGCTCGCCGGCTTCACGCGGCCGCGCGAGCCATGCATGCAGCCGGTGCTGTCCTCGACGGCGACATCCTGCGGGCCGCTCGCCTGATCGTCCCGCTCGACCCGGCCGAGGCAGGGCAAGATGTAAGAGATCTCCCCGTGGACAATAGCGCTCCGGTTGAGCTTCGTCAGCACCTGGACGGTGAGCCGCAGGCGCCCCCAGGCGGGCTCGATTCGCGAGCGATCAGGGACGGCGCGGACGAAATTGCCGCCGAGCATGAGAAAGGCTTTGACCTCGCCTTTCAGGATGCCTTCGCAGGCCTCGACCGTATTCAAGCCTGTTTCTTGCGGCGTCGCGACGCCGAAATGCCGCATCAGCTTTTCCGAGGGGACCATTTCCGGCTTTTCCGTAATGCCGACGGTTCGCTGGCCCTGTACGTTGGAATGGCCGCGCACGGGACAAATGCCGGCTCCCTCTCGGCCGATGCTTCCTCGCAGCAGCGCCAGGTTGACCAGGGTTTGAACCGTCTCGACGCCCTTTTTATGCTGCGTCAAGCCCATGCCGTAGATGAACATCGCCGCCCGCGCACGGGCGTAGACCCAGGCCGCGGCCTCGAGCGCGCCGCGCGTGAGGCCGGATCGACGCTCGATCTCCGCCCAGCCCGTCGCGCGGACGGAGGCGATAAAATCGTCGAAGCCGTGCGTGTGCTGAGCGATGAAGGCGCGGTCGAGCACGCCGCCGGATCGATCCTCGCCGTCGAGGCGGAGCAGCGCTTTGACGACGCCGTAGATCGCCGCTTTATCGCCGCCGGTCTTGAGCTGATGATATTGCGAGCTGATCGGCGTTCCGGCGCCGCCCAGCATTTCGGCCGGCGATTGCGGATTGGCGAAACGTTCGAGGCCGCGCTCGCGCAGCGGGTTGAACGTGATGATGGGAACCCCTCGCTTGGCCGCTTCTTGCAACTGATGCAGCATGCGGGGCGACGACGTGCCGACGTTCTGGCCGAAGAAGAAGATGCAGTCCGTCTTTTCGAAGTCGTCGAGCGTGCAGGTGCCGACCGGAACGCCGATGCTCTCGGGCAGGGCGACCGACGTGGTCTCGTGGCACATGTTGGAGCTGTCGGGCAGATTGTTGTGCCCATACATGCGGGCGAACAGTCCGTACATGAAGGACGTCTCGAGCGAGGCGCGGCCCGACGCATAAAAGACCGCTTGTTTCGGCGCGATCGCCTTCAGTTCCGCGCCGATCTCGCGGAACGCGTCGCCCCAATCGACGGCGACGTATTTGTCGCTCGCCGCCTCATAGCGCATCGGATGCGTCAGCCGCCCCGCGGCTTCGAGATTGCAATCATCCCACTCGGAGAGTTCGGCGACCGTGAATCTTTCGAAGAAAGCCGGCGTCACGCGCTTCGAGGTCATCTCCCAGGTCGTCGCCTTCGCGCCGTTCTCGCAGAATTCGAAGACATGCGGGTCGGCCGGTTTCGCCCAAGCGCAACTGGGGCATGCGAACCCATCCGCCTTGTTCTGGCGCAACAGAGCAAGCGCGCCCGACAGCGGCACGCGTTCGCGCACCAAGCTCTTGCCGAGCGAGCGCGCCGACCCCCACCCGCCGGCGGGCGCCATGTAGGGATCGAAATCGAGTCGGTCGGCGGCCGGCGCCGTTTTTTTGCTGGTCATGACGTGCTCGGCACTTGCGCGAAAGCATCGGCGGTAAAAACGCAGAAGTCTCCGCTCCCATGCGTACCGATCAACGCCACGCCGGCCTCTTTCGCGGTTTTGATCGCCAAGGCGGTTGGCGCCGAAATCGCCACAAGCGCGCCGATCCCTGCGGCGATCGCTTTCTGCACCATCTCGAACGAGCATCGGCTGGTGATAACGACGAAGCCGTCGTCGAACGAGCGATGCGATCGAACGACGGCGCCGATGAGCTTGTCCAAAGCATTGTGCCGTCCAACATCTTCGCGGACGATCAGCGGTTCGCCGCCTGCGCTGCACCATGCCGCCGCGTGCGCGCACCGGGTCGAGCGGCTCAGCGGCTGATGCTCGCGCAGCAAACCGAGGGCGCGGCGGATGAATCTGTCCTCCGGAAGCATCGGCGACAGCCGACGGCATGGAACCCGCTGCGGCACGCTTCGCAAGTCCTCGACCCCGCAAAGCCCGCAACTCGTCAGGCTTCGAAGGTTGCGACGTCGCTGCAATCGCAGAAACCCGCGCATCGCGTCGGGCGTCAGATCGATGCGCAACGTCATGCCGTTCGTCGCCTCCTGAAGATCGACATTTCGGAGATCTGCGGCGGACGATGCGACGCCTTCCGTCAAGCTGAACCCATATGCGAGGTCCTCAAGGTCTTGAGGCGTCGCCATGGTGACAGCGTGCGCGATCCCGCCGAAGCGAAATTCGACCGGCGTTTCGCTCGCAACGCAAATATCGACCTGCTCGCCAGCGTAAAGAGGAATGCTCTTCGCAATTTGAAAGATGCGAGCGTCGTCAAAATCTTGGCGCTCATCGTCCATTTTGTATCTCGCGCCTGGTTCGGCGACAACGGAGGCTGAGCGAAAAGGTTCCGGGAACGCCTTCCCGCGCTCAAGGCCTTCTTTTCATCCGCGCTCCGGATTACGTTTGCGGCCGCATCAACGATTGAGAGCGCAGGGTTTCTCATGGTTCGACTGAACGAGGTTCGCGACAATGAGGTTGCGGTCACGCCGCCGCCGGCGACCGACGCCGGTCTCATCTTCATCGGCGTGATCCGTACTCCCTGGACATCGCGCCTCGAATGCCCGCGTCAGGGCCGCCGCGACGGGCCGATTTGCGAAATTGAGATCTTCGAACCCTGGATCGCCGCGCTCGACGGCGTCGAGAAATTCGAACGCATCGAACTGCTTTATTGGTTGCACGAGTCCCGCCGCGATCTCGTTCGGCAAAGTCCGGCCAACGATGGCGCGACCCGCGGCGCGTTCGCGTTGCGATCGCCGGTCAGGCCGAACCCCATCGGGACGACCATCGCGACGTTGGTGTCGCGCGACGGCGCGATCCTCCGCGTCCGCGGACTTGATTGTCTCGATGGCACGCCGTTGCTCGACCTAAAGCCGGATCGCGACCTCTTCACCCCGATCGCTCCGCCGCAGCCAGGCGATTTTCAAACGGAATAGGACGCGGCCCGTCCGATTTTCAACGAGTTGGAACACTGCTCTCCGGCTGTTGTTAACAACGTCAGGCGAGGCGTGCGACACCAGCTTCGGACCGCGCGTCGACCTCATTGTTCAGCCAGCGCTTCGAAGCAGCCTCTGACGCGCCCGCTGGTTCGAAGCTTATGCTAACTCAAGCACAGGAGATCAAAATGGGACTGTTTACCCGCGACATCGGCACAATGAGCGAGCTCTACATCCATCAGCTCAAGGACGTTTACTACGCCGAAAATCGCATTCTCAAGGCGTTGCCGAAGATGCGCGACAAGGCCTCGTCCCCCGAACTTCGCGCGGGGTTCGAGAAGCACCTTAACGAAACGAAAAACCACGTGACCCGGCTGGAGCGCGTCTTCAAGATCCAGGGTGTCGAGCCGAGCGCCGTTACGTGCCCGGCGATCGACGGGATCATCAAGGAAGCTGAAGAGGTCGCCGGCGACATCGCGGACAAGAACGTCCTCGACGCGGCGCTGACCGCCTCTGCGCAGGCCGTCGAGCATTACGAGATCACCCGCTACGGCACGTTGATCGCTTGGGCGCGCGAATTGGGCCAAAACGATGCGGCGCAGATTTTGAGCGAGACGCTCGAAGAGGAAAAAGCAACCGATACCGCCCTCACGCGTCTGGCCGAAAGCCGGATCAACAAACTGGCCGCCTAAACATCAACGGGCCTGCGATCCGAACGCCACGTTCGAGGCAAATAATTTCGGCGTCAATAGAACGCCGTCGGGCAATACCCGGCGGCGTTTTTTTCCAACGAATGAGGGAGCCTGCAATCATGCTCAAGGAAATTCGGGCTCATTCGAAGATCGTCGACGTTGACGGCGTACAGGTGGGCGTCGTCGACAGCGTCGAAGACAATCGGATCAAAATTACGCGCGCGGGGTCCGACGACGGGCGTCACCATTTCATCCCCGACGAACTGATCGAATCGATCGATCAGGATACCGTCCGCCTGTCGGTGACCGCTGAGCAAGCGCTCGACGGTTGAAGACCTGATCGCAATGGAAGACGTTGGTTCGCCTAATTGGACGGCTGCGCCATCGAAACCAGAATGGGATCCTCACGATAAAGGCTCGGGAACATCGTTTTCAGTTCTGTGAGCTTTGGTAAATCGTTGATCGCGATATACGGGTACGTCGGATTGCGCGCGAGAAAATCCTGATGGTAGGACTCGGCGGGATAAAACGCGCGACCTTGCTCGATTTTCGTAACGACTGGCGCATCGAGCGCATGCGCCCGATTGAGTTGGTCGATATACGCCGCTGCGACCGTCGCCTGCTCCGCGTCTTGCGGGAAAATCGCCGAGCGATACTGCGTCCCCATGTCCGGTCCCTGCCGATCGAGTTCAGTCGGATCATGCGCCACAGAAAAGTAGATTTGTAAGATGCGACCGTAGCTGATCTGATCTGGATCAAACGTGACACGCACGGATTCCGCGTGACCGGTGGTTCCGGTGCTAACAACGTGATACTCGGCGGACGCGCGGTCGCCGCCAGCGTAGCCCGAGACGGCGCTCGTCACGCCGCGAACATGCTGAAAGACGCCCTGCACACCCCAGAAGCAGCCGCCCGCCAGCACAGCGACGTCTTGCCCCGAGCGTTTCGCTTCGTCGCGCGCCGGCGGAGGGAGAGCGACGGCGCGCTCGGCACAAAGCGCTTGCATCGCGCCGCCCGTGGCCGCCAGCAATCCGAGCGCCGCAATGGCTGGCCGCTGGCTAGCCATTCTATCGCGGATCCACTTGAACATAGACATAGCCACTCTCCTCGAACGAAAGATCTGGCACGTTTGGCCGCATGAGACAAACTGCGCGGCCGGCCGTCGACAAGCCTGGGCTTGAACGTCGGATATGATCCACGTTACCTGTCGCAGCATATCGAAAGCTGAGCCACCGCCGCACGACAGACGGACGCCGCTTCATGACGCGACTGACGCTTCGCATCGACTTCGACAATCGCCAGATCGGACCTGGAAAAATCCGGCTCCTCGAATTCATCGACGCCTATGGATCGATTACTGCGTCAGGCAAGCAGATGGACATGTCGTACCGCCGCGCATGGTTGCTCGTCGATGAATTGAACCACATGTTCGATGCGCCGCTCGTGGAGACTCGGCCAGGCGGTCGCGGCGGCGGCAACGCGCGTCTCTCGGCGCTAGGCCGCGCGATCATTCAAATGTACCGCAGCATCGAACGCGACTGTCATGCCGCATCGCAAGCGCAACTCAGCGAGCTCGAACAGCATCTCAACCGATAAGGCGGCGGCGTCGGTCGGCGCAACCGTCTTCGTTGAACCGACGCATGCTCGCGTCGCCCCGAATAATGCGCCCCTATCGATTGCGCATCGACGCCCGCGAAGCGGCATCGGCCGCGTCTTGGCGCCGTTTATATGCCGGTCCTATAAAACGGCGCTTTCCGTCATCTCGCTTTTTTTATTGGCGCCGCGCGACTTACGCCTCCGCGAAGCGCAAGGCCTGTTGCAACGACGAGCAGCGCGTAGGGGCTCGACTGAGGAAAAGTCTTGAACACCTATCAAACGATCCGCTTCGCTCTTCTGGCGATCTGGATTGCAATTCCTCTCATCCTGATGCGCTTGGCGCAGCGGCGCCGGAAGGATGCGGCGGCGGTCAGTGTCAGACTTGACGCGCTGCTACGCGCGCTTCGGAGCAAGCCCCGGCGTTAAAAGCTTTCGCCAATCGGAATTCGTGGCCGATCACCGAGACCAGAGAATTTTAATGCGCTTTTTATAACAGACCCTCTTCGCAAGCCTCGTTTTTATACGCCGCGCAGGCAATATCGATCCCAATATCGCTGAGGTGCAAGCCAATGCTGGACGCGCTTTTCATTGTCGGTGGAAGCGGATTTCTCATCCTCTCGGCGGGTTACGCCCTTGTCTGCGACTACCTCTGAAAGATGACAGCCATGACGTTCGACTATGTGCTCGGCGCGGCCGTGACGCTCGGTCTCCTCATCTACCTCACTTACGCGCTGGTCCGCCCAGAACGCTTTTAAGGATCGCCGCCATGACCTTCATCGGATGGGCGCAGATTGCGCTCTATTGCGCGATCATCGTGGCTTTGACCAAGCCGGTCGGCCTCTACATGACGCGTATTTTCAATGGGGACCGCACGTTTTTATCGCCCCTTCTGAGGCCCGTCGAACGCGGCCTCTATCGTGTCGCGGGCGTTGACGAGCGCCACGAGCAGCATTGGCTCTCCTACACGATGGCGATGCTGATCTTCCACATCCTCGGCTTTTTGATCCTCTACGCTCTGTTGCGTTTGCAGGATCATCTGCCATTCAATCCCGCCGACCAATCCGCCGTCGCGCCCGACCTCGCCTTCAATACGTCGGCCAGCTTCATCACCAACACGAACTGGCAGAACTATGGCGGCGAAAGCACCTTGTCTTATCTGGTGCAGATGCTCGGCCTGACGCATCAGAACTTTCTGTCGGCGGCGAGCGGCATCGTCATTGCGGTGGCGCTGATCCGCGGCTTTGCGCGCGCAACCGCTCGCACGATCGGATCGTTCTGGGTCGATGTCACGCGCTGCGTGCTCTACATCCTTCTGCCGATCTGCATTCCCTTCACGCTGTTTCTGGTCTGGCAAGGCATTCCGCAGACGCTCGGCGCCTATGTCGATGCGACGACGCTGGAAGGCGCCAAGCAGACGATCGCCGTCGGTCCCGTCGCGAGCCAGATCGCGATCAAGATGCTTGGCACCAACGGCGGCGGATTCTTCAACGTCAACGCGGCGCATCCCTTCGAGAACCCGACTGCGCTGTCAAATTTCGTGCAGATGATCTCGATCTTCGTTCTCGGCGCGGGTCTGACCAACATGTTCGGACGTATGGTTGGCGATCAGCGTCAGGGCTGGGCGATCCTCGGAGCCATGGGCGTCCTGTTCATCGCCGGCGTGATCGTCGTCTATTGGTCGGAGGCGGCCGGCAACCCCCTGCTGCATGCGCTCGGTTTGAGCGGCGGCAACATGGAAGGCAAGGAGCTGCGATTCGGAATCGCCGCCTCGTCTTTGTTCGCGGTCATCACGACGTCGGCATCGTGCGGCGCGGTCAATGCGATGCACGATTCCTTTACCGCGCTCGCCGGCATGATCCCGCTCATCAACATGCAGCTCGGCGAGGTCATCGTCGGCGGCGTCGGCGCCGGCCTGTATGGCATCCTCATCTTCGTCATCGTCACGGTCTTCGTAGCGGGACTGATGGTCGGCCGCACACCGGAATACCTTGGCAAGAAGATCGAAGCCAAAGAGGTCAAAATGGCGATGCTTGGCATCCTCTGCCTGCCGCTCGTTATGCTCGGCTTTACGGCGCTCGCCAGCGTCATTCCCTCCGCCGTTGCAGCGACCGCCAACCCGGGGCCGCACGGCTTTTCAGAAATTCTCTACGCCTACACATCGTCGGCCGCGAACAACGGGTCGGCGTTCGCCGGCCTCAGCGCCAATACGCTCTTCTACAACACCACGCTTGGAATCTGCATGCTGATCGGCCGCTTCTTCGTAAAGATCCCGGTTCTGGCGATCGCCGGCGCGCTTGCAGCGAAGAAGACCACGCCGTCGTCCGCCGGCACCTTCCCGACTCATGGTGGCTTGTTCATCGGCCTCCTAGTCGGCGTAATCCTCATCATCGGCGGCTTGACCTTCTTTCCGTCGCTCGCGCTCGGACCGATCAGCGAGCATCTCGCCGCAGAAGCCGGCCAGACCTTCTCATCGAATTGAAGCGCGGTCCGCGATCACGCCGTTCCATCGGAGGCGCCTCCATGCCTATGCCGAAATCCAGCATCCTCGAACCGAGCATCTTGGGTGCGGCGGTCGGGTCTTCGTTCAAAAAGCTTCATCCGCGCTTGATGATGAAGAACCCGGTCATGTTCGTCGTCGAAGTCGTTGCGACGCTGACAAGCGTTCTGTTCGTCCGCGATCTTGTCACAGGCGGCGAGCATCTGGCGTTCAGCGGCCAGATTATTCTGTGGCTTTGGTTCACCGTGATCTTCGCAAATTTCGCGGAAGCCGTGGCGGAAGGGCGCGGCAAGGCGCAGGCCGACTCGCTCCGTCGCACGCGCACCGAGACGGAGGCGAAAGTCCTCAGGGGCGCGGCGGCTGCGGTTGGCGGCGATCGATCGCGCTGGACGGCCATGCCAGGCGCAAACCTCAAAATCGGCGACGTCGTGTTGGCCGAGTCGGGCGACATCATCCCCTCGGATGGCGAAGTGATCGAAGGGGTCGCTTCGGTCAACGAAGCCGCGATCACTGGAGAATCGGCGCCCGTGATCCGCGAATCGGGCGGCGACCGATCCGCGGTGACCGGCGGAACGCAGGTGATCTCGGACTGGATTCGCGTCCGCATCACGTCGGCGCCCGGATCGACCTTCCTCGATCGGATGATCGCGCTGGTCGAAGGCGCATCGCGACAGAAGACGCCGAACGAAATCGCGCTCAACATCCTTCTCGCCGGATTGACGATCATCTTCGTCTTTGCGGTTGCGACGATCCCGAGCTTTGCGGCCTACGCCGGGGGATCGATCCCCGTGATCGTGCTTGTGGCGCTTTTTGTTACGTTGATCCCGACGACTATCGGCGCGTTACTCTCCGCCATCGGCATCGCGGGCATGGACCGGCTGGTGCGCTTCAACGTCTTGGCCATGTCCGGTCGCGCGGTCGAGGCGGCCGGCGACGTCGACACGTTGCTTCTCGACAAGACCGGCACGATTACGCTCGGCAACCGCCAAGCCACGGACTTTCGTCCCATTCTCGGCGTCGCCGAGTCCGAGCTCGCAGACGCGGCGCAATTGGCCTCGCTTGCCGACGAAACGCCGGAAGGCCGATCCATCGTCGTTCTTGCCAAGGAAAAATATGGTATTCGCGGCCGCGACATGGCTAATCTTGCGGCGACCTTCGCGCCCTTCAGCGCGCAGACGCGCATGAGCGGGGTCGATGCTGAAGGCCTTGTCATCCGCAAGGGCGCGGTCGACGCGATCGTGTCCTACGTCAATGCGCTTGTCCTGTCGTCTTCCCCCAATGTCGGGGGTCAGGCGCTCAAGGGCCACGCCAGCGACGAGCAGATTCGCGAGGCCCAGACCATCGCCGAAGAAATTGCGAAGGGCGGCGGCACGCCGCTCGCCGTCTGTCGCAACGGCCGCCTTCTTGGCGTCATTCACCTCAAAGACATCGTAAAAGGAGGCATTCGCGACCGCTTCGCCGAGTTGCGGCGGATGGGCATCCGAACCGTCATGATCACCGGCGACAACCCGATGACGGCGGCAGCCATCGCTGCTGAAGCGGGCGTCGACGATTTTCTCGCGCAGGCGACGCCGGAGAACAAGCTCAGCCTCATTCGTGAAGAGCAAGCGAAAGGCAAACTGGTCGCCATGTGCGGCGACGGAACAAACGACGCGCCGGCCCTCGCGCAAGCCGATGTCGGCGTCGCGATGAACACAGGCACCGTCGCGGCGCGCGAAGCCGGCAACATGGTGGATCTCGACTCCGATCCAACGAAGCTCATCGAAATCGTGGAGATCGGCAAGCAATTGTTGATGACGCGGGGCGCGCTGACGACGTTCTCGATCGCCAACGACGTTGCAAAATATTTCGCCATCATCCCCGCTATGTTCCTAGCCTTCTATCCGCAACTCGGCGCGCTCAACGTCATGCGATTGGCGTCGCCGCAGAGCGCGATCCTGTCGGCGATCATCTTCAACGCCCTAATCATTGTCGCCCTGATCCCGCTGGCGCTGCGGGGCGTCGAATATCGCGCTGTCGGGGCCGCGCTGCTCCTGCGGCGCAATCTCCTGATCTACGGTCTGGGCGGTCTCGCTGCGCCGTTCGTCGGCATCAAGGCCATCGATCTCGTGGTCTCCGCGCTGCATCTCGCTTGAGGATTCGCCATGCTCAGCCAACTTCGTCCCGCCATCGTCATCGTCCTGATTCTGACCCTGGTCACGGGCCTCGTCTATCCGCTTGCGATGACGGGAGTCGCCGGCCTTCTCTTTCCTCGCGCCGCGGCCGGCAGTCTCATCGTGCGCGACGGCGTGACGATCGGCTCGGAGCTCATCGGGCAGGACTTTTCGAGCGACAGATATTTCCATGGGCGCCCGTCGGCCACGACGACGGCCGATCCGAACGACAGCACGAAGACGACGCCGGCGCCCTACAACGCCGCCAGTTCGTCGGGCTCGAACCTTGGCCCGACCAACGCCGCCCTCATCGACCGCGTTAAGAACGACGTGGCGGCGTGGAAAGCAAAGAACCCGGACGCGGCCGTGCCGATCGATCTCGTCACCGCCTCGGCGTCTGGTCTCGATCCCGAGATTTCGCCCGAAGCTGCGCTGTTTCAAATTGGGAGCGTCGCGAAAGCGCGCCGCCTTCCCGAGGATCGGCTTCGCGCGCTGGTCGAGGCGCAAACGCGGGGTCGTCTCCTCGGTTTTCTCGGCGAACCGCGCGTCAACGTTCTCGAACTCAACCTCGCGCTCGACGGCCTCAGTCCGTCCTGATTAAGTCTGCGCCGCAAGCGATCAAATCGGGCCGTGCCGCGTGGCGACCGCGTTTTCAAACCAAACAAACCACGGGCGCGCCCGGCCGGAAGCGCTTCTTGAAGAGGGAGCCGCGCAGGGCCGCGGCCTGCTCAAGATTTTCCTCGGCGCCGCGCCCGGCGTCGGCAAGACGTACGAGATGCTGACGAATGCGCACGCCCGTCGCCGCGAAGGCGTCGATGTCGTCGTGGGCGTCGCGGAAACGCATGGTCGCGCCGAGACCATGGCGCTCATCGAAGGGTTGGAGATTGTTCCGCCGCGGATCGTCGACTATCGGGGCCGCACCGTCGCGGAAATGGACATCGACGCCATCCTCGCGCGTCGTCCAGCTCTTGTCCTCGTGGACGAACTCGCTCACACGAACGCGCCCGGCAGCCGCCATCCCAAGCGATTTCTCGATATCGAGGAGCTTCTGGGCGCCGGGATCGACGTCTATACGACGCTCAACATCCAGCATGTCGAAGGCCTGAACGACGTCGTCGCCCGCATCACGCGCATTCGCGTGCGCGAAACCGTGCCAGACCGCCTCATCGACCGCGCCGACGCGATCGAAGTCGTCGACCTCACGCCGGATGATCTGATTCAGCGCCTCAAAGACGGCAAAGTCTATGTGCCGAAAAACGCCGAACGCGCGCTTCAACATTATTTCTCCGCCGGCAATCTCACCGCGCTGCGCGAACTCGCGTTGCGGCGCACGGCGCAGCGCGTCGATGAGCAACTCCTCACGCATATGCGCGCGCACGCGATCGCCGGCCCCTGGGCCGCCGGTGAACGCGTTGTGGTCTGCGTCAGCGAAGATCGCCGTTCGGCGGAACATGTGCGCCACGCCAAGCGATTGGCGGATCGCCTGCGTGCGCCGTGGACGGCCCTTTGGGTGGAAGGCGGCCGCGGTCTCCAATTGAGTGAAACCGAACGCGATCGCATCGCAGAGACCATGCGCATCGCCGAGCGTCTTGGCGCGGAGGTTCAGGCGATTCCCGCCGCCGAACGCAGGATTGCGGACGATGTCCTCGCCTGGGCGCGTGAGAACAACATCACTCAAATCGTCATCGGCAAATCAAGCCGCTCGCGGCTGTTCGAACTGATCCGCGGCTCCGTCGTCCACGACCTCGTGCGGCGGGCTGGCGACATCAGCGTCTATGTGATCGCCGGAGCGCCGGTCGCGCCTTCAAAGCCCGCGCCCATAGCGGAACAACCGGGCGCCGCACGCCAACACCTCGTCGGCTTCGCTTTCGCGAGCGCGGGCGCCTTGCTGGCGCTGGTCTTGGCGCGTCTGCTGGAGCCGCTGATCGGTCTTGAAAGCGTCGATCTCGTTTTTCTGACGTCCATCATTCTGACCGCGATCCGCTTCGGTCTTTGGCCCTCGCTTTGGGCGGTCGTCTTGTCGTCGTTCGCCTATAATTTCTTCTTTTTGCCGCCGCTCTACACGCTGTCGATCGCCGAACCCACCAACGTCGCGGCGTTGCTGTTCTTCACGCTCGTGGCGGTGATCGTCTCCAACCTCGCTGCGCGCGCGAGATTGCAGGCGTTGAGCGCGCGAATGCGCACGCGGGCCACGGAAGCTCTGTACAGCTTCAGCCGCAAGCTCGCGAGTTGCGGCAAGCTCGACGACGTTCTGTGGGCGATGGCGTATCAGATTGCGTCCATGCTGAAGGTTAGGGTCGTCGTCCTGCTGCCGAGCGGCGCCGCGCTGGCGGTGCGCGCAGGCTATCCGCCGGAGGACACGCTCGACGATGCGGACCTTGCCGCCGCCCGCTGGGCTTTCGCCAGCGAGGAACCGGCGGGACGCGGCGCCGACACGCTGCCGGGCGCCAAGCGGCTGTTCCTGCCGATGCGTACGGGGCGCGGATCAATCGGCGTGATCGGTCTCGACGCCGACCTTGAAGGACCCATCTTGACGCGCGAGCAGAGGCGCCTTTTTGACGCTTTGGCCGATCAAGGCGCGCTCGCGATCGAGCGCGTGCGCCTCGTCGAAGATTTGGATCGCGCCGAGCGGGCCGCGGAAACCGATCGCCTGCGCCAAGCCCTCCTGACCTCGATCTCTCACGACCTGAAGACCCCGTTGGCGTCCATCCTCGGCGCCGCCAGCGCGCTGCGCGATCTCGACGCCGATCTTGGCGCTGCGGACAAGAGCGAACTTGTCGGCACGCTCGTCGACGAGGCGGAACGGCTTAACCGCTTTATCGCCAACCTTCTCGATATGACGCGGCTGGAGGCCGGCGCGGTCGTTCCCAATTTCGCGCTGCATGACATTGCCGACATGGTTGGCTCCGTGTTGCGCCGCGCCGCCAAAATCCTTTCCGACCATCGCGTCGATGTTTATCTTCCTGACGATCTTCCGCTCGTTAACGTCGACGCCGTGCTCTTCGAGCAAGTCGTGTTCAATCTTCTCGATAACGCAGCGAAGTACGCCAAGATAGGCTCAGCCATCGATATCGAAGCCTGGCGCGACATCGACACATTGCGACTACAGGTGTTGGATGAAGGCGCCGGCTTTACGGCGGATGAGGCGGAGCGCATCTTCGACAAGTTTTATCGCGCGCGAAAAACCGACCAAATTCGAGCGGGAACCGGACTTGGTCTTGCGATTGCGCGTGGCTTCATGGAAGCGATGGGCGGTTCGATCGGCGCCGCCAATCGAACCGACCGCGCCGGCGCCGTCTTTACGTTGCGGCTTCCTGTTCCAGAGCAACCCGATCGCCCCGACACAGCCGCATGACGAGCTCACGCAACAAAATCCTGGTCGTCGATGACGAGCCGCCGATCCGCAAGCTCCTGCGCATGGGGCTGAGCACGCAAGGCTTCGACGTCGCCGAAGCGGCCAATGCGAAGGCCGCGCTCCTGGCTTTGTCGGAAGATAAACCGGATCTCGTCGTGCTGGACCTGGGCCTGCCCGATATGGACGGGCACGAGTTGCTGCGCGCAATCACGGCGCAATACGAAAACGTTCCAGTTGTCGTGTTATCGAGCCGCGAAGATGAGCGCGGCAAGGTCGAAGCGCTCGATCTCGGCGCCTCCGACTATGTCACCAAGCCGTTTGGCATGAACGAACTGCTGGCTCGCATCCGAGCCGCGTTTCGTCACGCCTTGCATGAGCATGGAGTGCGTCCGGTCTTTCAGGTGGACGAGTTGTCGGTCGACCTCGTGCGGCGTCTTGTCGTGGTGGCGGGGCGCGACGTAAAGCTGACGCCAAGGGAATACGAAATCCTGCGCCATCTGGTTCAGCACGCCGGAAAGGTCGTGACGCACGCTCATCTTCTGCGGGCCATCTGGGGTGCGGCGACGGACCCGCAGTATTTGCGCGTCTACATTCGCCTATTGCGGCAGAAGATCGAGCCTCACCCGGAGCGCCCAAGCTACATTCTCACAGAGACGGGAATCGGGTATCGGCTGCGCGCCCCCGATTAGAGGAGCCTCGATGGAGTCGGGTATGTCGGCGACGATCAGTCGGTTCGTCTCGATCGAACGCACTGTTTTGGACGTGGCGGCCGCCAATAAGACTATGGCGCTGACGCGACTTGCCGCTGTGGCCGCGCAAAAGATCAACGTGTCGACCGAGACGATTTTGGTTCCGCTCCTGCAGCGCGAGGCGTTGGGCTCGACCGGCGTCGGCGCTGGCGTCGCTCTTCCGCATGCAAGGCTCCGCGATGTGGCGACGCCTGTGGGCGTCTTTGCGAGGATGCGGCGACCGATCGCTTTTGAGGCGGTGGACGAGCTTCCTGTCGACCTCATTCTGTTGCTTCTTCTGCCCGAGGACGAAAACGAAGCGTCATTGGGCGCGCTTGCATGCGCCGCACGGCGATTGCGCGATCGGAGCCTTGTCGAGCGGGCGCGACGCGCGCGTACGGCGGGGGATTTACACGATGCTTTGACGTCAGTCGCCTGAGGCGTAGGGCCGCGGCTTATCGTTGTCCGCAATCCGAAAGATCGGCGTTGAGTTCAGCGGAGAGCAACGCACGGCCACTTCGGAACGCGGTTTGGTGCGCGTTTACAACAGGACCCGGGAAATGGGCCGCCCCGCTCAGGCGGAAAAGCCGTTATGACGGCGATTGGAATGCAATCGCATCGGCTCGGTCCCAGCAAACGGCTGGACGGGAAACTCCATCGCGCCTATCCAGCATGTTAAGCTGGCGGTTGAGGCGAAGCGACGAGGCGACATGGGCGAGTTTGCGATCGGTCAGAGCGTCACGCGATTTGAGGATCTGCGGCTGTTGCGCGGCGGCGGCCTTTATGTCGATGACATCGTCTTGGGGCGAATGACCTACGGGCACGTCGTTCGGTCGCCGCACGCGCATGCGAAAATCCTTTCGATCGACACGTCTTTGGCCAAAGCGGCGCCAGGCGTTTTGTGCGTGCTGACGGGCGAGGACTGGAAGGCGTCTGGATGGGACGACCTGCCAACGCCTGCCACACATAAACGTCGTGATGGGTCGCCGAACTATCGGCCGCGATACCCGGCTCTCGTCGACGACGTCGTGCGGTTCGTCGGCGACTACGTGGCGTTTGTCGTCGCCGAGACGAAAAGCCAAGCCATGGACGCGGCCGATCTCGTCAACGTCGATTATGAGGCGAAATCCGCCATGATGGCGACCGCCGAAGCGGCGTCGCCCGGGGCTCCGCTTGTCTGGGACGATTGCGAAGACAACACCTGCTTCACCGCAATTCACGGCGACAAGGAGAAGACGGCGCAGGCGTTCGCTCAGGCCGCCCACGTGGTGCGACAACGTTTTGTCATCAACCGCGTGACCACCGCCTCCATGGAGCCTCGCGGCTGCGTGAGCGACTACAATGCGGTCGGCGACACGTTCACCGTTTATACGACCTTGCAGCGCGCGCACCCCTTCCGTGCGGAACTCGCGAGCGTGGTGAAGATGCTCGAGCACAGGCTCAGAATTGTCGCGCCGGACATCGGCGGCAGCTTCGGCATGAAATCGGCGGTTTACAACGAGGTTCCGCTGACGATGCTTGCGGCGAAGATGATCAGCCGACCGGTCAAATGGACGAGCACGCGGTCCGAAGCGTTTCTCTCCGACGCGCAAGCGCGGGATAATGTGACCGATGCGGAACTCGCGCTCGACGAAGACGGGCGATTTCTCGGCATGCGCGTCTTTTCGTTCGCGAACGCCGGCGCCTATCTGCAAACAGGATTTCAGGCTTACACGGGCAACCTTGGGACGCTCGCCGGCGTCTACCGAACGCCGGCCATGTATGTCGAGTCCACTGCGGTGTTCACGCATACGCAACCTCTGCGCCCGTATCGCGGAAACGGCCGGCCGGAGGCCGCCTACGTCATCGAGCGCATGGTCGATTGCGCGGCCGCGCAAATCGGCATCGACGCCGTCGAACTGCGGCGACGCAATTACATCCCGGCCGACGCCATGCCCTTCAAGACGGCTCTGACGTTCACCTACGATTGCGGCGACTTCGAAACGGGGATGAACCTGGCTCTGCGGCTCGCCGATGCGGACGGATTCATGCAGCGAAAGCAAGAGTCGCGAAAGAGGGGAAAGCTGCGCGGCTTTGGTATGTCGAACACGATCGAACGCGCAGCGGCGCCCGGCCTCGAAGGCGCCGAAATTCGGTTCGATCGCGGCGGCACCCTTCAAATCGTGTCTGGCAGCGTGACGCAGGGGCAGGGACACGAAACGACGTTCAAACAGATCGTCGCCGACAAGCTCGGTGTTCACCCGGACGACATTCAGTACATCCAGGGCGACACGGACAAGGTCTTTTTCGGCGAAGGCACGGGCGGGTCTCGTTCGGCGACGATGTCGGGTTCGGCGTTTCACAACGCCTCGTTGAAGCTGATCGAAAAGGCGAAACGCATCGTTGCGCATAACCTGAAGCTGGCGCCCGACGACATTGATTTTTCGGACGGGATCTTTTCCAGTCCGAGATCCAACCAGACGAAGACGATCAAGGACGTGGCGAGAGACGCCCTCGACCCGTCGAAGCTGCCGGACGACATCGAAGCCGGGTTGTTTTCGACCGCCGTGTACACCGCCAAGCAGGAAAACTTTCCGAACGGCGTTCACGTCTGCGAAGTTGAGATCGATCCGGAGACGGGGACGACCGAAGTGGTCGGTTACAACGTCGTCGACGATGTCGGGACCGTCCTCAATCCGCTTCTGCTCAAAGGGCAGATCATCGGCGGCGTAGCCATGGGCGTTGGACAGATTCTGAAGGAGGACATCCAATTTGACGGCGCGGGTCAGCTGATGACCGGGTCGTTCATGGACTACGCGATGCCTCATGCCGCCGATTTCTGCCGCATCAACGTCAAGGCGAACCCAGTTCCGACGAAGACAAATCCACTGGGCGTGAAGGGCGCCGGCGAGGCTGGCTGCGTCGGAGCCATGCCGGCGGTCGCCAACGCCATGGCGAACGCGTTAGCCGATCTCGGCGTTCGTCATCTCCCGATGCCGGCCACTCCCGAGCGGGTTTGGCGCGCGATTCAGGCGGCCAAAGCCGCCGTCGCTTGAGAGGGCGCCTTACCAGAAGACCGCCGTGGTTTGCGCCGCGACGGCTCGTTGGGGGCGGAACGATGCGCGCAGGCGGTGGTTATCACCACAGCTGGGAACGACAGGACAAAAATCATGCCCGATAAAGCGCACACTGCGGCCGCCGAGAAGCACGATAAGGCCGCCAAGGAGCACCGCACTGCAGCAGAACATCACGCCAAGGGCGATCACGCGAAGGGTCAGCAGCAATCCGAGCAGGCCAACATGCATTCCAAGGATGCGCACGAGCATTCAAACAAGGCGCATGCGCAAAGCCGGCAGCAAAAGTAGCGGCGAACTTTTTTCGAACGCAATCGTCCCGCCGACCCGAAGCTGTGAGCGGCCCTCAAGGCTGTATTGGCTTCGGTGCGGCGGAGCCGTTGTGTTGGTTGATGTGGAGTTCGCGTGCAGCCGAAACCGCGAGATCCCACGGTCCCGCCGCCCCAGCCGCAAGGGCTCAACAGCGCTCTGGAGCGCAATATTGCCGCGCTTCGCGAGCGGCGAGATCGGGAGGAAAGCAACGCCAAGCTTCAGGACAAGATCGCTGGCGCAGTCACGACCTTCACCGGAAGCATGGTCTTCGTCTATGTTCATTTAGCGATTCTCATCGCGTGGGTCGGCGCGAACATCGGTCTTCTACCCAGCGCGCCGCGCTTCGACCCGACGTTTGTCATTCTGGCGACCGCGGCGTCGGTGGAGGCGATTTTTCTATCGACCTTCGTGCTCATCAGCCAAAACCGCGCGGCGCAGGCCGCCGACCGACGCGCAGACCTCGACCTGCAGATCAACTTGCTGGCGGAACACGAAGTGACGCGGCTGATCACCTTGACGGCAGCCATCGCGGGGAAGCTTGGCGTTGCAGCAGGAGAAGCATCGGACCTCGACGAACTGAAGCGCGATGTCGCGCCTGAAGCGGTTCTCGATTCGCTCAAGCCTGGGTCGCCCGAGTAGGACGCCGCTGCCGAAGCCCTGCCAAAGCCTTGGGTTGCATTGTCGACGTTACCGACGCAGCGAACGTCATCGATGGCTTCGTCGGCGCGGGCAGTTCGAAACGCCTTCGGCCTGCGGGCAACGCTCGCGCGTTCCCGCAGCCCTCACAACCCATCAACGATCACGCCGAGAAGCAGCACGACATAGCCTGCGACCAAAAGCTCGAGGCGATGGCTCGCGACAAAGCGCCCGATCGTTGGGATTCGCCATTGCAGGCTGACGATCGTCACTGCGACGATGGCGAGGGAGACAAGCATGGTGAGAAGGCGTGGCGGTGTCAGACGCATGCGCAATCCTGTCACAAAACGATCATGGTTTGGAACCAGCCACCCAACCAACTGTTAACGGCTAAACGTTAATGTTCGCTAAGAGACCGGTCGGCGACGGAAGGTTCGGGACATGCAGCATAATAAACCAGTGGTGCTTGTCGTCGATGACGACCCGCTCATGCGCCTGATGTCGTTCGATTTGGTGGAGGATGAAGGATTTGAGGCGCTGGACGCGGGCACGGGCGCTCAAGCGCTTCAGCTTCTCGAGCGACGATCCGACATTGGCGTCCTGGTGACGGACATCTATATGCCAGGCGAGATCAACGGAATGCAGCTTGCAGCGCACGTGTTCAGGCGCTGGCCGCATATCAGGATCATCGGTTTGTCTGCTTCCGATGAGCCTGAGCGCATCGTCTTGCCTCCTGGCAGCGCGTTTTTCTCAAAACCATACAGCCACGATCAGGTCGCCGCGACGCTGCACGCGATGGCGGTGTAGGACGGGCCTTCTTTGCCCAACCGGTCAAAAAGCGCGAGCGAAACCAAGTCTCGGCGGCCGGCATTCTCGCCAACCGCCCACGAGCAGGGTCATCGACGCTCGGCTAACCAACCGCGACCGCTAAGCAGCGTTAACAAACGTGCCCCGTATGGGTGAGCGGTTGATGCCGGCGGGCCGTGATAGCGGCACGATAATCCGTTTGTGATGCTGTTAAAAATATCACAGGTTTAAAAACATGGTTTCGATGGTTTGATTCCCACAACAACGATGGGCGAAAGTACGGAGCCGTCGATAGGAGGACATTTGTGTTTCATCGCGCTGAGGGCGTTGATCCCATCACGCTTGAAGTCATCAGGCATGGGGTCATCGCAGCAACGAACCAGATCGACGCAAACATCACGCGCACGGCCTTCAGCCCGTTCATCTACGAATACAAGGATTACGCGGTCGGCGTGCTTGACGCTGGTGGGCGTCTGGTCGCGCAAAATAACGGCGGTATGCCGATCTTCGTCGCCGACTCCGTCGGCATGGCGGTTCGCGAAGGGCTGAAAACCTACAGCGCGAGTGGCCTGCGGCATGGCGACGTCGTGGTGTGCAACGACCCCGTCGTGCAGGGGCAGCATCTGAACAACGTCGTGATGTATACGCCTATTCGCGTCGGCCCCGATCACAGCCGGCTGGTCGGGTTCTTAGCCATCAACATGCACTGGATCGATCTCGGAGGGGCCGTCCCGCGCTCGACTGATATCTTTATGGAAGGCCTGCAGCTTCCGACCGTGAAACTGTGGAGTGAGGGCCGCCGCAACGACGATCTCTATCGCATCATCGAGCGCAACAGCCGCTTTCCTGTGGAACTGCTGGGCGATGTCGCGTCTCAGCTCGCCGGCTGCCTTCTCGGACGCGACCGCGTTGCGGCGCTCGCCGAGCGATACGGCGCGGATCGCTTCGAGAAGGCGACCGGCCTGATCCTCGATCATGCTGAGGCCGTGTCGCGCGCTCGCATCGCCGCCATGCCTGATGGATGCTACGAGGCGGAGGCCGTGCTCGATGGCGATGGCGAGACGGATGTCCCGCTGCCGATCACGGTGCAAGTCGTCGTCGAGGGCGATGGCCTTACGATCGATTATTCGGGCCTGCCGCCACAGGCGCCCGGATGCATCAACGCCGGCTTCTTCGGCGGCGGCCTAACCACGGCGCGCGTCGCGTTGAAATATCTGATCGGTCCGGAGGAGCCTGCGAACGAGGGCACGTTCCGGCCGCTTCGGCTCGTTTTGCCGCCAAACACATTGCTCAGCGCGGCGCCGACGGCTCCGATCGGCAACTACAACCGCGCGTTTCCGACCGTCATCGACGCCGTCATTCGCGCGTTCGAGGCTGCGCTGCCCGAGCGCGTGACGGGTGGCCACTTTGGCACGTTCGCTGTGTTGCGCCTGCAAGGGCGGCGGCTCGACGGCAGGCCGCTGGACCTCATCGACGGCGGCTACGGCGGCTGGGGCGCAGGAGCGGGCGCCGATGGTTCGGGTCCCTATCGCACGATGGCGCATGGGGATACGCGCGTCGTGCCGATCGAACTTCAGGAGGCCCTGTATCCGTTCCTCGTCGAGGAATTCGCCTTGCGGCCGGATTCGGGCGGCCCCGGGGAATTTCGAGGCGGCCTTGGCGTCGTCAAAACCTACCGCATCACCGAACCCGTCAACTTGCGAGTCGACTTCGACCGGCTGCGTTGCCCCCCTTGGGGCGTGCGCGGCGGCAAGGCGGCGAAATCGGGCTGGGTGACGGTTTTCAAGCCCTCGGGAGAATCCAAGACGCTTTATAAAACGAAAGCCTACCCTGTCTCGCCCGGCGATCTGGTGCGCATGGAGGTGGGCGGGGGCGGGGGATATGGCGATCCGATGCGTCGCGCCCGCGCCGCCCTGCAACGGGACCTCGATTGCGGATACGTCACGCTGAAGGCAGCGCAAGAAGACTATGGCGTCGTCCTCTGACGGCCGCGAAGCAATAAGACCGCACGGGGACGAGGAACGCCAATGGGAACGTCTTTCACGATGATCGGCCGCGCGACTGGGATCGCGCTGATCTGCGCGCTCGCGATGCAAGCGGCTGCCCAGACGGACGCGAACTTCTACGCCGGCAAAACGATTTCGCTGGTGATCGGATCGGGCGAAGCGGGCGTCTACGACCTCGGCGCTCGGTTGATGGCCCGCTACCTTAAAAAATACATCCCCGGCGGCCCGACGGTCGTGCCCCGCAACATGCCCGGCGCATCGAGCGTGGTCGCCGCCGAATACATCTACAATGTCGCGCCGCGCGACGGTCTGACACTTTCGACGGTGCAGCCGACCGTCGTCCTCAACAAGAATCTCGATCCGGCCGCGAAATACCAGCCGGAGCGATTCAGTTGGATCGGACGCGTCCAGCCCGTCGAATTGGTTGGGATCGCCTGGACCTCCAGCGGCGTCGTGAAAATTCAGGATGCGCGCGACCGCGTCGTCATCGTCAGCGCGAGCGGCGCATCGGGCACGTCGGCCATTGTGCCTTGGGCGCTCAACAGGCTCGTCGGCACGAAATTCGAGGTCATCCGCGGATACGCATCGCAGCGCCCGCAATTCCTAGCGATGGAGCGCGGAGAAGTGGCGGCCGTCGGCAGCGCCGCGCTGAGCGATGTGCTCGAGAATAGCGACTGGACATCCAACCATCGCGTCTCGGTCCTTTACGCAATCTCGCAAAAGCGTTCGAAGCTCGCGCCCGACGCGCCCGCCATCGTTGAACTTGCAGACAACGACACGGATCGCCAGGTGCTTGCGCTGTTGGGCAGCGTGACAGACATCGGGCAGACGCTGATGGCTCCGCCGGACGTCCCGGCGCCGCGCCTCGAAATCTTGCGGGATGCCTTCGACAAAATGGTCAATGATCCAGAGTTTGCCGCAGAAGGCAGGACGTTCGGCATAAACGTCGATCCATTGAACGGATACTCGATCGCGTCGCTCGTCGACGGCGTGAGCGGAGCCCCCGCTCCGATCGTCGAGAAACTGCGCCTGGCGACGCGCCCGCAATGAAGCGGGCGTGCGCCACCCACGAGGTCTCGCCTTGGGGCCGCGCGGCGGTCAGCCGCTCCTAGAGAGAATGATGCCTTACGCCGTGGCAATTGATATTGGCGGCACGTTCACCGACCTCGTCGCCTATGACAGCGCGTCCGGCCGTTTGATAGTGGCGAAGAGCCCGACCAGTTATGGCGATTTTGCGAGCGCGATCTTCGACTGTTTCGAGAAGGCGGGCGTCTCGCCGGCGGAAGCCGACCGGATCAATCACGGGACGACGCTCGTGATCAACGCATTGTTGCAGCGCAGTGGAGCCAAGACTGCGTTGGTCACCACCAAAGGGTTTCGCGACGTGTTGGAAATTGCGCGCGCCAACCGGCCGGACCCCTTCGATCTTCACTATCGGCGCAACGAACCGCTTATTCCCCGCAATCTGCGTTTTGAAATCGACGAGCGCGCCAATAGCCAGGGCGACGTCGTGCGACCCGTCAGCGATCCGGACCTTGTCGCCCTGGCCAAGATTCTTGACGATCTCGCCGTCGGCGCCGTGGGCGTGTTCCTGATGAATTCCTACGCCAACCCGGAGCCCGAACGCGCCGTTGCGGCGCGCTTGCGCGCGCTGCTTCCCGGCGTCTTCGTGACATGCAGTGTCGATCTCACGCGCGAATGGTACGAATACGAACGCTGCTCGACCGTCGCCGCCAACGCCTTCGTCGGCCCGCAGGTCGGCGCTCATGTCGCAAGGCTCGAAAGCGATCTTCGCGCGCGCGGCTTTGCGGGCAGGCTTTTCCTGATGGGCTCGAACGGCGGCCTGCTCTCCGCCCAGCGCGCCGCGGCGCAGCCTGTTGCGCTCGTCGAGTCCGGTCCGGTGGGAGGCGCAATCGGCGCGGCGGTTTATGCGCAGGCGCTCGACTTGCCGAATGTAATCGCCTTCGATATGGGCGGCACCACGGCGAAATGCGCACATGTCGCCGACGGCCGGTTCTCCGTCGAATCGACCTATTACGTCGGTGGATACGTGAAAGGGTTTCCGCTTCGCGCCTCCGTGCTCGACATCGTTGAAGTGGGCTCGGGCGGCGGGTCCATCGCCAGCGTCGATGCTCACGGCCGGCTGTCGGTAGGGCCTCGCAGCGCAGGGTCGACGCCGGGACCGGTCTGTTATGGTCGCGGCGGTTCGGAGCCGACGATGACCGACGCCAACCTTCTGCTGGGTCGGCTTGATCCGGATGGGTTCCTGGGCGGAGCGCTGCGCCTTGACCGCAGCGCCGCCAGCGCCGCGCTGGCGCGCATCGCCGCGCCCCTGGGCTACCGTATGCCAACAGACGAAGCGAAACTGGCTGAGGGAATTCTGGCGATCGCGTCCGTGACGATGGCGGACGCCATCCGGCAGGTGTCGGTCAAACAAGGCCGCGACCCCCGCGATTTCGTCTTGTTCTGCTATGGCGGGGGCGGACCGTTGCACGGATGTGCGCTGGCGCACGAACTCTTGATTCCGACGGTCGTCATTCCGCCCGAGCCTGGCAATTTTTCAGCGCTCGGCATGCTCCATTGCGATACGCGGCTTGATCTGTCGGCGACCTTCATCCGGCGCGTCGATGCAGAGATCGTCGAGCCGATCGCGCGCGCTTTAGAGGACCTGGAGGCCGCCGCGCGTCGCTCGCTTGCAGCGGACTTCGGCGACGCCGTCGTCGTCTTCGAGCGGCATGCCGAAATGCGCTTCGTCGGCCAGCGGCACAACATCAAGGTCGCGCTTGGGGGAGCCATGAACGCCGATGCGCTCCGCGACGGCTTCGTTCGCGACTATCGGCGGCGCAACGGCCATGCCGACCCCGGCGCGGCCGTCGAAATCCAGGCGCTGCACGTGTCGGCGTTCGTGCGCGCCGAGAAACCCGGTCTCGTCCCTTCGGAAGCGCACGCCCACGTCGATCCCGAACCCATTCCTCGGTCGGTTTATTTCGGCGAATCGCGTGGATGGGCGCAGACGAACGCCTATCGCCGCCGCGATCTTCCGAAAGGATTTGGCGCGACGGGTCCGGCCGTTATCGATGAATACGGATCGACGACGTTGATCTGGCCTGGAGATCGATTTGCGATCGGCGAATTGGGGGAAATCAGAATCGATTGTCGAAATGACGACCGATAAGATCGTTGGCGTTAGGTTGCCGCAAGATCGCGCAGGATCTGGGTGAGCCGCGCGGCGGCGGCGTCGGGGCTGCCGGAGTTATCGATAACGGCGTCTGGATTGAGGTCGGCGTCGGCGCTGTCGCGTCTGGCGATCCGCGCGGCGACGGCGCCGTCGCTGGCGCGGCCGCGGGCGGCGAGGCGCGCGGCAAGCAGATCGGGTGGCGCGGTAATCGACACCGCAACGATCCGCGCATAGCGTTGACGCAACGCGTCGACGATCCCTCGCGAGACATTGCAGACCACGACGTGTCCCAACCGGATGTGATCGTCGACGGCCCGCGGCAGCGCATAGCGGTGACCATGCGCCTCCCACCAAAACGCAAAGGCACGGTCCGAGATCCGCCTTTCGAATTCCGCCGTCGTCAAACTGTCGTGGTCTTCCGCGGCGGAGGAGGGGCGCGTGACGATGCGACGCGGGAAGATGATTCCGGAATCGCCGCCAAACTGCGGGCGAACGAGGTTGATCACGGTGTCCTTGCCGGCGCCGCTCGGCCCGACAATCAACGCGAGCGCGCCGGGACCGATCGTCATGCGACGCGCTGGCCGGCGCGCCACACCGCGCGCGCCACCGGCGCCTCGCGCGCCACGTGAACGCGCACCAGATCGGCCCGCTTGCCCGGCGCGATCTCGCCGCGGTCGGTCAACCCCACCGCGTCGGCCGGTGTTTTCGTCACGGTTCGAAGGGCTGCCGGCAGCGTGACGCCGGACACCGCTTTCGGCAGATGCAGCGCCGCCATCAAAAGGCTTGCCGGCACGTAGTCCGAGGACATGACGTCGAGCAATCCGGCTTGCGCCAGATCGACGGTCGCGACATTGCCGGCGTGCGAGCCGCCGCGCACGAGATTGGGGGCGCCCATCAGGACGCGGACGCCGGCGCCGTGCAGCGCCGCCGCGGCCTCGGCGGTTGTCGGGAATTCGGCGACGGCGACGCGGTCGGCGACGGCCTGCCCCACGTGATCGAGCGTCGTGTCGTCGTGGCTGGCGAGCGGCGTCCCGTGCCGCTGCGCCAGCTTCACCAGCGCGCGATAATTGCTCTCGCCGTAGCGCGCCGCGTATTCATGGCGCTTGCCAAACAGCTTGTCGAGTTGCGCATCGCTCATCCCGCCCGACTTGCCGCGATAATAGGTTCGTAGTTTCGCCTCATCGCGAAATTGCCGCTGGCCCGGCGTGTGGTCCATGAGCGACAGCAGCCGGACTTCGGGGCGCCCGATCAGCGCCGCGGCTTCCTCCACCACGTTGGGCATCGGGACCTCGCAGCGCAGATGCAGGAAATGGCTGATCCGCAGCAGGTCCGATCGCCGCGCGTCGTCGATGGCGCCGGCCAACACGGACGCTTCGCCACCGATGTGGTCGGCGCCTTCCTCGCGCCAGACGCGCAGCGAATCCAGCACCGTCGTAATGCCGCAGGTCGCGAGCTGCGCGTCGTAGGACACCACCGCCGCCACCGCGTCCCAATAGACGCCCGGACGCGGCATATAGTGCGCCTCGAGATGGTCGGTGTGCAGTTCGATGAGACCGGGGATCAGGAGATCGCCGCCGCAATCCTCGGCGCCCGCAGGCGCTTCGCCATCGCCGATCTCGGCGATGACGCCGTCCGCCACCGCGACCCACCCGCGTTCGACGATAGCGTCCGCCAGGACGACTCGGGCGTTTGCAAAAATCATGGGTTGCTGGATCGCCATGACGGGTCACGCCGCCGTTGCGAACTGCGAGACATCGATGACGACGTCTGCGATGGCGTCGCGCACGTCGTCGTCGTGGACGATGGCGACGATGGCGGTTCCGGCGCGCTTCTTTTCGCCGATCAGATCGACGACGACGGAGCGGTTGGCGGCGTCGAGCGATGCGGTCGGCTCATCCAGCAACAACAGCGGTAGATCGGGCAGCAATCCGCGCGCGATATTGACGCGCTGCTGTTCGCCGCCGGAAAACGTCGCCGGCGGCAGCGGCCACAACCGCTTCGCGATATCGAGCCGTTGCAACAGCGCGCCGGCTTTGGCGTGCGCGTCGTCGATGTTGGCGCCGTTCGCGAACAGCGGTTCGGCGACGACATCGAGCGCGGCGACGCGGGGGGCCGCCCGCAGAAACTGGCTGACATAGCCGATAGCGCTCTTGCGCAGCGCGATGACTTGCCGCGGGGTGGCGGCGGGAATGTCGATGGTTTGGCCTCCATCGCGCACCAGGATGCTGCCGCTGTCGCAGCGATAGCTGCCGAAAATCATTTTCAGGATCGAGGATTTCCCGGCGCCCGAAGGCCCGTTCAGGACCGCGCACTGGCCCGGCGCTACGGCAAAATTCACTCCCCTCATGATAGGCAGTCGGACGCCGCCCTGCAGATGCATGGTGAAGGTCTTCGCCGCATCGGCGACGGTAAGGGTAGCGGCCGTCTGCGTCGTCATGTGTCGCTCATGTTGGCAGGATCGATGAGACAAGGAGTTGCGTGTAGGCCTCGCGCGGATCGTCCAGAACCTGATCGGTCAGGCCGGCTTCGATGATGTCACCGTCTTTCATCACAAGAACGCGATGCGACAGCAGCCGCGCCACGGCGAGGTCGTGCGTGACGACGATGGCTGCAAGCCCAAGCTGACGGACGAGGCTGCGCAGAAGGTCGAGCAGCCGCGCCTGCACCGAAACGTCGAGGCCGCCGGTCGGCTCGTCCATGAACACCAGCCGCGGCGCGGTCACGAGGTTGCGCGCGATCTGCAAGCGCTGCCGCATGCCGCCGGAATAGGTCAGCGGCGGATCGTCGATGCGGGCGCGCGCGATCTCGACACGGTCCAGCCAATCCTCGGCGGCGCTGCGGATCTGTCCGTAGTTGCGCCAGCCCGTCGCCATCAGCCGCTCGCCGACATTGGCGCCGGCGGAGACCGCCATGCGCAAGCCCATGGCGGGATCCTGGTGCACGTATCCCCAATCGGTGCGGAACAGGAATCGACGTTCCGCTTCGCCTAGCGTCGCCAGGTCGCGGGTGGCGCCGTCGCGCATGCGGTAACGCACGCATCCGGCATCGGCTGCGAGCTGCGCCGAGACCAGTTGCAGGAGCGTGGTCTTGCCCGACCCCGACTCGCCGACGATGGCGAGAATTTCGCCCTCGTACAGGTCAAACGAAACATCGCGGCAGCCGAGGCGCCCGCCATAAAACTTCGACATGCCTTCCGCGATCAGAAGCGGCTGTTCGACGGCGGCGATCATCGGATCGTCTCCGCGGCGTCGACGAGCATGGCGCCGACGTGTCCGTCGGCCCGCCGCTGTTCGCAATAATCGGTGTCAGAACACACGAACATGCGGCCGCCGCGGTCGTCGGTCACGACCTCGTCGAGATAACTGTCCTCGGCCCCGCACAGAGCGCAGGGCGCGCTCAAGCGGTAGGGCTCGAACGGATGGTCTTCGAAGTCGAGCGAGACCACGGCGGTGTGAGGCGGGATGGCGTAGATGCGCTTTTCCCGGCCGGCCCCGAACAGTTGCAGTGCAGGGCAATTGTTCATTTTGGGATTATCGAACTTGGGAGTCGGGGAGGGATCGCTGACGTAGCGGCCGTCGACCGTGACGGGATAGGC
The DNA here is from genome assembly GCA_965276595.1 of Beijerinckiaceae bacterium. Classification (GTDB taxonomy): domain Bacteria; phylum Pseudomonadota; class Alphaproteobacteria; order Rhizobiales; family Beijerinckiaceae; genus Terripilifer. The sequence goes on from CBDIBA010000010.1 coordinate 150,909, forward strand.
GTAGGCCGTTGCGATGTGGCCGTGCTGCGCGATGTCTTCGTACAGCTTGACATGCATCAGGCCGTATTCGGCCAGCGCATGCAATTGCCGGGTTTCGGTTTCGCGCGGTTCTAGAAATCGCAGCGGTTCGGGGATCGGCACCTGATAGACCATCACCTGGTTGTCGCTGAGCGCCGTTTCGGGGATGCGATGGCGGGTCTGGATCACGGTGGCGTCCGCGGTGCGTGTCGTCGTCCGCACGCCCGCGGTCTTGGCGAAGAACTTCCGGATCGACACCGCATTGGTGGTGTCGTCGGATCCCTGGTCGATGACCTTGAGCACATCGTCCGGGCCGAGAATGGCGGCGGTGACCTGTACGCCGCCGGTGCCCCAGCCATACGGCATCGGCATTTCCCGGCTCGCGAACGGCGTCTGATAGCCCGGGATCGCGATGGCCTTGAGAATGGCGCGGCGGATCATGCGCTTGGTCTGTTCGTCGAGATACGCGAAATTGTAATCGGGCGCGTTCATTCCGCGGCCTCTTTTACTGCGGCGCCACCGGCGGAAGCCGCCCTGAACTCGTCCCGCATCTTGCGCACGAGCCCCAACTCGGCCTGAAAGTCGACGTGGTGCGGCAGCTTGAGGTGCTCGACAAATCCGGTGGCTTGCACGTTATCGGAGTGCGAAAGAACGAACTCTTCGTCTTGCGCCGGCGCTTTCACCTCTTCACCCAGTTCGCGCGCACGCAGGGCGCGGTCGATCAGCGCCACGGACATTGCCCTGCGCTCGCATTGGCCGAACACGAGCCCATACCCGCGAGTGAATTTCGGAGCTTCCGTCGCAGAGCCTTTGAACTGGTTGAGCATCTGGCATTCCGTCACTTCGATCCGGCCGAGTGGAACCGCGAAGCCGGCGTCTTCCGCGAAGAACTCGACCTCGAGGTCGCCGAAGCGGACTTCGCCCGCAAACGGATGGGTGCGGCCAAATCCGCGCTGCGTCGAATAGCCAAGCGCCAGCATGAATCCTTCATCGGCGCGCGCGAGATTTTGCAGGCGCAAATCGCGGTTGGCCGGAAACGACAGCGGCTCGCGGGTGATGTCGGCGACTGGCGCGCTGTCGTCACCGCAAAGCGAAGTTTCAATCAGGCTGTCCGCCGCGAGAAGATCGCTGACCCGCGGCATGGCGTCGTTGGCGGGCGTCGCGGTCGGTGGCTCCGGCGTCGCGGACTCCTCGCCGAGGCCGTGATCGAGCAGCCGATGCGTGTAGTCGAAGGTCGGTCCCAGCACCTGACCGCCAGGCAAATCCTTATACGTTGCCGAAATGCGGCGCGCGATGTCCATCGCAGCGGTGTCGACCGGCTCCGACGCGCCGAAACGCGGCAAGGTCGTGCGGTAGGCCCGCACCAGGAAAATCGCTTCGATCAGGTCGCCGCGCGCCTGCTTGATGGCCAGCGCCGCGAGCTCCCGGTCATACAGGGAGCCCTCGCCCATGACGCGATCGACGGCGAGCGAAAGCTGCTCTGAAATCTGGTCGAGCGAGAGGGCCGGCACGGAGCGGTCGCCGCGTCGCCGGTGCGCCAGCAGCGCGTGGGCGTTTTCGATGGCGCGTTCGCCGCCTTTGACCGCCACGTACATATCAATCGTCCCGTTCGCGGACACGAACCGAGCGCGGCAGTGCGGCGACGGTGTCGTGTGTGGCCAAAATTAAATCGACTCCGCGCGGAAACAGCGCCCGATTGACGCCGAGTCTTTGAATGAAATTCTTGGGCAGCGGCGCGGCGGCCAGCGCGCGTTCACCGTCAACGCCGGGGCCGGTCAAAATCATCGGCGTGCCGCCGGCGAAGGTCTCGACCTGAAGGACGAGCGTCGCCGAGCGGTCGGGATAGTCCGGCGTCCCCAGCGCGAACGTCTCGAGTGCGGGCGTCGCCGCCGTGTCGGCGATGAAAGCGAACGCCGCCTGAGAAGGGTCGTGCGCCATCGTCGCGCCGGTGTGGAAGCGGAGCCAGTCGGCGGCGTCGCGGCAGTCCGCCAGCATGGGGTCGAGCCAGAACGCGGTTTCGAAATCGAGCAGCGTCAATGCGACGGCGGCTGCGGCGGCGTTCAGCGGCGGGGGAGCCGTCACCGCCTCGGTGATACGGGACAGGCTTCCAGGTCGCGCCAGCGCGTCCATCACCGCGCGGAAGACATGCTGGCTGGATTTCGCTTGATCTGTGAAGGCAGGCGCGAGGACCGTCATGGTCAATCTTCCCCGCGGGCCAGCGTGAAGAAATCGACCCGAGTCGCCGCGACCTGCGCGCGTTTGCGATCGCGCTCGGCGTCGCAGCGCGTGCGAATCGGCGTGAGGATGTGGCGGTTCACCGCATCGCGATAGCTTGCGCTTTGCCACAACGCATCGCAGATCGCGGACAGGCGCGCCTTTTCCCGATCGCGGCCGAGCACATAGGACAGCCCGACCTCGCCGGAACTGAGCCGCACGGCCGCGCGCGTCACCGTGGTTTCACCGAGGTTGAAGGGTGCGCCATCGCCGCCGATGCGGCCGCGCACCATGACGAGGCCGGTTTCCACCGGGCGCAACTCGACGTAGTCGAGCGGCACGCTGGTCGCGGCGAGACCATCGGCGATTTCTCGCGTCCGGGCCTGCGCCAGCGCCGCCATGGCCGCACGGCGGCCGCGGGCGTCGGATTGATCATCGCGCGTCGTATCAAGCAAGATTATATGCCTTCGTGAAGGGCCAAGTTGTCTAGTCTAGTAGACAACATTTAGCTTGTCTAGAGCACTAGACAAGTGCTATCGGTGTCCGATGACGCTGTCATGACAGGCCGCGATCGTCGGTGATTCGAAAGAGCGGGACGCTGGAATCAATTGAAACGGCGAAGAAACATGACACGCGTTGGCGAACGGAGATGACGGCGACCTGGCGCGAAGCCGCGGCGGAGCAGGGGGTGACGCTGTGGCGGCGCATCGCCGACGACCTCGAGCGCGCCATAGCAGGCGGCGCGTACGGCGCTGGAGATCGCCTCGACGGCGAGGCCGACATCGCGGCGCGCTTCGGCGTCAACCGCCACACGGTCCGGCGCGCTCTGGCCGAACTCGCGGAGCGCGGATGGGTGCGGGCCGAGCGCGGCCGCGGCACCTATGTCGAGCCAAAAAAGTTGGCTTACCCGATCGGCGTGCGAACGCGCTTCTCCGAGATCGTCGGCGCGGCCGGGCGCCAGGTCGATGGCCGGTTGATCGGCCACGGCGAGGAGCCCGCGTCGCCCAGCGTCGCGGAAAGGCTCGGCTTGATAGTCGGCGATCCGGTGGTGCGGCTCGATATTCTGCGCAGCGCCGACCGCGTTCCGATCTGCGTCGGCACGAGTTGGGTGTCCGCGGCGTCGATGCCGGACGCCGCGCGCGTCTATCGCGCCAATCGCTCCATGACCAAGACGCTTGCGCATTTTGGCGTCCGCAATTATCGCCGCCTGACGACGCGGATTTCCGCGTCGCTCGCCGACGCCGTCGACACCGCGCGGCTGCGACTGGAGCCGGGACGATTGCTGCTCATCGTCGAAAGCGTCGATGGCGTCGCGCACGAAAAGCCCGTGCTGACGACGCACGCCCGCTTCGCCGCCGACCGCACCGATCTCACCGTCGAAAGCTGACGCCGTCATGCGACTTTCACGCAGATCGGCGAACACCCCATCATGATGCTTCGGATCGAAGGCGGACGCGCGCTGATCGACGGCGGCTTTCGCGACGCCAGCGTCAGCATGGACCCCGAATCAGGAACGATTACCGGTCTCGACGCGGCGGGCGGGGGGGATACGCGGATCGACGCCCGCGGCCTGCTGGCGCTGCCGGGCATTGTCGACATTCATGGGGACGCCTTCGAGCGACAGATGATGCCGCGGCCGGGCGTACATTTTTCAACCGACATCGCGCTGCTCGACAGCGACCGCCAGGCCATCGCCAACGGCATCACGACGGTGTTTCACGGCGTCACCTGGTCATGGGAGCCGGGACTGCGCGGCGCTGATAACGCCCGCGATATGCTCGCGTCGATGGAGCGGTTGCGTCCGCAGTTGGCCGCCGACACTCGCTTTCACCTGCGCCACGAGACCTTCAACCTCGACGCCGAAGCCGAGATCGGAAGTTGGCTGGCGCAGCGCCGGGTCGACGCTGTGGCCTTCAACGACCACATCCCGCCCGAGGACATGCACGTCAAACGGCCAGACAAATTCAACCAAATGGCGCAGCGGGCCGGGCTGTCGCACGACGGGTTCCTCGGCGTTGTCAAATCCGTCAAGGCGCGGGCCGACGCGGTACCGGGATCGATCCGGCGCATCGCCGCGCTCGCGATCGCCAACGGGGTCCCGCTGCTGTCCCACGACGATTCCACCCCCGATCAGCGGCGCTGGTACCGGTCCATCGGATGCCGCGTCGCCGAATTTCCGACCACGCTGGAGACGGCGCAGGAAGCCGCGCGCGCGGGCGACGACATCGTGCTCGGCGCGCCCAACGTGGTGCGTGGCGGCAGCCATGTCGGTTGGGTCAACGCCGCCGATATGGTCGCGCGCGGGCTGTGTTCGGTGTTGGCGTCCGACTATTATTATCCGGCGCCGCTGCTCGCCGCGTTCCGCCTCGCGTCGGACGGCGTAGCTCCGCTGGAGCGGGCGTGGTCGCTGGTGTCGGAAACGCCGGCGCGCGCCGCGGGCCTGACGGACCGTGGCCGCATCGCCGCAGGCGATCGCGGCGACGTCGTCCTCGTCGATGCGGCCAATCCACCGCGTCCGCGCGTCGTCATGGCGATCGTCAAGGGCCGCCCCGTCTACCTTGCGGATACGAGCCGTGTCGCGCGGGCCTGAGCCTCGCGCGGCGGCGCAAACGTCAACGCTCTCCGGTCCGCGCTTTGCGATTTATTTTGTCCCCGCTGCGGATAGCGCGCTGTACCGCTTCGGCGCCTCGATGCTCGGCTATGACGGCTACAGCGGCGGCGAGACGGGCCGTCCCGCCGATCTAGGCATTGCCGACGAAGAGTGGGCGGAACTCGTCGTGGCGCCGCGGGCGTACGGCTTCCACGCCACATTGAAGGCGCCGTTCCATCTCCGCGCGGAAGCGGATCCCGCCGCGCTTGTCACGGCGTTCGACGTGTTCGCTGCGGCGCCGCGCGCGATCCCCGTCCTCACGCCGGCTGTCCGGATCGTCAAAACGTTCGCCGCCGTGGCGCTCGAGCGTGACGACCCCGATCTCCACGCGCTGGCGGCGCAATGCGTACGCGAATTCGATCGCTTCCGCGCGCCGCTGACGGCCGCGGATCGGAGCCGGCGGCTGCCGGGATTGAGCGAGCGGCAGATCGCGCATCTGGACCGATGGGGCTACCCCTACGTCTTTAATGATTTCCAGTTCCACATGACCCTGACCGGCTCCATCGCGGCTGACCGTGGCGCGGCCCTGACCGCGCTTCTGGAGGAGCGATTCGCACGATTTGGCCTTGGCGACCCGATCCCGCTCGACCGGATCGCGCTGTCGCGTCAAGAGAATCGCAACGCGCGCTTTCGTATCGTCCGCACGGCGTCGCTGCGCGCCGAATAGGCCATTCCGTAGAGTCCGTTCAACCGGTGGATCGCTGCTCGCAACGTCGCCCGCGTTCATGGCGCTGTCACACTCCGATGTCAGTCAGGGAGAGAAAGTCCGGAGGATCGGCGTGGCTTCTACCGCTCTCGTTGACGTGCAGCACGTGTCCAAGTCGTTCGGCCGCCACGCTCGCGTTCTGAAGGACGTATCGTTCTCGCTTCAGCGCGGCGAAATGGTGGGCCTGATCGGGGCGTCGGGGTCCGGCAAGTCGACGCTGATCCGAACGATCGCGGGTCTGATCCCGATCGATCGTGACGCATCCGATGCGGAGCCGGGCCATGCGGGCATGGTCGCTTTGTTCGGCCGCACGATCCAGAAACACGGCCGCATCGCCTCGATGAACGATTTGCGGGCGCGCATCGGCGTCGTGTTCCAGCAATTCAATCTGGTGCCGCGGCTGTCGGTGTTGACCAATGTCTGTCTCGGCCTGCTTGGCCGCATGCCGGTCATGCGCGGCGCGTTGGGTTTGTTCACAATCGAGCAGAAGCGCCACGCCATGACGGCGCTGAACCGTGTCGGCATCTGCGAGCACGCCTTGAAGCGCGGCTCAGAGCTATCTGGCGGCCAGCAGCAGCGCGCGGCCATCGCGCGCACGCTGGTGCAGGGCGCGGAGGTCATCATCGCCGACGAACCCATCGCGTCGCTCGATCCGCGGTCGGCGCGCCGTGTCATGGATATCCTGTCCGACCTCAACCGCAACGACGGTATTACGGTTCTGGTCTCGCTGCATCAGGTCGAATACGCGCTGAAATATTGTCCGCGCACCATCGCGCTGCGGGCGGGCGAGATCGTCTACGACGGACCGTCGAGCGCGCTGACGCCGGACTTCCTCAATATGCTCTACGGCGCGGAAAGCGCCGAACTGTTTCTGCCCGGGCTGGAGACGGCTGCGGCGCTAAAAGCGCCTGCTGGCGAGACCCGCAGCGTCATCGTGCCGGCGACAAGCGTTCGCGCGCTGCCGGCGCGCCCGGACCCGGCGTGGCCGGCGGCCATCGAGGACGCGCCGCCGCAACGCCGCTCCGCCTAGACCGCCGCTTTCCAGCCGATTTTTTTGAACGACGCGTGAGCGTCAAAGAAGGAGACCATTCATGCCCAGCATTCTGCTAAAAACGCTGATCGTCACGGTGGCGCTGACCGCATGCGCCCAGTCGGCGCGCGCGCAGGCTCCGACGGAGATCAATTTCGGCGTGATCTCGACCGAGGCCTCCGTCAACCAAAAGAAAAACTGGGAGCCGTTCCTCGCCGACATGTCGAAGGCTACCGGCATTAAGGTCAACGGCTTCTACGCCACCGATTACGCCGGCGTGATCGAAGCGATGCGCTTCAACAAGATTCAGATCGCGTGGTTCGGAAACCTGTCCGGTATGGAGGCGGTGGACCGCTCCAACGGCGAAGTGTTCGCACAGGTCGTCTCCGCCAGCGGCGACACCGGCTATTACTCGCATATCATCGTCAATAAGAGCAGCCCTTACAACAAGCTTGACGACATTCTGAAATGCGACAAGACGCTCGACTTCGGCATTGGCGACCCGAACTCCACGTCGGGCTTCCTGGTGCCGACGTCCTATATCTTCGCCGCCAAGAACATCGATCCGAAAACCTGTTTTAAGACGCTGCGCAACGCCAGCCATCAAGCGAACGCCATGGCGGTGGCGCACAAGCAGGTCGACGCCGCGACCAACAACAGTGAAGACCTACAGCGGCTCGCCGCGACCGCCCCGGACGCGCGCGCCGACATCAAGATCATCTGGACCTCGCCGATCATTCCGCTCGATCCGCTGGTCTGGCGCAAGGACATGGATTCGGCCATCAAGACCAAGCTCTATACGTTTCTCTTGAGCTACGGGCGCATCGGATCCGAAGCCGAGGTCAAGCGCGAGCGCGACATTCTCGCCAAGTTGATCTGGTCGCCGTTCAACCCGTCTTCCGACCGCCAGTTGCTGCCGATCCGGAAGCTCGAAGCCACCAAGGCGATGCTGAAGATCGAGGGCGACGACAAGCTGTCCGCCGACGAGAAAGCCGAGAAGGTCAAGGCGATTCAGGCTCAGATCGCAAAACTCGACGAGATGACGACCAAGGCCGCGTCTGACGATTATCAGAAGCGCGTCGCCGCCTTCATCGTCGCCGACAAGGCGGGGAACACCGACGAGGTCAAGAAGATGATCGCCGATTTCGCGGCGAACGGCGTCAGTACGAACTGATGACGACGCTCCTTGCAGGCGCCGGGTCGCATCCCCGGCGCCTCGGCGCTTTCTTCGACGATCGGCGTGGCGCCGCGGAAAAGCCGCCGCGTCCGCCTCAAGGCTGTCGGTCATGAGCGACGCCGGTGCGGCCGCCCAGCAAAATCCCCAACCCTCCCTGATCGCCGTTCCGAGCCATCCTCTGCCGCACCGGATGCGGCGCTGGCTCGTGTGGCTCGCCATTGTGCTGTTGCTCGTCTGGAGCTGGGCGCCGGCGGAGATGTCGCACGCCACGTCGTTGCTGACCGACTGGCGCAACATGGCGGAGTTCGGCCGCGCCTTCCTCCATCCCGACTTCCATAATTGGGATCAATACGTGGGAGACATGCTGGTCACCATCCAGATTGCGATTTGGGGCACGACGCTGGCGGTGATCTTCGGCGCGCCGCTCGCCATTCTCGCCTCGGCCAACATCTGCCCGCCGTGGATCGTTCAGCCGGTGCGTCGGCTGATGGACGCGTGCCGCGCCATCAACGAGATCGTCTTCGCGTTGGTCTTCGTGGTGGCGGTCGGGCTCGGACCGTTCGCCGGGGTTATGGCGCTGTTCGTTCATAACACCGGCGTGTTCTCGAAATTGTTTTCCGAGTCGGTCGAAGCGATCGATCCGCGGCCGATCGAAGGCATTCGCGCGACTGGCGCGCGGCGGCTGCAGGAGGTCATTTTCGGGGTGATCCCGCAGGTGACGCCGCTGTGGAGTTCGCTGACGCTCTATCGGCTGGAAACGAACGTGCGGTCGGCGACGACATTGGGCATCGTCGGCGCCGGGGGCATCGGCCAGACGCTGTACGAAAGCATGCGCAGCTTTCAATACGCCCAAACTGCCGCGCAGATGATCGTTGTCGTCGTCACCGTCGTTGTCATCGACATGGTGAGCGCGCGACTGCGCAAGGCGCTGGTGTAAGCGTCGCTCGCGGATTGCGGCGCGATCATCGTAGATCGTTCGCACGAGGCCGATTATGAGCGCGCGATCGAAGGCCCTATGCGACGATCTCCTCTTACCCCATCGGCGATTAAATCTGCCCTTATCTAGTCCCGAATGGTCGTCGAGGAATCGAGTTGCCGCACGATGGCCGCCTTCACGTCTTCAATATGCTCGGAGACAAGTTGGCGTGATTTTTCCGCGTCGCCGGCATAGACGGCGTCGACCAGCGCGCGGGGATGAACCGCGCACCGCGTGGATTATAGCGGTTTTGGGATGTGGGCCCCGCATGTTGGGATGAACCGCGTGATTGAGCGGTTGTTTGTCGGCGAGAGGGTGTGCGCCCGCATGCGCGGGATGAACCGACAATCGCTGCCTTGAGTCGAGGCTCAGACTGAAAGAAGAATGTTCCGCTAAGGGGCCCATTGACAGCGTGGCCCAGCCTGCGTTTTAATCATTACCAACCGGTTGGGTGATCAAGCATAAAGCTGGCTTAATCGGGCCTGAGTGGTCGGGGAGAAGCGCTTGAGCCTCATCGTTGCGGTCGATACCGGGGGCACTTTTACCGATCTGGTTGCTTACGATTCTGATCGGGCGCGGCTGGTCTACACCAAGAGCCTCACCAATTATCGCGATCTTGCTCGCGGTGTAATGGACGCCGTTGACAAGGCCGAAATCGACCTGAGCGCGGCCGACCTCGTCAAGTTCGGCACAACGCTTGTCATCAACACTTACGTTCAGCGAAATGGGGCCCGCACGGCGCTTGTCACGACCGCGGGTTTTCGTGATGTCCTCGATACTCGCCGTGGCAACCGGCCGTTCTCCTTCGATCTTCACTATTTCCGCGCGCCCGCGCTCATCGACCGTGAACTCCGTTTCGAAATTGGGCAGCGCAACGCGGCAGACGGATCGTCCCTGACGAGAGTTGATCCAGCCGAGGTCCGCGGCGTCGCCGATCGGCTACGAGCGCTAGACATCGAAGCTGTCGCGGTCTCGTTCATTAACTCCTATGCTAATAGCGCCGATGAGGACGCGGTCGCTGCAATTCTGCGCGAGGAGCTTCCAGGCGTTTACGTCACTGCCGGCGCCGAACTGTCCCGCGAATGGTATGAATACGAACGGACCTCGACGGCGGCCGCCAACGCCTATGTTGGCCCACGCCTGAAGGATTATGTCGGTCGCCTCGATTCGCAGCTCCGCCAAGCTGGTTTTGCCAAGACCTTCTACATGATGGCGTCAAATGGCGGCGTCTTCTCGGTCGAGCGCGCACAGCAACAGCCGGTCATGTTGGTCGAGTCGGGTCCGGTTGGCGGTTGCATCGGGGCCTGCGCCTACGCCCGTGAGCTGCAGATTTCGAAGCTGATCGCGTTCGACATGGGGGGCACGACGGCCAAATGCGCCGTGATCGAGAATGGCGCCTTCGAGGTTCGGTCGCCCTATTACGTGGGCGGATACGAGTACGGCTTTCCAATCAACGGCTCGGTTCTCGACATTGTCGAGGTCGGCGCCGGCGGGGGCTCGATTGCTTGGATCGATCCTCAAGGCAGGCTTCGTGTGGGTCCACTCAGCGCCGGCTCGGATCCGGGGCCGGTGGCCTATGGCCGCGGCGGCGAAAAGCCGACGATCACGGACGCCAATCTGACGCTTGGACGGATCGACGCAGCTTCTTTTCTTGGCGGCGAGATGCAGCTAGATGCGCCGGCGGCAAAAGAAGCGCTGCGCAGGAGCGTCGCCGAGCCGCTCGGGTATCATGGCGACGTCGGGATCGACCACGCCGCGAGCGGTGTGCTGGCGCTCGGCGTCGTCACGATGGCAGGCGCTATCCGGCAGATCACCATCGAGCGTGGAATGGACCCGCGCGACTTCGTGCTTTTCGCCTTTGGCGGCGGCGGCCCCTTGCACGCCGGGACGCTCGCGCGCGAACTCGATATTCCGGAGATCATCATTCCTCCCGAGCCGGGTAATTTTTCGGCAGTCGGGATGTTGGTTTCTGACGCACGGGTCGATGAGACGCATACATTCCTTCGATCGTTCGAGCAGGCGTCGGTCGACGAAATGGTAGAGGCCTTCGCGGAGATCGAGAGCAAGCTGCGTGCGAGCGTCGCCGCCGAGATCATGTCGGACGACATTGTTTTCAAGCGATCGGTCGAGTTGCGTTATCGGGGTCAGAAGCAGGGGATTCGCACCGAGGTGGACGGGCTTACGGACATTGCAGACATCCGCAGAACGTTCGATGCGCGATACCTGCAGCGCTTCGGCCATGTCGATGAGGAAGCTCCGATTGAATTCACCGGAATCCACATAACAGCGTCGACGCGGCTCGCGAGCCCGAAACTTGGCCAGCTGGTCGGTGATGCTCCCCTCGGCGATCCGACCCCCGAGCATCGATCCGTGTTTTTCGCCGATTGCGGTCAGCGATTGCAGACGCCGGTCTACAAACGAAATGACCTTCCGCGCGGCTTCGAGGCGGCAGGACCTGCGGTGATCGAGGAATACGGATCAACGACCATCGTGGGCCCTCGCGATCGATGGACGATTGGCGAACTCGGCGAAATTCGTATCAGATGCCTTAAAGACGCGGATTCGAACCCATGACGATCACGCAGCGTCTTTCTGCCGAACGGGCGGCTGAGACCCCGCCGGGCGCGGGCAAGCTCGATCCGATCGTCGCCGAGATCGTTAGACACGGATTATTGTCGATCCCAAATCAGATCGATGTCAACATCACCCGCACGGCGTTCAGTCCTCTAATCTACGAATACAAAGATTATGCCGTTGGCATCGTCGACGCGGAAGGACGATTGATCTCGCAATCGAATGGCGGCATCCCGATATTTGTCGCCAACGCTCTGGGGATCGCCGTCCGCGATGGGTTGGAAGTCCATGGGCGCGACGGCATCAAGCCAGGCGATGTCATCATCAGCAACCACGCCGCGACGCTCGGACAGCATCTCAACAACGTGGTGATGTACACGCCCATTTATAGCGGCAAGAACGCCGATGTGCTGTTCGGTTTCATGTGCGTGCTGGTGCACTGGATCGATGTTGGCGGCATCGCCGTCGGATCATGCCTATCGTCGTCCACGACCGATATCTTCCAGGAAGGCGTCCAGTACCGCAGTGTCAAGCTATGGAATCGGGGCGAACCGCAGAAAGATATTTATCGGATTATTGCGGTGAATACACGGTTCCCCCACATGGCCTTGGGAGACTTGGAATCGCAGCTCGCGGCTTGCCTGCTCGGCAAGGACAAGATCGTCGCGCTGCTCGAGAAATATGGAGTCGACACGGTCACACAGGCGGTCGAGATCATGTGGGAAAAGGCGGAATTCGCTGCACGAGAGGCCATCCGCGCCATCCCGGACGGCGTCTACTCGGCCGGGTCCTTTCTCGACAATGACGGCGTGGACTTCGACAAGCCGATTCCCATCAAGGTCGTCATTAAGGTCGCCGGCGATGAAATGACCGTCGACTTTTCTGGCGTCGGCGACCAGGTCAAGGGGCCGCTCAATTCCGGCCGCAACGGCGGCGCGATCGTTGCCGCGCGGATCGCTTTCAAATACATCGCGACGCCCCACGAACCGGCAAATGACGGTGGTTTCAGGCCGCTCAAGGTCGTTATACCCGACGGGAAGTTTCTGAGCGCCATCAACAACGCGCCACTCGGATTGTACAGTTCATCTCTTCCGACTGTGGTCGACACGATCATCAGGGCGATGGTGGATGTCATTCCCGATCGTCTCGCCGCCGGCCATCACGGCACGATGGGCATCCACGCCATTCATGGCAATCTGCCGAATGGGCAAGGTCTTTTCCAGAACTTGGAGACGACCCATGGCGGCTGGGGCGCATCGAGTTCGCACGACGGACCCGGCCCGTTCAAGACGATGAACCATGGCGACACGCGCGACGTCCCTATCGAGGCGCAGGAAGCGCTTTATCCTATCAGGGTTGAATATGTCCGGTTCAGGGCGGATTCCGGCGGCCCCGGAACGTTCCGCGGTGGTCTCGGACTGGAGAAGCTGGTGACGGCGACCTTGCCTTGCAGCATTCAGACTGCAGTAGAACGGACAGGCTGTCCGGCATGGGGAGTCGCTGGAGGTCGGGACGGCAGACCGCCGCAAACATATCTTGTGCGCCCAGGAGAGCCCTTGGTCAGCATCCTCAAGGGAGAACACGAATTGCGGGCGGGCGACCAGGTTCTCTCGCTCAGCGGTGGAGGCGGAGGGTTCGGTGCTCCGCATGATCGCGATCCCGCGGCTGTCCAGGCCGATGTGCGCCGGGGCTTCGTGTCGCGCGACGCAGCTGCCGAAGATTACGGCGTCATCTTGGACGAGCAGTGCGAGATACTCGTGGCGGAAACACTGGAACGCCGGCGGCGTAAAGAAGCGTCCTGAAGGCGACGCCTGCCGCGTGCAGATCGTCGCCGACCTGTTACCGTATCTGAACAGAATGCGGCGGAGCAAGGAGCGCCCGGAAAGCCGAACAAGTCTGTGAAAAGCGACAAAGTTGCATATTGGGAGGAGTGGGTCGTGAAAACTGCACGGAATATGATGTTCGCGGCGGCTGTCTTGGCGCTATCGGCAGGGCTTGCGCGGGCGGCCGATGAAAAGCCGATCAGAATAGGCATCAGCGTTTCGCTGACGGGAGCTTTCGCCGACGCGATCCGCCCAGCAATGCTCGCCGACCAGGTGTGGGTCAAGGAAGTCAACGCGCGCGGCGGCCTCCTCGGCCGTCCGGTCGACGTGATATACCGCGACAATCGCAGCAATGTCGACGACGGAACTTCGATCTATCAGCGGTTCTTGCAGGATGATGTCGACTTCGCTTTCGAGGACGGCGGCGCCTTCCTCGTGCAGCGCGAGTCCACCATCGCTGAGCAATACAAGAAGCTGTTTCTGGCGCCCAACGCTTTTGCGCGCTCTCTGTACGAACGCGGTTATAAATACCTGTTTTTCACGGGTTCGGCCCTTTCGGAAGACCTCAATGTCGGTTTGGTGCGGCTACTTCAATCGTTGCCCGAATCTGAGCGTCCGAAGAGCGCCGCCTATCTAACAATCGAGAACATCGCTTTTACGTCGATGGCCAAAGGCCTCCAGGAAATGGCTGCGCCGCTCGCAATGAAATCGGTATTAGATGTGACCTATCCGCCCAACCTGAACGATGCGACCCCTCTGGTGGCGAATCTCAAGCAGGTTGCGCCGGACCTGGTCGTGAATTCGGGGCTCACCAGCGATACGCTTTTGCTAATGCGTGCAATCAAGCAGCAGGGCTACTCACCCAAGTTGGTCGTGATCTCACAGCTGGCAGGCGCACAACCGACCTTCCTGAAAACTTTCGGGGATTCTGTCGAAGGAGTCGTATACGCCAGCCCTTGGGAGCCCAACGCGAAGATCGGCAACAACGAGGCGTTCGTCGCCGCATATCAGACCGCGAACGGCATCTTGCCGACTTACAATGGCGCGCAGGCCTACGCCCGATGGCAGATCCTCGAGAAGGCCATCAATGAGACGAAAAGTTTCGATCAGACGGTTCTTCGCGACTACATCGCCAGCAACGAGTTCGACACGATCGTCGGCAAATTGAAGTTCAACAGCAACGGCTATTCGAAGCCTGTCGATACCTTCATCGTTCAGATCCAGAACGGCGAGCGGGTAATCGTCTGGCCCAAGGAATATGCCACGGGCGTCTTCAAATATCCGATTGGGAAGTAGCGGTCGGAACCCAAGCAGGACGCGCAACGGCCTCGCGTCCTCGGATACTAACTCGGACGCGCTCCACGTCTAACAAGCTGGGAACGCCTGATGCTGGCTAGCCTCGTTGTGCAGGGCATTCTCAACGGCGCAATATACGCGCTTGTGGCGATCGGGTTGAGCCTGACATACGGCAAACAGAACGTAATCGATGTGGCTAACCCCGCTTTCGTGATCGTTGGCGCTTATTTCATTCTGGCGATTACGCGCGCGACCAGCCTCGATCCCTTCGTGGCCCTGCCCTTCAGCATGATCGTTCTCTTCGGCATTGGCGTCGGCGTGCAGTTCCTGATCATCAATCCATTGCTGCGGAGGCCGGACTTCGAAATGCACGTCCAGTCTGCTCTTGTGCTTTTTGGGTTGGCCATGCTGACCGAAACGCTGTTGGTCGTCGTCTTCAATGCCGACCCGCAAGGGGTGCGCACGCCCTACTCGGATTCAGTCGTCACCCTCCTGGGCGTACGGATTCCACTGGTGAAACTCATCTCGGCTGGGCTGGCGGCCGTCAGCGTTGCCGTCCTATACGGGTTCTTGAACTTTACGTTCTTAGGCAAGGCCATTCTGGCTACCTATGCCAATCGCGAAACCGCTCAATTGCTGGCGATCAACGTGAAGCGAATCGATATCGCGACATATGGGCTTGGCACGGCGCTAGCTGGCCTGGCCGGCCTGGTCATTGCGCTCAACTACTCCTTTTCGCCCGCCTCCGTCCTGCAATGGACGGTGACGGCCTTCGCGGTTGCTGTGATCGGCGGCAAAGGCAGCACGACTGGCATCTTGGTAGCGGGTCTCGCGGTCGGAATGGTCGAGGCGATCGTGGCCACAACCTTTTCGGCGAATTGGATTTATCTCGCAGTCTACGCTTTGTTGCTGATGGTGTTCGTTTTCAGACCTCAAGGCCTGCTGGGAGAACGCGCGTGAGCCGGCCAGATGCACGGGAATACCGAAAACTCTATGTCACGTTGTTCGTCATGGCGGTGCTCCTTGCGCTGCCTCCTTTGGGCTTGCCGGTGTTCTACGTCCAGCAGGCCTTCATTATCTTCTTTTTCGCCGCGCTGACGCAGAGCTGGAATATCCTTGGCGGCTACGCCGGTTATCTCAGTCTTGGTCACGCCGCTTTCGTTGGAATGGGCGGCTATACCGTTGCGATTCTATCCGTTCGGCTTGGATGGTCGCCCTTTCTGTCACTCCCGCTCGCCCCGCTTTCGGCGGCCGCGCTCGCCGTCCTCATCGGCGCGGTCTGCTTTCGCATTCGTGGATCCTATTTCCTCGTCGCTACGTTGCTGGTCCTCTTTATCCTGCAGTCGCTCGCCCTCAATCTTAAAAACCTGACCAACGGGGCGAACGGAATTGACCTTCCCTTGTTCACCATGGATTACCGATTTGAAGCTCAGATTTGGTACTATGCGGGCTTGGCCTGTGCGATCCTCACCACCCTGGTGGCGTTTCTGATTCAGCGCTCAAAGCTTGGCCTGAATCTGATGGCGGTGAGGGAAGACGAGGATGTCGCGCGCACGATGGGCGTGCGCACGGTCTGGATCAAAGCCTTCGGGTTTGCGATCAGCGCCGCGCTCGCAGGCGTTCTTGGCGCAATCTATACCTACCGCGCTCATATCATCGAGCCGTTCGGCGCGTTCAGCGTTCAAATGTCGGCGGCCCCCATCCTGATGGCGGTACTTGGCGGAACCCGAACCTGGGTGGGTCCGCTGCTTGGCGCCGCCATCTTCCAATCGCTGTCGATCGCCTTGACGGTTTGGTTCGGAAACGAATATTCCAACATGATCTTCGCGGCTTTTCTCATCGTCGTAGTCCTGTTGTTGCCGAATGGACTGATCGGCTTGTCAAGCCGATCCGCTCGCAGCGGACCCAAAAAATCTGGCCATGCGGCGGCGCCGGCATGACGCCCGGCGCGTCGAGCAACTCGCCCGCCTTGTTGGAGGTACGACACGCCACGGTGCGTTTCGGCGGAATCAAGGCTCTGAACGAGGTCGACCTGACAGTCCAGGAGGGAGAATTCCGGGGCATCATCGGTCCGAACGGCGCTGGAAAGACCACGTTGTTCAACGTTATCACTGGCGTGATCAAGCCCTCTGCTGGCTCTGTGCGGCTCGGGGGGTGCGATCTGACCGGCCTTGCGCCGGAACTGATTTGCCGTCGAGGCATTACGCGCACCTACCAAAAAGTGCGTCCGTTCGGACGGCTTTCGGTGCTCGACAATGTCGTCATCCCGATCGTCAATCGCGACGGTTGGAGCAGTGGCATGTCGGCCGCTCGCGATCTGGCGCGTGACATCATCGGCAAAATTGGTCTTGATCGACATGCGGCCGTCGAAGCGGGTAGCTTGAACCTTTTCCATCGAAAGAAGGTTGAGCTCGCCCGCGCTCTCGCAGGCGGCGGCCGGTTATTGCTGCTCGACGAAGTGATGGCGGGCCTGACGCCAGTCGAATGCGATTCCGCCGTGGAATTGCTGCGTTCACTGCGGAGCGAGTACCGCCTGACTGTGGTCTGTATCGAGCACCTGATGCGGATCATAATGGCGATCTCCGATCACATCACCGTCTTGGACTGCGGCAGGATTATAGCCGAAGGCATGCCCCATGAGATCGCGTCCAGCGAACTCGTCCAGCGAGCTTATTTCGGGGATGACCATGTTTGAGCTGGACGGGCTGGTGTCCGGCTACGGCGACCTGGTTGTCTTGCGTGACATCAGCCTTCAGATTGGAAAAGGCGATTTCGTCGGTATTATCGGCAGCAACGCGGCGGGAAAGAGTACGCTTATCCGGGCCGCCGTCGGGTTGTTGCCCCGAATGGCCGGAAGCGTCCGGTTCGATGGCGAAGAGATCGGCACCCTGACGCCATACGCGATCGCGTCGCGTGGCCTCGCCGTGGTGCTTGAGCACAGCGTCATCGCTCGCCTGAGCGTCCATGAGAACCTCATTCTTGGCGCTTACCGGTCCGTGGCCCGGCCGGCAATCAAGGCGAACCTCGAGCAAGCCTTCTCGCTTTTTCCCGTTCTTGCGCGAAGACGTCGACAGCTTGCAGGTTCACTCAGCGGCGGCGAACAGCAGATGCTGTGTGTCGCACGTGCGCTCATGTCTTCGCCCAAGATGCTGATCCTGGACGAACCTTCCGTTGGCCTCTCGCCGGTCATGAACACCACGATCTTGCGGGCGCTGCGCCAGCAGAACAGTACTGGAACGACGGTGCTTCTCGTGGAGCAGAATGTGACTCAAACCTTGCGTTTCGTGCAGAGGGCCTACGTGATTGAGAACGGACGGATAGTGCGTCACGGCGTCTCTGCCGAGCTTGTCGCCAGCCGTGCGATCCAGGAAGCTTATTTGGGCCTCTGAGGCGCCGCTCTCGCAGCGCGCGCCGGCCGGGTTGCTCAGGCGCGGATCGCATTGAAAGCGACATCGCCGACGAACTTTCTCCAGGAGTCCAATTCCTTTGGATCGGAAAGGTCTCGATCAAAGATCGCGGAAAGCGTATAAGCGTTGGAGAAGAAGATACTGCTTATGCTCAGCAGGAAGATGAACAGGTGAATAGGGTCGATGCCGCTCCGGATCACGCCCTTCTTCTCGCCGTTCGTGACGATCCTCTTCATCACCTTCGCCAACGGCCGGTGCAGCTCCTTGATTGCCGCCGATTGTTTGACGTGGCGAGCCTTATGGATGTTCTCGTCGCCTATGATGGCGATCTCTTGCCTCAAGTCTTTGAAACTGTCGAATAGCACGCGAGCGAGGTAGCGGACCGCGTCCTCGGAGTCCATCTTGGCGATTTGTATGATGTCTTCGCGACGGAAGCGGCGATAGGCGTCTTCTAGGACAAGCGTGTAGAGTTCCTCTTTGTTTTTGAAGTAATGATACACGAGCTGCTTGTTGATCTTAGCCCCGTCGGCGATGGCATGGACGCGGGCGCCTTCCAGGCCCCTGGCGGAAAATTCCCTGCGCGCCGCCTCAAGCAAGCGATCGCGAGTGGATTCTGCGTCCCGGGGCTGACGCTGCGGCGTCTCCCCAGCCGCCTCCGCAACATGCTCTTTGGACTTTCTGGCCATGATTGTCCCTAATCGGTACTCGTCGATGATCCTATTAACGTGTGGGAATACATTTACAAAAAACGCTCGTGGCTCATCGTCGGGGCGGCGCGTCATAGCGACCAGCCCGACCCGACTGATGGCGCACTCGAGATTGCCCGTTTCAAAACGCAGAGTCGCTGGGCTCGCTCAGGCGCTAGCATTGTCCCGAAATGAAGGCGTTCTGCGCTACTTGGCGCCATCGTCTTCGGTCGATTGCTCGTCAAGAGCTCTTATGGGCTACTATGTCGCCAGGTAAGAAGACTCGCGCGGAGATGCCAGTGTCGTTTTTCGCTAAGACTGCGGCGCGCGTGGAGCTTGGTCAACGTGTCGGCGACTATAAAGCTGGAGACCTTGCATGAGCGCGCGACCGCAGTCGAACCTCGTCGATCTCGCGAACCTTTTGGGACTAGGCGCGCGGCGCAGTTCCGAGATGGACGCGCTGTTCACGTGGATCGCCGAGCAGGAGAGGGGGCTTCCCGATCCCGCGCAACTGCCGCTCGCGCAGGCGCGGCTTCGCTTTTCGGCTCAGGGCAAGCGCGCGGAACCCGATCGTTCCGCCTCGGCCGCCGTAGAACCCATATCCGTTCCGAGCCTCGACCATGCGCGCGAGATCGCTTGCAATCTCATCACGCCGCCAAACGCCCGGCCCGGCGGCTTGCTCTATCTCCACGGCGGCGGCTGGGCGTTTGGCGATCTTGACTCGCACGCCGGGTTCGCTCGTGTGCTCGCCAATGCGGTCGAGCGCCGCGTGCTTTACGTCGATTATCGTCTGGCGCCGGAACATCCTTTCCCGGCCGGCCTTGACGACGTGGTCGCTGCTTGGCGCTTTCTCGTCGGCGGACGCGAGGACGACGCCCGCTTCCAAGGGCCGCTTGGCGCGGCCGGCGACAGCGCGGGCGCCAATCTCGCGTTCGCGGCGATGCTGCGGGAACGGGAGGCAGACCGCCCCGTCCCAAATTGCGCGATGTTGTTCTACGGCGTCTACGACGACGATATCGACAGTCCCTCCTATCTCCGGTTTGGCGAACGCCACGGGCTGACGCGCGCTGGAATGGCCAAATTCTGGGATCTGTACGCCCCTCAGGCAAACTCGGGCCAAACGCGGGCCAACCCGCTTCTCACGCCGGTGTGCGCTAGCGACGCGGCGCTGGCTGGATTGCCGCCCCTCTATCTGAACGCCGCCGGCCTCGATCCGCTACTCTGCGACACGGTGAAGCTGATCGAGCGTCTTGCAAAGGCAGCGGGAGCGTTCGAATTTACGATCCACGAAGGGGTCCATCATGGATTCATGCAGCACACCGCGAGACTGGCCGAGGCGCGCCGGGCGGTCGCCCTGGCTGCAGACTTCTTTCGTCGCTACACGAATGTCTAGGCGTCGGCTGTCCGAGGCGCAGAGGGCAAGACCGCCGGAGCGGTCACGATAGAGCGTCAGTCTAATCCTCCCGTTGCGCCGATTCGGCAAGAAACCTGCCTGACGGCGTACATGAACATCCCGCCCTGATCGCCCAATGTTCGAGCCCTCGGACGATCGCGGGGTGATCGGGCGCGAAGAGCCGCCGGGAGGCGCGCTCGCCTGGCTTGAGAGCCTTGACGGAGCCGCCCAACATTTTGGCCGCGTAAAGAACGCGCGCGTTGCGCGGCAGATACACGCACAGGCGCAGCAGAGAACCGAGGACGGGGCTCGCGGCGACGAAGCCGTGGCCCCGCATGAGAGCCAGCGACCCATCTTGAAGGAAGCGAGCCAGAGCGCGCCCGTGATCGAGGTTTTCGACGAGCAATCGCGTCTCGTCGCCAAACTCGTCGGCGATATCCCAAACGCCTGGCGTGTCCATGCTGAAAACGGAATGAATCACCGGATCGAGCGGAACGTCGGAAATGGTGAAAGGCAACACGTCTTCCGAGTGCGCATGCACGACCGCGTTGACGTCAGGACGCGCCTCGTAGACCCCCGCGTGAATGAACCGCTCAAGGTACAGGGGTCGCGATTCGGGTCGAACGGGGGCGGCGTTGAGATCGAATTCGATGATATCGGCGGCTGTTACGAACTCGGGGCTGAGACTGCGGGACAGAAGAAAGCGGTTCGGCTCCGTTGGATGGCGCACGCTCACGTGGCCATAGCCGTCGAGAACGCCCTCGTTGGCGAGAATGCGGTTCGCCACCACCAAGTCCTGAATGGATTGCTGCAACTCGTCCATGCGATACTCCTTCGTTAGGAACCGTGAGGTTCGCGGCATCGCCGATGTGAGCGCTCAAAACTTCAGGTTGGCGCGGGTTATCACCGTACGAAGTTTGTCTTGATCGTCTTTGATTTTCGCCACCAATTCCGCCGGGGATGACGACGTAGCTGTGAAGCCTACATTGGCGAAGCCGCTGATGACTTTCGGCGATGAGAGGACCCGCGCCAATGCGGCGTTGAGCGCTCCCGCCGTGCGGTCGGTCATACCCGGAGGCCCGAAGAACGCGCCCCATGTGTCCATCTTGAAGCCGGCGTAGCCCTGCTCTTGCGTGGTGGGAGCCTCCGGAAGTTCGGGCGCACGATCGGGCGAAGCGACCGCAAGCGCACGAGCGCCCGAGCGCACCGCCTGCATCGCATTTCCGAGGTCGAGCACCGCGACCTGCACTTCATTGGAGAGCAACGCCGTCAGCATCGCAACGCCGCCATTGTATTGAACGCGCGTCATCTTCATGCCGGTTTCGAGCATCATCATTTCCACCGCTATGCGATGGGTCGCGGCGGCGCTGGCGTAGTTCATCTCCATGGGTCTGGCTTTGGCGTAATCCACCAGATCCTGGAACGAACGCACCGGCAAATTGGGAGAGACTAGGACCACCAGCGGCACGACGGCCATCATGCTCAAGGGCGTGAGTTGCGTCACCGGATCGATCGCGTTTTGCGGATAGAGGATGACGTTGACGGTCGCCGGGCCGGCAGGAAGGTAAAGAAGCGTATCGCCGTCTGGCGCCTGCCTGCTGACGTAGCGCGTCGCGATCAGCATATCCGCCCCCGGCCGATTGTCGACGATGACGGACGTGTGCAACTCCTCTTGGAGTTGCGAGGCCACGATGCGGACGGTCGCGTCCGCCGACCCCCCGGGAGCGGCCCCGATGACGAGGCTGATCGGTCCGGCGAGAGTTTGGCTCCGCGATGCGGACGACAAGCAAAGACTGGCAAAACACAGACCGGCGATCAGCGCCACCCTCATTGCTTCTCTCCCAGCGAGCGCTTTTTCATGAATTTACACCGAGCGGCCGATCGGCCTGCGATGACGTCGCATCGTCAACGCGAAGGCTGCGTGTGACGGAGTTGATCGCCCAAAACGGTGGAACGTTCGAGTTCGAGATGCGCGGGTTTAGGCTCGGCGTCGGCCCGGCGCATGGTGCAGGCGAGCCAGCCGAGCCGCGCCGCGATGATATAAACGATGCCGCGCCATGGCCATGTCACGACGTTCTTGCCGGACGCCGTGTGGTAATAATTATGGCATTCCCCCGCGAGCGTTTTGCGCGCCAGGGCCCGCCCCACCGCGCGATTATAGACGTCCATCACGACGCGGCGCACATCGACCGCGGTGGCGTTGCAACGATTCATGCGCCGCAGCGTCCGCGCAATATATTCGGCTTGCCGCTCCAAAATGAACGTGACGCACATGTAGTTCGTGTTCGGTCCATACATCATGAAGAAGTTGGGAAAGCCGGCGATCTGCATGCCCAGGAACGCCTCGGGCTCATCGCCCCATACGCCATGGATGCTGCGCCCCGCGCGGCCGAAGAGCTTGAGGGTGCCGAGAAAGCTCCAGGGTTGAAATCCGGTCGCCATCACGAGAACGTCGGCGGGATGCTCCACGCCGTCGCTGTCGACGACGCCATTTTCTGTGACGGACGTCACGCCGCGCGGGACCAACTGGACGTTGTCTCGCGTGAGCGCAGGAAACAGGTCGCTGGCCGAGACCGGGCGCTTGCACGCGACAGGGTAATCCGGGGTCGTAATGTCCTGAAGGTCGGGGCGGTCGCGAAACATTTCGTCGCGATAGCGCAAGAAGCTGGCGCGAGCGTCGCGCTGGCGGCGGCTATGCGGATTGCGCACCGACATCCTGCGCTCCACGTTGATGAACATCTTGGTTCGCTCGAGCCAGCGTCCCCAGCGGGTGTTGTAGCGGGCGCGTTCCTTCTCCGTCAGTGCGCGTTCGCCTTTCGGCATGACATAGGCCGGCTCGCGCACGAACATCAGCACCTTCCCCGCGAGGGGGGCCACCGCCGGCACGACTTGCGCGGCGGTCGAACCGGCGCCGACGACGGCGACGGTCCGGCCGGCCAGCGTATGGTTGTGTTCCCACCTGGCCGTATGGAATTTCGGACCGCGGAAACGCTCCAGCCCGGGCCAAGTCGGATAACGCGGCACGTTCAGGAGGCCGAGCGCTGCGACCACGACCTCGAAGCGCTCGCGCGAGCCATCGTCCAACACGAGCGTGTAGATGTGGTTCTGATCGTCCCATACGGCCTCGACGACGCGCGTGTTGAATCGCAGATGCGGGCCGAGGTCATACGCCTCGATCACCGCCTGGACGTAGCTCTGAATCTCGCGCTGACTGGCGTGGGTGCGCGTCCAGGGATGGGCGCGAAAGGAATAAGCGTAGAAAACGATCGGCACGTCGCATTCGCAGCCGGGATAGGTGTTGTCCCACCAGGTGCCCCCCGGACCGGCGGACTGCTCGAAGACGGTGAACGGTACGCCGTCGCGCTTGAGATGCACCGCGGCTGCGATACCGCCGAGTCCGGCGCCGATGATGGCCACGCGCTGGGGATTTGAACGCACACGTCACTCCGTCACAAGGGATGATAACGGCGAACGCCGCGTACGCGGGCCGCCCGGACCTTGGTCCGCCTGCCAACTTGGCGGACCACGCGGACGGAGATCGCCGAATTTGTCGCGGCTCGCATGGCGTCCTCCCAAAGCGTGTTCTGGACTTCTCTCGTCGGCAGCGGAGACTATTCGCCGGCTGTCGCATTCCCCAATATATTAATCGTCTTGCTCTAAGACTTCGGTGGTCTAATGGACGTGCATCGGCTTCGCTTCTTTTTGGCCGTCTCCGAGCATCTCAACTTCAGCCGCGCCGCCCTCGCCCTGCACACGGCCCAGCCGGCGCTCAGCCAGCAGATTCGCAAGCTCGAGCAAGAACTCGGCGGCCCGTTGTTCGAGCGGACGAAGCGCCACGTGGCGCTCACGCCCTTGGGCCAGGATCTGTTGGCGCACGCGCGCGACATCGTCGAAGCGGTCGATAGCGTCGTGGTTCGACTGCGCGACACCCACGAGGAGCCGCGCGGCAGCCTGCGCGTGGGCGCCATTCTGCCCGCCACGCTCGGCGTGCTGCCGCGCCTGCTGCCAGGCTATCGCCGTAAGTTCCCCGCCGTGGACCTGTCGGCGACAACCGTCGGCCTCGACGAGCAGGCGCGCGCCTTGATGGAGCGGCGCATCGATGTAGGAATTCTGCGTGGGCCTTTGAAGGAAAGTCGCATCCACGCGTCGGCGATCGCGGAGGATTTCTTTTGCGTCTCTGTCCCCGAAGGCCATCCCTTCGCCCGACAAAGGTTCGTGTCGGTCAAAGACCTCCGGTCTGCAACGCTGATCCTCTTGCAGCCGGACCGGTCCGGCTCGTTCTACGAAGATATCGGCAGGCTGCTTCGCCGTCATCGTGTCACGCCGGCGCGCACGGCCTACTCTTCCGATGTCGGTGCGACATTCGCGCTCGTCGCAAGCGGCGTCGGGGTCAGTTTGTCCTCCACAGTCTTCTGCGGCGTCTCCTTTCCCGGCGTCGTGTACCGGCCGTTGGCGCCGCAGACGTCCATCGGCACCATGCTGATGGCTTGCCGTCGCGACCGTCAGGCTGTGCCGGTGATCCGTTCGCTGTTCGAGCATGTCGCGGGATTGCCTCTGGTCTTCAAGCCGCCCGCGATGTGAGACCAGCGGGTCCCGAAGTCGCATCGAACGCGTGGGTCCGGGCCGTCTCCTGGGCTGCGTCGAAGATCGCGAGCCAGGGGGGCGGCGTCATCACGCGTTGAGCAGAGCGCCCGAAGACTTCTGGCGTAGGCGGCGCCTCGCAATCGATGAAGATCTGCGCCATGCCTTCGTTAGGGCGCGATCATTGAACGGGGCCGCCAGGCTCGGTCACCTTCGCCAGCCGGTGGCGGGCGATCAGCGCCACGAGTTGAACGACCAATTGGGCGGCGACGCAGGGCTTGAGGCGTACCGCCAAGTCGGGAAAACGCGAAATCAGAGCCGGGGGCGCCCCGACGCCGGTCTGGAGAATGATTGGAATGCCGGCGGCAAGCAGCCGTTCCGCCACCGGCGAGATGTCTCCGTCGGTCAGGTTCACGTCGAGAATCGCGGCGGCGACGGGTCTGCTCTCGATCAGAGCGAGAGCTTCCATCACGCTGGCGGCGGGCCCCACAACTTCACCTCCGGCGTCCTCGACCGCCAGCGCCACATCCAGCGCGATGAAGGGTTCGTCTTCAGCGACAAGGACGAGCGCGCGGTTCAGCAACGAAATGTCCCGATCGGGTGTAAAGCGGAAGTTTTCAATCAACCACTCATGACGATAGCCGTTCCGTCGCCGCTGACAAACGGACGGTCAAACCATCGGCTTCCCAGCTGAACGCCAGGTCGCCGTGGAGCTGACCGTTTATGCTGCGCCGGGCGAGCATACTGCCGAAGCCCTCTCGTTCCGGTGGCCCCTTGATAACCGGCCCTCCGCGCTCTTCCCACAGCAGTGCGAGCCTGCCGTCCTTCACTGCCCAGGAAATGCGGAGCCGTCCGTTCGGCGTCGAGAACGCGCCGTACTTGGCGGCATTGGTCGCCAGTTCGTGCAGAACGAGCGCGAGGCTTGTCACCGCTTCGCCGCCTATCGGAACTTTCGGTCCCTCGATCACGGCGCGGGCGTCGCCATCGATCGCCGCAGCATCGACGTGGGGAGCGAGAACGGCCCGGATCAGCGTGTCCAAGGTCGAGTCTTGCTTAACGCCCGCGTCGGGTTTGCCCGCGCGGATCAGCAGATGCGCGCTGGCGAGCGCGCCAAGCCGTCCCTGAACCGTGTTCGCCATGTCCCGCGGCGTCGCCGCCGAGCGCGCGCTGAGCGTCACCACGCCGCCGAAGACGGCGAAGAGATTCTTGACCCTGTGGTCCATCTCCTTGAGCAGCAGTTCGCGCAATTCCTCGCTGCGTCTTTGGTCCTCGATGTCCGTATGGGTGCCGAACCAGCGGACGATCTTCCCGCTTTCGTCGCGGATCGTCTCGGCGCGAGAGAGAAACCAGCGATACTCGCCGCCCGCGCTGCGCAGCTGGAACGTGTCTTCCCAGGCTTCGCCAGTCTCGACGCAATGCCTGAAGTGCTTCACGACCCGATCGACTTCATCAGGATGATGGAAACTGCGCCAGGCCCAACCTTTCATGTCGTCCAGCAAAGCGCCGGTATAGTCGAACCAGCGCTGGTTATACCAGAAGATGTCGCCCTCGGCGTCCATGATCCAGGCCAACTGCGGGATCGATTCGGCAAGCGCATGAAACTGCTTTTCGCTTTCGCGCGTGGCGGCCTCGGCGGCTTCGCGCAGAGTCACATCCATGAACGTGCAGACGACGCCGTCAATAACGTTATTGACCGTACGATAGGGGCGGATGCGCATTTCGAAGGACATCGACGTATCCTTCAGACTGACCCGACGCTCCGTCACGGAAAGCTTGCGCAGCACCGTCTTCACGTCGCGCTGCAGTTCCGCATAATCGAGCAGGCTCACGATTTCCGTGATCGGGCGGCCGATATCGGTGTCGCGGACACTGAAGATGTCGGCGACGCCGCGGGTGAAACTCTTGATCCGCAGATGCTCGTCGAGGAACAGCGTGGCGATCTCGGTGCTTTCGAGCAAGTTCTTGATATCGCTGTTCAGCTGCGTCAGTTGTTCGTTCTTGCCGGCGATCTCGACGTTGATCGTCTGCAGTTCTTCGTTGACCGATTGCATCTCCTCCTTGGCGGTTTCAAGCTCCTCGTTGGACGATTGCAGTTCCTCATTGACGGACTGATATTCTTCGTTCGAGGATTTCATTTCCTCGTTGGTGATTTCCAGCTCGTCGATCGTGGACTGAAGCTGCGTGCGCGTCGTCAGCAGCTCCTGTTCGAGCGCCCGCATCGCGTCGGTCGCGACCTTGCGCCCGGCCTTATCTTCCGGCGCGCCCGGACCCTCATCCTGAAACGCCAGGACGATGCATTCGTCGTCGTCGCCCATCGGCTCGGCGATCAACGTCACCAGGTGCGACTTGCCATCGACGCGGAGCGGAACATTTCGATGGCGCACCGGCGCGTTGGACGCCTGCACGTCCTGAAGCGCGGTCCGCACCGCCGGACGGAGCGGTTTGCGAAGGATGTCGAACAGCGCAAAGCTCGGGACGCCGGGCGCGGGTTCGAGATACTGGCCCATCGATCCGCCCGAAAAGCTGACGATCTGGTGACGGCGGTCGATGACCACATGCGGAGGATAGTATTTCTCCATCACCCGCCGCGCGCCCTTGTCGATGCGGTCGCCAGACCCTGCCGGTTGCGCGTCGGGCGTCGGAGGCGTTTCGGTTTTCGCACGGCGCACGGGCAGATCGGGAAGCGCCGTCCTTTCCGTTTCGAGGCGTTCGAAGATGCGATTCTTCTTGTCCAAGGCGCCGAAGAGTTTCGCGGTGCGCGTGACCGATTCCGAGGATCCGAGAAACAAGCGCCCGCCCGTCTTCAGCGCGTAGTGAAAACTCCGCATCACGCGGTCCTGCATGGCGGGATCGATATAGATCAGCAGATTGCGGCACGAGATCAGATCGAGCTTGGAGAACGGCGGATCCTTGATAATGCTGTGCGTCGAGAACACGCACATTTCGCGGATTTCCGGAACGACGCGGCAGTCGTCGCCCTCTTGCGTGAACCAGCGCTCCGAACGTTCCGGCGATACGCCCGCTATGGGTCTTCGATAGCGGCCGAGCCGCGCGGCGGCGATCGCACGATCGTCGATGTCGGTGCCGAAAATCTGGACCTTCGGCTTCGGGCGCCGGGCATCCATCGCCTCGCGCAACAGGATGGCAAGGGTGAACGCTTCCTCCCCGGTGGCGCACCCGGGCGCCCAGACGCGAACGGTTTCATCCGCGCCCTTTCCGGTGACGAGCCCTTTCAACACGGCCGCATCGAGAGCCTCGAACGCGGCGGGGTCGCGGAAGAACTGGGTCACGCCGATCAGCAGTTCGCGGAACAGTTGATCGAGCTCTTCGGGCCGCTCGCGAAACCGTTTGATATAATCCGCGGGGCTGTCGATCTGAAGCAACTGCATCCGGCGCTGAAGCCTGCGAACCAGCGTCTTTTCCTTGTATTCGCTGAAATCGTGGCCGCTCCGCGCCCTGAGCGCGCGCATGATCGTGGCCATATGCGACGTCGCGTCGGTGCGGGCGCCGTCGACGTCCTTGCTCCCGGCCACGCCCTTCAGATGCGCCTGGTACGCCGCCAGCCTGGCCGGCATCGCTTCGACCGCCAGCACTTCATCGACCTGCCCGGACGCGGCCGCGCTCTGCGGCATTCCCGGCAGCGCATGGCTGTCGTACTCCGCCTGAGCCAAGGTCAACCCGCCGAGCTCCCTGATCGCAGCCACCCCAAGCGTTCCGTCGCTGCCCGTTCCCGACAGGATGATGCAGATCGCGTTCTCGCCCTGATCGGCGGCGAGCGACTGAAGGAAGGTGTCGATCGGCCGGCGGCGGTCGCGCGGCGGCGCCGGCTTGACGATCTTCAGGCGCCCACGCTCGATCGTCATCGTGGCGTCGGGCGGAATGACAAAGACGCAGTTTGCCTTGACCGCAACTCCGTTGGTCGCTTCGATGACGCTCATCGTCGTCGTCTTGCCGAGCAGGTCGGCCAACATGCTCTTGTGGTCCGGAGACAGATGCTGAACGAGGACGAACGCCATGCCGCTATCCGGCGGCGTGCTGGCGAAGAAGCTCTTGAACGCATCGAGGCCGCCCGCCGACGCGCCGATGCCGACGATCAACGGCACGCCGATCTCCGTCTTCTCCTCATCCGGCGTAATGGGCGTCCCCCCCCCCGCGCGAGGCCCCGGCGCTTGCGCCGCTTTGGTGGACTTCCTTGCCATGCTGGGCGGTTGCCTCAACTCTATGCAGGTTTCGGCAATCCCACAGGTTCGACGATACCCCTCGGCTCCCATCAATAGGAAACCAGCGCCTTGGAGTCGATACCGCCGATGATGTTGCCGAGGATCAACGTTCCCTTCGCCGTTTTTGCCCGTGCGATGCTGAATCCGGGATGATACGTAAATGGAGACAGTCGGATCCATGAGGCCTCCGTGACTGCGCAATTTTCAGACGTGCTCCTGTTGCGCGACAAGCGGCATGCGCTGTGCGCCACCCCGCTGGAGCCCTACCTGCGGAGATTGCCGAAAGCCCGACGACCCGTGTTCCAAACAACCTCGACGGCCTGCTGGCGCGGATATGTCGCGCTCTGGCAGGTTGCTGGATTTGCGAGCGAGTACGAACGTGATCGTCTGTTGCGCGTGGAGAACGGCCGCGTCGTCGAGGAATGGCTGCGGCTCAATCCGCCGGAACCGATCTGGTACCGCATCGAACCCGATGGAGGACGCGCCAGGTTTCAAGAACCCCACGCTCAAGCCGCGATGCTCGACGACCTGTTTCAACCCGACGAGATCCCGCAGGGCTACCGCTACTGGGGACAACCGCCGGCCGCCCAGGATGACGATGACACGCTCGACGACGAGACCCGGTTGTGGCCGCCTCGCCGTTTTGAATGACCCTTCGGAGACGGATCGCTCGGGTCGCCTCGGTTCGCTGCCGGGTTCAGCTCGGAGGCGTCGCCCAAAGCCGAATCCCAAACGTCACCCTCGCAGCTTGGCGACCAGCGACCCGACCCGCTGCTCGTTTTAGCAGCATTTTGCCGCATTTCGCGAGCGCTCATGGAACCGGACAAGCTTCAGCGCCGTTGTTGTCGTGATCGAACCAGGGAGCTCGACGATGCAATTCACGACAAGCCTTCTCACCGCCTGCGCGCTAACGCTTGCGACCAGCGCTGTGGCGTCCGCCGCCACCCAGCAACACCCGGGATCCTTTGTGGTCGCTCAGGCGACCGACAGTAACAAAGCGCCTGCAAAATCGAGCACGAACGACAATAGCTCGCCGGGCGCAAATGGCGTCATCAACAACGGCTCGACCAAGAGCGGCGTCAACACAGGCTCGGGCGTCGGCGCCGGCAATAACAACGGGACGGGGGCGACCGACACGAGCCGTCCGGGGACTGGCTCCAGCTCGGCCAAGTAACGCCTCTAAATCTTAAATTAAAGCCTCCGCCCATGGCGGAGGCTTTTTCATTTCGTCATGCTGCGCTGCGACAGAAGGAAATTGCGTAGGACGCGGGCGGCGCATTCCATGTCCGGCTCGCTCGCCCATTCGGCGGGATTGTGGCTGAGTCCAGCCCGGCAACGCACGAACAGCATCGCGACAGGCAGAGTATCGCGGAACGACATCGCGTCGTGACCGGCTCCCGAGGGCAGCCGTAGCGGTCGAAGGCCATTTGCGCGCGCGCTTCGTTCCAGCGCCTCCGACAGCGTGGCGTCGCAAAGCGTCGCCGCCGCCTGGTGGCCAATATCGAAAGTCGCGTCGACCGTGCGGTCCGCCGCAATCCGCCGGACGGCGCTGCGAATGTCGTCGATCGCCTGCGCGCGGCAAGCGTCGGACGGAGAGCGCACGTCGAAGGTCAGGCGCACGCGCCCCGGCACCACGTTCACCGCGCCGCCCAGCGCCTCGATGACGCCGACGGTCGCAACCAGATTAGGCTCCGCGCGCGCGCGCGCTTCGATCGCGAGGATGATCTCCGCGGCCGCGGCAAGCGCGTCGTGGCGCATGGTCATCGGCAACGTTCCTGCATGGCCGGCCGCGCCACGAACAGCGACTTCACCCCGCGTGACGCCGTTGATCGCCGTCACGACGCCGAGGGGCGTATCCGCCGCCTCGAGCACAGGTCCCTGTTCGATGTGAACTTCGACGTAGCCGAGGACGGTCGCGGGGTCGCGTGCGAGCGCGGCCGGATCGCTCGCCGGCGCTCCGAACGCCGCGAGCGCGCTGCGTCGAGTCGCCCCTGCGTTGTCGGTTTCGTCGAGCCAGCGCGGATCGTACCGCCCGGCGAGCGCCTTCGATCCGGTCAGCGTCGAGGGAAACCGCACGCCTTCCTCGTCTCCGAAGGCCACAAGTTCGATATCGACCGGCGGCGCGATCCCGTCGCGCTGAAACGACTCGATCACGGCGAGTCCAAGAAGGACGCCGAGGGCGCCGTCGTAGACGCCGGCGTCGCGCACCGTGTCGATGTGCGAGCCGACGATGAACGTCTTGGCGCCCGATCGGGCGCCGCGACGGCGCCCGACGAGCGAGCCCATCGGGTCCACGTGCGTTTCGAGGCCGGCCGCTTGAAACAGCTTAGAAAGATACGCGACGGCGTCCTTGTGCGCCGGCGACAGCGTCAGCCGCGTCATCTCGCCCGCGACGTCGCTAAAGACCGCGAGTTCGCGCAGGCGTTTCTCGATCGATCCGCCCACAAGCGGATCATCCAGATGGCTCATCCGCGCCTCATACGGGAAGCATCCGTTCCAGGCGGAGCAGAGCGATGCGCTTGATCTGCGTCAGCGCCTCGTCGAACTCCGCGTCGGGCGTATGCGCCAGGCGGCGCTCAAAGGCTTCGACGATCTCCTGCTTGGCGCGGCCGCGCACCGCCATGATGAAGACAAAGCCGAACTTCTTTCTGTAGGCGTCATTGAGCGCCGTAAACCGCGCGCGTTCGTCGGGCGTCAACTGATCGAGTCCCGCCGCCGCTTGTTCGGCGGTCGACTCGCGCGTCAGCATTTTGGCTTGCGCCAGGCGGCCGGAAAGATCGGGGTGGGCGTTGATGAGCGCGAGCTTGCGGTCGCGCGCGGCGGCGTCGAGCACGTGCGTCATCGCCGCGTGCAATCCGTTCGCCGTGTCGAAGTCCCCGCGGCGTCGCCCATGGTACGCATCCTCGGCGATCCAGGGAGAATGCTCGAACACGCCGCCGAATACCTCGACGAACAACGCGGGCGCCATGCGGCTCGGAACGTATCCGCCGGGGGGCGGATGCGTTGCGATCCAGTGGCGCGCGACCGCCAGGCGCGTCGCGAACCAAACGTCCTTGCGTTCGCGCGCATAGTCGACGAAGCGCGCCAGCGCCGCCGCGCGGCCCGGCTTGCCGACGATGCGGCAATGCAGGCCGACGGAGAGCATCTTCGGCGTCGTCGCGCCTTCCTCGTAAAGCGTGTCGAACGCGTCGCGGAGGTAAGCAAAGAACTGGTCGCCGGAATTGAAGCCTTGTGCGGCGGCGAAGCGCATGTCGTTCACGTCGAGCGTGTAGGGCGCGACGAGTTGCGGGCCGCAGACGCCGTCCGTCCAGTAAGGCAGATCGTCCGCGTAGGAATCGGCGGTGTAGAGAAAACCGCCTTCCTCCTCGATCAGCGGCGTTGAGTTCTCCGAGGTGCGGCCCTGATAGAAGCCGAGCGGGCGCTCTCCCACCACCTCCGTGTGGATGCGGATCGCCTCGGCGATGTGCTGCCGCTCCGTCTCGCGGGGAACATCCTTATAGTCGATCCATTTGAGGCCGTGCGTCGCAATCTCCCAGCCGGCCTGTTTCATCGCCGCGACGGCTTGCGGATTGCGCGCCAGTGCGGTCGCTACGCCGAACACCGTGACAGGAACGTCGCGCCCCGTGAACAGGCGGTGCAGCCGCCAGAAGCCGGCCCGCGACCCGTATTCATAGAGCGACTCCATGCTCATGTGCCGCTGGCCGATCCACGGCGGCGCGCCGATCATTTCGGAGAGGAAGGACTCGGAGGCGGCGTCGCCATGCAGGATGTTGTTCTCGCCGCCCTCTTCGTAATTGACGACGAACTGCACGCAGAGCCGCGCGTCACCGGGCCAGCGCGCGTCGGGCGGCGCGGCGCCGTAGCCGATCATGTCGCGCGGGTATGAGGATTGCATCGCCATCGTCAGGAGCCGCGATAGGTCGAGTAGCTCCAGGGCGAGCAGACGAGGGGCACGTGATAGCGGCCGTCGGGATCGGCGATGGTGAAACGCAACGGCACCACCTCGAGGAAGGCGGCTCCAGAGGGTGTCGCGCCAGCGGCGCGGAA
This sequence comes from Beijerinckiaceae bacterium, assembly GCA_965276595.1. Lineage (GTDB taxonomy): Bacteria > Pseudomonadota > Alphaproteobacteria > Rhizobiales > Beijerinckiaceae > Terripilifer. Next base: position 183,707 of record CBDIBA010000010.1, read on the forward strand.
ATAGTCGCCGATCGCAAAGGTGAGTTCGTAAGCGCCGGCGCGAAACGTCGCGTCCGCAAGCAGCGGCGCCTCGGTGCGGCCGTCGGCGTTTGTGCGCGTCTGCACGACGCGCGTGCGCGCGCCGTCCGTCTCGATGCGATGCAGTTCGACGACGACGCCTTGCGCCGGCCTGCCGCTGACGGTATCGAGAACATGCGTCGACAAATGGCCCATCCGGCGCCTCCGCGGATCGTCGCAAAGAGCGCGATCCGCCTATTCATGCGGGGCGCGGCGGCCTCGCGTCAACAAACAAGTCGGCGATCCGACGCGACCGCGTCGGGCGCGAAGACGATCAAGCCAGGGGCGATTCGGTGGGGTTGATTATTCAGGAATGGGGCGGCTTGCTGCTGCGCTGGACGCACGTCATCACCGGCATCGCCTGGATCGGCTCGTCATTTTATTTCATGCATCTCGATGCGGCGATCCGCCCCGCCGACGCCATGCCCAAAGGTGCGCATGGCGAGGCCTGGGAGGTGCATGGCGGCGGATTCTACGAGGTGCGGAAGTATCTCGTCGCGCCCGAGCGGCTGCCGGCCGAACTGATGTGGCACAAGTGGGAAGCCTACATGACCTGGGTGTCGGGGTTCCTGCTGCTCGTCTGGGCTTATTACATGCGGGCGAGCCTGTTCCTGATCGATCCGGCCGTGCTCGACATCAGCCCGTGGGTCGCCATCGCGATCGGCGTCGCGAGCCTGGCGCTCGGCTGGATCGTCTACGACGCGCTGTGCAAATCGTCGCTCGGCGACCGCGAGGTCGCGCTCGCCGCGATCGGCTTCGTCTTCATCATCGCGATGGCGGCGTTTTTCCAGCGCGTCTTCTCGGCGCGCGCCGCCTTCATCCATACCGGCGCGCTGATGGCGACGATCATGACGGCGAATGTCTTCCTCATCATCATTCCAAACCAGCGCAAGGTCGTCGCCGCGCTGAAGGCCGGACAAACCCCCGACCCGAAATACGGCAAGATCGCCAAGACGCGCTCGGCGCATAACAACTACCTGACGCTGCCGGTCATCTTCCTGATGATCTCCAATCATTATCCGATGACCTATTCCTCGCCCTACGCGTTCGTCGTGGTCGGTCTCGTGCTCGTCGCCGGAGCGCTGGTGCGCGTGTTCTACAACATGCGCCACGAGGGCAAGGGCGACCAATGGTGGACGTGGGGCGCAGCGACGGTCTGCGTGGCGCTCGCCGTATGGATCAGCGTGCTCGCCTCTTCGCGCGCGCGCGACGATCTGGGTCTCGAACCGGCGACGGCGCCGACGCAAGTCGCGGCCGCCGATGTGCCGAAACAGGTCGCGAACGTCGTCATCGGCCGCTGCTCCATGTGCCACGCCAGCGAGCCCGTCTGGGACGGCGTCGCGACCGCGCCGAAAGGCGTCCGCCTGGAAACGCCGGCGGATATCAAGCGCCACGCCGAGGAGATTTACCTGCAGGCGGTTCTGACCCGCGCGATGCCGCCCAACAACGTGACGGAAATGCCGGATTCCGAACGCCGCACGCTGCGCGATTGGCTCGCGCCGCGCTGACCCGCGAAAGCAACGCATGAGCGACATCGAAGACACGCTGCGCGCTCTGGTCGAGAGCCGCTTCGAAGACCAGACGCAATTTCTCGCCGAACTCGTCAAGGTCGCGTCCGACAACCCGCCCGGCGATTGCGCGCCGCACGCCGCGCGCGCGGCGGCGCTGCTGGAAGGGCTCGGCTTCGAGGTCGAGCGCCATCGCGTCCCCGATGTGCTTGCGCGCGCGCACGGCATGATTTCGGCGACCAACCTCGTCGTACGGCGTCGCTTCGGCGAAGGGCCGACGATCGCGCTCAACGCGCATGGCGACGTCGTCGCGCCCGGCGCCGGTTGGACGCATGACCCCTACGCCGCCGAAGTGGTCGACGGCCGCATGTACGGGCGCGGCGTCGCCGTCTCGAAATCGGATTTCGCGACCTATGCCTTCGCGCTTCTGGCTCTGACGCAGGCGCGCGCGCCGTTGAAGGGCGCGGTGGAACTGCACCTGACCTATGATGAGGAACAGGGCGGCGAGGTCGGTCCCGGCTGGTTGCTGGAGGAGGGAATCGTCAGGCCGGACGCCGTCATCTGCGCCGGGTTCAGCTACGCGGTCGTCGTCGCGCACAACGGCTGCCTGCACCTCGAAGTCGAGGTCAAGGGCCGCTCGGCGCACGCCGCGATTCCCGCGACCGGCGTCGACGCGATCGAAGCCGCGACGCAAATCCTGAAAGCGCTCTACGCCTATCGGGCGACGCTGGCGCAGCGGGTGTCGGGCGTCGCCGGCGTCGGTTCGCCGCAATTGAACGTCGGGCTCATTCGCGGCGGCGTCAACACCAACGTCGTGCCGGACCGCGTGACCTTCCGCCTCGACCGGCGCATCGTCCCGGAAGAGACGCCGGAGACGGTCGAAGCCGAAGTGCGCGCGGTCATCGAGGCAGCGGCGAAGACGCGGCCGGCCGCGACGGTCGAGACGACGCGTGTGCTGCTGGCGCGGCCGTTGTCCCCGAGCGCATCGGCGATGCGCATCGCCGATGCGCTCGGGCGGCGCGCGACGCAGGTTTTCGCAACGGCGGTCGGATCCAGCGGCGTCCCGCTCTACACCGATGCGCGGCTCTATGCGGAGAAAGGCGTCCCCGTCGTGCTCTACGGCGCAGGGCCACGCACGATCGAGGAGGCCAACGGCCATCGCGCCGACGAGAACCTCCTCCTTGATGACCTACGCAAGGCGACCCTGGTCGTCGCGCTCGCGCTCACCGATCTGCTCGCGGAAGGCGCGGACGGAGCCGCCTTCGCTCGCTAACGAGCAGAGTCCCAGAAGCCCGCATGCGCTTCCCGGGCCTCGTTTTCGAGAAGCGGACCGACCACCTCGATCGCGCGCTGACCGCGGCTGAAGAGTTCGCGGCAAGGCAAGCGAAGCGTCGGGTTCTCGGGATGATTGCCGGTCATCTCGATGAGCTGGTCTTCCGGAAAGCCGTAGACGACCCGGCTGATGCCCGACCAGTAGATCGCGCCGGCGCACATCGCGCAGGGCTCGGTGCTCGTATAGAGCGTTGCGCGCTGCAGGATCTCCTTCGGAAATTTTCCCGACGCGATCTTCACGGCCGTGAGTTCGGAATGTTGGGTCGCGTCGCCGCCGCGCTCCTTGCGGCTTTCGCATTCCGCCAGCGCTTGGCCGTCATCCGCCACGATCACGCAGCCGAAGGGATGATGCCCGCCGGCCCGCGACCTTTTAGCCAGCGCGATGGCGCGGCGAAGATATTGCTCGTCGCGAGAGTCAGAATTCACAGAACGATCCTTCAGTCGGCGGCTAGGACTTCGGCGCGAAGCTTGTCTGGACGATCGCTTTCGGGTCGAGCTTGTCCAAGGCAAAATTTTGACTTTTTGCGATCCAGTCCCAGGTTTTTGCGAGAAGGGCGGGCTCGAACGTCCCCATACCGTTTTTCTCGCTGATTTCGTTCTTGATGAGGGGGATCGTCGTTTTGCATTGCTCCTCCGCAACGCGGACGTCCATCTCGGGGACGATCGCTTGGAGGTCCTCGGCGCCTTTGTGGCAGCTGGCGATCGAAGCCACGACGCCATCCTCGTAAGCGCGGGTGAAACGCGCGACAAGATCGGGATTGTTCTTGATGACCGTATCCGAGGCGAACAGCGACAGACCATAACCCTCGAGGCCGCTTTCCGCCCAAGGCATGACGACGCCGCTCTTACCGGCTTGTTCGAGCACATGCTCGATTTCAGGCGCCGAGGTCACCCAGCCGATGAGCGCGTCGACCGAGCCGGTGGCGAGCATCGGCGCAAGCGCGCCCGGATCGGCCTTGATGAGGGTCACGCTGTCAGGATCGAGCCCGTTGGCGCGTGCGATGATCGGCCAGAGCGCGTTCGAAGAGGTGAAGGTCGCCGTGCCGACCCTACGCCCCGCCAGACTCTTGATCGACGTGATCGGGCCGCCCTTGATGGCGATGATCATGTCGGGTTGCTTGTTGAAGATCGAGAGGATCGCCGAGACGGGCACAGGCCCTTGCGCGCGCGCCGCCATGAGCGCTCCGATACCGCCGCTGCCGAATTCCGCCACGCCGGTCCCCAGTTGCTTGATCACGTCCGCCGAGCCCTTGCCGATCCGGATCGTGACGTCGAGCCCTTCTCTGGCGAACAGGCCTTCCTTCACGGCGATGTACAAGAAGGTTTCCTCGCCGGACGGCAGCCAATCGAGGACGTAAGTGACCTTGTCGGCCGCCCTCGCTGCGCCGGCCAGCGATATCAGCGCCGCACATCCAAACGCTAAACGAACGAGACGCCTCACCCTTGCCTCCATTGCCGATCGGCTTCGGCGAGAGCCGAAGTCCGCCAGTTAGGAAGCAAGGAGCGCGCCAGCAGGCCCGCGGCCGGCTGCGTCGCAAGGCGGCCGCAGGGTAGCCTCGAAACGCGACGAAGCTTTAAGCGGCCGCCGCTCGTTTCTTGGCGCGGCGCACCAGATAATCGAAGTTGACGATGAACTGATCGGGCCGGCTGAGGTTGTGCTGCAGCGTCTTGATGTCGGCCTCCGAGAACTCCGGCGCGCATTCGCCGGCCGCCTCGGCGATCAGTTGAATCTGCGCCGCGTTTTCCAGCATGATGGTGGCGACGACGGTTTCCTCGATCGTCGCGGCCGCCACCACCACGCCGTGGTTTTTAAGTAGCGCAGCGCGGTGCGGGCCGAGCGCCTTGGCGACGCCGCGGCCCATCTCCTTGTCGCGGATGAGGTTGATCGTGTCGGTATAGACGCCAACCGCCTTGTAGAAGAACGCGCCTGGCTGGCTCATCGCCCGGATCGGCCGGCCCGTCGCCGATAGCGCGACCGAGTAGACGGGATGGGTATGGATGACGCAATGGACGTCGGGCCGCGCCTTGAAGATTTCGGAATGGATGAAGACCTCGCTGTGACGGCGCGCGGTCCCGGCGACGACTTCGCCTTCGAGGTCGATAGTGAGGATGTTCTCCATCGTGATCTCGTCGAGACCGAGGCTGTGCGCCTTCATGAAGAACAGGTTCGGATTGTCGGGCGCCCGCACCGAGATGTGCCCGCGCGTGAAATCGTCCTGGCCTTCGCCGACAAGCACTTTTCCGGCCCAGATGAGCGTTTCCTTGATCTTATCGTGCGGCATGGACGATCCTTCGATGGGTTGAGGCTGATCTGAGGCCGCGCGATTTAGGCCCGATCCCTCCCGCCCTGCAAGGGCGCGTTTACCTTAGCCCGGCGCAGCGACGCGCGGGTTGTCCTGCTTAACGGGCAGGAAACGCCGTCGGGCGATGCTGCGTTGCGTCCCCGGCGAGATTCGGAACCGCGAAAGGCATTTAGGATGGCCGCCCATGAAGTCGCCGACTCGCCGCCGGCGCTGACACTCGCCGCGCTTCGAAAGTCCTTCGGTACGGCGGTCGCGGTCGACGATCTCAATCTCACGGTGCGCGCCGGCGAGTTCTTCGCCCTTCTCGGCCCGAACGGCGCCGGCAAGACGACGACGCTGCGTATGGTTGCGGGCCTGCTGCCGGCGGATGCGGGCGAGATTTCGATCTTCGGCGTCGACGCCCGCCGCGCCCCGATCGAGGCGAAGCGCATCACCGCGTGGTTGCCGGACGAGCCGATGCTCTACGACAAGCTCGACCCGCTTGAATATTTGGAGTTCGTCGCCGGGCTGTGGGGCGTCGATCCCAAGCTGGCGCAGGCGCGGGCGCAAGATCTGCTGCAGACGCTCGATCTTTGGACGCATCGCCGCGAGCGCTGCGAGGGCTTCTCGCGCGGCATGAAGCAGAAAGTCGGGCTCGCCGGCGCGCTCATCCACGAGCCGAAGCTTCTCATGCTCGACGAGCCGCTGACCGGCCTCGATGCGGCGGCGGCGCGGCAGGTGAAGGATTTGCTTGTGCAACGCACGCGCACGGGCTGCTCGGTCATCCTCACGACGCACATTCTCGAAGTCGCCGAACGGCTCGCCGACCGCATCGGCATCATCCATGCCGGCCGGCTCGTCGCGGAGGGGACGATGACGGAACTGCGCGTCGCGGCGGGGGGATCCCATGTCTCGCTGGAGGACGTGTTCCTCGAGTTGACGCGCGCGCGGGAGCGCGCGGCGTGAGGGGGCGGCCCGGCTCGTTCCTCTGGCTCGTCCAGCACGATCTGCGGCTCAACTGGCTGCGGCTGCGCGCCATGTTCGGCCGCCGGCCATGGCTCGTCGCGCTGGCTGTGTTGCTCGCTATCGTGGCGATCCATCTTCTATGCTGGCCGGCGCTCGCCTGGTTCGCTAACCCGCGCAACACGACGCGGGCGGCGATATTGGTCTATCCGCTGCTCGCCGGCGCCACGCTTTTCGTGCTGCCCTGGCTCATCTCCCAGGCGCTGATGAACGCGACGCGCGCGCTGTATTCTCGCGGCGACCTCGATCTGCTCTTGGCCTCGCCGATCTCCGCGCGCGTGGTGGTCGCCGCGCGCGCGCTGGCGATCGCGATCGAGGCCGTGCTGTCGCTCGGCGTTTTCCTGTTTCCCGCCGCCAACGTCAGCGCGTTGATGGGAGGCGCGCATTGGCTGGCGATCTATCCCGCCCTGATGGCGTCGGGCCTCATGGCGACGGCTATCGGGCTTTCGCTCGCCGTCGGGCTGTTCGCGCTGATGGGGCCGCGCCGGACCCGCTTCGTCGCGCAGATCGTCGCCACCTTCATCGCCTCGGCGTTCGTGCTGGGCGCGCAGATGGTCAACGTTCTGCCCCGCCCGCTGCGCGCGGCGATGATCGAAGCGGTCGACCACCCGGCGCCCGGCGGCGTGTTCGATCCCAAAAGCGTGTTCTGGCTTCCGGTGCGCGCCGCGATGGGCGATCCCGCGGCGCTTTTCCTCTGGACCGCGGTCTCCGTCGCCGCGTTCGCGCTGGTCGCCGTTGCGCTGGGCCCGCGCTTCATGGCGAGCGCGGTGCGCTCGGCCGGCGCGGCGAGTTCGCCCGCAAAGCGGCGCCGGCGCGCGCATCGCTTCCGCGCCGGCGTCGGCGTCGCGCTCCGCCGCAAGGAATGGCGGCTCGTCGCGCGCGATCCCTGGCTCGCCTCGCAGATGCTGCTGCAGGTGATCTACACGCTGCCGGTCGCCATCGTGATCTGGAAGAGCCAGGGCGCCGGCGGCTCGGTCGCGCTCGCCGTATCGCCCTGCCTCGTCGTCATCGCCTCGCAGATTTCCGCCTCGCTCGCCTGGCTCGCCGTTTCGAGCGAGGATGCGCCGGAGTTTCTGGCGACGGCGCCCGTGTCTCCCGCGCGCGTCGAGCGCGGCAAGCTCGAGGCGGTCGGGGCGCCGCTGGCGCTGCTGCTCGCCGGTCCGATTCTCGGCCTCGCCTGGGTCGAGCCGGGCATGGCCGTCGTGACGGCGGTCTTCGCAGGCCTCGCCTCGGCGTCGACGGCGCTGCTCAATCTGTGGCGCCCGATGCCGGGCAAGCGCGCGCAGATGATGCGGCGGCATGCGCAATCGAAGATCGTCGGCCTGATGGAGCACCTTCTGTCGCTCTGCTGGGCGGTCGCCGTCGCGCTCGCGATCATGGCAACCTGGGCGGCGCTGCTGCCTGTCGCGCTCGCTGTCGGCCTGCTGTGGCTCAACCGGCCGAAAGCCCCCAAAGCGGCGCCTGGCGCCCTGATCGCGCGGCGTGTCTGAGGCGCGCCTAAAAATCGACGCGATCCGCATGGTAGTCGGCGGCCTACCCTCAGCGACCGCGCCCGGAGATACGCCAATGCCCCCGCACCATCACGACCGGATCGTCAAAGTTTCAGGCGAAGTGACCGAACTCTTCGTGCATCGGTTTGTGCTGAAAACCAAGGCGAAGTCGGTTCTCGCCGATCTCGCGCCGCACGGCGCGGCGATCGTCAAGTTGCGCGTCGGCGATCAGGTGGCGATCGAGGGCGAGCAGAAGCCTTCGGAAATCAAGGTTTTCACGCTCCGACGCGACGACCACACCTATGTGATCGCGCATGTGGGGAAGCCGCATGAAAAGCACGGCCCTCCGCCGCACGAGCACGAACCCGCCGATCCGGCGGTCGCGCTGAAAGCCGCCAAAAGCGCGGGCTTTCGCGTAGTGGGAGAGGCGCGTCGCAAGCCCAAGCATTTCGAAGTTCTGGGTAAGAAGGGACGCTCCTATCAGGAACTCCACATCGAACTCGACGGGGAAATCCGCAAGGCGAAGCCGGTCCCCTTCGACGACCATAAGTGGCGGGACGAGATCGAGGGTTCGCGCGCGCATTAGAATGGGGCGCGTGTGGCTGCTAAACCTTGCGGGCGCAGCGACGCGCGCTTTCGATCAGAAGCAGCGCGACGCCCGCCGCGAAGATGAGACCGGCCACTGTTGGGGGCGTCCCCAGCTTTGGCAGCAACCATCCGACGAACAGCCAGATTACGATCGAGAGGGCGAACAGGCCGTCGTCAACGAAGAGGCCCCAGAATTCTTTCAGAACCGTTCGAAGCGCGCTCAACATGGCTCCCCCTCGCTCAACGCGCCGCAGCGGGCCTTGCGCCCCGGCACATGCCCACGGCCAACACGGCGGCGGCGCCGTAGGCGATCGCAAGTCCGATCAGCGACCAGTCCCCCTCCGGCCACGCCAGGCCGACTCCCTCGCCGAACCAGAAGGTTCCAAACGCGCTGAGCAGGAGGCCGACGATAAACTTCAGTTGGTTTTCCGGCACGTGCGACAGCGGCCGATGGATCGCCGCGCCCGCCAGCATCACGATCAGCAGCGCCGCAAGGGCGCCGAGACTTCCCGCGCGGAGCAGGTCCGCGCTGCCGGCCCCCACGCCCAGCACGATGAACACCACCTCGGCGCCTTCGAGCATCGTGATCTGAAACGTTGTCGAGAACGCGAGGCCGTCCCAGCCGGTCGGCCGTCCGAGGCCGCCGAGCCGCCGCTGCTCTTTTTCGAAGGACGCCGCCTCGTCGTGCAGCGGGAGCACGCCGGCCGCGCGCAGGATCGCCTTGCGGAGCCAACGCAACCCGAACAAGAGCAGAAGCCCCCCGACCGCCGCTTGCAACGCCTGCAAAGGGATCGCGGCGAGCGCGGGGCCAAACGCCGCGACGATGCAGGCGAGAACGATCAATCCCGCAAGGGCGCCGAGCAGGGCGTCTCGCCATCCCCGCGCCGCTCCAACGGCGAGGATCACCGTCAGCGCCTCGACGGCTTCGACGAGCGTCGCTAGGAAGGCGGCGAGCGCGGTCGGTCCGGCGTGTGTCCAAACGGTCGCCATGAAGAGTCTTGCTCGCCGCGTCATCGTAGCATATACTACTTCATATCGTGTTTAGTAGCATATATTACGAATTTCAAGGCTGCGCATGCGACAGAAATCGGCGAGGCGAACGCGCGAACCGCTCGACGACCTGCTGCGGAAGACCAATCGGCGCGCAGGTGGCGCGAGCGCCCGCGTCGTGCGGTTCGTCGATAAAAACCGCGAAGTCGTGCTCGCGAGTTCCGCAGCGGAACTGGGCGCCCGGGTCGGCACTTCGGACGCAACCGTCGTTCGCGCCATTCAGGGGCTTGGATTTGCCGGCCTGAACGAACTCAAGCAAGCCATTCTGGATGCGCTCGTATCAGCCTCGACGCCCGCCAGCGACATGCGCCACACCTTGGACGAACTGGAGCGAAGCACAGGTGAGGCGCTCGACAGCGTTCTCCAGGCGCATCGCGAAAGCCTTGACGTCATCGGCTCGGAGGCCTGCCGCTCGCAGATCGCGGCTGCGGTCCCTGTCCTCGATGCGGCGAGACGGGTCGCAGTTTTCGGCATCGGTCCGTCGGCGGCGCTCGCCTCTTATATCGTCATGCTTCTGGCGCGCGGCGGCCGTGACAGTCTGGCGCTCAACGCGACCGGTTCGATGCTGGCCGATCAGATGCTCGCCCTGCGCGAGGGCGATGCGCTGCTCCTGCTCGCCTATGGACGACTCTACAGTGAGGTGACCGCCGTTTTCGGCGAAGCGAAGGCGATGCGCATCCCGACGGTCTTGATGACGGAAGCGCAGGACACGCCGCTCGCCAGGATGGCGGACGTGACGATCGCCGTTCCGCGCGGCCGTCCCGGGAGCGTCGCGCTGCATGGCGCGACCTTGGTTGCCCTTGAGGCGATCGTGTTCTCGCTTGCCGCCGCGAAGCCTGACGACGCGTTGCGGTCGCTCGATCGGCTAGCCGACGTCCGCCGCGCGATCGGCGGCGGTCGCGCCCGCCATCGATCATTAAGCGGAGATTCGCCATGAACGTGCCGCCCCGCGCCCTTGAAAGCGCGTTCAGCAAGGTTCCGGAAGTCACCCTTGGGTTCTGGATCATCAAGGTGCTCGCGACGACGCTGGGCGAGACGGGCGGCGACGCCGTTTCGATGTCGCTCGATCTCGGCTACGCGTTGAGCAGCCTAGTTTTCATCGCGATCTTCATCGTCGCTGTCGTCGCGCAGATCAGGGCGCGCGCGTATCATCCCTTTCTTTATTGGTTCGTCATTATCGCGACGACGACCGCGGGAACTACGATGGCGGATTTCGCAGATCGTTCCCTCGGCGTCGGTTATCCCGGCGGCGCATCGACGCTATTCGTCTTGCTGATCGCCTCGCTTGCGGTGTGGCGCTGGGCGACCGGCTCGATCTCCGTCGATACGGTCAACACGCCCAAAACCGAAAGATTCTACTGGATCGCGATCCTGTTTTCGCAAACGCTTGGCACGGCGCTCGGCGACTGGATGGCCGACACCAACGGCCTCGGCTACGAGCGGGGCGCTTTGATCTTCGGCGCGGGGCTGGCGCTGGTCGCCGCCGCTTACTTCTTCACGACGATCTCGCGCACCGCCTTGTTCTGGACGGCGTTCATCCTGACCCGGCCGTTGGGGGCGACGCTTGGCGACCTATTCGATAAGCCTGTCGCTGACGGCGGCCTAAACGTGAACCGCTTCTATGCGTCGGCCATTCTCGCGGCGGTCATCATCGTCTGCATTCTCGTCTTTCCGCAGAAGGCGGGACGAAGCCACGGCGCGTTGGAGATCTAGGCGACGCGGCGTCCAGCGTTCCGCAGGCGCAAGTCCCGCGCGACGCGCCGCGTCACCGTCGCCCAATCGCCCGGCGTCGGCTGCCGGTAGAGCCGCATCGAGGGGTACCACGGAGAATCGGCGCGGTCGGCCATCCAGCGCCAATCCGCTTCGTGTTTCAGCAGCAGCCAGGTCGGACGGCCGAGCGTCCCGGCAAGGTGGGCGATCATCGTATCGACAGTGATGACGAGATCGGCGCCGGCGATCAGCGCCGCGGTCGCGGGCATGTTGCGTGGGCACCCGTCGGGGTTGAGCACGTGCAGATCCGTCGGCGCGGCGACCAGCGTCACGCAGGGCGCCTGCGTTAGAGGCTCGAAGAGGCCGTAGGGAATCGATCGTGCTCTATCCCAGTCGCCGGCGTCCCAGCAGAGTCCGATCGTTCCAGGAGGCAGCGGGGCGACAGGAATGCGAAAATGGAGTGGGGGAACCGCCTCGGGCGGCGTTCGCAACGCGAATGCAAGCTCCATGATCTCGAACGTGCATTCGGCGGCCGGCGCCGGCGACCGCGCGTCAAACGGGATCAGGCGGTCGACGCCGGGCAGGCCGCTCAGCAGCGTCGCCAGTCGCGGCTGGCATTCGAGGCTCAGCGAGGCGGCGAAGGAGCGCAGGACCGGCAGATAGCGCGCGAACTGGATGGTGTCGCCGAGGCCGTGATAGCAGCGCACGAGCACGTCGCGTCCCTCGAACGGCCGGCCGTCCCAGACCCCGCGCAGATGATAGGGGAGCCGAGAATCGTCGTGCGAGCCCGCGACGCGCCCGGCGAGAACCGCCGCGTTGATCAGCCAGGCGCCGGCGTAGTCGCCGCGCCGCATGAAGGAGAGCCACTCGGCTTGCAGGTCCGGCATGATCGCGCAGGCGTCCGCTGATGAGAACTGCCTGTTCAATGACCGCCGCGCGGTTTGGTTCGTTCTGCGACGCTTTCGAAGCCGGCTTAACGTCCGCCGAATGGCGTGGCGCGCTGTCTTTCTTTATAATCCGGCTCATTGCAGCGATCGCGCGGGACCCATGACTCTCAAGCATAAAAGCGTGCAGCCCGGCGACCACGTGTTCCTGGTCGACGGCTCGTCTTTCGTCTTCCGCGCCTATTTCCAGTCGATCCGGCACGACCAGAAATACAATTACCGCGCCGATCGCCTGCCGACGGGGGCGGTGCGGCTGTTCTGCACGAAGCTATTTCAGTTCATTCGCGACGGCGCGGCCGGCATCAAGCCGACCCATCTCGCGATCATCTTCGACAAATCGGAGAACTCCTTCCGCAAGGAAATCTATCCCCCTTACAAGGGCAATCGCAACGAGCCGCCCGAGGACTTGATTCCGCAATTCCCGTTGATGCGGGCGGCGACGCGCGCCTTCAACCTCATTCCGATCGAACAGGACCGCTACGAAGCCGACGATCTCATCGCCACCTATGCGCGCCAAGCGCGCGAGCGCGGCGCGGACGTGCTCATCATCTCGGCCGACAAGGACCTGATGCAACTGATCGGGCCGAAGGTGTCGATGTACGATCCCGCCTCCGGCGAGGCGGGCGCCAAGGGCGCGCGCGAGGAGCGCAAGATCGGCGAACCGGAAGTGCTCGACTATTTCGGGGTCGCGCCGAACCGGGTCGTCGACGTGCAGGCGCTTGCCGGCGACTCGACCGACAACGTGCCGGGCGCGCCGGGCATCGGCGTGAAGACCGCCGCGCAGCTCATCAACGAGTACGGCGATCTCGACAGCCTGCTTGCGCGCGCCGGCGAGATCAAGCAGCCGAAACGGCGCGAGACGTTGACGCGGGCGGAGAGCGTGGACCTCATCCGCGTGTCTAAGCAGCTTGTCACGCTCATCGACGACGTGGATCTCGAGACGCCGCTGGACGACCTTGCGCTGCATGAGCCGGAGGGGCGCGACCTCATCGCTTTTCTGAAGGCGATGGAGTTCACGACGATCACCCGCCGCGCCGCGGAGATCTACAGCGTCGACGCCGGCGCGATCGAGCCCGATCCCGCGCTTGTCGGCCCGGGCGCCTGGCGCGGCCGCGACGGCGCGCCGATCGATCAGCCGGAGGACCTGCGGCCCGCGCAGCCGACCGAGGCCGCCGCGACCCCTTCGGGACCGCGCAAGAACGCGCGCTATGGCGAGCAGGCGGCCGCCGCGGCGATCGACACGGGACCGGGCGCGCTCGCCGCCGCCCGCGCCGAAGCCTTCGGCTCCATGGCCTTCGATCTCCCGTCCTACGAGACCGTCACGACGCTCCAGGCGCTCGACGCGCTGATCGCGGAGGCGCGCGACATCGGCCGCGTTTCGATCGACACGGAGACGACCTCGCTCGATCCGCAGCAGGCGGACCTCGTCGGCCTCTCCTTCTGCGCGACTCCGGGCCGGGCCTATTACGTTCCGGTCGGCCACAAGGGAGAAGGCGGCGGCGATCTCTTCGGCGGCGGCGCGCTCGTTCCCGGACAATTGCCGCTCGACGCCGTGCTTGCGCGCGTCAAGCCGCTGTTCGAAGACCGCGGCGTTCTCAAGATCGCGCATAACGCCAAGTTCGACTGGGTCGTGCTGCGGCAGCACGGCGTCGAGATGCGCCCGATCGACGACACGCTGCTCCTGTCCTACGTGCTCGACGCCGGGCGCACCGACCACGGCATGGACGTGCTGTCGGAAAAGCTCTTAAGGCATAAGCCGATTCAATTCGGCGCGGTCGCGGGCTCCGGCCGCACCTTCATCGGCTTCGCGCGCGTGGCGATCGACAAGGCGACGGAATATTCCGCCGAAGACGCCGATGTCACGCTGCGCCTGTGGCATGTGCTGAAGCCGCGCCTCGTCGCCGAGCGCATGACCCATGTCTTCGAGACGCTGGAACGCCCGATGACCACGGTGCTGGGCGCCATGGAGCGCCGCGGCGTGGCGATCGACACGCAGATTCTGTCGCGGCTCTCCGGCGAGTTCGCGCAATCGATGGCGCGGCTCGAGCATGAGATCCAGGAGCTTACCGGCGGTCCGTTCAACCTCGGCTCGCCGAAGCAGTTGGGTGATATCCTGTTCGGCAGGATGGGCCTGCCGGGCGGCAAGAAGACCGCGACGGGCGCCTGGTCGACATCGGCGAGCGTGCTCGACGACCTCGCCGAGCAGGGCCACGAACTGCCGGCGCGCCTGCTCGAATGGCGGCAGTTGCAGAAGCTGAAATCGACCTACGCCGACGCGCTGCCGACCTACGTCAACCCGACGACAAAGCGCGTACACACGAGCTTTGCGCTCGCGGCGACGACGACCGGGCGTCTGTCCTCCTCCGAGCCGAACTTGCAGAACATCCCGATCCGCAACGAAGAGGGGCGCAAAATCCGTAAGGCCTTCGTCGCGACGCCGGGCCACAAGCTGATCTCGGCCGACTATTCGCAGATCGAGTTGCGCGTTCTCGCCCACGTCGCCGACATCCCGCCGTTAAAGCAGGCTTTCGAGGACGACCTCGACATCCATGCAATGACGGCGTCGGAAATGTTCGGCGTACCGATCAAGAACATGCCCTCCGAAGTCCGCCGCCGCGCGAAGGCGATCAACTTCGGCATCATCTACGGCATCTCGGCCTTCGGGCTCGCCAACCAGCTTGGCATCCCGCGCGAAGAGGCCGGCGCCTATATCCGCAAGTATTTCGAGCGCTTTCCCGGCATCCGCGACTACATGGAGGCGACGAAGAAAATCTGCCGCGAATGCGGTTACGTGACGACGATCTTCGGGCGCAAGTGCCACTACCCGCGCATTGCCGCATCGAACCCATCCGAGCGCGCCTTCAACGAGCGCGCAGCGATCAACGCGCCGATCCAGGGCTCCGCCGCCGACATCATCCGCCGCGCAATGACGCGGATGGACGACGCCCTCGCGCGCGACAAGCTCAGCGCGCGCATGCTGTTGCAGGTGCATGACGAACTTGTCTTCGAGGCGCCCGACGCCGAGATCGAGGCGACGATCGCGGTCGCGCGCCGCGTGATGATCGGCGCGCCGCATCCCGCCGTTCAATTGAAGACGCCGCTGAAGGTCGACGCGCGCGCCGCGCACAACTGGGACGAGGCGCATTAACGAGCGCGTCTTCAGCGCGGCGCTTTTCCCGTCACGCCGGCGCTTCGCAGCAAGAGCGGCATGGTGAGCCCCTGCAGCACGATCGAAAAAGCGGCGACGACGAAGGTCGCGACGAGAATTTCGTCATGCAGCGGCAGGGAATCTGGCAACGACAGCGCCAGAGCCAAGCCGAGCGCGCCGCGCAAGCCGCCCCACCACAGAACATGCTGCTCGCGCATCGGCAGCCGCCAACGCGATCGGGCGAAGGGGAGGCTCAGCGGATAGACCGTCGCCGCCCGGCCGACGAGCGCGATCGGGATCGCGGCTAGGATGGAAAGCGACAGCGGCGAGGCCAGCGCGATCGCGCCGACGCTTTGGCCGATCAGTGGGAAGAGAAAGGAATTGGCAAGAAACGCGACGAATTCCCAGAAGCTCAGCGTGAAGGCGCGGCCCTCGTTCGTAAAGCCGTGGCGCGGCTTATCCTCCTCGTCGAGCGCGCCGACATTGCCCATGAGCAGACCCGCCGTCACCGTCGCCAGCACCCCGGACACGTGCAGGCGCTCGGCGATGAGAAAGGCGCCATAGGCGGCGACGGTCGTCAGCGCCGCCTCGACGAGGTGCTCCGAGGTGCGCCCCGCGGCTAGGATCGCAAGCGCCGCGACGAGCGCGCCGACGCCGATCCCGCCGGCGATGCTCAGGCCCATGCTCTCGATGAGACCGGCGAACGAGGGCGTGGCGTCGCCGCTCGTCGCCCAGCCGAGCGCCGCGGCGAACAGGACGGCCGCCACCCCGTCGTTGAACAGGCTTTCGCTTTCGACGAGAAGGCGTAGGCGTCCCTCGACGCGATGGTCCTTGAAGGTTGCGATCACCGCGACCGGGTCCGTCGCGGCGATGAGCGCGCCGAAGACGACGGCGGCCTGCGGCGGCCAGGCCAGCAACAGAACCATCATCGCGGCGACGACGCCTGCGGCGACCACCGTCCCGATCGTCGACAGGACGAAGATGGGCGCGAGGTCGGCGCGCAGTTCCCTCCAGCGCAGGTTGAGCGCCGCCTCGAACAGGAACGGCGGCAGCAGAAAGTCGAAGATCAGCTCATGCGTCAGCGACACGCCGAAGCGGCCCCTGAACGCGGCGATCCCGGCCCCGACAAGCACCAGGCCGACGGTGTAGGGCAGATGCAGCCGCCGCGCGGCGATGGCGACGGCCATCGCCAGCGCGAGGATTAAGACGATGTTGGCGAGGTCAGCGTTCATCGGGGGCAATCATCGTGACGGAATCGGCGCTTAGCACGCTTCGCGACCATCCGGCGAGCGCCGGGCCGGCCGCCGTTGCTTTGCGGCGCCTCGCGCGCCATGCTGCCGGCGCATTAACGGAGCGACGCCATGGCGGATCAGACCTCTCAGACCTCGCGGCCCGATCCGCGATTTTTCGGGACTTGGACGCTCGTGCAGACCGAATGCGAGGTCGTCGAGACCGGCGAGAAGCTGGAGACCGATCGCGTCAGTAAAGGCGTCATCAGCTACCAGCCGGACGGTCACATGACCGTGGTGATCGCACACGAACGGCCGGGCAAGCCGGAGCCGGGCATCGTGTGCTACGCCGCGCTCTGGAGCGTCGAAGGCGGGACGGTCTACCACGATGTCGACATCTCGAATCGCACGCGTTGGGTCGGCGAGCGGCAGGTGCGCCACTTCACGTTTCAGGACGATCTGCTGATCCTGCGGCCGCCGGTCTCGGAGGAATACGAATCCAGGATCGTGACGCGCCGCGCGCTCATCTGGCGCAAGGCGCCGGAGCGGGTTATGCCCCGCTGAGCAAGGCGCCCTCCGGCGCCGTCGCGGCGCGGGTGCGTCGGGCCTGCCCATCCAAACCGTCGATAGCGCCCATCCAGTCTATGCGTTGGTTTTGCGGGCCATGCGGGACCATCTTCCAGTCGTTGACGAGGCGATTGCCTTTCCCAAGGAACGCCTCGCAAGACTTAGGAGATGACCATGACCAAAGTTATTGCTTCCATCCTGCTGCTCGGCGCGCTTGTGACCGGCTCCGCCAGCGCCGCATTCGCGGCTTCGCCGACCCAGACCTATCAATCAACTCAGGACAGCAGCCAGTTCGTCAACATCTGGGCTGACAAAAACGCCGCCGAGACGCGCTGATAAGCGCTTCGGACGAACACTCTTCCAAACAGCGGCGGCCTCGCGGCCGCCGTTGCTTTTTGCGTTTACGAGACTGCTTGTCGCCGCCGTTCGCGCGTGGGAAGAACGCGCTAATGGCCAGCCCTTCCCCCACGGCCCGCGACATCTGCCAGGCGCTGATCCGGCGCCCTTCCGTCACGCCGCACGACGCCGGCGCGCTCGGCCTGATCGAGGACTGGCTGAAGTCCGCCGGGTTCGAGACGCGCCGTCTCGTCTTCGGTGAGCCCGGCTGGCCGGACACCGACAACCTCTACGCGCGCCTTGGCGACGCCGCGCCTTGCTTCGTCTTTGCGGGCCACACCGACGTCGTCCCGCCGGGCGACGCGGACGCCTGGCGCTTCGATCCCTTTGCCGGCGAGATCGCCGACGGCATGATCTGGGGGCGCGGCGCGGCGGACATGAAGGGCGGCCTTGCCGCGGCGCTCGCCGCCAGTCTCGCCTATATTGAAGCGCAGGGCGCCCCGCGCGGCTCGATCGCCTTCCTCGTCACCGGCGATGAGGAAGGGCCAGCGGCCAACGGCACGGTAAAGCTGCTCGACTGGGCAAGGGCGCGCGGCGACCGCTTCGATCATTGCCTTCTAGGCGAGCCGACCAACCCTGAGGTTCTAGGCGACATGATCAAGATCGGGCGCCGAGGATCACTGACCGGGCGTCTGACCGTGCATGGCCGGCAGGGCCATGTCGGCTACCCTCATCTTGCCGACAATCCCGCCCATCACGTGGTGCGCCTGCTGGCCGCCCTGCGCGCCCGCCCGCTCGACGTTGGGACGCCGCATTTCGATGCGTCGAACCTTGAAGTCACGACGATCGATATCGGCAATCCGGCGGTAAACGTCATTCCGGCGCAGGCGCGCGCGGCCTTCAACATTCGCTTCAACGACCTGTGGACGCCGGACACGCTGGCGGAAGAGATTCGAGCGCGGCTTGCGGCCGTCGCGGAAGACGCACGCTACGACCTCGTCTTCGAGCCGACCAACGCCGTCGCGTTTCTCACCGAACCGGGCCCCTTCGTCGATCTCGTCGCCCGCGCGGTCGAGGCCGAGACGGGGCGCCGCCCGGCGTTGTCGACGACCGGCGGCACGTCGGACGCCCGCTTCATCAAGAGCCATTGCCCGGTGGTGGAATTCGGGCTCGTCGGCAAGACGATGCATGCAACAGACGAGCGCGTCGCGTTGGCCGACCTCGACGCGTTGACGGCGATCTACCGCCGCGTGCTCGACGCCTATTTCGCCTAGCCGCGAGTCGATCAGGACTCGTAATCCACGCGCAGCAGGTAAAGCCCGTGCGGCGGCGCAACGATGCCGCAGCGCGCGCGGTCGCGCGCTTCGAGCGCGGCGCTGAGATCGGCGGCGCTCCACTTGCCGGCGCCGACATGTTCGAGCGACCCCACCAACGAGCGCACCTGCCGATGCAGAAAGGATCGAGCCGAGGCGTAGACGCGCACCGCGTCCCCTTCGCGCACGACGTCGAGCCGGTCGAGCGTGCGGATCGGCGAATGCGCCTGGCATTCGGCGTCGCGGAACGTCGAAAAGTCGTGACGGCCGATCAGGCTTCGCGCGGCCTCGCGCATCGCGGCCACGTCGAGCCGGCGCTTGATGCGCCACGCCTGTCCACGCTCGAAGGTCAATGGCGCGCGGCGGTCGCGGATTTCGTAGACATAGTGGCGCGCGATAGCGGAAAAGCGCGCCTCGAAACCGTCCGCCGCGCGCTCGGCGGAGAGGATGGCGACCGGCGCGGGCCGCAGATGCGCGTTGACGGCGTCGCGGATCGTGTCCGTGCGCCAGTCCTTGCCGAGCGTCACATGGGCGACTTGTCCCCGCGCGTGCACGCCGGCGTCGGTGCGGCCGGCGCCGTGCACGACGGGGTTCTCTCCGCACAGGCGTTCGAACGCCTCTTCCAGAGCCTGCTGCACGGAGGGTCCGTTCGCCTGCCGCTGCCAGCCGACGAACGGGCCGCCGTCGTATTCGATGGTGAGCTTGTAGCGCGCCATGCGGCCTTTTAGGCCATCGGCGACACAGGACAAACACGCATTGGCCGAAGACCGTCGCGCTGCTAGCCTGCCGCACAACGAGCAACGCCGAGGCAAACCGACATGCGGGTCGCCGTCACGAGCCCTTATTTCGATTTTTTTCCGGAACTGAAGGCCGAACTCCTCGCGCTTTATCCCGGAACAAAATTTCCGACGAGCCGTGCGCGCATGAGCGAGGACGCGCTCATCGACTATCTGAAGGGCTATGACGCGGCGATCATCGGCCTCGATCGCTTCTCCGAGCGGGTCTGCGCTGCGCTGCCGGACCTGCGGGTCGTGTCGCTCTGCTCTGCGGGCGTCGATCACATCGATCCCACGATCCTCAATCGCCACGGCGTCAGGATGTGGTGGGCGGCGGGGATCAACAAGGTGTCGGTTTCGGAACTCACCGTCTGCTACATGGTGCTGACGCTGCGGCGCGTGCACGTCCTCTCGCAAATCCTTTATCGCCGCGAGTGGACGGTCCCGATCGGCTTCGGCGCCGATCTGCGCGGCCGGACGGTCGGCATCCACGGCTTCGGCCATATCGGAAAGGCGGTCGCCGCGTTGCTGCAGCCCTATGGCGTGACGATCCTGGCCTGCGACCGTGTGGACATATCGCAAGCGTGCCGGGCGCTGAATGCGCAATCGGTCTCGTTCGACGAACTCCTGGAACGATCGGACGTGGTGACGATCCATCTGTCGCGCAACAGCACGACGATCGGCCTCTACGACGCGCCGACGCTCGACAAGATGAAGCCGGGCGCCGTGCTTATCAACGTCGCGCGCGGCGCGATGGTCGACGAGGCCGCGCTGAAGACGAGGCTCGAAAGCGGCCGCATCGCCGGCGCGGCTTTCGACGTGTTCGACGTTGAGCCCGCCAACGACAACCCGCTGCTCGACGTTCCCAACCTCTTCGCATCGCCGCATATCGGCGCGACGACGCGCGAATCCTGGATGGCGATGCTGCGCTCTGGCGTTCAGGGGATCGCCCGAGCCTACCGCCAGGAGCCGGGCGTCTACCCGTTCGATTGAACTCAGCCGAGGCGGCGCGCCGCGAGCCGCGCGCCGCGCAAGAAATCCGGCGCAGGCAAGACGCCCTTGCCCGGGCGCTGCAGTTCGAGCAGGCGCACCGCGCCTTCTCCGCAGGCGACGGTCAGCGCATCGTCGAGAACAGCGCCGGGCGCGCCCTCGCCCTCCGCCAGCCGCGCGCGCAATACTTTTATGCGCTCGGGACCATGGCCAAAGTCCGCCTCGAAAGCGGCGCCGGGGAACGGCGACAGGCCTCGGATGTGATTGTGCACGGCCTGCGCCGGTCTTGCCCAATCGATGCGCGCTTCGGCCTTGTCGATCTTATGCGCATAGAGCGCGCCGTTCTCGGATTGCGGCTGGAAATCGAGGCTGCTGCGCGAGAGCGCCGCCAGCGCGCGGCCCATCAGGTCGGCGCCGATTGGCGATAGGCGATCGTGCAATTCGCCGGCGGTCATGTCCGGGCCGATCGCCACCCGCTCGGCCATGGCGACCGGCCCGGTGTCGAGGCCCTCGTCCATGCGCATGACCATTACGCCCGATTGCGCGTCGCCCGCCATGACCGCGCGCTGGATCGGCGCGGCTCCGCGCCAGCGCGGCAGAAGCGAGGCGTGCAGGTTGAGGCAGCCTTGCGCCGGCGCCGCGAGAATGTCGGCCGGCAGGATGAGGCCATAGGCGACGACGACGGCCACGTCGGCCTTATGCGCGCGGAAGCTCTCCGCGATCTCGGCGCCGCGCAGGGTTTTTGGCGTCGTCACGGGAAGGCCCAGGCGGTCGGCCAACGCGTGGACGGGCGAGACGCTCTGCTCGAGCCCGCGCCCGGCGGGCTTGGGCGCGCGTGAATAGACGGCGACGACCTCGTGGCCTTGCCCGACGATCTCGGCGAGGACAGGCGCGGAGAACGCGGGCGTGCCCATGAACACGACGCGCAGGCTCATCTCGCGCGTCCCCTCACGCTTCTTCGTCGCGCCGGGTTGCGGCCTTGGCGAATTTCTTCAGCACCCGCTCGCGTTTCAGTCGCGAGAGATGGTCGATGAAGAGCACGCCGTTGGTGTGATCGATCTCGTGCTGCAGGCAGGTCGCGAGCAGGCCGTCCGCCTCGATCTCCTGGGCCTCGCCATCGCGATCGAGGAAACGCGCGCGCACGCGGGCCGGGCGGGTCACCTCTTCGTAATAATCGGGGATCGAGAGGCAGCCTTCCTCGTGGACGTTCGTGTCGTCCGACGACCACACGATCTCCGGGTTGACGAAGAATTGCGGCGCCGGCGGCTCCTCCTTGCCGGCGAGGTCCATCACCACGACGCGGCGCGGGACCGCGATCTGGATCGCTGCGAGCCCGATGCCGGGGGCGGCGTACATCGCCTCCAGCATGTCGTCCATCAGCGCGCGAACCTCCTCGTCGACGGTCTCGACGCGCGCGGACACCTCGCGCAAACGCGGGTCGGGAAGGCAGATGATGGTTTGCTTGGCCATGGCGCTCATGCTTGACAAGCGCCTCACATAGGCAGGCGCGCCGTCGCGGTCAATTTCTGCGCGAAGACCTCAGGCCGCAGAGAGCCGCGCCCTGCCGTGCGGCGCCATCAGATCGACGATCGGTCCGATCGGAACGATCCCGGTGGGATTCACGGCCGTCTGGCTCTGGTAATAGTGATTCTTGATGTGTTGAAAATCGACGGTCTCCTTGAAGCCCGGCGTCTGATAGAGGTTGCGCAGATAGGCCGACAGGATCGGATAGTCGACGATGCGGCGCAGGTTGCATTTGAAGTGGCCGTTGTAGACGGGATCGAAGCGCACCAGCGTCGTGAACAGGCGGATGTCGGCCTCGGTCAAACGGTCGCCGATCAGGTAGCGCCGCGGCCCCAGACGCTGTTCCAGGACGTCGAGCGTTTCAAACAGGGGGACGACCGCTTCATCGTACGCCGACTGCTTGGTGGCGAAGCCGGCGCGATACACGCCGTTGTTCAGCGTCTCGTAGACGCGCGCATTGATCGTGTCGATCTCGGCCCGGTGCTCGATCGGATAATAATCGCCAGTCTTCGCGCCGACGCCATCGAAGGCCGCATTGAACATGCGGATGATTTCCGAGGATTCGTTGTTGACGATGCGGCCGGTCTGCTTGTCCCAAAGCACGGGCACCGTGACGCGTCCGGTGTAGCCCGGCGCGCCGGCGGCGTAGACTTGATAAAGGAATTTGGCGTGCGAAATCGGGTCGGGGATGACGCCCGGCCCGTCCGCGAACGTCCAGCCGTCCTCGCCCATGCGCCAGTTGACGATGGAGACCGAGATCGTCCTCTCCAGGCCCTTGAGGGCGCGCATGATGAGCGTGCGATGCGCCCAGGGGCAGGCGAGCGAAACATAGAGATGATAGCGGCCAACCTCGGCCTTGAAGCCGCCATCGCCGCTGGGGCCCGGCGCGCCGTTCGCCGTGACGAAGTGGCGAAGCGGGCTGCTTGGGCGTTGAAAACGGCCCTTCTCGTCGGACTTCACGAGCGGTTCGCGCGACCACTTTCCGTCGACCATCTGGCCCATAGGCGGCTCCTCGTTGCGACGCCGAGCCTATACCAGCCAGTTCTTCACGGCCACGAAGATCGCGTAGACGAAGCCCGCGCTTAGGAAAGCGCCGAGAACACCGGCGATCAAGGCTGCGATGACCAGGACGCCGTCACGCTCGACAAGGCCAAGCCCAAGCAGACACACCGCGAGGCCCCAGGGAATTTGGCCGATGAAGGGCGCCGCCGTCAGCAAACCGAGCGCCAGCAGGATCAAGACCACGCCGACGATGACACCGGCCGCGACGCCGGGATGCAGCCATTCCATGCGCGGCCGCGACCAACGCTCGAGCCACGTGAGATAGGGCATCGCGCGATCGGCGGCGCGCCGCACGTCCTTCTGCGCGACAGAGCGCATCAGCAGGTAATGAGGCGCCCACGGCGTACGCCGGCCGAACGCGATCTGCAACGCCACAGCCAGCAGCAGAAGCGCGCAGATCAGGGGGATCGGCGGCGGCATCGGGATACAGTTCGGCAAGCCGAGGATGACGACGAGCAGAGCGAAGGAGCGATCGCCCAGGTTGGCGAAGATCTCGCCCAACGTCAGCCGTTCGCCACGCGCGTCGGCGAGCTTCGCCAAAACCTCGGATGTCCGCATGCAATCCAACCAGCCCCGAACCGGCGCGCTTGTAGCCTGCGGCGGCAAGGCGGCCAAGGGCGGCGTCTTCATTGCAGTCGCAGCGCTCCGCTTGCTAGGGTGCGACGCAGTTCATGGACAGGCGATGACCGAGCAGACGATCAAGGCGCGCGTGCAGCGCATCGAATGGGCGGCGGACGGGATTCTCGAAGTCGAGTTCCGCCGCGCCGACGGCGGCGCGCTGCCCGCGTTTACGGCTGGCGCGCATATTGACCTGCATCTTCCGATCGGTTTGCTGCGCAACTATTCCTTGCTCAACGACAGCCGCGACACCCACCGCTATGTCGTCGCGGTGGGGCTCGACGCGGCGTCGCGCGGCGGGTCGCGCTACATCCATGACGAGATGCGCGTCGGGGCGACGATTCCGATCTCGGCGCCGCGCAACCATTTTCCGCTGGTCGAGACCGCGCCTCACGTCGTGCTCATCGCCGGCGGCATCGGCGTGACGCCGATCGTCTGCATGGCGCGGCGGCTCGACGAACTCGGCCGATCCTACGAGGCGCACCTGGCGGCGCGCGAGCCCTCCCGGGCAGCCTTCGTGGACGAACTGCGGGCGCTCGGCGGCCCGGTGCGCACGCACTTCGATTCGGAGCATGGCGGCGCGCCGCTCGACTTCTCGCCTATTATCGCTGCAGCGCCAGCGGGCGCGCATTTTTACTGCTGCGGGCCCGTCCCGATGCTGAGCGCCTTCGAGGCGGCGACGGATGCGATGAGCGACCGCGCGCATGTCGAATATTTCAAGGCGAAGGAGCAGCCGGTCTCGGCGTCGCCCCCCGGGTTCTTCACGGTCACGCTGGCGCGCAGCGGCAAGACCGTCGAGGTGGCCGCCGACAAGTCGATCATCGAGGCGTTGCTCGATGTCGGCGTGCAGGCCGATTATTCCTGCCAGGACGGCGTCTGCGGCACCTGCGAGACCAAGGTGCTCGCCGGGCTCCCGGAGCATCGCGACTCGCTGCTTTCGAAAGCCGAGCGCGAGTCCAACAAGACCATGATGATCTGCGTCTCGCGCTGCCTCGGCGATAGCCTCACGCTCGACTTGTAGCGCTGCCGGCGCCAGCGCGCGCCCGAACGCGTCTAATCTTCAATCAAGGGCACGAACCGCACCGCCGCAAGGTCCGTCTCGTCGAACTGCGTCGCCGCCGTGCGCACGATGCGGACCAAGCGCTGCTCCTCCGGCTCCCCGATGGGCAGGATCAGGCGTCCGCCGATTTTCAACTGCATGCGCAGCGCATCGGGCGCCGCCGCCGCGGCTGCTGTAACGACGATGGCGTCGAAGGGCGCGGCGGGAGCCCAGCCTTGCGACCCATCGCCGCGCAGCACCGTGACGTTCGAGAGGCCGAGTTCGGCGATCAGCGAACCGGCGCGGCGCGCCAGCGGAACGAGCCGCTCGATCGACCAGACGCGGCCGGCGAGCCGCCCGAGCACCGCGGCGCCGTATCCCGAGCCGCAGCCGATCTCCAGCGCGCGGTCGGCCGCGCGGAGCGACGCCGCCTGCGCCATCAGCGCGACGATGTAGGGTTGTGAGATCGTCTGACCATAGCCGATCGGCAGCGGCCGATCGGCGTAGGCCTCGGCCGCCGCTTCCGGATCGACGAACCGTTCGCGCGGGATGCTGCGCATCGCGTCCAGCACGGCGGGATCGGAAATGCCGCGCGCTTCGAGTTGCTCCTCGACCATGCGGCTGCGCAGCGTGAAAAGATCCTCCATCGCGTCCTCTGGAGGCCTAACGAACCGCCACCGAAAACGATCCGCGGCATGGGGCGGGGTGGATAAGCGTCCGCCGCGCGATGCGAGTCGGAGCCCGCTTTGCTAGGGTGCGGCCATGTCCGCTCGCGATCCCGCCCTGTTCCCGACCAAGGCCGCCGCCGATCCGCGCCGGGCGGATGACGCGCGTCCTTCCCCGATGATGGCGCAGTACCTCGAGATCAAGGCCGCCAACCCGGACTGCCTGCTGTTCTACCGGATGGGCGACTTCTACGAGCTTTTCTTCGGCGACGCCGAGGTCGCGAGCCGGGCGCTCGGCATCGTGCTCACGAAGCGCGGCAAGCATCAGGGCGGCGACATTCCGATGTGCGGCGTGCCGATCGAGCGCGCCGACGACTACCTGCAGCGGCTGATCGCGTTGGGCCACCGCGTCGCCGTCTGCGAGCAACTGGAAGACCCCGCAGAGGCCCGCCGGCGCGGCGCGAAGTCGGTCGTGCGGCGCGACGTGGTGCGGCTCGTCACGCCGGGCACCATCACCGAGGAGCGATTGCTCGATCCCGCCCGCGCCAACACGCTCGTCGCCGTGGCGCGCGCGCGTGGAAGCGACGACGCGATGGTCTACGGCGTCGCCGCGCTCGACATCTCGACGGGCGCCTTCGCGCTGACGGAGGTCGGCGCCGGCGGTCTGGGCGCCGAACTCGGGCGGCTCGACCCGCGCGAGATCGTGATCCCGGACGCATTGGCGGGCGATCCGACGTTCGCCCGCGCCGCCGAGGACGGCCGGTCTTCGCTGACGCCCTTCGCCCGCGACGCCGCCGACGCCGGGGCCGCCGATCGGGTCCTGTGCGACTGGTATGGGCTTGCGACGCTCGACGGTCTCGGCGCTTTCAGCCGCGCCGAACGCGCCGCCGCGGCGTTGGCGATCCGCTATATCGAGCGCACCCAATTGGGCGCGCGGCCGCCGCTCGCCTTTCCGAGCCGTGCGCGCGCCGATGCGATCATGGCGATCGACCCGGCGACGCGCGCCAATCTCGAACTGACGCGTGGGCTCGCCGGCGCCCGCGAAGGCTCGCTGCTCGCCGCGATCGACCTGACCGCGACGCCCGCCGGCGCGCGGATGCTCGCGGCGCGCGTGTCCGCGCCGCTAACCGACGTGGCGGCGATCGATCGGCGGCTCGATGCGGTCGCCTGGCTGGTTGAGGATCATGACCGCCGCGCCGCTCTGCGCAAAGCGCTCGCCGCCGCGCCGGACATGGAGCGGGCGCTGGCGCGCCTTGCGCTCGACCGCGGCGGCCCGCGCGACCTCGCGGCCCTCTGCGACGGCGCGACGGCGACGGCGGCGCTGGCGTCGCGTCTCGCCGGAGCCGACCCGCCGCCCGAGATCGCGGAAGCCGCGCGCGCGTTGGCCGCGCCGCCGCCGGCGCTGGAGAAGGACCTGCGCGCCGCGCTCGCCGACGACCTGCCGCTCGCCAAGCGTGACGGCGGTTTCTTGCGCGCGGGATATCTCGGGGCGCTCGACGAGGCGCGCGCCTTGCGCGACGAGAGCCGCCGCGTCGTCGCCTCCTTGCAGGCGCGATATTGCGAGCTCGCCGAGGCCAAGGGTCTTCGCGTCAAACACAACAATTTTCTCGGCTGGTTCCTGGAGATTCCCCAAGCGCAGGGCGAGAAGCTGCTGCGCGAGCCGCTCAGTGCGACCTTCATCCATCGCCAGACGATGCAGGGCGCGCTGCGCTTCTCGACCGCCGAACTGGCCGAACTCGAATCGAAGATCGCCACGGCGGCGGACCGCGCGCTGGCGCTGGAGCTTGAAGCCTTCGAACGCCTGCGGGCGCTTGTTCTCGACCATGCGGAGGCTGTGAAGCAGGCCTGCGCAGCGCTCGCCGCAATCGACGTCGCCGCCGCCCTGGCGGAACTCGCCGTCCGCTGCGATTGGACGCGTCCGAAGGTCGACGCGAGCCTCGCGTTCTCCATCGACAGCGGCCGCCATCCCGTCGTCGAAGCGGCGCAACGCTTGCGCGGCCAGAGCTTCATCGCCAATCCCTGCGATCTCACCGATCCTGCCGGCGCGGGCGGCCGGATCGCGCTCGTCACCGGCCCGAACATGGCGGGCAAATCGACGTATTTGCGGCAAAACGCGCTCATCGCCGTCCTCGCGCAGATCGGCTCGTTCACGCCGGCCGGCCGGGCGCACGTCGGCGTCGTCGATCGGCTGTTCTCGCGCGTCGGCGCGGCTGACGACCTGGCGCGCGGACGTTCGACCTTCATGGTCGAAATGGTCGAGACCGCCGCCATCCTCAATCAGGCGACGCCGCGCTCGCTGGTCATCCTGGACGAGATCGGGCGCGGGACGGCGACCTTCGACGGCCTGTCGATCGCCTGGGCCGCGATCGAGCGTTTGCACGAGACCAACCGGGCGCGCGCGCTGTTCGCGACGCATTTCCATGAACTGACCCTGCTGCCGCGCAAGCTGCCGCGTCTATTCAATCTCACGATGCGCGTGGCGGACTACCGCGGCGACATCGTGTTTCTGCACGAGGTTATGGCCGGCGCCGCCGACCGGTCTTACGGCATCCATGTCGCCAAGCTCGCCGGCCTGCCGCAGGATGTTGTCGCGCGCGCGCAGACCATCCTCTCAGAACTCGAAGCCAGCGAGCGCCAGGCGCCGGCGCAGCGCCTCGTCGATGATCTGCCGCTGTTCTCGGTGGCGGCCCGGGCGCCCGCGCCCGCGCGCGAGGACGCTCTGCGCGACGCGCTCGATCGCCTCGACCCCGACGAGATGTCGCCGCGCGACGCGCTGGCCGCAATCTATGCGTTGAAGCAAACGCGCGCCGGAGAGAATTGACCAAGCCGCCCTTGCGGACTTGATCCGCGCGCCTACCTCTGGCATGCACACGCCGCGCGTTCCGACCGCGCGTCTCCCAACACATCTGGATGGCAATGCCGGCAATCAAAGGCGCGAATTATCAGGATCGACAGCAGGCCGCTGCGGAAGCCCGACAAGCCCTTCTCGCGAAATTCAAGGCCAGACCCCCAGCCGACGACCCAACCGTTCTGGAACGCGAAGCCCGGCGGCGCGAGATCATCGAGGCCCGCGAGCAACGCGCGGCCGAGCGCGAGGAGCGCCGGCGCATCGAGGCGGCGGAACAGGCGCGCCTGAAGGCGGAAGCGGACGCCCGCGAGACGGCGCGGCTGAAAGCCGAGGAAGAAGCTCGCGCAGCGGCGCGTCTCGTCGAAGAAGCGGCGCTAGAGGCGAAGAAGCGCGAGGAGGCCGAGCTCAAGGCCATGTTGGAAACCGAAAGGAAGGCCGAGCGCGACGCGCGCTACGCGGCGCGCAAGGAGCGCAAACAGCAGCGGAAGGCCGAATCGCGGCTGTATCGCTGATCGGCCGTCCAAGCTACGCGATCTCGGTCAGGAGAGTTCGATTGCGAGCGCCTGCATGAACGCCACGCCGGCGGCGACCTGCGCCTCGGCGATGTACTCGTCCGGCTGATGCGCTTGCTCGATGGAGCCCGGCCCGCAGACGACTGTCGGCAGCTCCGCCTGCTGGAACCGCCCGGCTTCCGTTGCGTAGGACACCGCAATCGTCTCGTTGGCGCGCGCCAACTTGAAGGCGAGACGTTCCGCCGCCGATCCCGGCGACGGCGACAGGCCGGGGACTTCGATTTCCGTGACCGTCTCGATCGACACGTCGGGCGCGCGCGCTTTTATACGCGGCAGGATCTGCGTCGCGGCGTAGTGATCGAGATGGCGAGCGGCGCGGTTCGCCGGCGCGCCGGGCAGGCCGCGGTACTCCCATAAAAACGAGCAATCCTTGGCCAGGATATTACGCGCCACGCCGCCTTCGATCGTCCCGACGCTGACGGTCGAAACGCTGGGCGTGAACCGGCGCGACACGTCCCCTTCGGCCGACAGCGCGGCGGCAAATCGGTAGAGTTCGCACACCAGGTCGCAGGCGACCTCGATCGCATTGACGCCGAGCGCCGGGTTCGACGAGTGCGCTTCCCGGCCATGCACCCGCGTGCGATGCGCTGCGGCCGACTTATGCGCGTCGGCGACCTGCATCATCGTCGGCTCGCCGACGATCACGGCGCCGGGGCGCGGCAAATCGACGCCGAATCGCGCGATCGTGTCGAGCGGACCGAGACAGGTCGTCTCCTCGTCATAGCTCAAGAGGACGTGGATCGGCCGCTTCAGCGGCGCGCGCTGGAACGTCTCGATCATCGACAGCGCGATTGCGTCGAAGCCCTTCATGTCGCAGGCGCCGCGCGCATAGAGCCGTCCGCCTTCGCGGCGAAGGCGAAAGGGGTCGCCCGTCCAGGTTTGTCCCGTCACCGGAACCACGTCGGTATGGCCGGAAAGGACCACGCCGCCGTCGTGCATCGGTCCGATCGTCGCAAACAGAGCCGCCTTGTCGCCCTCGGCATTAGGGACCTTCACATAGGTCACGCCGCGCGCGCGAAGGTAATCCTCGACGAAGGCCACGAGATCGAGGTTCGACTTGGCGCTTTCCGTATCGAACGCGACAAGCCGCGCGAGCAGGTCGATCGCCGGTTCCATCGGGTCGGTGCTCATGGGGACGCGTCCCGTGTTGGCCCGACGCGCCGTCCCTAATTCAGGGATCGCGGCAGGTCGGGCGTGTCGAGCGAGAAGGCGGGGATTTCAACGTCGAAGGACTGGCCGCTTTCATCGACCATGCGGTAGGCGCCGGCCATGAAGCCCGATGGCGTCGTCAACGGGCAGCCGGACGTATACTTGTAGCTGTCGCCATGACGCAGGACGGGCTGTTCGCCCACGACGCCCGCGCCGCGCACCTCTTCGAGCTTGCCTTCGCCGTTGGTGATGCGCCAGTGACGCTCGACAAGCTGAACGGTGCGCGCGCCATGGTTGGCGATGCGGACGGTATAGGCCCAGAAATAGCGGGACGCGCCGGGATCGGATTGGTCCGCCATGAAACGCGGCTCGACCGTCACCTCGATCCCATCCGTAGTGGCTTTGTACATGCCGCTATTTAGCCAAACGCGGCCGCCCCGTCGAGCGAAGATGGCGGATAATCGCATTCCGCGTCGCGCCGCTCGCCGGCGCGTCGGGAACAAAGGCGGGGACTCTCAACAAGACGCTGGCCGCCTTTCGCCCTCTCGATTTCCCGCGCGGG
Source organism: Beijerinckiaceae bacterium (assembly GCA_965276595.1). Taxonomy (GTDB): domain Bacteria; phylum Pseudomonadota; class Alphaproteobacteria; order Rhizobiales; family Beijerinckiaceae; genus Terripilifer. The sequence goes on from CBDIBA010000010.1 coordinate 214,089, forward strand.
AGACGGAACGCATGTCGCCAAAAGCCGCCAGCCGCGGAACGAAGCGCGATCTTATTCGGCCGCCATCCGTGAGGCGGGCGCCGCCTCGCGCACCGTCTTGTCGACATGCTGCTCGAATTGGACGAAGTTTTTGGCGAACATATCCACGAGGTGGCGCGCCGTCGCGGCGAACTCGGCCTTGGACGGCCACGTCTTCACGGGATTGAGGATATGCGGCTCGACGCCCGGCACCGAAGTCGGCACGGCGAGGCCGAAATAGGGGTCCGTACGGAAGGTTGCGTGGTTGAGCGAACCGTCGAGCGCGGCGGTGAGCAGGCGACGCGTGACGCGAATGGGCATGCGCCGCCCCACGCCGGCCTTGCCGCCGGTCCAGCCGGTGTTCACCAGCCAGCAGTCGACATGGTGCTTGGCGATGAGATCGCGCAGCAGTTCGCCGTAGACCGAGGCGTGACGCGGCAGAAACGGATGGCCGAAGCACGTCGAGAAGGTGGCCTCGGGCTCCGTCACGCCCTTGACCGTGCCGGCGACGACGGCCGTATAGCCCGAGAGGAAGTGATACATCGCCTGGGCCGAATCGAGCTTGGCGATCGGCGGCAGCACGCCGAAGGCGTCGCAGGTGAGCATCACGATGTTCTTCGGATGACCGCCGCGGCCCGTGTCCGACGCGTTCGAAATGAAATCGATCGGGTAGGCGATGCGGGTGTTCTCCGTCTTCGAATCGTCGTCGAAGTCTGGAACCCGCGTGATCGGATCGAGCACGACGTTTTCCATCACCGTGCCGAAACGTTCGCTCGTGGCGTAGATTTCTGGCTCGGCCTCGCGCGACAGCTTGATCGCCTTGGCGTAGCAGCCGCCCTCGAAATTGAAGACGCCGTCCCGGCCCCAGCCGTGTTCGTCGTCGCCGATGAGCATGCGGTTGGGATCCTGCGACAGCGTTGTCTTGCCGGTGCCCGATAGCCCGAAGAAGATCGCGGTGTCGCCGTCTTTGCCGATGTTCGCCGAGCAATGCATCGGCATCACATGGTGCGCCGGCAGCATCCAGTTCAGATAGGTGAACACCGACTTCTTCATCTCGCCGGCGTAGCTGGTGTTGGCGATCAGCACGATCTTCCGGGTGAGGTCGAGCGCGATGACCGTGTCGGTGCGGCAGCCGTACTTCTTGGGATCGGCCTTGAAGCTCGGCAGGTCGATGATCGTCATGTCGGCGACGAACGTCGCGAGTTCGCCGGGCGTCGGCCGGATCAGCAGGTTGCGGATGAACAGCGAGTGCCAGGCGTATTCGCAGATCACTCGCGCCTTGACCCGCAGCGCCGGGTCGGCGCCGCCGTAAAGGTCCTGCACGTAGAAGTCGCGGCCCTCGCAGTGCTTCAACATGTCTTGCAGCAGCAGGTCGAAATGCTCCTGCGACATCGCCTGGTTGTTGCCCCACCAGACGGCCTTTTCGGTCGTGGCGTCGCGCAGCGTGAACTTGTCTTTGGGCGAACGACCGGTGTGCACGCCCGTCTCCGCCACGATGGCGCCGCCTGCCGCGATCGACGCCTCGCTGCGGCGAAGCGTCTCCTCGTAGAGCATCGGCGCTTCGAGGTTGTAGGCGACGCTGCGAACGTTCTTCAGCCCGCTTTTCTCGATATCGAATGCAGGGTTGAACACGCCGGTCTCTGTCATAAAACCTCTCCAAATGGGCGCGCGATCGGGGCGCGTGGTGCGCTTCCTCCTCGCGTGTCCGACTTGGGGCGGAGCGCGAGACATGGGGTTGTGTAGCGTCCGCATCCGACCAGGGCAAGGCGAGGCGCGGTCGATTTGCGCGAATGGTAAGTCGTTACTGCGGTGCGATATTTTGGCGAAACGCCGTTTCACTCTTGCGGTCGGTCGAGGGCGTCACTTGGTCGCGCGCGCCTGCGCCGCAAGCGCGACGAGGATCGCGCGGAGGTCTTCGGCGCTCGTCGCGCGGTGCGGAAACGCAACGCGCGCCGTCAGGTCGCCGGCCGTCAGATCGATGCCGTCGGGATCGATCCCGCTTGCGCGCCAGCGTCCCTCCGGCTCGCCGCCGAGCCGCGTCGCGTACAGCGCGAGCCCCTCGACATGGTCCCTGTTCAAATGATCGAGAGCGCCGGTTTCGGCGGCGAGGAGACCGTCCGCGCCGTCGAGCGACGTCAGGACTGCCTTGCCGTCGAAGTCCGCGGCTTTGGCGAAGCCGCCGTTCAGGTGCGCCCTCTCGACGGCCATGCGCCAGAACGAGAAGTCAGCGAAGTCGGCGTATAGCGCCGCCTTGGGGTTGCGTCGCAGGAAACGCGTCTTCAGCGCCGCGCGCGCCTCAGGGTCGGTCTGCTTGGCCAGCCGGCCGGCGATCGTCACGCGCGGATGCGCGAGCGGGTCGCCTTTGCCGCCCTGCGCCAGGAGCAGCGAGGCGCGCGGGTCGGCTTCGAGGTTGCGCGTGTGAGCAGAAAGTTGCGACAACAACAGGATCGGCGATCCGTCGACATCGGTCGCGATCGTCGTCAGCGTCGCGAGCGGGTAGCCGGCGGGGCGGTCGATCGTCGCCAGCGTGGCGGCGCGCGTCACGCGCAACAGGCGCTTCGCCTCGCCGAGCGCGTCATAGCCCGCGGGCGGCCCCGGCGGCGGCCGGTTCGGCTCGGCTTCGGTCATGGCGCGCCCTCCAACATCCGCTCCGATCCTAGACCGGGCGGGCGCGGCGCGCGAGCCGCTTCAGCCGAGCGCGATCACGTCGACATCGCCGCCGAGCGCGCGCTCCGCGAGATCGACCACGTGCCGGTGATGAGTGAAGACGATCGCCTGCGTATGCGCGGCGAGCGCGCCGAGGCTGCGCAGCGCGTGCTCGGTGCGCGCGTCGTCGAAGCTTGCGAAAAGATCGTCGGCGAGGAATGGCGCCGGCTCCGCGCGCGTGGCGTAATCCTCGACGTAGGCGAGCCGCAGCGCCAGGAACATCTGGTCGCGCGCGCCCTCGCTCAATTGGTCGACGTTCAGCGTCTCGCCGTTGGCGCGCCGTCCCACGAGGCGCGGCTCGTCTTTCTCGTCGAAGGTCTGTTCGAGGCCGGCGAAGCCTCCGCCGGTCAGCGTCTCGAACAAGGCGCCGGCGCGCGCCAGGAGAGGGTCGCGCCGTGTGGCGCGCTGCCGGTCGAGCGCCGTCTCAAGGAGAAGAGCGCCGATCTTCAGCGCCGCCCAGTCATGGCCGAGGCGATGCAGGTCAGCCTCTGCGTTACGCCGTTGCTGCGCGGCGACCTCGGCTCCGACGCCGGCGTTGAGCGTGTCGCGGCGCTTCAGAAGCTCGTTTCGCTCGGCGAACACCGTGTTGCGCTCGTCTTCGAGCGCGTCCTCCTCGCGTGCAAGCGCTTCGATCTGCGCTTGCGCGTCGTCGGCCTCGAACGTCGCGAGCTCGGCGCGCGCGATTGCTTCGTCGAGACCGTTGGCGACGAGGATGAAGTCGCTGCGCGCCTGATCGAGCGCGTCGCAGGCCGAATCGCGCCCGCGCAGCGTGTCGCAGAGCGCAGCGAGGTCGGCGCCCGCGGGCGCGAGCGCCGCGAGGCTCGCAACGCCTTCGCGCGCCTGCGCCAGCTTCCGCGTCGCCTCTTCGAGCGCTTGCCGCTGTTCGCTGTCGCGCTGCGTCGCCGCCTCCCGCCGCACGGCCGCGGCGGTGGCGGCCTCGAAGCGTCGCTGCAACTCGCGCGCGGCTTCGTTGGCCGGCGCGCCGGCCAAGTCGGGCGCGATCGCCTCGACGAGCCCCGCGGCATCCGTTTCGAAGCGCTCGATATCGCGTGTCATGCCGCGCACGCGGCGTTCGCGATCGTAGAGGTTCGCCAGCGCGCCGGGGGTTTCGGCCCAAGCGTCTAGCGCCGCCGCAGCCGCCTCGCGCGAGGATGTCGGCGACAGGCCGAGCGCGCGGGCGACCTCGCGCCACTCCCCGCGCCAGCGCTCAAGCGCATTCGCTGCCTCGGCGCGTTTCCGCTCGCTTTCGGCGCGCCGTCGCTTGGCTTCGCGCCACCGCGTCTCGTCGTCGCGCGCCGCATCCCATGCCGCCTCGATCGCCTTGAGGCGATCGGCTGTTCGCGCGGCGAGCCGGCCGACGTCGAGGTCGGCGAGCGGCGGCAAATCCATCGTCGCGGCGAGCGCCTGCAGCGGCGCGGCGAGGCGCTCCAGGTCTTCGAGCGTCGCGGCGAGGTCGCTCTGTTGCGCCTTGAGGTCGGCGCGACGGGCGAGCAGCCCCTGCGCCGCGCTGAGCCACGCCAGCATCTCGGTCGGCGCGAGCGGCTCGATGCCGATCGATCGCCAGGCGTCGCGCCAGCGCGCCTCGTCCGCGTTGCGATCGGCTTCAATCGTCCGCAGCCGCTGCTCGGCGTCTTCCACGCCCGCTCGCCATCGCGCCAGATCGTCGACTGCGGCGCGATGCCGCGAGACGCGGTCGGCGTCGTGGGCCGCCTCGTCGACGAGCGCGTCGGCGGCGTCCCTCGCGGTCTCGAAGCGCGCAACCGTCTCGGCCAGTAGGGCTCCCGCGGGCGCGCTCGCCTCGTTGAACGCGGCGGCCCGGATCTTCGTCCATAGGACGTCGCGTTCGGCGCGGGCCGCGGCGACCCGTTCGCGGGTCGGCACCGGCCGCTGGTCGGCGAGATCGCGCAATTGCATGTCGAGGCGCGCGGCCTCGTCCCGCGCGTCGGCGCGGGACTTACGGGCGTCGCGCAGCTGCGCGTCCGTCGCGCGCGCGGCGTCGGCGAAACGTCCCATGGCTTCGGCGTTGGGCGGCGATGCGCGCGCGAAAGCCTCCAGATCGACGATCGGCGGGTTCATGCGCGCGGCGTCTTCGGCGAGCGCGCGCGCGGCGTCGGAAAGCTTCGGGCCTATGCGGGCGCGCTCCTTGACCAGCGCGCCGACATCGCCGAGCGCCGCAAGCTTTTCGCGCAGGGGAGCGGGATCGGCCAAAGCGCCGTGCGACGCGCGCGCCCGCTCGCACGCGGCGATCACGGCGTCTTCGTCGGCAACCGCCTGTTCGAGCGCAATCCGCTGGCGTTCGATCGCCTCTCCGTCGCGGCTCCGTTTGCGGGCCTCGGCGAGCGCTGCGTCCGTCGGCCGTCCGGCTTTGAGCTCCTCGAGGTCGCCGACGCCGAGGCGCGCCGCGATCTCAAGCGCTTGCGACCGGAACTCGCTCGCCTGCTCGCGCACGGCCGGCCGATCCAATCTCGCCTTATCGTAATTGCCGACATCGGCGAAGAGACGAGCCACGTCCGCGCGTCGCGCGATGAGCGCGCGATCGACCGCGATATCCGTGAGCGCGCGGCTCGTCGCGTCGGCGTTCTCCCGCGCCTGTTGATGCTGCTTTTGCGCCGCCGTTAGCGCGTCCAAGGCGTCGGCGAGCTTGACGCCAAATCCCTTTGGCAGCGTTGCTGCCTCGCCGAGCGCATCGAGCGTCGCGGACGCTGCGTCGATCGCGGCGACGCGCGGCTTCAGGCGAATGAGTCGTTCGAGCCGGTTGCGCTGCGTAGCGGCTTGCGCGCGGCTTTCCTTGATCGCGTCGAGGCGCTGATCGTGGCTCTCGATGTCCGCTCCGAGCTTCGTCCAGTCGCTGGCGCGCAGCGCCAGGTCGCGCACGGCCTTGCGCGCCGTCTCGCGCCGGTCGAGCGCCTGATAGAATGTTCGATTGGCAAAGCGACGGTCGGAGTAAATGGCGTCGGCCTCGGCGTCGAGCGTCTTGCGCAGTTCGCTCAGCCCGCGCAGGCCGGCGACCGCCGCCATCAGGCTTCCGCCGACATCGCCGCGGCTGCGCAGCAACTCGTCCGCGCCTTCGCGGAGCGCTTTGGCGTCGAGCCCGAAGGCGCGGCGGAAAACGTCGAGAGTCAGCCCGCCGAGGAACGGCGCCAGGGCGTCGTCGGCCAGGGCGGCGCCGGCTGCGTCCAGCAGCGTGCGCGCGTTCCCCTTGCGGCGACCAAAGGCGAGCGTGCGGCCGTCGCGCGCGACGACCTCGCCCAGCAGGCGCAAATCGGATTGCTTGTGCAGAAAATCGTAAGGCGTCTTCGTGGGGAACCCGAACAGAAGGTCGCGGGTGGCGGCGAGCGCCGTACTTTTGCCGGCCTCGTTGCGGCCGTAGATCACATGCACGCGCGCATCGGCGTGGAACCTGACGATGCGGCTCGTAAACGCGCCGTATCTTTCGAGGCCGAGCGAAGCGAACCTCATGGTTCGGCGTCTTCTGCCGCGCGCGCCAGCACGATGGCGCGCGCTTCGGCGATCAGCGTTTCGACATCGTGCGCGTCGTCTTCGTTTTCGTTTGGGACGCGCGCAGGCAGTTTTGCTGCGACGTTTTTGACGATCTCGGCCGCGCGGCGACGCAGCTCGGGGTCGCTGACGCACGAGTCCAGCATGGCGTCGAGGTCGAGTCCGGCAAGGTGTGCGGGCGCCGTTGTCTTCACGAACGTCGTCCGGAGGTCGAGCTTCTCGATCCAGGCGTCCTCATGCGTGTGTTGCGCGATGGCGAGGATCTCGTCGAAAAGCGCCGCCCGGCCGGCGCGGAGCGTGGCGTCGAGCGGCGTCACGCCAATGAAGCGCACGCGCACGGCGACGAGGCGGCCGCTCTCTTGGCGGAGCGCGGCGCGCAGCTTCGCGCCGATCGCATCGAGAACGTGCGCGCGGTCAGGGGCGGCGGAAACATCGATCGGCAGATCGAGCCAGCGCGCCTGATCGACGAGGATGCGGCGCACGTCGCGCACGCGCCCGTCTTCCACATCGACGAAGACGGCGCCCTTCTCCCCCGTCTCGCGGATGCTGCGGCCCTGGATATTGCCGGGGTAGACGATCCAGGGGTCTCGGTTGACGATCTCGAACGCATGCACGTGGCCCAGCGCCCAGTAATCATAGCCGCGCGAGGCCAGATCCGCGACGGAGCAGGGCGCATAGGTCGCATGCGCCGCGGCGCCCTCGAGCGACGTGTGCAGCAAGCCGATGTTGAACCAGCCGGGCTTTGCCCGCGGGTAATCGAGCGCCCAATTTTCCGTTGCGGCGCGCTCCGCGAAGCTGCGGCCATGCAGGGCGACGCGCACGGCCGCGATCTCATGCGTCTCCGGTCTGCGCGAGGAGAAGGCGACGATTTCGGGTGGGAGCGGAATGGTGCGCGTGACGACGCTTTCCGCGTCATGGTTTCCCTTGACGAGGTAGACCGGGATATCCGCGCGCGCGAGCCGCGACGCCTGCTGATTGAAGAATAGCCCGACGCTATTGTCCGGCCAGTCGCCATCGTAGAGGTCACCGGCGATGAGCGCGAAAGCGACCTTCTCCCCGATCGCGTGGTCGATGAGCTTGCGGAACGCGTTGCGACTTGCGGCGGCGAAGCGCCGCGCGATGTCCTCGTCCTTCAAGGCGAGGCCGGCCATCGGGCTACCGAGATGCAGGTCGGCGCAATGCAAAAACGTGAAGGTCATGACTCAGCCGATTCGGTCGCCCACCCTAACCGATCGGCCCGGGGCGGCGTCAGCCTTCGTTGGCTCCAGGCTCAGTCAAGCGGCTCGATCTTGACGATCGAGGCGCCGTGATTGGAGCCGACCCACGCCACGGGTCTTGGACCCTTTTCGTCGACGAAGACGCGGCGGATGTTCGTGGGGCGCGGCAGCAGATAATCGACGACCTCGCCTGTCTTGGTGTCGAGCCGGTTCACCATGTCGTTCAGCATCGATCCCGACCACGTTTCGCCGGTCTTGGTCGCGACGACATCGTAGGGCGCGCTCCAGGGCGCCGGCATCCGCCATTCGTGCATCGACTTCGTCTTGGGGTCGAACATTCCGACGCCGTTGCCGCGGTATTCCGCAAACCAGAGTCGGCCCTGCGCGTCGACGCGGCCGCGCCGCGGCGCCGAGCCTTGGAACGGCGTGGCGAAGACTTCCGCCACCTTTTCGTCAGGATTGAACCAGCCGACGCGCGTTCCTGAAAATTCCAGCAGGAACGGATGGTTGTTGAGGTCGGTCGGCATACCATAGCCGGGAATGGGCCGGCCGCTGGCGTCCTTGGTTTCGCCCATCTGCTGGTACTCGCCGCTTTGCGGGTTGAGCCGCAGCAGCGAATGGTTCTCCTGGTCGTTGGTCCATACATACCCGTCCACATCGGAATGTTGCGGCGAGACCATCGATTCCTGCGTGCTCGGCGACTGCCATTGATCGGGAATCTTATAGGCGTGAACTGCGCCCGTCGCGCGCTCCCAGCGGTAGACGCCGCCCTGGTACATGCCGGATTCCCAGATGTCGCCGTTGGGCGCCTCCGAAAGCTCCAGGCCCCCCTTCGGCGAGCCGTCCGTCTTCATCAAGGGCAAAGCGATGGAGTCGACCTTGCCGGTCTTGGGATCCATGCGGCCCATGAACTGGTCGCCGAAATCCGAGAACCAGACCATGCCGTCCCGATCGACCACGACGTCGTGCGGCTCCCAGTCCTTGCGCGGCAGATCGTACTCCGTGATGACCACTTTCGTGGCGCGGCCCTTCGGACGCGGCAGCGTCTTGAGGTCGTAAGAGCGCGTCGGTCCCTGGCTGAGATTGGCTTTGGCGAGGAGCTCGGCGGCGGCGGGCGCCGCGCGGTCGCTGACGGCGGGACGTTCGCCGCGCGGGCCCGGCAGCAGCGGCTGCGGCTTGGTCGGCATCGAGCCCGGCGAATAGGAGCCCATTCGCTTGAAGATGGTGTCGCGGAAATCCTCGGCCTCGTAGGTCGAATTCACGATGCGCTGATAGGTGTGACAGCCAGCGCAGGCGTCCAGGAACTGCTTGTCCTTGTCCGATCCCGGCATCGACATGAGCCACTCGGCGTTCGACAATTGCGCGGCGAGGTTCTTCGTCTTGCCTAATTTGAGGTCGGCCTGGGCGGCCGCGCCGTCGGGCACGTCGACGGTCTTCGGACCGTCGAGAACATAACCGATCGCTCGGATGGAGAGCGTGTATCGGCCGGGCGCGATCCGATCGGGCGGGAAGGCGTAATGGCCCTGCGCGTCGGTGACGACGGTCGTGGCGATCGTCGCGCCGTCCTGCTTCGCGCTGACGAGCACGCCCTCCATCGTTGGCTCGGAATCCGACGAAACCGCGCCGGAGAGACCTTGCGCGGACAGCGGCGCAGCTACGGCGAGCGCGGCGACAAGAACGCCGGCGCGAAGCAAGGACGGAACGGACATCAGCTTCCTCTCTCGCGGCGCGGCTCCAACGGCCGCGTTGGACCCGACGCTACGGCGCGCGCAACCGTCCGACAATCGAAATCCGCTCAGGCGGCATCTGCACGGCGGCGGTGGACAAACCCTGACTAAGCGCGAGTCCACAGATCGTAACGTCCCGTGGAGAGACGCAAAGCGAATTCCGCCTTGATGGTTGGGATGAACGACCGCTCGACCATCTTGTTCAACGGGGGCAGCGGGGGACAGCGTGGGATGAAAACAACATTTGCGTTGGCCAAATAGGCATGCGCCTGCGCGCTCGACAAGGGAGCGACAGTGCGCAGCAGATCGAGCCAAAGCTTCGTGCGCCGCGCTGAGCGGACGCGCGAACGGCTCGACATAAATTTTGCTTCGCGCCCAACGAACCGGGCGGCCCGCAGACCGCCTGTTCCGTCGTCCCCCCGGGCGATCAGCCCTGCACGTAGTTGCCGTACTTCCTCAGGTTGCCGCGTTGCGCCTCGTTGCGCGGCGGCAGCTTGAAGATTTTGTGCGCCGTGCCGCCCAGGATGTTATGGCGCGCCTTGTCGCTGAGGAACGGCAGATCCCAGATCGTGGAGGGCAGATCGAAGTCCCAATGCGGGTAATCCGAGGCGTAGAGCAGGCTGTTCTCCGCGTCGATCATGCGGAAGGTGCATTCCAGCGCCTCCATGTCCTGCACCTCCATCGGCTGCACGGAATAGTACATGTCGCGCATGTAGTCAGACGGTCGCTTCTTCAGGAGCGGACACTCGGACGGCCGCAGCATGAACTCGTGGTCGAGCTTCTGCATGACGAAGGGAATCCAGGAGAGGCCCGCCTCGATCCACAGAACCGGCAGTTTTGGGAAGCGCTCGCCCATCCCGTTCACGACCCAGTTCGTGCAGTGCAGGATGTTGTACCAGGAGAAGCCAAGAGCATGCGCCGACAGGAAGCGGTTGCAGCTCTGGAACGTGTGGTCGCCCCAGGACGGGCCGGAGTGGAAGGCGAGTGACAACCCGCGCTCCTCGATGGCGCGATAGGTCTTCATGAACGCGTTGTCGTAGACGGGCATCTTCGGCCGCACCGTCGTCACCATGAAGCCGCCGACGCCGGGCCGGCCGCCGAACGTCTCGACCATGCGGTAGCTGCCTTCGGGATCGCTGAACGGCAGGCAGAGCATGGTGAAGAAGCGGCCGTTGCTCTCCGGCAGCGCCTTCTCCGTCACCCAGCGCGCATAGGCCCAGCAGAGTTCGAATTCCATCTCCTTCTGCGGATGCAGCCCGACGGACAGCAGCCCTGTGGGGAACAGGCAGGAATAATCGACGCCCATGGCGTCCATCCAGCGCTCGCCGAGCTGCACATCGCGATGCGCGCCGCCTTCGGTGCGTTCGGAAGAGCGCAGCGGATAGCGCGTTACGCGGCCGCCCATGTCCTGGTAGCCGAACCCCGACGGCGCGACGTTGCCGCGTCCGCCCTTGGCGCGCGACGACAGCGCCAGTTGCTTCAGCACCTCGTTTTCCATGAACGGGAGAATCTCGCCAAAGCTTTCATTCTCGTAGTGATGCGCATCGACGTCGATGATCAGCGTCTCTTCGAGCTTGCGGTCGCGCGCCTGCTTGGTGGCGTGGGCGAGCAGCTTCGTCGTGTTGAGCTCTTCGACCTGAACGCGACGGCCGCGATCGGAAATGAGGTCCATGGTGCGCTTCCTTTGTTGCTCCGGCCGAACGAGCGGGCTTAGACGCCCGACCAGCTCTGCCACATGCCCAGTTCAAACACCTGCAAATCGACGGCTTTCAACAGCGCGCCGCACACGATCATCACATCCGTGCCCGTCACCGCGGCGCGGTCGCCGAGCGCCGGGAACTTGGCGCCCGCTTCCACGCTCGCGCCGTAGATCTTGCACATCGCGACCATGAGCGCCTGGAACGCTTCGGGCGTCAGCGCGCTCAGGTCGCCGGCCTCGAAACATGTCTCCAGCCGCGCCGCCAGCGCCTGCGCGGCGTCCGACTCCGCCGTGCGGCGCGCGGGCGTTGTGACGGGCGCGGGAATCTTGCGCAGGATTTCGAGTTTCGGTTCGGCCGGCTTGGCCTTGGCGGCGGGCTTGACGGCTTTGGGGCGCGCCCTGCCTGGCGGCGCGTCCCCCGGCTTCAGTCCTTCCCACATCGCCTTGACGAAGCGCGCCTTGTCCTCGCCCGATACACCGCCCGTGTCAGAAGCGCGAACGGACACTTTCGAGGTCTTGGCGGCAACCGCCTTAGGCGACGACATAGACGTCGTTCCCTTTTTGCACGATGTCGTATTTTCGCAGCTTAACGCGGCGGTCCGCGATGTGCTCGCCGGTCTTCATGTCATACTCGTAGCCGTGCCAGGGACAGACGAAGTTCATGTCGTTGGAGAAATGCAGGCCCATCGACGTCTTGTCCGGCCGCAACCGCTCTTCCACGCGGGCGATCGTCAGCCCCTCGCAGGCGGGGCCGCCCTGATGCAGGCAGAAGTTGCTGTAGGCGTAAAACGCGCCTTCATGCTTGAAGATGCCGATCTCGTCCTCGCCGAGACGCACGATCTGTCGATCGCCGTCCTTGAACTCCGAAGCTTTTCCTACGAACTGCTCCGCCATCAGCGCCTGACCTCCCGTCGACCTTAGACCATGCCGCGCATGGACCGCTTCTAAAGTAGTGTGTCGGTCGGGCGCCGTCCAAGACTAAATCGTTTGCGCTCGCCAAAGTTTTTCTCTTGCTGCGCTGCGATATCGATCAGCGCAGCGAGCGCGCATGCGGTCCCATGGCGGCAAGCGCGCGGGCGACGACCCCGTCCAGGAAAGTCTGGATCGCCGCCTCACGCGTGAAGATCGGCGCGGACGTCGGGCGGATCGCGTACAGCGTCAGCGCGAGGGCAGGGCGGTCGATACGGCGGCCCACCAGAGCGCCCGACGCGAGTTCCGGCGCGGCGAGGGAATATGGCATGATTGTCGCCGCCTCGCCCCGTGCGACGAGCGCCTTCATGGCGCTGACGGAATGAAGCTCGAAGGCGAGCTTCATTTTGAGGGCGAGGCGGCGCGCTTCGGCCTCTACGACACGGCGGATGACGCCGCGCGCGCCGGCGATCGCAAGGTCGTGGGAGAGCGCCTCGGCAAACGACACGGCGCCGTCTCCGACCGTTCCATCAGGCGCTGTGACCAACAGGAGATCGGCTTCGATCAACGCGACACGCTGCCGATCTGGCTTCTCCGTCGCGTCCCAGGCGAGCGCCACATCGAGTTGTCCGCGCTCCATGGCTTCGAGCAACACGCCGCTGCGTTCTTCGATAAGGCTGAACCGCACATGCGGCAGATCCTTGCGCGCGTCGATGAGCAGCGTCGGTCCCAGCAGCAGCATGATGCTGGGGATCACGCCGAGCGTCAGGCGGTCCTCCCGCTCGGCGGCGACCGCGACCACGTCGCGCCGCGCTGCTTCGACATCCGCAAGAATCCGCGCCGCGCGTTCCCGCAGCAGGCGTCCCGCCGCGGTCGGCGTCACGCCGCGCGAGTGGCGGGTCAGCAGCGTCACGCCGAGTTCGCGTTCGAGTTGGCGGATCTGGACGCCGAGCGCCGGTTGCGCAACCTTCAGGCGCTCCGCGGCGGCCGTCATATTGCCGGCTTCGACCACCTGCGCGAAATAGCCAAGCTGCCGCAGGTTGATCGGTTCCTCCTCCTGCTGAACCAAGCCTCTGGCCGAAATCTATAGCCTACCCCGCGACGGGCGGTAGGCTCTCCGCAAATTCGAGCGGGTCGTTCGCGAAAGCGACCCGCAGCAAGGTTACCGGCCGTCGGGACCGCCCGCCGCCTTCTGCGAGGCGATGCGGAACGGATGCGCGGGATAGGTTCCAAGGATTTTGACCTCGCGCGAGAAGAAGTCGAGCTCTTCCAGCGCCAGGGCGAGATTGCGGTCTGTTGGGTGGCCGTCGACATCGGCGAGGAATTGCGTCGCCGAGAATTCGCCGTCGACCATGTAGCTTTCAAGCTTCGTCATGTTGACGCCGTTGGTGGCGAACCCGCCGAGCGCCTTGTAGAGCGCCGCCGGCACGTTGCGCACCCGGAACACGAAGGTCGTCACCGTCGGCCCCATGTCTGGCGTCGCGACCTGCGGCGTCTTCGACAGAATGATGAACCGCGTGGTGTTGTGCGCCTCGTCCTCAACGTCTTTCGCGAGGATTTTCAGACCGTAGATTTCGGCTGCGAGCGCCGGCGCGAGCGAGGCGCGGGTCGGGTCGTTCCAGTCCGCCACCTCCCGCGCGGAGCCCGCCGTGTCGCCGGTGACGATCGGCGTCAATCCGTGCTGGCGGATGATCTTGCGGCATTGACCGAGCGCGTGAACGTGGCTGTAGACGCTTTTCAGCGTGTCGAAGGAAGCGCTAGGGATCGCCATGAGCTGGAAGCGGATCGGCAGAAAATACTCGCCAATAATGTGCAACCCCGCGTCCGGCAGGAAATGATGGATGTCGGCGACGCGGCCGGCGATCGAATTCTCGATCGGGATCATGCCAAGCCCCGCGCCGCCGTCGGCGATGGCGGCGAACGCGTCTTCGAAGCTGGCGCAGGCCAGCGGCTCCCAGTCCGGATAGACATCGCGGCAGGCGATGTGCGAGTTGGCGCCGGGCTCGCCCTGGTAAGCGATTACATTCCTAGTCATGGCGATCGACGATCTTTCAAGAGGGCGCGCGCCCGCTCGAGGTCTTGCGGCGTGTCGACGCCAAGCGGAACGGCGTCGACAATCGCGACGTCGATGCGCATGCCGGCTTCGAGCGCGCGCAATTGCTCGAGCCGCTCGCGCCGTTCGAGCGGGGAGGGCGGCAGGCGAACGAAGCGCTCCAGCGCCGCGCGGCGATAGGCGTACAGTCCGATGTGGTGGTAGAGCGGTCCATCGCCATGGGGGGCGGTGGCGCGGGTGAAGTAGAGCGCGCGATGCCGATTCGCTCCGCAAGCCGCGCCGACGACTTTCACGACGTGGGGATCGTCGCGCTCTTCGAGGCGGGATATGGGCGCCGCGGCGGTGCCGATGTCGACCTCCGGATCGTCCAGCAGGGCGACGGCGGCGCGGATCGTTTCGGGCTCGATCGTCGGCAGATCGCCCTGCACGTTGACGACGACGCGGCAGCGGCGCCCGGGATCGCAGCGTCCAAGCGCCTCGAAAATCCGATCGGAGCCCGACGGATGCCGATGGCTCGTCAGCACGGCCTGGCCGCCGGCGCGCTCGACCGCGGCGACGATCCGCTCGTCGTCGGCTGCGACCACGGTCGCCCCGAGCCCAGCCTCGCGGACGCGCCGCCAGACATGCGCGATCATCGGCGCGCCGCCGATATCGGCCAGCGGCTTTCCAGGCAGCCGCGTCGCGCCCATGCGGGCGGGTATGAGGGTCAGAATGTCCGACATCGAGCGGCAAAAGGTAGCAAGGAGCAGCGCTTATACGTGTTGCCAAGCGCGCGGCAAAGCAGGTAATCACAGGCTCGATCGCCCGTTGATTTGCTTACGGCGATACGGGCCTGCGTGCGGCCCATACGGGAGCCCACGGCATGGACGCGTTCGAGTTCAACAAGATGGCTGCCGCGTTGCTCAGCACGCTGCTGTTCTGTATGGGCCTAGGCGTCGTCTCGAACGGCGTTTTCTCGCACGCCAAAATGGTCAAGGCCGGCTACGAACTGCCCGCAGCGGCGGAGAACCCTGCGCCGGGTGGCGCGCCGGCGGCGCCGCAGGTTCCGTTCCCCAACTTGCTCGCCAAGGCCGATCCCAAGAAGGGCGCCGATCTCGCCAAACAATGCGCCACCTGCCACACGCTGGCGGCGGATGCGGCGCCGAAACCGACGGGCCCCGATCTCGCCGGCGTCATCGGTCGGAAGATGGGTTCGACACAATTCGCCTATTCGGACGAGATGAAATCGAAATCCGACGGGGTTTGGACCTACGAGAAGATCAACACCTTCATCACCGCCCCCAAAGCCTATATCCCGGGCACGAAGATGGGCTTCGCCGGCGAGAAGGACCCGCAGAAGCGGGCCGACATCATCGCCTTCCTGCACACGATTTCGCCCAACGCGCCGCCGCCGCCGGCCCCCGAGGCGGCGCCCGCCACCGATCAGCCGCCGAAGCCCGACGCCCCGGCCGCCGGCGCGGCGCCAAAGCAAGCGCCAGAACAGGCGCCGCCGCCGGCGAAATAGGACCGGCTTCCAACGCCGCCCCCCAGGTGGCGTTGTCGTCACGCGTAGCGCCTGAGCGCCATGAAGGTGGCGCGCCGCGCCCGCCAGCTTCCGAGACCGCATGACCCCGCTTCGCCTTCTCGCCGCCGTCTGCCTTCTCGCCGGCAGCGCCGCGCGCGCCCAACAAGGCATCGACCCGAACGAACTCGCCGTCTCCGTCGCCAACAAGAGCGAGCCGGTGCTTTGCGCGGAGAAGGACAATGTCGCGCTCGAATTCTCTTCGCCGCTCGCGCGCAGCCTGCAGATTCAAGCCGTTCACCCGGCCTATATCGGGATGATCCGAACGGATCGCTTCGCCCCGGATTTCACCTCCTGCGACATGACGGCCGATCCGGCGTTTCACGCGGACCATTCGCGCCGCGTGACGTTCTACGAATCGCCCGACCTTTGGTTGACCGGCTATGTGTTTCCTTCGTTCTGGCGTCCGGCGAACACGCCGGTGCGTGTCGGCGACCACGTCGAGACGGGACTGCATCTCGTCCAGCTTTGGGTGCGCGCGCGAGAGCGCGCCGAGGAAGTATTGGTCTTCTATCCCCCCGACGGCTATTGGCGCGCGCGGCCGCTGACGTTCGGCGACCTGCCCAACACCGCTTACGGCTCATCATTTCTCGTGGGGCCGGTGGAGACGCAGGGCCGGCCCATCGTCGATCTCAAGAGCATCGCCTTCGATCCGCCGACCCGGACGTTCACGCTCGCCTTTGCGCGCGGCGGTTCGGCGACGTTGAAGGTCGCGTCGGTGGACTCGTCGGGGATCAAGCTTGAGGTCGCTTATTCCGGTGCAATGCCGGACGACCGGCCCTTTGCGGCCATGCGCTCGATGTTCGTGACGGACTTCAACGCAGATGTCGCCCGCGTCGCCTGGCGGACGAAGGGGGGCGCCGGCTGGGGCGAGGCGCCGATCATGCAGTGGAAAGGCGGCGACGCCACCGAAGTCTGGGCCGGGCGCGTCACGCCATCGATGCATAATTTGTCGGCCCCCGACATGGTGTTCGATAAGTTCTCGGCCAAACCGGCGCCATGAACCGCATACAAGCCATCGACGCGCTGCGCGGTTGCGCGCTCCTTGGCATGTTCGCGTTTCATCTGACCTGGGACCTCGGCTTCTACGGCTTCGTTCCGGCGACGTTTCCGTTCTCGCCGCCGGTTATGGGCTTCGGCCATGTCGTTGCCCTGACCTTCCTCGCGCTGGTCGGCGCGAGCCTCGTGCTCGCGTCGCGAGACGGCATGAACTGGCGCGGCTACAGCCGCAGGCTTGCGCAGATCGTCGCGGCTTGCGCGGCGATCACGCTCGTCACGTTCTACGTCTTCCCCGACAGTTTCATCTTTTTCGGCATCCTTCATTGCATCGCCGTGATGAGCGTGCTGGCGCTGGCGTTTCTCCGGGGGCCGCTCTGGCTTGTCTTTGGCGCGGCGGCGCTCATGGCCGCAGCGCCGTTCGTTGCTGCGTCGCCGGCGCTCGACAATTATCTTGGCTGGTCGCTCGGCCTCTCCGCGCACGAGCCGCGCACCAACGATTGGCGGCCGCTCATGCCATGGGGCGCCGCGACGCTGGCCGGCCTCGGGGCGATGCGCCTCCTCCTCGAGCGCGGACTGCCGGTTGTTCTCGCGACGTGGGCTGCGGGCGGACGCTTTGCGCGTGCGCTGGTCTGGGGCGGCCGCCATTCGCTTCTGGTCTATCTCGTTCATCAGCCGATCTTCATCGGGGCCGTGGCGCTGGCCGCTTTCGCCGCCGGACCTCGCGGCGAGCCGCCGCCTTTGCCCGAAGATCTGCAATTTCAGGAGAACTGCGAACACGCTTGCCAAGCCGCCGGAGCCGACCTTAGCCTGTGTCGCTCGCTTTGCGGTTGCGTGCTGGATCGCAGCCGCTCCGAGGGCCTATGGCGGCCGATGGTGGAAAACAGGATGACGCCCGCGCAACAGCGCCGTTTCGACCAGCTGACCCGCGCTTGTGCGCCCGCCGCCCTGCCGAAAAGCGAGTAAATTCATCCTCGCCCTTCGGCGCCCTCCAACCCACGCCGTCGTCCGTTCTCAGGCCAACCAATTGATCGCGCAGAACAATCGACGCAAAGCTATGGCATGCCGCATGAGCTCAAAGCTTGTGCTGCATCGGGAGCGCCACAAAAACTTGGGCGCTCCCATACTCCATGGGAACTGTGTGGGAGGGCTGTCGTTATATCAACTCGGGCTAAGGGGGCGGGCTCAAGCGAACGTAGCAGGAGAGAACCGATGCCGACATCGACCCGTGGCTTTGCATCGATGGATCCGGACAAGCAGCGCGCCATCGCACGTAAGGGCGGCGAGAGCGTCCCGGACGAGAAGCGTAGTTTTTCGCAAAACCACAAGCTTGCCGCGGAAGCTGGCCGTAAAGGCGGGCTGAGTGTCAACCCGTCAAAGCGCAGCTTTGCTCAAAATCACGACCTTGCCTCGGCGGCGGGCCGAAAAGGCGGACACGCCTCCCACGGGGCGCGCAAAATTCCGCACACGTCGGCAGCCGAGTAGCAGATCGTCAACTGTCGGCGCCTTCGGGACCTCGTCCTGAATCGCCGCCGGTCCGGGGGATCATCGCGGCGCCGATCAGGACGATGCAAGGACCGACTAGTTTGGCCTCCTGGGCAAGCGTCGGCAGTGTAGCGATCGTACCTGCCACATGCCGTTCGTCTGTCCATGACACATGCTCAACCAGCACCGCAGGCGTTTCGGACGGAAGACCCTCTAAGATGAGGCGCGCGGCGAGCGGTTCGAGCGTTTTGAGCCCCATGTAAACGACGGTAGTTGCGCTTGCATCCGCAAGGGCGCTCCAGTTTAAATCGCTGGGCAAACAGCCACCGCGCGCATGCGCAGTAATAAATTGGACCCGGCGCGCGAGGGCGCGCTCGCTGAGCGACGCCTGGATCGACGCGGCGGCGGCCGATCCGCTGGTAACGCCTGGAACGATTTCGACGGGAACGCCGGCCGCGCGTAGGCCGCCGATCTCCTCGTTGGCGCGACCAAACACCATGGGGTCGCCGCCTTTCAAGCGGATGACGCGTTTGCCATCCTGCGCGAGTGAAACCAGCAGAGCGGTGATATCCGCCTGCGTGCAGGATGGTTTGAACCCGCGCTTGCCAACGTTGAGCTTGGTTGCCTCGCGGCGCGCGAGCGCCAGCACGCCAGGCAAGACAAGATCGTCGAAGAGCACGACATCGGCGGACTGCAACGCGCGGACCGCCTTGAGCGTCAGCAACTCCGGGTCGCCCGGACCCGCGCCGACCAACGCCACTGAGCCGCGCGCTGGAACGGCTTCGGCGCCGGCGCCGGCGACGAGCGTTTCGAAGTCTTTTTCGCTTGGCGCACGGTCAGGCTGATCGAAAGCCATACGCGCAAACCGTTCCCAGAAGCGGCGGCGCTCGACGTGTTCGAGGCGCAGGGCCGCAAAGCGTGGGCGCCACGTTTTTGCCGCGGCCGCCCAATGGCGAAATCCTGCCGGCAGCAGAGTTTCGATGCGCGCGCGCAGCATTTGCCCGAAAACGGGCGCGCCGCCGTCGGTCGAAACGCCGATAACAAGCGGCGAGCGTTCGATGATGGCCCCAAATTGGAAGTCGCTATGAGCCGGTCGGTCGATCACATTGCACGGAACGCCTGCTCTGCGAGCGGCGGCGCGAAAGGCCGCGCCTTCGGCGTCGTCCGCAGCCTCGGCGATTGCGATCGCGGCGCCATCGAGGTCACGATCCTCGAAGCCGCGTTGGTGCAGGCGAACGCGCGGTTCCGCATGCGAGAGATCGCGCAGTTTGCCGCGGGGCGTCGTCGCGTAAACATCCACGGTTGCGCCGGCCGCTGCGAGCAATTCCGCCTTCCAGGCGGCAGGGTCGCCGCCGCCGCAGACGATTGTCCGCTTGCCGGCGAGACGGAAAAAGACCGGCAGCGTTGCGAGAGTCAGCAGACGCGGATTCGGCGCTTCGTTGGGAAGGCGCGGAATTGGGGGGCTGTCCATGGCGCGCCATAGCGCGCAGCGTAGCGCTGCGCCATTAAAATCGATTATGCAGGTCGAGAGCGGGCGCTCAATTGTCGGGAGCGACGTACGACTTGGCCTCGTCGGCGGGCAGACCCTCAAGGGCGCCGCCATCCGCCGCGGGGCGCCATTGCATCACCGCCTCGATGCGCCGGGCAAGCTCGAAGTCGCGATCCGTAACGCCGCCGGCGTCATGGGTGTCGAGCCGCACCTCCAAACTCGAAAACGTCGCCCGCAACTCGGGATGATGCCAGGCGAGCTGCGCGAGATGGCCGACGGCGGCGACGGCGACGAGCGTCGCCTTCCAGTCGTTGGTCCGGTAGACGCGTACGATGGAGCCCTGCTCGAAACGCCAGTGTCGGAGGTCACCGGTCAGCCGCGCTCGGATTTCCGCTTCGTCATATGGTTGTAAACGGTTTGCGGCCGCCATAGTCGGCGCCTATTCCGCGCCGGATCCGTCGGCGCCGATCGTCTTGAGATAGGCGATGATGTTATCCACGCGATTATCCTGCTTGATGCCGGGGAACACCATCTTCGTGCCCGGGAGTTTGGCGCGAGGATCCTTGATGTATTCCTTGAGCGTCGCCTCGTCCCAGGTGAAACCCGAATTCTTGTTCGCTTCGGAATAATTGTACCCGGGATATTCGCCGGCCTTGCGGCCCACGACGCCGTTGAGCACCGGGCCGACCGAATTTTGCGCATCGGGTCCGACCTGATGGCAGGCGCGGCACTGGTTGAAAAGGGACTTGCCGGCGGCGACATCGCCGTCGGCCCGCGCTCCGGACGATAACGCCGCGAACGACAGGCTGGCGGCGAAAAAGGCTGCGGCGCGCGTCAATGTCATCGTCTGGTCCTCTGGAACGGTCGAACGTAAAACGCGTCGGGCGTTTGGTTTGCGCAGTGACGGCGACGCGGCCCCGTATAGTATGGCTGCGATCGGCAGGGAACAACCGTGTCCGGAGCGGCTGCGGTGGGGCCGATGATCGCAGGGGGCGGCGTGCTGCGAATGGATGATCCACCATGACGAGTGCGGCGGCCGCCGTCTCGCTGGATCGCGCGCGCGATCGTCTCTCGCGCGTTTTCGGCTTCGACGGCTTTCGGCCCGGACAGGATGTGGTCATCCGATCCATTCTCGACGGCGAGGACGTGCTGGCGGTCATGCCGACGGGGGGCGGCAAGTCGCTCTGCTACCAGCTCCCCGCGCTCCTGCGCCCAGGCCTGGCCGTCGTCGTCTCGCCGCTCATCGCGCTGATGCGCGACCAGGTTCTGCAACTGCGAACGCGGGGCGTCGCGGCCGGCGCGCTGCATTCGGCTTGCGACGAGGATGAAGCCGCAGACGTCGAGCGGGCGCTCGCGGAGCGGCGGCTGAAACTCCTCTACGTCGCGCCCGAGCGGCTGGCGCTCCCGGGCTTCGTCGAACGACTGAAGCGCGCGGGCGCGGCCTTCTTTGCTGTCGACGAGGCGCATTGCATCGCCCAATGGGGTCACGATTTCCGGCCGGATTACGCTACGCTGCGCGATGTCGCGGCCGGGTTGGGCGGCGTTCAGACGGCGGCGTTCACCGCCACGGCAAGCGCCGCGACCCGTGCGGAGATCGTCGAGCGCCTGTTCTTGCGGCGGCCGCGCATCCACGTTCAATCCTTCGATCGGCCGAACTTGCATCTAGCGATGGCGCCGCAGACCGACGCTTTTCGCCAGGTCGCGGCCTTCGTCGCCAAGCATCGCGGGCAAAGCGGCATTGTCTACTGCGCCTCGCGCGATCGGGCCGAGCGCTTCGCGACTGCGCTGTCGGCGCAAGGCCATCGGGCGATCCCCTATCATGCCGGCCTCGATGCGGAAACGCGCGCAGCGAACCAGGATGCATTCCTCGACGCCAGCGGCGTCGTGATGTGCGCCACGATCGCCTTTGGCATGGGCGTCGACAAGCGCGATACGCGCTTCGTTTGCCACGCCGACACGCCGGACGGCGTCGAGGCTTACTACCAGGAAATCGGCCGCGGAGGACGCGACGGCCTCGCGGCGCAGACGCTGACGTTATGGAGCCGCGACGAGCTTGCGTATCGCCGTCGTCGCTTGCGCCTGACGACGGCGGACGATCCCGCCCATGGCGAGCGGGCGCTGCGCAAGCTCGATCAGCTTCTGGCGCTTTGCGAAGGCCTACGTTGCCGTCGCGTCGCGTTGCTCGCGTGTTTAGACGAGGCGACGCCGCCTTGTGGCCATTGCGACATCTGCGACGGGGGGCTCGGCCGACGCGCGTTGGGCGGCGTGCGGCGGATCGCCGTCGGCTGGCGTCCTCACGCGGCGACGCTTTGCGCAACGGCTCTCGAAGCGTCCGCGCGATGGCTGCGGCCGAGGAATGTCCCCAAAGAGTTGCAAGCCGACGCCGCCGAGCCGTTGCGCGCCGACAAGTCCCTGCCGGTCATGGGTCCGGTCGCCGAACCCGCGGGCGCCCCGGGTTCGCCGCCTCTGAGCATCGGCGACCGCCGGCTGCTCGCGGCGTTGCGGGCCACGCGGCTTGCGGTCGCGCGCGCCACGGGCAGGCCGGCTCAGACGATCGCGACAGACGATGCGCTGCGCGCCATCCTGGTTCAGCGACCGCGCGTCGCCGCTGACATGGCGGCGCTCCTGCGCGCCACAACGCCGACCGAACGTCACGTCGTGGCGTTTTTAAAGGCGCTCCGCGGCCACGAGCGGGCCGGCGGCTAGGGGCCGCTTGCGGCGGCCTTCGCAATGCCGCAAAAGAAGAGCCATCCAAAGCCGCCTCAGGATATTCATGAATACGCAGGAGCCTGTCGTCCGGCCGGCGCTGACCCAGCGCGACATTCGCCTCATCATGGTCGGGCTGATGGTGGCGATGTTCCCCGGCGCGCTCGACATGACCATAATCGGCCCCGCGCTGCCGACGATCGGCCGCGAGCTGGGCGACCTCGACAATCTCCCTTGGATCGCGTCGATCTATCTTCTCGTCTCGACAGCCGTGACCCCGTTGTACGGCAAATTGAGCGACATCTACGGACGGCGCATCACGCTGCTGACGGCGATCAGTCTGTTTGCGTTCGGTTCCACGCTTTGCGCTCTGGCGCCCACGATGCTGCTGCTGACGGCGGCGCGCGCCGTGCAGGGTCTCGGCGGCGGCGGCCTCGTCTCGCTCGCCATGACCGTGATCGGCGACATCGTCCTGCCGCGCGAGCGGCCGCGCTATCAGGTCTATACGGCCACGATGTGGACCTCCGCCAATTTGCTGGGGCCGATCGCCGGCGGTTATTTCGCCGAAGCCTGGAATTGGACGTTGATCTTCTGGATCAACCTCCCGATCTGCCTGGCGGCCTATCTGTTGACCGATTCGCGCTTGCGCCGCCTGCCGCGCTACGAACGACCGCATAAGCTCGACTACGTCGGCGCTGCGCTCATCGTAATCGCTTCGGGACTGACGCAACTGACGCTGACTTGGGGCGGCGTCCACGCGCCCTGGACCTCGCCGCTGATCCTCTCGCTCGGCGCCGCGTCGGTCCTGTGCATCGGGCTTTTCGTCTGGCGTCTCGCTGCGGCCGCCGAACCGCTGATCCCCATTCGCCTGCTGGCGAGCAAGATCACGGTCGCGGCCTCGGCGACGGTCGGCCTCACCATGGGCGTCTACATCGCAATGACAATCTATGTGCCGATCTATCTCGAAACGGCGCGCGGTCTGACCGCCGGGCAATCGGGCCTGGCGCTGTTGCCGCTCATGGTCTTTTCGACGATCGGCGCCGTGGCCGCCGGCCAAGCCATGATCCACATCAAACGCTACAAATCCGTCGCGCTGTTAGGTCTTACGATCGCGACGCTGGCGCTTATTCCGCTGACGATTTGGCCGCTCGATACCTCGTTCCTCGCGTTGGAGACGATCCTGTCGATCGTGAGCATCGGCGTCGGCGCGGTGTTTCCGATCACAACCATTTCCGTGCAGAATTCGGTCGCGAAGCACGATCTCGGCACCGCGATGTCGCTGCTGACGTTCATGCGCAATCTCGGCGGCGCATTGGGCGTCGCCGTTTTCGGCGCGATCATCGCCAGCGCAAGTCTCAGCGTCTCGAGCAAACTCGACCTTGCGACGCTGACGACGACATTTCGCTGGCTTTTCATCACCGCAACGCTCGGCTACGGGCTTGCACTGGCTGCCCTTTTCTTCATGGACGAGCGGCCGTTGCAAACCGGCCTCCCCAAGCCTGACCGGCCGATGCATTAACCACAGTTGAAAAGGATTTCTTAAGACATCTTTCCATTCGTGAACGCTTTGTTAACCTATAGCGATGCGACGGAGGATCGCGGCGGCGTCGCCGTTCGTCTCCGTCGGGGGGCTGGCTGTGGAACTTAGCTGCGCTACGACCATCGACAGTCGCGAGGCGGCGTTCGCGCCGCCGCTCCCCATCATCGCGGAACCGCCGCTACCGCGCGAGCTCGACATCGGCGCGTACGAGGCGATGAGCGTCGCGATCGATCCCGTCGCCCGCGCGATGTGGTGCTTCATCAAGGCGGAGGGACCGTCAAGCTTCACGCCGGGCCTGTTGCGCGATTTGGGCGTGGTCCATTCGACGGTGCATCGTCTGTATCGCGATTCCGAGACGGATGGCTCCGACTCGGTCCGATTTTGTGTGGTCGGCTCCAACGTGCCCGGCGTCTTCAATCTCGGAGGCGACCTGGCGTTGTTTCTGCGCTGCATCCGCTCCGACGACGTCGAGGCGTTGCGCGCCTACGCGCACGCGTGCGTCGAAGCGGTGTTTTGCTGCTCCTACGGCGTAGAGGCGCCCTGCCTGTCGATCGCGCTCGTCGAAGGCGACGCGCTGGGCGGCGGCCTCGAAGCCGCCATGAGCTTTCACTTCCTGATCGCGGAACGCGGTACGCGGTTCGGCCTGCCCGAGGCGATGTTCAACCTGTTTCCGGGCATGGGCGCCTACAGCTTTCTTGCGCGCAAAGTCGGATCGCTGCGCGCCGAAAAGCTGATCTTGAGCGGCAAGATTTACACGGCCGAAGATTTTCATGACATGGGGATCGTCGACGTCCTGGCCGAAAAGGGCGGCGGCCGAGAAGCCGCTCGCAAGTTCATTCGCGACAACGAGCGACGTCATGCGCTCCTTTGGTCGCTGCAGCGCGTGCGCCGGCGTGTCAACCCGCTTGCCAAGCAAGAATTGATCGACGTGGTCGACATCTGGGTCGATACCGCGATGAACCTCGACGCGAACGACTTGCGCCGCATGGAGTATCTGCTGACGGCTCAGGGCAAACGGCGCGAACGCACCGGCTGAATTATCGAGTATTTACGCCGCGTCGGGCCGGCGCCGCACGTCCGCCAGTGCGTCGCGCGCCCGCTCGAATTCCCGCTCCAGCCGGTGAACGCGCGTTTCGCCGTCGATGGCGAGGTCTCGCGCGCCGATCTCGCGCCAGTCGAGACAGAGCTTGTAGACCTGCTGCGCCCCGACGTTTGCGGCGCAACTGCGCAGCGCGTGCGCCTCGTCGCGAAAGCCTTGCACGTCGCCGTCTTCGACCGCCGCGTGCAAGCGCCTGAGCATGGCCGCCGCGTCGCCAAGAAACTGGTCGACGATTTCGGCGACGAATTGGTCGCCGCCCAGCGACTGCAGATCGCTGATGGCGCGATCGTCGATCGGCGCATCGTGTGCCGCTATGTCTTCGGCCGCCGGCGCTTCCTCGACCTCCGGCGCGACGGTCGGCGCACGCGCCTCTGCGAACGCGTCAAGCCAGGCGATCAGGCGCTCGGCTTCGATCGGCTTTACGATGCAGGCGATCATGCCGGCGTCAAGGCAGCGCCGCTCCATCTCGGCCGTGGCGTCGGCCGTCAGCGCCGCGATGGGCGTTCGTTGCGCATCGGGCGAGGTGAATTGATAGAGTTTCGCGGCGTCGACGCCATTCAGCACCGGCATGTTGATGTCCATGAATGCGAGGTCGAATTTCTCCTCGCTGAGTCGCTCGATCGCCGACTGCCCATCCGAGACGAGCGTGACCCGGTGACCGGCCCGCTCGAGAATCTTGCGGATGACCATCTGGTTCGTGCGATTGTCCTCGGCCACGAGCACGTTGAGCGCTGTGTGGGTCCGCGTCGCCGCGAGAATTGCGGTCCGAGCATTCTCCTTGCGGCGCCCGATCATCGCGACGCCGACCGCGCGGGCCAATGACGGCGCTTGGACAGGCGCGACGATCGAGGAGGCGACGCGGCTGAGAACCCTTCGCGAGTCCCGCCTATCGAGCGCGGCGAAAAGGCCGACGATCGCCACGTCGAAACGTTCGATGCGGTGGGCGATGTCGTCGATGAAGGCGGCGACCTCCGCGCCCGAGCCGCAAGCGTCGACAATGGCGACGAGGTTGCGGCCGCCGGCTGCGCGTCCCGCGGAGAGCGCCGCGACGAGCGTCGCCTCGTCAGCCGCGATGGCGACGTCTGGAAAGAGATCTGTGGCTAGCGCGCGCACATTTGCATCGCGCGAGAGCACGTAGACGCCGTCCGACCGCCAAGCCGCCGGTTCCCGCGCCGGCGTTTCGCACGGAAGATCGAACCAGAACGTGCTGCCGGCTCCGATTTCGCTTTCGACGCCGATGCGGCCGCCCATGCCCTCGATCAATTGCTTCGCGATCGTGAGACCGAGCCCAGTGCCCCCGAAACGGTCGATGATCGAAGCGTCGGCCTGCGTAAACCGCTCGAAGATGCGCCCGATCGCTTCGGGACGGATGCCGATGCCGGTGTCGGTCACTTCGACGCGCAGCCGGCTCGTCGTCGCGTCGAGAGCGATCGCGTCCACGGCGATCAGCACGAAACCGCGTTCGGTGAACTTGATCGCATTGCCGGCGAGATTGACCAGCACCTCTTCCACGTGCCTCGCATTGAAGGTCGCGAAACGCGGCGTATCCGGCGCGATGTGCAGCGCCACGCGCACGTTCTTGGCTTGGCCTTGCACGGCCAACATGTCGCGCAGGTCGGCGAGGAACGCGTGCAAGTCGACATCGTCCGGCTTGGCGAGCGGATAACCCGCCTGCATGCGCGAGGTCTCCAGGATCGAGTTGATCAGCGAAAGAAGCGAGCGGCCCGAACGGCCGATCACGCGCGACATGTCCGCCTGGTCCTCGCTCAGGCGGCTGTCGCTCAATAGATCGCTGAGGCCGATGATGGCGTTGAGCGGCGTGCGCAACTCGTGGCTGACGCTGGCGAGAAACAACGTCTTGGCTTTATTCGCCTCTTCGGCGACACGCTTGGCTTCCGACAATTGGCGAATCAGCACGGAAACATAAACCGGCAGGATTACGAGACCTGCGAGCAGGCCGACGCTAACCGACCAATGGACGCGCCAAAACGGCGTCGTAACGACCGTCGCCGCGAAAAGAACGACGGCGACGACGGTGGCGACATAAAGATAACGGACGCCGAAGCGGAAGCCGTTGCCGAAAATGGCCCACAAAAAGAAGGGATAGAGTAGCGCCGTGATGTCGTCGCCCATGTGGACGAACAGCGCGATGGCCAGCAGATCGCAGACGGCGCCCACGACGCGCCGCGCCGGGGATACGCTGGGAACCGCTAGAAGATGCGCCGTGAGCCCCAACGCGTAAACGACGAGATAGGCGTCGAGCCAATACGCGCCGCGTGTCCAAGCGTGGAATCCGAAGAGACGCGACGCGTTCAGATATGCGAGACCCGCGCCGGCGATGACGATGCGGTTGAACGCGATCTCGTGCTCGCGGTCCGGCCGCCCGCGCAGCGCGCTTTTGAGTCGCGCAAGCACGTGTGGCCGCGTGGACGCGGCTTCGTCTGGCGACCCCACACGCGGTTCGGACGCGACGCTCATCGCGTTAGGCCGACTTCGCGAGGCCATCCGCGAGGGTGAGCATCGCGCGGAAATCCGCGGCGGGCATTGGCTTTCCGATGAGATAGCCTTGCGCCTCGTCGCAGCCTTCGGCGCGCAGCCGCGTCAGTTGGGCCTGCGTCTCGACGCCTTCGGCAAGCACAACCAGGTCGAGACTATGCCCTAGCGTCACGATAGCGCGCACGATCGCCGCGTCGTTGGGGTCGCTGTTCAGACCGCGCACAAAGCTTTGGTCGATCTTCAGGCGATTGAGCGGGAGACGTTTAATGTAGTTCAGAGAGGAATAGCCCGTGCCGAAATCGTCGATCGATACGTTGACGCCAAGCGCCAGCAATTGCCGAAGGTCGTCGGCGACGGCTTCGAGATCCTCCATCACGATACCCTCGGTCAGTTCGAGGTCAAGCGCAGCTGGATCGAGCCCGGTGTCGGCAAGCGTGGTCGCGACAAGGAGCGGGACAGTGCGCTTGCGGAATTGCACCGGCGAAAGATTGACGCTGACGCGTCTGGTCGGTTGACCAGGCGATTGCCAGAGCCGCGCCTCGCGGCACGCCTCGCGCAGCACCCATTCGTTGATCGGAACGATAAGGCCGTTCTCCTCGGCGCGCGACAAGAAAAGCCCCGGGGACACGATGCCGACGCCCGGGCGGCGCCAGCGAAGCAGCGCCTCGGCTCCGATCACATGGTCGTCGGAAAGGTCGATCTGCGGCTGGTAGAAGAGCTGGAATTCGTCGTTCTCGAGCGCGCGCCGCAACTCGGCGTCGAGCGCCGCCTGCTGGCGCGCTCGCGCGAGCATGTCGGCTGCGTAAAAGCAGTAGGAATTGCCGCTTTCGGTTTTGACCCGTTGCATCGCCAAGCCGGCGTTTTTTATGAGCTCTTCGGGATTGGCGCCATCGTTTGGATGCATGGCGATGCCGATGCTGGCGCCGGCGTCGAACGGCGCCCCCTCGAAATCCGACGTATTTGCGATCGCGGCGAGAATTCGCTGCGCCATGGCGACAGCGTCGCTGGCTTCGTGCACCCCGGTCTGGATGACGGCGAACTCGTCGCCGCTGACGCGCGCCAGCGTATCCCCTTCGCGGAGCAGACCGCCCACGTGTTCGCCGATCAGCGTCAGGTAGCGGTCGCCGGCGGAATGGCCGAGCAGATCGTTGATGCGCTTGAACCCATCGATGTCGATCGTATGCAGCGCGAAGAGTTGATCGCCGCGTCGCGCTCGGGCGATTTGCCGCGTCAGCCGTTCGACGAGAAGCGAACGGTTTGGAAGACCCGTCAGCGTGTCGTGATGGGCGAGGTGGCGCAGATGCGCTTCTGCGGCCTTGCGCGTCGTAATGTCGAGCGAACTTGTCAGTACGCCCGTGATCGCGTTGCTGGCGTCACGCAGCGGCGACTTCGTCGTGAGAAAGGTGCGTTTGCCGCCCGAGCGGTCGCACATCTCCTCCTCGTAGGGCTGCAGCGGCGCCCCCTGCTCCAGCACGATCTTGTTGAGCGCTAGATGACGAGCGGCGGTTTCTTTGCCGAGCAGCGTCGCGGCCGGCGCGTCGGCCATCGCAGACAGATCGACGCCCAGCACGGCCGCCTGGAACGAGTTGACGAACATGATGCAGCCGTCGCGGTCCGCCGCGCTGATCATGATCGGCAGCGTGTCGATGACTTGCGCCAGCCGCTCGCTGGAGTCGCGCAATGCAAGCACGCGCGAGCGCTCGCTGCTTTCGAGCTCGCGCTCAAGCGAGATCGCGCGGGACGCCAGAAGCTTTTGGTGGTGATGGAGCTTAAGGAGGTTGCGCGCGCGCGTGACGAATTCGTAATGATCGACGGGCGAATTCAGGAAATCCGTTGCGCCGGCCTCGAGGCCCCGCAGGCGAAACGACCGCTCCTCATAAACAGTGATGACGATAATCGGCACGTCGGCGACGGTCGGACTGGCGCGATAGCGGCGGATGAATTCCGCGCCATCCATGCCGGGCATCTTGAAGTCGGTAATGATGAGGTCGGGACTGTTGTCGGCAAGCCAGGCGAGGGCGTCCGCCGGATCGGCGAAGGCGCGCACGATCACATCCGTGTCGATCGACGCGGCGAGCTTCGAAAAAATGTTGCGGTTCGTCACCCGATCGTCGACGATCACGACCAACGACATATCGTTCCCCAGCGGGCGGCGAAAGTCGACGCGGGCCCGACTCCACCTTTGGGGGTGTTGTTTAAGGAATAGCTTACAGGGACATTTAGCTTTGTAACTCAATCCGTTCTTCTGCGGCGTCGTTTCGATTGCGTAAACGTTGCGCCGCGATCGATCGGCGCGTAACACCAGCGACCGGCGCGATGGTTGATGAAGCGTTAAAGCGGGCAGGCGGCGGTCAATGCGGCGGCGTCAGAGCCGGCAGTATCGCGCCGTCAGCCTCGCCAAAGCCGACGCGATAGCCCTCTCCCTGCGCATAGCCGCGCAACGTGACGCTGTCGCCGTCTTCCAAAAAGGCGCGCTGTTCGCCGTTCGGCAGCGTGAGCGGCTCGGTTCCGTTCCAGGCGAGTTCAAGCAGACTGCCGCGTTCGCTCTTCGCGTCGCCGCTGATCGTGCCCGAACCGAGGAGATCGCCCACACGCATCGCGCAGCCCGTCGAGGCGTGATGCACGAGCTGTTGCGCCGACGACCAGTACATATGTCTGAAATTGGTCTGCGACAGCCGCGTCGGTTCGCGCAGACGCTGAGTCTTGAGCCAGACTTCCAACGTTACGTCGTAGTTCCGCGGCCCATGCTGGCGGAGATAGGGCAGCGGGGCGGGGTCCTGCTTCGGTCCTTCGACGCGAAACGGTTCGAGGGCTTCGCTCGTCACGACCCAAGGCGAAATCGTCGTGGCGAAAGCTTTGGCGAGAAACGGACCGAGCGGCTGGTACTCCCAAGCCTGGATATCGCGCGCGCTCCAGTCGTTCAGCAGCGTGAAGCCGAAGATCATTTCGTCGGCGCGCGCCTCCTCGATCATCGAGCCCATGGGCGAGTCCTGGCCGATGACGACGCCCATCTCGAGTTCGATGTCGAGCTTTCCGCACGGTCCCATGATCGGCGGCGCGTCCGGCGCCTTGATCTGGCCGAGGGGGCGGCGGATCGGCGTCCCGCTGACGACGACGGTGCTGGCCCGGCTGTTGTAGCCGATCGGCATATGCAGCCAATTGGGCGCGAGCGCCGCGGCGGCGCCGCGCAGGATGACGCCCGCATTGGTCGCATGCTGTTTCGACGAGTAAAAGTCGCTGAAGGCCGCGACGCGAAAAGGAAGATGCAGTTTGACTGCGGACCGTTTCACAAACGCCGTCGCGCGCAGGGTCGCGTCGTCGCGCAGCGTCGGCGCGTCGTGGCGCAGCAAGGCGCTGAGCCGCGCGCGGGTCGCCGACCAAGCCGTAGACCCTAGCGCCATGAAGTCGTTCAGCGCATCCGCCGCGAAGAGGTTGCGCGCGCCGACAGCGCTCAGAAGACCGGCGCGGTGCAGAACGGCAAGGTCGAGCGTCTCCTCGCCGATCGCCACGCAGACGCGCGGCGTCGGATCGTCCGCCGTCGAGACGACGCCATACGGAAGGTTTTGTATCGGAAAGTCGCTCTGCGGCGACACGTCGATGAACGAACGCAGGCTCGGGTCGTTGGGCGACATGGCGGTCCTTCGTGCGCGTCGCGGTCAGGGTTTCGACGAATCGAAATGCCGCTTTAGTCCTTTCCAGACTTCCGTGTAGTCGTCTTGCCGATGCGCCGCCTCGGCGGCGTAAGTTGTCACGACTTGGCGAAAGCGCGTCTCGAACATGAAAGCCAGCGTGTTAGTAAGCTTGACCGGTTTCAATTCCGTGTTGCTGGCGTGTTCGAAAGCCTCCATGTCGGGCCCGTGCGGCAGCATCGAATTGTGCAGGCTGACGCCGCCGGGACCGAAGCCATGTGGCTTGGCGTCATAGACGCCGTAGATCAGGCCCATGAACTCCGACATGATGTTGACGTGGTACCAGGGCGGCCGAAACGTGTTCTCGGCCGTCAGCCAGCGCTCCGGAAAGATGACGAAGTCGACGTTCGCCATGCCAGCCGTTTCCGACGGCGCGGTCAGCACGGTGAAGATCGACGGATCGGGGTGATCGAACAGAAGGGCGCCGACCGGCGCAAAGCGGCGTAGATCGTACTTGTATGGCGCATAATTGCCGTGCCAGCCGACGACGTCGAAGGGCGAGTGACCGATCTCCGTCCGCCATAAGGCGCCCGCTGACTTTAGATAAACCGTGTGCGGCGTTTCGTCGTCTTCGTAGCGGGCGACTGGCGTGAGAAAATCACGCGAGTTCGCCAGGCAATTGGCTCCGATCGGCCCGCGCTCGGGCAGGCGCAAGGCCTCGCCATAATTTTCGCAGACGTAACCGCGCGCCGGCGCGTCCATCAGCTCGATGCGATGCTTAAGGCCGCGCGGGATGCAGACGATTTCGCCGGGGGAAGCCTCGAGGACTCCGAGCTCTGTCACGAAGCGGAGCGATCCTTGCTCGAGCGCGAAGAGCATCTCCCCGTCGGCGTTGGCGAGAACCTCGTTCGTCATACTTTCAGTGACCGCATAGATATGCGCCGCCATGCCCGATTGCGCCGCCGCATCGCCGGCGGTCGTCATCGTCCGCACGCCTTGCAGGAACGTCCGTTTGTCGCTCGGCAGAGGCGTCGGCGACCATCGCATTTGGCCCGGAGGCGTCTCCTGCTCGAAGCAGGGCGCCGTCCGCCAAAGGCCCAAGTCCGCTTTGGCGAAGCGGCCGGCGTGCAGGACGGAGGGGCGGATGCGATAGGCCCAAGTGCGCTGGTTGGTCGCGCGCGGCGCGGTAAAGGGCGAACCGCTCAATTGCTCGGCGTAGAGCCCGTAAGGGCATTTCTGTGGTGAGTTGCGGCCGACCGGGACTGCGCCGGGAAGACATTCCGTCTCAAAATCGTTGCCGAAGCCGGACATGTATCGAAGCGTCATGACCGATCCTCCCGCCTCCGTCGCGTCCATTCGAGTTTACTGGATACGGCCCGCGCGGTCGAGCGACGCCCGGCTTGCAAGGCTCCGGGCGGCTGACTAGGAAGGCGCTGGCCGCATGAGACGGGCGAGTGTTTTGAGGATCGCTCGACGGCGTCGCGCGCCAGGGGTAAAGATGCGCCAACGGTCGATCGGCCCGCTCCATGAAGACTCATCAAGAGAGGCGAACGCTCAATGATCATTGACATCCACGGCCATTACACAACCGAGCCGGCGGCGCTTCACACGTTCCGCGACAAGCAGCTTGCCGGCCTGGCCGATCCGGCGCGTAAGCCCACCACCACCGATCTCGGCATCACCGACGACATGTTGCGCAAGAGCGTCGAGAAGCAACTTACCTTTCAGAAAGAGCGCGGCAGCGACCTGACGATCTTTTCGCCGCGCGCCTCGGGAATGGCGCATCACATCGGCACCGAGGCGGTCAGCATCGAGTGGACGCGGCTCTGCAACGACCTCATTCATCGCATCTGCGCGCTAATGCCCGATAACTTCGTCGGTGTCGGCCAGTTGCCGCAGCATCCCGGCGTCTCGCCGAAGAATTGCGTCCCGGAACTCGAACGTATGGTGAAGGAGCTCGGCTTCGTCGGCGTCAACCTCAATCCCGATCCTTCGGGCGGCTGGTGGACCGATCCGCCGATCACTGACCGCTTCTGGTATCCGATCTACGAGAAGATGGTCGAACTCGAGACACCCGCGATGATCCACGTGTCGTCGTCCTGCAATCCGAACTTCCATGCCACGGGCGCGCATTACATCAACGCCGACACGACCGCCTTCATGCAGCTCATCCAGGGCAATCTGTTCAAGGACTTTCCGACGCTCAAGTTCATCATCCCGCATGGCGGCGGCGCCGCGCCCTATCACTGGGGACGCTATCGCGGCCTTTGCCTGAACATGAAAAAGCCGCCGCTTGTCGAGTACCTGATGAAGAACGTCTACTTCGACACCTGCGTCTATCATCTGGCGGGCATCGAGCTTCTGACGAAGGTCATTCCGATGGATAACATCTTGTTCGCCTCGGAGATGGTCGGCGCCGTGCAGGGCGTCGATCCGGAGACCGGCAATTATTTCGACGACACGAAGCGCTACATCGATCAGGTGAAGAACCTGTCGGAGACCGACCGCCACAAGATTTTCGAAGGCAACGCGCGCACCGTCTATCCGCTGCTCGACAAGCTGCTGACCAAGCGCGGGTCGCCCGCCAAAAAAGCCTGAGTGACCTTGATCTCACGCAACCCGTAGACGTTGCGCCGTTTCCCCGCCAAGGAGCATCCCATGTCCATTCCGCGCCTCAACGGCATGATCCGCGCGCTCGATGCAGGCCAGCATTGCTTCAGCCTTTTCGCGCCGACCGAGCCGGAAGTCGCCGTCGAACTGCAGGCCTCCAAATACGATGGCGTCGTGTTCGAAGGCGAGCATCGCGGCTGGGACATCCGCGGCCTGCGCGACAGCCTGCAATACCTTCTCAACCGCGGACAGATCGTGAAGGCCGCCTCCGTCGCGCCGACCTTGACGCCGCTGGCGCGCGTCCCCGCAAATGGCGTGGAGAAGAACCAGTTCCTCGCGAAACAGGCGCTCGACGCCGGCTGCTACGGCGTCGTGTGGCCGCATATCTCGACCGTCGATGAAGCCTACAACGCGGTGGCGGCGTGCCGCTATCCGCGGCTCAAGGACAAGCCCCTGTACGAGCCCGCCGGCATTCGTGGCGACGGACCGACGCAGGCTGCGCGGTATTGGGGCGTCACGCAGCAGGAATATTATGAGCGCGCCGATGTCTGGCCGTTGGCGCCGAAGGGCGAGATCCTCGTCGTCATCCAGATCGAGGACACGAACGGCATCAAGAACCTGCCGGACATGCTGAAGAATGTCCCGGGCGTCGGCGCGGTTTTGATCGGCGAGGGCGACCTCAGTCAGGAGCTCGGCTACCCGCGCCAGACGGAACATAAAGTCGTGCTGGACGCCATGGCGCAGATCGTCGACACGTGCAAAAAGCACAACGTCGTCGTCGGTCATCCGCATGTCGAGACGTCGAATGTCGAACGCGTCGTCGGCGAGGGCTATCGCTTCCTGATGTGTTCGGCGCCGCGCAATTTCAACACGCTGACAAAGGCGCTCGGCGTCGTCGGCCGCGCGTGAGGAGCGCCCATGTTCGCGAAGATGCCGGCGACCGGCAAAGTGACGCTGAAAACCAACTTCGCGGATTACGCGATTTCGAAAAAGCTGAAAGCCGACGAAATTCCATCCGATCTGGTTCAATTCGACTTCTGCGGGACAAAGATCGCGAACCAGAGCTTCAAGCCCATGGTTCGCGAAGGCAAGTTCGACGCGGGCGAACTCGCCATCGTCACGTTTCTCCAGGCCAAGGCCTGGGGCAAGCCGCTCGTGCTGCTGCCGGCCGTCGTCATGGGCCGCTTCCAGCACAATTGCATCTCCTACGACTGCAGGAAGGGCGAACTCACGCCCAAAGAGATCGAGGGCAAGCGTGTGGGCGTTCGCGCCTATTCGCAAACGACGGGCGTCTGGGTGCGCGGGATCCTGCAGCACGAATACGACGTCGATCTTTCGAAGGTGCATTGGGCGACCTACGAGGAGCCGCACGTCGCCGAATACAAGGATCCGGCTTTCCTTGCGAAGTTCAACCCGAACGGTCGCACCATGGAGCAGTTGATGCTCGATGACGACCTGTTCGATGCCGTCATCCTCGGCGGCGAGATCGCCAACGAGCCCCGCGCCAAGACGCTAATTCCGAACCCCAAGCAAGCGGCGCTCGACTGGCATCGACGTACCGGCGCCGTCAGCGTCAACCACTTCTTCGTTGTGTCGGAAGAGGTCGCCAAGCGGCCGGACGTGGTGCGCGAGATCTTCCGCATGCTCGTCGAGAGCAAGAAGGCGATGCCGGCGCCGGCCGACGGCATCGACCTGCATCCGTTCGGCGTCGAGAACAACCGCAAGAATCTCGAACTCATCATCCAGTTCGCCTGCGAGCAGCAGATGCTCCCGCGTAAGATGACGGTCGACGAACTCTTCGACGACGTGACGCGCGAACTCGGAGCCTGACGCATGGCCGACGCGATGAAGCCGGTGCGCCGCATCGTCACCGGCCACGACGAGGATGGCAAAGCGATCGTTGTTCTGGATGGCCCGGCCGGAAACCAACGCGCGCGCAAGGAAACCGGCATCGTCTCGACGCTCCTTTGGGTGACGGAGGAATCGCCTGTCGACGTTGCGTCGAACGTCGATCGCGCCGATCGCGAGAGCCCGGTCGCGCCGCCCCCGCGCGGCTCCATTCTGCGCGTCGTCGATTTTCCGCCGACCGGCGATACGGGCGGCGTGAAGCACGAGGATGTGCTGAAGGAGATGGGCATCCATCATGGCGCCGCCGGCAAGGCTCTGCGGCATCCCTTCATGCACCGCACGCGCAGCGTCGATTATGCGATTGTGCTTGAGGGCGAGATCGACATGCTGCTTGACGAGACCGAAGTGCGCATGAAAGCCGGCGACATCTTGGTGCAGCAAGCGACCTATCACGCCTGGATCAACAACAGCGGCGCCAACTGCCGCATCTGCTTCGTCCTTATCGACGGCGAGGAGCCGCCGGCCTGGACGCGGAGCTGATCGGCGCGCCGTCTCCCCGCGCGAGCGCGATCGCCTTGCGAAAGACGGTCGGCAGCGCCTCTTGATCAAGGGTTGATTCCGGCGTCCAGCGCGCATTGTCAGGCGCCGGCGTGCGCGCCTGGACCGTTCCGACGAAAACGGACAGGCGCAGTTCGAAATGCGTGAACGTATGGTCGACGACGCCCGGGACGAGGCGCCAGTCCGCCTGGAACGGCGCGTCCGCGCGTCCTAAGGCGGGGTTGAAATCGGCGCGCCAAACGCCGCCTGGAAGGTCTGTCATGCCACCGAGGAGGCCTTTCGGCGGTCGCGTGCGCACGAGGATCATACCGTCGGCGCGGCGCGCATAGAAGACGGCGCCGGCGCGGAGCGGCCGCGTATGTTTTGGCGCCTTCAGGGGAAAGCGCTCCATTTCGCCGCGGAGGCGCGCCTTGCACGCCGCCATAAAGGGGCACAGCGCACAGGCCGGCCGCCGCGGCGTGCAGATCGTGGCGCCGAGATCCATCATCGCCTGCGCGAAGTCGCCGGCGCGGCGATCTGGCGTCAAAGCGTCGGCGACGGCTCGGATCGTCGCCTTGGCTTTCGGCAGCGGCTCCTCGATCGCATCCAGTCGCGCAATGACGCGCTCGACGTTGCCGTCGACCACGACGGCGCGCTGGCCGAAGGCGATCGCCGCGATCGCCGCGGCGGTGTAGGCGCCGATGCCGGGCAGGCGCCGCAGCGCCGCCTCGTCCGCTGGAAAGCGGCCGCCATGCGCGTCTGCGACGATTTTTGCGCAGGCGTGAAGGTTGCGCGCGCGCGAGTAATAGCCGAGGCCGGCCCAGGCGCGCAGCACGTCGTCGCTGTCCGCCGCCGCCAACGCTTCGACCGTCGGCCACCGGACCAAAAAGGCGACATAGTAGGCTTTAACGGCCGCCGCGGTCGTTTGCTGGAGCATGATCTCCGAGAGCCAGACCGCATAGGGGTCCGGCGTGTCTCCGGGCTTGGCGCGCCACGGCAAGTCGCGGCGATGGCGATCGTACCAGGCGAGGAGATCGGACGCCGCCGGCTCCTGCCGCTCGCTCCGCTTTGCTTTTGTCATTGCGGCGGCACAGCATGGCGGGCGACAACGCCCGGCGACGAAAGCCACGGGTGAGCCAGGGAGACGATCATGCCGATAGAAGCCAAGAAAGCGCCGGCGAAGTCCAACAGATTGTCGCGCGGCAAAGCGCGTTCCACGGCCAAGCGCGGCGCGAAGACCGCGCCCGCGCGCACGGCGCGCGTGAAGCCGATTCCGGACAATTATCCGCAGGTCGGACCTTATCTGCGCGTCGGCGGCGCGGCCGCCGCGTTGGACTTTTACGGGAAGGTCTTCGGGGCGCGCGTCCGCAACCGGCTTGACATGCCGGATGGACGCGTCGGCCACGCCGAACTCGTGATCGGCAAAGGCCTGCTCATGCTTTCGGATGAATTTCCGGACAAGGACATCCTTGGCCCCAAGGCGGTCGGCGGCGCCAGCGTGGCGATCCACGTCTACATGCGCGATGTCGACGCCGTCATGGCGCGCGCCGAGAAGGAGGGCGCGACCGTCATGAGGCCGGCGCAAGATGAATTCTATGGCGATCGCACCGGCATGATCGAAGACCCGTTCGGCCACGTGTGGATGGTGCAGACGCATATCGAGAACGTCACGCCGGCGCAGATGAAGAAACGGCTGAAGGCGATGTTCGAAACGCCGGCCGCGGATTAACGAAACATTGAGGAAACGATTGTCGCTCCGCCGCGGCGCGCGCAAGGTCGCGCCCGGAAGAGGGCTTGCGCGTGAAATGCTTCACACATCGAGGGTCCGACGCGGTCGGCGTCTGCCAGGGCTGCGGCCGCGGCCTCTGCGGCGCCTGTGCGCGCGAGACCACCGCGGGACTCGCCTGTTCGAAGGCTTGTGTAGAGGATCCGCCAAGCCCGAACGCTGTGGCGCCAAGCGAACAGACCGCTTCCGCGATGCGCCTGCCGAGGCTTGAGGCGCCGCTTGCCGCCCGCTCGGCGCATCTCGAGCCGCCGCTCGCCCAACCGGCCGACCCGCATATGGCGGGCGCTGCGCGCCCAGGGTCGACGGCCGATCCCCGCCGCGCGGCCGAGCCCGCGAAAGCCCGATGGTCCTGGCGCGATCTCACCTGAGGATCGCCTTTCACCGCCAGAAGATCAGCGCCACCAGCGCCGCGGCGATGACCCATAATGCGAGGTGGCCGAACAGCGCGCGGCGGGCCTCCGCAAGGCCGATCGCCTCGAACGAATCGGGCGACAGATCGAAGCCGTGTTCCGTTGCATGTTCCAGCTTGCGTGTGAGCGTCTCGACGCGGTTCATGAAATCCGGCAGTCCGATAACCGCGCGGCCGAGATGGCTCAGGCCACGGCCCGCGTCGCTCAATTTGCCGATCGGGCCCAGATGCGCCTCGATCCATTCGCGCACGACGGGCTCGGACGTGGCCCAGATGTTGAGTTGCGGATCGAAGCGCCGCGCAACGCCTTCCACAACCACCATGGTCTTCTGGAGCAGCACCAACTCGGTGCGCGTTCGCATGTCGAACAAAGCCGTGATTTCGAACAGCAGCGTCAGCAGGCGCGCCATCGAAATCTGATCGGCGGTGCGCGAGTGGATCGGCTCTCCGATGGCGCGAATCGCCTGCGCGAAATCTTCGACCCGATGCGCATCGGGGACGTAACCAGCCTCGAAATGCACTTCCGCAACTCGCTGATAATCGCGCACGATGAAGCCGTAGAGGATTTCCGCGAGAAACCGCCGCTCTTTCAGGCCAAGCCGACCCATAATGCCGAAATCGACGGCGGCCAACCGCCCTTCACGATCGATGAAGAGATTGCCTTGATGCATGTCGGCGTGGAACAGGCCGTCGCGCATGGCGTGGCGTAGGAAGGATTGAATGACAATGCGCGCAAGCCGTGGCAGGTCGACGTTCGACTGCAGCAGTTCGGCCGTATGGGAGAGGGGGACGCCGTCGAGCCATTCGAGCGTCAGCACTTCTTTCGCCGTGCGGTCCCAGTCGATCGAGGGCACACGAAAGTCTGCGTCTTTGGCGCAATTCTCCGCGAATTCCGAGGCCGCGGCCGCTTCCAGCCTAAAATCCATCTCGATACGCACCGTGCGCGCGAGCGTATCGACGACCTCGACCATGCGCAGCCGACGCGCTTCGGAAAAATGCCGCTCGGCGAAACGCGCCGCGAAGTACATGTCGGAAAGGTCGCGCGCAAAGCGGCGCTGCACGCCGGGCCGCAGCACCTTCACGGCGACGTCACGAACCGCCTCGCCGTCACGCACCTTGGCGCGGTGCACCTGCGCGATCGAGGCCGCTGCGACAGGCGGCCCCAACTCCAAGAAAACATCCTCGAGTTTCTTGCCGAACGCCGTTTCGATGATGCGCGTCGCGGTGACGATCGGGAAGGACGGCACATTGTCTTGCAGGCCTTCCAGATCGCGCGCAGTCGGCATGCCGACAACGTCGGGACGCGTGGCGAGGAACTGTCCGAGCTTCACGTAGGAGGGGCCAAGCCGGCTCATGGCCTTGGTGATGCGGCTCGACTCGTCGCCGGCGCCGCGTCGCGCCAAGAGGCGGCCGATCGCCAGCAGTGGGCGCGCGGCGGGGGGCGCCAGCATCGGATCGACCTCGGCGAACACGCCCTCGCGGGCCAGCACGAAGCCGGCGCGGCTCAGACGGAGCAGATGAACGATGGAGCCGAGCACGCGCGAGCCTTAAAGCTTCCAACCGGAATGAATCGCGACGACGCCGCCGGTCAGCCGCGTGAAACTGGCGCGTTTGAAGCCGGCGGCGCGGATCATGTCGGCAAAGGTCTCGGCGTTCGGAAACTTGCGGATCGATTCGACGAGGTAGCGATAGGGGGCGCCGTCGCCGGCGACGACCTTGCCGATCGCGGGGATCGCGGTGAAGGAATAGGTCTCATAGAGTTTGTCGAAGATCGGCGCGTCGCTGGTGGAAAATTCGAGACAGAGAAAGCGGCCGCCGCGCTTGAGCACGCGCCAAGCCTCGCGCAATGCGAGATCGATACGCGGCACGTTGCGGATGCCGAACGCGATCGTATAGGCGTCGAAGCTCTTGTCGGCGAAGGGGAGCGTCTCCGCATTCGCCTCGATGAAGTCGAGCCCGGCGAGACCCAGCTTTTCGGCGCGTGCCCGTCCGACCGCGAGCATGTCGGCGTTGATGTCTAACACAGTCACGCGGGTCGCCGCGCCGCCGGCGCGCGCCACGCGGAACGCGACATCCCCTGTGCCGCCGGCGACATCGAGATGCCGCCACGGTCGCCCGTGCGGCGGCCGCGCCATGCCGACAAGGAGGTCTTTCCACACGCGATGCAACCCGCCCGACATCAGGTCGTTCATCAGGTCGTAGCGCGACGCCACTTTGTGGAAGACATCGTCGACCCGCGCCTGCTTCTCGCCAAGCGGAACGCGCGCAAAGCCGAAGTGTGTGTCGCCGAACTCCTTGTCGTCGCCGCTTGCATCTGCCGTCGTCATGCCGCCTCCGAGCGCGGCGGACCATAGCGTGCGCTTGCGTCAAAAACCATCGCGCGTTCTGCGCCAAGGAAAGGCGCGCTAAACGACAGGGGGAGGGGCGTCAGCGCGCGCCGATCGCCGCGCCATTATCGGTCGCGACGCGCGACCGGAAGATGACGAAGAACACGCCGATCAGCAACAGCACGTCCAGGAGAAGACCCAGCCGGAACCATTGTAATTCGTTCCACAAGAATTCGACCATCGCGCAATCATGCACCCCAAGGCGCAGCCCGCATTTTCCCTTATAGAGATCGACGCGCGACCACAGAAAAACGGCCCAGGGTGCGATCCAGACGGCGAGGGCGCCGATGATGTGGATCGCCATCCGCAAGCCTCGCGCGCCGCGATCACGCGCGATCCAGAGCCAGAGGAACGCAATGGTCGTGCAACTGATGATCTTGAGCCAGACGAGCAGGATGTAGAAAACGATCAGCATCGCCCAACTCCACTGATCCTCACTTCGGCGCGAGGACCATCACCATCTGCCGTCCTTCCATCGACGGCTCCGCCTCGACCTTGGCGAAGGTCGCGGTTTCCGAGCGCACGCGGTTCAACACAGCGAAACCAAGCTCCTGGTGCGCGAGTTCCCGACCGCGGAAGCGTAGCGTCAGCTTGACCTTGTCTCCTTCTTCGAAAAAACGGCGCACGGCTTTCATCTTGACCTCGTAGTCGTGGTCGTCGATGCCCGGCCGCATCTTGATTTCCTTGATCTCGACGATCTTCTGGCGCTTGCGCGCTTCGGCGGCCTTCTTCTGCTCCAGAAAGCGAAACTTGCCGTAATCGAGGATTTTGCAGACCGGGGGCTGCGCGTTCGGGACGATTTCCACGAGATCCAGGCCAGCTTCTTCCGCCAGCCGAAGCGCGTCCGGAAGCTCGATCACGCCCTTTTTCAGGCCCTCGCTGTCGATCAGCATCACTTGCGGCGCGCGGATCTCTTGATTTGTTTTCGGCCCGGTCTTCTGCGGGGTCGGCGGCGCTTTCATCGGACGGCGAATGGTCTGTCTCCTGCGAACGTGTCTCGAACCCGGCCGCTTAACGCGCGAAACCCCGCGACTCGCGACGCGGGGACCGGACCCGGACGTAAAATCGTGGCTGATCCCGGTTTAGTCAACACGAGCCCGGTAGGATTTTAGGTACTCTCATGCGCCGGCGCGCCGTTCAAGCAAGGCCGCGTAGACGTCCAGCGTGTCGCCGGTCATGTGCTCCAGCGAAAAATGCGCCTCGACGTGCCGCCGCGCGCGGCGCGCCAGCGCGTCGCGGGCGCTGGCCCCGAACGAGAGGGCGCGTTCGACGCCGTCCGCCAGCGCCTGCGGGTTGTCCGCCTTCACGCGCCAGCCGGTGCGGGCCGCCTCCTCGACGCGTGGGGGCGCCAGAACCGTCTCGGACACCGCGCCCAGGTCCGAGACGACCACCGGCGCGCCCATCGCCTGCGCCTCGACGGCGACGCGGCCGAAGGCTTCGGGCTCCGTTGACGGCACGGTCACGACGGAGGCTGCGAGGAACGCCGCCGGCATGTCGATGCAATGGCCGGCGATCAGAACGATCTCCCTGAGATCGGCCGCCCCGATACGCGCTTTGAGATCCTCGCGGTACGCGTCGCGCTCCTGGCTGTCGCCGATCATCACGAACTTCATATCGACGAGACCGCGCGCGCGCAAAAGCCGCGCCGCCTCGATCAGCACGCGCTGACCTTTCCAGGGCGTCAGCCGTCCCGGCAATAGAACGATCCGGTCGTCGGGAGCGACGCCCCAGGCTTGACGCAGGGCGCGCACGCGTTCGGGCGCCACGGCCGCGGGCGTAAACCGGGCGAGGTCGGTCCCGCGCTGAATGACGCGCACGCGGTCGCGGCCCTGCGGATGCAGAACGGCGATTCGCGCGGCGGTGTATTCGGAATTCGCGATCACCGCGTCGCCGCGCGCCATGATCGAATTGTAGAAGATTTTCGCCGCGGACTGGCCGCCGTAGGCGCCGTGATAGGTGGTGACGAACGGGCGGCGCGTGAGCCGCGTCGCGCCGAACGCCACCCAAGCCGGCGCGCGCGAGCGGGCATGCACGATGTCGACGTTTTCGTCGCGGATCAGCCGCGCCAGCCGCCTTACATTCACGGCCATTGCGGCGGGGTTCTTCGTCTTGGCAGGGAACGGCAGCCATACACCGCCTTTCGCCTGCAATTCGCTGATCAGCCGGCCGCCGAGGCTCGCCACGAGAGGCCGCGCGCCCGCCTCGGCCAGCGCCGCCGCCACGTCGATCGTCGTGCGCTCGGCGCCGCCGGCGTCTAGTTGCGGGATGATCTGCAAAATGGTTCGGCCAGCAAGCGCGGCCGGCCTGCTTGGCAGAGGGCGCTGATCAGAGGCGAAGGTCACGAGGGTGACAACGCTGGCCGGTTGCCGGGCGCGCAGCGCGGCTCTATGCCTGCCGCCGCCAAAGGAATCGATCGGCCAGGATATTAGGGTGAGCTTCGCAGCCCCGCAATTCGAGACCGCCGCGCGGGAAACCTTCAAGTTCGGGAAGACGGCGCTTGCGTACCGCCGCCAGCCTGGCGAAAGCCCCGGCGTCGTCTGGCTTGGCGGTTTCAAGTCCGACATGCTGTCGACCAAGGCGTCCCGACTGGCGGAATGGGCGACGCGAAAACGCCGCGCCTTTCTGCGCTTCGACTACTCGGGGCATGGTGAATCCGCGGGCGATTTCGAGCAGGGAACGATCGGTCTATGGCTCGCCGAGAGTTTGGCGATGCTCCGCAGGAAGACGCGCGGCCCTCAGATCCTTGTCGGTTCGTCGATGGGCGGCTGGATAGCTCTTTTGATCGCGCGCGAACTGGCGCGCCTGGGCGAAAACGACCGGTTGGCGGGATTGGCGCTCATTGCGCCGGCGGTCGATTTCACGCAGACGCTGATGTGGGAGCGCATGAACGATGCGACCCAGCATGAAATCACAACGACAGGCCGCCGCCTGCGTCCGTCCGCGTATGGGTCCGAGCCCTATCCGATCACCCGCGCGCTGATCGAAGAGGGGCGCAACCATCTTCTCCTCGGCGACATGGTCCGCACGCATTGTCCCGTGCACATCCTGCAAGGCATGCAAGACGAAGATGTACCCTGGTCTCACGCCATGCGGCTCGTCCACGCGCTTTCGCACGATCCTGTCTCCGTCACGCTCGTGCGCGACGGCGATCACCGGCTTTCGCGAGAGGAAGACATCCTGCAACTGATCAGTGCGGTTGAAACGATCGCGTGATGGGCCTGTTCTCGGCGCGCACCCTTGCGCCGGCGTGGAAGAACCAAAACGCCAGCGCGCCCGAAAGGCACGTCACGACGGCGAGCGGCCACGCCGTCTCTCCGAGCGTCGCGCCGACGATCGTGCCCACGATGGCGCCGGACGTCATTTGAACAAAGCCCATCAGCGACGATGCGGCCCCCGCGCGCTCCGGAAATGGCGTCAA
The DNA here is from genome assembly GCA_965276595.1 of Beijerinckiaceae bacterium. Taxonomy (GTDB): domain Bacteria; phylum Pseudomonadota; class Alphaproteobacteria; order Rhizobiales; family Beijerinckiaceae; genus Terripilifer. Next base: position 257,912 of record CBDIBA010000010.1, read on the forward strand.
CGCCGCCGCCTGGGTCTGCGGCAGCGTAAAGCCGACGCCGAGAAAGAAGATCATATACGGCAGCACGATCGACAAAAAGTCGTTCGGAAAGAAGTAGACGCCGAGCGCCAGCGCAACGCCGCCAAGCAATTCCAAGGCGACGCCAAGCCCGATGGTGCCGTCGATCCCGAGCCGCGCGACGATGCGCGAGCCGCCGAACGCCGCGACGACAAAGCTCGACGAACAGGCCGTAAAGGTTGCGCCGAACTGCGGCGGGGAAAGGCCGTAGACGTGCTGCATCACATGCGAGGCGGAAGAGATGAAAGCGAAGATCCCATTGTATCCGCATGCTTGAACGCAGAGGTATGACAGGTAGGCGCGGTTGTGGGCGACGATCCTGTAGCTTTGAAACATCGATGAAACAGATAAGCGCGCCGGCGCGGCGCGCGCATGCGTCTCCGGCAGCAGCGTCGCGACGCCCAGGGCGATGAGCAAGCCCAGGGCCGCCATCACGACGAAGCTCGCGCGCCAACCGTACCAGGACTGCAGAAAGCCTCCGATGATCGGCGCCAGCACCGGGGTGATCCCGGTGATCGAGCTCATCACGCCGTATTGCCGCGCCGCCGCGCGCCCTTCGTAAAGGTCGCGCACGATCGCGCGGGCCAGGATGATCGGACCCGCAGCGCCCAGCCCCTGCAACACCCGGCCGGCGATGAGCACGCCGATCGTCGGCGCGAAAAGGCATGCGAACGATGCGCAGAGATAAAGGATAAATCCGCCGCGAAGCGTCGGTCGCCGTCCGATGGCGTCGGAGAGTGGACCGTAAACGATCTGGCCCGCGGCGAATCCCACGAGATAACAGGTGATGGTCAACTGAACCGTTGCCGTCGAAGCCGTAAACGCGACGCCGATGTTTGGCATCGAGGCCACGAAAATGTCGGTCGAGAGCGGCCCAAGGCTCGTCATCGACGCGAGCAGGGCTGTCATGGCGAGCGTGCCGGGACGAAGGCGCATCATCTCATAATTCGGGAATGGCGAAGGCACCGCTCTTGTAGGTGCGCGATCTTGCGAAGTCGAGCACGACCGCTTCAGCGTCGTCTTGACGGTATGGCGAAAGTTCTGTTCAGCGCTGATCCCGCCACACCTGCGCCATGGTTCGCGCGAAAGCTGTCTTCGTCGCGATGATGATGTTCATTCCGGCTGTCGTTCGCGACAAGCAGGAGGCGAGAAATGTGCGACTATAGCTTGCATCATGTTGCGTCCACGCCGGCGACTGTCGGCCATAAGTTGGTCACCTCGAAGTTCGTTCAGTCGGTCACGCGCGGCTTCTGCGCCGTCGACGAACCGGGCGTCGCTGTGTGTGTTCCGCCTGGCGCGGAACTCGCGTTCGAACGCGAGATCGAGTGCGATCGCGTGTTTCCGTTTCTGCCGCGCCGTCGGATGGGCGCCAACGTCGCGCGGTTCCGGCGCATCAATCCCGATCAGCCCGACATGCATCACGACGCGCTCGAATTCCCAGACGGACGCACCGTGCTCGTGACGGCGCTGGCGTCCGGCCAGCGCGCCACCGTGTTGCAGCTTCCGGTGTCGCCAAATTACGCGGGCGTTGAGAAGACCAGCGAGGCGCGGCAGGATTTGCCGAACGTCTGATCCGGCGGACGCCCGCAAGACGGCGGCGATTCTCGTCTTGCGCGCGGCGCAGAAACGTCTATATAGGCCGCGTTAGCAATCTCATATGGATCATCTTCGGATGGTCGCTTTTGAGAGTGGGCCCCCCACCGGGACCCGCTCTTTTTTATTGCCCGGCGTCGTCGGGTCGGAGGCTGTACGTGGTCGAGGATGGTCGCCCCTCGTCTGTCGCTGTCGAAGCGAACATCGACGAACCGCGTCTGGTGACCGAAACGGGATCGGCCGCGCGCGTCGCGGCCGTCGTCGCGCCGGCTTTGCGCGACGTGGGTTTTCGCCTCGTGCGCGTGAAGATCTTCAACGCCAATGGCGGCCGGACTTTGCAGATCATGGTGGAACGGCCGGATGGAAGCATGAACGTCGAGGGCTGCGAGGAAGCCAGCATGGCGATTTCGCCGCTCCTCGAAGTGGAGGATCCGATCGACGGCGCCTACAACCTCGAAATGTCGTCGCCGGGCATCGACCGGCCGCTGGTGCGCGTTTCGGATTTCGAGCGCGCGATCGGACACGAGGCGCGCATCGAACTGACGCGCGCCGAGACCTTGGACGGACGCAAGCGATTCCGCGGTTGGATCGAAGGCGTCGATGGCCTTGGCAAGGAGGCGCGGCTGAAGTTGCGCCGCATCGACGCGCGCGCCGACGAGCCGTCCGATGTCGTGCTGTCGTTGCGCGATCTCGAAGAAGGCCGGCTGGTGCTCACCGAGGCGCTCGTCCGCGAATCGCTGCGGGCGGCGAAACTCGCAGGGACGGCCGAGCCGGGCGAGGGCGACGCATCGACGGAGGAGGACGCGCCGCAACGTGGTCCCGGCCGCTTCGCCGCACGCCGCGCGCGCGAGAAGTCGGCGGCTCTGGCGGCCAGTCAGCGTCCAATGAAGCCGAATTCGCTGGGGACGCGGCGTCCCCGATCGCATTGAACCCCGTCGTGGTCCATCTGGCCCGCGATTCAAGGAGGACGGTATGGCCATAAGCGCCAACAGGCTTGAACTCTTGCAGATCGCCGACGCGGTTGCGCGGGAGAAGTCGATCGACCGCTCGATCGTGCTGCAGTCGATGGAAGAGGCGCTGCAAAAGGCCGCGCGCTCGCGTTACGGTCAGGAGACCGAGGTGCGCGCCGACATCAACGCGAAGACGGGCGAAATCCGTTTCTCACGTCTGATGCTCGTGGTCGAGCAGATCGAGAGCGACGCCACGCAGATCACGCTGGAGCAGGCGCGCAAGAAGAACCCTGCCGCGCAATTGGGCGACTGGATCGCCGAAACGCTGCCGCCGTTTGATTTCGGCCGCATTCCCGCGCAAGCGGCCAAACAGGTCATCGTGCAGAAGGTGCGCGAAGCCGAGCGCGATCGCCAATACGATGAATACAAGGACCGCATCGGCGAGATCGTCAATGGGATCGTCAAGCGCGTCGAATACGGCAACGCCATCATCGATCTTGGCCGCGGCGAGGCGATCATTCGCCGCGACGAGTTGATCCCGCGTGAAATGTTCCGGCCCGGCGATCGCGTCCGCGCCTACCTCTACGATGTGCGGCGCGAGCAGCGCGGCCCGCAGATTTTCATGTCTCGCACGCATCCGCAGTTCATGGCGAGGTTGTTCGGCCAGGAAGTGCCGGAGATTTACGACGGCATCATCGAGGTGAAGTCGGTCGCGCGAGACCCAGGCTCGCGGGCCAAGATCGGCGTTGTCTCGCGCGACAGTTCGATCGATCCCGTCGGCGCCTGCGTCGGCATGCGCGGCTCGCGCGTGCAGGCGGTCGTCAACGAATTGCAGGGTGAAAAGATCGACATCATCCCCTGGTCCGCCGACGCCGCCACCTTCATCGTCAACGCGCTGCAGCCCGCCGAGGTCGTCAAGGTTGTGCTTGACGAAGATTCCTCGCGCATCGAGGTCGTGGTGCCCGACGATCAGCTATCGCTTGCGATCGGCCGACGCGGGCAGAACGTGCGCCTGGCATCTCAGCTGACCGGCTGGGACATCGATATCCTGACCGAGGCGGAGGAATCGGAACGTCGGCAAAAGGAATTCCAGAGCCGCACGCAGGCTTTCATGGAGGCGTTGGACGTCGATGAGGTCGTCGGTCAGTTGCTCGCCTCGGAGGGGTTCCGCACGGTCGAGGAACTTGCGTACGTCGACATCGCCGACCTCGGGAGCATCGAGGGGTTCGACGAGGAAACGGCGACGGAAATCCAGAATCGCGCTCGCGATCACCTTGGTCGCATTGAAGCGGAGTTCGACGAAAAGCGCCGCGCGCTCGGCGTCGCCGACGAATTGCGCGAAGTCCATGGGATCACCACTCAGATCATGGTGAAGCTCGGCGAGAACGGCGTGAAAACGGTCGAAGATCTCGCGGGTTGCGCGACCGACGATCTCACCGGCTGGAGTGAGCGCAACAAGGCCGGCGACCTCGTTAAAGAGCCGGGCTTCCTCGATGGCATGGACGTTTCGCGCGAGGATGCCGAGGCGCTGATCATGGCGGCGCGCGTGCGGGCCGGCTGGATCGACGAAACGGTCGCGGCTGCCGCCGAGCCCGGCGAAGGCGAGGCTGCTGAGGCCTGAGCGGAGATTCTTATGGCGAGAGCGGTCGATGCGCGCGACGAACCAGGTCCGGAACGGACCTGCATTGTCACGCGCGTAAAACGGCCGCCCGAAGCCATGATCCGCTTCGTTCTGGCGCCGGACGGCCGCCTCGTCGCCGATGTCGCGCGTCGTCTCCCCGGTCGCGGCGTTTGGATCAGCCCGGACGCAAGGCTGCTGGAGAAGGCGATGGCGTCGAAGGCCTTTTCGCGCGCCTTCAAAGGCCAGGCCGACGTCCCCTCCGGTCTTGTCGAGGAGGTCGATACGCGGCTCGAGGCCGACGCCCTACAATGGCTGTCGCTCGCCAACAAGGCGAACCATCTCGTCGCGGGATTCTCGAAAGTCGAGGCGGCGCTCGCCCGCGGGGGCGTCGCCGCGCTGATCCACGCGCTGGATGGGAGCGCGGACGGGGCCAAAAAAATCGATCGGATTGCGCGCCGGGAGGCGATTTCGTCTGGTGCGGAGCCGGCGAACGTTGGAATTTTTGACTCGCTCCAGTTGGATTTGGCATTGGGACGCCCAAATGTGGTACATGCGGCGCTCACGACGGGACCGACGACGCGGGCTTTTCTAGCGCGCTGCCGGCGGCTGGCCTTGTTTCGAGGTCTGGCCTGGCGTGATCCGGTGACGGACGAACGGACACTAGGGGACGCCGCGCCGCCGCCGGCCGCCGTCCCGGCAACGGAAATCAACGGATAGACCAACGGGCGTAGCCCTGGGATCGCGAACGAATGAACGATACGAAAACCGGCGAGAAAACGCTGTCTGTCGCCTCCAAGACGCTGACGTTGAAGCGTCCGATGGAGCAGGGCGTCGTCAAGCAAAGCTTCACGCATGGCCGCAGCAAGACGGTCGTGGTGGAGAAGGTGAAGCGGCATGTGTCGCGCCCGGGGGATCCGGTCGCTGCCGCGCCGCAGGTGGTTGCGAAGGCTCCGGCGGCCGCTCCCGTTCCGGCGACGGCGCCGGTCGCGCCGCGCGGACCCACGGTTGGCGCGTCCGCCGCTGCGGCTCCATCTGCGCCGCAGCGCGCTCCGACAGGCGTTGTTCTGCGCACGCTGACTGAGGCCGAGCGCGAGGCCCGAGAGCGCGCGCTTGCCGATTCGCGCGGTCGCGAAGAGGAAGAGCGCCGTCGCGCCATCGAAGAAAACAAGCTGCGCGTGGAGCGCGAGGCGCGCGAGAAGGTGGAACGCGACGCCGCCGAGGCGCGTAAGCGCGAGGAAGACGCCCGCCGCTCGCATGAGGTCGAGGCCAAGCGCCGGTCCGAGGCGGAGGCTGCGCGGCGCCTCGCCGGCGGCGAGCCGACCCAATCGCCATCGCTGGTGCGTCGTCCGACAGGCGCTCCCGGCGTCGCGGTCGCGGCCGGCGCAGTAGCGGCCGCGCCCGCCGCTCGCACGAGCGTGGGCGAGGAACCCCGGCTCATCCGCCGCCCCGACCTGCCGAAGGTTGTTTTGCCTGCGCGTCCCTCTCGCGGCGGCGAGCAAAAGAATCGCGGCCGTCTCACCGTCGCTCGCGCGACCGCCGACGACGGCGACGAGCGCACGCGCTCGGTCGCCTCGTTCCGCCGACGGATGCAGCGCCTCACGGGGCGTGGCGCCTCGCAGCAGAAGGAAAAGCTCGCGCGCGAAGTGACGCTGCCCGAAACGATCACCATTCAGGAACTCGCGAGCCGCATGTCCGAGCGTGCGGTCGATGTCATCAAGCTTCTCATGAAGCAGGGCGAGATGCGCACGATCACCGACGTGATCGACGCTGACACGGCGCAACTCGTCGCGGAAGAGATGGGCCATACGGTCAGGCGCGTGGCCGAGGCCGATGTCGAGGAGGGTCTCTTCGACGAGCCGGACGCCGACGAGCATCTGATTTCGCGGCCGCCCGTCGTCACCATCATGGGCCATGTCGATCACGGAAAGACATCGCTGCTCGATGCGATTCGTTCGGCAAACGTCGTTTCGAGCGAAGCCGGCGGCATCACCCAGCACATCGGCGCCTACCAAGTGACTTCGCCGACAGGCAGCCTCGTGACCTTCATTGACACGCCGGGCCACGCCGCCTTCACCGCGATGCGCGCGCGCGGCGCGAAGGTCACCGACATCGTCGTCCTGGTCGTCGCGGCCGATGACGGCGTGATGCCGCAGACGGTCGAGGCGATCAATCACGCGCGAGCCGCCAAGGCTCCGATCATCGTGGCGATTAACAAGATCGACAAGCCCGACGCCAAGCCGGAGCGTGTGCGCACCGAGTTGCTGCAGTACGAAGTTCAGGTCGAGAGCCTCGGCGGCGACGTGCTGGAGGTGGAGGTGTCCGCCACCAAGCACACCAATCTTGATAAACTTCTCGATGCGATCGCGCTGCAAGCCGAACTCCTCGATCTGCGCGCCAACCCGGATCGGGCCGCCGAGGGCGCCGTCATTGAAGCGCGGCTCGATCGCGGTCGCGGCCCGGTGGCGACGGTTCTCGTTCAGCGCGGTACTCTCGACGTGGGCGACCTGGTCGTCGCCGGATCGCACTGGGGCCGCGTACGCGCGCTGCTCGACGATCGCGGCCAGAACGTCTTGGACGCGCCGCCTTCGACGCCGGTCGAGGTGCTCGGCTTTGACGGCGCGCCGGAAGCGGGCGACCGCGTCGGCGTCGTCGAGAACGAGGCTCGCGCCCGGGAGATCACGGAATATCGCGAACGTCTGAAGCGCGAGAAGGCTGCCGTGCGCGGTGGCGGCGTGGCGCGTGGATCGCTTGCCGACATGATGAGCCAATTGAAGACCGCGGGTCGCAAGGAATTCCCGCTGGTCATCAAAGGCGACGTGCAGGGCTCGGTCGAGGCGATCATCGCGTCGCTCGACAAGCTTGGCACCGACGAGGTGACGGCGCGCGTCGTCCACGCGGGGGTCGGCGGCATCAGCGAATCCGACATCGCGCTGGCGCAGGCCTCTGGCGCGGTGGTGATCGGCTTCAACGTTCGCGCCTACAAGGAAGCGTCCGAGGCGGCCGAACGCGCCAGCATTGAAATCCGCTACTACAACATCATTTACAACCTCGTCGACGACGTAAAGGCGGCGATGTCCGGCCTGCTGCCGCCGACCCTGCGCGAGACCATGCTCGGCAATGCGCGCATCCTCGAGATCTTCAACATCTCGAAGATCGGCAAGGTCGCCGGCTGTCGTGTCACGGACGGCAACGTCGAGCGCGGCGCAAGCGTGCGACTCATCCGCGACAATGTCGTGGTGCATGAGGGCAAGCTCTCGACGCTCAAACGCTTTAAGGACGAGGTGAAGGAAGTCACCGCCGGACAGGAGTGCGGCATGGCCTTCGAGACATATCAGGATATGCGCGCTGGCGATGTCATCGAGTGCTACCGCGTTGAGGAGATCAAGCGCTCGCTGTAAGTGGCGAACGCGCAACCTTCGTCCCGGCGACGGCGGCTCGATCCCGTCGTTCGCCGCGACATCGAGATCACATCATGTCGAGAGCTCATCATAGCGGCGGCGAGCCGTCCCAGCGTATGCTGCGCGTCGCCGAACTCATCCGCCATTGCATGGCCGAATTGTTGACGCGTGGCAGCGTGTCGGATCCCGTTCTGGAGACACAAGTCGTTACGGTGCCGAAGGTCAGCATGTCGCCCGACCTCAAGCTCGCAACCGTCTTCGTCATGCCGCTTGGCGGCGGCAAATCCTGCGACGTGGTGGAGGCTCTGGGGCGTCACAAGAACTACTTGCGCGGCGAGATCGCTCGTCGGATAAACCTGCGGTTTGCGCCCGACGTGCGCTTCAAAGTCGATGATAGCTTCGAAAATTCCTCGCGTATCGACGCCTTGCTGAAATCGGACAAGGTGCGCAAGGATCTTGATGCGTTGCCCCACGACAAGCCTAAATCCTGACGCGACGACGCTCCTGAAAGCTGACTGATGAACGCCCGCTCCACCCGCGTCGACGTTAACGGTTGGATCGTGCTCGATAAGCCGGTCGGCGTGACATCGACCCACGCCGTCTCGCGGCTCAAGCGCCTCTACAATGCGAAAAAAGCCGGTCACGCGGGGACGCTCGATCCTCTTGCCTCGGGCATTCTGCCCGTCGCCTTCGGCGAGGCGACGAAGACCGTGCCCTTCGTTCAGGATGGCGAAAAGGCCTATCGCTTCACCATCGCATGGGGCGTCGAGACGAACTCGGACGACGCCGACGGGGTGGTCACGCGGCAAAGCGATGCGCGTCCGTCGCCGGACGCCGTTGCGGCCGCGCTGCCGCAGTTCGTCGGCGCGATCCTTCAACAGCCGCCGGCCTTCTCGGCCATCAAGATCAACGGCGAGCGCGCCTACGACATCGCGCGCGACGGCGAGACGGTTGATCTCGCGCCGAGGCCTGTCGCCATCCACACGCTGACGCTGATCGCCGCCACGCCCGACCACGCGGTGCTGGAGGCGGCTTGCGGCAAGGGCGTCTATGTGCGCGCCATCGCGCGCGATCTTGGCCGCGCCCTGGGCTGCTTCGGCCATGTCGCGGCGTTGCGGCGCACGCGCGTCGGTCCGTTCCGCGAGACGGATGCGACGCCGCTTGCGACGCTCGAAAGCGCAGACATCGATCGAGGCGCGGTCATGCTCGATGTCGAAGCGGGGCTGGCGGTCCTGCCATGCGTCATCGTCGATCGCGATGGCGCGGCGCGGCTGCGGCGGGGGCAGTCGCTGATACTGCGCGGACGCGATGCGCCGTCCGAAGGCGTCGCCTACGCCGTCTGCGGCGGCGTGCCCGTCGCGTTCGGGGAGGTCGTCGGCGGCGCGTTGGCGCCGAGCCGGGTCTTCAACTTGCCTGTCTGAGATCTTTGGCTTCAGATTGCTCTGCGCCTCCGTCGGCGCGCAGGAAGATCATACGATGGACGAGTCAAAGATGTCCTCGGCTCTGGTGGTTCGGGCCGATGAGGTGCCGCCACGCCAGAGGCCCTCGAACTATCCCGAACCTTTTTTCGGCCGCATGGCCAGGAGGGAAAAGCGGCCACTCGGCGATTATTTTGGCCTCAAGAATTTCGGCGTGAACCTGACGCGGATCGCCCCCGGCGGCCAGTCGGCGCTGCTGCATCGCCACAGCCGCCAGGACGAATTCGTCTATGTGCTGGAAGGCGAACTCATTCTGGTGACCGACAAGGGCGAAATCGCCCTGTCGCCGGGCATGTGCGCCGGCTTTCCGGCGCAAGGTTGCGCCCATCAACTGGTCAACCGCTCGGATCGCGAGGCGCTGTATCTCGAGGTCGGCGACAGAACTGCGGGCGACGAAGGCGAATATCCGGCGGACGACATCAAGGCCCTCATGGAGGCGCCGGGCCGGTGGCGTTTCGTCCATAAGGATGGCCGGCCCTACTGAGACGCCTTCAGGGCCGCCTCTGGCCTTAGGGGACGATTGGTGTATAAGCGCGACATCGCGCGGGCCAAAGACCGCGCGGCGCCGCCGTTTGACCACGCTGGACGACATCCCGGCCTGGCTGCGCGAGCGGATCACCGTTCATGGAAAGGACCAACGATGTCGATTACGGCGGAGCGCAAAGACGCGCTCGTGAAAGAATATGCTCAAAAAGCCAACGATACCGGTTCGCCGGAGGTGCAAGTCGCGATCCTGACGGAGCGCATCGCCAACCTCACGGAGCATTTCAAGACGCACGTGAAGGACAACCACTCGCGTCGCGGCTTGCTGAAGCTTGTGTCGCAGCGTCGTCAGTTGCTGGATTACGTGAAAAAGCGCGATGAGCCGCGCTACAAGACTTTGATCGAGCGGCTTGGCATTCGCCGCTAGGGTCATTGTCGCGTCGACCTCGCGTCGACGCCTATTCCGCCGCGCGCAGGGGCGCTCGGCGTTGCGGAGCGACTGGCTTGTACGCCGTCGATCCATCGGAGCGGCGGCATGGGGCCGTCGATCCAACTCCGGGAAAGCCTTGCGCGCCATGGCAGGATCGCCGGACGCTATCGTTGCAGAAGCCCACTCAGGCCTGCGGCAGCGTCTCGCCGTCTTGCCCATGGCCGTTTGACTTCGCCGGACGCCATGAAAGAAGGCAAACATGTTCGAAATTCATCGTGAAGAATTGGATTGGGCCGGTCGAAAGCTCGTTCTCGAAACTGGCCGTGTCGCGCGGCAGGCCGACGGTGCGGTTTGGGCGACCTATGGGGACACCACCGTGCTCGCCGCCGTGGTCTCGTCAAAAACCCCGAAGCCCGGCGTCGACTTTTTCCCGCTCACCGTCAACTATCAGGAAAAGACGTTCGCGGCCGGTCGCATTCCCGGCGGATACTTCAAGCGCGAAGGCCGTCCGTCCGAAAAGGAGACGCTGGTCTCGCGTCTGATCGACCGTCCGATCCGGCCATTGTTTCCCGAGGGCTATCGCAACGACACGCAGGTCGTCGTGACCGTGCTGTCGCATGACCTCGAAACCGACCCCGACATCCTGTCGCTGGTTGCGACCTCGGCCGCGCTGACGCTGTCGGGCATTCCGTTCATGGGCCCGATCGGCGGCGCGCGCGTCGGCTACATCAACGGCGCGTTGAAGCTCAACCCGACCATCGACGAGATGAAGGAGTCGAGCCTCGATCTCGTCGTCGCGGGCACTGGCGACGCCGTGCTGATGGTCGAGTCGGAAGCCAAAGAGCTTTCCGAACAGGTCATGCTCGAAGCCGTGATGACGGGCCATCGCGGATTCCAACCGGTGATCGAGGCGATCATCCGGCTTGCCGAAAAGGCAGCGAAGGAGCCGCGCGATCTGGTGGCGCGCGATCGAAGCGCCGTCGAGAAGGCCGTCGCCGAGATCGCCGAGGCGGACCTGCGCGAGGCCTACAAGCATACGGTGAAGCAGGAGCGCTACGCCGCCGTCGACAAGGTGAAGGCGAAGGTCAATGCGGCGCTGCTGCCGGACGGCGGCGAAGCCAAATTCGACAAGCAGCACGTGGGAGAGGCCTTCCACGATCTACAGGCCAAGGTGGTGCGCTGGAACATCCTCGACACGGGCATCCGCATCGACGGCCGCGACGTGAAGACTGTGCGCCCCATCCTGGCGCAGGTCGGCGTTCTGCCGCGCACTCACGGATCGGCGCTGTTCACGCGCGGCGAGACGCAGGCGCTGGTCGTCGCAACGCTTGGCACCGGCGAGGACGAGCAGTTCATCGACTCGCTCGAGGGCACCTACAAAGAACGCTTCCTGCTGCATTACAACTTCCCTCCCTACAGCGTCGGCGAGACGGGCCGCATGGGATCGCCCGGCCGCCGCGAGATCGGCCACGGCAAGCTGGCGTGGCGGGCCCTTCGCCCGATGCTGCCGACGGCGGCGGAGTTCCCCTACACCGTGCGCGTCGTCTCCGAGATCACCGAATCGAATGGCTCTTCCTCGATGGCGACGGTTTGCGGTTCTTCGCTGGCGTTGATGGACGCAGGCGTGCCGTTGAAGCATCCGACAGCGGGCATCGCCATGGGCCTCATCCTGGAGGGAGAGCGCTACGCCGTGCTTTCGGACATTCTGGGCGACGAGGATCACCTCGGCGACATGGACTTCAAGGTGGCGGGCACCGAGCACGGGGTCACGTCGCTGCAGATGGACATCAAAATCGCCGGCATCACCGAAGAGATCATGAAGGTCGCGCTCGCTCAGGCAAGGGACGGACGCCTGCACATTCTCGGTGAGATGGCCAAGGCGCTGACCGGCGCCCGCTCGGAACTCGGCGAGTTCGCGCCGCGCATCGAGACGATGAAAATCCCAACCGACAAGATCCGAGAAGTGATCGGCACGGGCGGCAAGGTCATTCGAGAAATCGTCGAAAAGACCGGCGCCAAGATCAACATCGAAGACGATGGAACGGTGAAGATCGCCTCGAGCGACGGCAATTCCATCAAGGCGGCGATCAAGTGGATCAAGTCGATCGCCTCGGATCCCGAGGTTGGCATGATCTATGAAGGCACCGTCGTGAAGACCACCGACTTCGGCGCCTTCGTGAACTTCTTCGGCGCCAAGGACGGTCTCGTTCACATTTCCCAACTCGCCAAGCAGCGCGTCAACAAGACGACCGACATCGTCAAGGAAGGCGACAAGGTGAAGGTGAAGCTGATGGGCTTCGATGATCGCGGCAAGGTGCGCCTGTCGATGCGAGTCGTCGACCAGGAAACGGGCGAGGACATCGAAGCCAAGGAAAAGGCGGCGGGCGTGACCGAAGGCGCCGCGCAGTAGCGCCTGCTCTGTTTAGGAAAAGGCGGCCCCCATCCGGCCGCCTTTTCTTTATCGATCGTTGAGCGTCAAAACGAAAACGCCGGGCGTACCTCCGGCCCGGCGATTCCGTCGCGACGGCGGCGCATTGCGGACCCTCGCGACCTCTGATTTTTATCCCCCATTGGTGAATAAATCGTGACGATTCCGCCGCGCGGAGATCGACGGCGAAAGGGATCGCTCAACCAGCGCCGCCGGCCTTCACCTTCAATCCAACGAAGCGGTCGAGCATCGCGTGATCTGCGCGTAACCGGGCGGAGGCGTCGCGATGCACGATACGGCCGCGCTCGATGACGACCGCCGTTTCGGTAAGCGCGAGAGCGAGGTCGGCGTGCTGCTCGACAAGAATGAAAGTCATCTCGCCATCGGCGGTCATCCGTCTGATCGCGGCGACGAGTTCCTCGACGATAATCGGCGCCAATCCCTCCAACGGCTCGTCGAGAATGAGCAGGCGCGGATTGGTCATCAACGCGCGCGCGAAGGCGAGCATCTGTTGTTCGCCGCCGGACAGGTGGTTGCCGCGATTGCTGCGTCGCTCCTGCAAACGCGGAAACATCTTGTAGAGCGCCGCCAAGTCCCAGCGGCCCGGACGCGCCGCCACCGTGAGGTTCTCTTCCACGCTGAGGGAGGGAAAGATCTCGCGCTCTTGCGCCACCCAGCCGATGCCCGCGAGCGCGCGTCGATGCGCCGGCAGGCGCGTGATGTCGCGGCCGTCAAACACGATCCGACCTTTTCGCAGCCGCGTGTGCCCCATGATCGTCAGCATCAGCGTCGATTTGCCGACGCCGTTGCGCCCGAGAACGGCGACGCCCCTTTGCGCTGCGACCTCGAACGACATGCCGTCCAGCACCGTGGCGTCGCCATAGCCGGCGCGAACGTCTTCAAGCGCGAGGAGCGGATCAGCCATGGGCCGCCTTGCCAAGATAGACTTCGCGTACGCGGGGATCGGACGCGATCTCGCGCGGCGTTCCTTCGAGCAGCAGACGGCCGCTCACCATCACCAGGATGCGCGATGCGAAGCGGAACACGACATCCATGTCATGCTCGATGAAGAAGATCGTGAGGTCGCGCGAAAGGCCGTCAATGACCGAGAAAAGCTCGCCGCTCTCCTCCTTCGGCACGCCGGCGGCGGGCTCGTCGAGCAGCAAGACTTTGGGTTTGGTCGCCAAAGCGAGCGCGATCTCCAACAAGCGTTGTTGGCCATAGGCCAATTCGCGCGTCTCGCGGTAGCAGACGTGCGCGATGCGCAGCGAGGCAAGAATGCCGTGCGCTTCCTCGATCGCGGCCTCACGGGTCGCAAGACGGCGCAGAAAGTCGCGCGCCTCCCCGCGGCGCTCGCAGACGGCGAGCGTCGTGGCTTCAAGCGGCGTCAACCGCGGAAACAGCGAGTTGATCTGGAACGTACGCGTCAGACCCATGCGCGTGCGCCGCTGCGGCGGCAGACGCGTAACGTCTTCGCCGCTGAGCCGGATTTCGCCGCCGTCTGGGCGCAGCATGCCGGTCAGTAGATTGATGAGCGTCGTCTTGCCGGCGCCGTTCGGGCCGATCAACGCGCAGCGTTCGCCGACCGGGAGTTCGAAGGCGATGTCGCCGGCGACGACGAGCGAGCCGAAGCGCTTATCGAGTCCCTTCGCGGCGAGCGCCGCCGTCATCGCATGCGCTTCCGGTAACGTCGCGCGAGTTGCTTCAGGCCGCCCATCACGCCATTCGGCAGGAGCGTGACGACGCCGATGAGCAGGAGACCGATCCAAAAATACCAGTATTGCGGGTTCATGTCGGAGAATTGGTCGCGAGCGACCATATAGATCGCCGCGCCGACAAGGCCGCCGTAAAGCTGGCCGACGCCGCCGAGGATCAGCATGACGAGCACGTCGGCGGAGCGCGTGAAGCTCAGCGTCTCCAGAGACACGGTCGTCGTGGTTTCCGTCAACAGGGCGCCGGCGACGCCGGCGAAGATCGCGGCGATCGTGAAAACCTTGCGGATATGGGTGTGGTTGGGTGCGCCGAGCGCCAGCATGCGCGTCGGATTTTCACGGATGCCGCGCAGCGACAGCCCAAACGGCGAATGCACTAGGCGGCGCGTCAGCAGGAACAGAATGAAAAGCGTGGCCAGCGCATAACCGTAAGCCGTGACGCCGTAGAGATCGAAGCGAAACACGCCGAAAATTGGCCAGGTGTCGACGCCTTGCAGCCCGTCGGCCCCGCCGGTCAGCCAGCTTGCGCTGTTCGCAGCCTCCGCGACGATTTGATTAAGCCCCAGCGTGATCATGATCAGCGCCAGACCGCGGAAGCGCGAGACGATAAAGCTCGCCGCGAAGCCCACGAGGCCCGCGACGGCGCCCCCAATCAGGAGGCCGGTCAGCGGTTCGCCCCATCCGTAGCGTGAGGCGACGCCTGTGGCGTAGGCGCCAAGGCCGAAGAACGCGGCGTGGCCGAGCGAAACGATGCCGGCGTAGCCGAGGATGAGATCGAGCGAGAGCGCGAAAAGCGCGGTGATGGCGATCTGGCTTGCGAGCTGCAGATAGTCTGGAACGATGAAAAACGGCGTCAGCGTCGCCAACCAGAAGACAACCTCGGCGACGCGCCAGCGCGCGCCGAGCGCAAACGCTGCAACGGGCTTCTGGTCGAGCGCGAGGCTCATCGTCAACGTTTTCCGAACAGGCCGGCGGGGCGCAGCATCAGCAATCCGACCATGAGGAAATAGATCATAAAGCCGCTGAGCTTCGGCGCGTAATATTTGCCGGCGACATCGCTGACGCCGACCAGGACGGCCGCCGCGAACGAACCGCCGATAGAGCCCATGCCGCCGATCGAGACAACGATGAGCACGTAGATCAGATAAGTGAGGGCGAAGGAATGATCGAGACCGACGACCTCGATCGCCAGCGAGCCGCCGAGGCCTGCAAGCCCGCAGCCGAGGGCGAAGGTCAGCGCGAAAACGCGATCGACGGGGATGCCCAGTCCGCGCGCCATGCGCTGATTGTCGACCGCTGCGCGCACGCGCGCGCCGAAGCGGGTGAACTCCAGCGTTCCGACCAGCAGCGCGGTGACGGCGAGCGCGCAAATGATCAGAAACAGCCGGTAGACGCCGAAACTTTGGCCGCCGACGGTGAAGACGCCGTGTAGCCATGGCGGCGTCCGGATCGCCTGCTGCTCGGTGCCGAATGTATAGGCCGCGATGGCGATCGCGACGAAAACCACGCCGATGGTGAGCAGGCACTGATCGAGATCGCTGGCTCGGTAGAAGCGGCGGAACAGCATTCGCTCCAACACGACGGCGACCGCCGCCGCGCCGAGGAAGGCCATCGGGAGCGTCGCGAGGAAGGGCCAATTCATCCGGTCGATCAAAGTGACCGCGATGAAGCCGCCGAGCATCGCGAAAGCGCAATGGGCGAGATTGACGAAGTTCATCATGCCGAGCGTCACCGACAGGCCGACAGCCAGCAGGAACAACAGCATGCCGTAGGCGAAGCCGTCGTAGAGGATGCCGACAACGGGACTGATCATTGCGGGCCTGGATCGGGCAGCTTGGCGAAGGAAAGGCCGGCGAGGCGCGCCCCGCCGGCCTCGAGAACGGCGGCTCGCGTTACTTCCCGGCGGACTTCATCTTTTCTTTCACCGGGTCCTTCACGTCCTTAACGGTGTCGAACTCGACGTTAATGAGCCTTCCATCGACCTTCTCGATGCGCCGGATGTAGACGTTTTCGATGATGTCGCGCGTTTGGGGGTCGATCGAGATGGGGCCGCGCGGACTTTCCCACGCCATGCCTTTCGCCGCGGCGATCAGCGACTCGCCGTCCGCCTTGCCGCCGGTCTTCTCCAGCGCCTTGTAGATCAACTGCGCGCCGTCGTAGCCGCCGATCGAAAAGATGTCGGGATCGCGATGATAGGCGTCGTTGTAGTCTTTCACGAACTGCTGATTAAGTGGCGATTTATGCGAAAAATCGTACATCGACGCGGTGATGATGCCGACGCTGAGATCGCCCATGCCCTTGAGTGCGCTGATGCCAGTGAGTTCGTCCTGACCGAGAATTTTTATCTTGCTGGTGTCGACGCCGCGCTCGGCCAGCGCCTTGCCGATCGCCGCGGGCTGTGTGCCGCCCGGGCACCAGATGTAAATCGCGTCCGGATTGCTATCCTTCGCCGCCTGAATGAAGGCGGAGAAGTCCAGGTTGGCCACGGGATAGCGCGCCGCCCCGACGATCTGGCCGCCGTCGCCGGTAAAAGCTTCGGAGAAAGCGGTGACGCCGTCGATACCCGGCCCGTAATCGGACGCCAGCGTGTAGACTTTTTTAATGCCGTTCTTGGCCGCCCAATGTCCCAGGGCGTCGTTGAGCAACGGCGTCGTGCTCGACGTGCGCGCCATGTAAGGCGACTTCGTCGTGATGATCGAGGTCGCCGCGTTCATGACGACCATGAACTTCTTCGCTTCCGCCGACACGTCGGCCGCCGCGAGCGCGTTCGGCGTCAGTTCGAAGCCGCCGAGAATGTCGACCTTGTCGCGCACGACGAGTTCTTGCGCCAATCGCTTTGCGACATCGGGCGCCATGCCGCCGTTGTCCTTACGGATGACGTCGACCTTGCGGCCGGCGACCGTGTCGCCCTTCTGCTTCATGTAAAGTTTGAAGCCGTTGTCGAGCTGGATGCCCGTGTCCGCGAATTGTCCCGAATACGAGACGATCATGCCGACTTTTACCGGTTGCTGCGCCAGCGCGGCCGACGCCCAGATCATCGCCGCGACGCCCGTCGTTGCAAACATCCGTCCTTGCATGCATCCCTCCCACCCTTGCTTCGGCGCTCCATTTTACTCAAGCGCCGCGCGGCTTTAGCCGAGCCGAAGGTTACGCGGGCGCGTGTACAGGCACAAGCGCGGGTTTACGTACTTTAGTTAGGGGCGCTCACCGAGCGCGTTCAGGCCGGCCTTGATGTCGTCGATCAGATCCTCGACGTCTTCAAGACCGCAGGACAGGCGCAGCATGCCATCGCCGACACCGCTCTCCGCCCGCGCCTGCGGGCCGATACGCTGATGCGTCGTCGTTGCGGGGTGGGTGAGCAGGCTCTTGGCGTCTCCGAGATTGTTCGAGATTTTGACGATCGACAGCGCGTTCCCGAACCGGAATGCGCCCTCCTTGCCGCCCTTCACGTCGAAGGCGACGACGCTGCCGCCCCCCGACATCTGCCGCATCGCGAGCGCATGCTGCGGATGATCCTTGCGCGAGGGATAAAGCACGCGCTCGACGCCAGGTTGCGTCGCCAAAAAATCGGCGACCTTCTCGGCGTTTTTCTGTTGCCCTGCAAGCCGCACTGGCAGCGTTTCAAGGCCCTTCAGCATGATCCAAGCGTTGAACGGCGAAATTGCAGGGCCCGTTTGACGCAGGAAATTGTGGATATGCGTCTGGATGAACAGCTCCGACGCCACGATCACGCCGCCGAGCGCGCGGCCCTGGCCATCCATGTGCTTCGTGGATGAGTAGACGACGCAATCGGCGCCGAGCTTCAGGGGCGACTGCAGCAGCGGCGTGGCGAAGACGTTATCGACGACGAGCGTCGCGCCGCCCTTGTGGGCGATCTCGGCGACCCCCGCGATATCGATGATTTCGAGCTGCGGGTTGGTCGGGCTCTCGAGGAAGGTCGCCTTGGTGTTGGGCCGCATCGCCGCGCGCCATTGGTCGAGATCCGTTCCGTCGACGAGTGTCGAGGCGACGCCAAAGCGCGGCAGCAATTCCTCGACGATGAAACGACACGAGCCGAACAGCGCCTTGGCGGCGACGACGTGATCGCCGCTCTTGAGTTGCCCGAGCATCGATGCGGTGACGGCGGCCATGCCGGTCGCAGTCGCGCGCGCCGCTTCCGCGCCTTCGAGCAGCGCGACCCGCTGCTCGAACATCGACGTCGTCGGGTTGGAGAAGCGCGAATAGATGAAGCCCGGATCGTCGCCTTTGAAGCGCGCCTCGGCTGATTCCATGTTGGGATAGACATAGCCCTGCGTCAGAAACAGCGCCTCGGACGTCTCGCCGAACTGCGAGCGGAGCGTGCCGCCGTGGACAAGCGTGGTGGCGGGGCGCAGCGCCTTCGGCGACGGGGGGTTAGTCATGACGGTCTCCTCGCGCGGGCGTTCGGCGGATGCGCCAAACGGGCCGAATAGGCGGCTACAAGGCCGATCGTCGCGGAAGCCACGGCCTTTTAGCGCCTTGTTTTACGTGGCGGCAAGCCGACCGGCTCAAAGAACCACGGGACGACGGCGACCCTAGGCGCGCGCCTGCTTGGCGTCAACGCCGGCTTGCGCTAGGCGTGACGTGTTGCGCCGCACGGGCGCGAGGAGTCTTCGTGCCGACGATCCCGCATCCGGCCTGGCGTCGCGGGCAAGGCATTCTGGCCGCCCATCAGATTGAGGCGCTCGCCGAAGCCGGGCACATCGCGGCGGCGCCGTTCGCCGCGGGACAGGTGCAGCCCGCGAGTCTCGATCTGCGGCTCGGCGCGCGGGCCTGGCGCATGCGCGCGAGTTTCCTGCCGGGTCCCGGCGTGCCCGTGAGGGCGCGGATCGAGCGCCTCAGCCTGCACGAGATCGACCTGTCCGCCGGAGCCGTCTTCGAGACCAACTGCGTCTACGTCGCCGAACTGATGGAAACGTTGGCGCTGCCGGCCGAGATCGCCGCCGCGGCCAACCCGAAGAGTTCAACCGGCCGCGTCGACGTCTTTACGCGCGTGATCGCCGATGGCGCGCGCGCCTTCGACACGGTCGAGGCAGGCTATAGCGGCCCGCTTTTCGCAGAAGTTTCACCGAAGACATTTCCCGTGCTTGCGCGCGCCGGCTCGCGGCTGTCACAGCTGCGATTCCGCAATCATTCGGTCGCGCTCGACGACGACGATCATCGTGCGCTGCACGCGCGCGAACAGTTGGTGACGACCGGCGATCCCATGATCTTCCGGGGCGTCGCGGTCTCGATCGACCTTTCCGGCGATCGCGGCGGCGGCCTCGTCGGCTACCGGGCCAAGCGCCACACGGGCGTCATCGATATCGACAGGCCGGCGGCGCTCGACGCCGCAGATTTCTGGGAGCCGATCCACGCCGACGGGCGGCCTGGGGCCCGCGCGGAGATTATTCTCGACCCTGGCGAGTTCTATATCCTCGCCTCGCGCGAAGCGGTGCGTGTGCCGCCTAGCTATGCGGCGGAGATGACGCCCTTCGATCCGCTCGTCGGCGAGTTCCGTGTGCATTATGCGGGCTTCTTCGATCCGGGCTTCGGCGCGAGCGAAGCCGGGGGTGCCGGCGCGCGCGCCGTGCTCGAAGTCCGCTCGCATGACGTGCCCTTCATCCTCGAAGACGGACAGATCGTGGCGCGCCTCGTCTACGAGCCGATGGCCGAAGCGCCTGCGACGCTCTATGGCCCGGGGCTCGGCTCGAACTATCAGGCGCAAGGCCTGAAACTGTCGAAGCACTTCCGTCCGTCGCCCTAAAGGAACGGCGCGTTTAACCCCACAGCGCTTTTGTCGCGAGCCGTGCGCCCTCCGCGAGCGCTTCCAACTTCGCCCACATGATGGTCGGATGCACGCGGCGCAGCAGCGGTCCCTGAGCAAAGCCGCAGTCTGTCCCGGCGATGACGTTCTCGCGTCCGACGAGGTTGGCGTACCGGCCGATGCGCTCGGCGATCAATTCCGGATGCTCGACAATGTTGGTCGCATGGCTGACGACGCCGGGGATAAGGATTTTGCCGGGCGGCAGCTTCAAGTCTCGCCACACGTTCCATTCGTGCTCGTGACGCGGATTGGCGCCCTCGATAACGAAGGCGCCGGCCTTGATCTTCAAGACGATCGCCGCGATGTCCTTGAACGCCACGTCTGTCGTGTGCGGACCGGGCCAACTGCCCCAGCAGACATGATAGCGCACGCGGTCTTCCGGGACG
Source organism: Beijerinckiaceae bacterium (assembly GCA_965276595.1). Classification (GTDB taxonomy): domain Bacteria; phylum Pseudomonadota; class Alphaproteobacteria; order Rhizobiales; family Beijerinckiaceae; genus Terripilifer. The sequence continues at coordinate 278,272 of CBDIBA010000010.1, forward strand.
CCCTCCAGCGAATGGTTGATGACCTCGACCTGATGCGCCAGCCACTTGAGATAATCGGGAAAGCTCGCCGTCGGCGACATGCGATCCCAGGTGACGGCGGCGCGCGCATCGTCGAGTTGCACCAGCAGGCCAGCCTCGACGATCTGCCTGTATTCGTCGCGCATCGCCTCGGCGATGGCGACGTTGAGGTCTTCGTTCGTGTTGTAATACTCGTTCTTGCGGTCGGGAATGACGCTTGACACCGCGGCGACCGGAAGGAACGCTTCCTCGAACGCAATATCGTTCAATGCCGCCTTGAAGTTGTCGATGTCCATCTGCAATTCGGCGTGACCCGTGTATTTGACGGGGCCGATGCAGACCGAATCCATATTCGTGTTCGGCGGGTCTGCGGCGTCCAACTCCGCGTAAAAATCCTTGAAGCGCGTGCGGTCGGCGCCGGCGTCGAACGGATTGTGCGCTTTGTTAAGCGGCCGCCGCTCGAAGCCGCTGAGGCGCGTCAACGCGTATTGCGACCAACTGATCGCCTTGCCGAACTCGCCGTCGCTCGGAATAGCGACGTTTGCCTTCTTCTGCCGCTCCACGACTTCGCGAACGGATGTTTTTAGGAGGGCGGCGTAAGCGGTCTTATCGTAGTCTTTGCCGGATTGCCGCGCCTTGATGAACTCACGCAATTCGGGCGGACGAATCAGACTGCCCACATGGGTCGTGAGAATGCGTGCATCGCTGCGCTTCATGATCGCCTCGTCGGTCGTTCGCTGCCGCGGACCGTTGGCGCCCTATCATGCTCGGCGATCTGCGGGCAAACGCCGAACGGCCTTGCAGTGGCGGCGCGAAGCGCTATGCATGGGTCGGCCGAAAGCGCGAGACGCGCATGTCGCGGGACGTCCCGCGAGGCGGAGGGGGCGAACATGACGATGGCGGCGCGACGGATGAGCCTGGCTGCGGCGTTGATCGTCGCCGCGTCCGGCGCGCTCGCGCAAGAGACCGTGGTGCATGTCGGCATCGCCAAGGCCCTTGCGACGGCGGCGACCGAAATCGCCATCGAGAAAGGCTATTTCAAGGACGCGGGGATCAGGGTCGAGACGAGTGAACTCGACTCCGCGGCCAACGCGATGGCGATCTTGGCGCAGGGTCAGTTCGACCTCGTCGAGGGGGGAATCTCCGTCGGCTTCTTCAATGCGATCGAGCGCGGCCTGCCGGTCGGCATCGTCGCCGATCGCGTGTCGACGCCTCTCAATCATAAGCTGTTGATCCGCTCCGACCTGAAGGATGTCATCAAGTCGCCGGCCGATCTCAAAGGCAAAACGATCGCGTCGAACGGCCCCGGCTCCGTGACGACTTACGAGGTCGGCAAAATCCTCGCTTCAAGCGGATTACGAATTGAAGATGTGAACATCAAGATCCTATCCTTCGTGCAAATGGGCGTGGCGCTGACCAATAAGGCGCTCGACGCCGCGCTCGTCATTCCGCCCTGGGGCATGCAGTATGTCGAGCAGGGCGTCGCAACGATCCTGGCCGACCCCGACGATTACGCCGATCCCAAGCCGCTGACGATCGCCGTCAATCTGATCAACACCGATTGGGCGGCCAAGCACGCCGATTTGCTGCGTAAATACTTCGTCGCCTACCAGCATGCGGTGCGCGATTATTGCCAAGCCTATCACGGCGGCAAGAACCGCAACGAGGTGATCGACATCCTCGTTCGCACCGGCATGGAAAGCCGGCGCGACGTGATCGAGCGCTTCCCATGGCCGGCGCGCAACATCAGCGGCCACGTGAACATGCCGAGCATCCTCGATATGCAGAAGTATTACATCGCGGAGAAACTGGCGACGCGCGCGTTTTCGCCCGAACGGCTGTTCGATCCGCAATTCGTCGATTACGCCGATCAGCAACTCGGACCCTTCGAGGTCGAGAACAAGGCGAGCACGCTCGCGGGATGCCGTTAAGCCGCCTCAGTCTCTTTCGCCTCCACGCGGCTTCCGCTATGACGCGGGACGCTCGCGCACCGCAAGGTTTCGACAGAGATAGCGATGTCCACACGCCTTAAGCCGCCGTTTCGCGCCGACCAGGTTGGTAGCCTGATCCGGCCCGCCAACTTGATCGCGGCGCGCGACGATGCGGCCAAGGGCAAGATCACGCGTGAACAATTGCTGGACATTCAGCACGCGGCGATCCGAGAGGTCGTGCGTAAGCAGGAATCGATCGGTCTTAAGGTCGTGACGGACGGCGAATACAATCGTAAGTCTTGGCAAAGCGATTTTCTGCTGCGCATCAAGAACGTGGCCACGACGCCGCCGAAACTGTCCGTGAAGTTCCATTCGGCCGCCGGCGTGCGCGATCATTCGCCGCCCAGTCTGTCCGTCGTCGGCAAGCTTGAACGTGCGACCTCGATTTTCGTCGAGGATTTCAAGTTTCTGAAGACGATCGCAAAGGCGACCCCGAAAGTGACGCTGCCCTCGCCGACGGTGCTCCACTTCCGCGGCGGTCGCGACGCGATCGATCGCAAGGCCTATCCAAGCATGGCCGGGTTCTATGACGATCTAGCCAAAGTCTATCGGGCGGAACTCGGCGAACTCGCCGCTGCGGGCTGCCGTTACGCGCAGATCGATGAGGTCAACTTCGCCTATCTCTGCGATCCAACGTTGCGTGAGGACGTGAAGCGGCTTGGCGAAGACCCTGAGACGCTACCGCAGACCTACGCCAAGCTTCTTAATGAATGCGTCGCTGGCCTGCCGGTGGATATGACGATGTGTATGCATCTCTGCCGCGGCAACTTCGCCGGGTCGTGGGTTGCCGAAGGCGGCTATGAGCCGGTCGCCGATCTCCTGTTCAACCAGATCGACATGACCGGGTACTTCCTCGAATATGACAGCGGGCGGGCAGGCGGCTTCGAGCCGTTGCGGTTTCTGCCCAAAGGCAAGGTCGCAGTGCTCGGCGTCGTCACCACGAAGAACTCGAACCTCGAAACCAAGGACGCCATCAAGCGGCGGATCGAAGAGGCGACGAAGTTCACGTCGCTCGATCGTCTTGCGCTCAGCCCGCAATGCGGGTTCTCGAGCGGAATCGGCGGCGAAACGATGAGCGTCGAGCGCGAATTCGAGAAACTTGCGCTCGTCGTCGAAACCGCGAAGGAAATTTGGCCCGACGCCTAATGGGAGCGGAGCGCGCATGACGAGGGCGGAAGACGGAAAGACGGCGCTCGGCGATCTCGACCGGTTCCGGCTGCGACGCTTTGTCGAAGCGCTCGATGAGGCGGGCGAACTCGAGACGCATGCCGGTCCTTTCGATCTTGCCGATCTCGCCGCGCTTTTCGAACAGAATCGCAAAGCGGTGCTGGCGCGGCGGATCGGCGCCGAACAGCACGATCTCGTCGGCAATGTGACGGCGAGCCGCGCGCGTCTGGCGCTCGCCTTCGGCGTAACGCCCGACAAGCTCCTCGCCGAACTGCGCCGCCGCCTCGCCCGCACACCGAACGTCGTGGAGATTCCAAGCGACGCTGCGCCAGCGCAACAGGTCGTGTTGCGCGGCGATGAAGCCGATCTCACGAAATTGCCGGCGCATCTTCAACATGGCCTTGACGGCGCGCCGTATATCTCGGCGGCGCTGGACTTCGTCGTCGACCCGCGCACCGGCATGACCAATTCAGGCGTGCGGCGTCTCATGCTGCGCGGCCGCCGCGAGGCGGGCGTCGATCTCGTCTCGCCCAGCGATTTTCGCGCGATTTACGAAGCGAACAAGAACGCCGGGCCACTGCCGGTTAGCTTCGTCGTTGGCTCGCATCCGATCGACTATGTCGCCGCGACCATGCGCGTGCCGGTCGACGAGTTGGGGCTCATCTCGTCGCTGCGCGACGCGCCGCTGCCGGTCGTCAAATGTGCGACCAACGACATCCGGGTTCCCGCAGACGCCGAATATGTCCTCGAAGGCTATCTTGACGAGCGCGGCCACATCGAGCCGGAAGGACCGTTTGGCGAGTTCCTCGGCTACTATGGCGAGGTCAAGCGCAATCCCGTTTTCCACCTCACAGCCATCACCCATCGCCGCGACGCGCTGTTCCAGACGATGAGCATCGGCGGCCGCGACATGAGCGTGACCGACACGGCGCAGCTGAATGCGTTGCGCACCGAAGTCATCGTGTGGCGCGCTCTGGAGAGCGCCGTACGCGAGCCGCTCGGCGTCTATACTACGGGATCGAGCGGCGGCATGTTCAACATACGCATCTCGCTGCGGCAGCGTGTTCCCGGCGAGGCGCGCAACGCCATCGTTGCAGCCTTCGGCTGTCTCGCCAATGTGAAGAACGTCTTCGTCGTCGATCCCGATATCGACATCTTCTCCGACGCGCAGATCGACTGGGCGCTCGCGACGCGCTTTCAGCCCGACAAGGATCTCATCGTCGAAGGTGGTTTCCGCGCGCTGCCTCTCGATCCCTCGCTCGGCGGCAAAAGCCGCGTCGGCGCCAAGGCTGGCTACGATCTCACCTGGCCTTTCGGCGAGGGCGGCCGGCTGGAGGCGACCGTGCCTGAACTGCCGCGCTTCGAGGGCAAGCGCTTCACAAGCGTGCGCGCCGCGCTCGAAGACGGCCCCAAATATTTCGAGGAACTGATGACCGCGCGGGCCAGTCGCGACGGCCGCGAGATCGTGCGCGACCTCGAGGCGCTGCGCGCCGCGCCGGGCCTGGCGCGCGACGATCGCGGGCGCTACCGGCTGGCCAACGATTAACGGCGCATCGTCGGCGCCTTCGACGCCGCGACGCCGTTCCGCTGTCGCTAGACTGTCTCGACAACCGATCGTTGATTGCGTATCCTCCGGATCTTAGGCATCTAAGTTCTAGGGAGGACGCAATGCTGACACAGGCGGAAAACGAACTCCTTTGCCGCGTCGAAGGCGATGCGCCGATGGGCCGGATGATGCGCCGCTATTGGCTGCCGGCTTGCCTGTCGGAAGAAATCGCGGAACCGGACTGCGATCCCGTTCGCGTGCGTTTGCTCGGAGAGAACCTTGTAGCGTTTCGCGACAGCGACGGGGCGGTCGGCCTCGTGTTGGAAGCCTGCCCGCATCGCAAGGCCTCGCTTTTTTATGGCCGCAACGAGGAAGGCGGCCTGCGCTGCCTCTATCACGGCTGGAAATTCGGCGTTGACGGCGTCTGCCTCGACATGGCGTCCGAAGCGGCGGACAGCCCGTTGCGCGGCAAGGTGCGGCACAAAGCCTATCCGGTGCAGGAAGCCGGCGGCGTCATATGGACTTACCTGGGCGAGGCGGACTCCATGCCTGCCTTCGAGCGGCCGATCTTCGCGCCGAGCGAAGACACGCGCGTCAGCATCGCAAAGATCGTGATCGACTGCAATTGGGCGCAGAGCCTCGAAGGCGGGATCGACTCCGCGCATTCGTCGAGCCTCCATTCGACCGACATGCCGGCGGCGCGCGTCGACCGCTCGACGGCGACTGGCGGCGCTTGGAAACGCCCCTCGACCGATAAGTCGCCGCGGCTACAGGCGCACCGCACGGATTACGGGTTCAGGTACGCCGCGATCCGCCGGCCGATCCAGAACGCGGCGGCGAACGAATACATCCGCGTCACGACCTTCGTCGCGCCGTTCCACGTGCTCATTCCGCCGAACAATCTCTACAACGTCTATCAGATGTCCGTGCCGACGGATGACACGCACAACACCATTTATCTCTGCGCTTGGTCCGACGAAAGCGACGGCGTCGACCAGGAAGGATGGCGCAAGTTTACGGGCGCTCAGCTCGGCGTCGATCTCGACCCGACTTATCGGAAGATCAACAATGCGGCGAAGAACTACGGGCAGGACCGGCAGGAGATGCGGCTCGGCTCGTTCACCGGCATCCGCGGGTTTCCAAATCAAGACATCGCGATGCAGGAATCGATGGGACGATTCGCCGACCGCACAAGCGAGAAGCTCGGCGCGAGCGACCTCGCGATCGTCGAGTTCCGCCGCTACATGTTGGAAGCGGTGCGCGCCTTCATGAATGAGGGCAAGGAGCCGCCGGGCGTGACCATAAAGGCGGCCGATTATCCAAGCTATGGCTCGTGGGAGCGCGTCGTGCCCAAGACGATCGATTGGCGCAGCTACGATCCGTTTGCGCCCAAGCGGGCGGCGGAATAGCGAGGCGGATTCGGCTTGACCGTAAGCGCGGCCGCGTGGTTGGTCGCACGACGATCAAGGGAGCCCCTCCGCATGAAGATTGTCGCATTCGATCGCGCCGATGGCGCGGGACTCGGTATCGTAGAGGGCGATTTTGTCGTCGACCTGACCGCGGTCGACGCCTCGGCGCCGCGCGAGTTGGGCGCCGCGTTGCGCGGTCCGGGCCTCTCCTCGCTCGGCGAGATCGCGGCGGGTGCGCAAACCGCGCATCGTTTGCCGCTCGCGGGCGTCCAATATCGCATGCCGGTCGAAACGCCCGGCAAGATCATCTGCCTCGGCCTGAATTACATCGAGCACGTCGCCGAGGGGCCGTTTCAGCGGCCCGATTATCCGACGCTCTTCATGCGTGCGATGACCTCGCTCGTGCCGCACGGCGTCCCGCTCGAACGGCCGAAATGTTCGGAGACTTTCGATTACGAAGCCGAGCTCGTCGCCATCATTGGCAAGACGAGCCGCCATTTGACGGCGAACAACGCGCTCGACGCTGTGGCCGGTTATTCCTGCTTCAATGACGGATCGGTCCGCGAATACCAGCGTCACACGATCCAGTGGACGATGGGAAAGAATTTCGATCGGTCCGGCAGCTTCGGGCCGTTCTTCATCAGCGCCGAAGAACTCCCGCCGGGCGGCGCGGGGCTGAAGATCGAGTGCCGCCTCAACGGGCGGACCGTGCAGAGCGACAACACGCGCAACATGTCGTTCAACGTGGTGGACACCCTCGTCTACGTCAGCAAGGGCCTGACGCTCGAACCTGGCGATCTTGTCGTCATGGGCACGCCGGCGGGCGTCGGTCACGGCCGCAAGCCGCCGCTGTGGATGCGAAAAGGCGACACCTGCGAGGTCGAGATCGAGAAGGTCGGCCTCTTGCGCAATACGATCGTCGACGAGGCCTGACGGAGCGCGGCGGGGCGACATCTTGGCGTTTGGAAACGGAGGGGCCACATAGGCGCCAACAGGAGTCTCCGCCATGTCCGTCAAGAAACTTCGTCAGGTCGTTCAAGCGCCGCCGCCCCATTGGGTGGGCGACGGCTTTCTCGTTCGCCCGCTGTTCGCCGGCCTCGCCTTCACCAACGAGGTCTCGCCGTTCCTCATGCTCGACTACGCTGCGCCGACGATGTTCGAACCGTCGGAGACGCCACCGGGCGTCGGCGCGCATCCGCACGCCGGCTTCGAAACCGTCACCATCGTCTACGAAGGGGAGGTGGCGCATCGCGACTCTTCCGGGGCGAGCGGCGTCATCGGGCCGGGCGACGTGCAATGGATGAGCGCCGCCAAAGGTCTGGTCCACGAGGAGTTCCACTCGCCCGCGGCGTCCCGCCGCGGCGGTCTTGCTTCGATGGCGCAACTCTGGGTGAATCTGCCGCAGGCCGACAAAGGCGCCGCGCCGCGCTACCAGGACATTCGTGACGCCGCTATCCCGCGGGTAGAACTCGCGAACGGCGCCGGTCTTGCTCGCATCATCGCGGGTTCGCTCGACGAGGCGAAAGGGCCAGCGCGCACCTTCACGCCGATGAACGTCTGGGATGTGCGGCTGAAAGCAGGCGCGCGGGTCGAGTTTCCATTTCATGACGGCGACAATGTCGTGTTGCCTGTATTCTCCGGCGCGCTGCGGATCGAAGGGCGCTCGGTCGAAGCCGACACGGTCGCTCTCTTCGATCGCGAGGGCGATCGCATCGCTCTCGAAGCGACGGCGGACACGCAATTGCTCGTGCTCGCCGGCGCCCCGATCGACGAACCGATCGCCGCCCAAGGACCGTTCGTGATGACGACGCGCGAAGAGTTGCAGCAGGCGATGAACGATTTTCGTCGGGGCCGCATGGGCGCGTTGTAAGCGATGGGTCGCTCGCCGCGCCATCTTATGCAAGGCTTACGTACCGCATCGACGGCTGCGGGGGAAAGCGGATGATTTGGTTCGCGGACGCCGACCTGTACGCGACGCATTCTCCGACGATGCTTTAAGCAGCGACCTCGTGGAGCGCGTCGATTGCATTCTTGTGGGCGCTGGGGTCGTCGGCCTTGCCGTCGCGCGCGCATTGACGCTGCAAGGCCGCGAGGTCTTGATCCTGGAACGCGCCGAGACGTTTGGCTCGGAGATTTCCTCGCGCAACAGCGAGGTCATCCACGCCGGCATCTATTATCCGCAAGCCAGTCACATGGCGCGCTTCTGCGTCGCGGGTCGCCGCGCGCTTTACGACTACGCGCGCGATCGTGGCGTCCCGCACCGACGGTGCGGCAAGCTGATCGTCGCGACGAACGAGGCGGAACGGGCGCAACTCGAAGGCATCCGTGCGCGCGCCGCGGCCAACGGCGTCGACGACATCGTCGCGCTGTCGGGCGAGGACGCGCGCGCGATGGAGCCGGCGCTCGCCTGTCTCGGCGCGTTGCATTCGCCCTCAACCGGCGTCATCGACAGTCACGCCTACATGCTGGCGCTCCTCGGCGATGCGGAATCCGCCAGGGCCACGATTGTTTGCCGCGCGCCGGTCGAGTCCGCCCGCGTCGTCGGCGACGGATTCGAGGTCGCGGTCGGCGGCCGCGATCCGATGCGGCTCGCCTGCCGCACGCTGGTCAATTGCGCCGGGCTCGAGGCGCCGGCCTTTGCGCGCGCCGTCGACGGCATGCCGCCGAACCGCATTCCCAGAGCCTATTTCGCGAAAGGCAACTACTTTACCTTGTCTTCGCGCGCGCCGTTTGTCCGGCTCATCTATCCAGTGCCTGTCCTTGGCGGCCTTGGCGTGCACCTGACGCTCGATCTCGCAGGGCAGGCGCGGTTCGGCCCCGACGTCGAGTGGGTGGAGCGGGTCGACTACACGGTCGATCCGCGCCGCGGCGAGGCGTTCTACGCCGCGATCCGGCGCTACTGGCCCTCGCTGCCGGAGGGCGCGCTACAGCCGGGCTACAGCGGCGTGCGTCCCAAGATCAGCGGCCCGGGCGAGCCGGCGCAGGATTTTCGCATCGAAGGGCCGCGCGACCACGGCGTTCCCGGTCTCGTGCATCTGTTCGGCATCGAATCGCCGGGTCTCACCGCATCGCTCGCGCTCGCTGATTTCGTCGCCGCGCTTGTTCATGACATCGAACGCCGCTAGGGAACGCGTAGCGGAAGGATACGCCGATGCAGAAACATCGCCCCGTAATGCTTGTGGTTCTCGACGGCTTCGGCTGGCGCGAGGAGGACGCCGACAACGCCGTCCGTCAGGCGAAAACGCCGACCTTCGATCGTCTTTGGTCGAAAGATCCCCATGCGATCCTGCATACGTCGGGTAAGGATGTCGGTTTGCCCGATGGCCAGATGGGAAACTCCGAGGTCGGGCATCTCAACATCGGCGCAGGCCGTGTTGTCGTGCAGGATCTGCCGCGCATCTCCCAGGCGATCCAACGCGGCGATCTCGAGCGCAGCGAAGTCTTGCACGCCTTCATCGATAAGTTGAAAGGCTCGAAGGGGACATGTCATCTCATCGGATTGGTCTCGCCAGGCGGCGTCCATTCGCACCAGGATCACGCCGTTGCGCTCGCCAGGCGCCTGGACGGGGCGGGCGTGCCGGTCGTCGTGCATGCGTTGACGGATGGGCGCGACACGCCGCCGCGCTCCAGCGACGAAGACCTGAAGCGCCTGCTCGAAGCCCTGCCGAAAGCGGCGCGCGTGGGCACCGTCTGCGGCCGCTACTTCGCGATGGATCGCGACAACCGTTGGGAGCGCGTGTCGCGCGCCTATGACATGATGGTCGACGCCAAGGGCGCGCATTTCGATGACGCCATAGCCGCAGCGAAGGACGCGCATGCGCATGACAAAGGCGACGAGTTCGTCGAACCCGCCGTCATCGGCGATTACAAGGGCGTGAAGGACGGCGACGGAATTCTATGCTTCAACTTCCGCGCCGATCGCGTGCGCGAGATCCTCGCCGCCTTGCTCGATCCCGCGTTCAAAGGCTTTGAGCGTAAGCGGGTGGTGAAGTTCGCCGCCGCGACCGGCATGACGCAATACAGCGTTGACCTCGATAAGCTTCTGACGACCTTGTTCGAGCCGCAAAGCCTCGACAACGTGCTCGGCAAAGTCGTCTCGGATGCGGGCCTCAAGCAGTTGCGCATGGCCGAGACCGAAAAATACCCGCACGTCACCTACTTCCTCAATGGGGGCGAAGAGACGCCCTACAAGGGCGAAGACCGCATCATGGTCCCGTCGCCGAAGGTCGCGACCTACGATCTGCAACCGGAAATGTCCGCCCCCGAACTCACCGGCAAAGCCGTGGAAGCCATCGGCTCCGGCAAATACGATCTCATCGTGTTGAACTTCGCCAATCCCGACATGGTCGGCCATACCGGCAGCCTGCCGGCCGCGATCAAGGCGGTGGAGACAGTCGATGCGGGTCTAGGCCGCATCGTTGATGCGCTCCAGAAAAGCGGCGGGTCGCTGCTCATCACGGCCGATCACGGCAATTGCGAGATGATGCGCGACCCCAAGACAGGCGGTCCGCACACATCGCACACGACCAACCCCGTGCCGGTCGCCGTTATGGGATCCGACGCCGCCTCGATGGTGGAAGGACGCCTCGCCGACATCGCTCCGACCTTGCTCGCCATGATGGGCTTGCCGCAGCCGAAAGAAATGACGGGCCGATCGCTGCTGCGCTGAGCCGACGCGCTTATCCCGTCGCCTTCGCCTCCCGTCGCCGAGCGTGGAGAATGTGTTCGGTGTAGCCGTTCGGTTGCTCGCGTCCCTTGAAGATGAGGTCGCAGGCGGCCTTGAAGGCGACGCCGTCGTAGGCAGGCGCCATCGGCCGGTAGAGCGGATCGCCGGCGTTCTGGCGGTCGACGACCACCGCCATGCGCTTCAAAGTTTCCATCGTTTGCGCCTCGCCGACGATCCCGTGACGCAGCCAATTCGCGATGTGCTGGCTTGAAATCCGCAAGGTGGCGCGGTCCTCCATCAGACCTACGTCGTGGATGTCCGGCACCTTAGAGCAGCCGACGCCCTGATCGATCCAGCGCACGACATAACCAAGGATGCCCTGGCAATTGTTGTCGAGTTCTTGCGCAACGGCTTCAGACGAAAAATTCGATTGCGCCAAAGGCGGCGTCAGGATGTCTACGAGCTTTGCAGGCGCGCGCGTGGCGAGTTCCTTTTGGCGCGCCGCCACGTCGACCTCGTGGTAGTGCAATGCATGCAGCGTGGCGGCGGTCGGCGAGGGCGTCCAAGCCGTGGTGGCGCCGGCGCGCGGATGGGCGATCTTTTGCGCCAACATGTCGGCCATGCGGTCGGGCGCCGCCCACATGCCCTTGCCGATCTGCGCGCGCCCCGGCAAACCGCGCGCCAGGCCGACGTCGACGTTGGAGTCCTCGTACGCCGCGATCCAAGGAGTCGCTTTCATCTCGTTCTTGCGCACGACAGGCCCGGCCTCCATGCTGGTGTGGATTTCATCGCCCGTGCGGTCGAGAAAGCCCGTGTTGATAAAGGCGACGCGGTGTTTCGCCGCCTCGATGCAGGCGGCGAGATTGATCGTCGTGCGCCGCTCCTCATCCATGATGCCGATCTTGATTGCGTTGCGCGGCAAGCCGGCGAGGTCCTCCGCGCGTGCGAACATCTCGTCGGCCAGCGCCACCTCTTCCGGCCCGTGCATTTTCGGCTTCACGATATAGATCGAGCCCTTGCGCGAATTGCGTAGCGGCCCGGCGCCTTTGATGTCGTGCAGCGCGACGACGGCCGTCACGGCAAGATCGATGACGCCTTCCGGCGCGTCTCGGCCATCCGCGTCGAGAACCATGTCGGTGAACATGTGGTGGCCGACATTGCGCGCCAGCATCAAGCTGCGGCCGGAGAGCCATAGAGGCTTGCCGTTTGCGCGCTTGTATTGGCGGTCCGGGTTGAGCCGGCGCTCCGTCGCCGCGCCGTCTTTTTCAAAGCGCGCCGTCAGCGCGCCGTTCATCAGACCGAGCCAGTTGCGGTAGATCGCGACTTTGTCCTGCGTGTCGACGGCGGCGACGGAATCTTCCATGTCCATGATCGTCGAGACAGCCGATTCAAGCACGATGTCCGCGAGTTCCGCCCGATCCGTCTTGCCGATCGGGTGGGTTTTGTCGAAGCGCAATTCGAGGTGGAGCCCGTTGTCGACGAGGAGCACGTGCGTCGGCGCAGTCTCCTCCCCGCGCCACCCCGCAAGCTTGCTAGGGTCCGCAAGGCCGGTCTTTTCGCCATCGTCGCGAGTCACGACGAGCGCGCCGTTCTCGATCGCGTAGGCGATCGCGTCGGCGTGCGACCCTTGCGCGAGCGGCGCGGCTTGATCGAGCGCCTCGCGCGCACGAGCGACGACGCGCGCGCCGCGCACGGGATTGAAACCGTTGCCGCGCGCGGCGCCGTTCTCGTCGGAAATGGCGTCCGTGCCGTAAAGCGCGTCGTAGAGACTGCCCCAGCGCGCATTGGCGGCGTTGAGCGTATAGCGGGCGTTCGAGAGCGGCACGACGAGTTGCGGCCCTGCGATCGACGCGATCTCTGGATCGACATGAGCCGTGTCGATGGCGCCGGCCGGCGGCGTGGGCAGCAGATAGCCGATCTCGCGCAGAAAAGACTCGTAGGCAGCCGCGTCATGCGGGCGGCCACGACGATCGCGATGCCAGGCGTCGATCTGGGCCTGCATCGTGTCGCGTTTGGCGAGCAGCGCGCGCGTTTCGGGCGTGAAGTCGCGTAGCATGCCTGCAAGGCCGCTCCAGAAGACGGCGGCCGTGACGCCCGTTCCTGGAAGCGCCTCGCGCTCGACGAAGTCGCAAAACGCCTTCGCCACGCCAAGGCCTGCGATCGACACGCGTTCCATGTTGCTGTCTCCGTATCGCGCCGAGCTATTTGCCGGCCGTCGCTCGGGTGTAGAAGGACGTATCGATGTAGCGCGTCGTCGGCCCCATCGTCCGCTTGGGCTCGCCGTAGACGCCGCGCATGCGCAACAGCGTTTCGACGCCCGCCACGCTGAGCGCCGCATGGGGCGACAGACCGCCCGGCGAGACGAGGCGGTCGTAAAGCCGACCGGCGTCGGCTTCGCTCAGGCCTTTGATGTTGGCGCGAAGCACGGCCGTCGCGTCGGCCTTGTTCGCGAAGATGTAGTCCTGCGCCGCGACCAAGGCGCGGATCAGGCCAAGCAGGGCGGCGTCGTGCTCCTTCGCCCATCCGCGGCGTGTGACCAGCGCGCTGCCCTGATAGTCCGGCAGTTCGACGGCCGCATCGGCGAGCGCCTTCAGCCCGTCCTTGGCGGCGTCGATGTCCTGCGGCGCGCCGACGATCGCCGCGACGGCTTTGCCGCTGCGCATCGCGTCGAGGCGATGGTTCGTGTCGCCGACGGAGACGGCGTTATAATCCTTGTCGAGCGTTAGACCGCCGCGATCCTGAAGGATTTGGTAGAGCACGAGACCGTAGCCTGATTTCAGCGCATCGACGGCGACGGTCTTGCCCTTGATATCGGCGAAACTCGCGATCTCGGGCCGCGCCATCAGCGTGTTCATGCCACCGCCGATGCCGACGAAGCCGAAAATATCGGCCGGGCCGGGCAGCGCCACGTCGCTCTGCCCTTCGGTATAGGCGATGATGTTGTCGAAGGCCGTGCTGATGATGTCGGCCTTGCCGGCGTAAAGATCGCGAATTTGCTCGACCGAGCCGTTTGTCGTCGAGAAAAGCACGCGCACGCCCTGGCCGGCGAAGAAGCCCCTCTCTTGCGCGATCCAGATCGGAAGATTGGTCGCGCCACCGAAGCTCAATAGCCGGATGTCGTCGAGCGCCAGCGCGGGCCGGCTCAAGAGCGCGAGCGACCCGACTATGAGCGCGAGGCGCGCCGCCGACGCGATCGAACGGAACGAGCTGCGGCGCGACCCAACGTGGCGTCGCAAGCGTGCGAACGGCATAAGCGAGTTCTCGTCTCTCAGGGATAACCGGGGAAGGTTCCGAACGAGCCGAAGCCCCATTGGCTGCGCCACGTGTCCTTGTCCCAGGTCTTCGGCCGCAGCGGCCGCTCCTCATGCCAGGGCCGCGGCTCCCAATAGCCGAGGTCTTCGTCCTTCATCAAATCCATCTCGGCGAAGAGTTCGACGCGAATTTCGTCGGGGTTGCGGTGGTAGGCGGCGATGTTATGGCCGACGACGTGGCGCAATGGCCCCCATACCAACTGGATTTTCTTCTTCGTGAGATAATCGCAGGCGTCGTGCAGCGCGCCCCAGTCGCGCACTTCGAAGGCGATGTGATGCAGTCGCTCTTCGTCGGCGCGGGTGAAATTGATTGCGTGATGATCGACGCCGCAACGGAGAAACGAGAAATGGTCGCCCATCCAGTCCGAGACGCGGAAGCCGAGCACGTCGCAATAGAAGGTCGTAATCGCCTGCGGGTCTTTGACTCGATAGGCGACGTGCCCGAATTTGAGCGGCGAAATGCCTTGTTCGCTCGCATCCTCGGGCGCGAATTCATAGTCGGCGTAGACCTCGACCAACGTGCCTTTAGGATCGGCAAAGACGATCGCCTCGCGGACGCCAGGCGAAATATCCTTGCGGCGCTCGCTGCGCACGCCGTGCCCTAGCAGATTGGCGGCGAGTTCGCCGAGGTCTGAGCCTGGCTTCGCCTGAAACGACAGTCGTCGCAAATGGCCTTGCTCCGGCGCGCGCTCCAACGCGATGCTCTCGTGCCCGAGCCGGGTTGCGAGCATGCAATGATCCTTACCGCGGTCGACGATCGAGAGGCCGATGACATTGGTCCAATAGTCGATCTGGCGCTCGAGATCGGGCGTCGTGAAGGTGGCGTGCCCCAGCCGCTTGACTTGAATCATGTCAGCCTCTCCACGTTGCGGCCGCCTCCGCAGCCTCCGATAGTTATGGCATGAGGGCGCGTGCGCCGACAATCGGCGGCTTGAATCGCGCAGACAGATAGAGGACAGTCCGCACAAGCCTCCGCCGATGCGAGGCGGGGAGGGCATGACGATGTTTCAGGCAAGCGCGGCCTCTGGCGATCACGACGCGTTCTGTTCCTGCCGAACCCTGTCGCGGCGCAGCTTTCTCCATGGAGCGGTCACGACCGCCGCGGCAGCAGGCATGCCCGCAGGCGCATTCGCGCAGACGAGGGGCGCCGGCGAGCGTGTCGACATGCATCACCATTTTTATACTGCCGGCATGAAGAAGTATGGCGGCCTCGGCGGCCCGCTTACGGACAATTGGACCGCGCAAACCTCGCTCGACGAAATGGACAAGAACGGCGTTCGCGCATCGATCCTTTCCGTCGCCTCGACGCCGATGGCTTGGTATCGTCTCGACACCGAAACCTTGCGCGGCTTCGTGCGCGAGATCAACGATTTTGCCGCCAAGATGGTCGCCGATCATCCCGGCCGCTACGGCCTTTTCGCCTTTCTCTCGATGGTCGACGTCGACGGGTCGCTGAAGGAGATCGAATATGCGTTCGACACGCTGAAGGCGGATGGGATCGGGATCGCCACCGGCTGGCTCAACAAATATCCGGGCGATCCGAAGTTCGCGCCGATTCTGGAAGAGCTCAACCGCCGCAAGGCGACGCTCTATTTCCATCCGACGACGCAGACCTGCTGCGAGGGCATCGTGCCCGGCGTCGGCGATTCCTGGGCCGAGGTGCCTCAGGACACGACTCGCGCCGCCTTGAGCCTGATGTACAGCGGTTCGCTGCTCAAACTGCGCGACATCAAGTTTCTGTGGTCGCACGGCGGCGGCACGATCCCGATGATCGCCGAGCGCATCGATTGGCTTTCGAAGATGCAGGTGAAGAACCGCGATCAGCTTCTGCCCGATGGGCCGCTGGGCGAGTTCAGGCGCTTCTATTACGACACCGCCAACGCCGGTTATCCCGGCAGCATGGCGGCGCTGATGAAACTCGTCGATCCGTCGCATATCGTCTTCGGCACGGACTATCCTTACGTGACGACCGAGTGGAACATGAAGGCGCTGGTTCGCGCCGGTCTCAATGAGGATCAGATTCGCGCCATCGAAGGAAAAAACTTCGAGGCGCTTGCGCCGCGCCTCGCCAAGGCCTGACGATCAAAGGAGCGCATGCATGTCGAAACCTCTACTGCACGGTTACTTCCGCTCGTCTACCGCTTTTCGCGTTCGCATTGCGCTCAACTGCAAGGCGATCGAGTACGACCAGGCTTTTCATCATCTGCGCAAAGGCGAGCAGCGCGCGCCCGATTATCTGAAGATCAACCCGCAGGGGCTCGTGCCGACGCTGATCATCGACGGCCACACGCTGACGCAGTCGATGGCGATCCTGGAATACTTGGAAGAGACGCGGCCGGAGCCGGCGCTGCTTCCAAAGGACGCGGTTGCGAGGGCGCGCGTGCGCGCCATCGCTTACGCGCTGGCGATGGAAATTCACCCGATCAACAATCTGCGCGTGCTGCAGGACATTGAAAGGCGGTTTGGCGCGGATTCGATCGAGGCCGCCAAATGGTTCCGGCACTGGGTCAACGAAACCTTCGACCCGTTGGAAAAGCGGCTGGCGAGCGAGAAGGAGACGGGACGCTTCTGCCATGGCGATAGGCCGACCTTCGCTGACGTCTGCCTCGTCCCCCAGGTGGTCAACAACGCGCGCTTCGATATCGACATGACTCCCTATCCGACCATCAGCCGCATCCACAAGGCCTGCGTAGACCTGCCAACTTTCGCCAAGGCCATGCCGGCCAAGCAGCCGGACGCCGAATAGCGTTCTGTTCCCCGGATCGACACGCCGGCCCGCTCGCGCGATAAAGAGGCCAGCGCGGCCGGAGATCCGCGTGCGCAAATCTGCGAAAGGATGCTCATGCAGTCGCGCAAGCCATTCGTCGTCGGCATCGGCGGCACGACGCGGTCGGGCTCGTCCTCGGAACAGGCGTTATTGATCGCGCTCGGGCACGCCGAAGCCTTCGGCGCGGATGTCGAGGCGTTCACCGGCGCACAACTCGCCGAGTTGCCAATGTACGATCCCGATCCGGGGACGATGACCGAGCGCGGCAAGCATCTCGTGACGAGCCTGCGCCGCGCCGACGCCGTCATCATCTCGTCGCCCTGCTACCACGGCGGCGTCTCCGGTCTCATCAAAAACGCCATCGACTACATCGAGGAGATGCGCGCCGACCCGAAGGTCTATCTCGATGGCCGCTCGATGGGCGTCATCGCCTGCGGCTACGGCTACCAAGGGCCCGGACCCGTTCTCAGCCAATTGCGCCAGATGGCGCATGCGTTGCGCGCGTGGCCGACGCCCCTCGGCGTCGGCATCAATTCCTTCGTGGTGAAGTTCAAGGATGGCGGGTGCTCGGACGAGGGCGTCGGCAAGCAGCTCGAGATTCTGGCCGATCAGGTCGTAGAATTCGCCCGCCACCGCATCGCAGCCGGCAAATGAAAACGGCGCGGAAGCGATCCGCGCCGTTTCGTTCCTGTCCCATCAAAAATCAGAACTCAGCTTAAGCTAAACCTGCCTTGATGCGCTCTGGCGTGAACGGCGCCTGACGCAGCCGCACGCCCGTCGCATCGTAGATCGCATTGGCGAGTGCGGCGGCGATCGGGCGCATCGAGCCCTCGCCGGCGCCGGTCGGCTCGACCTCGGGATGATCGATCAGCACAACGTCGACCTGATCGGGCGCTTCCGTGATGTCGAGGATCGGATAGGTCAGCCAGTCGATGCTCGTGACCATCTTGTCGTCGAACTTGGTCTCCTCCCACAGCGCGCGGCTCGAGCCCTGCACGACGTTGCCTTCGATGCACATCGTCAGCAGCGCTGGATTGATGATCTGCCCGCAATCGTGCGCCACCGTGAAGCGTCGCCCGCGCGTCTTGCCGGTCGTCGTGTCGATCTCCACCTCCGCGACGACGGCGACGCGCGTGCCGTTGCGTCCGGAATAGGCGATGCCCTGACCGCGCGCGATGTCGCCGTCCATCGTCTTGCGGGCGCTGGTGTGCGGAGTCCAGCCAGCCTTCTCCGCCGCGGCCTTGACCACGGCGGCGTCGCGAGAATCCTTCAGGTATTTGAGCCGGAAGGCGACGGGGTCCATGCCGATCGCGTAAGCGAGTTCGTCCATGAAGGATTCGCTGGCGAAGTGGATTTGCGGTCCCGTGGGGTCGCGCATGTGCGAGCTGCGCAGCGGCGAATTGCGGTCAAGGAGTGGCGGCACGGTCTCCCAGGCCTTGCGTTTCGCCGCGAAACCGTAAGTCTCGTCCGGCACGCCGAACGCCGCAGTGTACTTTAGCGGAACGCCCGACAACTGCCCGGGCAACGTGTGCGCCGGTTGGCTTTCGTTGCTCTCGACGTCGAGGCGGGAGAACGCCTTCGATTCGAAATGCCAAGCGGTGACGACGCCGTCTTTGTCGACCGCGGCGCGCACCTTGTGCACGGAGGCCGGGTTCTTCGGGTCCCAGCCGCTGCCCTGGTCGCGCATATGCTGCACGCGAACCGGCTTCCCGACGGCCTTGGAGATCAGCGCGGCCGCCATAGCGGCGTCGCCGGAATCATTGCGGCCATACGAACCCGGCCCCATGACGTAGAGCCCGTGCACCTTCTCCGGGGGCAGCTTCAGGATATTGGCGACGCCGTCGCGCGCGTAATGCGGCTTCTGCGTCGGCGTCCAGACTGTGGTGACGCCGTCCGGCTTGTAGTCGACGACCGCGCAGCCAGGCCCCATCGAGGCGTGCGATTGGAACGGCCAAGTGTAGGTCGCCTCGACCACTTTGGCAGCATCGGCGAACGCCTTATCAAGATCGCCCTCGTCCACTTCGACTGCGCGTTTGTTCGGCTTCGCCTTCTCGATCCATTCGTAGAGACCGGCGTGGCCGGGCAGGTTCGGCGTGGCGGCCGACCACGCCACCTTCAGTTGACGCTGCGCCTTGATGGCGTCCCACTCGCGCGGCGCGACAACGGCGAGGAAATCGCGCTCCCGCACCACGCGCGCGCCCGGAATTTGCGCGATCGAGCCTTCGTCCACCGTCGTCACCGACGCGCCGGCGACCGGCGGCAGCACGAGGCGGCCGTGCAGCATCCCCTCGGGCTTCACGTCGACGGCGTAGACCATCTCGCCCATGACCTTGTCGGCGATATCGCGCCGTCGGATCGGCTTCCCGATCACCTTATGGTCGGCGTAGGGCTTCAGTTTGGCTTGGCCTTTGACCGCCAGCATGATGCCGATCTGCTGGTTCCATTCGAGCGGAACGTCGAACCACTTGCCGCCGATCAGGTCCGCGTAGCTGACCTTCTCGGCCGCGTCGTCGTTCGTCTTGACCACGCCGTTCTCGACGAGCAGCTTCTCGCGAGGCAGCCCCAGCTTGTCGCTCGCCATGTCGACGAGGATGCGGCGCGCCTCAGCGGCGGCGTTGCGGAGCGCCGCGCCGCCTTTCCAGACGCCGGACGAACCGGTGGCGCCGCCCATGTTTAGCGAGGTGTCCGTGTCGCCCTGCAGGATATGCACGCGGTCGACGCCGACGTCGAGTTCTTCGGCGACCATCTGGGCAATGCCGATGTCCGTGCCTTGGCCCATGTCGAGCTTGCCAAGGTAGGCGTTGACCGATCCGTCGCCGTTCACGCTGATATAGGACGACAGCTTTGTCGGATCGAGCGCCGGCCGTTGATCGAGCGGGGCCGGCGCGCCGGCGAACGCGGGCGAGGTTACGCCCGGCGCGGCGATGGAGACGACGAGAGCGCCTGTTCCGGCGACGAATCCGCGGCGATTGAGTTGCATGTTCATGGCCGCCCCCTTAAGCCGTCGCCGCGCGCTTCACCGCGCGCAGGATCGCCAGATGCGTGCCGCAGCGGCACTTGATGCCCGACAAAGCTTCGCGGATTTGCGCGTCCGTGGGGTTCGGAGTCTTGTCGAGGAAGGCGACGCTGGTCATCACCCAGCCGTTGAGACAATAGCCACATTGCGGAACCTGCTCTTCGATGAATGCAGCCTGCACCTTGTGTGGTTTTCCGTCCGTTTTGATCCCCGCCAGCGTCGTGATCTTCCCGCCGGCGATCGAATCGACCGGGACGGAGCACGAGCGCGCCGGCTCTCCGTCGATGAGGACCGTGCAGGCGCCGCATTGCGCGAGGCCACAGCCAAAGCGAGGATTGTTCAGACCGAGGTCGTCGCGCAAGGCGTAAAGCAAAGGCATGTCGCCGTCGGCGTCGATCGTGTGCGACGCCCCATCGACCATGAGCGTGTAGTTCGCCACGTCTGTCTCCCGATTTCGGACGCGCATATCGCGTCGCGCATCGATCATGGCGCATTTCGCGGATAGGCGATAGCCATCGCGTATGCTGCGGCGCCGCGAAAGCGACCCGCCGCCAGGCAAGTGGGACAATGCGTCGCCGTCTCGCAACGCGCGTCCGCCTTCTGGCGCGGCCGGCTTTGATCTAAAACTCAATTGCTGCGTGGCTTGGAACGCGGCGTCTCAGGAGTTCGATCATGCCGCGTCTTCGCGCCGTTTTCATCGCTCTCACGCTGGCCCTCGCCGCAACGCCGACGCTGGCGCAGACGGTCAAGCTAGGCGACCTGACGATCGATCAGGCTTGGTCGCGCGCCACGCCGAAGGGGTCGCAGGTCGGCGCCGGCTATTTGACGGTCCACAACACCGGGACCGTGGCCGACCGCCTGCTCGATGGGTCGAGCGAGGCCGCAGACGCCGTGCAGGTGCACGAGATGTCGATGGACAACGGCGTCATGAAGATGCGCCGCCTGAAGGACGGCCTCGCCATCGCGCCCGGCGCGACGGTTCAACTCAAACCCGGCGCCGATCACCTGATGCTGCTGGGCCTCAAGCGCCCGCTCGCGCAAGGCGACACGCTGAAGGTCATCCTCGTTTTCGAGCGCGCCGGCAAGACGGAAGTCGCCTTCAAGGTTGGCGGGATCGGCGATCAGGGTCCGGGCGGCGGCGCGATGGGTCATGGCGCGACGTCAATGGGCCGCTGACTGCGCGCGGAAGCGCGGCGTTGCCACTGATTGCGAACCCGGCGTCTTCTCGAAGCGAAGAAGCCGGCCTAGACGCCGATAAAAAAGTCGAGCATCAGGCGCTGCGAGGCCTCGTAGAGGTCGCCGCCGCTCGATGTCGCGCACCCCTTCGCGCGCGCCGCCGCGACCAGCGGCGAAATGGCGGGCGCGGTGATGAGGCAGCCGACAAAACAGCCGGGCGACAACCGCGCGACGTCGATCGGCAGCGGATCGTCTTCGTGCATGCCTGCAGGCGTGGCATGCGCGACAAGGTCGAAGCTCGCCGGGTCGTTGGTTCCCACGGTGACGCGACCGGGCGCGCGGCGGGTAAGGAGCGCGATGAGCGCGGCGCGTCGCGTCGGATCGCTGTCGTGGATGGCGAGCCGCGCGACGCCGGCTTCGAGCAACGCGAGGCCAATCGCCGATCCTGCGCCGCCGGCGCCGACAAGCAACGCGTTGCGGTCGCGCGGCGCAAAGCCTTTCGCCTCGATCGCGGCGACGAAGGCCAGTCCGTCGAGCATGTCTCCATGCCAACCTCCCGCATGATCGCGACGCATCACGTTGACCGCGCGCAGGACGCGCGCGCGTTCGCCGACGCTGGCGCAAAGATCGAAGCAGGCGAACTTATGCGGCATTGTGGCGATCGTGCCATCGAAGTTGCGGATGCGGGCCAAACGCTCCACGACGCCGGCGAGATCGGACGACGCGACATGCATGGGGACGAGGATGGCGTCGCGGCCGCGGGCGGCGAAGCCTTGCGTCATGCCGCCGGGCGATTTCACCTGCGCGATCGGGTCGCCGAGAATGGCGAAGAGACGCGTCTCGCCGCTGAGAGACGGAGCGCGGCGGCCGGGCTCATCCATCGCCGAAAAGATCCCTAGCTGGCGCGTTGAGTTCGCGCGGCGACCCGTTTAGCAGGATGAGCCAAGGAAACCCAGCGCGCGGCGCGCGCCTGAGCGGGAGAGCGCATGAACGCGAGGACGCAGGTTGTGATCGTCGGCGCCGGTCCCGTCGGCGTGGGGCTCGCGGTCGATCTTGGCCTTCGTGGCGTCTCCTGCGTGCTCGTCGAGCGCCGCGTCGGCATGCAAAAGATCCCGCGCGGGCAGAACCTGACGCAGCGAACGCTCGAGCGCTTCTACTTCTGGGGCTGCGTCGACGATTTGCGTGCGCAGCGTCTTCTACCGCCTGAAGTGCCGGCGGCGGGCGTCACCGCTTACAAGGATCTGATGAACGAGCGCTATCACGTCTTCGAGGGGCGCGAGGCTGTCGGGCGGTATTACTTTCAGAAGAACGACCGCATGCCGCAATACGCGCTCGAAGGCGTGCTGCGCCGACGTATGGAGGCGATCCCGCTGATCGAGACGCGATTCGGCTGGGTCGCCAAATCGCTCGTGCAAGATGGCGACGGCGTCCGCGTAGCCATCGAGACGGACCGCGGCGGAGCGACCGAGACGATCGAGGCCGACTATCTGGTCGGTTGCGACGGCGGTCATTCCATCGTTCGCGACCAGGCCGGTATCCGCCGCGACGGCAGCGATTTCGATCAGGTGATGGTGCTCGCCGTTTTCCGGTCGCGCGAACTGACAGAGGGGTTGAAGCGCTACCCGCTGCTCTCGACCTATCGCGCTCTGAAGCCGGAGTTGAACGGCTATTGGCAATTTTTTGGCCGCATCGATCCGGAGATCGGCTGGTTCTTTCATTCGCCGGTGCCGGCCGACACGACGCGCGACAATTATGATTTCGAAAAGCTTCTGCACGAAGCGACCGGGTTCAAATTCGCGCTGGAGTTCGATCACGTCGGCTTCTGGGATTTGAAGGTCGCCGTCGCCGACCGCTACCGCGCCGGTCGGGTGTTCATTGCAGGCGATGCCGCGCACAGCCATCCGCCCTACGGCGGATTCGGCCTCAACAACGGCCTTGAGGATGTCGCCAATCTCGGTTGGAAGCTTGCGGCGAGGCTGAAGGGATGGGGCGGCGAACCGCTGCTCGACTCCTACGATGAGGAAAGGCGGCCGGTGTTCCGTCAGTTGGGCGATGAATTCATCGCTGCGCGCATCGCCTGGGAGGGCGAACTGATCAACCGGCACGATCCGAAGCGGGAGCCCGAAGCCTTCGATCGCGCTTGGGCGTCGTTGAAGACCGGCAGCGCGCGCTTCGTGATGAATTACGAACCCAATTATGAGGGGTCGCCGATCGTGTTCGGGCCGCCGGGCGGCGTCAGCCAGGCGCGCGGCGATTACATGTTCAAGGCGCGCGCCGGCCACCACCTCGCGCCGCGCAAGCTGAGTTCGGGACGCGATGTGTTCGAGGAACTGGGTGACGGGTTCGCGTTGTTGGCGTTCGGCGCAGATGAAGCGACGGTCGCGCCCTTCGAGACGGCCGCACGCAGGATTAACGTTCCGCTCACCGTGATCCGCGATACGCTTGAGGGCGGCCGCAAGGACTACGAGGCGAGGCTGATCCTGGTGCGGCCCGACCAGCATGTGGCGTGGACAAGCGATGCGGCCCCCCGGGATGTGGACGCCGTCTTGCGTCGGGTCGTCGGCGTGGCCTTTTAGGCGCGCGGCCTTGGCGTCATGCGCAGCATGACGCTGTCGCGTCGGATGAACTGATGCCAAAGCGCGGCGAGGATATGCAGCGAGATGAGGCCGAGAAGGGTGTAGACCGCATAGAGGTGATATTGCTCGGCGCGCGGGAACACCGCGCGGTTCGAGGCGACGCCGAAGTCGAGCGTGAACAGGCCGAAGTCGAATGTGCGGCCGTGCCAGACGCGGGCCACGACGCCAAGCGTCGTGATGACCAAGATGACGACGTACATCAGCCCGTGGAACGGGTTCGATACGCGCCGGCTCAGCGCGTCGGCGTCGGCGGGCAAGCTTGGAGGCCGATGGCCGATCCGCCACAGAAGGCGCATCAGAATGAGCGCGAAGAACAACAGGCCGACGGTGACGTGAATGTTGATCCAAAAGCCGCGCGCGTCGCGTGGTATTTTGTCGAACAGCAACCCGAGCGGCGCGAGAAAAGCCACGAAGACGACGGTCGCCCAGTGAAGCGTCATCGCGACGGAGTCATAGCGGGCGATGGGAGCGCTGTCGGAACGCATGGCGCGGCCTTCGGAGTCGAGAACGATTTGAAAAGCGCGCCTCATCGCGTGCGTTCACGCGACTTAGGATGGCGTTGCGCGCGCGTGTCAACCGCGAAGTCCTTCCATAGCGGAGCCACGCGCGCCTTGCTTTCGGCTTCGGCCGCCGGTAACCCGTCGCCATGACCGCCTCGAAACCCGCCGCGGATTTGGGCGCGCTTGGCCTGCTGCGGCGGATCGCCTCCGAGCACGCCAGACGCCACCTTGGCGCCTACCTGGCCGCAGCCGTGTTGCTGGGCGTCGGCGCCGCGGCGACTGCGGTCTCGGCCTGGCTGCTCAAGCCGATCCTCAACCACATGTTCGACGGCGCCAGCTTCAAAGAGCTGCGCGCGATGTCTTGGGCCGTGGCCGGCCTGTTCACCCTGCGCGGTCTCGCGACATTCGGCTCGATGGCGCTCCTGTCGCGGACCGGCAACCGGATCGTGGCCGCCATCCAGCGCCAACTCTTCGATGCGCTGCTTTTGCAGGACATGCGCTTCTTCCACGAACGCCACTCGGCCGATTTCATGACGCGGCTGTCCGTTGCCGCCAACGGCATGCGCGATGCGCTGCAAGTCGCCATCACGTCGATCAGCCGCGACGCTTTGACGGCGCTTGGATTGATTCTCGTCATGGTCACGCAGGATCCCGTTCTCGCGGCCATCGCGCTCACCACGCTGCCCGTCGGCATGGCGCTGCTCGGGCGTCTCATCCGGCGGATCCGCCGCTTTGCGCGCCGCTCCTTCGACGGGTCGGCGCGGATCGCCGAGATCCTGCAGGAGACGGTGCTCGGCGCGCGCATCGTCAAATCGTTCAATTTGGAGAGCGTCATGCGCGCGCGCATGGCGAGCGCCGTCCGCGAGGTGGAGCGCTCCGCCAACCGCGTGGCCATGGGATCGGCGATATCGAGCCCCGTGACGGACGCGCTGGCCGGGATCTCGGTTGGCGCAGTGATCTTCTATGGCTCCTGGCGCGTCACGATCCATCACGCCGATCCCGGATCGTTCTTCGCGTTCGTGGCGGCGCTGCTCCTGGCCTACGAACCGTTGAAGCGCCTGGCGCGGCTCAATCTCGATATTCAGAACGGGCTTGTCGGCGCGCGGATGATCTATGAGATCCTCGACCGCGCGCCGGCCGAGGCGCAGGCGAACGACGCGCCGGCGATCGCCATCGAAGGCGGTTGCGTCCGGTTCGAGGGCGTGCGCTTCGGCTACCGCTCGGACGAACCCGTGCTGAAGGGCGTCGATTTCGTGGCTGAACCCGGCGCGACGACGGCTCTGGTCGGACCGTCGGGCGGCGGCAAATCGACGATGATCGGGCTCATCCAGCGCTTCTATGCGCCCGACGCGGGCCGGGTGCTGATCGACGAGCAGGACATCGCCGGCGTCGACGTGCAAACGCTGCGCGGCGCGATCGCCTTTGTCTCGCAAGACGTTTTCCTGTTTCGCGGCAGCATTCGCGACAACATCGCGCTCGGCCGCGCCGACGCCAGCGAAGACGAGATCGTCGCTGCCGCCGGCAAGGCGCATGCGCATGAGTTCATCGAGGGCTTCGCCAACGGTTACTACACCAACGTCGGCGAGCAGGGCGCCCAGCTTTCCGGCGGCCAGCGCGCGCGCATCGCGATCGCGCGCGCCATTCTCAAGGATGCGCCGATTTTGCTGCTCGACGAGCCCACTGCGGCGCTCGACTCCGAGTCGGAACGGGAAATTCAGAAGGCGCTCGATGCGCTGCGCACGGGGCGCACGACGCTTGTCGTGGCGCACCGGCTGCAAACAATCATCAACGCCGACCGCATCTGCGTCATTGACGGCGGACGCGTGGCGGAATCGGGCGTCCATGCGGAACTGATCGCTCGCGCCGGCGTCTATCGCGACTTCTTCTCGATGCAGTTCGGCGACGGGGCGAGCCGCGCCCCGCCGGACAATCTCATCGTCTTTCCGACGCGCTCGGAGGCTTAGGCGGGCTGGGCCGGCGTCGTTGCGACCTGCGCGCGGACCCTGTCCGGGCGATGCTGCGCGCGCATGACGATGGCGAAGTAAATCGCGGCCGCGCAGAGAACGGTCACCCACCATAGTTGCGAGAGCGCTTCGCCGGCGACGCCGAGAACCAGCATCGAGGCGAGCGCCGCCAGAAGGAAGGGCGCGATCACGCGCGCCGCGTGGCCCGCCACGTTGAAGGCGGCGAAGGCCATGGCCGCCGTGGCGCAGGCGCCGATGAGCCCGAAATCGTACCAGACCTCGAACAGGAGCCCCGTCGGCGCGCCGGGGGGCAGGCGTCCCGCCAGCGCCGCGCGAACGGACGTGTCGAATCCGTGCCCGGTCAGCAGCCGCAAGCCGTCCGTCTGGATGACCTCCGCCCAGACGGGGAACATCGCCAGCGGCCCGCTTGCGTCGAATCGGCTTGGCAGGAGCGCCGTCGCCGCCAGCGGCAGCGCTGGGGCGAGCAGGATGAGCGCCGCCGAGAGCCAGCCGAGCCCGCGCCCGGTCGCAACGGGGTTCGAAAAGGCGAAGGAAAACGCCAAAATCGCCAGAATGAGCGCGCTGAGAGCCAGCGGCGTCCAGACCGCCGCGGCGGCGATGGCCACGCCGACGGCCACCACGCCCGCCGTCGCCACCCGCTCGCGGATCGCAAGCGCGCCAAGCGCCGGCCAGACGAGGATGACGATGGCGATCGTCGCCCGCCTCACGGTGTTGCCGTCTGCGTCGCCCCCAAGGATGTTTTGCGGCGCGACAAGCGCGACGCTGATGATGGCGAGCGCCGCCGCCGCGACGCCGATCGGCAGAAGATTGGAGTTCGACGCGCGCATATGCTCGGGAAGGCTCGCCATGGCGACGAACGCCACGAGCAACGTCCCCGCCGTTTTCAAAAACCGTTCCAGCGCAATCCCGGGAAATGGCGTCCAGGCGAACGACAGGCCGGCCCAGACGACAAAGATCAGCGTCGCAAGCCCCAACGGCGACAGGATCGAGCGCGTCACGCGGCCGATCGGATGGGTCGAAGGCCCCGGCGCGAGACGGCTGCCGATGATGAGCAGGACGGCGCCGATCGGCATCAGGATGAACAACGGACGGCGCGAGACGACGGAGGCGCAGGGAACCAGGATCGCCAGCACGATCATGCCCAGCCGCAGGATCAGCGCGGCGGCGTCGGTCGCCGGATCGCCGGTCTTGCGCGCGCGCGGCGCCATCGTTGAAATACCCCCGATTTTCGCCCAGCTCATCCTGGAGGAATGAAGCATAACGCGCGTTTAGCGCCGGCGCTGTGTGCCGGCAGCCACACCGGGGCAGAAAAAGTGCGCGGCCTAAGGTTCGCCCGAAGGCGTGCGTCGCAATGTCTTTGTGGCGCCGGCGGCGCGCTTGGAGTCGAGCCGTCGGCGCTTCGAGGCGAGGGTCGGCCGCGTCGCGCGTCGCAGGATCGGCCGCTCGGCGGCCTGCCCGACCAGGGCGAGCAGGCGCTCAAGCGCATCGGCGCGGTTGCGCTCCTGCGTGCGGAAGCGGTTCGCCTGGATGATGAGGACGCTGTCGCGACTGAGGCGTCGGCCGGCGAGCTTGGTCAGCCGTTCGCGCGTATCTTCCGTCAGGCCATTCGCGCGGCCGAGATCGAAGCGCAGTTGCACGGCGGTCGCGACCTTATTGACGTTCTGGCCGCCCGGGCCGGCGGCGCGCACGAAGCTCTCTTCGAGTTCCGTCTCGTCGATGGCGTTGCGGGCGTCGATGCGGATCATGGCGGAGCGACCAAACATGCGGGCTTGCGACCGTCAACGGCCGCAGCCGGCAGCGGCGACAATCAGCGCGCAAAAATCCCCTGCGCGCGTTGGCGCAGATAGTCCGGCAACGCCAACGTCTTCTCCACGGAAGCTTGCAGGTCCGCGCCCGAGCCTGGCGCCGTCTCGACGTTCGCCTTGGTGGCGTCGGCGATGAAATCGCGGTCCTTGTTCATCGCGTCGAAGGCGTCGCGCAACGCCGAGACTGTGGCGGCAGGGACGCCCGGCGGCCCGAACATCGATCGGCCGATAGCGCCGACGCTGGCGTAGAGCCCCGTCAGCTGCCGATCGTCGGGCGTGTCGCCCAGTTCGCCCAAAGCCGGCACGTCCTGAAGGTCGGGACCGCGCGTCGGCAGATCCTGTAGGATGATCTTGACCTTCTTGTCGACGAGCCACTCCTTCTTCTGGATTTTAATCGTCGCCCAGTTGGCGGAGGCGCCCTCCACTTCGCCGCGTTCCATCGCGAGCAGCGCCTCGTTCGCCGCTGGATAACCGCGCACGATCTTGAATTTGGTCTTCAGCAGCGCGTTGAGCAGCGTCGGGATGATCTCGGCGATGTTGCCGGCGCCCGTGCCGGCGAGCGTCGACTCGTAGGTTTTCGCATCATCGATCGACTGCACCTTGGACGTGCGCCACATGGCGTGGATGGCGTTGCTCGGGCCGACGCGGCCATACCAGGCGAACTTGCTCGCGTCGTATTGCGCAGCCGGATTGCTGAGCGCCTGCTCGATCGCGATCGTCTCGGTGACGATGCCCATCGCGGTTCCGTCCTTCGGCGCCGCGCCGTAGATATAGTTCGCCGCCCGCAGCGACCCCGCGCCGGGCATGTTCTCGACGACGACGCTCGGCTTGCCGGGAAGGAACGCGCCAAGATGGCGCGCGACAAGGCGGCCATAAAGGTCGTAGGTGCCGCCGGCCGTATTGCCGACGTAGATTGTGATCGTCTTGCGCGCGAAGAGATCGTCCTCGGCCTGCGCGCCGGTCCCGATGCACACGGCCGCGAAGCATAAACTCGCAGCCAAAGCCGCGTTCGGGTTTCCGATCATCAATCCTCCAATGCGCCGCCGGTCGTCAGGACGACCGCATCGGCTCGATGATTTCTTCTGCGATGCGTCGGGTGTTCTCGACCGTCGGGAAAAATTTGAGCAGCAAAAGTTCGATTCCCATATCGCGGTAGCGACGCATCTGGTCGCGGACCTGTCGGGGCGCCCCAAGGCCGCCGGCCTTCGTCGGCGGCCCCAGGCGCGATTTGATGAGGCGCGTGTCGGCGCCAGGCTCGAAGGCGAGCAGGCGTTTCTCGGTGTCCGCCGTCGCCGCCTCCTGGTTTTCGCCGAGCGCTATGAAGGGATTGAAAGCGAACTTCACCCTGCGGCCTTGCCGTTCGGCGCGCGCCGAGACATCCGCCATCTTCTGCCGGAGCGCGCCTTCAACCTCCTCGACGTTGGCCACCGTCTTGGGAAAGTCGACGAACCACCAATCGGAGGTCGAAGCGACCATGTCGAGGCCGGGGCTCGTGCGCGCCGCCATGAAGATTTCCGGCGTCGTCGCGGTCGCCGGCCGCAGTTGCAAGTCGGCGTCTTTGATCTTGTAATAGTCGCCGTTGAACGAAAACGGCGACTGAGTCCAGACGCCCCGCAAAATATCGACGAATTCCTTGGCGCGCGCGTAACGCTTGCTGTCGTCCTCGAGCATCACCTCGCCGCCGAACATGCGGAACTCTTTTTCGTTCCAGCCGGTGACGATGTTGATCGCCATGCGGCCTGGGCTGATGCGGTCGAGCGAGGCGGCGAGCTTGGCCGCCATGACCGGATGCCAAAGTCCCGGATGGATGGCGATCATGCTGCGCAGGCGCTTCGCCTGCGCGCCGATAGCGCTGGCGATGATCCAGGCCGCGAGGTCGGGCCCGAGGTGGCGCTCGGCAAAAAGAATGATGTCGAAGCCAAGACGGTCTGCTTCCAGCAGCACGTCGTGGGCGAGTACGGACTGCAGGTCGACCTCGCCGGCGCCGAGCGGCTCGATCGCGTGATCGCGCGCATGGGCGATTTCGGGCGAGCCGGCCGTGACATTGGGTTGCGGCACATAGAGACCGAATTGCACCCTTTGCACTCCCTCTATTCACACGCGCGATGCAGCCGTTTTTGACGCCGTTGCTGGCAGAGTGACGGCTTTTGCGCATGGTGGCAACGGCGCGCGCATGTTAAACGATCGCAAGGCCGACGGCTCGGCCGCGCCCATAAGCCGGCACGGAGGAACGATGAAGGTCGGCATTTTCGATCACGTGGAATATGCGGAGCGCCCGATCGCGACAACCTTCAAGGAGCGCCTCCGCTTCGTGAAGGCGGCGGACGAGGCGGGCTTCTGGGGTTACCACGTGGCCGAGCATCACGCCTCGCCGCTCAACACCGTGCCCGTTCCCGGCGCGTGGCTTGGGGCGGTTTCGCAGGTCACGAAGAACCTGCGTCTCGGACCGCTCGTCTACCTGCTGCCGCTCTACTCGCCGCTTCGCTTGGCCGAAGAGGTTTCGATTCTTGATCATCTCAGCGGCGGCCGCTTCGAGATCGGCGTCGGGCGCGGCGTGTCGCCCTTCGAAATGGGCTTCCACAACATCGACCACAACAAGTCGCGGGACATTTTCATCGAAGGCTACGAATGCCTGCTCGCCGCCCTCACCAGCGATACGCTGACCTTCGCGAGCGAACGCTATCAATACAAGGACGTGCCCGTGCCGCTGCATCCGCTGCAGGCGCCGCATCCGGCTTTTTGGTACGCCTCCTCGAATACGACGGGCGCCGCATGGGGCGGCGAAAAGGGTTTGCATTTCGTCACCAACGGCCCGGTCGAGCGCGCCAGGGCGAACATCGACGCGTTCCGCGAAGCTTATGCGAAGCGTGGAGCGCCTGCCTCGCCAAAACCTGAGTTCAAGGGCGGTCTCGCTGTGGGCGTATCGCGGCAAATCGTCGTGGCGGAGACCGAAGCCGAAGCGCGTCGCATCGCCGAGCCCAACGCCGCCAAGCATCATGCCAACCTGACCTGGCTGCTGCGACGGCATCAGCATCAGGGCAACCTGGCGCAGCGGCTCAATATTCCGCTTGCCGAAACGTATCAGGACGCCCTGAAGGAGGGCACGATGATTGCGGGGACGCCGGAACAGGTCCGCGCCGAAATCGAGCGGCAGGTCGACAGGCTCGGCATCAACTATCTCATCGCCTATCCCTTCTTCGGCAATATGGACGTCGAGGAGGCGCTGCGCTCGATGAGACTCTTTTCGACCCATGTCATGCCGAAGCTCGCCGCGCTGTAAGCCGAGACCCGCGGCTTGCCATCGCCCGCGGTTGCGCTAGTTTCGCCGCAGGAGAAAGCACGGGGAGGCGCGTGTGGCGCTGATGCTGAAGGTCGAGCGTTGTGACGCCGTGACGGCGCGCATCCGCCGGATCGAACTCCGCGCGGCCGATGGAGGAGCGCTGCCGCCGTTCACCGCTGGCGCGCATATCGATCTCGAACTGCCCAACGGCGAACAGCGGTCTTATTCGCTCCTGAACGATCCGGGCGCGCCAGAGCGCTACGCGCTGGGCGTCCTGCGCGAACGCGAAAGCAGGGGCGGTTCGGTCTATATGCACGACGAGTTGAAGGTGGGCGACATTGTCGCCGCCGCGCTGCCGTCGAATGACTTTGCGCTCTATGAACCCGCTGAAATCTCAATTCTAATCGCCGGCGGGATCGGCGTCACGCCGATGATGTCGATGGCGGCTCGTCTCACCGCGCTGGGCAAGGATTTTACCCTGCATTATTGCGCCCGCTCGCGTGAGGAGGCGGCGTTCGTCGACGAACTGGAGGCGCTTTGCGGCGCTCGGCTCATCACGCACTTCGACGGCGGCGATCCCGCGAGCGGTCTCGATTTGAAAGCGCTGCTCGCGACCCGGCCGGCCGGCGCGCATGTCTATGTCTGCGGGCCTCTGGGCTTCATTCGCGCCACGATCGCAGCGACCTCCGACTGGCCGAAAGGCACGCTGCACTACGAGCTTTTCAAGGGCAGCGCCGCCGATCTCGCGCCCGAGATCACCGACGAACCCTTCGATATCGTGCTCGGCAGGAGCGGACGCCGGATGACGGTGCCGGCCGATCAAAGCATTCTGGCCGTGTTGAAAGCCGGAGGCGTGCGGGTCAAGACGCTTTGCACGAGCGGCCGCTGCGGCACGTGCCGCGTCGCCTATACGTCAGGCAAGGTCGATCATCGCGACGATGTGCTTGACGACGACGAGCGCGACGAGTTCCTGCAAGTTTGCGTGTCGCGCGCCACGCCGGGCGAGACGCTGACGCTCGATCTTTGAAGATGCGACGAGGAGACGCTCACATGACCATACAGGGCAAACCTGCCGCAGAGGGGCCGAGCGTCAAAACGCGCTCGCTCATCTGCGGGACGCTGGTGACGACCGACCTCAAGCGGTCGCGCCGCATGTACGAGGATGGGTTCGACATGGAATGCGTCGAGCCGTCGAAAGGCTTGATGTATGTCCGCGAGCGCGGCCATCGACCGGGCGAAGCCAAGCACGGCAAGCCTTATTGGGTGCTGGAAGTGCGCGAAGAGGCGGCGATCGAGACGCCGCAGGAGATGCTCAATCATTGGGGGTTCGAGGCGCCGACGCAGGCGGCCGTCGACGAGGCTTACGCCAATCTCAGCGCCAACAAAGCGGAATACGGGCTGACGCGCGTGCAAAAACCGTTCTTCCGCAACGGGTCCTACGCCATCTACTGCACCGACAAGGACTCGAACTGGTGGGAGGTCGAGTATCGCGCGCCGGATCTCGTCTATGAGGCGCTGCGAGAAAAGGGCGACCAATACGCTGACTGAAACGACAGGGGAGGGGCGCATGGCCGCCGTCAAGACCGAAGCTTTCACGCACGGCACGATCGAGTGCACCGATATGGCGGCGACGCGCCGTTTTCTCGTCGACTTCCTCGGTCTGGACATCATCCGGCCGCTGAAGGAAGCGCAATACATGTGGAAAGGTGGCCCTTGGTCCGTCGTCTGCGTGCACATCCAGGACGGCGAGGCGAAGGAGCAAAATCCCCGCAACCACTTCAAGCTGTCGGTCGAAAGCGAGACGGATGTCGAGGCTGCGCGCGAAGCCGCGCTGGCGAAGAAGGATGATTACGCCATCAAGCAGGTCGGCCCGATGGAGACCGTCGATGGTCGCCGCGCCTTCCGGCTGCTCGATCTCAACAACACGTGGTGGGAAGTCTCCACGATCTCGCAGGCCTATTACGACGACGTCTTCGCCAAAGGCGACTGGACGCATTAGCAAGCATCGGCCTTACACGGCGCTCCAGCCGCCGTCGTGCGCGATGACCTGGCCGGTGACGTAAGACGACGCGTCGCTCGCAAGGTAAACCGCGAGGCCGACGAGGTCGTCGGGAACGCCGCGACGCTGCATCGGGATGCCGGCCGCGACCGCCGCTTCCGCGCGTGACAGAATCTCCGGCGTCGAGTTCGCTCGCGCCAGCGCGCCGAGGTTTGTGCCGCCGTGCCAGCCGGGCGCGATCGCATTGACGCGGACGCCATCCGCCGCGTATTCGGCGGCGACCTGCCGCGTGAAGCCGATCACGCCGGCTTTCGCCGCGGCGTAGTTCGCGACAAGACGCGGAAAACCCGGGTAAAAACCGCCGAGCCCGGCAATGGAAGCGATGTTGACGATCGAGCCGCGTTTGCGCTCCAGCATCAGAGGCAGCGCGCCGCGCGTGGCAAGAAAGACGCCGCGCAGATTGACGCGCGTCACCCGATCCCACTCGGCGACGGCAAGCTCATGCGTGCGGACCGGCGCGCTCGTGACGCCAGCGTTGTTGACGAGAATGTCGACGCCGCCATGCTCCGCGCGCACCTTGCTCCAGAGATCGTCGATCGAAGCTTCGTCGCTGACGTCGACAGGCGCGGCGTCGGCCAGTCCGCGCAACTGGCGAACCAAGCCGACGGTTTCGTCCATCGTGGTCCCGTCACAGTCGGCGACGACGACATGCGCGCCGAAGGCGGCGAGCCCCAGCGCAAAGGAGCGACCAAGCCCGAAGCCCGCGCCCGTGACGACGGCGATGCGGCCGTCAAGCCGGAACAGCTTATCGAACGTCGCCATGTTCTTCTCCCGATGCGTCGCACCTGTGCGCATCGTTGCGCAGTCTAAGCATGTGTTGCGCGTCTGAACAGGCGATCACGGATCGCGTTTGCCGACCCGCCGAAATGGTCTAAGAAGGCCGCCCAAGCGGAGAGCCCCATGCGACCTTCCAAACGCGCCGTCGACGCGATGCGTCCGGTGACGATCGAGCGCAACGTGACGCGCTATGCGGAAGGCTCGTGTCTCATCAAGTTCGGCGACACGCACGTCCTGTGCGCGGCGTCGCTGGAAGACAAGCCGCCGCAATGGCTGCGCGGTCAGGGGCGCGGCTGGGTGACGGCGGAATATTCGATGCTTCCCCGCGCCACATCGACGCGCACACGACGCGAGTCGACCGCGGGAAAAGTCTCCGGGCGCACGCAGGAAATTCAGCGCCTCATCGGCCGCAGCCTGCGCGCCGTCGTCGATCTGCAGCAGCTCGGCGAGCGGCAGATCGTCGTCGATTGCGATGTGCTGCAGGCCGACGGCGGCACGCGCACCGCCTCGATCACCGGCGGTTGGGTCGCGCTTTACGATTGTCTGCGCTGGATGCGACAGCGCTCGATCATCAAGGAGCTTCCGGTCAAGGATCATGTCGCCGCGATCTCCTGCGGCGTCAGCAAGGGAACGCCGGTGCTCGATCTCGACTATGTCGAGGATTCGGTCGCCGAGACGGATGCGAATTTCGTCATTACCGGCTCAGGCGGCCTTGTCGAAATCCAGGCGACGGCGGAAGCCGCCATTTTCAGCGAGGAGCAATTTCACGCCATGCTCCTGCTCGCGCGCAAAGGGGTCGGCGAACTCGTCGCGTTGCAGAAAGCCGCGATCGGCTGATGGCGCGGCAGCTCACGGGCAAGCTCGTCATCGCCACGCACAACCCTGGCAAGCTGCGCGAGATGCGCGAATTGCTCGCGCCGTACGGCGTCGAATGCGCGTCGGCGGCCGAACTCGGCCTGCCGGAGCCTGAGGAGACCGGCGACACGTTTGTCGCGAACGCGCTCATTAAGGCGCGCTCGGCCGCGACGCTCGCGCGCCGGCCGGCGTTGGCGGACGATTCCGGCCTCTGCGTAGAGGCGTTGGACGGCGCGCCGGGGATTTATTCGGCGCGCTGGGCCGGCGCCTCGAAGGACTTCGCCGCTGCAATGCGCCGCATCGAGACCGAATTGCGGAGCAAGGGCGCAATGACGCCGGACCGCCGCCGCGCGTATTTCGTCTCGGCGCTCGCCGTCGTCTGGCCGGATGGAGACGAGCGCGTCGCCGAGGGCCGGATCGATGGGACGATCGTCGCGCCGCGCGGCGACCGGGACTTCGGCTACGATCCGCAATTCCTGCCGGACGGCTACGATCGCACCTTCGGCGAGATGTCCTCGGAGGAGAAGCACGGCCTGCCCGCCGACGGCTCGCGCGCGCTGTCGCACCGCGCTCGCGCGTTCCAGGCGCTGGAACGCCTCTGCCTCCGCGACTGAGGGGCGCGTGACCCGTGGCGGCGCGCGTGCCATAAGCCGCCATGGCCGGCGCGTCTCCTAACGATTCGGGCTTCGGGGTCTATGTCCATTGGCCCTTCTGCCTGTCGAAATGCCCCTATTGCGACTTCAACAGCCACGTTCGCGCGGTCGGCGTGGATGAAGCGCGCTACGTCGCGGCCTTTCGGACCGAACTTGCGCATCGCGCATCGCTTGCGCCGGGCCGCATCGTCTCATCGATTTTTTTCGGCGGCGGCACGCCGTCGCTGATGCAGCCGGCGACGGTCGCCGCCATCCTGCAGGCGATCGACGACCACTGGTCGGTCGCGCCCGCTGTCGAAATAACGCTCGAAGCCAATCCGACGAGCGTAGAAGCCGGGCGGTTCGCCGGCTATCGCGCCGCCGGCGTCAATCGCGTGTCGCTCGGCGTGCAGGCGCTCAACGACGCCGATCTTAAGACGCTGGGCCGCATGCATACGGCGGCGGAAGCGATGCGCGCGCTCGAGATCGCGACCTCGACCTTCGATCGCGCGTCCTTCGACCTCATCTACGCGCGTCCTCGGCAGACGCCGGCGCAATGGCGCGCCGAGCTTGAGGACGCCGCGCGCCGCGCGCCCGAGCATCTGTCGTTGTACCAACTGACCATCGAGCACGACACGATGTTCGAAAAGCTGGTCGCGGCGGGTCGCCTCGCGCCGCCGGACGCCGACACGGGCCGTGCGCTGTGGGACGTGACGCAGGAGGTCATGGATCGCGCGGGCATGCCGGCTTACGAAGTCTCCAACCACGCCCGCGCCGGCGGGGAAAGCCGCCACAACCTCGTCTATTGGCGATATGGCGAATACGCCGGCGTCGGTCCGGGCGCGCATGGGCGGCTGATCGTCGACGGCCGCGGCCGCGTCGCGCAATCGACGGAAAAGCATCCGGAAATGTGGATGACGATCGTCGAGGCCGATGGCCATGGCCTGGTGGAAGACGAGAGCCTCACGAACGAAGAGCAGGGCGACGAAATGCTGCTCATGGGCTTGCGTCTGGCGGAAGGCGTCGACCCGGCGCGCTTCAACGCCGTGTCGGGCCGCACGCTCGACGAGACCCGCATCGCCTCGCTCATCGGGGACGGCATGATCGCGATCGGCGCGGACGGACGCCTGCGGGTGACGCGCGAGGGCTTACCCGTGCTCGACGCGGTCGTCGCCGACCTCGCGGCGTAAGCGATCGAGCGACGTTATGGGCGACTCAGGTGCCGGAAGGGCCGAAACTGCGCGGAGCCGGGCTGATCACCGTGACCGAGCCGTTGGCGACTTGTAGAACCGCGAGACCCCGTTCGTTCAGCCCGTCGGCGCGGAACCGGAACACGCCGTCGGCGCCGTTGAAGCCGGACGGATTGGTCAGCGTGCTGTCGGTGAAGCCGCGAGGGCCGCCCTGCCGCGCCAAAGCGATGAGCAAGGATGTCCCGTCGTAGGCGAGCGTCGCCAGGCGTGTCGGGTCGGAGCCGAATTTGGCCCGGTATTTCGCGGCGAAATTGTTGAAGCCGCCATTTTCGGGGGTCGCGAACCAGGCGCCCTGTAGCGCCGGCAGCCGCAGCACGCGCGCGTCGTTCCAGACGCCGGTGCCGAGAATTTGGATTTTCTTGCTGTCGAGTCCCGCGGACGCCAGCGCCTGCGACACGCTCGCCATGGCGTCCGCCTGCTCGGGAATGAAAAGCGCATCCGCCTGCGCGCCGAGCGCCGCGATGGTTTTGGCGGCTTGGGCCGCGCCGCCCGATCCGTAATGCTCGATCGAGATCACGCGCACGCCTTTGCGCGCCGCGACGCCTTGGAATTCCGCCTCCGCGACGCGGCCATAGTCGGTATCCGGCACCATGGCCGCGAAGCTGCGCTTGCCGTGCGCAGCGGCGTATTCGATGATTCGATCGACGTAATTCTCGACCAGGAACGAGAGGAGATAAACGCCGCGATTCGCGACGCTGGCGTCCGTCGAAAACGCGATGATCGGCTTGCCGGCGCCGCGCGCGAGACGCGCCGCCTCGCGAACGTTGGCCGCGAACAGCGGACCGAGCAGCGCCTCCGCTCCCTCGTTCAGCGCCTGCTGGGCGGCGTCTCTCGCGCCGTCGGGCGACGAGGCGTCGTCCTTGACGAGGATCGTGACGTCGTTGCCGCCGGAATCCCGATAGGCGAGTTCCGCCGCGTTGCGCAGCGATGCGCCGACATTGCTCGTTCCGTTCTGCTGCGTCAGCGGCAGGATCAGGCCAAGTTTGACGGGTCCCGAGCCGATTTCGTTCGGGTTCGCTGCGGGCGGCGCGTCCGCGGGCGTCGCCGCGGCGGAGCGCTGCGGGGGCGCCGGACGGCCGGCGCCGTAGCCGCCGAT
Source organism: Beijerinckiaceae bacterium (assembly GCA_965276595.1). Classification (GTDB taxonomy): domain Bacteria; phylum Pseudomonadota; class Alphaproteobacteria; order Rhizobiales; family Beijerinckiaceae; genus Terripilifer. The sequence continues at coordinate 316,214 of CBDIBA010000010.1, forward strand.
CGGCCCGCAACCCGCGAGCGCCACGGCGGCTCCAAGCAGCATGAGCGCTTTCAACGCGCGGACAGAGGGCGCGCTTGCCCGTGCGGACCTCGGAAAACCATCGGCGAAGAAAATCATCCTGCTATTCTACCAGCGCGCGTTGCCCGAAACAAATTCGCGCGCTCGTCATGGCCTCGCCTCGTCGTCAGATGGGCTCGATGTGCGCGATCTTCGCGTATTCTTTCCAATTGGCCGTGTCTTCGATCAGCAGCGCGCGCAACGACTGCGATGTGCCTGGCATCGGGTCCGAACCGTTGTCGAACAGAAACTTCTTCGTGTCGGGCTCGATGGCGATGATGTTGAAAAGCGTCTCCAGCTTGGCGCAGATCGACTTCGGCGTCTTGGCCGGCGTATGCACGGACCACCAGTTCTTCACGTCGAGGCCGGGAATGCCGGCCTCCGCCGCGCCGGGGATGTCGGGGACCGATTGCAGCCGCTGCGCCGAGGCGACGGCGAGCGGACGAATGCGACCGTCCTTGATCATGCCGGCGACGGAGATCAGATCGATGCTGGCGAAATCGACGACGCCGTTGATGAGGTCGACGGTGAGCGGTCCCTGGTCCTTGTATTTGACCTCGACGGTTTGGAGGCCAAGCTTCGACTTGTACCATTCGCCCATGACGACGCTCGGCGGCGCGATCGATGCGTACGATCCGCCGGCGCCCTTTTTCCTCAGCGCTTCGGTCAAATCCGCTAGGGTCCTGTAGGGGCTCGAAGCCGCGACGCAGAGAACGAATGCGGAGAAGTTCAGCGTCGTGATGTGCTCGAAATCGTTGATCGGATCGAAGCGCAGCGTCTTGAACAGGACCGGCGCCGCGGCCAGCATGGAACTGCCTGGCGCAATATAGATCGTGTAGCCGTCCGGCTTGGCGCGCGCGACATATTCGGTGGCGATATAGCCCATGGCTCCGGGGCGATTCTCGACGATCACGGTCGAACGCAGTTTCTCGGCGAGCTTGTTGGCGTAGAAGCGAATCTTCACGTCCGCGCCTGAACCCGGCGGAAACATCGCGATCGCTTTGATGACGCCGTTGGGCCAGCTTTCGTCCTCCGCCCACGCGAGGTCGTACGGGGCTGCGCCGGCGGCCGCGACGGCGGCCCCGAAAAAGGTCCGGCGGTTCAGCATTCCATCCTCCCGAGCAAGCCGGTCTTTCGCCGGCGCACGCTTTCTACCGGTTCTGCGGCGATCTGCGGAGGACTAGCATCGTTTGCCAATTAAGGCGGATCGTTCTATTTAAAGAATGAAAGTTCTGAATAGAGAACGGCATGACCGAAGACGCAAAGTCCAAGACGCCGGCGGCGCCAAGTTTTGCAGCGTTCGGTTTGCGCGCCGAAGCCGAGCCGCTGAGGCCCGGCCTGCATGTCGTCGCGACGCCGATCGGCAACCTAAAGGACATTTCGTTTCGCGCGCTGGCGACGCTGGCCGCCGCGGACGCCGTGCTCGCCGAAGACAAGCGCGTCACCGGCGTTCTTCTCGCCCATTACGGCATCGCGACACCGCTCGTCGGCTACCACGAGCACAATGCGGCGGTGATTCGCCCGCATCTGCTTGCGCGGCTCACGGCGGGCGCCGCGCTCGCGCTCGTCAGCGACGCCGGCACGCCGCTGATCTCTGACCCCGGGTTCAAACTGGTGGCGGAGGCGGCGGATCTCGGCGTCGAGGTGATCTCCGTTCCCGGCGCCTCGGCGGTAATGGCCGCCTTGACCGTCGCCGGCTTGCCGACCGATCGCTTCTTCTTCGAGGGGTTTCTGCCGCCCAAAAGCGCGGCGCGTCGCGAGCGAATCGCCGCATTGACGGCGATCCCAGGCACGCTCGTCTTCTTCGAATCGCCACGCCGGGTCGCCGAGACGGTCGCCGATTTGGCGGCGGTCTTGGGCGCGAGGCCGGCCGCGATGGCGCGCGAACTGACCAAACATTTCGAAACCGTACGCCGCGCGAACCTGCCCGATCTCGCCGCGGCGCTCGCGTCCGAACCCGACCCAAAAGGCGAAATCGTGCTGCTTGTCGGCCCTCCCGACGGCGACGCGAAGGCGATGACGGCCGAAGCGATCGACGCCGAACTGCGCGCGGCGCTCGCCGCGATGTCGGTCAAGGACGCCGCGGCGGTCGTGTCCGCGCGCACGGGACAGTCTCGGCGAACGCTCTATGCGCGGGCGCTGCAGCTCGCGGCGGACCCTGCATCGTGACGGATCCTCTCGCCGCGCGCGACCGGAAGCTGCGAGCGCGCGGCTTCGGCCGTCGCGGCGAGTGGAAGGCGCTGGCGCTGTTGACGCTGACGGGTCACCGCGTGCTCGCGCGAAACTTCATCGCTTCCGGCGGCGAAATCGATCTCGTCGCGGCGAAGGGCTCGACCATCGTCTTCGTCGAAGTCAAGGCCCGGCCGGCGGTCGAGACGGCGCGCACCGCCATCTCCGAGCGCAAGCGACGCCGCATCGCGCGGGCGGCTCGCGCCTGGCTGAGCCAGAACCGCTGGGCCAACGGCTATGTGTTGCGCGCCGACGCGGTCTTCGTCTCGCCCTGGCGTTGGCCGGAGCATCTCGAGAACGCGTTCGACCTCGATCTGATCTGACGCCGCTCAGGCGGCGAGGCCACCGGCGAACTCATCGACGCGCTGGCGCACGAAACTGGTCATCTCGTCGAGCTCATGCGCGAGATCGACGACCGTGTCGGCGCTGGCGTCCGTCTGATGCACGGCGTGCTCGACGCTCTCCACATGCGTCGACATGGCGCCGGCGCCGAGCGCGGCGGAGCGCACGTTACGGGTGATTTCCTGCGTCGAAGCGCCTTGCTCGTGAACCGCGGCCGCGATGATCGTCGAAATCTGTTCGACCTCGCCGATCTTGCGCTGGATCATCTCGATCGCTCCGACCGACACGTTCGTGGCCGCCTGCATCTCGGCGATCTGATCGGCGATGTCCTGCGTCGCCTTTGCCGTCTGGGTGGCGAGGTTTTTGACCTCCTGCGCGACGACCGCGAACCCGCGGCCGGCTTCGCCCGCGCGCGCCGCCTCGATCGTCGCATTCAGCGCAAGCAGGTTGGTCTGCGCCGCGATGCGCGAGATGAGGCTGACGACGTCGCCGACGCGGCGTGCCGCGGCGGAGAGACGCGCCATGCCGGCCGAGGATTGCTGCGCCTCCTCCACAGCGCGCTGCACGACCGTCGTCGACTGGACCACCTGGCGGTTGATCTCGCCGATCGATTCGAGAAGCTGCTCCGACGCTTGCGCGACCGAGGCGACGTCGGCCGCCGCGTTGCGCGAGGCTTCCCGTGCGTGCGAACTGTCGTCGGTGGCCCGTCGAGCCGCGGTGATCATCGATTCCGAGGCCTTGGTCATCCGCTTGGTCATGTCTCCGAGCCGCGCGACCGCCTGCGTGAGCTCGCCGTTGAAGGTCTCCACCCGCTCCCGCACGCTCGCCTCGCGTCGGAGTTGCGCCTCGCGGTCGTCGCGCGCTTTGAGTTCCCTCATCAGATCGTTGTTGCGCTTCACGGCGTCGCGCACGATCGCCAACGCTCGAGCCATCTCGCCGATTTCATCCCTGCGGTCGGCGTCGGAGATCGCGATCGCGGTGTCGCCGGCGGCGAGTTCCGACATCTTGGTCGCGAGGCGTTTCAGCGGCTGCGCCAACGTGCGATGCATGACGGGGATCGACACGCCGACGATCAGCGCCGCCGTCAAAACCGTGCCCATGGCAAGCCACCAGAGCAGCCGTGTGATGTCGGCGACGAGTTCTGTCGTCGCCGCTTCGATCGCGCTCGGCGAAACGCCGACGAGCGCATGGGCTTCGTTGCGCAGGCCGAGCGCGATCAGGATCGCCGTCAGCCCGAAGGAGACGACGAGCGCGAGAAACAAGGCCTGACGGAGCACAAGGCTCCCACCGAGGGAATATTTGGGCATACGACACCAGGCGACTACCGGTGACGCGATCCTAGGCATGTCGCTCTTCACACGTGGTTAATGACGCGCGGAAGGCGGCCGGTTGACGGCCGCGCGTCAAGATGTGCTTTAACCGTGACGAGACGCGCGCAACGGAGCAAGGGACATGGGCCTCAAAGTCGCGGTTCAAATGGACCCGATCGAGCGCATCAACGTGGCCGGCGATTCAACGTTCGCCCTCATGCTCGAAGCCCAGTTGCGCGGCCACGCGCTGCTGTATTACACGCCCGAGAGCCTTTCTCTGCGCGGCGAGCGCGTCGTCGCCGAGGCGCGGCCGGTCGAAGTGCGCGATGTCGCCGGCGATCACGTGACGCTCGGCGACCCGTCGACCGTCGATCTCGCCGATTGCGATGTCGTCCTGCTGCGCCAGGATCCCCCCTTTGACCTCGCCTATATCACGACGACTCACCTGCTCGAGCGCATCCACCCCGCGACGCTCGTCGTTAACGATCCCGCCAGCGTCCGTGACGCGCCGGAGAAAATCTTCGTCCTGAATTTTCCGCGCCTGATGCCGCCGACGCTCATCAGCCGGGATCGCGCGCTGATCGAGGCGTTCCGCCGGGAGCATGGCGACGTCGTCATGAAGCCGCTGTACGGCGCCGGGGGCGCGGCGGTCTTCAAGGTTGCGCCGAAAGACCCGAACTTCGGCTCCTTGTTCGATCTCTTTTCCGCGACCTTCCGCGAGCCCTGGGTCATCCAGCGATTTCTGCCGAAGGTGAGCGAAGGGGACAAGCGCATCATCCTCGTCGACGGCAAGGCGGCCGGCGTCGTCAATCGCGTCCCGGCCGAAAACGACATCCGCTCCAACATGGTGCGCGGGGGGGCCGCCAAGGCGAGCGACCTTACGGCGCGCGAGATGGAAATTTGCGAGACGATCGGTCCCGAACTCAAGAAGCGCGGCCTGATCTTCGTCGGCATCGATGTCATCGACGGTCACTTGACCGAGATCAACGTGACCTCGCCGACGGGCATTCGCGCCATCAAGCGGATCGGCGGGCCGGACCTTGCGGTCGCCATGTGGGACGCCATCGAGGCGCGGCGGGGCTGATGGGGGATCAGAAGCCGAGCGTCGGCTTCACGTCCTCAGGCGGCCGGCGCCACCGCTTCGGCTCCTCGCCTTCGGCGATGAGGCGCAGTTCGCGCGTCAGGATCTTGCGCCAGCCGATGATGCCCGCATCCGAGCGTCCGAGCCGCTCCTTCGATCGGTCGGGATAGCGTCCCTGGCCGGCCTGAACCGCGATGTCCTGCACGATCGCGAGATCGGGATGGCGCGCGTCGGCGTAATAGCCCTCGCCGTCCATGAGGGCCTGCGCGACGGCGCCGGTCGGAGGGGCGGCGGCCAGGGTCTCGAAATATTTGTCGCGCTGCGCGCGGTAGGCGTCGAGCGCGGCGCCTTCGACTTCCACATGGCCGGCGATCAGCCACAAATGGTTCTCGTCGTCGATCGGCGTGAAGCTGAAGTAGATTTCCGGCCAGCCGCCGACGCCGTCCATTCCGGCGAGCGGCGGCACGATGACGCGCGTCACGTTCGGCGCATAGTGCAAGGTCTGCCGCACGAGGCCGGTCTTGCGCTTGCCGAAGCGCAGCATGCCCCAATCGGTCTCCTGCGTCGAAATGATCGGCAGGTCGCGCGCCAGGTTGGCGTGCGATCCGCCCGGCGCGTGGGTGAAGGCGACATGCACCTCGTCCATGCTGTTCTCGAAACTCTGCAGATAGTTGCAGGGCACGCGCTCGACGTTCCAAAGATCGATGACGCCGGGCGTCGTGCGGCATGGAAAGGGCGGGAAGGCGGGCGCCCGGCCGTCGCCGAAATAAACCCAGATCAGGCCGAGATACTCGTTGCAGGGATAGGCGCCGATGCGGACCTTGCGCGCGAAGCCGGGCTCCTCCGCCGGCTGTTCGACGCATTGGCCGCCGCCTTCGAATTTCCAACCGTGGTAGACGCAGCGGATGTCGTCGCCCTCGATCCAGCCGAGGTGCATCTGCGCGCGGCGGTGCGGGCAACGGTAATCGACGCAGAAGGCTTTGCCCGAGTCGCCGCGGTAGAGCGCGAAATCCTCGCTCATGATGCGGATCGGTTTCGCGCGGCCCTTCCGCAAATCCTGGGATCGGCCGACCGCGATCCAGAACTGCCGCATGAAGATTCCGCCCGGCGTCCCCGCCTTCGTCGTGGCGATATCGATGTCGATGCGGCCGGCCGTCGTGCGCCGCGCTGCGGCGTCGGCGTCGCTGGGCCTCTCGACGATGGTCATGCGGCGACCTCCTCGGCTTCGAGCCGCGGGCTCCGCCCGGCTTTGTAGACATAATCGCCAAGCGTCAGGAGGATCGCGCAGACGAAGGCGAGCAAGCCCATGTAGACGAACAGGATCGGCTGGTAGGACTTGAACGCGTCGTGCGTCCAGCCGCTGATGGCGGGTCCGAAGCCGGTGCCCAGATTGAAGGCGGCGAAGACGAGCCCGTAGATTTTCCCGTAGTTTTTCATGCCGAAGTAGCGGCTCACCATGAAGCCCATGATGTCGATTTCTGCGCCGATTCCGCAGCCGCACATCATGGCGCCGACGACCGCCAGCGCGCCGGTGGCGCCGGAAGCGAGCACGCCCATACCGATGATCGACAGGCCGAAGAAGAACAGCGCGACGAGCGGGCCCCAGACTCGGTCGAGGAACCAGCCGGAGATCATGCGGCCGCCGATGATGGCGACGCCCGCCGCCTGAACGGCTTGGACGGCCTGCGGCGGCGGCACGCCGCGGTCGACCAGCATCGGGACGACATGCGTAATGGTGCCGTTGATCGCCAGGACGGCCAGCGTGAAGCCGACGAGCAGAACCCAGAATCGGTATTGGCGCATCGCCCCGCCAAGCGAAACGCCAGGCAAGATTTCCGCCGACAGCTTGCCGTCGCGCACGAGGTCGGGCCGGTCGCGGATGAACAGGAGGTTCGGAATAAACGCGAGAATGAAGACCGCGACGCCAAGCCCCATATAGGCGCCTCGCCAGCCGTAATTCGTCATCAGCGCGTTGGCGAGGCCGGGGACCAGGATGACGCCGCAGCCCACGCCCGCCGTCGCGACGCCGAGGGCGAGCCCGCGCTCGCGGTCGAACCATTGCGTCAGCACCGCCGAATAGCCGACCGGCGTCTGCGCCGCGCCGCAGGCGCCCGCGAAAGCGTAAAGCGCGTAGATGCCGAGGAGCGAGCCGGTCATCTCGGCGAAAAGGAAGGTCGAGACCGCGAAGAGCAGGACGCCGACGAGATGCACGCGGCGGACGCCGAAAATGTCGATGAACCATCCCATCGCCAGGACGGCGGCGCCCTGAAAAACGCCATACCAGGCGAGTGCGGCCGAAAAGTCGCCGCGCGTGAGATTGAGATCGCGAGTGACCGGAATGACGAACACGTTGAATGCGAAAACGTTGATCGCGCCGGAGCCGACGAGCAACGCGCAAAACGACGCGAAAACCACCCACCAGCGCTTCCGCAGGTAGCTGTCGCTGAACGCGGCGCTACTGAGTTGCGGCATCGAAATCCTCCCACGCTTTCGCTTCCGCGGCGTCGACGCCGTCGGTTGGTTGGATGGTAGCCCGGGCTTGGCGGCGAGCGCAATCAGCCATGCGTCTTGCTCGAAGGTGCGGCGGCGCCCAAAAATCGCCGCAGAGCGCCCGCATGGGGCGCACTGGCCAATATCGGAGGCGGCGCGCCGTCGCTTGAGCGTGCGACGGCGAGTTGTTAAAGGCTCGACGGCGGGGGATGGACTGCTATGCGAACGTTTCGACACGTGAAGCCGCACATGCGTGCGCTGGGAGCCGCGGTTCTGCTGGGCGTCGCGGCGGCGCCTTACGCCCACGCCCAGACGGCGGCCGATCCTGCGATCTCGCCTTCGGTTTCGATGCCGGCGGTCGCCATGCCGCAAAGCGCGATGGCGCCCCCCATGCAGTCCGCCCCCGTTCAGGCGGCGCCGGAGTCGAGCTGCAACACCGACATGGGCCGCTATCAGCAAAAGCGCGCTGCGGCCCTCCAGTCGATTAACGCGCTGGTCAAGGGCCCGAAGAAGCAACTCGACCCGATGGCGGCCTGTCCCAAGTTCCGCACGCTCGTTTCCGTGGAAACGGAAATGAAGAACTGGGTGTTGAAGAACAAGGATTGGTGTTCGATCCCCGATCAATTCGTCGAAGCCATGAGCGCCGGCTTCGCCAAGACGCCGCAATTCGCGCAGAAAGCCTGCGCCGCCGCCGCGCAGGCCAAACGCGCTGCGGCAGGCGGCGGCTTCGGCTCCGCGCAGGCGCAACCCGCCGTGAAGTTGCCGACCGGGCCTCTGTGAGCGGCGAGGGCGCGGCGGCGCGTCCGCCTGTCGTCGACGCGCTGCCGGATTCGATCGATCATCCTCTTCTGCGTCACGCCCCCGCCACGTGGCGCCCCTTCATTCAATTAGCGCGGCTCGACCGGCCGATCGGATGGGAACTGCTTCTCGCGCCGTGCTGGTGGTCGACCGCGCTCGCGGCGATCGCCGCCGGCGGGACGGTCAACGTCGCCCATTGCGCGCTGTTTCTCATCGGCGCCATCGCAATGCGCGGCGCGGGCTCGACCTACAACGATATCGTGGACCGCGATCTCGATGCCGGCGTAGAGCGCACGCGCGGACGCCCGCTGCCATCGGGGCGCGTGCGCGCGCGCGATGCGAAGCTGTTTGCGGCCGCGCAGGCGCTGATTGGCGCGGCGACCCTCGTGCAGTTCAATCCGTTCACGATTGCGCTCGGCCTTGGCTCACTGGTTATCGTGGCGATCTATCCCTTCATGAAGCGCGTCACGTCTTGGCCGCAGCTCGTGCTGGGATTTGCGTTCGCCTACGGCGCCCTGATGGGCTGGGCCGCGACCTTCGGATCGCTCTCGGTCGCGCCGTTTCTGCTTTACGCTGCGGCGATCGCCTGGACGATCGGCTACGACACGATCTACGCCATGCAGGACACGCGCGACGACGCGATCGTGGGCGTGCGTTCGACTGCGCGGCTCTTCGGCGGCCGCGGTCGTCTCGGCGTGTCCGTGTTCTACCTTCTGGCCGTCGTTTTCGCGACCGCAGCGACGATCGCGGCGGCCGGCGGAATCATCGCGCATCTCGGCGTTTGCGCCTTCGCGCTGCATCTTTTGTGGCAGACGCGCGCCATCGATCTGGGCGAGACCGCGACGGCGCTGCGCCTCTTCCGCGCCAACCGCGACGCGGGCCTGCTGCTTTTCGCGGGCTACGTTCTCGACGCCTTCGCCATGCGCGGCTTCGGCCTTTAAAATCCGTCGCTCGACCGGTGAACGGCGACGTGTTCGCGCAGCGGCGGCCGGCGCGGCTCCAGCGCGAAGGAGTCCACCGGTCCCGTCAGCGTTTTGCGCGGCCGCAAATGCCAGTCGGCGCTCCAGCCGTGCGGTCTGCCGCTACCGGCGCGGTAGAGGCCGGAGCCCAGTGCGGCCGGTCGATTCGAGAAGACCTCGTTCATGACGGCTCGTGCGTTTGGCGCGTCATGAGGTCGCGCATCGCGGCGGCGCGCGCCGGTTCGCCCATTTTCCTGCGCAAGCGCAGGCGCCCGCGCCGTTTGGACATCGCCGCCCCGCGCCGGCGCAGGGGGATCGCATGGCCGAGCGCCACGTCGCCGATCATTTGGTCGGCGCCGGTCAATTCGCCATGATCGCGCTCGATGAACTTCGGCAGCCCGAAGAACGAGCCCCAGTAGCGCCATTCGGCGAGAACGTCGCGGTCGTCGAAGGCTTCGTGCAGCACCACGTCGAAGTCGCGGTCGGCGTGCAGAAGGCTGATGCGGAAAAGCGCGCGGCCGCCGCTTGTCTCAGCCACCGCGAGGACGACGCCGCGGTAGGCGCGCGTTGCGAGGCGGATGCGCATTCGCACGCCTGCAAGCCTGCGCGCGATCACGATGTCGCGCCGATCGATCGCGACGTCGCGGACGCCGCCGTCCGCGCGGGGATCGGCCTGCCAGGGCAACGCCGCTGCATGAGAGTTCGCCAGCATCATGATCCCGTCCAACGCCTGGAGGTCAACGCCTCCCTGGACGGAACATGCCGCGCGTCTGGGCGCGGGAGGGCTAAGAAAGGCGGTGAATGGCGCGTGAATCGAGTCTTTAAGCGGGCGTGCCTGATGCGCCGTTCCGGCGATCGGTCAAGTTTTATCCATTCGGCGACGCTACAGCGCGGCCTCGGAAAAGATTGGATCGACCGAGCCGCGCCAAACGCCGGCGTAGCGTTCGAGCCAGATTTCGGCCTGCGTCCGCCCCGACGCGATGCGCTCGTCGAGCGGGGCGAGAAAGACCGTCTCGTCGCGGCCGCGCGCGTCGAGACGTCGGCGGCGCGCCAGCCCGGCGTGCGCGATGGCGAGCGCTTCTCGTCCGATGTCGCGCAGACTACGGCCGGCGATGCGCGCCCGAAGCGCTTCGGCGGGAACGGCGTCGCGCAGCGTCTGTCGCTGTTCGGCGCTCCAGCCTTTGACGAGGTCCCAGGCGGCGTCGAGCGACGCGACGTCATACAGCAAACCGGCGAAGAACGCGGGAAGCGCGAGGATGTGGTCGCGCGAGCCCACGTCGCCGCCGCGCATCTCGAGATAGCGTTTCAGGCGAACTTCGGGGAAGATGGTGGACAGATGATTGGCCCAATCGGAGAGCGTCGCGGTCTCGCCGGGCAAAGCCGCCAGCCGGCCGGCCAGCAGGTCGCGGAAATCCGCGCCCGCGACATCGTGGTAAACGCCGCCGCGCTTGACGAAATACATCGGCACGGCGAGCGCATAATCGACGAAGCGCTCGAAGCCCATGCCGTCCTCGAACGCGAACGGCAGCATCCCGGCGCGGTCGTTATCGGTGTCGCGCCAGATTTCAGAGCGCTCGGAAAGCCGGCCGTTGGGGCGGCCCTCTGTAAACGGCGAGTTGGCGAACAGCGCCGTCGCGAGCGGCTGCAACGACAAGGTTACGCGCAGCTTGCGCACCATGTCCGCCTCGGATGAAAAGTCGAGGTTCGCCTGCACGGTCGCGGTTCGATACATCATGTCGAGGCCGCGCGAACCGACTTTCGGCATGTAGTCCGTCATGATGCGGTAGCGGCTTTTGGGCATGACGGGCGTGTCGGCCAGGCTCCATTTCGGGCTCATGCCGAGACCGAGGCAGCCGATGTCCTGCCGCGCCGCGGCGGCGTTGACGACGGCAAGATGATCGTCGAGTTCGCGCGCGGTGTCGTGAAGCGAATCGAACGGCGCGCCGGACAGTTCGAACTGACCTCCCGGTTCCAAGGAAATGGCGCCGCCTTCGGGGCTGAACAGGCCGATCAGCGCGCCGGCGTCCTCGATCGGCTGCCAGCCGGTCGCGGCGGCGACCCCCTCCAACAGCGCGCGGACGCCGCCCCGATCGGGCCGTCCCTCGTAGGGAACCGGCGTCAAATCGTTCCGATAGAACAGGAACTTCTCGTGTTCCGTCCCCAACCGGAAGTCCTGCGGCGGCTTGCACCCCTCGGCCAGCCAGGCGACGAGTTCATGGCGCGAGGCTATCGGTATGCTGTCGGAGACGTCGCGCGCCATCAGAAATCCCGGGGCAGCCTAAGTTCGCCGCCGATGTTCATAGGCAAGGCTTCGGGGCGAGGCAATGCGCGCCATTTGGCCAATGGCTCGGCGCCAGGATCCGACGAGCGCGGTCAAACGCGAACCGTTTTCGAGGCTAATTTAAAGGCTTCCTAAAGAGTGGGGCGGCAAGGTGGTCTGGAAAGGTGACCCGATGAAGCGGTTCTGCGCTTTCCTGCGCGATGAAAACGGCGCGACCGCGATCGAGTATTGCATGATCGCAACGTTCTTGTCGCTCCTCTGCGTCGTTGGCGCGACCGCCATCGGCGGCAAGCTTCAATCCGACTTTTTTGGACCCCTGGCGGCGGGCCTCAACTGAAATCTAGCTCGGACGCCGCCCACTGAACGCCTGCGACAGGATATCCTGCAGGCTGGCCTGCTGATTGGGCTGGGCCTGAACGCCGTGTCCGAACATTTTCGTGAGCGCGTCTATGCCGGCTTGCACGGTCTGCGGATCGATGCGATTCGCGCCAGGCGCGGCTCCCGGGCCGCCGCCGAGAAGACCGCCGAGGACGCCGCCGAGCATCCCGCCGAGACCACCGCCCGGGGCAGGCTGGGCCGGCGCCGCGGACGCGCCTTGCGGCTGGCTCTGGCCCATCGCCTGGCCGAGGATCGCGCCGAGGTTGCCTTGCCCCGCCAACTGCCCGAGAAGGCCGCCGAGGCCCTGGTTCGTCGCCGCCTTGAAGAGGCCGCCCATCACCATGGAGGCGATGACCGGCATCATCTGCTGCAGCAGGTCCGGGCTGAGGCCGGTATATTGCGACGCATGCTGCGCGACCTGTTGCGCCACCCGAGGGTCGCCGAAAATCTGCCCGAGCGCCGCGCCGCCGGCGTTCGTCGTCGCGCCGGCGGAGGCGGCCGCCGGGCTGTCGAACGCCTGCTGATTTTGCGGGTTGCCGATGTGGCCCAGAATGTCGCCCAGCCCGCCGTTGCTCGCATGGTTCTGCAGACCGTGCGAAAGGCCCGGCAAAATCGCCTGAACCGCGGCTTGCGCCTGTTCCGGCGTGATGCCGAACTGCTGCGCGAGACTGTCGACGCCTTGGCCCCCGTGCGCGTTCTGGATCATCTCGTTGAGGTTGACCATTCGACCCTCCCTCGCGCCCCAACGGGGCCGGCAAGCCCGCAATCTAGGACATTTTGGGCGCAGACGCTGGTCTTTTTGCGAGCCGTCCGGTGATCCAGTATGCGCAGGCGATGGCGCCGGTCCCAAACACGAGGGCGCCGGCGATCGTGCCGATAAAGACGCCGCGCGGTCCGTACCAGGCGGCGCCCAGGGTCACGAACGGGATGAAACCCAGCGTGGCGCGGCCCCAGTTGAACGCCGTCGACAGGGTCGCGTAACCCAGATTGTTGAAGGCAGCGTTGGCGGCGAAGAGGCAACCGAGAAACGCCCAGGCCATCGCGCCATAGGCGCAGAAGAACGCCACGAGCTCGGCGGTCTCGTCGTGCGCGTTGAAGACCCAAAGGACAAATGGCGTCGCGAGGTAGAGCGCGAACCACGCCACGCCGACATAGACGGCCGAAAACGCGAAGCAATCCGTCAGCGTTTCGCGCACGCGATCGATACGGCCCGCGCCATGGTTCTGCCCGATGATGGGTCCGACCACGCCGGACATGGCGAAGAGCGCGCCGAACGCCACCGGAACGATGCGGTCGACGATCGAAGCCGCCGCAACCGCCGACTCGCCGAAACGCGACATGACGCTGACCGAGTAGAGGCTTGAGACCGGCGCGGCGAGGTTGGTCAGCATGGCCGGCCCGGCGATGGCCAAGATCGCCGCCGCATCGCGCTTGATCGCGCCGCGCGCCGGTCGGGCGACGAGATCGTGCACGCGGATCGCGCCCCAGGCTCCGACGCCGATCCACACCACCCGCGAAATGTCGGTCGAGATCGCCGCGCCGACGGCGCCGAGGCGCAGGTAGAGGATGAGGATCGGGTCGGCGGCGGCGGTCACGAAAGCGCCGAACAGCGTGACATACATCGATCGGCGGGCGTCCCCGGCGGCGCGCAGGAGTCCGGCGAGAACGATGCCGAGCGCCATCAGGTTTGACGTCGGCAGCGTCAGGGCGAGGAACGCAGAGCCGGCTTCGAGCGCGGCGCCGCGCGCCCCCAGCGTCGTCAGGATGTTTTCGCGAAACGGAAACAGCCCGACGCCCACGACGCTCGCGAGGAGGAACGTGAGCGCGAGGCCAGAGAGCGAAAGGCGACGCGCGAGCGGCCGGTCGCCCGCGCCCAACGCCCGGGAGACGACGGCGCTGACGCCGATCGACATGCCGATGTTCAGCGAGACGGCGAGGAAGGTCACCTGCGTCGCAAAGCCGATGCCGGCGGTCAGGCTCGGGTCGCCGAGGCGGGAAATGTAGAGAAGCGAGAGCAGGTCGACGACGAAGATCGCCATGAGCCCGATCGAGCCCGTGGCCGTCATGACGAGGACGTGGCGGAGCGTCGAGCCTTGTGTAAAGACGGCGCGCGGGAGGGGGCGCGCCGGCGCCTGTACCGACATGAAGCGAGCCGTGAGAGGGGTGGACGGGTGTCATAGGACCGGCGCCGGGCGGCGGCAAGGGCGGTCCGTCTTCGGCCGCGCAGCCGACTCTTCAGGCGGAACGTTCCGCGCCTGCGCAAAAAAACGTCTGAAGCCGCCGCTGCGGACTCTTGCGCCTGTTTGTAGCTCTGCCATCTTTCCGTCGGGGCGTATTTCAAACTGATTTTGATTCGTGGATTTGTCGAGCCTCGGCGGAGGGGAGATGATGTCGGACGAGCCCATTGCAGGGCGGCAGCATCTAGCCGATTGGAGCCATCCCATCGTCGTGGATCGCCTGCGCGATCTTTACGCGGCGAAGCTCGGCGAGCAGCACAATGCGCTCCGCGTTCTGGCGCTGTCGCACGGCCGCTATTGGCGATTTCTGATCTTGGCCGACGAGGACAAACTGCCCGGCGCGCGCAAGGACGTGGTCGGCATCGCGCGGCTGGCCGGTCTGCGCGCCAACGTCGTCGACGATATCGACCGGGCGTTGCTCGACGAATTGATGGACGTGATCGTCGCGCGATTTCTGCGGACGCCGGACGTGGCGCGCGCCAACAGCAAGATCATTCTTGCCGCCGCCTCCCGGATCGCCGCGTTCGCGCTCGCGGCCGCCTGACCGCGCCCGTTTCGCTTCGGCCGCCCCCTTCGTCTAGAACATCCGTCGATTTGAGATGGATGGGTCATGGATTGGTCGCCTCAGCAGGACCGGGCTCTTCTCGCCGTGCGAGACTGGCTGCGGCGTGGGCGCCCGCAGGTGTTCCGCCTGTTCGGCTACGCCGGCGCCGGCAAGACGACGATGGCGCGCCAGATCGCCGAGGACGCCGACGGCGACGTCATCTTCGGCGCTTACACGGGCAAGGCGGCGCTCGTCATGCGGGGGCGCGGATGCGCCGAGGCGAGAACGATCCACAGCTTGATCTACCGCCCGAAGGAACTCGACAGCGAGGAGCCGACATTCGTCCTCAACGGAGACAGCGCGGCCTCCAAGGCGGCGCTCATCGTCATCGACGAATGCTCGATGGTCGACGAGGAACTCGGCCGCGATCTGCTCTCGTTCGGCCGGCCGGTGCTGGTGCTGGGCGATCCGGCGCAATTGCCACCGGTGAAAGGCGGCGGCTTCTTCACGGAAGCCGATCCCGACGTGATGTTGACGGACGTGCACCGGCAGGCCGCCGACAATCCCATCGTGCGCATGTCGATGATCGTCCGCGACGGCGGCCGGCTGACGCCCGGCGACTACGGGGAAAGCCGCGTCATCGCGCGCAGCCGGATCGACGCCGCCGCCGTCACGCGCGCCGACCAGACGCTCGTCGGTCTCAACAAGACGCGTCGCGCTTACAACAAGCGCATGCGCGAACTCTTCGGCCATTCGAGCCCGTGGCCCGAAGTCGACGACAAGCTCGTCTGCCTGCGCAACGATCGCAAGAAGGGCCTGCTGAACGGCGGCGTCTGGACGGTCAAATCGCTGCTGCCGAAACGGAAGGACAAGCTGCGCATGAGCATCGTTCCCGAGGACGATCCCACGCGCAAGGCGCTGCGCGTCAGCGTGTTGCCGGCGTTCTTCGAAAGCGACGAGGAGATCCCGTTCGCGCAGCGTCGCACGTCGGACGAATTCGATTACGGCTATGCGTTGACGGTGCACAAGGCGCAGGGTTCGCAGTGGGACGACGTGGTGCTGTTCGACGAGAGCTACGCCTTCCGCGAACATCGCGCCCGCTGGCTTTATACGGGCGTCACGCGCGCCGCGAAGACCCTGACGGTCGTCGTGTAGGTCGAGCCGCCCTGCGGGGGGGGCGCCTTCCGGCCGTTCGGGAGCGCCCGCGCCGCCGAGGCGCGCGGCCGACGTTCGCCCGACTTGCCGCGCGCGACTGCGCGCGCCACAATGTTGGCGAGATACATGATCTCCAGGCTGGATATTGTATGAGCAATCATTTTCGAGGGCGCCGCGAGGATTTCAGGCTCGTGACGGGCGCGGGGCGCTACACGTCGGACTGGAACTTTCCCGATCAGGTCCACGCGCATTTTCTGCGGGCCGATCGCGGCCACGCGAAGATCAACGGCCTCGACGTTTCCGCGGCGCTCGACAGTCCTGGGGTCCTCGCGGTGATCACCGGCGCGGATGCGGCCGCCGCCGGCTTCGGTCCTGCGCCGTCGCTGGTGAAGTTCCCCGGCAAGGACGGCATGAAGATCAAGCCCGTGCCGCGCGAGGTGATTGCGCGCACGCGCGTCGTCTTCGTCGGCCAGGAGGTCGCGCTTGTCGTCGCGACGACCGCCGCGCAGGCGCAGGACGCGGCCGAGCGGATCGTCGTCGACTATGAGGATTTGCCAGCCGTGGTCGACGCCGAAGCGGCGCTCGAGCCCGGCGCGCCGGTGCTCTATCCTGAACTCGGCGACAACCTCGCTTTCGATTTCGAGTATGGCGCGCGCGAAGAGACGAACGCCGCCTTCACGCAAGCCGCGCATATCGTCAAACTCGCGCTCGATGCGCCGCGCATCGTCGGCAACCCTATGGAGCCGAAAGCCGCTGTCGTGACCTACGACGCCGCAAAGGACGTCTACGACGTCTACGCGCCTTCGCAGGGCATCACTGCGATGCGTGCGGGGCTCTCGGTCAGCACGAACATCCCGGAAGAAAAGTTGCGGTGTCACGCGCATGACGTCGGCGGCGGCTTTGGCGTGCGGGGCGAGGCGTACACCGAATATTGCGCGCTGACGCTCGCCGCCAAGAAGCTGCAACGTCCGGTAAAATGGGTCTCGACGCGCACGGAGACGTTCGTCAGCGATCATCACGGCCGCGGCGCCAAGCTCTACGGCGAACTTGCGCTCGACGCGCAGAACAATTTCACGGCGATGCGCGTGACATGGTACGTCAACGCAGGCGGCTACCTCTCGACGCCCGGCGCCTTCACGAACACGCTGGCGCCTTCGGGCAACATCACCAACGTCTACCGCATCCCCGTCGCGCACGGCCTGCACCGCATCGTGTTGACGAACACGACCCCGACGACGCCCTATCGCGGCGCGGCGCGGCCCAACGTCAGTTACTTGATCGAACGTCTCGTCGATGAAGCCGCGCGCACGTTGCGCGTCGACCGCGTCGAATTGCGCCGACAGAACCTGATTCCGCGCGAGGCCTTTCCGTTCAAGACGGCGACCGGCGGAACATACGACAGCGGCGATCCACCCGGTTTGCTGGACGATGCGGTGGCCCACGCCGATGTCGCCGGCTTCGCCGCGCGCAAGGCCGCTTCGCGCGACAAAGGCCTCTTGCGCGGTCTCTCCTGCTGCATCTTCATCGAGCCGTCGGGCGGGGGGTCGAGCCCCCTCGAGGAGACGGCGATCAAGTTCGGCGAGTCCGGCAATCCGGTCCTCTACACCGTGTCGGGCCCGTCCGGGCAGGGGCACGAGACGGTGTTCCCGGAGGTCGTCGGTCGGGTGTTCGGCGTCGATCCAGAGAGAATCGTGCTGCGCTATTCCGACCCTGACGGTCCGCCGCTGATGGGCGACGGAACGATAGGCTCGCGCTCGCTGATGTCGCATGGCGGCTCGCTCGTGATGGCCGCGCGCGAGGTCGTCAAGAAAGGACTCGAACTCGCGGCCGAGCATCTCGAAGCGAGCGCCGAGGACATCGAGTTCGTCGACGGCCGCTACCGTGTCAAAGGCGCCGACCTGTCGGTGGGCTTGCTCGATCTCGCGCGGCTGAAAAACGCGCCCGACGGCAATCCGCTCGACACGGTCTTCGGCATGCCCGCGCCGCGGTCCTATCCGACCGGCGCGCATGTAGCCGAAGTCGAGATCGATCCGCAAACCGGCGAAGTGAAGTTGCAGAGTTACATCGGCGTCGACGATTGCGGCAACGTCATCAACCATGCGCTCGCCGAGGGGCAGATGCATGGCGGCCTGATGCAGGGTTACGGGCAGGTGTTCGACGAGGTTTGTCTGTACGACGCCGGCGGTCAGATGCTGACGGCGAGCTTCATGGATTATTGCATGCCGCGCGCCCATGAACTCGTCGGTCTCAAGCTGTTCGACAGGCCGGTGCCCTCGCCCGGCAATCCGCTCGGCGCCAAGGGCGTCGGCGAGGCGGGCGCGACGGGCTCGGTGCCGACGCTGACCTGCGCCGTCCTCGATGCGCTGAGCGAACTCGGCGTGACGCATCTCGACCTTCCTTACACGCCCGCGCGCGTCTGGGCGGCGATCCACGCAGCGGGGCGGACCTGAGCGCCGGTTCGACGGCGCATTCGCGTTCGACGCGCGCCGCGATTGTTTCGCGCCGGCATGACGGGGCTCGATCGCCGCTTGAACGCGCACGTCGCGCTCAAAAGCGAGGCGGGAGCAAGTCCATCGCCGTCGCGTTGTTGACTTCGCGGCGCCGCACCCTAGGCTTTCGCTTCCGCAACGATCTTCGGAGCTTCAATGCAAGAGCGCGCCTTTCTTCTCAACGAGTGGTACGTCTGCGCGCGCTCGCCCGAGATCAAAACGACGCCGGTGGCGCGGAAGGTTTGCGCCACGCCGCTGGCGCTCTACCGCCGGCCGGACGGCGCCGTCGTTGCGATGGACGATCGCTGTCCCCATCGCAAATACCCTCTTTCGCAGGGGGCTGTGCATGGCGACGCGATCGAGTGCGGCTACCACGGCCTCCGCTTCGCCAGCGACGGCCGTTGCGTGCTCGTTCCCGAGCAGGAGGACATTCCCGCGGGCTTCGCGGCCCGCGTGTTTCCGTCCGTCGAGCGCGCATCGCTGGTCTACGTGTTCATGGGCGATCCGTCGAAGGCGGACGCCTCGCGGATTCCCGATTTCGTGGAAGAGAGCGACCCTGCGTGGGAGGCGACTCCCGACCGCATGCTGCTCGAGGCGAATTGGCGGCTGGTGCTCGACAACCTGCTCGATCTCACGCATTTGACGTTCAGCGCGCGGGCGGCGAACGGAAGCCACGGGAGCAAGCCCGCAATCGACATCGAGGGCGACCGCGTCGTCGCCCGGCGCGAGATCTTCGACGTCGAACCCGCGCCGATCTTCCGCGCCGTTCGCCACTTCGAGGGCCGCATCGACCGCTGGCAGACGGTGACGTTCGCGGCGCCGAGCCATGTTCACGTCCAACTCGACGCGCGCTCGACCGGCCATGCGGACGATCCCGATACGCTGCACCATGTCGTCATCGGCCATGTGACGCCGGAAACCGCGACCACGACGCATTTCTTCTGGTCCGTCGCGCGGCGCGTGCGGCTGAACGATCCTGTGTTGACCGATCTGCTGCACCGTATGAACCACACCGCCTTCGAGACGGATGCGGCGATCCTGCGCGAGCAGCAGAAGATGATGCAGGGGGCGCCCGATGACGAGCCGCGCATCGCGCTCGCCGAAGACGCCGCCATCGTCGCCGCACGCGACATCCTGCGCCGCCGGTTCATCGCGGAAGCAGTCGAACCGAACCTCTAACGATCGGCCTCGAATCGCGCGAACCAGACCGACGTCTCGCCATAGTCGCGCCGCTCGATCAGCGTGTAGCCTGCGGGCGGCGTCATACCGGCGGTCGCTCGCTCCTCGATGACGCAGAGCGCGGCCGCCGCGAGCCAACCGCCGTCGCGCAAGGAGGCAAGCGCCGGCGCGGCGAGATTTTTGTCGTAAGGCGGATCGAGGAAGGCGAGCGTGAACGGTTCGCGCGGCGGCATGTCCCCAAGCTTCGTCGCGTCGCGGCGGAAGATCTTCGTGGCGCCGCCGGCGCCGAGCGCTTCGACGTTCTCGCGCAGCAGGGCGCGCGCCTCCGATCCCTCATCGACGAACAGCGCAAACGACGCGCCTCGCGACAGGGCTTCGAGGCCGAGGCCTCCGGCGCCGGCGAACAGGTCGATCACGCGCGCGCCGGCGATCGGATCGCCATAGGCGTGCGCGAGCACGTTGAAGATCGCCTCGCGCAGCCGATCGGAGGTCGGCCGAACCCTCATCGAGGAGGGCCCTTTCAGCGCCCGTCCCCGCCAACGGCCGCCGACGATGCGCATCGCCTAGCGGGCGCCGCGTGGCGGCCGCGGACCGCGCGGCTTGCCCGGACCCGCCGGTCGGGCGCCCGGCTTGCCGCGGAACCCGCCGGGTTTGCCGCGCAAGGCGCCGCCTGGCCGCGCCGGCTTGCCGCCGTTCCGTTCATCGCGATGGAAGCGCTCGCCTCGGGCCGGCGCGCGGTCGCCGCGCGGGCCTGCGCGTTCGTCGCGCGGGGGGCGTTCATTGCGCTTCGGACCGAAGCCGCCGCGCTCGCCGGAAGGCCGCTCGCGCCGGCCGCCGCGATCTTCGCGGGCCAATCCGCGCCCTTCGGCCTTGTGGAAATCCTCGCGGCTCCGCGAGGAGTGTCCGCGCTGGCCAGAGCCGCCGCTGCGATCGAAGCGTTCGCTGCGTTTTTGATCGAAGCCGCCGCGCTCGCCCGAAGGCCGCTCGCGCCGGCCGTTGCGCTCCTCGCGCGCGGGGCGCCGTCCTTCCGTTTTGTTTGCGTCGCCGCGATTCCGCCGGACGGCGT
The DNA here is from genome assembly GCA_965276595.1 of Beijerinckiaceae bacterium. Classification (GTDB taxonomy): domain Bacteria; phylum Pseudomonadota; class Alphaproteobacteria; order Rhizobiales; family Beijerinckiaceae; genus Terripilifer. The sequence continues at coordinate 336,809 of CBDIBA010000010.1, forward strand.
CCCGGTCGCCGTGCGCGCGTTCGCGCGAGAAGCGCCGCGCGTTGCGGCCGCCGTCATCGCGCTTGGCGCCGCTCGCGGCCTGCATCCGCTCGACCTTCACCTCGCGCCCCTTGCGATCCGTCGTCCGCGCGCGCTCGACGCGCACGCGCCCCTGGCGCGGCTCCGCCGCTTGCTCGCGGAGCGTGGAGACGTGCTTGCGCACGCCAGGTTTCGGCCGTTCGCGCCGCGGTTGCTCGTCGGCGCGCTCGAAGGAACCGCGGCGGTCGCGCTCGGGCGTCTCACGGCCGCGCGGAGCGGTATCGGATCGGCCGCGCGGAGCATCCCGGCGCCGATCGCGGGGGTCTTCCGTAAGGCGCGGCTCTCTCGCCGCCGACCGGTCGACGACGGGCGCGTCGAAGTCGGCGCCCGACTCGCGTGCGAGCGTCTCGCCCAATTGATCGCGCAGGACGCGCATCGGCACTTCGTCGACGGCGCCTGCCTCGAGTTCGCCCAGTTGGAACGGGCCGAACGACAGGCGGATCAGCCGATTGACCTCCAGCCCGATGTGTTCGAGCACCCGCTTGACTTCCCGGTTCTTGCCCTCGCGCAAGCCGATGGTCAGCCACGCGTTGGCGCCCTGCATGCGATCGAGCCGCGCCTCGATACCGGCGTAGTCGACGCCATCGACGCTGAGGCCCGCCTGCAGCGCATCGAGCTTGGCTTGATCGGTCTCGCCGTGCGCGCGCACGCGATAGCGTCGGAGCCAGCCCGTCGCCGGCAATTCCAGTGTACGCGCGAGGCCGCCGTCATTCGTCAGCAGCAGCAGACCTTCGGTGTTGATGTCGAGCCGACCGACCGTGACCACGCGGGGCAGGTCGTCGGGCAGCGCGTCGAAGATCGTCGGGCGGCCCTCCGGATCGCTCTCGGTGGTCACAAGTCCCACCGGTTTGTGGAACAGCCACAGCCGCGTGCGCTCGCGCTGCGCAAGCGGCGCGCCGTCTATGGCGATGCGATCCTTCGGCCCGACGTTGAGCGCCGGCGAGTCGATCGGCTTGTCGTTCACGGCGACGCGGCCCGCCGCGATCATCGCCTCGGCGTCGCGGCGCGAGCAGACCCCGGCGCGCGCGATGACTTTGGCGATGCGCTCCTCGCCCTCGCCGCGTTCGTGGGTGCGCGGCGTTTGCGCGGCGCCGCGCGGCCGATCGGGATGGCGCGCGGGGCGGGGGCGGTCTTGCCGCGGTCGGCCGTAGGGCGGCCGCTCGGTGCGGGCTTCGCTGCGCGGACGCTCCGCGCGCTCGGCTTCGAACCGCTTCGGCGGCCGCTTGTCGTCCTCGTGGACGCGCCGGCGTGGCCGTTCGCCAGCGCCGCGCTCCGTATCGTCGCGGCGCGACGGCCGTTCGGGCGACGCGCTTTGAAACCGCCGCTGCGGCCGATCCCCTCCGGCGGGACGATCGCGATCGCCGGCTCGATGCGGCCGTTGCTCGGCGCTCCGCGCCTTGTCGCGACCGCCTGCAAAAGGCCGCTTGCCGCCGCCCGGTCGGCCGCGGCGGCGCTTGTCGTCGTCCGATTTGTCGGTCATGCGTCCTGATAGCAGAGCCGCCAGCCGAGGGGGAGCGGAACTTGACGCGGACCGACGATCCCATGAGCCGCGCCTTCGACGAGGCGCGCGCGGCGGCGGCGCGCGGCGAAACACCTGTCGGCGCCGCGATCGTTTGCGATGGCGCGGTCCTCGCGAGCGCCGGCAACCGGGTCATCGAAGATCGCGATCCGACCGCCCATGCGGAGTTGCTCGCGATCCGCGCCGCCGCGCGCGCGCTTGGCGACGAACGGCTGGTCGGCTGCGATCTCTACGCGACGCTCGAACCCTGCGCGATGTGCGCAGGCGCGATCTCCCTTGCGCGCCTGCGGCGGCTCTATTTCGCCGCCGCGGACACTAAAGGGGGCGCGGTCGAGCACGGACCGCGCTTCTTCACCCAGCCGACATGCCATCATGCGCCGGAAATTTACGGCGGCGTTCGCGAGCGCGAAGCGCGCGAGATGCTGCGCGCTTTCTTTGCGGCGCGTCGAGGTTAAATCTTTCCTGCGTAAGCGTTTCCGCGCTCGGACTAGCCGGCGTGGGGAGGTCCAAGAGCGGAACCATCATTGGCGGCAGTTGTTTAGCGTAGGCTGGGGCCTATGGAGACAGATAATGGACAGAAAAATCGCGGGATTGATCGGAGCCGTGGCGGCGTGCGCCGCGTTGGATGCGGCCTCGGCTGCGCCAACCCAAGGCGCCGGGTCCGACCCGCTTCGGGCGCCCTCTTACGATTCGCTGCTCGATCCGGTGCCAAACGCGCTAGAGGCCCTCAAGGCTGACGACTCTGCGCGGGCGCAAGGCGCTCGCGACGAGGACGCTCAGCTTGTTCAGTTCTATGTGCGGCGCGGCCACCATCACCATCATCATGGCTATTTCCGGCGTGGGGAGCGGCCGTTCTTCAGGCGGTACCACCATCATCACCACCATCACCATCATCACCGGTTCGACCGGTACTGACCAATCCGATTCGGTCAGCGGCGCTGCATCGTTCCTCCAAGCGCGATGCAGCGCTTTTTTTTTGCGGCAAGCGTTACTTCGGGCGCGACCTTGTCCGAGCCTTCGCCGCTCGCAGCATGTGTCTGTACGTCCCGTCGAAGACCGTGTCGGTCGAAGAAGCCCACGTGGTGTCTTTCGCCAGCGTTTGTCGGCTTGAATGAATGCGCCGGCTTCGCATCTCGCGCTCGGCGGCTTCGGCTTCCGTCATCTCGACAAGCTCGAAATCGGACTCTGCGGGAATAAAAATCATTTGCATGAACGGCTCTCCCGGCCGGAAGATGTGCGTGCGTCCTTCGGGAGGCGATTTGAACACCATAAACGACATCATCGGCCACCAACTCGTGCGCAACAGGGCCGGCACCGCCAAGGGCGTTTCGTCGTTCGGATCGGTGTAGAAACGCGGGTGCGGCTCGGTGCGAACCGCCATGTCGTCTCCGAGCTGGAAGTCGATCAGAATCTGGTACGTGTAAAACGTGTCGCCGAAATTGCGAAAGGGCGGCCATTGGAGGCCTGTGCCGGGGTCCGGTCCGAAATCGCCGTCCAAGACGAGCTTACCGTCGCGCCGCGTGACGCGCAGTTCGTTGTCATAGGGATAGATGAGTTCGACCCCGTACTGGGCGCCTTCCGTAAATGGCATGCAATGCCAAACTTGCTCGCGCGATCCATCCTTGCGCGGCTGAGACTCGCCGCCCCAACCGGGAATTTCCAGCTTCGTCCGACGCGGCTGCAATCGTGGGTCGTTCAATCGATACTTCACGGGGGACATAACGATCCTTGCAAGTTGTCGACGCCGCCCTGCGCCAACGTTTGAGACGCGCCGCGCGGTTATCCTCTGGCGATTTTTTGGACGATCGCACGGAGGCGTTGCGTCGATAAGTCGACGATCATCAACCCTTATCTTCGGCGATTTCGCGGCTGGCTTTTGGCGAGGGTCGCAACATCGCGATCCAGCCGAAGGGCGCTGGACGAACGGCGTCGGGCGCTCGCGGGCCGGCGATCAGTCGGCCAGCGGGTTCGGCCGCACCTGGAAATGCATGGCCAACGGGGTGCTCCCCTTGCCGCCTTCCTTCTGCCAAGGCACGCGGTCGCCGCTGGAGGTCCACAGTCCCCGGCCTTTCCAGCCGCCGTTCGGATCGTCGATGCGGCCGTCGAGCCCCTTGGCGTAGAAGGTCATCGGATAGGGAGCCCGCAGCGTCACCCATTTGCCGTCGACCAGGGCGAGCAACGCGTCGTTTTCGTTGCCCGTGGAGATCGGCACGTCGGCGCCGAGACCCAGCGTATTGTGCTGATCGACCCAGGTGTAATAGCTCGCCTCCGCGCTGTTCTCTCCGATTCCGGCGAAACCGGGACCCGGATACTGGTAGAACGACCAGCCCTCGGGACACTGATCGCCGGTGGCTTTCGGCCCGTTGAGCGGTCCCTTGCATTTGCGCCGATCGAAGCTGCCCAAATGGCCGCTCCCGAGCGAGACCCACACGACGCCTTTGCTGTCGATATCGCCGCCGCGCGGCCCGAAGCCGGGAAGCGGAACGTTGTACACCTCCGCGAGCGCCGTCTGCGGCGGATTGGAGCCCGGATCGAGCCGCACGACGCCCCCGGCGCCGCCGAACACGCCGACGGTGCCCCAGACCGAGTGGTCGGCGGGGCTTGGCATGATCGCGTAGAAGCCGCCCGCGAGGCGCTTGTCCATGGTCGGGTTCACGGGGGCGGTCGGCGGCGTATACACATCGGGTTTGCCGTTGCCGTTCGTGTCGACGATGAGCGCCGTCCATCCCTGCGATTTCTGCGCATCGCCGGTCGCCATGAACTCCTTGGTGTTGAGCCACCCGACGACCGGTCCGCCGCCGCTGGTCCACAGCGTATTGTTGGCGTCGAACCCAAACTGCAGATGATGATCGGTGAAGCAGGTGTCGACGAACGTGTATTTCATCGTCTTCGGATCGAGCATCGCAAGCTGACGCTGGCTCTTCTCGAGCGGGAAAAGCTTGGCGGAGGGCAGGTCGGAGCCCTTCTTGCAATAGGCCGGATCGTCTTGGCCGCGCACCGCCACCGTGAGCCACAGCCGGCCCTGTTCGTCGAACATCGAATTGTGGTTGTTGATCCTGTTGTTCCAGATCTTCTGGTCGCCCCAATAGGCCGAAGGCTGGACCGGCTTTTCCACCGCGGCATGGCCCTCGCCGAGCGATTCCGGCATGTCGGCGTCGCGCACCGGCGCCTTCCACAAGGTGGCGGTGTTCGTCTGCGGATCGAGGATCGGGATTTCATCCGAGGAATACTCGGGCGATCCGAAGATCTTGCCGTAGGCGTTGACCGTCGGGTTGCGCTTGTCGGTCGAGATCGCATCGTGGACATACGCGGTCGGCGTTCCCCACGCCCACATGGTGAGCACGACGTTGCGCTCGACTCCTTGCGGGCGCGGCGGCTGCGCGGCCGGGATGTCGCCCTTGGCGATGCGGTCCGTCCAATCGCCGAAATATTTGAACGGCGCGCCGCCCAACTGTCCCGCCAGCGGGTTCACCATCAACGGCGCGGCCTGTCCCGACTGCACCCGGCGCATCCAGGCTTCCTCGCCCGTTTTGAAGTGCGAAAACGCGGCCGGCAACGTGCGCGTCGCTTCATTGCCGAGCTGATGGCAGCCGACGCAATCGCGATTCTTCATGTGGATGAGCCATTCGTTTTGGGTCACGCCCTCGGGGATGGCTCCCTCGCCGCCGAACTCGCTCTTGTCCGGAATTTTGAGCATCGAATACCAGTAGATCGCCGGATAGTAGCGCGCCGCTTCGGCGGCGTTCGGCGCGACGATCGCGGTGAGGTTCAGCGCCTGATGCGGAACCGCATGGACTTTGGCCGAATCGACGAGGCCGTAGCCGCGAACCCAGACGCGATAATTCGCGTCCGGCAGATCGGGAATGAGATAGCGGCCCTGGTCGTCCGTGACGACAATCTTGATGTACCGGGTCGGCAGGTCCGTCGTCTCCGCGATGACCCAGACGCCGGCTTCCGGCCCCTTGTCGCTCGCGACGACGCCGCCGATGTCCTTGGGCCCGATGTTGATCGTCGCAGCCGGCGCCGGCGTCGGCGTTTGCGCGCGAGCCCCGAGGATCGTGGCGCCCATGAGCATGACGAACGCCGCCGCCGGCAGAATCGCGTGACGCCTTCCGATGGACATGGCTGGTCTCCTCCGCATCCCGATTTTTCGGGAGGTCTTTCGCATCATTCCCGCAACCATACGGTAGGGCGGCGGCCCGCGCCACAAGGATTGCGGAACGCATCACGGTTTCGTCGCCCGCCCGCCGATGTCGCGCCGGCAGAAGCCCGTCGGAAAGTCGATCGCGTCGACGCCCGCATAGGCGCGGTCTCGCGCGCCGCGCGCGTCTCCCGCGAGGCCGGTGACGTTGAGCACGCGGCCGCCGTCGGCGATGAGGCGCTCGCCGTCGCGTCTCGTGCCGGCGTGCGTGACCGTCACCCCCGGCAAGCGCGCCGCCGCTTCGACGCCCTTGATTTCCCCGCCGCGTTCGGGATGGTCGGGGTAGCCCCTGGCCGCGAGCACGACGGTGAGCGCGGTCTGCGGCGAGAGGCGCACGGGCGCGTCGGGCAGGCGTCCCCGCGCGGCGGCGTCGAGCAGCGGCAGCAGATCGTCTTCCAGGCGCGGCAGCATGACCTGCGTCTCCGGGTCGCCGAAGCGCGCGTTGAACTCGATGAGCTTCGGCCCGTCCTCGCCGATCATCAGACCCGCGAAGAGGACGCCCTTGAACGGCGTTCCGCGCGCCCTCATGCCGGCGAGCGTCGGCGCGACGATCTCGCGCATCGCGCGCGCGGTCATGGCGCCGGTCATGATGGGCGCCGGCGAATAGGCGCCCATGCCGCCGGTGTTGGGGCCCGTGTCGCCTTCGCCGACGCGTTTGTGGTCCTGCGCCGAGGCGAAAGCCACCGCGCGTTCGCCGTCGCAGAGCGCGAAGAAGGAGGCTTCTTCGCCGTCCAGAACCTCTTCGACCACGACCTCCGCGCCCGCCGCCCCGAAGGCGCCGCCGAAGATCATGTCGATGGCGGCCTCCGCCTCGCGCAGCGTCGCCGCGACGACGACGCCCTTGCCTGCGGCGAGGCCGTCCGCCTTGATGACGATCGGCGCGCCGCGTTCGCGCACATAGGCTTTCGCGGCGTCGGCGGACGCGAAGCGCCGATAGGCGGCCGTCGGAATGTTGAACTCGCGGCAGAGATCCTTGGCGAAGCCCTTCGAGCCCTCAAGCTGCGCGGCGGCTTTTCCGGGACCAAAGGCGGCGATCCCCGCCGCCGCGAGATCGTCGACGAGCCCGGCGACGAGCGGCGCTTCCGGGCCCACGACGACAAGATCGACGCCCATGACCCGGCAGAAGGCGACGACCGCCGCGTGATCGGCGATGTCGAGCGCGACGTTGCGCGCGCAGGCCTGCGTGCCCGGATTGCCGGGCGCGACAAACAGCCTGTCGAGCGTCGGACTTTTGACGATCGCCAGCGCCAGGGCGTGTTCCCGGCCGCCCGAGCCGATGAGGAGAACGTTCATCGCCGCTCGCCCCGGCGCGCGCGATTGCGCCATCCTCGCCGCGGCCTGCGCCCGTTCCCTCTCCCCGCCTGCGGGGAGAGGGTGAGGGGTGGCCCACAGCGCGGCATCGCCTCTGAACAAAGCGCCTTCATGCGGCGTCCGTGCGCGCGAGTAGCGCGTCCTCGACCCAGGTCGCGATCTGGCGCAGATGCGCATTGGAGGCCTCGGCGCCCGCGCGGCCTTCGTCGAACTCCGCCTGAAAACCGTCGCGCTGCGGCCAGGCGACTTCGAGCGTCGCGAAGCCGGCGTCTTCGATGCGCCCGATCGCCTCGTCGAGCTGGTGCTCGGAACGGCCGACTTTGGAGAGGACGAGCACGATCTTGTCCGCCGCCCCGTGGCGCGCCAATTCGCGCGCGAGACGCAGCGTCGGCCGCAGATCGTCGATCGACGTGCCGGTCGGCATGAAGATCACGTCGCTTTCCTCGGCGACATCCGCGGTGAGGTCGTCCGCGTGACCACGGGTATCGACGATCACGATGTCGTACCCCTCGACGTGCTTGCGCAGCTTCTTCAGCGTCTTGAACGCGCGCGCCTCGATCGCCGGCTTGCGCCCCTGCGCCGCGCGCTCCTTCGCCCATTCGACGCAGGTCAGTTGCTCGAGATCGAAGTCCGCGATCAGCGCCTTGCGGCCCTTGCGCGCCGCGCCGACGGCGAGCACGCGCGCCAGCGCGCTTTTGCCGACGCCGCCCTTCTGGCCGATGAACGAGGCGACGCGCATCGGTCAGGCCTCCTCGGCGTCGACGACGACGATATGCAGCCGCCGTGGCCCATGCGCGCCGAGCAGCAGTTTCTGCTCGATGTCGCCCGATCGCGACGGGCCGGTGATGAAGTTCGCGGCGCGGGGCATGGAGCCTTTGCCGGCGCGGGCGCGCAAAGCCGCGATTGCGGATTCGAAGTCGCCGGCGATGTCGTCCGCCGCCAGCACCACGATGTGGTTGTCGGGCAGGAAGTTCAGCGTCGTCGGGTTGTCGGGTCCGGATTCCAGCAGCAGCGTCCCGGTTTCGGCGACGCCCGCAACCGCGTGCGACACGCCACTGAGGTCGTCGCCTTGGGAGGGGCCATGCGAGACGTCGACGGCGGTTCCCCTCCAATCGAGCGCGGCCAGCCTCGCGTCGGCGCCCATGCGCACGCTCGCCGGCAGGTTGTTGTCGCGCAGATAGCGCGCGATCTCGGCGGGCGCCTCGCGCGCGGCCGCGATGAGGGCGACCGTCGCATGCGCGCGCTCCGCCTCGTCCTTGAACAGCGCGATGCGGCCGGTCCGGTCTAATTGGCCGCGCGCCGGGATGACGCCGGCGGGCGCGCGCGACAGCCGCTCCTCGACGATCGCGCGTCGCGTCGCTTCGCGCCCGGTGACGCCGAGCGAGCGGCGGATGGTGGCGAGCACGTCCTCGCGCGCGTTCATCGCGTTCGTCCCCCGCGCGCCTTCCACTGAGTCTGGAATGTTTTGCCTTGCGGCGCCGGCATGTCGCGATATTGCGTCCAGCCCTGCGCGAAGGGCAGCGAGGCGAAGCGGCCGCTGCTGCGGCCGGCGAAGGCCAGCAGCGGCGTCGCCAGCGCCGTCGCAAGCCGGTAGAGCGCGGGGCGTTTGGCGAAGAACGCCCAAAGCCCCAGTCCGGCGCGCGCCGGCGCGGGCGAGAGATGCCGCTCGAATTCGCGCTCGCGCCAATGCCGCATCATCTTCGGCAGCGGGATGCGCACCGGGCACACCTCTTCGCAGCGGCCGCAGAAGGTCGATGCGTTCGGCAATTGGGCGCCCTGCGCGACGCCGACGAGCGCCGGCGTCAGCACGGCGCCCATCGGTCCGGGATAGACCGAGCCGTAGGCGTGGCCGCCGACGGCGTGATACACCGGACAATGATTGATGCACGCCGCGCAGCGGATGCAGCGGAGCATGTCCTGGAACGCGCCGCCCAGCATCGACGAGCGGCCGTTGTCGACGAGAACGACGTGATATTCCTCGGGCCCGTCGACATCCCCCGCGCGCCGCGGCCCGGTCGAGATCGTCGTATAGACGCTCATCTCCTGGCCGGTCGCCGAGCGGCCGAGCACGCGCAGCATCTGGGCTGCGTCTTCCAGCGTCGGGACGAGTTTTTCGATCGAGGCGACGACTACATGCAGGCGCGCCAGCGTCTGCGTCAGATCGCCGTTGCCCTCGTTGGTGACGATGATGGAGGAGCCGGTTTCGGCGACGAGGAAATTGGCTCCGGTCACGCCGACGTCGGCGCCGAGAAACGTCTCGCGCAGCACGCCGCGCGCCTCCGCGAGCAGGCTCTCCGGCGCCGTGAGGTCGCGCGCCGGCGGCAGACTCGTATGCACGCGGCGGAAGTCCGCCTCGACCTGCGCCTTGTTGAGATGCGCGGCGGGCGCGATGATGTGCGACGGCGTCTCGTCGCGGAGCTGGATGATGTATTCGCCGAGATCGGTCTCGATCGCGCGCATGCCCGCCGCCTCGATGGCCGCATTGAGGCCGATCTCCTCGGAGACCATCGACTTGCCCTTGGCGATCGTGCGGGCGCCCCGCGCCTTGCAGAGGTCGACGACGATCGCGCAGGCTTCCCGAGCGTCGCGCGCGTAATGAACGACCCCGCCGCTCTCGGCCACCTTCTTCTCATAGGCTTCGAGGTAAAGATCGAGGTGCGCGAGCGTGTGATCCTTGATGTCGCGGGCGGAATCCCGCAGCGCCTCGAACTCGGGCAGGCGCGCGGCGGCCGCGGCGCGCCGCTCGACGAAATTGAAGCGCACATTGCCGAGCGCCTGCTGCAACGGCGCGTCGAGCAGCGCCGCATGCGCGTTGCGCTTGAACTGCGGCGTCGTGTTCTGAACGGTCATGACGCCGCCAGCAGCCGCAGGCCGAACAGCACGAGAACCGAGCCGGAGACGCGATCGATCCAATGCGAGATTTTCGCATAGATGCGCTTCGCCGGCGGGCTGGAGATCGCCAGCGCCAGGAACGCGTTGCAGGCGAAGCCGATCGCCGGCATGCCGAAGATTGCGACCATCTGCCATCGCCACGGCAGCGCATAAGCGCCGACCGCCGTGAAGATGCTGGCGTAGTAGGCGATCGCCTTGGCGTTGCCGACGTTCGACAGAAAACCGAGAAACGCGTATTGCAGCCGCGAGCGGCGCGGCGGGTCGACGATGGCGCCGGCGCGGCTGCGCATGGAGTTCAAGAACATGCGCGCGCCGAGATAGAGCAGAAACACGCCGCAGACGATCCGCACGCCCAATTCGAGCCAGGGCGCCGAGCGGATGACCTCGCCCATGCCGGCCAGCCCCATCGCGGCCCAGAAGGCGCCCGCCGGCCATGCGCCCGCCGCGACGAAGAGCCCGTCGGCGCGGTGGCGCGCGGCGGTCGCCAAGACCAGCGCCTGATTGGGGCCGGGCGACATCACCGTCACGAAATGACCGGCCGCTAGCGTGAGCATGATATGCGCGACGTTCATCCGCGCCGCTCCCGCGGTTCGCCGATCGGCGGCTCGCTCGTCATGCCGGCCAGCACCTCGGCGACGTGGCGCGTCTCGATCGCCTTGCCCTGGCGCGACAGTTTGCCCGCCATGTTCATCAGGCAGCCGAGGTCGCCGGACAGCAGCGCGGACGCGCCGGTCGCCTCGACATTGGCGCATTTCTTTCCCGCGATGGCGTCGGAGACCTCGCCGTACTTGACCGCGAAGGTTCCGCCAAAGCCGCAGCACGTGTCGCTTTCCGCCATCTCGATGAGCGCGAGCCCCTCGACGCTGGCGAGCAGCCTGCGCGGCTGCGCGCGCACGCCGAGTTCGCGCAGGCCCGAGCAGCCGTCGTGGTAGGCGACCGTCTTCGGAAACGACGCGGCGACCTGCGCGACGCCCCGCACGTCGACGAGGAAGCTGGTCAATTCGTGGCACTTCGCCGCGAAGGCGTCGGCGCGCCGCGCCATCGCCGGCTCGCCCCCAAGAAGCGCGGGGTAATGGCGTCGCAGCATCCCGGCGCAGGAGCCCGACGGCGCAACGACATGGTCGCAGCCGGCGAAGGCGTCGATGACCGACAAGGCGATGTCCCGCGCGGTGGCGCGATCGCCGGAATTGTAGGCGGGCTGGCCGCAGCAGGTCTGCCTGGGGACGACGACCTCGCAGCCCGAATCCTCCAGCAGCTTGACGGCGGCGAAGCCGACGCTGGGGCGCAGAAGATCGACGAGGCAGGTGATGAACAGACCCACGCGGGGTCTGGCGGCGTCCGACAAGGCGTTGTCCCGAATGTTGCGCGTCTGCGACTTTGCGCTCGACATTGGACCAGCCATCGCAGCCTTTCAAGGATCGGCGCGGAGGCGCTAGACTGGTCCGATGCCCGAATCCGCCGCCCTCCAGACCAACGCGCCCGCGCTGAGCGTCTCCGATCTCGCCGGCGCGCTGAAACGCGCCATCGAAGACCGCTTCGGCTATGTGCGCGTCCGCGGCGAAGTATCGGGCTGGAGGGGTCCGCATTCGTCCGGCCATTGCTACTTCAGCCTCAAGGACGCGGGCGCGCGCATCGACGCGGTGATCTGGAAGACCGCTTACGCGCGCCTGCGCTTCAAGCCGGAGGAAGGGCTCGAAGTTATCGCCACCGGCCGGATCACGACCTTCCCGGGCAAGTCGGCGTACCAGATCGTCATCGAGGCGGTCGAGCCGGCCGGCGTCGGCGCGCTGATGGCGCTGCTCGAGGAGCGGCGGCGCAAGCTCGCCGCCGAACGCTTGTTCGATCCCGCGCGCAAGCGGCGCATCCCCTATTTGCCGGCCGTGGTCGGGGTCATCACCTCGCCCACGGGCGCGGTCGTCCGCGACATCCTGCATCGGATCGCCGACCGCTTCCCGCGTCGGGTTCTCGTCTGGCCCGTGCGCGTCCAGGGCGAGACGAGCGCCGCGGACGTCGCCCGCGCCATCGAAGGGTTCAACGCGCTGCCGGCCGTCGGCCCGACGCCGCGGCCGAGCGTTCTGATCGTGGCGCGCGGCGGCGGCTCGATCGAGGATCTGTGGGGTTTCAACGAGGAGGCGGTGGCGCGCGCGGCTGCGGCGAGCGCCATTCCGCTGATCTCCGCCATCGGCCACGAGACCGACTGGACGCTGCTCGACCATGTCGCCGATCTGCGCGCCCCGACGCCGACCGGCGCGGCGGAAATGTGCACGCCCGTCCGCGCCGACCTCATGAACGCGGTCGCCGACCTGATGCGGCGGCGCAGCGGCGCGGCGCAGCGTCTGCGGGAGCGCCGGCGCGCCGATCTGCGCGCCTGCGCCCGCGCCCTCCCTTCGGGCGAGGCGCTGCTTGCCCTCCCGCGCCAGCGGCTCGATCGGGCGGCCGAGCGGCTGACGGCGCGCACGGCGGCCGCGCTGGGCGACCGGCGGCTGCGGCTCGCGCGGGCCGCGCGGACGCTGGAGCAGCATTCGCCGCGCGCCGAATACGCCCGGTTGCGCGAGAAGTTGCGCAACCTCGGCCAGCGGCTGAGGGCGGGGCTCGGCGCGCGCGCGCGCTACGCCAGGCGCGACATCGAGGCTGACCGCCGGCGGCTCGCCGACCTGCGCGGCCGGCTCGGCGCGGCGATCTCGCGCGATCGTCGCCGCAGCGCCGACCGGATCGAGGCGCTTGGCAAGCTTCTGGCCTCCTACTCCTACCGCAACGTGCTCGCGCGCGGCTTTGCGCTGGCGCGCGGCCTCGACGACCGGCCGATCCACGCGGCCGCCGCCATCGCGCCTGGCGAGCGGCTGCAGCTCGAGTTCGCCGATGGGCGGGTCGTCGCGACCGCCGAGGGCGAGCGTTCGATCGCCGGGCCGCGCCCCCGCGCGGCGCGCGTGAAGACCGTCGCCGGCCAGGGGTCGCTGTTCTGACGCCGACCCCTCGCCGAATGCGCGGCGAGCGCCTACATTGCGGAAAACGACGATCGGGAGCGTGTCATGGCCTTTGGTTCGATGTTTCGCGATGCGGCAAAAAAGCCGGAGCAATCCTTTCCCGTGGAGAAATCCGAGAGCGATTGGCGCTCGACGCTGTCCGCCGATCAATTCTGCGTGCTGCGCGAGCATGCGACCGAGCGTCCGGGCACGAGCCCGCTCGACGGCGAGAAGCGGGCCGGCGTGTTCTCCTGCGCGGGCTGCGGCCAGCCGCTGTTCAACTCGAGCGCCAAGTTCCACAGCGGCACCGGCTGGCCGAGCTTCTTCGACCCGATTCCCGGCGCGGTCGGCACGAGCGTCGACAATTCGCTGTTCATGACGCGCGTCGAAGTGCATTGCGCCAATTGCGGCGGCCATCTCGGCCACGTCTTCGACGACGGTCCGCAGCCCACCGGCCAGCGATATTGCATGAACGGCGCCGCGATGACCTTCAAGCTCGATGAGGGCGGCGCCTAGGCGCGCAGACCGCTCGTTGACCATGACGGCACGCGGCCGACGGACCCAGCGTTCCGCATGATCGGTGGGCGTGTCCGGGTTCGCGCGGGCCTGCTAAGGTCGCGACCATGCGCATCGCCTTGTTCTCGGACATCCACGGCAATCGCGAGGCGCTCGACGCGTGCCTCGCGCATGCGGCGCGCCAAAAGGTGGATCGCTTCGCATTTCTCGGCGATCTCGTGGGCTACGGGGCCGATCCCAACTACGTCGTCGAGAGGGTCGCTCGCGAAATGGGGCGCGGCGCGATCGCCCTTCTTGGCAACCACGATCAGGCGGCGGTCGACGGCGTCGCCGACGGCATGAACGATTACGCCCGCGCCGCCCTCGACTGGACGCATCGCGCGCTGGAGCCCGGCGCGATCGACGTCCTGAAGACCCTGCCGCTGTTCGTCGAGGAGGACGACCGTCTTTTCGTTCACGCCGAAGCGTCCGCGCCGCAGAACTGGAATTACGTGACGGACCCGGCGAGCGCCGAGCGAAGCATGCGCGCGACCAAGGCGCGCCTCACCGTCTGCGGCCACGTGCATCGCCCGCAGCTTTACCATATGGCGGCGACGAAACCGCCGGTGTTCTTCCTGCCGCAATCGGCGACCCCGATCCCGCTTGTCGGCGCCCGCAAATGGCTGATGGTGATGGGCGCGGTCGGCCAGCCGCGCGACCAGAACCCGGCGGCGGCTTACGCGGTGCTCGACACCGACCGCAACGAGATCACGTATCTGCGCGCGCCTTACGACATCGAGAAGGCGGCTGGCAAAATCCATGCCGCGGGCTTGCCGCAGATGCTGGCGGCGCGCCTCTTCGTCGGCCGCTAGCCGTGGCGTGGCACACGTTCGAACAAGGCGCCGTCATCGACGGCTTTCTCGTCGGCGAGAAAATCCACACCGGCGGGATGGCGACGCTCTGGCGCGTGACGCGCGACGACATCGACCAGCCGATCGTCATGAAGGTGCCGACCATTCTCGAAGGCGAAGACCCGACCGTCATCGTCGGTTTCGAGATGGAGATGATGATTCTTCCGCGCCTCGTCGGTCCGCACGTGCCGCGCTGCTACGCGGTCGGCGACTTCGCGCGGCAGCCGTATCTCGTGATGGAGTACATCCAGGGCTACTCGCTGTTCACGCTGATCGACAAGGCGCCGCTGCCCGCCGAGGACATCGCGCGCATCGGGCTGAAGGTCGCGACCGCGCTGATCGACCTGCATCGCCAGAACGTGCTGCATCTCGACATCAAACCGTCGAACGTGATGATCCGCGAGTCCGGCGAGGCGGCGCTGATCGATTTCGGCCTGTCGCGCCATCTGTTCCTGCCGGACTTGCTCGAAGAAGAGTTCCGGGTCCCGATGGGCACGGGACCCTATATCGCGCCCGAGCAGGTGATGAAGAACCGCTCGGAGGCGCGCTCCGACATCTACTCGCTCGGCGTGCTGCTTTACTACCTGGCGACCAACGTGCGCCCGTTCGGCTTGCCGCAGGCGCAGAGCCAGTTGCGCAAGCGTCTGTGGCGCGACCCGATCCCGCCGCGCAAGCTCGTCCCGGCGACGCCGCCCTGGCTGCAGGAAGTCATTCTGCGCTGTCTCGAAGTCGATCCTGCGAACCGATACGACACGGCGGCCATGCTCGCCTTCGATCTCGCGCATCCGAGCCAGATCAGGCTGACGGGCCGCGCCACGAAACTCGATCGCGACAGCTTGCCCGTCTCGTTGAGGCGCTGGTTCCATTCGGTGGGAAACACGGACGGTCCTCGCCAGCCGCGCCCGCTGCAAGGCAATCTGGCGCGGATCATCATGGTCGCCGTCGACTTCACCGATGGTCAGGACATGTTGCAGGAGGAACTGCGCGCCAACGTCAAGCGCGTGCTCGCCACCATGCCGGCGGTGCGCATCGCCTGCGTCAACGTGTTGAAGCTCAATCGCCTGACCGTCACCTACACGCTCGATGAAGACGGCCGCTCCATCCACGTGCGTCGTCTCGTCGAACTGAAGGAATGGGCGCGCGCGCTCAGTCTCGATCAGGAGCGCATCACGTTCCATGTCCTGGAGCACATGGACCCGCCGGAAGCGCTCATCGACTTCGCCAAGGCGAACCATGTGGATCAGGTGCTGATCGGCGCCGGCGCCGGCGCCGCGTCGCCATTCCGCCGCTTTCTCGGCAGCGTGTCGTCGCAGGTGGTCGCGCGCGCCCCCTGCACCGTCACGGTCGTGCGCGTCCCGCTCGCCGTCGCCGAAGGGGTCGTCGATCTCGACGACGAGAAACTGATCGATACCGGTTAGGGGCGGCCCGCGCGTCCGCCCGAAGCAGGCCTTGCAGAGGAGAACGAGATCATGAACATCAAGCCTTTGTTCACCGCGGTTGCGACGGCGCAAGGCGGCCGAAACGGCCATTCCCGCGCCGCGGACGGCAGCGTCGATGTCCATCTTTCCGTGCCCAAGGAGATGGGCGGTCCCGGCACGCCCGGAACGACGACGCCGGAGCATCTCTTCGCGACCGGCTACGCCGCGTGTTTTGGCGGCGCGCTCGATTTCGTCGCCAAGAACCACAAGCAGAACGCCGCCAACGCGAGCGTGACATGCGCGGTGACGATCGGGCCGCGCGACGGCGGCGGCTTCGGCCTCGCCGTGAAGATGAAGGTGGAAGACAAAAGCCTCGCGACGGACGAACTGAAAAAACTCGTCACCGAGGCGCACGAGAAGATCTGTCCCTACAGCCACGCGACGCGCGGCAACGTCGACGTGGACTTCGAGGTGATCGGCGCATAGCGCGAGCGTGCGCGATGCGGCGCGGACGCGTTTCGCCGCGTCCGCGGCCGTGCTAAGAGGCGCCGAACAAATAAGCTTCGAGAGGATCGCCCATGTCGGATACTGCTACGACCATCGCCGCGCCGAACGATCTCGAAGCCTATTGGATGCCGTTCACGCCGAACCGCGCATTCAAGAAGTCGCCGCGCCTGCTCGGGCGCTCCAAAGACATGCACTACTTCACGCCGGAGGGGCGCAAGCTCATCGACGGCGCGGCGGGCTTGTGGTGCGTCAACGCGGGGCACGGCCGCGAGCCGATCGTCAAGGCGATCCAGGAGCAGGCGGCGGAAATGGATTTCGCGCCGCCGTTCAACGTCGGTCATCCGAAGGCGTTTCAGCTTGCGACCCGCGTCGCCGACTTGGCGCCCGGCGACCTCGATTACGTCTTCTTCTCCAACTCGGGTTCGGAAGCGGTCGACACCGCGCTGAAGATGGCGATCGCGTATTTCACCGTGACCGGGCAGGGGCAGCGCACCAAGCTGATCGGCCGGGTGCGCGGCTATCACGGCGTCGGCTTCGGCGGCATTTCCGTCGGCGGCATGTCGCCGAACCGCAAGCTGTTCGGCGCCGCGCTCGCCGGCGTCGACCATTTGCCGGCGACGTATAATCGCGCAGAGCAGGCCTTCTCGCGCGGGGAGCCGGAGTGGGGCGGCCACCTCGCCGACGAACTCGAGAACCTCGTCGCCTTGCACGACGCCTCGACGATCGCGGCCGTCATCGTCGAGCCAATGGCGGGCTCGACCGGCGTGATCGCGCCGCCGAAGGGCTATCTGCAGACGCTGCGGCGAATCTGCGACAAGCACGGCATCCTGCTGATCTTCGACGAAGTCATCACCGGCTTCGGCCGGCTGGGATACGCCTTCGCGGCGGAACGCTACGGCGTCACGCCGGATCTTCTCACCTTCGCGAAGGGCGTGACCTCCGGCGCGGTGCCGATGGGCGGCGTGATCGCGCGCAAGGGCGTCTACGACGCCTTCATGAAAGGCCCCGAGCACATGGTGGAGCTGTTCCACGGCTACACCTATTCGGCGCATCCGCTCGCCTGCGCCGCCGGTCTCGCGACGCTCGATCTCTATGAGCGGGAGGGGCTCTTCGAGCGCGCGCGGGCGCTGGAGCCGCATTGGGCCGAGGCCATCCATAGCTTGAAAGGCCTGCCGAACGTCGCCGACATCCGCACCATCGGCCTCGTCGGCGCGATCGATCTTGCGCCCAGCTCCGTCGGCCCCGGCAAGCGCGGCTTCGACGCGATGGACCAGGCCTTCCACCATGAGGACGTGCTGATCCGCATCGCCGGCGACACGATCGTTCTCTCGCCGCCGCTCATCATTTCCGAGGCGCAGATCGGGGAAGTGGCCGAGCGGGTCTCGCGGGTCATCAAGGCGGTCGCTTAGCCGAGGCGGCGACGGCGGCCTTGTAGGCCGCCTCGAGACGCTCGGCGACGCTCGGTCCTGCGCTGCGCTTCTGCGCGACGCCGAGATGCGCGCCGCGCAATTCGTCCTGGAAGGCTTGCCAGAGTTCGGGGCCGCCCTCTTCGAGCAATTGCGCCCGAACGGCCAATTCCGGCGTGACGGGCAGATAGCGGCGTCCCCATGCGCCCATTTGCACCAGCAGCGGCACGAGATCGATCGCCTTCTCGGTCAGGCTGTAGATCCCCTTCTGACGATGGCTGGGATCGTCGGCGCGGGTGACGAGGCCGATCTCCACCAGCCGCTTCAAGCGATCCGCGAGGATGTTGGAGGCGATGCCTTCTTCCGACCCGGCTTGCAGCTCGCGAAAATGGCGTCGATTGCCGAACATCATGTCGCGGATGACGATCAGGCTCCAGCGGTCGCCCAGAACTTCAAGCGTCAGGTTGATCGGGCATCCCGACCGCGGCGTCGTCCTCGTCATTGTCACAGTCCTGACCTACCGCTTGCAATATAGGAGCAGCACCGGTAAATGGATACTGCTTGCACACTACAAGCAGCGCAGGCCCCGCCTGGCGCCATGGAGAAGGAGATCGAGGATGGCCCTGAAGCTTTACGCCCACCCGCTGTCCTCCTATTGTCAGAAGGCGCTGACCGCTTTCTACGAAAACGAAACGGCGTTCGACCTCGCCCTGCTCGAGACCGGCAGCGCAGCGTCGGCGGACCTCTCGCGCCTGTGGCCGTTGCAGCGTTTCCCCGTGCTGGAGGATGGCGACCGGATCGTCCCGGAAGCGACCATCATCATCGAATATTTGGCGGTCCACTATCCGGGCTCTTCGCCGCTCATTCCATCCGATCCCGCCGCCGCGATCGACGTCAGGCTGATGGATCGCGTCTTCGACAATTACGTGATGGCGCCGATGCAAAGCATCGTGTTCGATTTCGTGCGGCCGCAGGGAAAGCAGGACGCCTATGGCGTCGAGCAGTCCCGCGCTCTGCTCGACCGGGCCTATCGCTGGCTCGACGGACGCTTTGCGAACCGCGTGTGGGCCAGCGGAGAGGCGTTCAGTCTGGCCGATTGCGCTGCGGCCCCCGCGCTTCTGTACGCCGACTGGACTCATCCCATCCCGCAGGAATTGTCCAACCTAAGAGCGTACCGTTCGCGCCTTTTGCAACGGCGTTCGTACGCCCGCGCGCTCGACGAGGCGCGGCCCTACCGGCGTCTCTTCCCGCTCGGCGCGCCGACCGACCGCGATTGAGCTGCGCTGTCGCTCGCGCCGCTACTCGGCCGCGCGCGGCTGGGCGGCGCGCTCGGCCTCGATCGCATGGCGCAAGGCGCGGCGCGCCTGCATGAGCGCGGCGTCGGCGCGAATGCCGACGAGGGGCCGGCCGGGGTCGCGAGCGACGCGGGTCTGCTGGCCTTCCAGCATGGCGACGTCCTCGACGAAGGTCGGGTAGATTTCGTTGTACATCTGCTCGGTGGCTTCAGGATCGTCCTGCCGGTAGCCGTGCGCCGACGACCAGAAATAATGACAGGTCGACGGGGTCTCCGGCGTGATGCCGTGGAAGATGCGCAGGTGGAAACCGTCCTGTTCGCGGTTCTCCTTCGCGCCCTTGCCGACGTCGAGCGCGCCGGTCCACTGAGTGACGCAACTCGGCACGACGTAATCGAATTCCTGCCAACGGTCGACGCGGCCCTTGAAGCCCGCGCCGCGCACATAGGTCGGCGGCGGATTGGAGTCGGGCATCCAGCGGATGAATCTCACGCCCGTGTCGGTTTTGCTGATTTTCATCTCCGCGTTGACGGTCGCCTTGGGATCGGCGCCGACGGTCTTGCGATGGATGTAGGCGAGATGGGTGAGGTCCATCAGATTGTCGATCATCATCGTGTAATTGCATTTGATGTGCATGACCGCCTTGCGATGCGGCCACTGGCGCGGCTGATCGTGAAACGGATAGTCGACGATGGCGCTCTCGTCCGCGTGCGCCGGGTCGCCCATCCAGATCCAGACGAATTGCTGGCGTTCGACGACCCGCCAGGCGCGGACGCGCGCCTCGTTCGGCGGCGCGTCCTGACCGGGCACCTCGACGCATCGGCCGGAGGCGTCGAAGACGAGCCCATGATAGCCGCATTGGAGCCCGTTCTCGACGACGCGGCCCTCGGTGAGCGGCGCGCCGCGATGGCAGCAGCGATCTTCGAGGGCGGCGGCGTTGCCCGACGGATCGCGGAACAGCACGATCTGTTCGCCGAGCAGCGTGCGGCCGATCGGTCCCTCGTCGAGTTCATGCGGCCACGCCGCGACGTACCAGGCGTTGCGCACGAACGGCTCGAGCGTCGTGTCGGTCATGGGGCGTCCTCCCGCGCGCCTTTTTGACGCGTCCGGACAGTCTAGGCGCGGCCCGTGCGACTGACAATCGTGCTTTGGGGGAGCAAAAAATCGGCGCTCAGTAGCGCCACGCCATCTTGTCCTCGCGCACATCGACATGGGTGAGGTCGGTATAATGATAGGTGCCGACGCCGTTCAGGTTGGGCGCCGTCCTCGCATAGGCCGCGAGTGCTCCCGGCGAGACGCCGGCGATGCGGATGTCGGCGGCCATGCAGCGCCGATGCATCGAGTGGCTCCGCCCATGGTCGCGGAAACCCGACGTGACCTCGACAGGCGCGTTGAAATGCGTCGCGATGTCGTTCAGCGCCTCGCGCAGCGACTGCGGGAAGCAGTTGACGATCGTGTCCTCGTAGGCGGCGTAATAGCCGGGCGACGCCGCCGCGCCCTTGCCGTTCATCGCTTGGACGATGGGCGCGGCGGCGGCCACGACCGCCGCAGGCGCCGCCGGCGGGGCCGACGTCGGCGCAAAGGCGACGACCTGCGGCGCTGCGGGCGCGTCGGTTTGCGCCATCATCGGCGTTGCGGGCTGTTTGCCGTCGTCGATATCCTGCGCTTCCTTGACGAGCGCGCCGAGCGCCCGCGTCGAGGCTTTGACGCCCTCGAAGTCCGGCCTTGCAACGGGCTTCGGCGTATGGCGCGGCGGTTGGAAGGCGCTGAGGACGACCGGCGGGTCGACCGCCGCGGCGGGATTGTCGACGGCGGCCCCGGCGCCGTTGGCGACGAATTGTTCTGTAGGCATGCAGCCCGCCAGAGCGAGGGAGACGAAACAGGCGGCCGCTACGAATCGCATGGGCGAATTTGTTCCATGAACCTCATGGAAAACTAAAGTCGGGCCCAGGCTTCGTCAATTGGTTAAGGCGAGGGTCCGCCCGCGCCGGTCGCGGCATGCCAGCGTGGCTTGTACCCCCTTAATAAGGCTCGCAAAATCGACGGCGGCGTCAGGACGTTGACACCGCCCGCGCGCGACCGTGACGCGGCTGCGTCATAGCCCTCAAAGCGCCAGGGCAGCAAAGCCTCGCCGTAGACGGCGAAAGCCGCGCCTCCTGATTCGATCATCGCGCCGTTGGGAAGGGCGTCGATCGGCGATCGGCTCAGACGTTTGCCGCGGCCTTCGCGTCGCTCGGCGTCGAGGATGCGGTCCATCGCGTCGGCCGTCATGGCGACGCCGCCGCCGAACGCTTGCGCGAACGCCTGCGCCTCGACGCGTCGGCATTCGAAGCAGGGCCGATGACCGGCCGCGAGCGCGGTGACCTCGTCGAGGAAGAACAATTCGGTGTAGCTCGCCCCCCAGACGTCGCGATGGCGGCTCTTGAAGTCGCAGAGGCAGGCGATCCATCGCCGCGAGACGAAGCGGCGCGCGGTCAGCGTCTGCGTTGCGGTGTGAAAGCGGCCGCCGCGGTTGCCCATCAGCGTTCCGCGCGCGGCGACCGCGTGCAGCGCGCCGAACGGGTCGACGCGATTGCGCAGCGGCCGTGTCGCCACGCGGTCTTTACAGCGAAGCGGAGCGCGCGCCGCCGATGCGATCGACCTGGTAGATGTCGTCGCGGAAATGCGCGACGCCGTCGCCGTTCGCCCAGCCGGTCATGTAGACCCAGATCACCGGCGTCGGGTTGGCGAGCTTGATGTCGATGTGCTCGGCGGTCGCGACCTTGGCGAGCAGCGAGGCCTTGTCCCAACGCCCGTCCGGCGCGCCGGGCGTATTCTCGAGCAGCCACGCGGCGAGGTCGTAGACGCCTTCCACGCGCACGCAGCCGTGCGACAGGAATCGATAGTCGCCGCCGAAGAACTTCTTCGACGGCGTGTCATGCATGTAGACCGCGTCTTTGTTCGGCATGTTGATGCGGATGTTGCCGAGCGCGTTCGCGGCGCCCGCGTCTTGGCGCAGGATGTAGTTCGTCGCGCGCTCGCTGCTCCAGTTGACGTGACGCGGGTCGATCTCGTTTCCCTTGTAGTCGAGGATGCGGATCTTCGCGCGCGCCAGATAGCCGGGATCTTTGCGCATCTTCGGAATGACCTCGTTCTTGATGATCGAGGCCGGCAGCGTCCAATAGGGATTGAGGTTGATGGCTTGAACGGTCGCCTGCTCCTGCGGCGACTGGTGCTCCGGATCGCCGACGACGGCGACGTAGCGATGCACGACGCGGCCGTTCTCGATCGCCTCGACCGTCGCCGAAGGGATGTTCACGACGACGTAGCGGTCGTCGTACTTGAAGTTGACGCCGGCGACGCGTTGCGCGCTCGACGCCAATTGGCGGAAACGGACGGCGGCGGGGATGTTCAGCGCCTTCAGCGTGCCGGGCGTGATCACGCCGCTTTGGCGCAGCCCCACGCGGTCCTGAAAGCGCTTCAACGCGGCCGTGAGATCCGGGCCCCACGCCTCGCCGTGCGCCCCTTCCGCGCCGAGATCGCCTTCGATGGAGAGCCGCTGGCGCAGCGCCTCGACGCCTTTGCCGCGGCTCGTCGGCCCCAGGCCCGCCGGCGTCGTCGGCCAGCCGCCGGCGTCGGCGATGGCGGCGTAGCGCTCGGACGCCTTGGCGGTCGCAAAGAAGACTTCGGAGCTGAAGGTGGGATTGGGGCTCGTCGAGAGCGCGCTTTCGCGCACCGGCGCGGGCTTCGGCTTCGGACGCGCGGCGAGGGGGGCCGGCAGCGTCTTGGCCGCATCGGCGCCGGGCGCGGTCGGCGCCGCGCCGGGGATCGTCGGCGGCGCGCTTGGCTCCGGCGGGGGCAAGACGGATTCGAGCGACCCGTCGCCCATCGGCGCCGGCGAGAGCGGGTTGAGGGCCGGAGATTGCGCGAAGGCGACCGAAGCGAAGGACAGCGCCACGATGCAGAAGAGCTTGGAAGCGAAGGCCATCGCGCGGTTCACAAGGCGGTTCATCGGCAATCCATTAAGCACGTCGGATGAAAACTATCCTAACCGTCAATTCAGGCGAATTTTGGTTCGCGCTCGCCCGTCGCGGGGACGGCGCTGCCGTGCGGAGCTGAAGGGTTTCCGGGCCGCCGCTCAACGTTCCTGGAACGGTCGACTATACTGTCTCCCCACAAGCTTCGATAACTGTCATGTCATCAATGACGCTCTGGAAGTGACGGCCGCGATGGTGGGGCCGTAATGAGATGCTGAACCGGCCGATTTCATGAACTGGAGCCCGGCGGCAAGCCAGACCACGCCACGGCGGCGAGCGTGACGTTCTCGCACGCCTACGAAGCGACCAATCGGCGGGTGAGCCAGGCGGCGAGCAGCCGCTCAGGAGCTATACGGGCAGCTATCCCAAGGTGGGACGCCAGCCAACGTACCCAGCTATCCTGGAACGGGGGTGACGCTCCCTAGGGGCGGGTTTGTCGGTATTCGACCAAGCTCCGCTTCCAAAAGCGGCGTTCCCGCGATAGACGTGAAGATGCCGGTATCGACATCGGCAAAATTAATTTCCCGCCATGAGCCCAACTTTCCCCCCGACTGAGGACCAAATTTCTGCGGTCGCCGCATCTTATGCGGAAGAGGCCAAAACGGATTATGTAGGTCTTTGGCAAATATGCATTCGGGTTAGAGCAGGATTCGGCGCCAGATCAGACGAGGACAACAAGCGAATAGTATTGAAAATCGTAGAAAAGATGCTTTTGGTTGGATTGGAGCCGGTTACGCTATCGTCGCATGGTCCTGGCCACATTAGATGGAAAAATCAAGACGACATATCCATTCTTTCCCGGATTAAAAAAGAGTGGGATTTTCGTGGTCGACAGCCAAGTGTGGGTGAGGTCGTCTGGTTTGACAATCCAGAGTCGGGTAAGCGCTTTTAGCTCCTTAAAACGGGCGCGCTGAATAACATTAACCTTAGCAACAGATGAATTAAGACAATAAGAGTCGAATATAATCATAGGATAACCATTGCGTTTGTTTGCGCTTAGCGACCGGCGCTTTCACGTTATCATCGTGATCGGCAGGACGACTTCGGCATGACGGGCCGGGCGTCTTTCGAGGGTTGCGGAGCGTAAAAATGCGTGGATCGCGGTTGGCGCTTTGGCTGGCGGCGTTGGGCGGAATCGCCGGCCCGGCGCCTGTCTTCGCCGGCGGCGCGGATCCGTTCGTCATCCAGGGCGTCGGCCCCGCTCTCGCGCCGTCTCAGCCGCCGGTCGCGCGTCCGGTTCGCGTCGCGACGACGCAGAGCGGCCTCGGCGGCGGGTTCATCGAAATGCTGGTGACCGGCGGCGATCCAAGTCCTCGATTATACGCGCCGCCCTCAGCCGACCAGCCGATGCGGCAACCGTCGCCCATGCAGCGGGCGATTCGCGTGGCGCCGGTCCAGCGCGCCGCGATCGACCCCAATCCGGCGTTCGGATCGCGTCTCCAGCGCAGCGTCGAGCCCCGCTTCCTGCGCCAGGAAGTCGATTACCAAGGCGAGCAGCCGGCCGGCTCGATCATCGTCGATACGCCGAGCCGCTATCTCTATTACGTTCTCGGGCAGGGCCGCGCCATTCGCTACGGCATCGGCGTCGGACGCCCCGGCTTCTCCTGGGCCGGCGTCAAGACGGTCAGCCGCAAGGCTGAATGGCCGGGCTGGACGCCGCCGGCGGAAATGCTGTTGCGCCGGCCGGAATTGCCGAAGCACATGGAAGGCGGCCCGCAAAACCCGCTGGGCGCCCGCGCGCTGTACCTCGGGTCGTCGATGTACCGCATCCACGGCACCAACGAGCCCTGGACCATCGGCCACAACGTCTCGTCCGGCTGCATTCGCATGATGAACGAGGATGTGATCGATCTCTACGAGCGCGCCAAGGTCGGGACGCGCGTGCAGGTCATCTGACGCGGCGACATCGGATTACCCGGCGGTTCGTCGAGGGACGCCGCCGGGCGCTCGGCAGAGCGGACAGGAGGAAGCCGTTTCGCGTCCGCGGAACGGCTTCTTCCGTTTGGGCGCTCAGACGTCGGTCGTGCCGTCGTCGGAAGACCCGCCGCCATCGTCATAGCCGCCGCCGTCGTCGTAGCCCGCGTCCTGCGTCTGCGGCGAGTCGTCCATGACGCCGCGGCCCGAACCATAGTCGCCGCCGGCGTTCGCGGCATCGGCGCCGTTGTCGTCGTAGTAATTGTTGATCACCGTCTCGCCGCCGGTATTGCCGAGGCCGCCGCCGCCGAACCCCGAGCCGATGCCGAGCGGGCTGTTGTGGCCGCCCATGAGACCGCGGATCGAATCCGCAAGCAGCACGCCGCCCGCGACGCCCGCCGCCGCGCCGAGCGCGCCCTTGAGAAAGCCGCCGCCGCCCGATGGCGGCGCAGGTTGCCATGGGCTCTGCTGCGGCGCCTGCGGGGCCCAGCCGCCTTGCGGCGGCGGCGGGGCGGCGGCGGCGCGTCCCCAGGGGCTGGGGTTCGCGGGCCCGGGTTGAGAAGCCCCGGCGCCGAACAGCGATTTGCCGACGCTGCCGAGAAAGGACGTTGGCTCCTGCTGAGGCGCAGCCGCCTCGGCCTGATGGACCTTGGCCTCGAGTTCGCGCAGCCGCGTATCGGCGGCGCGCAAAGCCTGCTCCTGCACCAAGACGGTCTGCGCGAGCAGATAGGGCGCGGCGGGTTGCTCGCGCACGGCGTCCGCGATGAAGATTTCGGCGTCGCGGTCGCGGGGCGTTGTGGATGCGGCGCGGGTCCGCTCGAACAGGCCCGCAAGCAACTGGCGTTCTTCGGGGGTCATGAGGCTCTCCCTGCGCTGAGGTCATCTCGCGCGTGAAGAGATATGGGCGGTCTTGGCGGCCGCTCCAAGGCCGAAGAGCGCAGCCCGAGGGCCGCGCTCAAGTCCGAGCGTCGCGCTCGCCTATTTCTTGATGTCCTTGCTGTAGGTGAAGTCGACCGAAAGGGTCGCCATCACTCGGTCGCCGCACCAGTTGGACCGGCCGGTGAAGCCGCCGACCGGCGTCGCGTTCTGATCCGAACTGACGATGAAGCAGTCTCGCTTGTTTAAGCTCGAGCCGTAATAGCGCAGGTCCGCCGTAATGTTTTGCCAAGTGTAAGACACGCCGGCGTTATAGGCCCAGAAATCCGGGAACGTGAACGAATTGCCCGGCAGGTTCTGGACGAACTCCGAATTCGGCCGGGCGAATAGCGTGCCGAGCCACTGACGCCCGATTTCGCCGGAGATCGAGAAGCCCGAGTCGCCAAACGTGTATTTCGGCAGGAACGACAGATAATAGGAATTAAAGCCGCCGCCGCCGTGTTCGCTATAGTGGTTCCAGTCCGGCGAAAAGAAGAAGTTGCCGGCGAGCGTGAGTTGATCGGTCACGTTGTAGGACGGCTTGAAGTAGATTTCGACGAAGCTCGGGTCGCTGGCGGTCGTCGCGCAGAAGCCGCCGCCTGGGAAGGCGGCGTTGCCCTGGCAGGGGCCGGCGCCCCCGCCGGGATTGAGGAACGTCACGCCCGAGCCTGGAACGCCGGGGATACCGTTGGTGAAATACTGATTTCGGTTTCCCGGATACTCGTAATAGATCGCGCCCACATCAGCCGTAAATTTACCGAAGGTCTGGCGCACGCCGCCATAGAGGTCCAATTCGCCGAACGGATCGGTGGGAAGACCCGTGCGCCAAAGCTGCGTTCCGACGTAGAGTTGCGTGTCGCCGATGTTGTATCGCGGCTCGAAATAGACCGTCGCTGACGGCTGCTCGTTCGACTGCGAGACGCCGCGCGAAATATAGTCGCTCATGACGTGGAGCCCGAACGCGAAATCGAAGCCATCCGCGCTCACGGCCGGCGCCGGAGCCGGCTCCTTCTTGGCGGAGAGGTCGGCGGCGAACGCCGAGCCGCTTAAAATCGTCGCGGCGGTTATCGATGAAAGCAGGCGTTTCATTTATGGGCCCCATCAAATCACGCGTGTTGATGGGGCGAAAATGCGGCAGCTTGGCATATGGATTCAAGCCGATATGATTGGCGTCTGCATAAATGAAGTGCAATTCCAGGCCGTCGATTGTACGGCGCTAAACCGTGTGACAATTTCGCAACGAGCGTGTTCGTCCTGACCAGGTTTAGGGTTCTGCGTCGGCGACAAGACGGTAGGCTTCGAGCGCCACATCGTCGCCTTGCAGGCCGTCTCCAATGAAATCAACGAGGGTCGCATGCGCCGCCTCGGCAAGAGGGCGCGAAGCGGCGATCGAGCCTTGTTCGGCGAGATGCGGTTTGAGGATCGCGTCGAGCGACGGGACGCCGGACCGGGCGACGCCAGTCGCGCGCCAGGCGCGGCGAAGGATCCCCGCGGCCGCATGAACGACGTTGATGTTTGGGCCGACTGGAGCCGCCTCGCTCGAGCCGCCGATCCACGCGGCCAAAGCCTCGAATCCGACGTCGAAGGTCGCCGCGAGGTCGGGCTCGCCCGCTTCGGAGGGCGTCAGACCGAGGAGCCGATCGCGGCCGATCGCCGCCTCCGCGGGAGGCTCGGGCGCCTTCGCCGGATCGCCGAAGGATGAAGCGGCATGCCGCGCGTCGGCGGCGGCGAGGAGCAACGCGCCGTTGAACCCGGCGCCGGCCCAGATGTCGGGGTTCGCCGGCGCCGGCAAATGGACGAGCGCCGGCACGCCGCGCCGCCGGCAGGTCTCTGCGAACCATTCGGCGCGCGCATCGGGCTGCGCCAGCAAACGCCAAAGCGTCGTCATGTCGAACGCCGCCTCGCGGTTGAGCAAGGACCCCTGAAGGAGCAGCGACGCGGCGACGGCGAGCCCGTCGTAAGCCAGCCCCGCCGCGTGCTCGCGCAACTCGAACAGGATTTCGTCCATCTCGAACACGGCGGCGATCCGATCGATCGACACGATCGTCTTGATCGCGCCGCGCGGCAATTCGAGCCGGCGCTCCGCGAAGACGAGGACATCGCTCCACAAGCGCGCTTCGAGATGGCTGCCGAGACCGCCGATCACCACGATCGGGGTTTCGCCTGCGGCGCGCCGGTCTCGGGCGCCATGCCAAACGAAAAGGCCGAAATCGAACAAGGCGCCTGAGATTTCGTCGCCGTCGATGCGGACATGCGCCTCGGGCAGCCGCCATCCGCGCGGTCGCGCCGCCGCGCCGATCGTCCGGCGCAACGCCGCGTGACCGTCGAGAACGCGCGTCCATGTCGGCGCGCTCAGCGTTTCGAAGTCGACGACGATCGGCGCGCCGCCGGCGGCGGGCCCGATCGCCGCGCGCTCCGGCGGCGTCAGGATGTCCGCGCGGCGGCCGGCGAGGCCCTCCGGCATGGCGGCGATGCGCCATCGCGAGGACCGCACGTGCCGCGTGCCGTAAAGGAAGTCGAGCGGCTCCCCGGCGTCGAGCCGGGCTTTGCGTTCGAGGCGCCGCGAGAGCAGATCGAGCCGCCGGGCGCCGAAGGCGCGGTGCAGCGCGGCGAGGAAGGCGAGCGCGTCGGGCGTCAGCAGCGCGTCGGCGCGCGGATCGCGCGGGCCGAGGACGTTGACCGCGTCCTTGATCCGACCGGCCGTCTTGGTCGTCGCGCGCCGCGGGGGCGCCGAGCGGACGCCGGGCCCGCGCGGCTTGGCGTCGCGGCGGGTCGCGCGCCGCTCGGACGGACGCGGCGCCGGCGGTCGCGCCGCGACGACCGGCTGCGAGGGCGCGGTCGCCTTTTGCCGCGGCGGTCTGGCGGCGGCTTTCGGCGCGCGCGGTTTGGCGGCGGCGACGCGGCTCTTTCGTTTGCGCGCAGGCGATGGCGGTTTGGAAGCCTTCGTTGCGCTTTTGCGCGCCGTTTTTCGAACGGCCGTCCGCTTCGCCGCGCGCTTTGGCTTCTTTGCCGTCTTGCGGGTCTTCGGGCCGGTCTTTTTCACGGCGCGCTTGGCCGGGGATCGACGCCCCGTCGCCTTCGCGCGCGTCGCTTTGCTTGCCTTGCGTCTGCCCGCCATCGCCCCTCCGTCGCGGCTATCAGGCCACGTCCGTCGCCGCAAAGGAAGGGGCGCCCGCCAAAGCCGCCGGCAGCGGGCCGCCCGCGGCCCAGTCCAGCAGTTCCACCGTGTGAACGAGCGGGCGCGGGGTCGCCCCGGCGAGTTGCGTCATGCAGCCGATGTTGCCGGTGGCGACGGCGGCCGGCTTCGTCTTCGCGATGTTGGCGGCCTTCCGGTCGCGCAGCCGCGCCGCGATGTCCGGCTGCAGAATGTTGTAGACGCCGGCCGAGCCGCAGCACAGATGTCCCTCGGGCGGGTCGCGCACGATAAAACCCGCCGCGCGCAGCAGGCGCTTGGGCTGGTCCACGATCGCCTGTCCGTGCTGCATCGAGCAGGCGGAATGGTAGGCGATCGTCTGACCGGTCTTGCGCGCCGGCGCGACCGGGTCGAGCGTCATGACGTATTCGACGATGTCCTTGGCCAACGCCGAGACTCGCGCGGCCTTCTGCGCATAGGCGCGGTCCTCGCGCAGCATGTGGCCGTAATCCTTGATCGTCGTGCCGCAGCCCGATGTCGTGACGAGGATGGCGTCGAGCCCAGCGTCGATCGCCGCCGACCAGACGTCGACGGCGCGGCGCGCGAAGGCGAGACCGTCCGCTTCGCGGCCCATGTGCAGCGTGAGCGCGCCGCAGCAGCCCTCGCCGCGTAGCGGGACGACCTCGACATCGTGACGCGCCAGGAGCCGGCGCGCGGCGGCGTTGATGGAGGGCGCGAGCACGCGCTGCGCGCAGCCCTCGAGGAGCGCGACGCGCGCCTTGCGGGGCGACGCGACCGTGCCGGCGGCGGCCGCCGGCCGCTGCGCGGGCAGGCGCGGCGGGGCGAGATCGATCATCGCCGCGAGGCGCGGCCCGATCGAGGGCGCCGCCGCGATCAGCGGCCGGAACGGCTTGGCGAGCCGCGCCAAACGCACCGCCCAGCGGAAACGCGTCGGGTAGGGCAGGATGGCGGCGAGCGTCGCCCGCAGAAGACGGTCGGCGAAATCGCGCCGATAGGTTTGTTCGATATGCGCGCGCGCATGATCGACGAGATGCATGTAATGCACGCCGGAGGGACACGTCGTCATGCAGGCGAGGCACGACAGGCAGCGGTCGATGTGCGTCACGACCTCGCGCGTCGCCCGCTCGCCGTGCTCCAGCATGGATTTGATGAGGTAGATGCGTCCGCGCGGCGAATCGAGTTCGTCGCCGAGCAGCACATAGGTCGGGCATGTCGCGGTGCAGAAGCCGCAATGCACGCAGGCGCGCAGGATTTTCTCGGATTCGGCGAGACGCGGCTCGGCGAGCTGCTGCGGCGAAAAGGCGGTTTGCATGGACGACGCTCGTGTCCGTTGGAACCTAGGCGCCGCCGGGCGGTCTGCGGGAATCGGAGACAAGCCGTGGGGTGATTGGAAAGACGATGTCCTCGTAGATCGTCGCCAACGGAAACGCGACGCCGATCGGCGCGATCTCGACGCGGGCGTCGAGACCTTCGTGAATTTGCTCGATCCAGTCGCCGGCGTCTCCGCGCCGCCAGGCCGAGACCTGCGGCGCGTTCGGCTCGACGAGCATGATCCCATCCAAACTGGTGATCGCCTTGTATTCGTCGAGCTTGCCGAACGTGTCGAAGTCGCGCGTCGTCGGCGACAGAACCTCGATGACCAAGCGCGGCTGTTCGGCGAACATGGCTTCCGGGTTCCACTTGCCGCTATCGACTCCGGCATCGGGGCGTCGGATTTGGCCAGATTTCGTTTCGACCCCGCCGTCAGCTGTGAAAGGTCGGCATCCCATTCCGCGCAACTGCGCGCGCAGCGACGCCAAAACGTTCACGACGATAAGATCGTGCAGGTTGCGCGCGCCGCCCATCATTTGTACGGGAAAGCCATCGACGAGTTCGTAGCGCATCGATTGGCGCGCCTGCCACTCGAAGAATTCGGTCACGCTCCAGCGTCTGGCGGCGGCGTCGGCCATCCGGGCGGCTCCTTTACCGTGGTTTTAGCGGAACGACGCGATTTTGCCACCGATCAGATTCCCGCATACATGCGCCCCGCGTTGAGCAGACCGTCCGGATCGAAGCTCGCCTTGACGCCGCGCGTCAGCGCCATCGTCGCCGCGTCCAGCGGCTGGAACACGTCTAGCCTCGCGCGCGCCTCCTCCGGCGCGCGGACCAGCGTCGCGTGGCCCCCATTCGAGCCGATCGCCGCGCGGATCGCCGCCACGCCGCAATCGCCGTGCGCCGGCGTCGCCAGCCAGACGAGACCGCCCGACCAGTCGTAGAACCAGCGCGCGTCGATCCTGGCCGCAATGGCCGCCGTGACGGCGGGGCCGCGCGTCGGCGCGACGGAAAGCTTCCAGATCGCGGCGTCGCGCGGCTCGGCGAGCGGCGCGACATCGCGGATCGCGCGCCAGAGGGCTTGCGTTTCGGTCTCGCCCGTTCGCAGGGGAGCGCCGAAGACGTCGAGCCGCTCTGCGAGCCGAGCCAGCCGGTACGCGACCGACTCCGGGAAATGCTCGATGCGCAGCAGCGTGCGCGCTTGGCCGCCGCCGACGCCGGCCGGCCAATGCGCCGCGCCGCTCACCTCGAACGGCGAGCCCATCGCGGCGCAGAGGCAGGCGATCGCGCGCGCGTCGTCGAGCCCCTCGAAGACGAGACCGCCGGTCGCGCGCGGCCGCGGCGTCAGTTTGAACGTGACCTCGGTGAGAACGCCCAGCGTCCCGTGCGCGCCGGCGTTGAGCTTCACGAGATCGAGGCCGGTCACGTTCTTCATCACGCGGCCGCCGGATTTGACGATCTCGCCGCGCCCGTTGACGAGGCGAACGCCGATCAGATGGTCGCGCGCGGCGCCGCTCTGCACGCGCCGCGGACCGGAGATGTTGCAGGCGGCCACGGCCCCGATCGTCGGCTCGCCGAGCGTTCCGTAAAGCGCGCGCATGTCCGTCGGTTCGAACGGCAGACATTGCTGCGCCCCCGCGAGCGCGTCCTCGATCGCCGACAGCGGCGTTCCGGCGCGCGCGGACAGCACCATCTCGGCCGGTTCGTAGAGCGTGATCCCGGAGAGCCCGCGCGTCGACAGAACGCCGTCGGCTGCGGCAGGCCGGCAGAGGCCGGCGCGCGTCCCGCCGCCTTCGATGGCGAGCCGTTCGCCGGCCGCTCTCGCCTGGCGCACGACCTCGGCGACCTCGGCTTCGCTGGCGGGCGCGTGGACGATCATTCGGCGAAGGCGGGGAGACGCGCGAAGGGACGCGTCACGCCGCGGTCCGTCCGTCGAGCGGAAACACCTTCGCCGGATTGAGCAGCCACTGAGGGTCGAAGACGGCGCGCACCCGCATCTGCTGATCGAGATCGGCCTGGCTGAACTGCACGCGCATCAGATCGCGCTTCTCGATCCCGACGCCGTGCTCGCCGGTGAGGCAGCCGCCGACTTCGACGCAGAGCCTGAGGATGTCGGCGCCGGCGGCCTCGGCCTTCTCCTGTTCGGCGGGATCGTTGACGTCGTACATGATCAGCGGATGCATGTTGCCGTCGCCGGCGTGAAACACGTTGGCTACGCGCAGGCCGTAGTCCGCGACGATCTCGGCGGTGCGTTGGAGAACGTAGGGCAGCTTGCTCGTTGGGACCGTGCCGTCCATGCAGATGTAGTCCGCCACGCGTCCCGTCGCGCCGAAGGCCGATTTGCGGCCCTTCCAGATGAGCGCCGCCTCCATGGCCGTTTGCGACTCGCGCACCGTTCGCACGTTGTGTTGTTCGGCGATAGCGATGATGCGCGCGAGTTGCGCCTCGATCTCCTCCGCGCTGCCCTCGACTTCGATGATGAGCATGGCGCCGACGTCGAGCGGGTAGCCGGCGTGCGCGAAGGCTTCGGTGATCGCGATCGCGGGCTTGTCCATGAACTCCATGGCGACGGGGATGATGCCGTGGCCGATGATGTCGGCGACGCAGGCGCCCGCCTCCTCGCTCGTGTCGAAGCCGAACAGCGCCGGACGCGCGCCTTCCGCGGCCGCCAGGAGGCGCACCGTCGCTTCCGTGACGAGTCCAAGCTGGCCTTCATGACCGACCAGCAGGCCGAGAAGGTCGAGACCGGGACTGTCGAGATGCGCGCCGCCGAGATCGACGATCGTCCCGTCGATCAGCACGAGGCGCGCGCCCAGAACGTGGTTCGTCGTGACGCCGTGCTTGAGACAATGCGCGCCGCCGGAATTCATCCCGATGTTGCCGGCGATCGTGCAGGCGAGCTGCGACGAGGGATCGGGCGCATAGAAGAAGCCGTCGCCCATGATGGCTTCGCTGATCGCGAGATTGGTGACGCCCGCCTGCACGCGCGCCACACGATTGGGATAATCGACCTCGAGGATGCGGTTGAGCTTGGCGACGCCGACCACCACGGCGTCCTCCTGCGGGATCGCGCCGCCCGAGAGCGATGTCCCGGCGCCGCGGGGGACGACCTTCACGCTTTGCTCGTTCAGGTAGCGCAGGACCGCCGCGACGTCATCCGTGCTGCGGGGCAGGACCACGGCGAGCGGCGCGCGGCGATAGGCGGTGAGCGCGTCCGTCTCGTAGGCGCGCCGTTCGTTGTCGCTGGCGATGAGGCATTCGGACGGGACGAGCGCCGCGAGGCCGGCGAGGATCGCGTCGCGTCGCGCGAGGATAGAGGGATCGGGAAGCGGAAACGCGATGCGGGTCATGGCGTGATTGATCCAAGGGGTCGCATGGCGCGCCATGCTTGCATTGAAAAGCGGCTGACAACAACGGTCGACTTCTGCTTGTCCTCTTAGCGTGGCCGCCGCGCAGCGTCCGGCCGCCACGGCGACAAATGTCGCCTGGGGACACGAAAGACGCCTTTAATGCAATCGGGATTTCGCACCGCGATCTGCACATGCGTTCCCTCCGCAAAACCAGCGCCAGGATAAAGCTCTTGTCCTTCCGTGAAGACGCCACGGACGCTGTCGAGATATTGTCCCTCGCTTTCGTAGATGGCGTGCAGGTGTTGAATGACTGCGCAATCGAGTTGACGGCGAGCGCCATCCTGGTTGTGGGGAAGATCGCGACCGGCTTGCTTCAGGGTGCTCTCAAGCGAGCGATAGGCCGTTCGCACCATGTCGATGCCGGCAAGCGTTGTCAGATCGAGACTGTTCCCAAGGTCGATGACCGCGCCGATGACTGTCGGATTCGACACCTTAGGCCGCTTCCGCGCGATCGCTCGGTTTGCGTAATCGAGCCCCCGTCGAGGATTGGCTTCCCAGAAGTAGACTCCCCATCCAAGCCAGTCGTAGTCGTTTTGGCTGCGGCGAAAAGCGCGTCCTCGGAGCAGCCGCTCCGCAACGGTCGCGTCGCAGCCATGATATCCAAGGACAAAACTCGTCGCGAGGCGTGGCGACTACTTTCGCGCCGCGTACGGCCTGGCGAGGTTGCCCGAGGAAGACAAGATACCCTCGGCTTTCAGCGCTTTGAGGGCGGACGCTTTCGTTCTGGCCGTTTTTTTGGTGTAGCGGCGAGCGGATTCCCTAAAGGCGTCTTCGATCCCCTCGATCGAGGAAACGGTGCGTCGCTTTTCTGTCCGTGACGGCATCGGCCATTATGGGCTCACACCGCGAACGTTTGCAACAGGCGCTTTACGATGGACAGCGCGCCGGTCGGCTGCCTCAAACCCGCACCGCATGATGGGTCTGCGCCGGGAAGATGTCCTCGGGCTTCAACAGGCGGTGGCAGACGCCCTGTTCATGGGCGAAGGTCAGGAAGGCTTCGAGCGTCGGGCGATTCGGTTCGATCCCATAGGGCCAGAAGTCTGCGCCGAGCGCCTCCTTGGCGCGGCGCACGGCTTCGTTCAGCCACGGCACGGGATAGGCGGTGACGCCGGGGTCGGCGGCGCGCTTCAGGCTGGCTTTGCGCGCCTGGTCGAACGCATGGAACAGGTTGCCGGCGAGCCACGGCGCGGCGTCGAGCACGCTCTTCTTGACGACGAGACCGTGCATGATCGGAAAGATTTTTTTCGTCTGCGCATAGGCGATCTCGGCTTCGACCCAATTGTCGTAGAAGCGAACGACGTTCGGGTTCGTATGAAAGCACCCCGGCGGCGAGGCGGCGACGACGCCGTCGAGATCGCCCGCGTCGAGCATCTCGGTCAGCGAGCGGTCGGCCACCGGCGTGACTTGGAGACCCTTCGGCAGCTTGAGAGGCACCTTTTCGGCGCGTCCCGCCTGGCCGAGCCCCGCCTGCGCCCAATCGATCGTGCGAAGATCGACGCCGAGTTCATGCGCCAGCACGCCGCGGCCGTAGACGGCGGCGGTCTGCGCCCACTCGGGAACCCCGATCCGCTTGCCGGCGAAATCCGCGGCGCTGCGGATGCGGTCCTTGCGGACATAGATCGACGAATGCCGCGCGACGCGCGAGAGAAAGACCGGCAGCGCGATCACCCGATCGTCGCCCTGCGAGCGCATCGACACGTATTTCGCCATAGAGATTTCGGCGATGTCGAAATCGGCGTGTCCGACCGTGCGCTGGAAAATGTCGTGCAGCGGCAGGTCCATGCAGTTCAGCTCGGCGCCCTCGACCTGCACATGTCCCAGGACGAGATCGACGACATGGTCGTAATGGCTTATCGCCATCGTCAGGCTGAGCTTGCTCATGAGCGTCGTCTCCCGCGGACGCGCGGCGGCGCGCCTCTCTCGGTTGCGATCTTAGCGACCCGCGCCGTCGTGGGAAACCTGGATTCCCGCTGAAAAACGCGCGGGCTCATCCGCCAGGACTTGAGAAAAGAACTCGCTGAGCGTGCGGCCGGTGGCCGGGTCCCGCAAGGTTTGGAAGGCTTGCGCGAGCTGCGGTCGTTAGCTCGCGCTGAAAGGTTTTCGATCGGTTATAACGAGATCGTTGCCTTGATCCTCGTAGGCTATTCCGCCCGTCGATTCGGGGAAGCGACGGTACATAAGGGTCCATTTTCCCCCATGTTGTCTCGTTAAAAAACGATAGGCTTCGCAGTGAGACTGTTCAAAAAGCACCGCGACGCTCGGCTCGGTCAAAAAGGAAGAATAGGTCTTTGGAAAATCTGGATAGCTCGTCAAAGCAACAGCAAAGCTCAATTTTTTTAGGACAATAAAAATTTGGTTGAGTTCTTGCATTTCAAGCTGCTCAAGAACCGGGAGGACCGATCCGAAATCGTATTCCTGATACCCGTCGCTGAGGATGTTTTTCATAACGCAAAAGGGAGGGATATGATTGTTCATGGCAAACCGGTACACGCAAAAGAAACCGCTATCCTTTCGATTTTTATGCATTAACTCGACTTCGATACCATTCGTTTGGTCGATCGCTCGCGTCCGCCCAGGCCTCGTCGGGTCGAGTTCAAACGAGATCGATGCATAATCCATGGCGCCGCACCCATATTGAAGCCGCCTGAACCCTCACGAACACTAACCGGGATCCCCCGACGCCTGGCCGCGGTCCACGTCGACCCAGGCTTCCAAGGTGAGATCGCTATCGAGCGTTCCCCCGCCTTCCTTAGCAAGTTGCGAACCCGATATGATGGTGAAATTCTGGCTGAGAGTGTCGAGGATCCCGGCATTGGCGCCGTTCTGCATCAGACTGTTGAGGTCGCCCAGAAAACTCGTATCCAGGATCACGGTCGGCTTCGTCACAAGGCGCCCCTCTTGTGCAGCGGTGTCGGGTTATTTTTGCGTATTGTAAATAAACACGGACAGGTCATCATATAGCCAAAATATCTCGACGTTCAGCGACACGTCAGGCACGTGATTTAGAAACTTGAATCGATCGCGATGGCGTCGGATCTCGTTCGCAATGAAGTTGGCTTGGTCTTCACCTTCAAGATCTTCCGGCAGCGGCTCACGCGGATTCCAAGCTCTCACACGTCGTGCGCGCTCTTCTTCTCCCGCTAAGGTGTCTGGGTAATTTTCCTTGAGCCAGTGATAGACTTGCTTGATTCGTGTTTCGCTGAAGATGGGACGAGCCATGATCGTGCGCGCCTCTAACGACGATCGATCGAAACGGCTTGCCGCTGGACAAGCCCGCGTCGTCCACGCGCGAACGGCGCGCCGGCCGCGGCCCAATGGACGCGATCGTCACCGGCAACCGACCAAGTATGAAACATGAAAGCCGCCCGACCCTCTTAACCAACGCCGACCAGAATAACACCATGCGCGAGCGCCGTAGCGATGGTCGTCGGTCAGGCGAACCGCGCCCGCAGCGAGCGCGCCACGCCTTGGCCGACCGCGCGCAGCCCGGCGATGTCGAACACGACGACGAAGGCGGCGTAGATCGTCAACCCGCAGACCACCTGCAACGTGAGCGTCGCGACGCCGGGTTCCGCGCCGCGCAGCGGCAACAGCGCGACGACCATCGCGCCGGCGCCGAACGTCGCGGCCAACAGGTCGCGCCCGGCCGGAAAACGCGCGCCGATCGCTGCGGCGTAGATGATCAGCGTGGTGAAGCCGACGGTCATCGCGCCCGATTGCGCGATGGCGAGGCTGAACGGACTGTCGGGCAAGGTCGCCACCAGAACGATGTCGGCGACCCAGGCGCAGAGGGCGCCGACGATCATCGGGCGCGTCCGTTTGGCGATCTGGAAGATCGGGTTGACGCCGAACCAGAGCAGCCCCGAGACGAAATGGCCCGAAAGCAGCAGGCCGAAATAATCGAGGAAGGGTCCGCGAAACTCGGACGGCACCACGAGCTTCTCGATGCTGGGCAATGTCAGCCAGACGCCGGCGCAGGCCGGCGCCATCAGCGCGTAGAGCACGGCCATGTTGCGCGCCACCTGGTCGC
The DNA here is from genome assembly GCA_965276595.1 of Beijerinckiaceae bacterium. GTDB lineage: Bacteria > Pseudomonadota > Alphaproteobacteria > Rhizobiales > Beijerinckiaceae > Terripilifer. The sequence continues at coordinate 374,552 of CBDIBA010000010.1, forward strand.
GGCCGTGCTCGACGCCGTGCAGTTCGTCGGCGCGCACCGCCATCTGGAACAGCAGCACGTCGAGCGCCGAGCCGATCGCCGCGACGACCCGCGAGCCGATGTCGAAGGCGAGCGAAAACTGCCCGGTCTCCGCGTAGCCGTACCAGCTCGCCATCAGCGAGCGGTTGGCGAGCGGGATCAGCAGGTAGAGCAGGTTCGCCACGACGATCGGCGAGGCGTAGCGGAACGCCTGCATCGCGATGCCGCGATGGGCGAGCGAGGACCGCGCGCCGCCGTCGCTCAACGACGCGCGGAAGGTGAAGATCGAGCCCGCCATGCTGATGCAGACGCCCCCCAGCGCCCAGGCGGCGGAGTGGAAGACCAGCGCGCCGCCGGCGGTGCAGACGAGGGCGAGCACGTTCTTGGTCAGGACGAGGCGGCTGTAGAGTCCGTCGTCGAATCGCGCGCGCACGATCGCGGTCGTGTAGTCGAAGACGCCGTTGGTGATCGAGGCGGCGACGGCGAGGCCGATCAGCCCGTTCGAAAGCGCGAGCTCGAACCCGGACAGCATGAAGCCGATGGCGAGCGCCGTCGCCGTCGCGGCGATGATGGCGAAGCTCACATCGAGGGTGGCGCGCAGCTCCGGGCGCGACACGCGGCTGCGCTCGGAATAGAAGCGGATCGTCGACTGGCGGATCCATTCGAACATGCCGGTCTGCATCGCCATGGCGACGGCGAGCGTGAGCGCGAAGCGTCCGAACTCCTCGGGCCCGAGGAACTTCGCGACCAGAAGCCCGATCGCGAAGTTGCACAGCGTGTTGACGAGAAAAGCCGCGACGACCCTCATGATCGCCGTCCGCCGGTTGCGGACAGGGGCGGCCGGCCGCCGTCGGGGAAGCGCGCGTCGTTCATCGCGCCCTTATAGTCCGCCGCGATGAACGCAAGGTAGACGCAACGCGGACACACCGGCCGTAAAAATGCGCCGTTAATCCTAACGGACGATGACCATGGCGGCCCGTCCGCCCGCGCGTTAAGCGGGGAGCGATCCTGTTGCGAGGCCCCTCATGCGGATATCACCCGGCGCGGCGCGCCCGCGGGCGGCGGCCCCAGGCTTAAGCGACGCCTTGGCCGGCCCGACGCTGGGCTCCCTCACCCGGCGCTCGCTGATCGCGGTGCTCGCCGGCTGGAGCGCGCTGTCGGCGGCCCGCGCGATGCGCGCCGACGGGGCGGCGCCGTTTCCTCCTTCGCCGCCCGGGCCGGCGCCGTCGCTGGGCGCGCTCGCCGCCCGCTCCGGCCTCTTGTTCGGGGCGGCGATCGGCGACCGGACGCTCGACGATCCCCCCTACCGCGCGCTCTACCTGCAGCAAGCGCGGATCGTCACCAGCGACACGGCGCTCAAGTTCGCGGCCTTGCGGCCCGATCGCGGGCCGCCCCGCTACGCCGCCGCGGACGCGTTGGTGGATTTCGCCCGCGAGCACGCCATGCTCTTCCGCGGCCACACGCTGATCTGGAACGAGAGCAACCCGGACTGGATCAGGAGCCTCGGCAAAGCCGAGATGGGCGCGCTGCTCGACCGCCACGTCGAGGAGACGGTCGGGCGCTACGCCGGCGCCATGCACTCCTGGGATGTCGTCAACGAGCCCTTCTGGCCCGACCATCACGCTCCGGGCTGGTTCCGCAAGGGCCCCTGGTTCGACGCGCTGGGGCCCGATTACATCGCCCGCGCGCTGCGTCGGGCGGCCGCCGCCGATCCGGCGGCGAAGCTCGTCGTCAACGAGGCTTTCACGGAGCGCGGCGACGGGCTCGGGCGCGCCAACCGTCGCGAACTGCTGCGCCTGATCGACGATTTGCAGCATCAGGGCGTCCCGCTTCACGCCATCGGGCTCGAGGCGCATCTGCAGCCCCAGGTCGCTGTGGACGACACCGGCTTTCTGGTGTTTCTCGATCAGATCGCCCAGCGCGGCCTCGAAATCTACCTGACCGAACTCGACGTCGACGACGCGGGCTTGCCGGCCGCGATCGCCGAACGCGACCAGATGGTCGCTGATCGCGTCTTCGCCTTCCTGTCGCGCGCGCTGACCTGCCCGGCCGTTAAAGTCCTCGAATGCTGGGAGCTGTCCGATCGCTATAGCTGGTTCGCCGACCCGGCGCTCGCCGCCGAGCGCGGCGGGCGGCCGGCGCGTCCGCTGCCCTTCGACACGCAAATGCGGCGCAAGCCGATGTTCGAAGCCATGGCCCGCGCCTTGACGGCGCGCACCCAGCACAGCCGCGAGGACGCGGGCGTCGCCGAAACCGCTCGCTGCTAAGCCGACGAGTCGCTCGCTACGGCCCCAATTTCCTTGACAGACCCTCGCCATCGCCGTAATGCGGTGCCTTGTTAGCACTCCTCATTGGCGAGTGCTGACGAGTCATCGTCCCGCACGAACGCCGCCTGGCTCCGAGAACCTAAGGCTGGCGTTCGGCTTTTGTAGGAATGGAACACATGAACTTTCGCCCATTGCACGACCGCGTGGTCGTCAAACGCCTCGACAGCGAGGAGAAGACGAAGGGTGGCATCATCATCCCGGACACCGCCAAGGAAAAGCCCCAGGAGGGCGAGGTGGTCTCCGTCGGCCCCGGCGCCCGCGACGAGGCCGGCAAGCTGATCCCGGTCGACCTCAAGTCCGGCGATCGCGTGCTGTTCGGCAAATGGTCCGGCACCGAGGTCAAGATCGACGGTCAGGAACTCCTGATCATGAAGGAAAGCGACATCATGGGCGTTCTCGGCTGAACCGGGACGACGTTTCAACTTAACCCGAGAACCGGTCGGTTCAGGAGTTTTCAGACATGGCAGCCAAAGACGTACGTTTTTCCGCCGATGCGCGCGACCGCATGTTGCGTGGCGTCGACATTCTCGCCAACGCCGTGAAGGTGACGCTTGGTCCCAAGGGCCGCAACGTCGTCATCGACAAGAGCTTCGGCGCCCCGCGCATCACCAAGGATGGCGTGACGGTCGCCAAGGAAATCGAGCTTGAGGACAAGTTCGAGAACATGGGCGCGCAGATGGTGCGCGAAGTCGCCTCGAAGACCAACGACACCGCCGGCGACGGCACGACGACCGCCACGGTCCTTGCGCACGCCATCGTCAAGGAAGGCACCAAGCTGGTCGCGGCCGGCATGAACCCCATGGACCTGAAGCGCGGCATCGACCTCGGCGTCGCCGCCGCGGTGAAGGACATCGAGGCGCGCGCCAAGAAGATCAACACGTCGGACGAGGTCGCCCAGGTCGGCACGATTTCGGCGAACGGCGACAAGTCGATCGGCGACATGATCGCCCAGGCCATGCAGAAGGTCGGCAACGAGGGCGTCATCACGGTCGAAGAGGCCAAGACCGCCGAGACCGAACTCGACGTCGTCGAGGGCATGCAGTTCGACCGCGGTTATCTGTCGCCCTACTTCATTACGAACGCCGAGAAGATGGTCGCCGAGCTCGACGATCCCTACATCCTGATCTTCGAGAAGAAGCTCTCCTCGCTGCAGGCGATGCTGCCGGTGCTGGAGTCGGTCGTGCAGACCGGCAAGCCGCTGCTGATCGTCGCCGAAGACGTGGAAGGCGAGGCGCTCGCCACGCTCGTCGTCAACAAGCTGCGCGGCGGCCTGAAGGTCGCGGCCGTCAAGGCGCCGGGCTTCGGCGATCGCCGCAAGGCCATGCTCGAGGACATCGCGATCCTGACCAGCGGTCAGATGATCGCCGAAGACCTCGGCATCAAGCTGGAGAACGTCGCGCTTCCCATGCTCGGCCGCGCCAAGAGGGTGCGGATCGACAAGGAGAACACCACGATCGTCGACGGCGCCGGCCAGAAGGCCGACATCGAGTCGCGCGTCTCGCAGATCAAGGCGCAGATCGAGGAGACCACCTCGGACTACGACAAGGAGAAGCTGCAGGAGCGTCTCGCCAAGCTGGCGGGCGGCGTTGCGGTGATCCGCGTCGGCGGCGCGACGGAAGTCGAGGTCAAGGAGAAGAAGGATCGCGTGGACGACGCGCTCAACGCCACCCGCGCGGCGGTGGAAGAGGGCATCGTCGCGGGCGGCGGCGTGGCGCTCCTGCGCGCCAAGAAGGCGGTCACGGCGCTCAAGAGCGACAACCGCGACATCCAGGCGGGCATCAACTGCATCGCCAAGGCGCTGGAATCGCCGATCCGTCAGATTGTCGAGAATTCGGGCCTCGAAGGCTCGATCATCGTCAACAAGATCCTCGATAACAGCTCCGAGACCTACGGCTTCAACGCGCAGACGGAAGAATACGTCGACGCGATCAAGTCGGGCATCGTCGATCCGGCGAAGGTCGTTCGCACGGCCCTGCAGAACGCGGCTTCCGTCGCGGCGCTGCTGATCACCACCGAGGCCATGATCTCCGAGGCGCCGAAAGACAAGCCGGCCATGCCGATGGGCGGTGGCGGCGGCGGCATGGGCGGCATGGGCGGCATGGACTTCTAAGGTCCCGCTCGGTCGCGCCGACCCGTGAGAAGACCAAGGGCCGCTCCCACGAGCGGCCCTTTTTTACGGCGCCGAACGTCGCTCGCTTCGCTTTGATCTTCGCCCCGGCTGATATATGTCAGGTCGCGTTCGTCTGGCGGAAGGCTGGGACATGACCGATGATCGATCCGCCTGATCTTGCGGACACTTGCCTCTTTCTCGATGTCGATGGCACGCTTGTCGAATTCGCCTCGACGCCTCAAGGCGTACATATTGACCCCGCATTAATCCAGACCTTGCCGCGGGCCCGCGGCGCGCTGAACGGCGCGCTGGCGTTGGTCAGCGGCCGGCGGATCGAAACGCTCGATGGGCTTTTTTCGCCGCTGCGGTTCGCCGCCGCGGGCATCCATGGCGCGGAGATGCGTTTCACGCCGGACGGCCCGATCGAGAGCATGACGACGGCGCCGCTCTCGCGCGATCTGCATCGCAAACTGCTCGACACCGTACAAAACTTCCCCGGAACGTTCGTCGAAGACAAAAGCTTTGCCTTCGCGGTGCATTTTCGCGCGGCGCCCCGGTTTTCCGTCGCGCTGATCGCCGCCGTCGATGAGATTATTGCGGAGCTCGGCGATCCATCGCTGGATGTCCTGCACGGCAACGGCGTGAGCGAAATCAAGCGTGGCGCCTATGACAAGGGGGGCGCCATCGCGCGGTTGATGGCGACGCCGGAGTTCTCCTCGCGCAAGCCCATTTTCATCGGCGACGACACGACCGACCTGCCGGGTTTCGCCGCCGTGCTCGAGCGTGGCGGCCTCGCCTATTCCGTTGGGAGCGTCGTGCCCGGCGTCTCCGGGACGTTTGACGATCCCGCCGCCGTGCGCGCCTGGGTCGCGGAGCTCGCTCCGCAGGGCGGAGCCGCCGCATGAGAAGTGTCGGGGCGCCGGGCCGGCGCGGGCGAAATCGCGAGGAGCGCGCATGGCGGGGCGCCTGATCCTCGTTTCCAATCGGGTCGCCATCCCCGATCCCGGACGCGGACAGTCGGCGGGGGGCCTCGTCGTCGCCGTCAAGGCGGCGCTCAAGAACCGACCCGGTCTATGGTTCGGCTGGAGCGGGCAAGCGAGCGAGACCCCCGATTCCGAGCCGCGGATCATCGAAAAGAACCACCGCGTCTATTCCGTCATCGATCTGACGACGGCGGACTATCAGGAATACTACAACGGTTTCGCCAACCGCGTGTTGTGGCCGACCCTGCATTACCGCGTCGATCTCGCCGAATATTCGCGCAGCGACCTCAGCGGCTACCTGCGGGTCAACAACATCTTCGCAGACCGCCTCTCGAGCATGATCACGCCGGAGGATGTGCTCTGGGTGCACGATTATCACCTGATGCCGCTGGCGCGCGACCTGCGCGAGCGCGGGCATAAGAACCGCATCGGGTTCTTCCTCCATATTCCCTGCCCGCCGCCCGACATCCTATCCACGCTGCCGCGTCACGAAGAGACGATCGGCATGCTCGACCACTACGATCTCGTCGGCTTTCAGACCGAGAACGATCGCGACAATTTCGGCGATTACCTGACGATGCGCGGCGCCGTCGCCAGCAAGGACAAGACGACCTATCAGTTCGGCCCCCGCTCCGTGCGCATCGGCGCGTTCCCCGTTGGCATCGAGACGGGAGTTTTCGCGCGTCTGGCTCGCAACGCCGGCCGTTCGGCGTTCACGCGCGAGTTCCAGGACAGTCTCGGCGGCCGCCGCCTCGTCGTCGGCGTCGATCGGCTCGATTACTCGAAGGGGCTCGGCAAGCGGCTCGAAGGCGTCGAGCGCTTCCTGGAGACGCGCGCCGACTGGCGCGGCCGCGTGACGTTCCTGCAGGTGACGCCGACGAGCCGCGGCGAGATCAAGGAATACGCCGACATCGATCGGGAGGTCAGCGAGCAGGTCGGCCACATCAACGGCCGCTACGGGGAGGCCGCATGGACTCCGCTGCGCTATCTCAACCGCTCCTACTCGCGCACGGCGCTCGCCGGCATTTACCGGGCCGCCGACGCCGCGCTGGTGACGCCTCTCCGCGACGGGATGAACCTCGTCGCCAAGGAATTCGTCGCCGCGCAGGACGCCGAGGATCCCGGCGTGCTGATCCTGTCGCAATTCGCCGGCGCCGCCGCCGAGCTCGATGGCGCCGTGATCGTCAATCCGCATGAAGTCGAGGCGCTGCCCGGCGCGATCGCCACGGCGCTCGAAATGCCGCTCGAAGAACGCGTGGCCCGGCAGGCGAGCATGTTCGAACGGATCGAGAAACAGAGCGTCGACCGCTGGGCGAAGAGCTTCCTTGCGGCGCTGGAAGAACCCGACCGTCGCTCGGGGTTGATCGAAGGCATCCGTTCGCTGTTCTCGTAAGCGCGAACACGCCCGGTTCTTTGCGTCGGCGCGCCATGCTATCGAGCCCTCCTGCATGACGTAGCGGAGGAGGAAGCCCATGCTCGAAAAAGTCGTCATCACCTGCGCGGTCACGGGCAACCTGACGACGCGCGAGCAGCATCCCGGCCTGCCGGTGACGCCGCGCGAGATCGCCGACGCTTGTCTTGGCGCGGCCAAGGCCGGCGCCGCCGTCTGCCACATCCACGTGCGCGACCCCGCGACCGGCGCGCCCTCGATGGAGATCCCCCTCTACCAGGAGGTGGTGAAACTCATCCGCGCCGAAAACCCGACGCTCATTCTCAATCTGACGACGGGGCCGGGCGGCCGTTTCCAGCCGTCCGATCACGACCCGCGCGTGCCCGGCCCGCGCACGAACCTCACCATTCCCGAGAAGCGCGTGGAGCATATCGCGCTCATCAGGCCCGACATCTCGACGCTCGACCTCAACACGATGACCTTCGGCCGCGAGGTCGTCATCAACACGCCCGACAACGTGCGGCGCATGGCGAAAGTCATCCGCGAAGCGGGCGTGTGGCCGGAACTGGAGCTCTTCGACTCCGGCGACATCGCGCTCTGCCACGACCTCATCGCCGACGGAACGCTCGCGCCCAATCCCCTGTGCTCGATCGTCATGGGCGTGAAATACGGCTTCCAGCCCTCGCCCGAGACGGTGCTTTACGCGCGCGGTCTTTTGCCGAAAGGCGCGCGCTTCACCGGCTTCGGCATCGGCCGCGCGGCGTTTCCCATGGTCGCGCAGTCGTTCCTCGCCGGCGGCCACGTGCGCGTCGGCATGGAAGACGCGGTCTATATCGAGCGCGGCGTGCTGACCCCTTCGAACGCTGCGATGGTCGAGAAGGCGCGACTGATCGTCGAGACCCTCGGCGGCAAGATCGCGACGCCTGCGGAGGCGCGCGCGCTGCTGGGCCTGCCGCCTAGCGCCGCCTGACGCGATCGAGCTGGCGCGGACATTGCTTCGATCCCACGCGGCGCCGCGGGCGGCGCGGAGCGGAGGTCGGCATGAAGCGCGAAGAACTCACCGAGAAGATTCTCGACATTAAGCGCGAGAAGGGCTGGACGTGGAAAAGCATCTGCGCCGAGATCGGCGGGATGTCCGAGGTGCTGGTCGTCGGCGCGCTGCTCGGCCAGCAGAAACTCGTCAAGCCGCTGGCGCGCAAAGCCGCCTCGTTGTTCGGCCTGTCGGAGACCGAAGAACGCATGCTCAACGAGACGCCGATGCGCGGCGCGCCGATGCCCCCCACGGACCCGCTGATCTATCGCTTCTTCGAACTGGTGATGGTCAACGGACCCGCCTGGAAGGCGCTGATCGAAGAGGAGTTCGGCGACGGCATCATGTCGGCGATCGATTTCGATATGACGATGGAGCGTCAGCCGCACGAGCGCGGCGATCGCGTGCGCATCGCCATGTCCGGCAAATTCCTGCCGTACAAATACTACGGCGCCGAGCAGGGCATGCCGGACTATGGCTACAAGGAAGCTTAAAATGACGGGCCCCGGCCATGAGGACACGGCCGGGGCCCGAACGCGGTTCAGGGGCTGGGGGGCTGACGAAAGAACCGCGCCAGCATTGAAATAGCCGGCCAATTGCCGCAGAATTGTGGTGGCGGCAGGCCGATTTCACAACCTTCTCAGTGCGATCATCACGTGTTGGCGACGGCGTGGCGCGTCTAAATCGCTCGTTCGTTACACGACGCCGCGGGGCCGTTCCGCGATCGCGGAGAGTTCGATGCGCATGCCCGGCGCCACAAGGCCGGCGACGACGAGCGTCGTTCGCGTCGGGTAGGGTGGCTTGAAATGATGCGCATAGATCGCATCGACGGCGGCCATGTCGGCGCCGTCGAGCAGATAGATTTGCGTCTGCACGACATCGTCGAGGCTGGCCCCGGCGCGCGCGAGCGCCTGCCGCAGATTGGCGAGCGTCAACTCGGTCTGCGCTTCGATCGAGCCTTGCAGGATCGCGCCGTCCGGCCGCACCGGACCGTGATTGGTGAAGATCAGATCGGCCGCGCGCGTCGCCCAGGAAAACGGCTGGCGCGGCTCCGGCAAGCCGGTCTCGATGGGTTCGCGCATCGCAGTCTCCTATGACGGTCGAAGACCGAGCAGGGCGGCCGTCGCCTGCCCGAGCGCGCTCGAGGGATCGGCGAAGTCGTCGAGCAGGTCGAAGTGGTTGCGTCGAGGAACCATGATGCAGTCGAGGCGGCGATCGGCCCCGCGCCAAGCGAACGCCAAGGCGCGGCTTTGCTCGTGGAAGGCGACCGGTTCATGCTCCGCCGCCGCGACGAGCGTATGCACAATGGTTCTCGGGCGAAGGTGGAGCGGGCTCAACGCGCGGGCGTCCTCGGCGCTCATGCCAACGAGATCGTTGACATAGCTGCGGCGCACCGGCTCAAGATCGAAAACGCCTGACAGCAGGATGAGACCGCGCAGCGGCATGTCCGACTGCGCCACGCCCATCGCCGCGAGATGCGCGCCGGCGGAATGCCCGGCGATCACGACGCGGGACGGATCGACGCCCATCGATGCGGCGCGACCGATCAGCCACAAGAGCCCGCGCCGCGCCTGCGCGACGATTTGCGGCAGGCCGAACTCCGGCGCGAGGCCGTAATCGAAGATGGCGACATGCGCCCCGGCCTCGCGCCATGCGTTCGCGACGAAGCCCGACTCGTCTTTCGAGATCGCCTGCCAGAAGCCGCCGTGAATGAAGACGAGCAGCGGCGCGGCGGCGCGTTCGCTGCGAAAGAGGTCGATGCGTTCTCGCGGATGCTCCCCGTAAGCGAGGTCTTCGACAAGGTTTGCGCCGGCCGCCGCTTTCGCCGCCTTCGTTCGCAACGCCCAAGATGCGAGGATCGCCGCAACCGAGTCGACATAGCGGCTCGGCGTGTAGTCGTCGTCGAGCTCTTGGCGGCTCCGCAACGCCGACAGGAACGACGAGCGCGAGGGATCGCCCGGCGTCATATCGCCTGCCTCGTCAGACAACGGCGGCGATCGCCTCTGCGACCGCGGCGACGTTGCCTTCGTTCAGCGCCGCCATGCAGAGCCGGCCGTCGCGCACTGCATGAATGGCGTGTTCGTCGCGCATCCGATCGATCTGCTCGGCGCTGAGCCCGGAATAAGAGAACAAGCCGCGCTGTTCGAGCATGAAAGAGAAGTCGCGCGTGTTGCCGAGCCGCGCGATCCGATCGACGAGCGCATGACGCATACGCTTGATACGGTCGCGCATGTGGCCCACATCCGCGCGCCACTCCGCGCCAAGCTCCTCGCTGTTGAGCACGGTGGACACGATCGCGGCGCCGTAGGTCGGCGGGGTCGAGTAGATCGCGCGGATGGCGTTCTTGGCGGCGCCCATGACGTTTTCGGCGTCGATGACGCGCGGCGTCACGACGGCCAGCGCGCCGACCCGCTCGCCGTAAAGCGCAAAGCTCTTCGAGAAGGACAACGCGACGAAGAGCGGGCGCTCGCGTTCCGCCAGCATGCGCACCGCCCACGCGTCTTCGTCGATCCCGTCGGCGAAGCCCTGATAGGCGAGATCGATGAAGGGGATGAGCCGCTTGTCCGCGAGCGTGTCCGCAAGCCTCGCCCATTGCGCGCGATCGAGGTCGACGCCGGTCGGGTTGTGACAGCAGCCGTGCAGCACGACGATCGAGCCCGGCGAATACGTCTCGATCGCGCCAAGCATCGCCTCGAAGTCGAGCCGTCCCGTCGCCCGATCAAGATAGGGATAGGAGAGGATGCGAAACCCCGCCGCGCCGAACAGCACGGGATGGTTGACCCAGCTCGGATCGCTGACGGCGACGGCGCCTGTCGCGTCCATCTGGCGCAGCACGTCGGCGCCGATGCGAAGCGCGCCCGTGCCGCCGACGCATTGCAGCAAGGCGATGCGTCCTTCCTGCGCGGCGCGCGACGCCTCGCCGAACAGCAGCTTCATCACGCCGGCGCGGAACGCCGGCGTTCCCTCGACGGGCTGGTAGCCGTAGGCCTGGATGGTCTGTTCGACGACGCGGCTCGCGGCGCGCACGGAGCCCAGCAACGGGATGCGCCCGGCCTCGTCGTAATACATGCCGACGCCGAGATTGACCTTGTTCGGCCGAGGATCGGCCGCGAACGCCTCGATAGAGACGAGCACCGGGTCGAGCGGCGACGGTTTGAGCGCCGCGAATGCGTTCGCTGAATCCAACGTTCGGCTCATCGCGGAATCGTCCCGTCGGAAATCATGCGAACCGTCCTGTCGCAGCCGCGCATCGCTATGCGCCGTCGAGCGTGAAAATCTTGCCGGGGTTCATGATGCCGTGCGGATCGAGTCCGCGCTTGACCGCCGCCATCGCGCGCCGCGACACCTCGCCATATTGCAGGTCGAGATATTTCATCTTGGCCTGCCCGATCCCATGTTCGCCCGAACAGGAGCCCCCGAGCTTCAGGGCCCGCGGCACAAGGCGTTCGAGAAAGTCCGACGCGGCCCGCATCTCGCGCCGATCGTCGGCGTCGACGAGGAGGAGAACATGAAAGTTGCCGTCGCCGACATGCCCGGCGATCGGTCCGAGGAGGCCGGTTTGCGCAAGGTCTTGCTGGGTCTCGACGACGCATTGCGCGAGATGCGCGATCGGCACGCAAACGTCGGAGGAGACGGCCTGCGCCGCCGGGCGCAAGGCGCGGCTCGCCCAATAGCAATTGTGCCGCGCGGTCCATAGCCGCGTTCGATCTTCCGGCTTTTCCGCGATCTTGAAGCCGAAGCCGCCGCAGTCGCCGACGATGGTCTCGAACAGAGCGCGTTGTTCGGCGACGGCGCTCGCCGCGCCATGAAACTCCACGAGGAGCATCGGCGTTTCCGGCAAGTCGAGTTGTGAGTAGGCGTTGCAGGCGCGCGCCTGAAGCGCATCGAGAAACTCGATCCGCGCCATCGGCAAGCCGGATTGCATGGCGAGGATTGTCGCCTCGCAGGCGGAGGCGATCGTCGCGAAATGGCAGACGCCCGCGACAATCGTCTCCGGAAGCGGATGCAGTCTCAGCGTCAGTTCGGTGATGATCCCGAGCGTGCCTTCCGCTCCGACGAAAAGGCTCGTGAGGTCGTAGCCCGCGGCGTTTTTACGCGCCCGGCTTCCGGCGCGGATCTCCTCGCCGTCGGCGAGCACCGCGGACAGGCCGAGCACATTCTCCTTCATCGTGCCGTAGCGCACGGCCGTCGTCCCCGAGGCGCGGGTCGAGGCCATGCCGCCGAGCGTCGCGTCCGCGCCGGGATCGATCGGAAAGTGCAGGCCGGTGCCGCGCAGATGCGCATTGAGTTGTTCGCGCGTGACGCCCGGCTCGACGCGGCAGAGCATGTTCTCGGGCTGGATGGAGACGATGCGGTTCATCTGGCGCAGCGACAAGCAGACGCCGCCGCGCGGCGCGTTGACTTGCCCTTCGAGCGACGACCCCGCGCCGAACGGGATGATCGGGATTCGCCGCGCGGCGCAAAGCGAGACGATTTCCTGCGCCTCCGCCGCAGTCTGCGGAAAAACGACGGCGTCCGGCGGCTGCTGCGGCAGCCAGGCGAGCGTTGCGCTGTGGCTTTGGCGCACGGACTCGTTGGTCGTCACGCGATCGCCGAAACGCGCCCGCAAGGCTTGAAGGACATCGTCGAGCGGGCCGGAGGAGCGAGCGCGCGCGCCGGGGCTGAGCGTCTCGTCTGCGGCGAGCGGGCCCATCAGGCTTTTGCTTTCATGCCGAACGCTCCATGATCGTGATCCCGAGCGCGAGCGAGGCGACGAATGTAGACACGGCGTTCATTCCGTCGCCACATAGCACAAATTTTGCGGCGGAACATGATCGGGGACCGTAGGATGGCGCCGCGCACAGGCTGAGGCCGGAGCGGCCAACAGGGAGAGCTTTCGATGACGGGCGAGAGCGACGGGCCGAAGCAGCGCGGCGACGCGCTGGCTGGCGCGCACACCGACTTCTCTCAAGCGATGAGTTACGGCGACTACCTTCGTCTCGATCAGCTTCTGTCGTCGCAAGCGCGCTTGAGCGACAAGCATGACGAACTGCTCTTCATCATCGTGCATCAGACGTCCGAGTTGTGGATGAAGCTCGTCCTGCACGAGCTCGGCGCGGCGCGCGACCTGATCGCCGCCGGCGATCTGCAGCCATCGTTCAAATGCACGGCGCGCGTCGGCCGCATCCTCGATCTGTTGATCCAGTCCTGGGGAGTACTCTCGACCTTGACGCCGCCGGATTACCTGACCTTCCGCGACAAGCTGGGACAATCGTCCGGCTTCCAGTCCGCCCAATATCGAAAAATCGAGTTTCTCCTCGGCAACCGCAACGCGCGCATGATCGAAGTCTTCCGGCATGAGCCGGCGGTCCATGACGACCTCCTCGCCGAGCTTCGCCGCGCCTCGCTTTACGACACCGCAATCGGCGCGCTGCATGCGCGGGGCCTGCCGATCGACGAAGACGTGCTCATGCGCGACGTGTCGCTGCCGCATGCGTCAACCCCCAGCGTGCTCGGGGCGTGGCTGTCCGTCTACGCCGATCCGCAACGCTACTGGGATCTCTACGAACTCGCCGAAGAACTGGTCGACCTCGAAGATTCCTTCCAGCAATGGCGCTTCCGCCATGTGACCACCGTCAAGCGGATCATCGGCTTCAAGCAAGGCACCGGCGGCACGGCGGGCGTTCCCTACCTGCGCCGCGCCCTCGACACCATCCTCTTTCCCGAACTTTGGGACGTGCGAACGGAGCTTTGATCGCGTGCGAGCAGCCACGCTTTGGGTTCATTGACCGCTTGACGGCCCACATTTTCGGGAGAACACTCATCCAAAAGTATAGCGGAGGAAGCCATGGCCTATACGGCGGGAATTTCCGGCGCCCGAAAACCGGTGACGCAGCGCTTTACCGCGGCGATCGGCGGCTGGAACGCATTGGGGCAGATCGCCTTCCTCGTGCTCTGGGTCGTCGCCTTCTACGTCATCAGCCATCTCTGACGACGGCCCCTCGGCCCTAAGCCGGACCGTCGTCTCCTTCACGGCGACGGGACGTCGGCCGCGCGGAGCGCATCGTCGCGCACGTCCGCGAAAGCCTGATTCGCCGCGATGCGGCGCCATTCGACGTCGTCCGTCCGACCCTTGACCTGCGCGTGAACGACCGCCGCGGTCGCATCGGACGCATCGTTCCGCCGCGCCTCGACGCGCGCGACGAGCGCCTGCGGATCGGCGTCAAGCCAAAGACCGGCGAAGGGCGCGCCGGCGCGCCTTGCGGCGTCTTCGATACGCGTCCGATTGTCATGGAGATCGAACACCGCGTCGGCCACGACGCCATGGCCCGCAGAGGCGATCGTCTCGGCGCGCGCCACGAGTTCGGCGTAGACGCGTTGGGACACCTCCGGGCGATAGGCCTCCGCGGGCAGTCGCGTCAGCGCGCCGACGCGATGCAGACGTTTGCGGATGCGGTCGCTCGACAGGACGCGCGCGCCCGGCGCCGGCCCGATCGACGGCGCAAGCGCCGCGGCGATCGTGGACTTCCCCGACCCAGACAGGCCGCCGACCGCAACGAGCCTCGGCGGATCGCACCGCAGAAGACGTCGCGATAGATCGAAATAGGATCGTGCGCGCGCTTCCGTGGCTCGGTCGCCGCGCGCTTGCGCCGCCGTCACATGCGCGCGGATCGCCGCGCGCAGCGCCATGAAGAAGGCGATCAGCGGCAGGCCGTCTTCGTCGCCGCTCGCATCGAGATAGCGATTGAACAGGAGATTGGCTTGCCGATTGTGATCGCGACTCCAGAGATCCATCAGCAAGAAGGCGACGTCATAGAGCGTATCGATCGTCGCGAGGCTCTCGTCGAACTCGATACAATCGAACAGCGTCGGTTCGCCATCGATGACGCAAACGTTGCGCAGGTGCAGATCGCCGTGGCAGCGGCGCACGCGACCGGCCCGGCGGCGCGCGTCGAGCAGCGGGGTCGCTCGCGCGAGCGCGTCGCGGCAGGCTTCCGTCAACGCGGCGATGGCCTCGCGCGAGAACAGTTTGCCGTCGTGCAACGATCGCTCGTTTAGGTCGATCACCGCCCGCATGGCGGTGGGGGTCGCCTGCGCGCAGTCGACCGTCGCTTCGTCGTGAAATCGCGCGATCGCCTCGGCGAGCTTGGTTAGGAGCGGCGCGTCGAGGCCGCCGCGATCGGCGATGCGGTCGAGCACGCAGGCGTCGTCGAAGCGCGTCATTTCGACGACGGCGTCGACCAGCGCGCCCTGGCCATCGAGCGCGAGCGCGCCATCGGCCTCCCGCGTGATGCGGCGCACCGCGCGGTAAAGCTGCGGGGCTGTCCGCCGGTTGAGCGACACCTCTTGTTCGCAGGCGGTCAGACGCCGTTCGGGCGTCGAAAAATCGAGATAGGAGTGACGGACGGCGCGCTTCAGTTTGATCGCCGCATGCTCGAACAGATAGACGATCGAAATATGCGTCTCGATGGGCGCCGAGCGAGGCTTGCGGGCGCCGAACGCCTCCGTCCGATCGATGAACGCCCGAACTTCATCTTGCGACGCCTCGTCCATCAACGCCTCCCCATGACGTCGCCGCAGACCTCACGAAAAGCAACGAACGCTCGCACCGCGTCTTCGTAAAAGAGGGCGCCGGAAATGAATCCGGCGTTGGTACCGCCGCCCCGGATCGAACGGGGGACCCCCAGATCCACAATCTGGTGCTCTAACCAACTGAGCTACGGCGGCCCGGAAGCGCGCGGAACCTAAGAGCAAGCGGTAGCGATTGCAAGCCGCCCGCGGACGCGAGAACGCCGCCCGAAGGGCGGCGTTCGCTCAGCGGCGTTTGCGTCGTCTCAGTTTGACGCTTCCTTGGCGAAGCCGGTCTTCAGCGGCTCGGCGGTGCGCGCCACGACGGACTGCATCAGTTCGGCGAAGTCCTTGCTCTGCGCGGTAAAGCTCTCGAACTGCTTGCGCGCGTGCGCGGATTGCAGGGCGATCGCCTCGCCGACGCTCTTCACGCCCATCAGCGCCTTCAGATGATCGAAGGTCGCGTCGGACTGCGCCTTCATCGCATCGATCGCCTTGGCGTTGATGTCGCACACGCCCTGCGTCGCAGCGGAATAGCTCGTCTCGAGCGAACTCGTGGCGGTCTCCGCGGCGGCTTTCCACTTGTCGTAAGTGGCTCGCGATCGGGCGACGCCTTGCTCGACGGCTTTGCGGAACTGCTCCTGCATCTCATTCGCGCCGGCCAGCGCCTGCTGGCCGCCCTCGTGGATGGTCTCTTCGACGTGCGCCGTGGCCGCCTTGATGGCGGCGGGCGAGGCCATGGATTCCATGGGGGCCTCGAGCGCGGGCGGAACGAAAGCGTCCGCCGCGATGGACGCCGGCTTCAGGGGAGGTTTGCGTGCAATCGACATTGGGGAAGCTCCTTTCCTGATGGATCAGCTTTTGACGCCGCCGGCGCGCTGCATCGCTTCGCTGACGTTGCCGCCGGCGCGCTGCATCGCTTCGCCGACATTGCCGCCGGCGCGCTGCATCGCTTGACCGAGGTCGCGCGCTTGCTCTTGGATGGATTCGAACTGCGACCGGACGTAGTCGGATTGCAGCGAAAAGACTTCGGACACGTCCTTCGCGTGCACCAGCTTCTGGGCGAGATCGAAGGCCGCGTTGACGTTCTTCTCGGCGTAGACGACGGCCTTGCTCGACATGTCCTTGGCGCTGCTCAGCGCCGGATTGGCCGACACGTCGACGGCGCCCGACGTCTGGTGCACCACGCCCATAAACGTCTCGAAGGCCTTGCGCGCCTGCTGAACGCTGCGTTCGGCGAAATCGCGCATCTCGTTCGGAACTTCATACATAGCCATGATCGACTCCCTGAGTGACTTGGGGGGCGCGGCGGTCCCGCGGCTTGTCTCCAAGACGGCACCGGGCTACCACAGCTTCTACCGCAACGCAACATTTTTGTGCAACGCACAATCAAATTCACCATAAACACAGGTTTCGCGCGGGACGACGGCGTCCCACGATGGACCGCTCCCCAGGCCGCCATTAAGACTTCGTTAAGTAAGGCGCAGAGTGGCAGGCCTTGCGTGCGTGGATTTGTCGTTGCGGTGCGAGGGTTGCGTGGACGGCTCGGGCGAGACATCGGTGAACCAGGCGGTCCTCGACGTCGCCTTGAGCGAGCCCGCGATGGCGACGTTGCTCGCCAACGGCGCCCCGGTCGTCGTCGCAGCCTTCGCGCCGCCGCGGATCGTCTTCGCCAGCGCGTCAGCTCTGCGGTTCTTTCAGGCGGCGGACGCCGAAGCGCTGACGGCGAGGCTCTTCGGCGGCTCGAATCCGACGGCGGCGCGGCTCTCCGCCCTCGTCGCCGCGCTGAAACCCGGCGCTCCGGCGCGGATAGAAAAGCTGTCGTTCGACGCAATCAATGGCGCGGGGGCCCTGACCTGCCTTTGCCGCCGAACCGGCGACGAGGCGCCGCTTCTCGTGATCGGCGCCCTGGGCGCCAGGCCGGGCAAGACCGCGCCGGCGTCGTTGGGTCCGTCCGAGCCGGCCGGCGCCGAGGAGAATGCGGCGACATCGCGCGATGAGACCCCGGCTCCGCTTCGCTCGCTGGAAGACACGGCGTCCGGTTTCGCAGCGCGGTTCGACGGAGCGCCGTCGCTCCGGCTCCTTTGGAAGACCGACGCGGAAGACCGGATGACGGAGGCCGCCGGACCCTGGGCCGCCATCCTCGGGTCGGATCCGGCGGCGCTGATCGGCCGAACCTTCCCCGGCGTCGCCCGGGACGCCGGCGCCGATCGCGATGGCCGCCTCGCGACGGCGTTCGCGCGGCGCGAGACGTGGAGCGGTCTTGCGCTGAACTGGCCGATCGCCGGCTCGCAGGCCGTGGCTCCCATCACGCTGGGCGGCGTTCCCAGCTTTGATCGAGCGCGCGAGTTTGAAGGGTTTCGCGGCTTCGGCGTGATCCAGATCGGCGCGCTGGTCGCCCGCCCGGAGGAGCCCGTCGCGCCTCCGGCGATCCCGGATCTGGAACCGGAAACGCAAACCGCGCTCCCGCCGTCGACCGAAACGCCGGCGGCCGCCGAACGACCTGAGGCGTCCGATGCGCCGCAACCTGCGACGCCCATCGCGGACGAACCGTCTCCCGCGCCGCCCGACAATGTCGTCTCGCTGCGCGGGTTTCGGGCGGCGGCTTCGGCTGTCCCGGCGCGCGCGCCGGACTCGGCGTCGCTCCCCCCGCCGGTCGCCGCGCCGCCGCCGGACACGTCCGCGACGTCGTCGCGTCTTGTCGAACTCACGCCGGCCGAGCGCAAGGCGTTCGGCGACATCGCGCGCGCTTTGGGCGCCAAGCCGGCCGACGAGGACGAGCGGGCCCGCAAGGCGAGCGCCGTTGCGACCCGCGAGGCGCAAGCTGCGGAGAACGCGGGGGACGCCGCCGTTGCGGAGGACGCCGGAGCGGCGGAGGAAGGCCGGTCCGATGCGCCGGAGGCGCTCGTCGCCCCGACTGCGACCCCGGCGAGCGACGACGAGAACGATGCGCTGGACACCGAGTCGGCGCCAGCCGCCGCCGCCGCGCAGCGCGATGTCGTCGATCTGATCTCGACGTCCCCAACCGCTCCCGCCTTGACGGCCGCGGAGCCTGACGCAACGGATGACAATCTTGAGGCGCAACTCCCGGTGACGCTCTCAGGCGAGCCGCTTGTCGCGTCCGCGGCGCAGGCGACCGATGTCGCGCGCAATGCGGCGGCGGTGCTCGAGCGGCTGCCGGTCGGCGTTCTCGTCAGCCGGCTGGAAACGCCGATCTACCTCAATCGCGCCTTGCTCGATCGTCTCGGCTTCGCCTCGGCCGACGTCTTCCACGAGGCCGGCGGCCTGGATCGGATGTTCCACGGCCGCCGGCCGGCGGACCTGACCGCCGCCGCCGGGGGCGGCGCGATCCCGATCGTCGGCGCCGCGGGAAACATCATCGCCGTCGAAGGACGCATGCAGACGATCGATTGGGACGGCGCGCCGGCGACCCTCATGTCCTTCCGCGAGCCCCGTGAAGACGATCTTCTTCCGCACGTCCGGGCTCTCGAGGCGGAACTGGAGGCGGCCGAGGGGCAGAACCGCGAGCTGCACGGCATTCTCGACACCGCGACCGATGGCGTCGCCACGCTTGACCACAATGGCCGCATCCTGTCGCTCAACCGGTCGGCGGAGGCGCTGTTCGGCTACGAGCAGAATGAAGTCGCCGGCGAGCCTTTTTACGTGTTGCTCGCGCCCGAAAGCCACGCGCTGGCGACGGACTATCTCGCCGGCCTGCGCGCGCCGGGCGTGGCGAGCCTCTTGAACGACGGCCGCGAGACGCTCGGGCGTGCGCGCCAGGGCGGCTTCATTCCGCTGTTCATGACGATCGGGCGGCTGGGCGAGACCGGCCAGAAGTTCTGCGCCGTCTTGCGCGACATGACGGCCTGGAAGAAGGCGGAGAGCGAACTGCGCGAGGCGCGCCGCGACGCCGAGCGCGCGAGCCAGCTGAAATCCGACTTCCTCGCCAAGATCAGCCACGAAATCCGCACGCCCCTCAACGCGATCCTCGGATTCGCGGAAGTCATCATGCACGAGCGCTTCGGCCCCGTCGGCAACGAGCGCTACAAGGATTATCTCAAGGACATTCACGCCTCCGGCGAGCATGTCATGAGCCTCGTCAACGATCTGCTCGACCTGTCGAAGATCGAGGCCGGCAAGCTCGATTTGAATTTCACCGCCGTCGACGCCAACCGGATTATCGCCGAGTGCGTTTCGCTCATCCAGCCGCAGGCGACGAGCGACCGCGTGATCGTGCGCTCCTCGCTCGCGCCGCGCCTGCCGAAGATCGTCGTCGACGAACGCTCGCTGCGCCAGATCGCGCTCAACATCCTGTCGAACGCGGTCAAGTTCAACGAGCCGGGCGGCCAGGTGATCGTATCGACGGCGCTGACCGATTCCGGCCACGCGGTCCTGCGGGTGAAGGATACGGGAGTCGGCATGAGCGAGGCGGAGGTGCAAACCGCGCTGGAGCCGTTCCGTCAGATTCAAACCTCGCGCATCAACGGAGGCACCGGGCTCGGCCTTCCGCTCACCAAAGCGCTCGTCGAGGCCAATCGCGCCAACTTCACGATCCGCAGCAAGAAGAACGAAGGCACGCTCGTCGAAATCGCCTTTCCTTCGACGCGCGTACTCGCCGAGTAGCGCTTAGCGGACGCGCGACCAGCCGGCGCTGCGGCAGATCAAGCCGGCGAGCACGCAGCCGCTCGTCGTCAGCGTCGCGCCTGAAAGCGTCATGACGCCCGAATAGGTGCGCCCGTCCTCGGGGTTGAGCGCCTTGCCCGACCATGTGTTCGGGCCTTTGGCCTTCATCTCGAAGAAGACGCGCTGACCCAAGTGCGACGGCGAATCCCTGTCGCGAAGCCAGACGACGGTTCCGCAGAGCGTCTCGCCGCACGGCGCGAACTGCACGCGGGACGCGCCGTTGTCGCGCTGCCAGACGCCGAGCGGCGATTCGCTCGCGGCGAAGCCTGGCGCGCTCGGCGCGAGCATGAAGAGAAGGACGGCGATGCGGGAGCGGGTCATGGTCATGTCTCGACGAAACGCCGGGCCTAGGGCCGTTCGGCGGCGGCGCGCGTCAGCCTATCGTGGATCGCCTCACCAAGACCTTTACGCGGGATGGGCGCGACGGCGATGGCGCTGACGCCGAGCGCATCGAGGCTCCGCAGGGCGCCGAACAGACGCGCGGCCGCTTCGACGATATCGCCTTCGGGCGACAGGTCGATCCGCCCCTGAGCAGGCCAGCGGGCGAGCGCGCCGCCGAAATCGAGCGCCGCTTCCTCGGGCGCGACATCGTGGGCGTCCAGCCGGAGCGAGGCGCGCGGCGCGTAATGCGAGGCGAGCATTCCGGGCGCGATCACGGACGCCGATGCGGCGAACAGCGAATCGGCCGGCTGCGCGAGGACGCGGGCGATCGCGCCACTGGCGATGCCGCCGGGGCGCAGGATGCGCGTCGCGTCCGGCAGGCAGGCGACGATGGTCGATTCGAGGCCGACCGTCGCCGCGCCGCCGTCGAGGATCAGGTCGATGCGGCCGGCGAGGTCGGCGGCGACATGCGCGGCCGTCGTCGGGCTGACGCGGCCGGATCGATTGGCGGACGGGGCGGCGATCGGGACTCCGGCCGCCGCGATCAGCGCCCGGGCGACCGGATGCGCGGGGACGCGCACAGCGACGCTGCCGAGCCCTGCGCAAGCCAGGTCGCAGACGCGGCCGCCCGTCGCTCGCGGCGCAACGATCGTCAGCGGTCCTGGCCAGAAGGCGCGCGCCAACGCCTCGGCGGCATCGTTGAGGCGCGCCTCGCGCCGCGCAGCCTCCATTGAACCGACATGCGCGATCAGCGGGTTGAACGAAGGCCGCCCCTTCGCCGCGTAGATTTTGGCGACAGCCTCGCTGGACGAGGCGTCGGCGCCCAGGCCGTAAACCGTTTCCGTCGGGAACGCGACGAGGCGGCCGGCGCGTAGAAGGCGCGCCGCGGCGTCGATCGCGTCGGCGTCGGCGCGCGGAATGCGCGTGTCCAACTCTTGCCGCATCGTGCTTGCGTGGCTCCCGCCCTCGACGCGCGCCGCGCCGTTGCGCGTCTCTTGGGGCGCGCGAGCCTCGAGCGTCAAGCGGACCGGAAGCGTCCATGTCCCGCGCTTCGTTCCGGGATATCCTCACGCGTCGCGGGCCTTGACCGCGGCGCAGCAATCCCTAAAGAAAACGGCGTCCCGCCGCGTTCGGTCCTCTCGCGGCGCTGGGCCGGAAAGTCGCCGTATGTCCAACGCATCGAGCCTTTGGCTGTCGTCGATCGAGGACGTCATCGAGGACGCGCGGCAGGGCCGCATGTTCATCCTGGTCGATGACGAGGGACGGGAGAACGAGGGCGATCTGATCATTCCCGCGCAGAAGGCGACGGCCGAGATCGTCAACTTCATGGCCAAGCACGGGCGCGGCCTCATCTGCCTTTCGCTGACCCGCGCCCGCGCCGACCATCTCGGCCTGCATCCGATGACCCAGCGCAACCAGGCCCAGCACCAGACCGCCTTTACCATCTCGATCGAGGCGCGCGAGGGCGTCACCACGGGGATTTCCGCCGCCGATCGGGCCCACACGATCGCCGTCGCCATCGGCGGCAACCGCAGCCGCGACGATCTCGTCTCGCCGGGTCACGTGTTCCCGCTCGTTGCGCAGGACGGCGGCGTGATGGTGCGCGCAGGCCATACGGAAGCGGCGGTCGATGTGGCGCGGCTCGCCGGGCTCGATCCGTCCGGCGTCATCTGCGAGATCATGAACGACGACGGCACCATGGCGCGGATGCCGGACCTCATCGAATTTTCGAAGATGCACGGGCTGCGCATCGCCACCATCGCCGACCTGATCGCCTATCGCCGCCGCACCGAGCGGCACGTCGAGGCCGTCGGCGAGACGGTCATCGACAGCCGCTACGGCGGCGTCTTCAAGGCGCGCGTCTACGTCAACAAGGTGGCCTACGCCGAGCACGTCGCGTTGATCCGGGGCGACATTTCCGGCGACGAGCCGGTCCTGGTGCGCGTGCACCAGCACAATCTGTTCGCCGACAGCCTGGGCGACATGACGTCGGGCCAGTTCTTCCGAGGTGAGGCGCGTCCGCGAGATCTCGACCTGCACAATTCCATGCGCGCGATCGCCGCCGCCGACCGCGGCGTCGTGCTGCTCATCCGCGAGCCGACGCCGACGACGATCAGCCGCATGGTCCTCGAGCGCGAAGGGACGCCGATGAACAAGCCGATGGACGAACTGCGCCAATACGGCATCGGCGCGCAGATGCTGATCGACATCGGCGTGCACAAGATGATCCTTTTGAGCAACATGGTTCACCGGATGGTCGGCCTTGAAGGCTACGGCATCACGGTCGTCGAGCAGCGGCCGATCCCGGAGTTCCCGGCCTGATGCGCAGGCGGCGATCTCCGCCGCCCACAAGCCACCAGCGCGCCTCGCTTGTTCCGCGAGCGATCCCTTGCCCATAGACACGTCCAATGGGCGGCATAGGCGCTTTCATCGGTGCGGATCGCCAATCGGTATGGCAAAGATTCCGAGCTGAAGACTCGTTCTCGGGGATGGCCATGTACGAAGGTCCGATCGCGTCCCGTAGAGGCCTGTTGAGGTTTGGGGCTGGCGGTCTCGCGATCGGGAGCGGCGTCCTCAAATCGCGTCCCGCGCGCGCATCGACGAAATTGCGCGTCCTGCTGAATTTTTTCCCCGAGGCGAGCCACGGATATCTGTACCAGGCGGTCGCGACGCGCCTCTACGAGACGGCCGGGCTCGATGTCGAGATCAGATCGGGCGGTCCGCAGATCAACGGGATGCAACTGCTGACGGGAGGCGAGGTCGACATTGTCATGGGCGCCGCGATCACCGTCGTCAGCGGCATCGAGCGCGGCGTGCCGGCCACCGTCATCATGCCGAGCTTCCAGTACGATCCGCAAGTTCTCGTCACGCGTCCGGACATCGCCAATATCGCCGACCTGAAGGGTCACAGGATCCTGGTCTCGACACTCGGTCGCTCGAGCTACTGGCTGTGGCTGAAAAGCCGCTTCGGATTTACGGACGATCAACTCGGACCCTATACCGGCAATCTGCAGCCCTTCATACAAGACCCAACGGTCGCGCTGGGCGGCGTCATCGAATCGGAGCCCTACAACCTCAAGCGCGCGGGCGTCGACGTAAAAACCTTCCTGCTCGCCCATGACGGATATCCGCCCTACGGCTATCCGCTCGTCGCCATGCAGGACCTGATCAGCCGTGAGCGCGATGTCATACGGCGCTTCGTCCGAGCGTCCCTCGAAGGGTGGAAAAGCTATCTCGCCGATCCCACGCCGGGGCTCGCCTTGTTGAAAGCCGCGCGTCCCGACGCCACCGACGACTGGAATACGTTTTCGATCGACACGATCAAATCTCTCAAGCTCGTGGACGGCGGCGACGCGCAGACAGCCGGCGTCGGCGTTATGACCGATGCGCGGTGGAAGACGCTGGCGGATTTCATGATGGCTGTCGGCCTGATCAAGCCGACGACCGATTGGAAGGCGGCCTATACGACGGAATTCGTGACGGGTTTGGGAATCAAGATCTAATCCGTCCAAGGGGAGTTGGGCCATGTCGAGATCCGCCGTGACCGTTGAGCGCGATACGCCTCGATCGTTCGAGGTTTTCCCCCTTCTGCGGGACTTCGGGGCCGAGGTCAGAGGCGTGGATGTCACAATCGCGGACTCGGAAGCGCTCGCCGAAATCGTCCACCTGCTGGAGCGCAAGGGAGCATTGGTCCTTCGCGACCAATCGCTTTCGCCGGCCGATCAGATTGCGTTCACGAGCCTGCTCGGCGTTCCGGCGGGAAATCCGACGCCGCAATATACGGTCGCGGGATATCCCGAGGTCTTCGTCATCTCGAACAAGATCGTCGACGGGGAGCCGATCGGCGACGCCGAGGCCGGAACGGCCTGGCATACGGACCTAAACTACGCGCCCCGGCCCGCGGCCTATACGGTGCTGCACGCCCTCGAAGTTCCGCCGGAAGGTTCGGACACCGAGATCGCCGACACTTGCGCGGCGTGGAATGCTTTACCGGCAGCGCGTCAGGCGGCGATCGACGGCCTTCTCGTCGAGCACAGTTATGAGAACCTCGTCGCTCGCTCCAAGCGAATGATGACTGATGAGGAGCGCGAGTTGTATCCGCCCGTACGGCATCCGCTCGTCAGGCGCCATCCTGCCGATGGGCGCAAGACTCTCTGGGGCATGTCGACGACCACGCCGAACGGAATCGTTGGCATGCAGAACCCCGATGGAAAGGACCTCATCCGCGAGTTGATGGAATTTGCAGTCCAGGACCCGTTCGTCTATCGCCACAAATGGCGCGTCGGCGATGTCCTCGTCTGGGACAATCGGTGCACCATGCATCGTGGAACGCCGTTCGATGCGGAAAAATTCACGAGGCATGTGCATCGCACGTGGGTGCGCGGCGAAGTCCCTGTCTGAACGAGACTCAGGCTTCGCCTGCCTCAGCCGAAGGCTGCGCGCAGCGTCGCAGACGGGCTCTCGCCGAAATGCGCGCGGTAGTCGCGGGAAAACTGGCTGGCGTTCCGAAACCCGACCAGCGCCGCGATCTCGACCACCTTCAAGCCGGTGATGCGCGCCTCGATCAAGGCGTGACGCGCTTGCGCGAGCCGGATGTCGCGCAGGACCTCGACCGGACCGCGGTCGCGGAACTTGGCGAAGCCATATTGCAGCGTGCGGACGCTGACCCCGCAGGCGGCGGCGACCTCCGCCATGCGGATTTTGCCGGCGTGCCGCTTGCGCAGGTAATCCTCGGCCCGGACCACGTAATAGGGCGCGACCGCATTGGCGCGGCTCTCGAGCTTTGCGCCCTGCGCCGTCCGCAGCGCGTCGGCAAGCAGGGACAGCAGCAGCCGCTCGACATGGGGCAGGGCGGCCGGCGTCGAGAACGCGGGCGTCGGCCGCCCGAGGTCCTGCACGAGATGCTCGATGAAGGTCGCCAGCGCGCGGTTCTCGCGCAGATCGATCAGGGTCGGCGGCGCCGCAACCAGCGCGGGGCCGCCGGGCAGGCGGGAAAACACGGCGTTCACCGCGTCGCGATGGATCATGACGTTCAGGAGGTCGCAAGGGCCGTCCCAGCGCCGCCGCACCACGCCGGGCGAGGAGATCGCCAGCATGTCGCCCGGCCGCGTCGCAACCGTATGGTCGCCTTGCCGCGCCTCGAAGCCGCCGCTCAGCGGAATATGCAAAGACAGGTGGTGGCCCTGGCCTCGGGAGACCCGCGTCTCGCAACGCCCGAAACAGTTCCAACTGAGGAACTTGATGGCCAGCGCGCCGGCGTAGGCGTGCGCCTCGCGAAACTGCACGAAAGGGCCGGGATCGGAGATCGTGAACCGGCAGCGGCCCTGGCTGACTTCCAGAATACGCTGCCGAGTCGCCGGAATGTCGGCGGCGACGAAATGCGCGTGATGGGTCTCGAGCCGCGAGGCGGTTTCGATCCAATTCGGCAGGCGCAGCATGTCTGTGGTAAGCAGCGGCTCCATCGTCGCGATCGATCAAGACGGTTGGCGTCGGGGGTCGCGATTATTGCAGCATAGCGCAGCCGATTGCGCAATCTGAACATTCACCTTTGCAAGGCGCGGCTGAACCGCTTGACCGGACGCGCGCGCCGGCGCGACGTAGGCATGGACGCGCACAGAGCCGCCAACGCCGGGATGGGAAATGCTCGATCGGGAAACGGACGATTACACGACGGTGCAAGGCGCCCGCCTCCAGGTCGTCACGCGCGGCGCCGGCGCGCCGCTCCTGCTGCTCGCGAGCGAGGAGGCCGGTCTTGAACTGCGTTCGCCCTTTCTCGACGAACTCGCCAAGACGCATCGACTTATCATTCCCATGGCTCCGGGCTTCGGCCTGTCGGAGCGGCCCGACTGGGTGTCCTCGCCCGACGACATCGCCTACATGATGCTGGATCTGCTCGACGCGCGCGGCCTGCATGGGCTGCCGGTCGTCGGACTGTCGTTCGGCGGCTGGATCGCTCTTGAAATGGCGATCAAACAGCGCGGCGTGTTCTCCAGGCTGGCGTTGGTCGCGCCGCTCGGCGTGAAGATCGGCGGCCCCTACGATCGCGATTTCCAGGATATCTGGACCCTGCATCCCTCCAAGGTCGCGGCGCTGAAATGGCGCGATCCCGCGTTTGACACGCGCGATTTTGTCGCCATGCCGGAAGACGAGGTGAGCGTGCATGCGCGCGAGATCGAGAGCTTCGCGCGGTTCTGCTGGGATCCCTATCTCCACAACCCCAAGCTGAAGGGCCGCCTGCATCGCGTCGGCGCCCCGACGCTCGTGCTGTGGGGCGAGAGCGACGGCGTGGCGACCGCGGCCTATGGCAAAGCCATGGCGGCGACGATCCCCGGCGCGGCGTTCGACACGATCGCGCAAGCCGGCCATTATCCCCAGCTCGAACAGCCGGCGGCGACACTGAAGACGATCGAAGCGTTTTTGGCCTGAGCTGAAGCGCGCAGTAGCGGAGGACGAACGATGCAATCCTGGTTTTTCACCGAAATGCCGTATCCGCACCTGCCGCCGGATGACGAAATCACGAGCTATCGCGTGTCGCTGCCAGCCAAGCACTTCGATCCCAAGATCGGCGCGGACCTCTACAATCGCTACCTCGACGAGTACATGGTCGCCGACGACGCGGGCCTCGATCTCCTCGTCAACGAGCACCATCAGACCGCGACCTGCCTCGATGTCGCCGCGCCTTTGTCGCTCGCCATTCTCGCTCGCCAGACGAGCAAGGGCCGCATCTGCATTCTTGGCAATCCGATCGCCAATCGCGGCGATCCGATCCGCATCGCCGAAGAGATGGCGATGGTCGACTGCATCTCGCGCGGCCGGCTCGAGGCGGGCTTCGTGCGCGGCGTGCCGTTCGAGATTTTCGCGGCCAACACCAATCCGACCATGACCGTCGAGCGCCTGTGGGAGGGCATCGACCTCGTCCAGAAGGCTTGGACGTCGCACGGCGAACCCTTCAACTTCGAAGGCAGGTTCACGCATCGCCGCACGATCAATCTTTGGCCGCGTCCCTATCAGACGCCGCATCCCCCGATCTGGATGACCGGGTCGAGCGATCTGCCGGCGATCCAGCGCTCCGCATCGCGCGGCTTCGTCTTCGCGACGTTCCTGCAGCCCTACGCGAAGGTGCGGCAATTGTTCGAGGCATACCGCTCTTCGTATCGCCTCAACGGCCAGCCGGGCGGCGGCGGCACGGCCTTCATGCCGCTCGTTTACGTCGCCGACACCGAGTCGGAAGCCGAAGCGGGCGTCAAGGAACTCATCTGGTACATGAAGGCGAAGACGGAGCCGCAGTTCCGCAACCCGCCCGGCTACGTGCCCGTCGAGACGAACGTGCAGGCGCTGCGCGGGGCTTTTTCGGGACGCAGCGAAGCCATGCGCTACTCGGCGCTCGAGTTCCAGAAGGAGCAGGGCGTCGTGATGTATGGGACGCCCGATCAGGTCGTGGCGCAGATCCGGCGCTTCTACGATCTCGTCGGCGGTTTCGACCATCTTCTCATGATGATGCAGGCGGGCTTCCTCGATCATGAGCGCACCTGCGCGAACATCCGCTTGTTCGCGAAGGAGGTTCTGCCGCAAGTCCGCGATCTTCCCCGCACCAAGCCGCTCGAAGAGAAGGCGGCCGCGGAATAGGCGGAGACCGACGATGATGCAGGGCCGCACCGTCGCGATCGACGGCGTTCGCACGCATTACTTCGAAGCGGGCGAGCGCCATAAAAACACACGCCCGAGCATCGTCCTGCTGCATTCCGCAGAGTTCGGCGGCTGCGCCGAAATGTCCTGGGAGTTCAACCTTCCCGCCTTGTCGGAGCGCTACCATGTGCTGGCGCCCGACCATCTCGGCTTCGGGTTGACCGACAAGCTGTTCGATTTCAACGCGCAGTTCTCGAAACGCATCTGGCACATCCGGCGCTTCATCGAAGCGATGAGCGTCGAGCGCGTCCACGTCATGGGCAGTTCGATGTCCGGCGGTTTGTGCCTCTCCGTCGCGGCGCGTCCCAAGCCCGATTGGCCGATCGCGAGCGTCGTCTGCTGCTCCGGCGGCGGCGAGGCGCCCGACAACGAGGCGCGCAAAATCCTCAACACATACGACGGGTCGAAGGAGCACATGCGCCGGATCGTCGAGACGATGTTCGTCGATCGGGGCTGGGCGCGCGACGAGGCCTATGTCGAGCGGCGCTGGAGCATGAGCCGCGTTCCCGGCGCGTGGGAAGCGACGGCGGCGGCGCGGTTCAAGGCGCCGTTCCCGCGCGAAGCCGGCGCGCCGAGCGAGCGCGCCGCGATCGACTATGCGGCGATCGAGGCGCCCGTGCTGGTCTTCGCCGGACGGCATGACGCTCTGCGGGCGCCGGGCTACACCGACGCGTTCGTGCCGAAGATGCCGCGCGCGCGGCTGCATGTGTTCGAACAAGCCGGCCATATGGGCAACATCGAATGCGCGCAGGAATTCAACGGGGAAGTCTTGAAGTTCCTGGCCGAGGTCGACGCCTGACGCGGCGGCGGCCTTGCGCCCGCCTCGCGCGCGTTTAGACTAAGCGCGGCGCAACGCCGAACGGCGGCGGCGGACCAGAGGAAACCCCATGCAGAGACTGACGGACAAAGTCGCCATTATCACCGGCGCCGCGCAAGGCATCGGAGCGGAATTCGCCCGCGGCCTCGCCGCCGAGGGCGCGAAGATCGTCATCGCCGACGTGAGCGACGGCAGCGAGACGGCGAACGCCATCGTGCGCGCCAATGGTTCGGCGATCTACGTCAAGACCGACGTGTCCTCGCCGAACGAGGTCCAGGCCATGGCCGACAAGGCGCTTGACGCATTCGGCGCGATCGACATCCTCGTCAACAACGCGGCGATCTTCGCCAAGCTCGCCGCGCGCAAGTTCCTTGAAATCCCGACCGACGAGTTCGATCGCGTCATGGCCGTCAACGTGCGCGGACCCTTCGAATGCGCCAAGGTCGTCGCGCCGATCATGATGAAGAAGGGCGGCGGTAAGATCGTCAACATCGCGTCGAGCACGGTCTTTAAGGGCGTGCCGGACCTGCTGCACTACGTGTCGTCGAAGGGCGCCGTCGTCGCGATGACACGCTGCATGGCCCGCGAGCTGGGCGAGCACAACATCACCGTCAACGCCATCGCGCCGGGCTTGACGATGAGCGAAGGCGTGCTGGGACAGGCCGCCTATACGCAAAACTACATCGAGTCGAACATGAACGCGCGCGCGCTGAAGCGCCGCCAGGTGCCGGCGGACCTCGTGGGGGCGATGGTATTCCTCTGCTCGTCGGACAGTGACTTCATGACCGGCCAGACGATGGGCGTCGACGGCGGCAACGTCATGCGCTGAGACGACGCGCCGCCTCGCCGGCGCGCTCGTCGCCTGGCATGAACGCCGGCCGCGTCATCGCCTATTGCGGCGTGCTCGTCGCGGCCATCGGTCTCTCGATGATGCTGCATCCCGAGCAGCGTCTGCGCTCCGCCGACGCGCGCGGGATCCTCCATGTGACCTATTCGTCGCCGGGCGGCGCGGCCGACGCCGGTGTCGATTTCGCCGAGGCGCGCGGCTTTTTCCGCGCGGCGGGGATCGCGTTGCGGCGGCGCGTCGTAACTTCCGTCGGCGCGCAAGTCGCCGATGCGACGGCCAACGAAGTCGACGTGTCCGCCATCCGGCTGGACCCGGCGCTATTCGCGCCGCCGAGCCGCGACGCAGGGCCGCGCCTCGTCGGCGACACGTTCAGTTTGCGCTCCGGCTCGTCGTCGATGCAGTTCATCGCGCGCGCGCCGCTCGTCGGCGCCGAAGAAGCGGCGACCCTGCGCGGCTTGCAAGGCCGGAAGGTCGCCGGGCCGCGCCGCGCCTCGATCGGCTTCTACCTCGTCAACGCGCTGTTCCAGAAGTATGGCGCAACGCTCGCCGGCGCGGATTACATCGAGCTTGTCGCCGCCGACGTGGGTCCGGCGCTCGCGTCCGGCGCGGTCGACGCGGCGTTGATGGTCGAGCCGTTCCTGTCTCGCGCGCTGCGAAGCGGCTCTGGCGTCGCCGTCTCGGATTTTGCCGAAACGGCGCCGCAAGACGCGAGCCTCGCGCCGTTGGTTTTCAGCGACGCCTTCGCCGCCGGTCGTCGAACGGCGACCGCGTTCATGACGGCCTACCTGCGCGGCGTGCGCGCCTACGACGCCACGCTCGCGAGCGAGGCGGCCCGCGCGGCGAACCTCGATCTGATCGCCAAAGCCTCAGGGGCTTCGGCGTCCGCCATCCGCGAGGCGGGTCTGCCTTCGCTCGATCCCGCTCAGCGGCTCGACAGGGCCTTCATCGGCCGGGTTCAGGATTTCTACCTCGCGCAAGGGCTGATCGATCGCGCCCGCGACCTCGACAAGCTCGTCGATCTCTCGTTCGCCGACGCCGCGCGGGACGCGCTCCGCAGCGAACGTTAGCATCGCCGCGGAATTTGACCGCCGACTACCCGATGCTTAGATTGGCGTCGTCGAATGGCCGCCCCTCGGGCGGCGTTTTGACTTTTTGGGCCGCTTCGCGAGCCAAGGATCATGGCCGACCGACTTGTTTCGTCTTCGCCGTCGCATTCGGCGATCCTGCCGACCTATTCGCGGGCGCCCGTCGCGTTCGAGCGCGGCGACGGATGCTGGCTGACCGCGACCGACGGCGCGCGCTACCTCGATTTCGGCGCCGGAATCGCCGTGTGCTGCCTCGGCCATTCGCATCCGAAACTCGTCGAGGCGTTGACCGAGCAGGCGGCCAAGCTCTGGCATGTTTCGAACCTGTTCGAGATCCCGCAAGCCGAGCGGCTCGCCCAACGGCTCGTCGAGCGCACCTTCGCCGACTACGTCTTTTTCACGAACTCCGGCGCCGAGGCGCTGGAAGGCTCGATCAAGACCGCGCGGAAATATCACGCCGCCAGCGGCCATCCGGAGCGGTTCCGGCTCGTCACGTTCGAGGGCGCGTTCCATGGCCGTACGCTCGCCACGATCGCGGCCGGCGGCAATCCCAAGTACATTGAGGGATTCGGCCCGAAGGTCGAGGGGTTCGACCCGGCGCCGTGGGGCGATCTGGACGCGGTAGCGGCGCTGATCGGGCCGCAGACCGCCGGCGTGCTCGTGGAGCCGATCCAGGGCGAGGGCGGCGTGCGGCCGCCGCCGCCGGGGTTCCTGCGCGGCCTGCGCGATCTCTGCGATCGAAACGGGTTGCTGCTCGTCATGGACGAGGTGCAGACCGGCGTCGGCCGCACCGGCAAGTTCTTCGCGCACGAACTCTACGGCGTGACCCCCGATATCATGGCGATCGCCAAGGGCATCGGCGGCGGCTTCCCGCTCGGCGCCTTTCTCGCGACGCGCGAGGCGGCGAAGGGCATGGGCGTCGGCGCGCACGGCACGACCTATGGCGGCAATCCGCTGGCGACCGCTTGCGGCAACGCCGTGCTCGACGTGATCCTGGAAGATGGTTTTCTGGAGCGCGTCGGTCAGATGAGCCTCAAGCTACGTCAGCGGCTCGCGCAGCTCCAGGACGCGCATCCGAAGGTGATCGCGGAAATTCGCGGCGAGGGCCTGCTGCTTGGCTTGCGTCTCCATACCCCGAACGTCGCCTTCGCCGCCGCCGCGCGCGAGGAGCGCATGCTGATCATTCCCGCGCTCGACAACGTCGTGCGCCTGCTGCCGCCGCTCATCCTCGGCGACGCCGATATCGACGAGGCGTTCGCGCGGCTCGATCGCGCCTGCGCCCGGGCGGAGGGCGCGCCGAGCTCGGCGGCGGGCTCATGAACGCGCCGCGGCGCTTCCTCGATCTCAGCGATCATTCCAGCGAGACGCTGGCGCAGATTCTCGCCGGGGCCGCGAAGCTGAAAGCGCAATGGCGCAAAGGTCAGCCGCCGGCGACGCGCCCGCTTGCGGGCAAGACGCTCGCCATGATCTTCGATCGGCCGTCGACCCGCACCCGCGTGTCCTTCGATCTCGCGATGCGCCAGCTTGGCGGCGAGACGATCATGCTGACGGGCGCGGAGATGCAGATCGGCCGCGGCGAGTCGATCGCCGACACGGCGCGCGTGCTCTCGCGCTACATCGACGCCGTCATGATCCGCATCCTCGATCATGACGACTTGCTCGAACTGGCGAACCACGCGGGCGTGCCCGTCGTCAACGGCCTCACCAAACGCTCGCATCCCTGTCAGGTCATGGCCGATCTCTTGACGTTCGAGGAGCATCGCGGTTCGATCAAGGGCCGCACCGTCGCTTGGACCGGCGACAGCAACAATGTGCTGGCGAGCTGGGTGCACGCGGCGCAGAAGTTCGATTTCACCATCAACATCGCGACCCCGCGTGAGCTCGCGCCGACGAACAGCCTGATCGACTGGGCGAAAGCCGCCGGGGCGCGCGTCCACGTCACGAGCGATCCGCGTGCGGCGGTCGAGGGCGCCGCGGCGGTGATAACCGATTGCTGGGTCTCGATGGGCGATGAAGAAGAGGCGCGCCTGCGCCAGAAGATGCTGTCGCCGTATCAGGTGAACGCCAAGCTGATGCGCGGCGCCGAGCCGGACGCGATCTTCATGCATTGCCTGCCGGCGCATCGCGGCGAGGAAGTCACCGACGAGGTCATCGACGGCCCGCAGTCCGTCGTCTTCGACGAAGCCGAGAACCGCCTGCACGCGCAAAAGGGCGTTCTCGCCTGGTGCCTGGACGCCATGCCGTCATGAACGACGGAACGCGTGCGGTTTCCGATCGCGGTCGCGACGATACGGTGCTGCCGTTCGCCGTCGAGCCGCTCGACGTCCGCGGCCGCGTGGCGCGGCTGGGGCCCGCGATCGACGCGATGCTCGCGCGGCACGCCTATCCCGCGCCGGTCGCGCGTCTGCTCGGCGAAGCCGCGACGCTTACGGCGCTGCTGGGATCGTCGCTGAAGATCGAAGGTCGATTTCAGTTGCAGACGCGCGGCGACGGCCCGGTCGATCTGATCGTCGTCGACTTCGACGCGCCCGACCGCTTGCGCGCCTTCGCGCGCTTCGACGCCGAACGCGTCGCGCGCGCGCAGGATTCGCGCGGCGCCGACCTTCTGGGACAGGGCCATCTCGCATTCACGATCGAGCAGGGCGGCGACCTCGCCCGCTATCAAGGCGTCGTGCCGCTGCTGGGCCAAGGGTTCGAGGCCGCCGCGCATGAATATTTTCGTCAGTCCGAGCAGATCCCCACGATCGTGCGTCTCGCCGTCGCGGAAGAAGTGACCCCGCAAGGCGTCGCCTGGCGCGCCGGCGGCGTTCTCGCGCAGTTTTTGCCGGTCTCGCCGGAGCGTCAGCGCCAGGCCGACATCGATCCGGGCGACGCGCCGCCCGGCGTGACGCCGCACACCGTCCCCGAGGACGACGCTTGGAGCGAAGCCAAGGCGCTCGTCGGCACGGTCGAGGACCACGAACTCGTCGATGCGACGTTGTCGAGCGAGCGGCTGTTGTACCGGCTCTTCCACGAGCGCGGCGTCAAGGTGTTCGACGCCTTGACGATCCTCGATCGCTGCCGCTGCAGCGATGAACGCGTGCGCTCGATGTTGCGCGGCTTCACGCCGCAAGAGCGACGCGATATGGTCGGCGAGGACGGGACAATCGGCGTCACCTGCGAGTTCTGCTCGACGAAGCGCGTCTACGACCCTGGAGAGTTTGAGGAACCGTCGTGAGGGCGGGATAAACGCCGCCATTGCGCCGTTGGCTCGAGGAGGCGAGCGCAACGACAACGTGATGCCAAAGCCCTTGGCCGAGCGCTTGATCCATGTAGGCTCGCGCTGCGCCCGGCAGACGGCGCGCCATGAAATTGTGGAGGCGACACCATGGACGAGGCGCACGCACGATCGCTGACGGCGCCCACGCGCGCGCCCGTCGAGCGCCGCCAATTTTTACGGATGACGAGTTGCGCCACCGGTTTTGCGGCTGCGGCCGGCCCGGTCAACGCGCAGGTCATTACGACGCCGGCCGACGGGCTTGTTGCGGGCGAAACGAAGGTCCCCTCGCTCGGCGTCGATCTTCCCGCTTATCGCGCCTATCCGGCGAAGGGCGGCCCGTTTCCCACGATCGTCGTGATCCACGAGGTGTTCGGCGTTCACGAGCACATCAAGGATGTCGTGCTGCGGCTTGCGAAAGCCGGCTATTACGCGATCGCGCCGGAGCTTTTCGCGCGGGAAGGCGATCCGTCCAAGGTCGCCGACATCGGCAGGCTGATGACGGAGATCGTCGCCAAGGTTCCGGACGCGCAGGTCGCGTTGGATGTTGATAACGCCATCGCCTTCGCCAAGGCGAGCGGCGACGCGGATACGACGAAGCTCGGCGTGATTGGCTTTTGCTGGGGCGGCCGTCAGGTGTGGCTGCAATGCGCGCACAATCCCGCCTACAAGGCCGCGGCGGTTTTCTACGGTCCGCTCGGCGGCAAAGCCGACCCCCTGCATCCGAAGACGGTCTTCGATATCATCAAGACGGTGAAGACGCCGGTTCTCGGCGCCTACGGCGGTTCGGACGCCGGCATCACCATGGATCAGATCGAGCAGGCGCGCGCCGACCTTAAGGAGGCCGGAGCGCCGTCGGAGATCGATGTCTATCCCGGCGCGCCGCATGGTTTCTTCGCCGACTATCGGCCGAGCTACCGTAAGGAAGCCGCGCAGGAAGCTTGGCGCAAAGCGCTTGCCTGGTTCAGCGCGCACGGCGTGCGCTGACGCCCCGACGGGACGCTCGACGCACTCGGCGCGGGTCAAACTCGTTGACGGTTTTGTTAGTCCTGCTAGGTCTGCGGCCTTCGCGCGCGAAGGTGCGTCAACAATCGATCTGCGCTATACGCAGGCAAGGTCCGCGGCGGCCGCAAGGATGAATGCCGAGGAGGGGACAACGAGTGCCTCGTTTCAGCACACGGCGGCAAGCGGATCGCCGGGACGTTTCGCTTCTGCGAGCGGCGACGTGAACGCGCTCGCCGCCGTCAAGGCCGCTGACGTGGCGTCGGCCGACGTCAAAATCCGCATCAGCAATCTGAGCAAGGTTTTCGAGACGCGGTCCGGCCCGTTCACCGCGCTTGACACGATCAATCTAGATATCCCGGCGGGCTGCTTCTTCATGATCGTCGGCCCGTCGGGCTGCGGCAAGACCACGCTGCTGCGCATCCTTGCGGGGCTCGAAGAGCATACGCACGGGACGCTCGAAATCGCCGCGCCCGCCAAGAACCGCCCCGGCAATTCGATGGTGTTCCAAGGCGATTCGCTCTTCCCCTGGATGACGGTCTGGGAAAACGCCGCTTACGGCTTGAAGATGCGCGGCATGGGCAAAGGCAGGATCAAGGAGACGGTCGGCCATTATCTGTCGCGGACCGGCCTCTCGAAGTTCCACGACGCTTACCCCCACCAGCTCTCCGGCGGCATGCGCCAGCGCGTTTCGATCGCGCGGGCCTTCGCCAACGACCCAGATATCTTTCTGATGGACGAGCCCTTCTCGGCCCTCGACGAACAGAACAAAGTGCTGTTGCAGGAAGAACTGCTGAAAATCTGGGAAGAGACGCGCAAGACCGTCATGTTCATTACCCACTCCGTCGACGAGGCGGTGACGCTCGGCGATCGGATCATGATCATGACGGCGCATCCCGGTCGCGCCAAGACGATGATCGACGTGCCCTTCGAGCGTCCGCGGCGCGTGCTGGAGCTGCGCGCGCGGCCCGAGTACGGCGAACTCGTCTACAACATCTGGGGCACTTTGCGCGACGAGGTGCAGCGCGCCCGCGCGCAGGATGAGGAAAAGGCCAAATGACCGACGCCGCCCAGAACGCCCGGAGTGAAGTCCGCGTCGCGCGCGCGCCGAGGCGGATGTCCTCGGCGATCAGTCGCGAGACCGCCGAGCGGCTGATGAACATCGTCTCGCCCGTGGCGCTGATCGGGGTATGGGAGCTCTGCGCGCGCCTCGGCCTCATCGACGTGCGCTTCTTTCCCGCGCCGTCGAAGATCTTCGGCGTCATGTTCCAGATGATCCAGAACGGCCAGCTTGAGAAAAACACCTGGGCGAGCCTGACGCGGCTGTTCTGGGGCATCCTGTGGGGCGGCATTCCCGCGCTGGTTTTGGGCGTCGCCATGGGCATGTTCCGCACGCTGCGGCTCATCGTCGAGCCGATCGTCGCCGCGACGTACCCGATCCCCAAAAGCGCCATCCTGCCGCTCATCCTGCTGATCTTCGGCCTTGGCGAACCCTCGAAGGTCGTGATGGTCGCCGCCGGCGTCTTCTACCCGATCCTCATCAATTCGATGGCGGGCGTGCTGGAGATCAGCAAAATCCACTTCGACGTCGGCCGCAATTTCGGCGCGAGCCGCCTGCAGGTTTTCCGCACCGTCGCGTTGCCGGGCGCGATGCCGCTCATCATGACGGGCGTGAAGCTCGGCGTCGGTCTCGGCCTCGTGCTGATCGCGATCGCCGAGATGGTCGGCGCCAAGAGCGGGCTTGGATACATGATCTGGAACGCCTGGGAGATTCTCTCGGTCGAGACGATGTATGTCGGCCTCATCACCATCGCGGTGCTCGGCCTCGTGTTCTCGCTCGTCCT
This sequence comes from Beijerinckiaceae bacterium, assembly GCA_965276595.1. Classification (GTDB taxonomy): domain Bacteria; phylum Pseudomonadota; class Alphaproteobacteria; order Rhizobiales; family Beijerinckiaceae; genus Terripilifer. The sequence goes on from CBDIBA010000010.1 coordinate 411,559, forward strand.
GAACGAGATCGAGCGCCTGATCGTGCCGTGGAAGTCGAGCCGCTGAGACGCGATCGCGCCGGGCGCGACGATCACCGCGCGAAGAAATCCGTCGCCTCGACGAGCTTGCGTGTGACGCCGGGCTCGCTGGTCGCATGGCCGGCGTCGGGCACGATCTCGAGGCGCGAGGCGGGCCACGCCTGATGCACCGCGTAGGCGGTCGTCGGCGGCGTCACCAGATCGTAGCGCCCCTGCACGATGACGCCCGGAATGGCGGCGATCTTCGGCATGTCCGCCAGGATGCGCCCTTCCGCGATGAAGGCGTCGTGCACGAAGTAATGCGCTTCGATGCGCGCCAGCGCGCGCGCATGCTCGCCGGCGCTTCCCGTGAACGAGGGCGAACGCGGCGCGAGCGTCATCAAGGAGGCTTCCCACGCGCACCAGACCCGCGCCGCCGCGCCGATCGCGTCGGCGTCGTCGCCGGTCAGGAGACGATGATAGGCGCGCGGCAGGTCGAGCCGCTCGTCGGCGGGAACGTGCGACGAAAACAGCGCCCAGCGCTCGGGAAACAATTCGGATGCGCCGAAGCGGTAGAGCCAGTCGATCTCGCGGCGTCGCGCCGTGAAGACGCCGCGCAACACCAGCGCCTCGACGCGCGAAGGGTGCGCCTGCGCATAGAGCAGGGCGAGCGCCGCGCCCCACGAGCCGCCCAGCACGACGAACCGTTCGGCGTCGAGATGGCCGCGCAGCCGTTCGATGTCGGCGACGAGATGCGGCGTCGTGTTGGCGTCGAGGCTCGAGAGCGGCCGGGACCGGCCGCAACCGCGCTGGTCGAACAGGACGATACGATAGCGCTCCGGATCGAAAAGGCGTCGATGATCGGCGTAGCAGCCGCCGCCCGGTCCGCCGTGCAGGAACAGCGCGGGCTTCCCCTGCGGCGCGCCGCTGACCTCGTAATAGAGCGAGTGGCCGTCGCCCACATCGAGCATGCCGCTGTCGAAGGGCTTGATGGACGGGTACAGCCCCCCGGACCGCAGCGCCTCGTCCGCGCTCATGCGACCCTCGCCGCCTCGACCTTGCCGAGCGCCGCCGACGTCGGGAAAACCAGCGACTTGATGACGACGGGCACGGCGCCCGAGGTCTCGAGGATCGCGCCGATGTCGATGAAGTCGAACTCCTTGAGCGTGATCCCGTCGATCGAGACGACGGGGCCGCCGAGCTTCGATTCTTCCTTGGCGTGGATGCCGACGAGGCCGCCGATGTCGCCGTCGCCGACGAGCACGAGCGGGTGGCCGCGGCCGAGCTGCGCGGCAAGGCCCTGCGCGACGCCCTGGCAGAAATCCTCGAGCCGGCGGAACGTCGCCGATCCGGCCCAGCGATAGCAAAGCGCGACGGGCTGTTCGCCTTCGGTGAGGTCGAGCCGGCGCAGCGCGGTCTGGATCGACGCCGCGATGGCCTGCGGGTCCAGCGTTTCCGCTTCGAGCGAAAGGTCGGGCGTGACGACGGGGATGTTGCGCAGCGGCAGGGCGTCGAGCGGCGCGACGAAGATCGTCCCGCCGCTGACCTGGACCGTATATTGCGAGGCGCCGACGACGGTGGCGCGGATGCCCTCGTCGGGACGGGCGATGCGCGGCCCCCATGCGTCGACGCGCGCCTTGATGGCGCGGCCGAGCAGCGGGCCGAGGTCGCCGAAGCCGCTCTCCTGGCGATGGTAGATGTATTCCGACACGCCGCCGGAGAAGGTGACGACATCGGGCGCTCTCTCGTTCCTTAACGCGTCGAGGCGCAGCAGCGCCGTCGTCTCGGGCGAGAGCGTTTGGCGAGACAGCGCCTCGAACAGCCGCGCCGCCATGCGCTCAGTCAAGCGCTCCAAATCGGCCGCGGACGGCTTGGCGCCGATCTCGACGGGCAGGCCGAGTTCGCTTGCGAAGCGGCGGCCGGATTCCTCCAGCCGCACGACGGCGCCCGACGCATCGAACGCCACCACGCGCGCGCCCACATCGATGGCGGTCATGTCGATCACCTCGCCGCCCTCGCAGACGGCGATCTTCGACGTGCCGCCGCCCACGTCGATGTTCATTACGCGGTTCGCCTCCCGCACGGAGCGCGCCGCGGCGCCCGAACCGAAGGCGGCGAGCGTCGTCTCGAGCCCGTCGCCGGCTGAGACCGAGACGAACTTGCCGGCTTGCGCGGCGAAGAGGTCGCCGATGGCGCGCGCGTTGGAGCGTCGCACCGCGACGCCGGTCAGGATCAGCGCGCCCGTGTCGATCGCGGCGGGATCGAGCCGCGCGATCTCGTATTGCAGGTTGATAAACTGGCCAAGCCGTTTCGCGTCGATCGTCATATCGGCGGCGTAGGGGGTCAGCAGCACGTCGGATTCATGCACGATCTCGCGCTCGGAGACGATGTAGCGGCTGTCGAGCCGCTCGAGCGTCAGGCGCGAGAAGACGAGGTGCGAGGTCGAGGAGCCGATGTCGACGCCGACGCTGACGAGGCGGATTTCGTCTTCTTCTTCGAGGCTGCGCCGGACGTTGGAGAAAAAGACGCGCCCGCCGGCGGGTTCATCGGACATGAGGGGCTCCGTTCCGCCCCTCTCTTCCCGCGTCGGATGGGCGAAGGCAAGAGGCGCGCTGGCGGGGCGCGCCGCGTGCGGATATGTTTGGCATCCGCGAGAAGTTCAACACGTACCGGTTTGCCGACTACAAAGAGAAGGTCATCGCGCGTCACGCGCGTGAGCGTCGAGACCATGCGTGTCGTCGAGGCCATGCGCGCGCTCAAACGGTGATCGCGCGGATGCCGCGCGACCCCTCTCGCGAGCGCCGGAGCAAGGGCGCGTTTGCATTGCGCACGAAGCGAAGCGGCCGTCATCGCGAGCGAAACGAAGGCAAACCATCGTCATTGCGAGCGAAGCGAAGCAACCCGGGAGCGCTTTGATTTCCTGGGTTGCTTCGTCGCCTTCGGCTCCTCGCAATGACGCCGCCTATCGCGCCGCTTTTGGCGACGGTGGAAAAGCGCGGCCACCCCTCCCTTTCTCGTGGGGCGCAATGCATACTGCCCACATAAATCGCAGGACTCACCGCGCGCAGCCCGATCTCGTCCAGCAGGAGACGCCGCCCGATCTTTTCGGCGCCGAAGCGCGGTCGGTTTATCGGCCCGATCCTGAAAAGGTGCGCTCTCGTCTCGACCGGATTTTGGCGGAGGCCCGCGCGGCGCTGACATGTCCCTGGGAATCGCCGCAGCTTGCGCTCTACCGGCAAATTTTCCCGCAGATGACGCTATTCCTGCCCGAGGAGGAGGGCGCGCGCTATCGTCTCGCCTTCGAGACGGAAATCGCGCGGCTTCTGCCGGGGTGAGTCGGCCGCCTACACCACCTCTTTCCGCACGTCGGCGTCCGCGGGCTTCTCGTACCATTTCGACTCCATGCGGCAGGCGACGCCGTTCCCCTTCAGCGTCGCCTCGTATTCCGTGCGCAGAAAGGGGTCTTCCATCCAGTAGGGGATCGCCGTGCCGCCCTGGTTCACGTCGATCGCGGTATAGTCGGTGTGCTTCTGCCCGGGCGCGCCGGGATCACGGCCGGGATTGTGCGGGCCGAACCAGGCGCTGAGGCGGAAGTCCTCTTTCGAGACGCTGAAATGCTGATGATACCAGCGCGCGCCGCCCGGCGCCGCCGTCACCATGCCGATCGGCTCGTAGTCGAGCCGGTTCACCTGGTCGCCAAAGCCGTTCTCCCACGGCCGCTCGCCGCAGCGCTCGGGCCAGGAATAGGTGTAGCCCTTGCCTTTCAGGCAGATCAGCACGGCGGCGGACGTATGCGCATGGCCTTTCGAGTAGCGGCCGTTCTCGTGCTGGGCGATCCAATAGTAGAACGTGTTGTTGGTCATGAACGGTTCGACGCGGCGATAGCCGACGGAGCGGCGGTTATCGAGGGGCAGCTCGCAGTTGATGACGTCTGGAATGAAGTTCGTCTTGCGCATCGCGAGGCCGCGCACCGGGTCGGGCTCGATGTCGTCTTTGGCCTTGAAGAAGTCCTCGGCGCCCGAGAAGCGCTCGCGGAAGACGAAGGAATTGTTGAACACCGCCTCGGGGTTCTGCAGCATGTTGAGGATGTTGGGGGCCGTGTTGCCGGCAAGCAGCAGCGCGCCGCCCGAGGTCGCGTTGACGAGCCGGTACATGGCGTTCATCGGGATCGAGAACATCGAGCCCTTCTGCCATTCGAAGACGTGCTTGCGCGCCTCGCCGTCGATCCAGACCTCCGTCGAGCCGCGGCCTTCCACGACGAGGAAGATTTCCTCGTACATGTGCTTTTCGGGATTGAGCGCGCCGCCGGGGGGCACCTCCACCACGTAGCAGCCCCACTTCGTCTCGGTGCCGTAGAGCTGAATGAAATGGCCGCGGCCGCCGCGGCGCTTCCACGGCGCGAGCGGCAGGTTCTGCACCTTGGACACGCCGATGCCGCGAAAGGTCGGCAAGCCTTCGGCTTCCATCCACGCGTCATAGGGCGTCGGTTGCTTCTTGAATTCGCCGAAGCCCGCCTTTTTCAGGCCTGCCGGCTCGTGCCAGTGAACTCCGTCCTGGGCGTCGTGCGGCATGGCGTTTCTCCGAAGCTGTCGCGGGGCGAGCCCGCAATCTGCGCGTTCAATCCGTCAAGCGCAAAGACGTGTCAACTCGCCGACGCCGCGCCGCCGCGCCAGCGCTCGTATCCCGCGGCGCGCAGCCTACAGGCAGGGCATTCGCCGCAGCCGTAGCCCCAGTCGTGGAGATGCGTGCGATCGCCATTGTAGCAGCTATGCGTGTCGCGCCGGATGATCTCGACCAGGCGGTCGCCGCCCACCTCCTGCGCCAGCGCCCACGTCGCCGCCTTGTCCCGGAACATCAGCGGCGTCTCGACCACGAAGCGCGTCTCCATGCCGAGATTGAGCGCGACCTGCATCGCCTTCATCGTGTCGTCGCGGCAGTCGGGATAGCCGGAATAATCCGTCTCGCAGACGCCGACGACGAGCCGACGGATGCCGCGCCGATAGGCGAGCGCCGCGGCGAACGTCAGGAAGACGAGGTTGCGGCCGGGCACAAAGGTGTTGGGCAGGCCTGTCTCGTCTGTGGCGATGGCGACGTCGCGCGTCAGCGCGGTGTCGCTCAGCCGCCCGAGCGCGCCGAGATCGAGCACGTGATCCTCGCCGAGCCGCTCCGCCCAGGTCGGGAAACCAGCGCGCAACGCCTCGCGGATGCGCGGCCGCGCCGTCATCTCGACCGCATGGCGCTGGCCGTAAGCGAAGCCGACGGTCTCCACCAGGCCATAAGTCTCCAGCGCCAGCGCCAGGCAGGTCGTCGAATCCTGGCCGCCGGAGAAGAGCGCCAGCGCCGCATCGAGCATCGATCACATCCGCTTGTTCAGGCGACGGACGCGTTTTAGCGCCGTCGCTCATCTTAGACAAAAGTTGACACGCCCGGGCAGGCGGGCGCACCAAGGCGGCGCCGACCAGGAGAACCAACGCGACCATGCCGAGCGAGGACGAGAAGAAGGCCGGCGGCCATTCGATGGCCGAGCACGTCATGGGGCAGGGCTGGTCGCACGAGCACGAAGGCGACGCCGATCACGATCACGACGATTTCGATTTCGACGGGCCGATCGAAGACAACCCGCTCTGGATTCAAGACAATGTGACGCTGACGAGCGTCGGCGTCGACATCGGCTCCTCGGGCACGCAGGTCATCTTCTCGAAAATCCATCTCCGCCGTTTAGCCGAAGACCTGACCAGCCGCTATTATGTCATAGCGCGCGACACGCTCTACCTGTCCCCGGTTTCGTTGACGCCCTACGCGAGCGAGACCCGGATCGACGATGTCGCGCTGCGCCGGATTGTGCAGGACGCCTACAAGTGCGCCGGCCTCGAGCCCGGCGACATCGACGCCGGCGCGGTCATCCTCACCGGCGAGGCGTTGCGCCGCGAGAACGCGCAGGCCATATCCGCCATGCTGTCGGAGCAGGGCGGCGATTTCGTCTGCGCCACCGCGGGCCACCACATGGAATCGATGCTCGCCGCCTATGGCTCCGGCGCGGCGCAAGCCTCGCTCGATCTGGAGCGGCGCGTGCTCAATATCGATATCGGCGGCGGCACGACCAAGCTCGGCCTCGTCGAAAAAGGCCAGTGTATCGCCACCGCGGCCGTGCATGTGGGCGGCCGTCTCCTGGTGGTGGACGAGGCCGGCAGGTTGGTGCGGCTCGACCCGGCGGGACGGCATCATGCGCGCCGCGCGGGCTTCGATTGGACGTTGGGCGATGTCGTGGCGTCCGCCGATCTCGACAAGGTCGCCGACGGCATGGCAGAGACGCTGGTCGCCGCGCTCAGCGCGCGACCCATGCCGCACGACGTGGAGCATCTCTACCTCACCGATCCGATCGCCGACTTCGGCGACGTGGGCGGCATGATGTTCTCGGGCGGCGTCGGCGAATACGTCTACGGCCGCGAGCCGCGCGATTTCGGCGATCTCGGCCTACGCCTCGGCGCGGCGATCGCGCGCAAGATCGACGCGAGCCGCCTGCCCTGGCCGCTGCTGCCGGCGCGCGAATGCATCCGCGCGACGGCGCTCGGCGCCTCGGAATACTCGGTCCAGTTGTCGGGCAACACGAGCTATATTTCCAACCCCGGCGCGCTGCTGCCGCGCCGCAACCTGCAGGTCATCCAGCCGCCGTTCGAGTTCGGCGAGGAGATCGATGCGGAGGCTTTGGGCCGCGCCATCCTCGCCCACCGCAAAGCCTTCGAAGTCGAGGATGCGGCGATCGACATCGCGCTGGCGTTCCACTGGAAAGGCTCGCCCGAGTTCGGGCGCATCTTCGCCGCCGCCAAGGGCATCGCGCGCGGCATGGCCGACCACGTGGAGCGCGGCAAACCGATCTACGTCATGCTCGACGGCGACATCGCGCAGACGCTCGGCGCCGTGCTGCGGGAAGATTGCAAGGTCGCGAGCGAAATTCTCGTCATCGACGGCGTCATGCTGATGGACTTCGACTACATCGACCTCGGCAAGGTGCGCATCCCCTCCTACACCGTCCCGGTGACGATCAAGTCGCTGGTCTTCAGCGAAGACCCGCGCGGGCCGCGCGCGCATCAGCGCCTGCACCACCGCGAGGACGACAGCGACCCTTCGCACGATCACGGCCGCGGCCATCGCCACCACCATGGCCACGGCCACAACCACGATCACGCGCATCCGCACGATCATTGAGGATCATCAGGCGTACGCCGCCGCCAACCAGGGAGAACGACATGGCCAAAGACGCGATGGTGTCGAACGAACTCGCGCAGAAGTTCGCGACCGAGAAGGACACGCCTTACCTGCGCTGGGTGCGCGACGAGGGGCTCGACATCATCGGCGCGCATTACGTGCGCAACTTGAGGACGGTGGAGCTGAAACCCTGGGCGCGGCGCGGCGGCAAGGGCGTCTACATCAACCACGAGGCCTCGCGCACGTCGAACGACTGCTATGTCTGCGAGATCGCGCCGGGGAAGAAACTCGAGCCGCAACGCCAGCTTTTCGAAGAAATGGTGCTCGTGCTCGATGGCCGCGGCTCGACGTCCGTGTGGAACGACACCGGCGCCCGCATCACCTTCGAGTGGAAGGCGGGCGCGCTCTTCGCGATCCCGCTCAACTGCTGGCACCAGCATTTCAACGGCTCGGGCTCGGAGCCGGCGCGCTTCGTGGCGGTGACCAACGCGCCGCCGATCATCAACTTGTACGAGGACGTCGACTTCGTCTTCAACACGTCGCACGATTTCAAGGAGCGGTTCGCCGGCGAGCCCGACTACTTCTCCAACAAGGGCGAGCAGAAAGGCTTCCTGCTGACGACGAACTTCGTGCCGGACGCGCCGAACATCCCGCTCATCACCGCGAAGGAGCGCGGCGCCGGCGGCGGCCACATCCGCTTCAACATGGCCAAAGGCTCGATGAACAGCCACATTTCGCAGTTCCCGGTCGGCACCTACAAGAAGGGTCACGCGCATGGGCCGGGCGCGCATGTCATCATCCTCGGCGGTCAGGGCTACTCGCTGATGTGGCCTGAAGGCGAAGAGCCGCGCCGCTACGATTGGGAGATCGGCACGATGGTGGTGCCCCCCAACATGTGGAATCACCAGCACTTCAACACCGGCACGACGCCGTCGCGCTATCTCGCCTTCAAGCACGAGGCGGTCTCGCTTCGCAACGGACAGGGCGTGCCGAAAGCCTGGATCAGCCGGCGCGTCGGCGGCGACCAGATCGATTACGCGGACGAGAGCCCGGCGGTCCGCAAGATGTTCTCCGACGAACTCGCCAAGTCGGGCCTCGCGCCGAGGATGGACGACGCCTACAAGGCGGAACTCGAAACCCTGCCGCCGAAGGTCGCCTGAACGCGCAAGCGCGACGAAAAGCCGCCGGGCCGCGCTCGGCGGCGTCTTTTTTGCGCGCGACGGGATTGCGCGTCAGACCTTGAATTCCTCGAGCGTTTCCGGCGCGAACAACTCTTCGGGTTTCAAGAGCCGTTTCGACAGGCCGCCTTCGTGGTGGTAGCGCAGGAAGGTGGAGAGCGTCTTCTCGTTCTTCTCGAAGCCGTACGGCCAGTAGTCTTCGCCCATTTCGCGGATCGTTTCTTCCATATGCGCGCCGAGGAACGGCAGCATGGCGATATGCGCCGCGGTCTGATTCAATTCGATGTAGGTCAGGCGCTGCGCCTCGCGGAACGCCTTGAACAGCGATTGCGCGATCCAGCGGTTCTTCTCGTAGACTTCGCGCCGGATGGCGATCGTGTGCATGGTCGGGAAGACGCCGGTCTTGCGGTAATAGTCGCGTTCCACCTCGGCGTAGTTCGGAAAGAGCCGCAGAACCGTCTTGCCGTCGAACGTCGAGGGCTGCCGCGCCGTATGCAGCGCGTCGATTTCGCCGTCGCGCAACATCTGCGACAGCGTCTTATCGTTCGGGATCGCGGCGATCTTGATGTTGGCGGGAACGTCGATCGGCTGTTTCTCGGGGCGCCCCGGCTCTTCCTCGCCGCCGGTGTGGTAAGTTACGCTGTCGACCGGCACGCCGTAATGTTCGTCAAGGATGCCGCGAATCCAGACGGGCGCCGTCATCTGGTATTCCGGCACGCCGATCTTCTTGCCAATGAGGTCTTTCGGTTCGCGAATGCCCGACTTGGCGTTCACGTAAATGCAGGAATGCCGAAAGTACCGCGACGGAAACACCGGGATCGCGATGAACTTGCGCGGCTCGCGGAATAGCGAAACCGTATAGGAGGAGAGCGACATCTCCGCGAGATCGAACTCCTCGAAGCGGATCATGCGGAAGAACGTCTCTTCCACCTCCTGCGCGAGATAGTTGATTTCGATGCCATCCGGCTGCACCGTTCCAAGCCGAAGCGGCTGCATGCGGTCGTAGTTCCAGCAGGACAGCGTGAGTTTCAGTTTCGACATGGGGTCTCCTGACGCCTGATCTCAGTAGAAGCGGTCGTAATGCAATTGCGCGAGCGGCGCCTTGTCTTCGACCGCCATGCGCATCATCGCTTCGATCATCGGCGGCGGCCCGGCGAAATAGATTTCGTGTTCCGGCAGTTTCCGCTCGATGACTTCGCGAGCGGCCTCATGCACGAAGCCCGTCCATCCGGTCCACTCGTCTTCGGGCGCAGCATGCGAGAGCGCGGCGTGGTAGAAGATCGTCTTGCCGAAGCCGGGAAGGGCGCTGACGATGTCCTCGCCGGCAAGGTCGCGCCTCGACCGGCCGCCATAGACGAAGTGCAGCTTGCGGCCCTTCAGCGCCTCGCTTCGCGCGAACGCGCGCGCGATGGCGATCATCGGCGAAATGCCCGAGCCGCCGGCGACGCAAAGCAGATCGCGCGGCGTGTCCTCGCGCAGGTAGGCGTTCCCGTAAGGCCCGTCCAGCGACACGGGCGCGCCGGCCTTCATGGTCTCGAACAACGCGCCGGTCGCCTTGCCGCTTGGCGCGCGCTTGATCTGGAAGTGCCACTCGGCGCCGTCGCCGGCGAGGTTGCACATCGAGTAGGCGCGCGCGCCCTGCACGCCAGGCACGCCAATCAGGCCGTATTGACCGGGAAGAAACGCATTGGCCCTGTCGAGTCGAAAGCGGAATTCGCGGAGGTCGTGCGTCATGTCGATGCTTGCGACAAGTTCGGCGTCGGTGCGCGCGGGAGCGATACGCGGCTTGTAATCGTCGCGCACCGGGACCTTGATCTTGCAATCGCTTAACGGTCGCGACTGGCAGCCGAGATGGCGGTTGCGCTGCTTGTCGCGCTCCTGCAGGCCCGGCGCGGCCGGGAATAGGCTCTCGACTTGACCCTCCAGCAATTCGAACCGGCAATTGCCGCAGGAGCCGACATTGCATTCGTAGGGCAAGCCGAGGCCCGACCGCAGACCGGCGCGCAGAATCGTATCGTCGGACGGACATTCGAAGGACGTTTTCGCCGCGGGAATTTCGATTTTCGCCATGGTGTCGCGCGCCGTGCGGTTCGAGAAGAGATCGGGCGGGGGCCTCAGAATGTCGCCAGCGCTTTATAACCGAGGCGCGTGGAAATGACATGCGCGGTCTCGACGACGAGCGGCGCGAAGCGCGCCAGAACCTCGTCGGAGAGCCGTTGCGCCGGGCCCGACATGCCGACGGCTGCGATGGCTTGCCCCTGCGCGTCGAGGATCGGCGCGGCGAGCGAGCGCATGTCGCGCTCGCTTTGCTCGTCCTCGCGCGCATAGCCGCGGCTGCGCACGTCGGCGAGCGCCGCGCGCAGCGCCGTGCGGTCCGTCACGGTCTTCGGCGTGCGCGGCGCGAAGCTCTGTTGGAGGATCGGCTCGACGATCGCGGCCGGCTGAAACGCCAGCATGGCCCGGCCTTCGGCGGTGCAGAGCGCGGGTTTGCGTTCCCCGAGGTTGGCGCGCATGCGGATCGCCTGCGTGCTTTCGAGATCGTAGACATACATGATCGAGGCGTGGTCGAGGATCGCGAGATGGATGGTCTCGTTGGTCGCTTCCCGCAGATCGAACAGATGCGGCCGCGCCTCGTTCGAGACGTTCATGCGCTGACGCACCAGCGCGCCGAGACCGAACAAGGCGATGCCAAGCCGGTACTTCTCGGTTTCTGGATTCTGCTCCAACATGCCTTCGGCGACCAGCGTGGAGGCGAGACGATGCGCGGTGCTTTTCGCCACGCGCAATCGCTTGGCGAGCGTCGTCACGCCGATCTCGTATTCGCCTTCGGAGAACATCTTGAGCAGCCGCATCGCGCTGGCGACCGAGGAAAGCCGGCGCGGATCGGACGCATCGAGCGGCCGATCCGCCGCCGCATCGTCTTGCGGGTTTGCGGCGCGCTCGAGCGCGCGCGTGTCAGCGCGCATCGGCAAGCCTCAACGGTTTCGACAGGAGCCGCGCGCGCAACCGCGCCGCGATCGCGGACGCTGGCGCCTCGCGCACGATCAGCGTGAGCCCGGCGCGCGCCGTTCCGACATCGCCGTCGAACGGCCGGACGTCGAGCGCGCCATCCGCCGCCATCTGGACCACGCGCCAGTCGGCTGACGCCCCGAACCGCGCCAGGCCTTTGACGCGCAGAAGCTTCGGCCCGAGTTCCGCGGCAAGCTCCGTCAGCGTCCGTTCGAGAACGGTTCGTTCGAGACGGGTCGGCAGATCGGCAAAAGCGGATGCGACGCCGGGCGTATGGACTGCGTCGCGCGCCGCGCCTGCGTCCGCCCGCGGCGCGGCTACCGTCGAAAGGGCGGCGAGCGCAACCGTTGCGCACAAGCCGCCGTGTTGCGAGGCCAGGATGGGCAGATCGGGACGGCGTTGCGCGACCGCCGCGCGCGCTTCGGCCTGCGCGCCTTCTTCGGCGACGTCGGTTTTCGTCAGAATAGCGAGACCGGCGGCGTCGATCTGCGCGCGGGCCTCCTCGAAGTCCGCAAGCTGCCGGGCGCCGCTTGCCGCGTTGAGTGTGGCGATCACGCCGGCCACACGGTAGCGCTCGGCCAGCAGGGCGCGTTGCGCGATGAGATCGAGAATCGGTCGCGGATCGGCAAGGCCCGTCGTCTCGATGACGACCATCGAAAACTCCGGAATGCGACGGTGCAGCCGATCCCAGAACAATCCTTCCAACACGCTCGCGAGATCGTCGCCGCCGGCGCAGCAGACGCAGCCGTTCTCCATGAGAATCGACGCGGTCATGGCGCTGCGGGCGAGCCGATCGTCAAGGCCGACCTCGCCCAACTCGTTGACGATCGCGATCGCCCTCTCGAACGGCGGCTCGCGCAGCCATTGCGACAGCAGCGTCGTCTTGCCGCTGCCGAGAAATCCCGTCAGCAAGACGATCGGAACGCGCGTTCGCTTGGCCATCAGACCTCTCGCGATCAGACCTCGATGCAAACCATGTCGCCGTTGACGGCCACCTTGTAGACCTTCTGCGGGACGATGCAGGGCGGCTCGACGACTTCGCCGGTCTTGATGTTGAAGGCGCCGTTGTGGAAGTCGCACTCGATGACGTCGCCTTGGATATAGCCTTCCGACAGGGAGCCGGGCCCGTGCGAACAATGGTCGTCCATGACGTAAAAGGCGCCGTTCAGGTTGAACACGGCCAGCGACAGATCCTCGACATCGACCTTGATCGCGGCGCCTTCGTCCACATCTGAGGTCTTGCACAGTTCGATGGTTTTCATGGTCCGGGGGCCTTGCTCCGTTGACGCCGACGCGGGCGGAAGATAGAAAAGTCCAAGTGCGGAACGTAGTTCCGCATACAGGAACAAAACGTTTTAGCGATCCGATGAGCGGCCCGTCAAGCATCGAGCGTTGACGTCCCGGCCGGATGGGCGTCGCAGACGGGTGGAGGTCGCCGTGCTCAAAAAAGAACAGAATGACATGCTCACCCAGACGGGTCCGGGCACGCCGATGGGCAACCTGTTCCGCTGTTATTGGATGCCGGCCTTGCTGGCCGAGGAATTGCCGGAGCCGGACTGTCCGCCGGTCCGCATCAAACTCTTTTCGGAGCGGCTGATCGCCTTCCGCGACAGCGATGGCAAAATCGGCCTGATCGACGAGTTCTGCGCCCACCGCGGCGTATCGCTATGGTTCGGCCGCAACGAGGAGTGCGGCCTTCGCTGTCCCTATCACGGTTGGAAATACGACGTGACCGGGCAATGCGTCGATGTGCCTTCGGAGCCGGTCGAAAGCGGCTACGCCAGGAAGATCAAGCTGAAATCCTATCCGCTGATCGAGAAAGGCGGCGTGCTTTGGACCTACATGGGTCCGCCGGAGCAGCAGCCGCCGGAGCCGGAGTTCGAGTTCTGCACCGTCCCGCTCAACCAGACCTTCACCACCAAGCGCATTCAGGAGTGCAATTGGCTGCAGGCGATGGAAGGCGGCATCGATTCGAGCCATGTGTCCTTCCTGCACCGCGGCGACCTCTCGAACGATCCGCTGTTCAAGGGCGCCGCCGGCAACAAGTACAATATGACCGATCTCGCGCCGGTGTTCGAAGTGGCGGAGAGCGAAGGCGGCCTGCTGATCGGCGCGCGTCGCAACGCGGAAGACGATCAGTATTACTGGCGCATCACGCCCTGGGTCATGCCCTGCTACACCGGCGTGCCGCCGCGCGGCGATCATCCGATGCACGGCCATTTCTGGGTGCCGATCGACGACGAGAGTTGCTGGGCGTGGAGCTACGACTACCATCCGACGCGCGCGCTGACCAACGTCGAAATGAACGCGATGAAGGACGGCAAGGGCATCCATGTACGCTACGTGCCGGGCACCTACCGGCCGCTCGCCAACAAGGACAACGACTACCTGATGGATCGCGCGGGTCAGAAGGCCGGCAAGACCTTCAGCGGCGTCGAAGGCATCGGCATGCAGGACGCCTCTTTGCAGGAGAGCATGGGGCCGGTCTGCGACCGCACCAAGGAAAACCTCGTCGGCACCGACAACGGCATCATCATGGCGCGCCACCGTCTGCTGCGCGCCGCGCGCGCGCTGGCGGACAAGGGGGCGCGGCCGATCGGCGTCGATCCGGAGCACCACAAGGTGCGCCAAGCCGCGTTGCTGCTGAAGCGCGACGTCCAGTTCAAGGACGGCGCAAAGGAAGCCTTGCGAGCCCAGAAGGGCGTGCGTCAGACCTCGGTCTGACGGCGCCCGGTAGCGGAGACCCATATGCTCAGCGAATCCGCACGCATGTCGAGCGCGCAGGAAGCGCGCTTTCGGGTCCAGTATCCGAACTCGCGGGAGCGCGCGATCAAGGTCGTCGCGCTCGATCCCGCCGCCGCGGCGATCCTCGCGCCGATCTCGAAGGGCGACTGGCATGGCGCGAAGTTCTTCACGTCGCTGAACTTCGCGGCGGCCGGCGCGCCGAGCGACGGCCTCGGCGCGTGGCTGAAGGATGTCGCCGGCCAGACGATGAACCTCATCTCGGAGGTCGAGGCCTCGGACTTCGTCGTGGTCGTGACCTGCGTCGGCGAGGATGCGCGCGCGGTGTCGGTGATCGCCGACGCTTGCAAGCTGCATCACAAGAGCCTGCTGGCGCTCGTCGTGCCGCATGAGGACGCCAAGGACGAGGACATCACGGCCTCGCTGAAGGATCTCCGACCCTACGCGAAGATGCTCGTCATCGCGAGCGGCGTGGACTACATCGAGACGATGCTGACGGCGCTGCGCGCCTGATCTGCGGGTCGCCGCGTCTCAGCTCCGCGAGCGGTCCTGGAAACTCTTGATGTCCTTGAGCGCCTGAATGCGGACGGCGAGCAGACGGTCGGCGCGCATCTGCGCGTCTTCCGCCGCGCGCGACTCGCCATGGTCGACGAGATCGGCGGCTTTGGCGAGGAGCGGATGCATCGTGGCGCTCGCCTTCTCGCACAGCATGGCGAGCGTCGCCTCCTGGTCGTCCCCGCCGCGCCGCAGACACAGGCGGATCGCGGCGACCGAGCCGGTGGCGCAGCGGTCGAGATCGGCGACGACGTCTTCGAAGTCGCGGCGGATGTCGGCGGACAAGGTTTCGTAATGGTCGAGCGCGGCCTGCCGCCCCGGCAACGAAGATTTCGCGAAATAGGCCTGGTAGGAGATCGGCCGCCAGGCGACGACGACGTCGATCAGATCGGGCATGCTGGGCAATTGCTCGACCAGCATGACGAGTTCGTTGAAGACGTTGAGATAGTCGTTGGCGAGGCCCGAGACCGGATTGACGAGCGCAGCCGCGCGCCGCTCGAGCGCCTCGTCGCTCATGGGGACGGCGTCCGCGCTGGGTTTCGCGGTTGATAACGTCATTGTGCGATCGGTCCTGGCGGGTCTCGCACGCTAGGGTCTCGATCGATAACAAAAGGTTTACGAGCCGCGATGCGGGCGCCTGTCGCCTATCGGGTCCGCTCGATCGGCGCCACGCCGGCCGGCATGGACACCGGCGGCAACAGCAGTTCGTTGACGACCCACACGACGAGGACGATGACGAGAATCATGACCAGCAGCCCCCCGCCGTAGCCTCGCGCGCCCCACCCGGCCCGACGGCCGAAATAGGAGCCGCCTCCGCCGAAGACGAGAACCAGGACGAGGATGAGAAGGATCAGGGTCATGAGCGTCCCAGAGTCGGTTTGGCGCAGCTCGACTTCTTCGATCCCTAACGCGCCGCCGCCGCGGGCAGGACCTTGCCCGGGTTGAGGATGCCTGTCGGGTCCAGCGTCGCTTTGATCGCGCGCATGACGTCGAGCGCCACGGGGTCTTTCACGCCCGGCAGGAGGTCGCGCTTCAGTACGCCGATACCGTGCTCGGCGGAGATCGAGCCGTTGTATTTCGCGACGACCGCATGCACCGCCGCGTTGATCTCGACCCAGCGGTCGAGGAACGCCTGCTTGTCGGCGCCGACCGGCTGGCTGAGGTTCGTGTGCATGTTGCCGTCGCCGAGATGGCCGAAGGGCACCAGGCGCGATCCAGGCGCGATTGTCTCGCAGACGGCGAAAGCCTCGTCGATGAAGTCCGCCACCTTCGACACCGGCACGGACACGTCGTGCTTGATCGAGCCGCCCTCGTACTTCGGCGCTTCCGCGAGAAGCTCGCGCACCTTCCAGAAAGAGGCGCGCTGTTCCAGCGAGGACGCGATGACGGCGTCCTCGACCAGATCCTGCTCCATCGCCTTTTCCAAGATCGCGAGCATGGTCTCGCCGAGGCCGCCGTCGAGTTGCGAGGCGAGCTCGAGCAGCACGTACCAGGCGTGTTTGGAGTTCATCGGCTCGCGCGAGCCGGCCACATGCTTGAGGATGAACTCGACGCCGATGCGCGGCATCAGTTCGAAGGTTTTGACGTCGCCGCCGGCCATCTGCTGCGCCAGCGCTAGCAGCGCCGTCGCTTTGTGCGGGTCGGCGACGCCGACCATCGCGGTCTCTCTCGCGCGCGGCTTGGGGTAGAGCTTCACGACCGCCGCCGTGATGACGCCGAGCGTGCCCTCGGCGCCCATGAACAGATGCTTGAGGTCGTAGCCCGTATTGTCCTTCTTCAACTTCGACAGGTTCGACAGGATGCGTCCGTCGGCCAACACCACCTCGAGGCCGGTCACGAGATCGCGCGCGTTGCCGTAGGTGAGAACCGCCGTGCCGCCGGCGTTGGTCGACAGATTTCCCCCGATCGTGCAGGAGCCTTCCGAGCCGAGCGACAGCGGAAACAGCCGGTCGGCCGCATCGGCGGCTTCTTGCACGCGCAGCAGCGTCAGCCCGGCCTCCACGATCATCGTGTTGGAGGCGGTATCGACCTCGCGCACCTTGTCCATGCGGTTGAGCGACAGAACCACTTGCGTCCCGCTCTCGTCCGGCGTCTGACCGCCGACAAGCCCGGTGTTGCCGCCTTGCGGGACGACCGGCGTCCCCGTCTCGTGGCATAGCTTGAGAATGGACGCGACCTTGGCGGTCGAGCCCGGCCGCAGCACGCAGAGCGCCTTGCCATGCCACAGGTCGCGCTGCTCGATGAGGTAGGGCTGCGTATCAACGGGGTCGGTGAGGACATAGCGCTCGCCGATGAGGGCGGCGAATCGCGCCGCGAGCGGCGGCGCTGCGGGGCGTGATAATGTCGTGGTTGCCATGCGGTCCTTTTAATCGATCGCCGCGTTCTTGTGTATCTTTTTGAGCGTCCGCGTTCAGCCGAGCAGCCGCCCGCGCCGACGCGGCTTCGGCGACGCGCGGCGGAACACGCCGACGATTTCGATATGCGGCGAAAACCGGAATTGGTCGACCGGCGTCGCGCGTTCAAAAGAATAGCCGCCGCCGACCAGAATGTTCGCGTCGCGCGCGAAGGTCTGGGCGTTGCAGGAGACGGCGACGACGACGGGAACGGCGGAGGCGGCGAGCGCCTCGGCCTGCGCCTGCGCCCCGGCGCGCGGCGGATCGAAAACGACGGCGTCGTAACGCGCGAGATCCGCGCCGGCGAGCGGGCGCCGGAGGAGGTCGCGCCGCTCCGTCGTCACGTGGCGCAGGCCCGGCGTGTTGTGCGCCGCCCGCGCGAGAGCCGCGAGCGCCGCCTCGTCGGCTTCGACGGCGTGGATTTCGGCGCGCGCCCCGAGCCGCAGCGCGAACGTGCCGACGCCGGCGAAGAGGTCTGCGACCCGCTTCGCTTTGCCGAGCGCGGCGTCGACCAGGCCGGCGAGCGCCTCCTCGCCGGCCGCCGTCGCCTGTAGGAAGGCGCCGGGCGGCGGCGCGACATGGGCGCGGCCCATGGCGAGCAGCGGCGCGCGCCGTTCGACGATCGTCACGCCATGGTTCGAAACGCGCGCGAGATCGAGCCGCTCGGCCGTTCGCGTCAGCGCGCGCGACACGTCGGGCGCCAGCGGACCGGCCCCGCGGATGTCGAGATCGAGCCCTTCGAGCGTCGCGGTGACGAGCATGTCGAGCGGCTTGGCGAGCGACGCGAGCGAGGCTGCGACAGCGTGGGCTGCAGCCAGCGCCTCGCGCATCTGCGGCGCTAGCACCGGGCACGCCTCGATATCGACGATCGCGTGCGAGCGCGCGCGCATGAACCCGACGTCGATGCGTACGGCGCCGAGCGGATGGCGCTCATAGCGGGCATGAAAGGTCGCGCGGCGGCGTCCCTCGCCATGCGCGTCGATCAACGGCGACACGTCGGTCTTGAGGCCGGCGTGCGCCAGCGCGTCGGCGAGCAGGGCGCGCTTCCAAACCGCATAAGCCGGCCCGGCCAGCGTCTGGATGGCGCAGCCGCCGCAAGCGCCGTAATAGTCGCAGAAGGGCGGCGTGCGGTCGGGGCTTCGCGCGACGATTTCGACCAGCGCGCCGCGGTCCCCATCGACTTCTGCGATGATGGTTTCGCCGGCAAGCGCGTACGGCGTGAAGACGAGGCCAGCCGCCGTTTGGCTGACCCCTTCGCCGCGCTGGCCGAGCCGGTCGATCGTCAGCCGCTCGCGCATTTTCAACATGGCGCGTCGGCGGCGATAAAAAATTCCCTGTTGCCGTCGCCGCCTTCGATCGGAGATGGCGTCACGCCGCGCGGACGCCAGCCGAGACCTGCAAGGAAAGCGGAAATCTCGCCGCAGACGCGCGCATGGAGCGCCGGATCGCGGACGACGCCCCGGCCGACATGACCGCGGCCGGCTTCAAATTGCGGCTTGATCAACGCGATCAGCATCGCGCGGGGGGCGGCGAGCGACAGTGGAATCGGCAGCGCAAGACGCAGCGAGATGAAGCTCACGTCGCAGACGATCAGCGCGGGCGCGGGCGTCAGCTTCGTGGCCGTTAGATGCCGCGCGTCCACACCTTCGAGCGAGACGATGCGCGGATCGCCACGCAGGCGCGGATGCAACTGGTCGCGGCCAACGTCGACCGCGAAGACGCGCCCGGCGCCGCGCGTCAGCAACACGTCGGTGAAGCCTCCGGTCGAGGCGCCGACGTCGAGACAGACCTTCCCGAAAGGATCGATATGGAAGCCGTCGAGCGCCGCTTCGAGCTTCAGGCCGCCGCGCGACGCCCACGGATGCGGCGCATGCGCGTCGAGGAGAGCGTCGGCGCTCAGCGGCTGGGACGGCTTGCCGACGATGCGGCCGTCGGCGCGCACGAGCCCCGCCTCGATCGCCGCCTGGGCCCTCGCCCGGCTTTCGAACAGGCCGCGCTCGACGAGGAGGACATCGGCGCGCGGGGGCATGGTCTATGCGCTCCGCCGTGCGGCGAAGATCTCCATCGCGGCGCGATGGTCGCGCATGTAGGTGGCGAACCAGACCGTATAGCGTTCCGGCCGCGCCGCGAGATCGGCCGCGACCGAGGCGATGCTCCGCCATTCCCATGCATCGATTTCGTTCGCGTCGGGCGACGGGTCGCCGTCGTGAAACCCGCCGAAAACATGAACGACTTCATCTTCGATGAGTCCGCCGACCGGCGCGCGGTAGGCGACGACGAACAAAAATTCCAGCGGGATGCGGACGCCCATCTCTTCGTCGAGCCGGCGCATCGCGGCGTCGCGCGGCGTCTCGTCCGGTCGAGGATGGCTGCAGCAGGCGTTGGTCCACAGACCGCCCGAGTGGTACTTCTGCCGATTCCGGCGCTGTAGCAGCATGTCGCCGTCTTTGTTGAAGACGAGCGCTGAAATCGCGCGATGGCGCAGCCCTTCGACATGCGCTTTCAGCTTGGGGGCGAGGCCCGTCGGCCGGTCGTTCGCGTCGACCAGGATGACGACCTCTTCGGCGTCCGTCATGCGGGAGCCCTGCGACGGCTCACGCGATCTTGCCGAGCGCGCCCTGCCGGCCGACGACGCTCAGCGCCTTCTTCGCGATGGCGCGCGCGTCGAGACCGGCGGCGGCGTACATGCGATCTTGCGAGTCGTGGTCGATGTAGGCGTCCGGCAGCGTCATGGCGCGCGCCTTCAATCCGCGCTCCAGCAACCCCTCCTCGGCGAGCAGGTTCAGGACGGCGGCTCCGAAGCCGCCGCTCGAGCCTTCCTCGACGGTGATCAGCGCTTCGTGCGAACGGCCGAGCCGCAGGATGAGGTCGCGGTCAATCGGTTTGGCGAAGCGCGCGTCGACGACGGTTGCGGAGACGCCCGCCGCCGCGAGATCGTCCGCTGCTTTCATCGTCTCCCCGAGGCGCGAGCCGAGCGAGACGAGCGCAACCCGCCCGCCCTCGCGCAGCACGCGTCCCTTGCCGATCGGCAGCGGCGTTCCCCGTGTGGGCATTTCGACGCCGACGCCGTCGCCGCGCGGATAGCGCAGCGCGATCGGGCCGCTCTCATGGGCGGCGGCGGTCGCGACCATGTTCACGAGTTCAGCCTCGTCCGAGGCCGCCATGACGACCATGTTCGGCAGGCAGCAGAGATAGGCAAGGTCGAACGCGCCGGCGTGCGTTGCTCCGTCCGCGCCGACAAGGCCCGCGCGATCGAGCGCGAAGCGCACCGGCAGGTTCTGCAGCGCGACGTCATGCACCACCTGATCGTAGCCGCGTTGCAGGAAGGTCGAGTAGATGGCGCAGAACGGCTTGTAGCCTTCCGTCGCCAGCCCGGCCGCGAAGGTCACGGCGTGCTGCTCGGCGATGCCGACATCGAAGATGCGGTCCGGGAACGCTTTTCCGAAGACATCGAGACCGGTGCCGGAAGGCATCGCCGCGGTGATGGCGACGATCTTGTCGTCGTCGCGCGCTTCCTTCACGAGGCTGTCCGCGAATACGCGGGTATAAGACGGGGCGTTGCTCTTCGGCTTGACCTGCGCGCCGGTGATGACGTCGAACGAGCTGACGCCATGGTACTTGTCGGCGGATGCTTCCGCCGGGCCGTAGCCCTTGCCCTTTTGCGTGACGACGTGGATGAGCACGGGGCCTTTCGGATCGTCGCGGACGTTCTTCAGCACGGGCAGGAGATGGTCGAGGTTATGGCCGTCGATCGGGCCGACATAGTAGAAGCCGAGCTCCTCGAAGAGCGTGCCGCCGGTCCAGAAGGCGCGGGAATATTCCTCCGTGCGCCGGGCCTTGTCGTAGAAGAACTTCGGCAGACGCCGCGCCAGTTGCTTGGCGGTCTCGCGGATCGAGCGGTAGGTCTCGCTCGACACGAGCCGTGCGAGATAGGCCGACATGGCGCCGGTCGGCGGCGCGATCGACATGTCGTTGTCGTTGAGGATGACGACCAGGCGCGAATGCATTGCGCCCGCGTTGTTCATCGCCTCGTAGGCCATCCCCGCCGACATCGCGCCGTCGCCGATGACGGAGATGACGTTGTTGTCGCCGCCGGCGAGGTCGCGGGCGACCGCCATGCCGAGGCCGGCGGAGATCGAGGTCGAGGAATGGGCGGCGCCGAACGGGTCGTATTCGCTCTCCGCCCGCTTGGTGAAGCCGGAAAGGCCGCCGGCCTGGCGCAGCGTGCGGATGCGCGCGCGCCGGCCGGTCAAAATTTTATGGGGATAAGCCTGGTGGCCGACATCCCAGATCAGCCGGTCGCGCGGCGTGTCGAAGACGTAATGCAGGGCGACGGAGAGCTCGACGACGCCAAGACCGGCGCCCAGATGGCCGCCGGTGATGGACACGGCGTCGATGGTTTCGGTCCGCAATTCGTCGGCGAGTTGCCGCAAATCGGTCTCTGGAAGCGCGCGAAGATCGGCTGGCGAGCCGATTCGGTCGAGCAGGGGTGTTTTGCTGTTGTATGACACCGCTTATCCAAGTCTATCGCGCCACGAGGCGGCGACCCGACGCATACACAAGCCAGCGCCCGGCGGCAAACTTGAGCGCGGCCTTAACCCATCCGGGCGGTGCCGAACAGGCTGTCCAGCCAAGGCGCGCTGACGCCGAAGAACGCGCCATGATCGCGGAAATGGTGCAGCATGTGAGCGCGCTTGAGATAGCGCCCGAGCCGAGCGCCGGGTTGCGCGTGATGCACGTAGAAATGCACCATGTCGTAGAGGAGGTAGCCCGCCACGAAGCCGGCCAGTAGCGCGACGCCGAGCATCCCGCCGAGCGGCAGCAGAATGGCCGCCGCGATCAGCATGATCGGCGCGCTGAGCAACAAGGGCATGACGAGCCGCAGGGGATCGCTTGGGTACTCGTGGTGCACGCCGTG
Source organism: Beijerinckiaceae bacterium (assembly GCA_965276595.1). Classification (GTDB taxonomy): domain Bacteria; phylum Pseudomonadota; class Alphaproteobacteria; order Rhizobiales; family Beijerinckiaceae; genus Terripilifer. Next base: position 433,557 of record CBDIBA010000010.1, read on the forward strand.
GATCAGGAAATGCAGGCGCGCGCCGAGCGGCGAGGACATCTCCCAATGAAACAGGAAGCGGTGACCGAAGTATTCGGTCAGCGTCCAGAGGAAATAGCCGATCGCCAAGCCGGCGACGCTGTCGAGGACGCCGACCTGCGCGACGGACCAAATCGCGAGGCCGGCGATGATCGGGCCGTAGCCGAACAGCGGAACGCGATGATCGATGCGCGAAAGACGATCGAGTAGGTCGTTGTCGAAAATCCGCGGCGAATCCGCCAGAGACGAAGAAGAGAAATCCATGCGCGTCGCACGCCGATCGAGAGGAGACGGCGGCTCCTAGCATGGATCGATCGCTTGCGCGAGCGATCGACGGCGGCGAAGCCGCGGATCGAGAACTGGCGCGCTCGATGCGGAAACGGTGTAGAAAGCCGCAACCGCAGCGCCGCATGAAGCGGCGCGCCGCCGACACGGAGTTCACCATGACGGATGTCTCGCCTTCCGCGCTGACGCCGCGAAGACGGCTCGAAACCGGACTCGACCGGCTGTCCGGGCGATGGGGCTATTTCGTCGCGTTCGGTCTCCTACTGGTCGTGCTCGGCGCGCTCGCGCTCGGCATGGTCGTCTCGGCGACGATCGCATCTGTGCTCGTGATCGGCGTCTTCATGACGCTGACCGGCCTGGCGGAGATCGCCATCGGGCTTGGGGCGCGCGATTGGGGGCGGCTCGCCTGGTGGGTCGGCACCGGTCTGCTCTACGCCATCGCCGGCGTCATCGCGATCGCGCGGCCGGGTCTCGCTGCGGCGGTCTTCACGCTCATGTTGGGCGCCGGCCTTGTGGCGACGGGCGTCCTTCGCCTGTTCCTCGCCTTTCACCTGCCGAAGGGCGGGTCGCGCCCGCTCGTCCTGCTGTCGGCGATCGTCACCATCTTGTTCGGCGCGATCATCGTGCTGGGCTGGCCGGAAAACAGTCTAGTAGTCCTCGGCGTCCTTCTCGGGATCGACCTGATTTTCGTCGGCGCGGGCTGGCTTGGGCTGGGGCTCGCCATGCGCCGCCGCGCCGCGGCCTGAGGCCGCTCGGCGAGGCCGCCCGGTCGCGACCTGTTGGCCATGCGGGGTCGTCCTGCCGGTCCGCATTGATCGCATGGTCGTTTTGCGCCAAGCCTAGCGGCCGAAATGGGACGTGGGCGCCTTCGGCGTCCGCCTGAGGGAACGATGGTCATGGCGCAATGGGTTTACACGTTTGGCGACGGCAAAGCGGAGGGCGCGGCGGAAATGCGCAATTTGCTTGGCGGGAAGGGCGCCAACCTCGCCGAAATGTCGAATCTCGGCTTGCCCGTGCCGCCGGGCTTCACGGTCACGACGGAAGTCTGCACCTGGTACTACGCGCATGACCGGCATTATCCGGATGATCTGAGCGCGCAGGTCTCGGCGGCCTTGGCGCACGTGGAGAAGCTCGCCGGACGCACCTTCGGCGACGCCCGCGATCCGTTGCTCGTCTCGGTGCGCTCCGGCGCCCGCGCCTCGATGCCAGGCATGATGGACACCGTGCTGAACCTCGGCCTCAACGACGAGACCGTGGAGGCGCTGGCGAAATCCGCCGCCGACGAACGGTTCGCGCGCGATTCCTACCGCCGCTTCATCCAGATGTACTCCAACGTCGTGCTCGACATCGATCACCACCATTTCGAAGACATCCTCGAAGAATTCAAGGATTCGCACAATTACATGCTCGACACCGACCTCACGGCGGCGGACTGGTCGGAGATCGTCAAGCGCTACAAGGCTTGCGTCGAACGCGAAATGGGCAAGCCGTTCCCGCAGGCTCCCGAAGACCAGCTCTGGGGCGCGATCGGCGCCGTCTTCGGCTCCTGGATGAACCAGCGCGCGATCACCTACCGCCGCCTGAATTCCATTCCCGAGGCCTGGGGCACCGCCGTCAGCGTGCAGGCGATGGTCTTCGGCAACATGGGCGATACGTCGGCGACGGGCGTCGCCTTCACCCGCAACCCCTCGACGGGCGAGAACGAGCTCTACGGCGAGTTCCTGGTCAACGCCCAGGGCGAGGACGTGGTGGCCGGCATCCGCACGCCGCAGAACATCACGGAAAAGGCGCGCGCCGCCGCGCATTCCGACAAGCCGTCGCTCGAAACGGTGATGCCTGGGGCTTTCGGCGAGTTCGTGCGGGTGACGCGGCTGCTCGAAGATCACTACCGCGACATGCAGGACATGGAATTCACCATCGAGCGCGGCAAGCTCTGGATGCTGCAGACGCGCAACGGCAAGCGCACCGCCAAAGCGTCCCTGAAGATCGCCGTGGATCTGGCCAACGAAGGTCTCATCTCGCGCGAGGACGCGGTCGTGCGCGTCGACCCCGCCTCGCTCGATCAACTGCTGCACCCGACGATCGATCCGGACGCAGAGCGCAAGATCCTCGCGACGGGCTTGCCGGCGTCGCCCGGCGCGGCGAGCGGCGAGATCGTCTTCAACTCCGACGAGGCCGAACAGTTGAAGGCCGCCGGCCGCAAGGTCGTCCTGGTGCGCGTCGAGACGTCGCCCGAAGACATCCACGGCATGCACGCGGCCGAAGGCATTTTGACGACGCGCGGCGGCATGACCTCGCATGCGGCCGTCGTGGCGCGCGGCATGGGCAAGCCGTGCGTCTCGGGCGCGGGCGGCGTGCGCGTCGATTACGCCGCGCAGACGCTGACCTGCGCGGGGCGCACGCTGAAGAAGGGCGATGTCATCACCATCGACGGCGCGACGGGGCAGGTTCTCGACGGCGCCATCGCGATGCGCCAGCCCGAGCTCTCGGGCGATTTCGCGACGCTGATGGAATGGGCCGACGCGTCGCGCCGCATGAGGGTGCGCGCCAACGCGGAGACGCCCGCCGATGCGCGCGTCGCGCGAGAATTCGGCGCCGAAGGCATCGGACTGTGCCGAACGGAGCACATGTTCTTCGATGGCGACCGGATCGTGGCGGTCCGCGAGATGATCCTCGCCGACGACGAGGCCGGCCGCCGACAAGCCTTGGCGAAACTGCTGCCGATCCAGCGCAACGACTTCATGCAACTCTTCGAGATCATGTCGGGCCTGCCGGTCACGATCCGCTTGCTCGACCCGCCGTTGCACGAGTTCTTGCCGCACACCGACGCCGAGGTGCAGGAGGTCGCGATCGCGATGGGCGTCAGCGCGGAGAAGCTCAAGCGCCGCGCCGCCGAACTGCACGAGTTCAACCCCATGCTCGGCTTCCGCGGCGTCCGCATCGCAATCGCCTATCCCGAGATCGCCGAAATGCAGGCGCGCGCCATCTTCGAAGGCGCTGTCGAGGCGAGCCGCAAGACGGGCAAGCCGGTGACGGCCGAGATCATGGTTCCGCTCATCGTCGGCCGCCCCGAGTTCGATCTCATCAAGAGGCATATCGTCGCGATGGCGGACGCCGTCGCGAAGGAGACGGGGGCCGTCACGCCCTATCAGGTCGGCACGATGATCGAACTGCCCCGCGCCGCGTTGCGCGCCGGCGAGATCGCGGAATCGGCGGAATTTTTCTCCTTCGGCACCAACGATCTCACGCAGACGACGCTCGGCATTTCGCGCGACGACGCCGCCTCGTTCCTAGGCCTCTACACGCAGAAGCATCTTCTCGATCACGATCCCTTCGTGTCGATCGATCGCGAGGGGGTCGGCGAACTCGTGTCTCTGGCCGCGGAGCGCGGCCGCAAGACACGTGCCGACATCAAGCTCGGCATCTGCGGCGAGCACGGCGGCGATCCCTCGTCGATCGAGTTCTGCGAGGTCACGGGCCTCGACTACGTCTCCTGTTCGCCGTTCCGCGTGCCGATCGCGCGGCTGGCGGCGGCGCAGGCGGCGCTCGGGCGCAAGGCGGCCTCGCAGGCATGATGCAGCGCACCCATGCGCTTGAAGCGCGAACGCGCGGGCGGGGCCTCTACGACATCACGCGCGATGTAATCGCGTGGACGCAAGGGCAGGCGATCGCGACGGGCCTGCTGACGCTTTTCTGCCGCCACACCTCGGCGTCGCTGATTATCCAGGAGAACGCCGACCCCTCGGCGCAGCGCGACCTCGAAGCGTTTCTCGAGCGCGTCGCGCCAGAAAATCCGAAACTTTACACGCACACGACGGAAGGGCCCGACGACATGCCGGCGCACATCCGCGCGATGCTGACGCAGACGCATCTCGTCATCCCGGTCGTGCGCGGCGCGCCCACCTTGGGGCAGTGGCAAGGGGTCTACGTGTTCGAGCACCGACGCGCGCCGCATCGCCGCGAGATCGTTCTGCATCTGATCGGCGAGGCGCAGGCGTCATCGGGCTGATACAATGCGTTGCTAGCCAACCGGGCGTCCCAGCAGGGAGTTGTTCCATGGCTAGCAAGCACAAGGGCGCCGAGCATCACATGCAGGCCGCAGATCATCACGAGAGCGCCGCCCATCATCATCGCGAGGCCGCCAAGCATCACGAGGAGGGCGATCACGAACGCGCCGCTCACCACGCGCATGCCGCGCACGGCCATTCGACGCAGGCGACGCATCATCATGACGAGGCCAGCAAGCACCACGTCGAGCATCACGTCGACGAAGCGGACTGATTGTTCTCGCCCGTCGGAGCGCCAACGGCCGATCCGCGCCCTTGGCGTCGGGGGTTGCATTTCATCGCTGGCTCGTCTTTTGCTTGATCGTCGCACGACGGTCGTTTGCGAGGCGCGATGTCGGATCGCCATGGAACACGGGACAATCATGCCCAAGAGCGGACGCGCACCGGCTTGACGGGTCGGCTCGCGCACGCAGCTGCGGCGGCTCTTGCGTTGACAGCCGCGCACGCGAGCGCGTCGGCCGCCGACTTTTACGCGGGCAAGACCGTCACCATCATCGTCGGCAACGACGCGGGCAGCGCCTACGACAATTATGCCCGGCTGTTGCAGCGTTACATGCCCAAGTACATTCCCGGCAAGCCGGCGATCATCGTGCAGAACATGAACGGCGCCGGCAGCACGATCGCGGCGCAGCACCTTTACGCGATCGCGCCGAAGGACGGGCTGACCTTCGGTATCGTCTTTCCAGGCGCGATCACCGAGCCGCTGACGGAGCCTTCGAAGTACCGCTACGATCCGACGCGTTTCGAGTATCTGGGCACGGCCGACAGCGGCACGCGCGTTTGCTTCACGACGGCAGGCTCGAACGTCAAGACGTTCGCTGACGCCAAGCAACGCAAGGTCACGTTGGCGGCGACGGGCGTCGGCAGTTCGTCCTACGATTACCCGTATTTCTTCAACGCAATCGCCGGCAGCAAATTCGAGGTCGTAACCGGCTATCCGGGCCCCGGCAGTCTCGTCCTCGCGCTGGAGCGCGGTGAAGCGGATGGCGTCTGTACGCTCGACGCCAGCACCCTCGGCAGCCTGCGGCCGGATTGGTTCACCGACGGCAAGGTCAATATCCTGTTCCAGGCCGGCCTGCAGCCGAGTCCGGCGCTGACCAAGCTCGGCATTCCGTCGATGTGGGATTTCATCCCGGAGCAAGACCGTCCGCTCGCCGAACTGTTCGTCAGCCAGCAGGTGTTCCAGCGCCCCTTCGTTGCGCCGCCGGGAACGCCCGAGGCGCCGATAGCGATCCTGCGCGCCGCCTTCCTGTCGGCGTTCAAGGACCCGGACCTGCTCGCCGAGGCCGCGACGATGAAGCTCGAAGTCAATCCGCAGGGCGGCGCCGAGGTCGAGGCGTTGGTTAAGAAGATGTACGCCAGTCCGAAGGAACTCGTCGCCCGAATGGGACGCGCCATGCGGCCCTGAGCCTTGGCGGATGCGCGGTTGCGCGTCGCGCGAGCGGGTGCGAGACAGGCGCCCGATCGTTTGCGGGATGCGTCATGGGCTGGCTCTACCTTCTGCTCGCCAGCCTGCTTGAGATCGGGTTCACGACGACGCTGCGGCTCAGCGACGGGTTCAAGAACCTGCCGGCGACGGCGGGATTTATCGCCTTCGTCGGGCTCAGCTTGTTTTGCATCGAACTGGCGATCCGCTCGATCCCGCTCGGAACGGCCTATGCGATCTGGACCGGCGTCGGCGCGGCGGGAACGGTCGTCGTCGGCATCGTCTGGTTCGCCGAACCCGCGACGTTCATGCGCCTGCTGCTCATTGCGGGCATCATCGTCTGCGCGATCGGGCTCAAGTTCGCGTAACGCCGTGCCTCATTCTGACACGCCGACCGCAGCTCGTGCGGTAACCGCTCGTCAAGCCTAAATCGCGATAACCAAGCTTGGCGCGCCTTGCTGCTCGACCGTGGTTTTTGAGCCGCGAGGAGCGGCTGGCGGGGTGGAATCGTGCGGCGCCCCGCACGGCGTCGTGTGGTGCGGATGGGTCGCTCTCGCATAGGGTTGGGATGGGCTCTGGGCGTCGTTGCGCCTTGGTGCCTCGCCATGGGCCTGGTGATTTCCTTCACGGCGGACGCGGATGAGGACGCCTCGATCGGCGCGAGCCATGCGCCGCTGTCGAGCCGCGCGCCGGAGACGCCGACGCGGCTTATCCCGGCCCGGCGCGACGGGTTCGCCGCGCTCCTTGCGGCGCGTAGCGCTCCCTCCGGCCTCCTGCATCGCATCAGCCTGGAGGTCGGCGATCTGTCGCCCGGGCTTCCGCTCGATGAGATCCAGCCGCGCATCGCGCTTAAGCACAATGTCCACGCCTGGCCGAAGCCGGACCGCAGCCAGAAGGGCGATCCGGTCGTCGGGCTGCGTCCGACCTTCGACGCGAAGCTGCGTCAGCGCGGCGGCGTCGCGGCGATGCGCGCCGCCGATCTGCTTCTGAGCTCCGAAAACTATCTGGCCTTCGACGGCTTCGCGCCGGCGATCGGGCCGGCGCCGGGCCCCGACGCCGTCGCGAGTTTCGAGCCGCTGACCGACGCGGAAGCCTCCAGCGAATCGCCCGCGACCGAGCAAACCGCCTCGCCGACGCAGGGCGGCTCCGCGCCGACCCTGCGCGCCGCCGGCCGTCCATCGCCGGGCGTGTTCGACGGCGCGACGCCACGCATCCCGCGCGCTGTGGCGCTTGGGTCAACTACGCCGGCCGCCGCCGACCAGACGCCGGTCGAGATCGTCGCCGCGCCGCCGGGGGCGCCGGACGTCGTCGCTTTGCCGGGCGTCAAGCCGCCGCCGAACGCCACCATCCTCGATCGCAACGGCGAGCGTCCGGATTACGCTTCGCTGATCGATCAGGATCGCGCCGCCTCGGAGGAGAAATGCCTTGCCGAAGCGGTCTATTTCGAGGCGCGCAGCGAGCCGGCTGACGGCCAGGCCGCCGTTGCGCAGGTCGTGCTCAATCGCGTCAAGAGCGGGCTCTACCCGTCGACGATTTGCGGCGTGGTGTTCCAGAACCACCGGCATCGCAACGCCTGCCAGTTCTCCTTCGCCTGCGAAGGCCGGGCGCTGCGCGTGACGGAGCCGGAGTCCTGGAAGGCTGCGGTGCGCGTCGCCCACGACGTGCTGCAGGGCGAGACCTACGTCGCCGATGTCGGCGATTCGACGCATTATCACGCGAACTACGTGCGACCGCGCTGGGCGCGCTACCTAAAGAAGATGGACACCATCGGCCACCATATCTTCTATCAGCTTCGGCCGGGGCAGACCTGAGGCGGCGGTCGCCGATTTTTCGATGCCCTCTTGCTTTTGCTCGTTAAGAGTATAAATCACCGATTGTGATCGGCTCCGGCCGCCGACGCCTCGCCCGTGGGGCGAGTTTTTTTGCCGGAGGTTATGCTCAAGACGAGCAGAACAGGGCAGGAGACCGCCATGGCGCCTTTCGATCTGCGCGTCGATCCTCGGCAGACCGCCGCTCCCGAGAGCGCTCCACCCCGCCATCGTGCGCTGCCGATGCCGACTCTCGCCTGGACGCCGGAGGTCGAGCGCGAGACGGCGCCTCTCTACGAAAAAGTGAAGCGGGTGATCCCGCCCGTCGAGTGGCCGTTCCACGCGCCCTACATCAAGGCGATCAACGACCTCAAGCGCGAGCGCAACGCCGTCATCCTCGCGCACAATTACCAGACGCCCGAAATCTATCATTGCGTCGCCGACGTCGTCGGCGATTCGTTGCAGCTCGCTCGCCTCGCCTCGGCATCGGAGGCGGATGTCATCGTGCAGGGCGGCGTGCACTTCATGGCGGAAACCTCCAAGCTGTTGAATCCCGACAAGACGGTGCTCATCCCCGATGCGAAGGCCGGCTGTTCGCTGGCAGAATCGATCACCGGCGCGGACGTGCGGGCGTTGCGCGCGCGCTATCCCGGCGTTCCCGTCGTCGCCTACGTCAACACTTCGGCCGAGGTGAAGGCCGAAGTCGACATCTGCTGCACGTCCTCGAACGCTCTGAAGATCGTCGAGAGCCTGGGGTCGGACCGCGTGATCTTTCTGCCCGATCAGTACCTGGCCAAGAACACGCAGGCGCAGACGAAAGTGAAGATCATCGCCTGGAAGGGCGCCTGCGAGGTGCACGAGCGTTTCACCGCGGAGGAGTTGATCCGCTATCGCGAAGACGATCCGTCCGTGCAGATCATCGCGCATCCCGAATGCAAGCCGGACGTCATCGCGGCGGCGGATTTCGCAGGCTCCACTGCGGCGATGATCGATTTTGTCAAGACGAAGAAGCCGCGCCGCGTCGTGATGGTCACCGAGTGTTCGATGGCCGACAACGTCGCCGCAGAAACCGGCGGCGAGACGGAATTTGTCCGGCCGTGCAACCTGTGTCCGCACATGAAGCGCATCACGCTTCCGAAAATTCTCGATAGCCTGGTCTACATGCGCGAAGAAGTGACGATCGATCCAGCTCTCGCCGAGCGCGCGCGCGCCAGCGTGCAGCGGATGATCGATCTGTCCTGATCCGCAGGATCGACGACGGCCGCGGCCGCCTGTCGCCGCGGCCTTTTTACTTGCCCGTCCGTCCTAAAACGGCCATCTTCGCGCGCGATTCCGCTCCTGCGGAGACCTGCCGCCGCGCCGACCGTTGCGGCGTCGATCCTCGGACCCCTCCGTGCCCTTCATGATTCTGATCCGACGATCCCCTTTGCTTGCGATCCTCGCGCTGGCGGCCTCGATGCTGGCGGGATCGGTCGCACAGGCGCGCACCGACGTCCTCGTGTCGTCCCCCTTCGAGATCGGGTCGAGCCCATCCGGCAATTATCTCGCCGCCCTGATCGCCGGAGCCGACACCGATACGCTCGCCGCCGCGACCTTCTTCCGCGAGGCGCTGCGCTACGATAGCCGCAACCGCGAATTGCTGGAGCGCACCTTCGCCGCGGCGCTGTCGAACGGTAGCTTGGCCGACAGTTTTACGCTGGCGCAGCGGCTTATCACGCTCGACCGGCGCAACGGCCTGGCGCATCTCGCGCTCGCCATCAAAAACATCAAGGCCAAGCAATGGGCGAACGCGCGCAGCGAGCTGGTCAAGAGCGGCGGCGGTTCGCACGATCTGACGCTGCAATTGCTGACGGCGTGGACCTGGGCCGGGTCGGGCAATACGGCGAAGGCGTTGCAGACGCTCGACCAGATCAGCGACCCGCGTTTCGTTCCGTTCCGCGATTACCATGCGGGTCTAATCG